>JBBRSD010000047.1:0-1526 GCA_038245725.1 Coriobacteriia bacterium | reverse complement strand
TTGTGGCGTGGCCAAGTTGATCTCTTCGGCGATTGCTTCACTGGACGGGTACGTGGAGGACGCCCAGGGCACGTTCGACTGGGCGGCGCCCGACGAGGAAGTCCACGCGTTCGTCAACGACCTCGAGCGGAGTGTCGGCACGTACCTCTACGGCCGCCGAATGTACGAGACGATGGTGTTCTGGGAGACCGCGAGCACCAGACCCGACGAGCCGGCCGTGTTCGTGGACTACGCGGAGATCTGGCAGGCGGCCGAGAAGTTCGTCTACTCCCGGACGCTCCCGACCGTCTCGAGCGCGAGAACGCGACTCGTTCGAGACTTCGATCACGACGCCGTCAGGCGCCTCAAGGAGAGCTCACCGGCGGACATCGGCATCGGCGGCGCCGAGTTGGCCGGCCAGGCGATCGCCGCAGGCCTGGTGGACGAACTCCAGCTGCTGCTGAACCCGATCTTGGTGGGCGGCGGAAAGACCGCTCTCCCCGACGACGTGCGGGTGCGACTCGAGCTGTTGGACGAGCGCCGGTTCGACAGCGGCGTGGTGTTCCTGCGCTACGCCGTCACCGGTAACTCGGGCTGAGCTTCGACGTTTTCGACGGATCCTCGAGAAACCCCGAGCGTCAGATATGCGGTTACCCGTGACTCCGCACGGGGTGTCGCACCCAGGTCTTCGGCAATGCCCCCCTTCACTGTCCGTTGCTGCGCCGACACGCGTCAGCAACGGACGGTGAACGTTCTCCGGACACCCAGGCGCCCACGAATGTCACCCGAGCGTTCAGCCCGCCGCCATCGCGGCGCTCATGGCCTTCAGGTATCGGTGCGTTGCCGCTTCCTGGAGGCGGTCTGCGATTGGGGGGAAGGTTCGCGCAAGTAGATGGGCGGGCGAAGAGGCGGCGACGATCTCGAAGTTGACGGCTCCGCCTGGTTCTCGGCGCACGATGAAGGACTCTTCACCGCGCTCGGGATGGTGACTCAGCGTGCCGTATGCGAAGCCGAACCGATCCGTTTCGTCGACGACAGCGACGACTCGGCATGTCGCGGTAATGAACCCAACGGGAAGCGGGGCTTCAATCACCACATTCGTTCCCGCGGCGAGCGTGCCATCCGACTCCACGGTGAGCCCGGCGCCGCGATGCACGCCCCAAGATTTGATGACCGCGCTAGCTCGCTCGAAGCAACCGTGGCCTTCGAGCACGCATCCCCAGGAACGTCGCGTGAGCGTTGGCGGCACCGGTCCACCGAGCGAGCAATTCGACGGGCTGTAGGTCAGACGGTCCGATCCGCAGTTTGCAAGCAACGCGTCAAGGTTCCCTAGGGTCCGACGGCGCAGATGCCACAGCATCCGGGAAGTCTCGCAGTTGTCGTCTTAGGACCACGGAGGCGTTCGTGAATGATGCTTCTATGGATGTCAAGTGGTGTGTTCGAGGAGTTTGAAGACTCGTCGGGCGAGGTGCCGCTTCAAGCATCGACGAACTTCGCGGCTGGTCTTGCCTTCAGCGAGGCGCCGTGCCGCGTAGACCTTGGTCTCG
>JBBRSD010000046.1:0-1544 GCA_038245725.1 Coriobacteriia bacterium | reverse complement strand
GGGCTCCACGCACACGTACACGTACACGGTCTCGGATCCGGGCGATGACCCGAACCCGGTCGTGAGCGAGTCCTGCGGCTCCGGCACGAAGACCGACACCGCGGCTGCCAACAGCTTCGACTGCAGCTTCCCGGACGGGCCGGCGAACGTGACCGTCAGCGTGACAGCCAACGACGGGGATCCGAGCAACAACACCGGCTCGGACTCGAAGACGGTTGCGGTCGCAAACATCGCCCCAACCGTGACGCTGACCGGTCCCACCTCCGCAAACGAGGGGGAGACGAAGGTCTATAGCTACAGCTGGACGGACCCGGGGGCGGACACCTTCCCGACCGGCGGCAACGCGGTCAGCTGCGGCCCCAAGGGCACGGCTTCCAACCTGGTGTTCACGCCCGCCTCCAAGTCGGGCAGCTTCAAGTGCACCTTTGGCGACGACTCGGGCGTCGGGACGTTCGCGGTCTCGGCCAGTGTCACCGACGACGACGGCGGCGTTGGCTCCGACACGAAGAACGTCGCGGTCGCCAATGTCAATCCGACGGCGTCGAATGCCTCGTTCACGTTGGATCCGGTGTTCGGAACCGCAACCGCCGGCTTCGATTTCAGCGACGTCGGCTTCCTTGACACCCACCTCGGCAGCTTCTTCCACTGGAGCGGTGACCCAGCGGCTCTGAACCAGGTAGCGACTGTGACGGAAGTGAACGGCGCCGGTCACGCCTCCAACACGCGGCCACTCGATCCGGGCTGCTACAACCTGACGGTCACCGGCACGGCTAAGGATGACGACGGCGGGACGTCTGCATCGCTGGCGATTTACTCGAACAGCGCTGCGAGCGTCTACGGCCGCGGGTTCCGGCCGCCGATCATGGACAACGAGCGGAACATCGCCAAGTACGGGAACGTCGTCCCCGTCAAGGTCGTCCTTACGAACACGTGCACGGGGGCCACGGTCACGAATGTCCCGCTCTTCATCACGCTTGCAAAGGGTGTTGGCGACGAGGCGATCGAGTACACGAATCTCATCGCCGAGAGCGTCAGCGCGGCCGACACGGGTTCGCAGATGCGTACCGCCGACGGCATGTACATCTTCAACCTGTCGACCAAGTCGCTCGTCCAGAACACGGACTACACGATCCGCATCCGGCCGAACAGCACGACGGCCCCGTGGATCCTGCAGGCCGTCCTCTATCCGAAGAAGTAGAGCTCAGCGCGCAAGGAGGGACGAGAAGAGGCCGGCATCGCCGGCCTTCTTCTCGTCTCAGTTCTTTTCGAAGAGCTGAAGCGCGGCCTTGCGGTTGCCGACCTGAAGCTTCTTGAGGATCGCCGACACGTGCGTCCGGACGGTCACGCGCGAGATCACGAGCTGATCGGCGATCTCGCCCGTCGTCAGCCCGGCGCGCAACAGCTCGAGGACTTGCCACTCGCGGCTCGTGAGCTCGACCGAGCGGCGCTTGAGGAGCGAGACGCGCCGCTGCTCCCGGTCGCGGAACTCGTCGATGAGGCGCGCGACCAGCGCCCGCGGGAGCGCGGCCTCTCCCTCGAGTACG
>JBBRSD010000045.1:0-1600 GCA_038245725.1 Coriobacteriia bacterium | reverse complement strand
CCGTTCGTGCTGCGCACCGAGCTAGCGGCAGTGGCGGCGTTGTCGGTCGTCGCCGCGCACGAGTGATGCGGCGGCCGAGCCACAACCTGCGGTTGGAAAGCCACGCCCACAGCAGCGATACATCAAGAATTACGATGCTTTAGCCGTGGCACTCCGGATGCATCCCAGTGCCCTATCATGCTGCTGGCGATTATCCCGGGTCTGGTCGCGATCGCGCTGTTCGTCGCGACGCTAGCGCTGAGGCCGCGCGCCGCACGCGCCACGATGCTCCCGCCGCAGCCAGGGCCGCGCCGAGCCTGAGCCACTTAGGGCTAGTACCGCGACGCAGAGGATTCGATCGATTGCGGTCGTAGCGTCGGGATTTCTTCAGCGGGTATGCACAGCTCGATGCTCCGGGGCTGCCGGGGCACACGACGAATCAAGCCGCGGCGTTCGAGTTCGACGACCATGCGGTGCACCGAGGGGGGCGTGACCCTGAAATAGCTCTCCATGTCGGCCTCGGCTGGCGAACGACGGTTGAGCAACGAGTACGTGTGGATGAAGGCGAGGTATTGGCCCTGCTTCTCGGTGAACGGCGGTTTCGAGATGAGGATCGACAAGAGGGCGTTCCCGTGATCGATGGTCCGGGATGGAGCCATCATGAACATAAGGTATCGCATTACGTTGACGTCGGAGGAGCGCGAACAGCTTCGGGGCCTCGTCCAGGTCGGAAAGGGACCGGTCCGACGGCTAAAACGCGCCCAGATTCTGCTCGCGGCGGCGAGCGGCTCGGGCGACGCGGCGATCGCCGCGAACGTCAGGGTCGGTACATCGACGGTCTATCGAACGAAGCGGCGCTTCGTCGACGAGGGTCTGGACGCCGCGCTCAGCGAGGAGCCTCGACCCGGCGCCGAGCGGAAGCTTGCGGCGAAGGAGGAAGCGCTGCTCATCGCGACCGCATGCTCGACGCCGCCCGCTGGCCGAGCGCGCTGGACGCTCTCACTACTTGCCGACGCGATGGTGCGCCTGACGAAGCACAGCTCGCTCTCATCGGAAACGATCCGCCGGCGACTTGCGGAAAATGAGCTAAAACCGTGGCAGAAGAAGATGTGGTGCATCCCAAAGGTCGACGCGGAATTCGTCGCCCGGATGGAGGACGTGCTTGAACTCTACGCTGAAGCGGCCGATGAGAGTCGGCCCGTCATTTGCTTCGACGAGACGCCGCGGCAACTCATCGGTGAGTCACGGGTGCCCGTTGCCCCAAAGCCGGGTAGGCGAGCCCGTTTCGACTACGAGTACGTACGCAACGGCACCGCGAACGTCTTCATGTTTGTCGATGCGCACCGTCCCTGGCGCCACGCGAAGGTCACCGACCGCCGCGCGTCGAACGACTTTGCCGAGTGCATGCGCGATCTCGTCGATCAGCACTACCCGAAGTCCGAACTGATCCGCGTAGTGATGGACAACCTGTCCACGCACACGCCGGCGGCGCTCTACGAGACCTTCGAACCCGCCGAAGCTCGTCGCATCCTGCGTCGACTCGAGTTTCACTACACGCCGAAGCATGCGAGCTGGCTGAACATGGTGGAGATCGAGATCGGGGTGATGGTGTCGCAGTGCT
>JBBRSD010000044.1:0-1623 GCA_038245725.1 Coriobacteriia bacterium | reverse complement strand
GTGATGGAGGAGGTGACAATGGAGGAGGTGATGGGACTTGAACCCACGACTTCTACGTTGCGAACGTAGACACGTCACCCTTGTGTCCTGCTTCGTCGCGCGGGGTGGCGTCCCAGGAGCGGTGTAAACGGCTCGGGACGCAGGTTCCTGGATGATGTTACGCGGCTTCGGTGACGGGTTCGGTGTTGACCTCCTCGTCGGTGGGTGGGTGGAGGAGCTGGCGGCGCAGGTCTTGGAGTTGGCGGAGTGCTTTGGGGGTCATGGTGAGGCCGCGCCAGCCGCGGCTGGCGCGGTCGAGTACGGCCCAGAGCAGCGACAGACAGGAGTGTTCACCGGGGAGGCGGCCGATGACCTTGACGCGTCGGCGGGTCTCTCCGAAGGTGCGTTCGATGAAGTTCGAGTGTCGGATGCGCTTCCAGTGCTCGGCGGGGAACCGCAGGTGCACGGTGAGTGATGCGAGGTCGTCGGTGACACACGCGACCGCGGAGGGGTAGCGGCTCTTCCATTTCGCGGCGAACTCGGCGGCTTGGCGGTACGCGACCGCGACCGCGGCGTCGCCGGCTTCGGTGTCGCCGACGTCGAACACCTTCCAGAAGTCGGTCTTGACCTCGGCCTGGTCATGGGCGGACACCTTCGCGATCACGTTTCGGGCGCGGTGCACGAGACACCGTTGGCGCAAGCTGTTCGAGAACGCCCGGTCGAACGCGCCGGTGAGGCCGGGGGCGCCGTCGCTGATGCCCAGCAGCGGGGCTCGCAGGCCCCGGTGCTTGAGGTCGGCGAGGAAGTCGTCCCACGCGTCGGTCGACTCCGACGCGGCTGGTGCGAGCCCGACGAACACGGGACGGCCGTCGGTGTCGATACCCCACGCCGCGAGCACCGGCTCGGCCGGCGCGCCCGGATGCATCTTGAAGTGCGAGCCGTCCAAGTACAGGTAGTCGAGACGCACGCCGGACAGATCGCGGGTCTTCCAGGCGTCGAACTCGTCGCGGATCCGTTGACAGATCCGACTCACCGTCGACTTCGACAACGCCGCTTCGGGGCCGAGCACCTCGGCGAGAGCGGCCTCGATGTCACGGTCGGACAGGCCCCGCACCCAACCGGAGATCACCAACGACTCCAACGCGTTGGTGCGCGTGACGCCCGCGCCGAACAGCCGCGAGCAGAACGCCTCGTCGGTGCCCCGCAACTTCGGGCGCTGCAACTCGACCGCGCCCATCGTGGTCTTCACCGCCGCCGGCGGCTGCCAACCGTTACGCGACCCGACACGATCCTCGTCATCTCGACGCTGATAGCGAGCCCGGCCCAGGAACTCGTCGACCTCGGCTTCCACCGCGACCTGCATCATCAGGCGCACGCTGAGCCGGGCCACGTCCTCGAGGATCGAGGACAGTTCACGATCCGAGCTGAACATCTCGTTGATCTCGACGCGCAAGCGCGCCGTGGGCGATACTCGTTTCGACACGGGCGTAGGTCCTTTCGTGAGTTCGTAGCTCCTCGAAGGAACCTACGCCCGTCGTCATTTACACCAGCGGAGGGACGCCACCCCGCCCTGCCCACAAGCGGCTGCTCGTACTGACCAGCGCAAGTACCCGACCCGGACACAGTTGGGCTCGACGGACCGCT
>JBBRSD010000043.1:0-1631 GCA_038245725.1 Coriobacteriia bacterium | reverse complement strand
GTAGTTCGCCCAGCCGCGCAGCAGGCGGTTGAGGTGCACGACTCGGTCTTGGGCGTCGAGCATCAGCCACCGCGCCGACGTGATCTCGTGGACGGCACGACACAGTCGTGCGATCCGCTGCTTCGACGGCCGGGTTCCGATATAGGCCTTCCCCGTCTGCGTCGAGTAGCACTGTCCGATGGTATAACCCAAGAAGTCGAACGATTCATTCGGCACGTGGCACACGCGCGTCTTCGCTTCGTTCACCGTCAGCCCCAGCCGCTCCATCAGGTTCTGCATGGCGTGCTTCGCATCTTCTGCGGAGCCGCGGCAGCAGATCACGAAGTCATCGGCGTAGTTCACGATGCGGGCCTGGAAGCGCCGTTCGTGACCCAGCTTCTTCCAGCCCAGCACGAAGCGTCGCATATAGAGATTGGCGAGCAACGGCGAGATCGGCGCCCCTTGTGGGGTACCGCATCCCTCGTCCTTGTTGCGCGTCGTTCGATGCGGTCTTCCGCGCTCGTCGAGTTCTTCCACCGGGGTTTCGAGCCACATCTTGATCAGATGCAGCACGTGCCGGTCACTAACCCGGCGCGCCACCGATTTCATCAGCTCGGCGTGCGGGATGCTATCGAAGTAGGCGCTCAAGTCCGCGTCGACCACCTCGGTGTGCCCCGTGTTCAGCAGTGAGTGCACCTTCTTCACTGCGTCCAGAGCGTTGCGTCCCGATCGGTAGGCGTATTGCTCCGGTAGCAGATCGGCCTCGAAGATTGGCTCCAAGACCAGCACCACCGCCATCTGCGCCACGCGGTCCCGGATCGTCGGGATCCCCAGCGGCCGTTTCGTGCCGCCGAGTTTCGGGATGTAGACCCGTCGCACTGCCTGCGGGTGATACGTCTTCTTCCTGAGTGCGTCCGCCAGTTCTGCCAGCCACTGCTCGACCCCGTCCGCCTCGATATCCTCGAAGTTCTGACCGTCTACTCCCGCTGCGCCGCCGTTGGCTTTGCAGCGTCGGTAGGCGAATGCCAGCACGTCTTCGCGATACACCTTGTCGTACAGCAGGTAGAAGCGGTAGCTCGGTGTTCCCTTCGCTTTGGCATGCAACGCCTCCTGAAGCTTCCGAGTCTTTTCCGGAGGTTGAAGGCTCACGCCACTCTCCCGACTCTCCGCCTCGCGGCGTTGTCCTTGAACTGAGGCTCCTTCCCTCCACCGGCATTACCCGGCTTCATCGGTACTACGAACCTCTCCGCCACCCAACCCGGCCCGGCCTGTCCCTCGCGGGCGTCCGGTTGGAGGTCGCGACCCTCCGCCGTGTCGGGCTTCCCGTGTTCCGCTACGATCCCGTGCATGCATGCCGTCGCCACTACCCCGGCGGAACCACTGGAGCCGTCGCTCGTGCTCTCCAGCAGCAGCGGCCTTCTCCCAAATTCAGCGGGATCGGCTTCCGCATCACCCTTTTCGAGGCCTGCTCGGCGTTCACTCGCATTACGGCCTGCATGTCCGCCAGGTCACCCTGCGGCGACCCTCTACATCGAAGGCTCCGTCGAGTTCGTCGCCTCCCTCGACGCTCCGATTGCTACCGGCTGGAGCGACAGTTGCCGGGCGGGACTTTCACCCGCTGGGTTCGTGCGTCTTTTCACGGCGCACTGAAT
>JBBRSD010000042.1:0-1636 GCA_038245725.1 Coriobacteriia bacterium | reverse complement strand
TGCCGTGAAGACTCGCGCGACGAGCGCGGCCGCGTAGAGGCCCACTGACCAAGGGTGTGCGCAACGAGGCCAGGAAGCCGCGGCCGGCGCTCAGACATGCGGTAACGAACGCCTTCACCGCCGTCCCACCATTCCGATGCCCGGTTGATCGCGATGAACGATGCCCTGCGCGTGCGCGGCGCCGAACGACGTCGCGACTCGCCGCACGATGAGAACGGCGTTGGCGATCTCGAATGTGCCGCGCGTTTTTGTCCGCTCGTCGAGCGTCTCACGACCGAGGAGTTCCATCACGATGTACGCGCTTCCGTCGGTGTGGTGGCCGAAGTCGAAAGTCTGGACGATCGTGGAACCGCGATCGCAGTGGCCGTCTCGTTGAAGAACCGCGTCACGATTTCGAGGCGTGACGAGAACCATGGATGCAGTACCTCGAGCGCGGCGGGGCCAAACGCATCGTGTGTTCAGCAAGCCAGACGGATCCCAGGCGGCCCGCGCCGATTCGCTGGAGGAGCCGATAAGCGCCGACCTGCGTTGGGATCACGGGTGTATTTTACACGCACAGCGCCCGATAAGGGACGTCCAGGCCTGTTACGGAGCGGCCCTGTTGGTGTTGAACGAGGCGGCCTGAACGATGGCCATCGCGGAGATGGGGCCGACCGCGCATGTCGCCGAGGGACATCATCGTCGTGCCGTGCGTCTGGCACTCCGATGATGGGCGTCGGCTGATCAGAACGGGATGTGGTCGTGCTTCGATCGGTCGGGATGGCCGTCGGGGAGGCGTGCCGCAACCACACGCCAGTGCGCGTCGAGCGCCGCGAGGAAGTACTCGCACTGGTCGACGAGGTCTCGCGCAGTCGAGATCTCCGGTGGCTCACGTGGGCGCAGTGCCTTGTTGATCGCGGGAAAGGTATTCACGAGCGAGCGCGCCGCAACCACGATCGCGGCTTCGAGCGAAGCGAGCCCCGCGAGCTGATGAGCGAGCAGATCGTCGTCGAGTATCGGCGGCGTCACCGGTCTCTCTCCCGGGTATCCGCTTCAATGACGAGGGTGACGACATCGCGCTCGACGAGCTTCTTCTTCTTGCGCGCGGTCTCGCGGAGTGCGGCGGCGGCGAGGCGGTCGAGGTCCCGCATAGCGCCGACGGTGGCCTCGTGGAGCAGCACCGTGGCGTCGGACGCGAACACCTCTCGGGTACAACCGGCGCGCTGCATGCGAAGGCGTAGATACTCGCTCGTATCGTCGGGCGTGAGCGAGCTGACTTCGAGTCGGTGGTGGATGCGCGAGTAGAGCGACCGATTGCGACGGAGCGCCAGCCGCTCGCGAAGCTCGGGAAGCCCGACGAGGATCAGCGAGAGCAAAGCGCGACTGTCCCAGGCGTAGTTGAGCAAGATGTGCAAGTGGTCGAGCGTGTCCTGGTGGAGGAGATGCGCCTCGTCGATCAGGAACACGGGATGGATGCGCTCCTCGGCACGCTCCTCGACGTGACGGCTGATCGCGTAGAACAGGCTGCCGGCGGTCGCCGCCGGTGCGAGGCCGAGCGCGACGCAGAGCTGGCGGTAGAAGTCGCGGCGACCGAGCGTGGCATTGTGGTGGTAGGTCAGTCGAAACCCGGCGGCCGGGATGCGGTGGCGAAGCGCAC
>JBBRSD010000041.1:0-1679 GCA_038245725.1 Coriobacteriia bacterium | reverse complement strand
GGGATCAGGAACTCGTCCTTGTCGCGGATCGACTGGACCTCGTTGTAGGCGTTGAAGATCTCGCTCTCGTCGAGGCCGAGCGACTCGACGATGTACTGGTAGGCGTGGGTGTGGATCGCCTCCTCGAACGCCTGGCGCAGCAGGAACTGCCGGCACTCGGGTGCGGTGATGTGGCGATAGGTGCCGAGCACGATGTTGTTCGCGGCCAGCGAATCGGCGGTGACGAAGAAGCCGAGGTTGCGCTTGACGATGCGCCGCTCGTCTTCGGTCAGGCCGTTCGGGTCCTTCCAGGTCGCGATGTCGCGCGACATGTTCACTTCCTGCGGCATCCAATGGTTGGCGCAGGTGGCGAGGTACTTCTCCCAGGCCCACTTGTACTTGAACGGGACGAGCTGATTGACGTCGGTTCGGCCGTTGATGATGCGCTTGTCGGCCGCCCTGACGCGACGCGCCACTGGCACCGCGGCGACCGTTGCGACCGGTTGCGGGACCGGACGCGATTCGAGAGAAAGTGCGGCTTCGACGGCCGACGGCTGGGCCGTACGCAAGGCGGGTACCGCGCGGGGCGCGGTGCTTGCGGCGTGAACGTTCTCGGTGGTTCTGTCTTCTTCCCAAACCAGCATTGCGGATATTTCCTCTGCCTCTTGATTATCCGAGCGATCTGTGCGAAAGCCCAAGACTTATCGACTGCATCGCTGCATGAATGTTGCTCTGTCGCATCGCGTTCGCGATGCAGACATCACACGAAGACGATCGCAAACGCGATCGACATTTGCATCACCGCTCACTGACACGCTTCGCACTCGGGGTTGTCGAGTGCGCAGAACTTCACATCGGACTCGAGCGTCGTATCGCTCGCCAGGCTCGAGATCGCAACGACCGTCGGCGGCGCCGCGGCACTCGTCGTCGGCGTCGAGCGGCCACCGCTCGAGACGGCGTTGTGCTGGGTCGACTTCACCGTCGACTTCTCGGCGTTGGTGGCGCTCTGCGTGCGCAGGTAGTAGGTCGTCTTCAGGCCGCGCAGCCAGGCGAGCTTGTAGGTCTCGTCGAGCTTCTTGCCCGAGGCGCCGGCCATGTAGATGTTGAGCGACTGCGCCTGGTCGATCCACTTCTGCCGCCGCGCCGCGGCCTCGACCAGCCACTGCGTCTCGATATCGAAAGCGGTGGCGTAGAGCGACTTCAGGTCGGCCGGAACGCGATCGATGCGCTGCAGCGAACCGTCGAAGTGCTTCAGGTCCATGACCATCACTTCGTCCCACAGGCCCACCTTCTTCAGGTCGCGCACCAGGTACTCGTTGACGATCGTGAACTCGCCGGAGAGGTTGGACTTCACCGACAGGTTGCCGAACGAGGGCTCGATCGAGGCGCTGACGCCGACGATGTTGGAGATGGTGGCGGTGGGCGCGATCGCCACGCAGTTCGAGTTGCGCATGCCGTACTCGCCGATCCGCGCCCGCAGGACGTTCCAGTCGAGCGTCGACGAGCGGTCGATGTCGACCAGGGAGCCGCCACTGCCCGCGAGCGTGCCGCGCTGCTCGGCCAGCAGGTCGAGCGTGTCGATCGGCAGGATGCCGCGATCCCAGAGCGAACCGCGGTAGCTCGAATAGCGTCCGCGCTCGGCGGCGAGCTCGGTCGAGGCCCAGTAGGCGTGATAGCAGACCGCCTCCATCGAGCGGTCG
>JBBRSD010000040.1:0-1720 GCA_038245725.1 Coriobacteriia bacterium | reverse complement strand
GGCCTCGCGCGCCACTTGGTACTGCGAGTAGGTGCCGCGGTACTCGATGACTTCGCCTTCGTCGAGGTGCAGCACGCGGGTGATCGACGCGTCGAGAAGTTCGAGGTCGTGACTGATGACGAGCAGCGCGCCGCGGTAGGAACGGAGGAAGCCCATGAGCCATTGCTTGGCATCGTTGTCGAGGTGGTTGGTGGGTTCGTCGAGGAGGAGCAGGTCGCTCCCCGCGAACAGGATGCGCGTGAGCTCCACGCGCCGCCGTTCTCCACCGGAGAGTGCGTTGAGAGGAAGGTCGAGGCGATCGTCGCCGAGCCCGAGTCCGGCGGCGATGGTGCGAACCTCGGATTCGGCGCGGTACCCGCCGGCGTCGCGGAACTCTTCTTCCGCGCGGGCGTACTTCGCCGAGTCCTTTTCGCTGCCCGTCTCGTCAACCTTGATGCGGAGCTTCTCCATCCGGAGCGCGAGCGAGTCCAGGCCCTTTCCCGACAACACGTGGGACAGGCCGGTGGAGTCGACGCCGGAACCGCGCGGTCGGGGGTTCTGGGGGAGGTAGCCGACGGCGGGGGGGTGCGACACGATGCCCGCAGCCGCCGGTGCTTCACCGGCGATCACCTTGAGCATCGAGGTCTTGCCGGCACCGTTGCGGCCGACGAGTCCGACCGTGTCCCCAGGGTGCAACGAAAACGATGCGTTGTCGACGCGAAGCTTCCCGCCTACTTCTACGGAGAGCCCGCGTACCTGCAACATCGCTCCATGGTCCCACTCGGCGCCGTCGGTCCTCGATTTTTTGCCGGCTCGGGCGTGAATCGGGCGACGACGGGCGGCTACTCTTCCGGTTACTCACCGGTAACTTAGGAAGCCCGTTCGGGCGGAACGAGGAGCTCCAGACGATGGCCGATTACTGCCTCGACCTCAACGAAGACCAGCTGCAGATGCAGAAGTGGGTGCATGACTTCGCGGAGAACGTGATCCGTCCCGTCGCACCGGAGTACGACGAGAAGGAAGAGACTCCGTGGGAGGTCATCCAGGAGGCGGCCAACATCGGCCTGTACTCGTGGGAAGCGATCTCGTCCTGGTTCTCGGACCCGACCGGGCTCACGTTCGCATTGGCGAGCGAGGAACTGGCGTGGGGCTGTGCGGGCATCGGCCTCGCGATCTTGGGGACGACGCTCGGCGTGTCCGGCATCGTCGGCAACGGCACCCCCGAACAGATCGCCGAGTGGGTCCCCGAGTGCTTCGGCACCGCCGACGACATCCACCTCGCCGCCTTCGCCGTCAGTGAGCCCGACGCCGGCTCGGACGTCTCGAACCTGCGCACGCGCGCGGTGTACGACGAAGCGACGGACGAGTGGGTGTTGAACGGTACGAAGACCTGGATCACCAACGGCGGCATCGACAAGGTGCCGAACGTGCACGTCGTCGTCGCGTCCGTCGATCCTGAACTCAAGGGTCGCGGTCAGGCGAGCTTCGTGGTTCCTCCGGGCACCAAGGGTCTGTCCATGGGGCAGAAGTTCAAGAAGATGGGAATCCGCGCGAGCCACACGGCCGAAGTCGTCCTCGAAGACGTGCGCGTCCCCGGCCGGTGTCTCCTCGGCGGCAAGGAGAAGCTCGACTCGCGCATGGCGCGGGCGCGTGAAGGCCAGTCGAGTCGGGTGCAGGCGGCGATGAGCACCTTCGAAGCGAGCCGCCCGCTCGTCGGCGCGCAGGCGCTCGGTATTGCACG
>JBBRSD010000039.1:0-1789 GCA_038245725.1 Coriobacteriia bacterium | reverse complement strand
GTCGGTAGGACGGATGCGTGGGGCCGGCACTTGCCGGCCCTCGTCGCGTCGGCGTCCATACGTCGACGCGTGAACCACCCTGTGAGGTGGGGGTTGTCAGTCGCCACCGCTCGAAACTCCGCCACCGATCGCGGACCCGTCGAGCGTTGACCACTGAGAACCGCCCCTCACCCAAACCTGATCGCGCAGAGCGATCAGCAGTGAGAGGAGCGCACCCATGGGTGACGCGATTCGCGTAGAAGGGCCGATTAACGCGGCCGGACTCAGTATGTCCATCGAAACCGGCAAGCTCGCCGCCTTGGCCGACGGCGCCGTCGTCGTGCAAGTGGGCGACACCGTGGTGCTCAGCACCGTTGCCACGTCCAAGCCGCGTGAGGGCATCGACTTCTTCCCCCTGACGGTCGACGTCGAGGAACGCATGTACGCCGCGGGCAAGATCCCCGGCTCGTTCTTCCGGCGTGAAGGCCGGCCCGGTGAGTCGGCGATCCTGACGTGTCGTCTGACCGACCGTCCGTTGCGGCCGAGCTTCCCGGCGGACTTCCGCAACGAGGTGCAGGTCATCGCGACCGTCCTCGGCTCGGACCAGACCAACCCGCACGACATCATCTCGATCAACGGTGCGTCCGCCGCGCTGATGATCTCGGGAATCCCGTTCGACGGCCCGATCGGCGCCGTCCGCCTCGCGCACCTCGACGGTGCATGGGTGGCACACCCCACCTACCAGGAGGGTGACGAGTCCACGTTCGAGCTCGTCGTTGCGGGTCGCCGCACCGACGCCGGTGAGATCGCCATCATGATGGTGGAAGCCGGTGGCACGGAAGCCTCGTGGGACCTCTATCAGGCCGGCGCGCCGAAGGTCACAGAGGAGACCATCGCCGAGGGTCTCGAAGTTGCCAAGGAGTGGATCGCCGCTTCGATCGACATGCAGCTCGAACTGCGCAAGCAGGTCGAGGCTGCCCACGGTCCGATCCAGACCATCCCGTACACCCCGAACGTCGACTACTCGACCGAGGTGTTCGACGCGGTGGCCGGCGAGGCTCGTGACACCACGGGCGAGGCCATGGCCATCGCTGACAAGACCGCCCGCAACGACCGCCTCGACGAGATCCAGGCATCGCTGCTCGCCACGCTCGTCGGGACCGAAGACGCGCCCGGCACGTTCGCCGGCCTCGGCGGTCAAGTGAAGAAGGCGTTCCGCTCGCTCCAGAAGCAAGTGGTGCGGGCCCGTATCTCCAACGAAGGCATGCGTATCGACGGCCGCGGCGTCGCGGACCTGCGTCCGCTCTCGGCCGAAGTCGGCATCATCAACACCGTTCACGGTTCTGGTCTCTTCCAGCGCGGTGAGACCCAGGTGTTGTCGGTGACCACGCTCGGCATGCTCCGCATGGAGCAGATCGTCGACACGCTCGGCCTCGAAGACCGCAAGCGTTACATGCACCATTACAACTTCGCCCCGTTCTCCACGGGTGAGACCGGCCGCGTCGGTTCGCCGAAGCGTCGGGAGATCGGTCACGGTGCGCTTGCCGAGCGGGCCCTCGTTCCCGTGGTGCCGAGCAAGGAAGAGTGGCCCTACACGCTGCGCGTCGTGAGTGACGTGCTCGCGTCGAACGGTTCCACGTCGATGGCGTCAGTGTGTGGCTCGACCCTCTCCTTGATGGATGCGGGTGTGCCGATCAAGGCGGCCGTTGCGGGTATCGCGATGGGCCTCGTTTACGCCGAAGGCAAGTACACGACGTTGACCGACATCCTCGGCGCCGAGGACGCGTTCGGTGACATGGACTTCAAGGTT
>JBBRSD010000038.1:0-1793 GCA_038245725.1 Coriobacteriia bacterium | reverse complement strand
GTCGGACGGCCGGCGATGTCGCGGTTGCGCTTGGTGCTCAACCGGAAGGTCGGATGGCGGCGCTCCAACTCCGCCAAGACCCGAAACGCCGTCGCGCGCGACGGCGGTCGCACCACCCCTTCGCCGAACCGGACCACCGTTCGGGCGTTCGTTCGGTTGATCACCATCGTCTGTGAAGGCCGCGACTGATCGGTGTGTTCGACCATCACCTCAAGTGCCGTCTCCACCCAGCGTTCGTCGGTATCCGTCGAACGAGTCTGTTGCTGCCCGTCTCTCTTCGGGGCGAGCCCAGCCTCACCGCCAGCTCGAAAGTCGGCAACCCACTGCGCGATCGTCCGCAATGACACGCCCACTTCGGCGGCCTTCGCTTCGTAGCGGCTGGTCAGTGAAAGCTGCGGTTCATACTGCGGGCGTGGCTCATTCGCGGCTGCCAGTAGCTGGTGGCCGCCTTGATAGCCGGTGAGGGTCTCCCTCACGTGGCGGGCACGATCGCGAATCATTGATCGTTCCGGCTCTTCCAGGCTCGTTAGAACGATGGTCGCGGGGTCGGGCGGCTCGCCGGGCGTCGAGTCCGCGCGGTCACCAAGGATGCGCACGCCGTCGGTGTCCAAAAGCGCACGCAGGGTGATCCGCACGAGTTGGCGGCCCGCGACCTTCAGCACCACGTGAGTGCCGGTAGCGGTGGGCGACAGTTCCACGACTTCGGCAATCTCACCGTCGTACATGACTCGGGTACCCAAGCCGACGCGGACGAGCGGGTTGCTCATGCTGGTACTCGAATCGCGAGAGCCGCAGAGGGGCGCAGTGACTCGGTGAGATCGAAGTTGAAGTATCGGACCCAGAGCAGGTGCAGGACGGCGGCTCGCACCACCGGTGAGGGCCAACCGTTCAGCGGACGGCACGCCGAGGCGAACGGGACACCATCGAGTTCCCCCGCCATCAGGTCCTCCAGCAACGCAGACGAGAAGAGTTCGGACCGGCGATATCCCGACAAGAAGCGAACGTTGCGCAGTTCCGACGTGCTCGCTCCACTCCACACGTCGTATCGCCACCCACGCGCCTCCACCAACTCCCGCGTCCAAGCGAAGGTGAATTGAGTCCGTTGATCGGCCAATCGGTGCATCGGCTTCACGTCGACGACCATAGGACCGTCGTCGGTCACCAGAAGAAAGTCTGGAATATGGCGGCGAACGCGGGAGTCGACGGTTGCCCTCAGTAGAAACGGCTGTGCAACAACGTGTTTCACACTCGTATCGAAATCGGCCAGCAGAAGCCGCCCGAGTTCGAGACGCGATTCGTAGATGACGTGATCTTGGTTCGTCGCCGACCAGTACGTGCCCGAGTAGTGCATTTGTCCGTGCCGCCAACGGAATGTCCGCCAAGGCGCCGCCTGCGATAGGGACTCTGAAGTCGCGTCGCCCCACGGCCGCTCTAAGCGCGAGCCATCAGCCAGCAAGCGAAACGCCACGGCCGCCGAGCCGCACAGAATGCCCTGGCTCATACCAACGACCTCCCAGAGTTTGACCTCGTCGCCCTGGGACGAAGCGTGCGCCTTGCACGCCGCGTTGCCATGCAACCGACTCGGCGTGTCTCACAAGATCTGCAGATCTGCAGTTCTTCTGCAGTCGGTCGTGAGATTCTGCAGCGAGTCGTGAGAACCTAATGGGAATCGATCAGCGAGCCTTCGACCGGTAATGGTCCGGTCGACGGAGGCTGTTCATCGAGCCGCTGGCTGGTGAGCACCGTGAGAACCTGGAATGTGTGTCGATTCCTAATTGTAGATCGTGCCCCAG
>JBBRSD010000037.1:0-1851 GCA_038245725.1 Coriobacteriia bacterium | reverse complement strand
GTGATGTTCGCTGAAGATTGGCTACGGCGTGCTTGCGGCCTTCCGGGTTGGTCGGTTTAGGCTCGACTCGTGGAGCCGATAGCTCTTCCCACGGATCTCGATCAGGTGGCCGTGATGCATGAGCCGGTCGAGGAACGCGGCAACGGCCGGCGTGTCGCCGAAGAGTTTGGGCCAGTCCTCCAGCGGTCGGTTCGACGTGATGATGGTCGAGGCTCGTTCGTAGCGGCGCATCACGATCTCGAGTAAATCTTCGGCAGCCGCGGCGGGCAGCTTTCGCATGCCGAGATCGTCGATGATGAGGAGCGGCACGGCTGTCAACTCGGCGATCGCGGCGGCCCGTTCGTCGGATGCGGCTGCGAACACGAGGTCTTCGAAGAGCTGGTGCGCCTCGCGGTAGCACACGGAGAAGCCGGCATGAATCGCCGCCATGCCGATCCCTTGGGCGAGATGGCTCTTTCCGCAACCGGGATTTCCGAGGATGAGCGCGTCCTGGCGCTGTTCGATAAATCGGCCGGTCGCAAGTTCGAAGACGAGCGCACGATCGATCGAGGGGTTAAACTTCCAATCGAACGTGTCGAGCGTTTTGCGATCACGAAATGCCGCGCTTTTCGCGCGGCGCTCGATAAGGCGGTCGCGGCGGCGGTTGACCTCGTCGTGAACGAGGAGCCCGAGAAAGTCGACGGGCCCTAAACTGTCGGCGCGCGCCTGCTGGGCCCGCACGTCGACCGTATCGGCCATACCACCGAGCCGTAGTTGTCGCAGCGCGCGGTCGAGTTCCTCAGTGGTCATACGATGATACCTTTCGTAACGGCGGTGTTAAAGTGGACGACGTAGCGATTGAAGTCGGGGATAACGTGGTGGTTATTCTGAAGGGAGATGGGTGCACCATGACGCTGGAGATAGCCGCGCAGCAGGTTGAGCCGCGTGCTTCGGGCATGCGCGGCCAGCGTACACGCCGATTCGAGCGAACCGAGATCGTAGCGCCGCGCCAAGTCGAGGACGCCGAGCAGTGTTCGGTGCGCATCGACGCCGCGTTCCGTCAACACATTGAGTGCGAATGTTCCGATGGCCGGTCCCAACTCGTCGCAACGGCGCTGCAGCCCAAGCGTGCTCGGCGGGGTTTGCGGCGGCCGGTCGTGATCGCAGATTCGCCGCTCTCCTTTCTTGGCAATCGCGTGCTCGCGCAGTAACGTATGGGTAGATGCGTTGAGCACGCGCAGCCACATGGTGCCGACGTGGACGACGACCGTTTGACCGATGCATGGCAGAGGAACCGAGTAGTAGGCGCCGTCAACCTCGATATATCCATCGAAATGCGCACGCCGCTCGACGGTGCGGTAGTACTCGAAGCGCGTCGGCGGGAGCAGCCGTAACGCCGGTTTCTCCTCAGCGAACATATCGCAGACGCGCCGTTTCGTCGTGCCGTGAACGCGGTTGAAGGCCCAGCGATCGTTCCACCGCGTGAGATAGAGATTCTGCTCATCGATCGTCTCGAAGCGTTTTCCGCACAGCGCGTCTTGCGTGTACCCAACTTGCGATTCGACCTTCCCCTTCAAGTCGGGCGTGTACGGCCTGCAGGGCAACGCTACGACGCCGTAGTGGCGCAGCATGTTGGCATAGAGCGGGTTGAGCTGCGGGTCGTAGATGTCCGGCTTGAGAACGCCTTCGCGCAAGTTATCCAGGCGCATCGTCTCGGGCACGCCGCCGAAATACGCAAACGCCTCCTCGTGCAACCGACACCAGATCTCTTTGCTCGATCTCCAGACGACTTTCCGAAACGCATGCCGGCTGGCACCCAAGACCATGATGAACAGCCGCGGACGACGATACTTCCCGGTCTGCACGTCGAGC
>JBBRSD010000036.1:0-1873 GCA_038245725.1 Coriobacteriia bacterium | reverse complement strand
TTGTACGCAAAGTCGTCCGAGAGTGCTGCCCGCAACACGTCCTCGGGCGGCGACCCCTCAGCGAATACCGCAACCATGAACACCACGGCTTCGCTCGCGGTGTTCGATAGCTCGTCGCCCACCGATGCGACTCTACCGACCGCCAACTGCGCCTACCGCCACCCCGGTGAGCAATGCCTCGCACACCCAAGCGTCAGGCAATGTCCCCAGAGACGTCCCGTCAGCTCGCCACTCGTATCGCTTCGACGGGCCAAGCGCCGCTGAGGAACGTCTCGACGGCATCGAAGAACGGGATCGGTGACTCGACATGTGGGAAGTGGCCGACCTCGGGCATGACCAGCAACCGCGCATCGGGTATCGAACTCGCCCACGCTCGTGAGGACTCGAGTGGAAGCGTGTCGACCTCGCCGTGAACGACGAGCGTTGGAACCGCGATTTGTCGTGCCCGCGGTAGGTAGTCGAAGTTGACGGGATACGAGTCGGCGACGCGCGCCAAGGCTCCGATCATGTGGTCGGGCCACTCGTTCGGCCAGATGCTCGGGTCGGCTTTGAGTCGTGCGAACGCGCTCGGATCCCCCATGCGTAGCGGCATCATGATCCGCCGCCATTCCCGTGCGAAGCGCACCGGGTTCGAATATGCGAGATCGGTCGTTGCGAGTGCCGTGAGCCGTTGGAGTACGGCATCTTCGAGTCCGGCGGGGTCCGGCTCGAGCGTTCGACTGGGCGCTGCGGGGCAGACCATTACGAGTCGATCGACGTCGTGGCCGTGTGACGCCGCATAGAGCGCAACAACGAGTCCCACGTAGGACCAGCCGAACAGACTCGTCTGCTCGAACCCGGCTTCCGAACGCACGATGTCGATATCGTCCGCCTCGACGGGAATCCCGACGCGGCCTCCGTCGTCCACCCGATCGGAGCGACCTCGATTGCGAACGTCGTAGAACGCAACTCGGCGTCGCTGCGCGAGTGGAAGGAAGTCCGCCTCGTTCCCGGTTCCGGGCACGACCAGCGTCTGTTGGCCTTCGCCGAGCAACCGCACGGAGAGTCGAACACCGTCCGTCGCCATAACGAAGCTCTCAGCGGACAATCCGGCGCGCCTCCAGTCCTACGAATGGCTCCCAGTCCAGGTCAATGGTGCCCCATGTCAGGCCCAGCGGCGGCGCAAAGTTTGACGTGGCTCTGCACCCAAGCGTCCGTTCATGACACCTGACCTTTGTCCAAGTACCGCCTCGGTACACCAGTGGGACGACGGTCGGCAGGTGCAGGGGCGCCGACGCGGACCGGCCGCCCAGGCGTGCGGGAAGTACCCCGACGGCGGCCTTGTTGAGTAGTTGATGCTTGCATCCGCTTGTCCTGCGATCCCGGCACGCCGGTCATCATGCGGTGGCCTGTGTACGACGCTCTCGGGAGAGGCGCCCCCAACGGATCGTGACGACGATCAACGTCGCGGTGAACGCAAATATCAGCGGCCCCGAGATTGCCTGCACAGAGTCGGTCGACAGCGTCTCGACCATCACGACCTTCAAGACGAACTCCGACAGCAGCGCTACGCCCCACACCGTGGTCATCTGGCGCATCGTTCGCCGAAACTCCGGCACGTCGCTCCAGAGCGCGTCCCATTCCGTGAGTTGTCGCTCGTCCTCCTGCGCTACGAACTGACGAATGAGCAGGAACATCATCGGCTTGCCGAGCAGCGACACGAGGAATCCGATGCCGAACGCGGCGGTGAGAAAGGACTCGCGTAGCAAAGTCAGCTTCTCGCTGCCGGAGACGAGTGAGAGCACTGCGCCGATGAGGATGCTCGCCAGGACGATCACCCCAATGGGATCGACGCGCCGACTCTGCACGTAGCGACGGACGACGTTTCCCGCCG
>JBBRSD010000035.1:0-1981 GCA_038245725.1 Coriobacteriia bacterium | reverse complement strand
GTGCGCCGTGAAAAGACGCACGAACCCAGCGGGTGAAAGTCCCGCCCGGCAACTGTCGCTCCAGCCGGTAGCAATCGGAGCGTCGAGGGAGGCGACGAACTCGACGGAGCCTTCGATGTAGAGGGTCGCCGCAGGGCGACCTGGCGAACATGCAGGCCGTAACGCGAGTGAACGCCGAGCAGGCCTCGAAAACGGTAACGCGGAAGCCGATCCCGCTGAATTTGGGAGAAGGCCGCCGCCGCTGGAGAGCATGAGCGATGGCTCCAGTGGTTCCGCCGGGGTAATGGCGACGGCATGCATGGACGGGATCGTAGCGGAACACGGGAAACCCGACATGGCGGAGGGTCGCGACCTCCAACCGGACGCCCGCGAGGGACAGGCCGGACCGCGTCGGGTGGCGGAGAGGCTCGTAGTACCGATGAAGCCGGGCAATGCCGGTGGAGGGAAGGAGCCTCAGTTCAAGGACAACGCCGCAAGGCGGAGAGTCGGGAGATTGGCGTGAGCCTGCAAACTCCAGAAAAGACTCGGAAGCTTCAAGAGGCGTTGCATGCCAAAGCGAAGGGAGCGCCGAGCTATCGCTTCTACCTGCTGTACGACAAGGTGTACCGCGAAGACGTACTAGCATTCGCCTACCGACGCTGCAAAGCCAACGGCGGCGCAGCGGGAGTAGACGGCCAGAACTTCAAGGACATCGAGGCGGACGGGGTCGAGCAGTGGCTGGCGGAACTGGCGGAAGCACTCAGGACAAGGACGTATCGCCCGCAGGCGGTGCGACGGGTCTACATCCCGAAACCTGACGGCACGAAACGGCCGCTGGGGATCCCGACGATCCGGGACCGCGTGGCGCAGATGGCGGTGGTGTTGGTCTTGGAACCGATCTTCGAGGCCGACCTGCTGCCGGAGCAATACGCCTACCGACCGGGACGCAACGCTCTGGACGCAGTGAAGAAAGTGCACTCACTGCTGAACACGGGACACACCGAGGTGGTGGACGCGGACTTGAGCGCCTACTTCGACAGCATCCCGCACGCCGAGCTGATGAAGTCGGTGGCACGCCGGGTCAGTGACCGGCACGTGCTGCATCTGATCAAGATGTGGCTCGAAGCCCCGGTGGAAGAACTCGACGAACGCGGGAGAACGCATCGAACGACGCGCAACAAGGATGCGGGACGCGGTACCCCGCAAGGGGCGCCGATCTCGCCGTTGTTCGCCAATCTCTACATGCGACGCTTCGTGCTGGGCTGGAAGAAGCTGGGTCACGAACAGCGCTTCCAGGCCCGCATCGTGAACTACGCCGATGACTTCGTGATCTGCTGTCGCGGCTCCGCAGAAGATGCGAAGTACGCCATGCAGAACCTGATGGAGCGGCTGGGGCTGACGGTGAACGAAGCGAAGACGCGCGTGTGCCACGTGCCGGATGAATCGTTCGACTTCTTGGGTTACACCATTGGGCGGTGCTACTCGACGCAGACGGGCAAGGCCTACATCGGAACCCGGCCGTCGAAGAAGCGGATCGCACGACTGTGTCGTGCCGTCCACGAGATCACGTCGGCGCGGTGGCTGATGCTCGACGCCCAAGACCGAGTCGTGCACCTCAACCGCCTGCTGCGCGGCTGGGCGAACTACTTCCGTCTGGGACCGGTGAGCAAGGCCTACCGAACGGCGGATACACACGCCCGATACCAGCTCCGCTGGTGGTTGTGTCGCAAGCACAAGGTGCGGGGACGGGGGATCACGCGGTTCTCCGACGAGTACCTCTACCGGACGCTGGGACTGGTCCGACTGGAACCCCTCACCCACAACCTCCCGTGGGCGAACGCATGAATCCTTGTCCGAGAGCCGGATGCGGGAAACCCGCACGTCCGGTTCGACGAGCGGGATGTGGAAACGGATACGGCGGGGCTCGTGAGGCACCGGCAACCGAAAGGGCCGGTCAACGGCTTGGCTCCGCCTAAACACCGCGCCACATCTCGACTCTACC
>JBBRSD010000034.1:0-2046 GCA_038245725.1 Coriobacteriia bacterium | reverse complement strand
TCATTCCCGCGCCCCTGGGTGGGGCGAGGGAGTCCCAGTCGGTGAAGGTCGGGCGCGGGCCGGTGTGCGCTGAATCTAGATGCAGGCTCGATCGCGTTGACGCCCCCGCTACGTGCGCGCCTTGAAGAACACGCCATGGCAGTCGATGCAAGAACCACCGCCGTCGGGTCTCGGCGCGTACGCGAGAGCGCGAAGCGAGCGAAGGCACCCACGCGTTGGTGTGCCGCCGCGAGGCAAGCGATATGCAGCGTCGTATATCCCTGGGTGCTTAGAAATTGGGGAACGCGTTGAAACCAACGTTCACCAGGTCGGAACGTTCAGGCGTTGCGTGTGCCCGTCTTGGCTTCGAGCGCGACGAGGAGTTCATCGAGGGTTTTGCACGCGGTGTCGAAGACGCCGCTGGGGAGTTTCTGACGCCAACGAGTTTCCATCTCGGCGACTGCTTGACCGGCTGCGTCGAGAACATCGCGACCCCTAGTTGTCGGGAAGATCAGCTTCGCTCGTCCGTCGGAGGGATCGGGACGACGCAGCAGATATCCGAGGTTCTGAAGTTCGTCAACGAGTTCCGAGCACGCGGCCAGGCTGAGTTGTGCCTTGGCTGCGAGTTCGGTCAAGCGGATGCCTTCGATCCCGACGTTCCCCCATATCTGAAGATGTGGGAATCGAATGTCTTGGAACCGCTCGTCCTCCGCGGCCCTGGCGAACAGCTCGACGCGGAACTGGTGGAGCAGCCTGCCGAGGAGCTGGCCGATTGCGAGACGGTCCGTGGGGAGTCCTCTTGACTTGGGCATCGTCGACCATCATACTTCGGTTACCGAAGCTTCGGTAACCGAAGGAAGGGCGACTGCATGTCGAATATCCAGATAATCGACGAACTCTACGAAGCATTCGAGACAGCAGGTTTGGACCGCGTGCTTGAACTGTGTGATCCCGGTTGCGTCGTGACCCAGGACGACGCGCTTCCCTGGGGTGGTCGCTTCGAGGGACTCGACGGGGTACTCACCTTCGGAGCTGCGCTGGGTGGCACGATCGAGTCCGTGGTGACGAGCACTGCGATGTTCGAAGCCGGTGATCAGGTCATTCAGTACGGACGCAGCCGTGGGACCGTGCTGGCCAACGGCACGGCGTTCGACTGTCCGGAGGTACACGTCTGGACGCTCCGCGACGGGAAGGTGACTGCCGCCGAGTTCTACGTCGAGACGTCGGTCATGCTCCGGGCCCTTGCGGGTGAGTCATGAGGGCGGGAACCCACGCGACGGTGAACGTCGAGGCGGGCACTTCACCGATGGCCGTCTATGACCTGGTCTCGGATGTACGACGCATGGGTGAGTGGAGTCCAGAGTGCCATACGTGCCAGTGGATCGGGAGCGCAACGGGACCGGCCGTCGGAGCGCGATTCAAGGGGAGCAACCGGCGCGGTCTGGCCCGATGGTCGACGAAGCCCCGGGTTATCGCTGCCGATCCTGGACATGAGTTTGGGTTTGTGACCGGTCACCTCGGCCGGGACATGACCCGATGGACGTACCGCTTCGCCGCGACTGGAGGCGGAACGAGGGTGAGCGAGTCGTTCGAGATGCTCCGCGACATGCCGTGGTACTTCCGCCTCGCCGACCGCCTGCTCATGGGCGTACAGGATCGGAAGGTCGATCTGGAAGCGAACATGAGCGAGACTCTGCGACGCCTGAAAACAGTCGCCGAGAGTCCAGCGATCGTTGGAGACAACCGCGTCGGATCGACACCACCCCTTCCCAGGTGACCGTTATCAAGGCTTGTCAAACGGATTCACTCGTTCGATCCGATGTTCGAGTTCAGCACTGCGCGCGAGGGCCCCGCGACGCTCTGGTGTCATTGCCCGACGCCTGGGTGCGGGGGGCCGCGAACGATGCCGTCGGATGGACGGTGGCCAGGTGGCTGCGACCCATGCGAGATCGTGGAACGCGCCGCGACGGTTTGAGCCTGGTGCTCGGCACCCCCTTCGCGTGGATGGTTCTCGTTGCGGTGTTCGGCGTGTTCCTGTTCATGGAGAACACGAGCCGGTCCGACAAT
>JBBRSD010000033.1:0-2082 GCA_038245725.1 Coriobacteriia bacterium | reverse complement strand
GACCGAACGCCCGCCCACGGTGAAGGGCTCCCGGAGCAGGTCGGCGATCCGCCCGGCGATGTTCTCGGCTTCGTTGGCATCTTCGAGGTCCGAGCAGATGATCACGAACTCGTCGCCTCCCGTACGGGCCGCGAGATCGCTACTCCGCAACACGCCGAGGAGTCGGCGGCTGAAGAGCACCAGGAGTTCGTCGCCCGCGGCGTGTCCGAGCGCGTCATTGACCAGTTTGAACCGGTCGAGATCCACGAACAACGCCGCGGTGATGCCGCCCGTGCGTTGCGAACGGTGCAGGGTGGTTTCGAGGTGGCGAACCAAGCGCGTGCGGTTGGGGAGTCCGGTGAGCGGATCGTGCGCGGCATCGTGTTCGAGTCGGGCTTCGAGTTGCTTGCGTTCGGTGAGATCGAACATGGCGCCGTCGATCCACATCGGCTCGCCGAGTTCGTCCCGCACGACCTGCCCGCGCTCCTCGATCCAACGCAGACTGCCGTCACGGTGCCGGAACTGGAACTCGACGGCGTACGCATGCCCGTGCTCGACGCTTTCGGCAATCGATCGGTCCAGGGCGGCTCGCTGTTCCGGTACGACGAGGTCGTAGAACTCCAAGTCGCCGCGGTAGAAGGTCTCGGCGTCGTAGCCGCAGAGTTCCGAGACTGCTTCACTGAGGAAGATGTCTCGGTACGGCGCGACGATTTCGCAGCGAAAAACGGCGCCGGGGACATTGGCGATGAGGTGTTCGAGTTTGGTTTCGCTCGCCTTGGTGTCGGCGATGGCCTCGACGCGTGAGGTGATGTCGAACATGAAGCCTTCGAGGTGCCCGCCGTCGCCGGGCGCCTCGTTGAGGACGCGGCCGTTCTCGGAGATCCATCGAATGGAACCGTCGCGGTGGCGGATCGGGTATTCGATGACGTAGGGCCCGCCGCTCGCAACGGCCGCTTCGAGTTCCTGGTCGCTCCGTTCGAGATGCTCCGGGAGGACGAGTTCGTCGAAGATCACGCGTTGTGACATGAAGTCGTCGGCCGGGTAGCCGGTCAAGAGTTCCACGGCCTCGCTCATGAACTCGTCCCGATACGGCGGTGTCGCCAGGCAACGGAAGACCGCGCCGGGCAGGTTGGCGATCAAGAGCCGGAGCCGCTCTTCGCTCTCGCGGAGTTGCGCTTCCACGCGGTTGCGTTCGGTGACGTCACGGACGTTCATGATCACGCCGTCGATGGCGGGCTCGTCGAATCGGCTCGATGCGACGAGTTCGATCGGCACCCAGTGTCCGTCGGCGTGACGAATACGCATGGCATTGATCGCGTAGTAGGTGGGATCCATCACCGCCCGCAGCATCTCGGTCGCCGCAAAGTCGAGATCGTCCGGATGGACCAAGTCGAGTGCGTTCGTACCGAAGAGATCGTTGGGTTGGTACCCGAACAGGTTCTCACCGATCGGGACATGGTTGATCAGGCCGTTCCCGTCGACCACGATCAGCGCATCGCTCGAATGTTCGACCATCGCACGGAACCGAACTTCTGCCGCCCGCGACTGCTCGCTCGCGTCGTGGCGGGCGAGGGCCGAGCCGATGATGTCCGTGATGACCTTGAGGGCCTCGACGTCTTCGACGCTCCACGTGTGGGGGCGCTCGAACACGTCCACCGCGAGGAACCCAACCGCTTCGGCCTCGCGTACGAGCGGGACGGCGAGGAGGGACGTCACGCCTACGGCCGCCAAGGTCTTCTGTTCGACTCGCCACTCGGGATCGATGCGTTCAGTGTCGACCGTGACGACCTCCAGCGCGAGGATCTGGTCGCGCCAGTGGGCGTAGAGCTCGGTCGGGACCGCGAAATTCTCGTCGGTCCCGAAGCTGCGGCCGGCGCGGGCCCATCCGTGGGTGCGGCGCATCGTGGTGGCGTCTTCGTTGAGGCGGAACACGTACGCGCGATCGGCGCCGGTGTGCGCGCTGACCGCACGGAGCGCTCGGTTCACGGTTTCGTCGATCTCGATGTCGAAGGCATCCACGAACATCGCGGCCAATGAGGCGACGAGTTCGCGGCGTACTCGGCTCCGGTCCAGCGCCAACCGGGTTTCGTCCCACTCGGTCAT
>JBBRSD010000032.1:0-2264 GCA_038245725.1 Coriobacteriia bacterium | reverse complement strand
ACGAGACCAGACCCACACGGGGGCCTCCCTCAGTGCGCTTCTCAACGCCGCCACCCGAACCAGCCGGGAAGACAATGCAACCCTGGAACCCCGACCCCGGAGTGGATCCCCGGCGCCGGTGTTGCTTACATGAGCGGCGTGAACGAGAACTGGACGAAGAACGAGCCCGAACAAGTCACCCGAACACAAAAAGCGTGGGACGCGAAGTCGTGAGCGAGGTCAGTGGCGTTCGCTACGCGAAGAGCGGCGATCTCAGCATCGCCTATCAGGTGGTCGGCGACGGACCTCGCGACCTGATTTTCGTTCCGGGGCTCATCTCGCACGTCGAGTTCTTTCATCAGCTTCCCGGATACACCGACTTCCTGAATGGCCTCGCGTCGTTCGCACGCGTCGTCGTTCTCGACAAGCGTGGCAACGGCCTCTCCGATCGAGTGATCGGTGCAGCGAGCCTTGAGGAGCGCATGGACGACATCCGCGCGGTGATGGACGCCGTAGGCAGCGAGCGCGCCACGCTGTTCGGTGTGTCCGAAGGTGGACCGATAAGTCTGCTTTTCGCGGCCACGTACCCGGCCCGCGTCGAGTCGATCGTCTTGTACGAGACCTTCGTTCGCTACGGAGGCGCGCCGGGCGAACTGGAGACCCACGAACCGGATATCCACAAAGAGTTCACCGACTGGGTGCGCGAGAGGTACGGCAGCGGCGAATCCTTGGTCGGCTTCGGGAATTCCAGGAACGAAGATCCGCGCGTTGTCACGCTGTGGGGCCAGGCTGAGCGCCTCTCGAACAGCCCCGGCGGGTTCGAAGCGATGTACGAGGCACTCCAAGAAACCGACGTACGCGCGGCGCTGCCCAGCGTGCAGGCACCGTGTCTCGTCGTTCACGGGGCCACCATGTCGATGTTCGAGCAGCAAAATACGTACCTCGCCGAACACCTTCCGAATGCCCGCCTGGTCAAGCTCGACGGCGTCGATCACTTCCCGTGGTTCGCCGGCGCGGACCGGATCGTGTCCGAGGTCGAGGAGTTCGTCACTGGCACGCGTTCGTTCATGGCCGACGAGCGCGTCCTCGCAACGCTGCTCTTCACCGACATCGTCGCCTCAACGGAGCGAGCCGCGGCGGTGGGCGACCGAAGCTGGCACGAGGTGATCGAGGGCTACTACGCGCTCGTCCGCCGATGCCTCGAACGATTCCGCGGCCGTGAAGTGAGCACTGAAGGTGACGGTTTCATCGCTCGCTTCGACGGACCCGCGCGAGCCGTGTCATGCGCCCGCGCCATCCGCGACGGAGCGACCGGTCTCGGCATCGAAGTGCGCGCTGGCGTGCACACCGGCGAGATCGAGATCCACGGTGAAGAGATCCACGGCCTCGCCCTCCACATCGGCGCGCGGGTCGTCGCACTCGCCGAGTCCGGAGAGGTCCTTGTATCGCGCACCGTGAAGGATCTCGTTGTCGGTTCGGGAATCGGGTTCACCGACCGAGGAACCCACGAACTCAAGGGCGTCCCCGACGGCTGGCAACTGTTCGCGGTCAGCGCATAACTGCCGATCGGCGCTCTGCATCCGCGCCAAGTCAGACCGTGTGCGCAGCGTTCAGTCGAGGAGCTTCCGAGTCGCGTCGAGGTCGCGAAAGCGCACCAGAGGATTGGCGTGACGGTGGAGTCGGAACCGTTCGTCCGCTTGTTTCCGGAACACCTCAGTGACGCGAAGCATCCACGGCGTTTCGCCCTCGCTCCCATCGAAGCGCACGGAACTACGGTCGACGTACACCACGACAACGAGATCGCCTTCAACGATGGTGCGGACAACTTCGGTTGACCCGGTGCCGCCTCCGAAGCGCGCTGCGAGCTTTCGTTGGACCTCGGGTTGCACGCGCGGCGCGACGCCCTTAGGTGCTATTCCGCCGAAGGGACCGAAGATGGTGGCGTCGTTCGTTTGGAACATTGCGCTGTTGTCGTCCTCCCATTGGAGGCGACCGTGAATCCAGGCATCGCGACCTTGGTCGAGCAAGTTCGCGAGTGCGGCAAGGTCTGTCTCGGTAATCGTCAATCCCGCCTCCTCCATCTCGGCCGCAGACGGGCCAGCTGGCCCAAGTCTGCCCCGCGATTCCGGGAGGGTGCACTAGCGCATATCTGCCAGTGAGACTGGGTTCGCCGTTGTTCGCGGTTCTCGGCTCGGGTTGGGTCGGTGTCGTCGATGGCGGTGGGCGCCGTTTGATCTGACCTGTCGAAGTACTTGTTTGCTTGGAGTGCGTGTCGATCGGATGGT
>JBBRSD010000031.1:0-2269 GCA_038245725.1 Coriobacteriia bacterium | reverse complement strand
CGCGTCGCGCTCGACAGCCCCGGACGGTCAAAGTCCGCTCCCAGGATGGACGCGCACGCGGGAACGCCAACGAACACGAGAGCGGAAAGGGCGAAGCGAGGCAGCGGGCGCATGGGCGGCAGTTTCCGGGTCATACCCCTCACTGACGCGTCGAGCTTCCCGCGTTGCGTCGATTTCTTTAATTCTTCCGAGCTCTGATTTTCCTGACCGATCCCCTCAAATTATTGCGTTTTGCGGGAATTTCCGCGTTTTTCGTGTGTTGACCGGGGATGGCACTCCCGACCAGAGTTGAAGAAGGCAGCGTTCAGACATCGCGGCGGCGCGCAGCCGCCGCACGGCTGGCGCCCGAGCGCGTCCACGAGTTTGTGGCCGAGTTGCTCGGCGACGACGTTCACGCGAAGCGCGTTCTCTCGTTTGCCAGTGGCGTTGTCGGCGTTCTCCACGCGGCAGCGCTCGGCGTGCACGCGATTGGCCGGGGCCTCGCCGATGCGATGGGCCTCGACCCGAAGCATGCCATCAAGCAGATTGATCGCCTCCTGAGCAACACCGGGATCACCGTCTGGCAGTGGTTCGAGCAGTGGGTAACCTTCGCGGTCGCGGCACGGACGGAGATCGTCGTGGCGCTGGATTGGACCGAGTTCGACAAGGACGACCAATCGACGCTTGCAGCGTACCTCGTCACGTCGCACGGCCGGGCGACCCCGTTGGTATGGAAGACGGTGCGCAAGTCGAAACTGAAAAACCAGCGCAACGAGCACGAGTACCAAGTCATCCGCCGGCTGCATGCGATCCTGCCCGCGGGCGTGAAGATCACGCTGCTCGCCGACCGTGGCTTTGGCGACCAGAAGCTCTTCACGTATCTCGGCCTGCTCGGTTGGTCGTACGCGATCCGCTTCCGTCAGGCGATCCACGTGACAGCAGCGGGACGCACCATGGCGGCGGGCAAATGGGTACCCATCAGCGGTCACGCGAAGATGCTCCGCGACGTGCTCATCACGGGCGACAAGACGAGCATCCCGGCCGTGGTGTTGAAGCATCAAAAGGGCATGAAGGAGGCGTGGTGCATCGCGACCGACCGCACCGACCTCGGAGCCGCGGGCGTCGTGCGGCTCTATGCCCGCCGCTTCACGATCGAAGAAACTTTTCGCGACATCAAGGACAACCACTTCGGGATGGGGCTCTCCGCGACTCACATCGGTACGCCGGAGCGCCGCGATCGAGTGCTCCTCATCAGCGCCGTGGCTCAGGCTCTCCTTACGCTGCTCGGCGCTGCAGGCGAAGCGTGCGGCCTTGACCGAACCCTCAAGGCCAATACGGTCAAAACCCGCACGATGTCACTCTTCAACCAAGGAACGTACTGGTACCGCGCTATCCCGAACATGCGTGACGAACGACTCGTCCCGCTCATGCGTGAGTTCGGTCGGATCGTCGCCGATCACGCCGCCTTTCGCGAGATATTCGGCCTTATTTGAGGGGATGGATCAGGATACCAGGGGGACACGTCCTTCAAGCGCAGGAATGGGGACTCATCGGCGCCCGACGTGGATGTGGCCGGCCGCCCGTGCACCAGGGCTCGGAATGACCCGCCGAGCTTCGCGCCGTCGGCGGCGCGCTGACAGAGAGCGTCGGCCGCCTCGATGCCCCCAGACACGCCGGCCGCGCGCTGGAGATTGCCGTCGAAAGCCTGCTTCGTAACGAACACGCGTTTTCGGCGGATCGTTGCGCCCGCATCGCCGCTCTGGCTGCCGGCGTCGGGAGCCGCGGAGTCGGCAACGCCGCCGTCCGCCATCAAGTCGGTGCGCATGGCCGGTTCGGTGGTCGACTGACCGCTGGAACAGCCCGAAACGACAGCCGACAGAACCGCGAGCGAAGCAAGCAACGACGAACGCATTGGGAGAACCTTTCGTGGACGATGCTGGCGCCCGGCGCCCGGAGAGCGCGGTTAGTGCTAGCAGGTACGCCCGAGCGAGCGACCGGTACCTGCCTTTGATCGGACGATTTCTCAAAAATACTTTGGTTGCGATCGCGGTGAACGCTTGCGCTGCCAGTTTGCACCCCCATGCAGCCAGCCTATTTGCAGGGTCATGCAGCCAGAGGGACGGGTCGAGCGACTGTCCGGAATGATGCCCCGTATCGAGGGCGGGGTCGATCGACAATATCCGGCTTCCCGACTTACACGTCCGGGAGAGTTTGAACGAAGCCGCTTCGCGGCGGTGGTGCTGCGCGCAGGGGTGATCGCGTAGCCGGCGAGGGATAACCGTCGCTCCCT
>JBBRSD010000030.1:0-2332 GCA_038245725.1 Coriobacteriia bacterium | reverse complement strand
GCTGAATCGGCCCGGATTTCCCGGAGGCTCCAAATGTTGAGAGGATGGAGTCATGGGACGGAGAAGCAAGTATCCCGCCGAGGTTCGCGAGCGCGCGGTGCGCCTCGTGTTCGAACAACAGGGCGCGCACGAGTCTCAGTACGCCGCGATCGTTTCGGTCGCGACGAAGCTCGGCTGCACGCCGGAGACGCTGCGAAAGTGGGTGAGGCAGCACGAGCGTGACGACGGCAAGCGGCCTGGAGTCACGACCAGCGAGCGCGACCGGCTGAAGGACCTGGAGCGTGAGGTGCGCGAGCTGAAGCGAGCGAACGAGATCCTGCGCAAGGCGTCCGCGTATTTCGCACAGGCGGAGCTCGACCGCCGACCGAGGTGATGGTGGCGTTCATCGAAGAACACCGCGACGAGTACGGGGTCGAGCCGATCTGCGACGTGCTGCCGATCGCCCCGTCGACGTACTACGCGCACCGCGCGCGAGCGCAGGATCCAGCGAAGCGTCCCGATCGCGCCAAACGCGATGAGGAGCTGCGTCTGGAGATCCAGCGCGTGTGGGACGAGAACCACGCGGTGTACGGGGCCGAGAAGGTGTGGCGGCAGCTCCGTCGCGAGAAGGTCACCGCGGCGCGATGTACCGTCGAGCGGCTGATGCGCGACATGGGGCTTCGCGGAGCGGTCCGCGGGCGCGCGTTCAAGGTCACGACTGTGGCCGACGAGACCGCGATGCGCCCGCCGGACCTGGTCGACCGCGAGTTTTCGGCGACGCGACCGAATCAGCTCTGGGTCGCCGACATCACGTACGTCGCGACGTGGCTGGGCTTCGCCTACGTCGCGTTCGTCATCGACGTGTTCTCTCGCCGCATCGTCGGCTGGCGGGTGTCGAGCTCGCTCAAGAGCGGCCTCGCACTCGACGCCCTCGAGCAAGCGCTGCACGCTCGGCCCGATGCCGCCGGGCTCGTGCATCACAGCGACCGTGGCACCCAGTACACGTCGATTCGCTACACTGAGCGTCTCGCTGCCGCCGGCGTCGAGCGCTCGGTCGGAAGCGTCGGCGACTCGTACGACAACGCGCTCGCAGAGAGCATCAACGGCCTGTACAAGACCGAGGTGATCTATCGGCGCGGCCCGTGGCGATCGATCGACGCGGTCGAGTACGCGACGCTGGTCTGGGTCGACTGGTTCAACAACCGCCGTCTGCTCGAGCCACTCGGCTACGTGCCACCGGCGGAATTCGAAGAGGCGTACTATCGAAGTCAGGAGAGCCAGGCCATGGCGGCCTGACTCAAGTAAACCTGCCTCCGGAGAACCCGGGCCGATTCAAGCCGCTGTCGCCGTCACGACAAATCGGTGAACCGCACAGAACCGCAGCATCGCCCGAGCCTCGTCCACCTCGCCGCCGCGGAAGCCGTGTGCGAGCACAGCCGCTGATATCCCTCGTGCCGTCATGACATGGACCCCACCGAGCGGTGACCGGTTGCCATCTGGAAACCGGCGCTCGGGATAAGGGTCCGGCACCAACATCGCGGCGCCCGGAAGGCTCAGGTCGGACATGCTCGCGGCGATCGTCGCGACCTTCGGACATCGCCCCCACATTCGGAGCAAGTCGACGGCGACTCTCGGCGCAAGCGGTCCTCCGCAGCCTCGCTTGGCGATGACCACGAGGTCCCCCATGTCATCCTCCGATCCAGACGCCATCGGCAAGTCGCTGCTAAGCACCTCGCGGAGCTCGAAGTCGGCGGTGAGCATTTCGCCAGCGAGATCGAGCGGGAAGAAGAGAATTTCATCGCGACAGAAGCCGCCAGGGCGCGGATCTTCCGGATCGGCAAGCAGTGCCGATAGGCCGAGCCCGAATCGCGTGCCTCGGCTACTCGCCACGCGACTCGACCTCGTTCACCCGAGCGGTTGGATTTGGCGTCGGCGGGTAGTCCGCCTCCAGCCGGTGCGGGCCTGCGGCCTTCACCGACGGAGTCCCCCGCGCTCGTAGATGAACGAGAGCGCGGAGCAAACCGCAACGGCGAGCGATTCGTCGTACCTGCTCATCGTGTCTTGGGGTGTGCGCATCGATCGCTTCGGGGGCGCCGCGGTTTCGACCCGCACTAAGACCACCGACTCATCCGCGTGACGCGTTGAGCGAACTCCGCGATCGTCATGATGTCCGGACAATCCACGTAATATTGAGCCTCGAACTCTGCATGCCGTTCGGCCGTTGGCGCCATTCTGCCTTCGTGGCTCGTGTCGCAAATGGCCTCGAGCGCAACAAGGTCGAACGGCTCCTTTCGCCGCCGGGCGGCTTCGGCCTTCGCGGCCGTGAGTCTTTCGGCATGTTCTCTCTTGGACT
>JBBRSD010000029.1:0-2401 GCA_038245725.1 Coriobacteriia bacterium | reverse complement strand
ACTAGCCCTACTTTCGCAGCGACATAAGCCAGCACGCTACGCCGCCTCTTGTTTTGTCGCTCGGCGGCGTCGGGTTGACCTAGCGGAAAGAAGTGCCGGCATCCAGCGACCGAGCTCGAACAGATCGACGGCTCGCTTCTGCTCCGGCGTGAGGTCCGCCGCGATGAGCCATGTCGGGCGCCGGCCCATGCCGCCGCCGGTCGTGCGCACCATAGTGGCTTCGATCGCCGCGAGTTCCTTCATCATGGCGCGCGCGGATTTGCGAGTGCCGAGAGCCAGCTTCGCAAGGCTCACGAGCATGAGGCCGAGCACCGTGGCGAATGTATGAAGGCGCAGCGAGGGGTCGGCCCACTGGTGCGAGGGTCCCCAGGGCACCACGCCACCCTTCTTGGCGCGGCGGAAGACTTCTTCGACGTGCCACTGCCCGCGGAACGCCTCGACGATGCGCTCGTTGCTCCAGTTGTGTCGATCGGTACAGAGGACGCGGCGTCCGAGTCTCGTACGCTCGAGCTGGTGTCGCTTCTGGCCATCGACGTGCCACGCGAACGTCGGCGCCTGTTCGGTCCCGCCGATGGTCGTCACGACGAACGCGGCGAGATGCTCGCGACGCAGTGCCTTCGCGGCGCGTCGCTCGACGGCGTCCCGCTTGATCCGCCCTCTGGCGCACGATCGCTCGATCTTCCGCAACTCCACCTTCGCCTTCGTGAGCGCAGCTCGGACGCCTCGCTTCTGGCCTTCGAGCAGCTCCTTGCTCTCCACGACGACCAGGGTCCGATCGATCTCGCCGATCTTCATGCGTGTGCGCGCCGCGCGAACGTCTTTGAGCCGGCCGGTCAGCGCCTTCATCGCGCCGCGTTGCGCGGCCTGAGCAAGCGCGTGCTCTGCCGCCTTCGTACCGAGAGGCAGCGAGACCAAGGTGAAGTACCCAGTGAAGTCCAGGTCGAGCTCCAGCTGCTCGCTCCACGAGCCGCCGTCGCGAACGATGGTGCGCTGCGCGGGCCGACGCAGACCCTCGGCAGCATCGAGCGTGTCGTGCAGCTTTCCGAGGTGGTCGAGGCACTCCTCGAGGACCTTGTGGTCGGAGGAATTGCCTGCGTAGGTGCGGTGGAAGAGCGGCACGTGTCCCGTCTCGCTGACGAGCACCGCGAGCCCGACCACGCGAAGGTCGGCGCGCTTGCTCTTGGCGTGACCACGGCGCGCGAGCTCGCTCTCCGTCGTCGTCGCAATGTGGGTGTCGAAGTTGGTCGTATCGAATGCCAGTACATCTGCTGCCAAGTCGAACCGCGACACAGCCGCGTGCGCGAGGCCGAGCTGCGCGTCGAGCAGCTGCGCGTCGGAGGCGCCAGCCGCGAGCCGGTGGAACACCTGCCCAGTGAACGCCTTGCCCGCGAGACAAGAGACGCGCGCGATCGAGCCATCAAGGAACGAGCTGAGGTGGCGCTTCGCAGCTGGCGCACAGGCGCGCTGCACGGCGATGGCCAAGACCATCTCGCCGATCGACACGCTCTGCGGACCGCCGCTCCAACCGCAGGCGCGGTTGATGATTCCGACGACATCGAGCTGCTCCGCCAGCCACACCAGAGCGCCCACATCGCCGACTCGTCGCCGGCCTACCGTGCGCGCCGTCGCCAGATCGACGCGCGGCGGAGCATCGGCGGGACCGAGAACGACCTGTCGCGAGTACGGTCGACCGACGCTCGCGTCCCACACCGCCTGCGCGGCGATGCGATAGCGACGGCCCCCTACGGTCTTCTCGGTGAAGTGCACATCCTTACACTATCACGATTGAACCAGCGAACGCAACCGGTGACCGAGAAACCAAGCCCGTCCACGCGCCGACGACTCGCGCGCCGTCGCGATCCTGCGAAGGTAGGGCTAGCGACCGATGAGAGTGCAACCCAGAGTGTTCCGTACAGTCTCGACGATATCGCTCGACAAGATCGTGCAGTTCCCGTGGAGCGGCCACCGGAATGACACCTTCTGCTGTCGGGATCGTCGGAGCGGGCTGGTTTGACGTGGTCATGTGAGGGGCGCGAGCCTAGCGAACAGGGCGGGAGCGTCCACGCACGAGGTCTCTGAGCGCCTCGCGGAGGAGCGCGTGGAGCGGCTTGGGGGCGAGGGTTTGCTCAATGAATCGCGCTCCATTGAGCCTGAGGGTTGTTGGTCATTTCTAGGGTGCTGGGTTTTTTGGCGCCAGCTCCCGAGCCCAACCGTCCCGAAGCCGCGACGATGCACGGTTGGCGCGACGCGGTGCAGCTCGGCGCGCCAGACTTCGTACCTGTTGTCTCATCGAGACCATGAGGCCGCCGAGCGAATCTGGCGTGGGACCACGCGAAGTCGCGGCGGTTCGGCGGTTCGTTTCGAGAAGCACGGCGACGTCGCCGAATAGGTTGTTGGCATT
>JBBRSD010000028.1:0-2489 GCA_038245725.1 Coriobacteriia bacterium | reverse complement strand
TCACGACGCGCGCAAGGATGCCAGATCCGCAGCCCAGATCGACGACGAGCCCACGGTCGTGGCTACCAGCGCGCAGCAAGTCGAGCACGTCCGTTGCGGCAGTCGCGGCGAGCACACCGAAGGCGCTGTCATGGATTCGCGCTTGCTCCGCGCCGTAAAACACTGCCGCTCTCCCTCAACTGGCACTCTGGACCCCATCTGCATTGTGCCCGATCTTGTGGGGACTCGCCCGGCGCACCCAGGCGCTCGGCAATGACACCCGGCCCGCGCCAGTCGAGGCTTGGTTCCTCGGCCAATAGGGGTCGGCGGTTTGTGCGCGGTTCAGAGCAGCTCGGCATCGAGGCGATCGACGACTGACCGAGGTGCCGGCGGGCGCCCTGATCGCCGGGGAGGGCCGCATTCGTCGCCTACCGTGCCGCTATGGATGGGACACCGCTCTTCCGCAAGGTCGATTGCCTCGCATTGCGCGTCACCGACCTCGACGCAGCCTTGATCTTTTACGCCACTCTCGGGCACGCGCTCATCTGGCGAACGGCGACTGCAGCGGGGCTACGTCTCCCGGACTCCGAGGCGGAGCTGGTGCTCCAAACCGAGCGACCCGGTCCCGAGACGGACCTGACCGTAGAGGCCGTCGGGCCCGCTGTGGAGCGATTCGTTCGTGCCGGAGGCCGCCTGGTTGTGGCACCCTTCGACATTGCAATCGGCCAATGCGCGGTGGTCGCCGACCCATGGGATAACCAGCTCGTGCTCCTCGACACCAGCAAGGGTCGGCTCGTCACCGATGAAGCCGGCAACGTGACCGGGGTCGAGTAGCACCCCAGCACGCCAGTCTTGGCTCACACCAATCGGCATCACCGCGTGCGACCGACCTGTGATCCCGATACGCCGGTCAGTTTGCGGTGGCCTGTGTACGGCGCTCTCGGGAGAGGCGCCCCCAACGGATCGTGACGACGATCAACGTCGCGGTGAACGCAAATATCAGCGGTCCCGAGATTGCCTGCACAGAGTCGGTCGACAACGTCTCGACCATCACGACCTTCAATACGAACTCCGAGAGCAGCGCTACGCCCCATACCGTGGTCATCTGGCGCATCGTTCGCCGAAACTCCGGCACGTCGCTCCAGAGCGCGTCCCATTCCGTGAGTTGTCGCTCGTCCTCCTGTGCGACGAACTGACGAATGAGCAGGAACATGATCGGCTTGCCGAGCAGCGACACGAGGAATCCGATGCCGAACGCGGCGGTGAGAAAGGACTCGCGTAGCAAAGTCAGCTTCTCGCTGGCGGAGACGAGTGAGAGCACTGCACCGATGAGGATGCTCGCCAGGACGATCACGCCAACGGGATCGACGCGCCGACTCTGCACGTAACGACGGACGACGTTTCCCGCCGGGAACGCGCCGCTCAGCACGAGCGCGGGCACGCGAGCCACACCGACGAAGTGGATCATCGCCTGGTACGCAACGATGGGCACCACCAGGTCGAGTGCGAGGCTGGCGTTGAGGAACGTCCGCAGCCCGAACCCCTCGCCGGGAGCCCCGGTGTGTGACGTGTCGTCGGTCCCGGCGTCGGCGATGCGATCCGACAGTGGGTCACCGTTGTCGGCTATGACGATCAGCTTCCTCCACAGTCGGCGCGCCCACAACCGATCCTTTCGGGGATCCCCACTTCTCGACCGATCTCCCATTGCCACCACCCAGGCGTCAGTGAATGTCACCAGAGCAGCGATGCTCCGACATACAGATCGGCAGGAATGGCGGTGGCAGCAGCTCGGGTATCGAATGCGAGCTACAGCTTGCGGGCTCGAACGACGTACCAGCCGGGCAGCTCAGGGTAGCTTCCTTCCGAGGCGTAGTTGTCGAGTACCTCGACCTCGTAACCAATGTCGCCCAAGACCGTTACGAGAGTAGTTGGGTCGAAAAGGCTTTGAACATGGTGCTCGTCTGAACGTCGATACCTGCCATCGGCCTCGACCGTAAAGATACTGATCGCGCGATCCAGGCGAGAACTGTCGTCCGACTCGATAGCGACCATGCCGAGACACCACTGGTCGTATCGGTGGAATCGGTGCATCACACGAGATGCGCCGGCCCGTCCGGGACCCGATACGTCGAACACGAACACGCCGCGCATGGCAAGTGCCTCGAACGCTCGCTGCGCAAGTTGCCGAAATGCGTCTAGCCCGGCGCTCGGATCGGTCGCGTAGTTGAGTGCTTCGCCGGTTGCGCAGACCGCGACGCATCCGTCGGGAATCGCCAAGTCGTGGAGTGAGCCGACGCGAAAGTCGCCCGTGGGTGCCCGATCTCTTGCGAGTGTGACCATGTCAGAGGAGATGTCGACACCAAGTGCGTCATAGCCCGCGTCGATCACGACGCGCGCAAGGATGCCAGATCCGCAGCCCAGGTCGACGACGAGCCCACGGTCGTGGCTACCAGCGCGCAGCAAGTCGAGCACGTCCGTGCCGGCAGTCGCGGCGAGCACACCGAAGGCGC
>JBBRSD010000027.1:0-2530 GCA_038245725.1 Coriobacteriia bacterium | reverse complement strand
TCGTCGCGTGCGCCATCGCGTCGACAACGATCTGGGGCATCAGCGTCAGGTCGGGCAGATCGGCCGTCGCGAACCACAGCGGCTTGCGCTCGCGCAGAAGCGCATCGCCATCTGTTGCCCACCGAAACGCCGGCCGCTTCAAGACGAGACGGTACAGGCGGTCGACGGTGTCAGGGTACGCGGATGCGAGACGGGACAGCACGAACGCTGGTATCGACTCATCGGCGAGATAGTCACGCACCGCGATCACACCCTCCGCCCTGGCGCGGGCAGGCGGCCTGCGGTGCGCGGCCTCGACCCGGCCATATTCTCGGTAGAAGGACGCACCCTTGACCGGGTGGTGCAGCATCGCCACATCCTCGGCGTCAAAGAGTTCGGCCGGGAACGTCTGGTAGGCGCGCTCCGCGACCGCCTCGATTTCGGCCGGATTCGTCGCTCCGGGAGACGCGACCAGAGCCAGTGCGGCGCAGTCCCGCAGGTAGCGGCGGTACTGAGCGGCGACATCCTGTCCGGTGCCTGCGACGGCATCGGCGCCGAAAAGCGACAGGAAGACCTTGTGATACTGGCCGACGATCTCGAGCGAACGCAAACGCTTCTCCGGATTGCGGTAGGGGCCGGTGGGATCGTTCTGGATCAACCGGGCGACGATCGCCCCGACGATCAGGCGGTCAGTTTTGGGGTAGAGGCTCTGGATGCCGCTGAGCACCCAGTCGTTCCCGATCGGCACCACGCGCGTCAACACATAGCGCCCCGGCGTGGCCGGTCGAAGGGCCGCCGCACCCATGGTCGAGTAGGTGGTGTAGCTGAGGTCATCGACGAGGTTCATCAGCGTGAGCATGTCGCCTTTCCTCCTGACCACCTGGAAGACTCCGAAAACTGCGCGATCCCGCCAGCTCTCCAGGAGCTCGCGGTCTTTCGGAGCAACGTGCGTTTTGTTCGCAAGATAGTTTTCAAGCACGGTCGCGCCGCCCTGTTCGCCGCGTTCAAACAGGATGCTCTCAACGGCATACACCAGCGCATCGTGGTCATCGTCGGTATGCTCAAACGCCGCCGACACCGCCACGCCTAGCTGAGGTTTGAATTCCGCACCGAACGCGTAGGCCACCAGCTCGCTCTTGAGAGTGGCGGCGCGATCAACAAGGGTGCGAGAAACCATGCTCACCATTCTCTCCGACAAACTCTTCGACAATGCTCCGCCGGCGTCGGTTCGACGTGACGCGGGCGCGGCGCAGCCCCTACGAAGCCAGGTCGCGAAGCAGAAGCTCAACCAGCAAGCGCTGGCTGCGGTGCGACGGCAGCGCGTGGACATACTCGCTGATCCGAGCCTCGGCGTCGACCGCACCCGCCAGCAAGGGAAGCAGCTCGCCTCGAGCGGCCACCCGAAGCTCGGGGCCGGTAATCGAAGCGGGCAGGTCGACCTTGAGCGCGGTGAGAGGTTTGAGCCCGGCGTGCCGCATCGCCTCGCGATAGACCTCGCACACACCCTCAAAGGCGATGGCCTTCTCCGGCTCGCGCAGAATGAAAGCCCGGTTGCTGGTGTGGCGCGTGTTCCAGGCTTTCAGGTCCCGAGCATCCGCGTACTCCCCGAACCGCTTCTTTGACATGAACTGCCCAACGCTCCGGTGAGCGTCCCCGCCATGGGCCACGATGGAACGGATGTTGGGGTGTAGGTCGAGAACGCGCTTGAGCGCATCGAGCCCGTCGTCAATGAGATTGTTTGGGAGGCCGTTCGGGTGCGTTTCGTGCACATGCCACGGGTACGCGTTCCACGGCACGACCTGGTCGTCGGTGAGGCCCACGGTCTCGTAGATGTCGCCCATCCGAGCGGCCGAGCCGTCGTTGTTCTCTCGGGACAGCATGCCCGAGCCCTTCGCACCGCCGGCCTGCGGCCCAGGGTTCGAGGATAAGGCGAGGATGACGGCGGTCGAGGCTCCGTAGTGGGGCGCGATGTACGGCACGGAGAAGCTCGGCTTCTCACGCATGAGCTCATCACAAAGGGCATTGATCGCGTGGACCTGCAGCTCGCGAATGCGCATCATCTGGTCGTCGCGAAACTCTGGGTCGGCCATCCGTCGGGTCATGCCTGAAGCCTAGGTGCGCCCGTCCCCGCGTCGAATCGCGGCGCCCCCTATTGGGTACAAATAAGCAGATCGCAGGCGTCTTTGGCCATGTCGGCGCGCCTAGGCTGGGGTTGGACGTGATCAGCAAACAGTTGGGGGACTGAAGAATGAGCCCGGATTCATTTGGAGCACTGATCGCGGCCTACGGAGGGATCCTGGTGCTGACGGTTCCTCTGCCGTTCGTGGCTTCGTTCCTCCTCGACGGCGTAGTTCAGGTGCTCCGCGGCAATGGTTTGAAACTCTTTCTTGCAGCCGTGGGAATGACTGTCGTCACCGCCTTCGTCGGGTACTTTCTGTGGCAATACGGCAGCAGCAACCCGCCTATGGCGTCATCGACTTTGGCGAGCATCGGCACCATGGGGAAGATGCTCCTGACGTTCTCGACAGCCCTGGCGCTGGTCGCATTCGTG
>JBBRSD010000026.1:0-3017 GCA_038245725.1 Coriobacteriia bacterium | reverse complement strand
GTGCGACGAGAGCCATCACGTGTCACACGAGACCATCTACCGCAGCCTCTTCATTCAAGCGCGTGGCGCCTTGAAGAAGGAATTGCTGCAGCATTTGAGACGGACTCGCGCCATGCGCCGGTCTCGGCACTACACGCAGAAGACTGAGACCCACGGGCAGATCGTTGGCGCCGTGTCGATCAGCGAGCGGCTTCGTTCTGCACTAATCACAGCAATTTGTTCTTTCAACGATTGAGATACAGGTCTGGATCGGGGCTAGCGACATTAAGCTCGCAAGCTTTCATCTATCCAGATTCATAAGGAACAGCGAGCGTAATCGATCTAGTTGAGCGTAAGCGGCCAGAAGCGGACATGTCCGAGCAGCTTGATGACGATGGCGTTACATCTTTACTCCAACCACATCGGCGTCGGTTGCTTCTCGCTTCGCCCCTGTAGTTTCGCCTCGCAGAGCTTTTGCGTGCTTGCCATTCGCGCACCACCGTGCCGGACTGAATGCACCCGACCGTGCAGGCGACAACGTCGCGCGGACGGCCGATGAATGAGATCCGAGATCTCTTGATGAATAGCGGCGAACGAACCTGACGCCGGGCCAGCAAATTTTGCGACAATCACGACCGCATGAGATCCCGACGACCCCCGAAGCTGTGAGCGGCGAGCACGAAGCCATTGGCGAGAAGCGGCGGCTTGCCGCGCTTCAAAGCTACGACATCCTCGATACGCCCAGCGAGGCGGCGTTCGACGACATCGCCAAGTTGGCGAGCCAGATCTGCGGTGTTCCGATCGCGCTCGTCAGCCTCATCGACGAGCATCGCCAGTGGTTCAAGGCGAAGGTCGGCTTGGATTTAGCTGAGACGCCAAGGAACATCGCCTTTTGCGACCACGCCATCCGCGATGAGGGGCTTTTCGAGATCGAGGACGCGCTCAGCGACACGCGCTTTTCGCAGAACCCTCTGGTCCTCGGCGGACCGCAGATCCGCTTCTACGCGGGCGTCCCGTTGCAAACGCCCGAAGGCGAGAACCTCGGAACGCTTTGCGTCATCGACCAGCAGCCGCGCACCCTTTCGCAGGAGCAGCGGGCGGCGCTGGCCGCTTTGGCTCGCATGGTGATCACCCAGCTTGAGCTGCGCCGCACCGTCGCCCAGGCGCGCACCGACGCGATCGCGTTGAGAGAGAGCGACGCGCGCTATAGGGTGCTCAGTGAGCACCTCGAGATCGAGGTGGCCGCGCGCAGCCAGGAATTGGCGCGTGTGTGGAACAACTCCCACGACGTGATGCTGGTGATCGGGCTGGACGGGCTGGTGAGGTCGCTCAACCCGGCCACCACGGCGATGCTCGGCTGGTCGGCGGAGGACATGGTCGGCAACCCGATCATTGAGTTCATCCATCCAGACGACCGACCGCCGCCGGTCGGTGGGGGTGGGCTCGATCCGGGGCGCTACCGCGAGGGCGGGGTTTTCAAGAACCGCTTCCGCATGAAGAACGGCGGCGAGCGGTGGATCGCCTGGGGTGTCAGTAAGGACGAGGAGGTTGTCTATTACTACGGGCGCGACGTGACCGAGGAGACTCTCCAGGCCGAGGCGCTTGCGGCTTCCGAGCAGCGGCTCAGGCAAAGCCAGAAAATGGAAGCCGTCGGCCAACTCACCGGCGGCCTGGCACATGACTTCAACAACCTCCTGACCGGCATCGCCGGGAGCCTGGAGCTGCTGGACATCCGCGTTCAACAGGGAAGGTTCGACGAGTTAGTCCGCTATACCGCTGCCGCCCGCGGTGCCGCCAAGCGCGCCGCGGCGTTGACGCACCGGCTCTTGGCGTTTTCCCGGCAGCAGACGCTCGACCCCAAGTCGGTCGACGTGAACCGGCTGATCGGCGAGATGGAGGAGCTGATCCGTCGCTCGGTCGGACCGATGGCGCAGATCGAGGTCGTCGGCGCGGGCGGCCTGTGGCCCACGCGGGTCGATCCGAACCAGCTCGAAAACGCGCTGCTCAACCTCTGCATCAATGCGCGCGACGCGATGCCCTATGGAGGCAAGATCACCATCGAGACGGCAAACAAGTGGTTCGACGATCGCGGAGCGCAAGAGCGCGATGTACCACCCGGGCAATACGTCTCGCTGTGCGTGACCGATACCGGCACCGGCATGACGAAGGAGGTCATCGAGCGCGCGTTCGATCCGTTCTTCACGACCAAGCCGATCGGACAGGGGACCGGGCTGGGGTTATCGATGATCTATGGCTTCGCGCGCCAGTCCGGCGGCCAGGTCCGCATCTACTCCGAACTCGGCCAGGGTACGACGATGTGCATCTACCTGCCGCGCGATCATCAGGCTCCAGGAGCCGAGCCCGTGTCGAAACCGGGGGAGTCGGTCGATCTGCGGGGAAGCGGCGAGACGGTGTTGATTGTCGACGACGAGCCGACCGTTCGAATGCTGGTCACTGAGGTCCTGCACGAGTTCGGCTACCAGTCGATCGAAGCGGGCGATGGCTCGGCAGGGCTCAAAGTGTTGCAATCGGACGCGCGGGTCGACCTTCTGATTACCGACGTCGGTTTGCCAGGTGGCATGAATGGCCGACAAGTCGCAGACGCCGCGCGCGTCTTCCGCCCTGACCTCAAAGTCCTGTTCATCACCGGTTATGCGGAGAACGCCGCCGTCGGCAATGGCCAGCTCGATCCGGGCATGCAGATCCTCACTAAGCCCTTTTCGATGGAGGATTTGGCCAAGAAGATTCGTGCGATGGTGTAGCGTTGAGGCCGCGAAACGGTATGTCTGCTTCGGGTCGGAAGGCGTAGTTGAGCAACGCACTGTCGCCGACACCCCGGGGTCCATCGAAAATCGAAACACATATTGCGCTCGCTAGGGCCGGCTTCATTGCGGTACCGTCTCGAGAGCGCCGGCGACGATGACGTGTAGCCGGTCAGGAAAGAAATGCTTGCGCATCGCTGCGTTCGCCTGCGCCGTCGTGACGGCGGTGATCCGCACGGGAAACTCGTCGAGGTACCGCGGCCCGAGCCCGAACTT
>JBBRSD010000025.1:0-3070 GCA_038245725.1 Coriobacteriia bacterium | reverse complement strand
CAGAACAACGAACCCGTGCAGGTGTCTCAGGGACAGCTGGTCGTGCGCTGCCGTCCCGCCTCTTCAGGAGAATCCCATGTCTAAGTTCACAGGGAAGATCGCGCTCGTGACGGGCGCCTCGTCAGGGATCGGCGAAGCCACGGCGCAGCGGCTCGCGAAGGCGGGCTACAGAGTCTACGGCACCAGCAGACGGGGAGCGGCGGCGGGCCAGCGATCGTTCGAGATGCTGCCCCTCGACGTAACCAGCGATGAATCAGTCGAAGCCGTTGTGAGGGATGTCATTCGCTTGGAGGGCCGCATCGACCTGCTCGTGAACAACGCCGGCTTCAGTGTCGCCCCCGCGGGAGCCGAAGAGAGCTCGATCGAGCAGGCGCGCTCGATCTTCGACACGAACTTTTTCGGGCTCCTCCGGATGACGCGCGCCGTTCTGCCCCACATGCGACGTCAAGGGAGTGGTCGCATCATCAACATCAGCTCCATATTTGGTTTCCTGCCGGCGCCTTACATGGCGCTCTACGCTGCGACCAAGCACGCGATCGAGGGCTACTCGGAATCCCTCGACCATGAGGTCCGCACCAGGGGCATCCGCGTTTCGGTCGTCGAGCCCGCGAACACGAGCACGCAGTTCGACGCGAACCAGTTGCAAGCCGACTCGAAGCTCGATGAGTACCGCGAGGCTCGCGTGGCCGTGGCCAAGAGGATGACCGAGATGGTGGTCACCGAAGGAGACCAGCCGGGCGTCATCGCCGACGCCGTGTTGAAAGCCGCCAGTGCGGATCGCCCCAAGCTCCGCTACCCGGCCGGCGCTGGCGCGAGCCGGCTGCGATGGCTTCGCCGATTTGCGCCCGCTGGCATGCTGGACGCTGGCATTCGAAACAACCTGCGACTCGACGCGAAGGCGGCGTCGCTGTCAAAGGCCCCAGCAACTACCGGTTGAGGAGCAGGCCCATGCCCATGACCAATCCTGCACCGAATGCCACAGTCGCCCGACCGTCCGACCGCGAGCGCTTCGGCAACATCCTCGCTGTTCAGCGCGCCGCCTATCTCCGCGAAGGGGCGCCGTCATTGATCAAGCGGCGCGGTGACCTGAAGAAGTTCAGGGCGGCGTTGCTCGCGCGACGCAGCGCCATCGAGGAGGCGATCAATACGGACTTCGGCAATCGCTCACGACACGAGACGGCGATGATGGAGGTCCTGGGCGTTGTCCAGGGCATCGACTACCTCGAGCGCAATCTTCGTCGATTCATGCGACCGACCCGCCGCGACACCGCCCTGCAGATGCGTTTCGGCAGCAATCGCATCGAATACCAGCCGCTCGGTGTGGTCGGCGTCATCTCGCCGTGGAACTACCCCGTCAACCTGTCGCTGATGCCGGTGGTCACCGCGATCGCTGCGGGAAACCGCGTGATGCTCAAACCGTCGAAGTTCACCCCGGCGACCAACACCGTGCTCGCGTCGATGCTCGGCGAGATCTTCGCCGAAGAGCAGGTCGTTATCGTTAACGGCGACGGCGCCGCGTTCTCATCCCTGCCCTTCGATCATCTCGTCTTCACGGGGAGCACCGCCGTCGGACGAGCGGTGATGAAGGCGGCGAGCGAGAACCTCGTCCCCGTCACGCTCGAGCTCGGCGGCAAGTCTCCGACCATCGTCGCCAAAGGCCGCGTGAAAGATTCGACTGTGTCCGCCATCGTCTTCGGAAAGCTCCTCAGCGGCGGGCAGACCTGCATTGCGCCGGACTACGCGCTGGTGCACGAATCCGAGATCGACACCTTCATCGCCCACTACGACAAGCTGGTGAAGGCTGCCTACCCCGACGGCCCGACGGGCAAGGACTACACCTCGATCGTCAACGACCAGCAGTATTCGATTCTCATCGAGCTGATCGACGACGCTCGTGCCCACGGGGCCCGGATTATCGAGGTTGGACACCGGCCGGGCGACGCCTCCCGTCGTGCTCACACCCTCCCGCCGACCGTCATGCTCGGTGTCACCGACGAGATGCGGATCGCGCACGAGGAGATCTTTGGTCCCATCCTGCCGATCGTCCCCTACGGCGATATCGATGACGCCATCCACTACGTGAATGCACGGCCGCGACCGCTCGCGCTCTACTACTTCGGCGGCGACGATGCCGATCGGCGCAAGGTGCTCGACCGCACGACTTCCGGCAACGTCACCGTCAACGGCACGATCATGCATGTCGGGCAGGATGACCTTCCGTTCGGCGGAGTCGGCGCCAGCGGCATGGGCAAATACCACGGGATCGAGGGCTTCCGAACGCTTAGCCATCCCAAGGGCATTTTCGTGCAGGGTCGCTGGAACACGATCAGCCTTCTGCATGCGCCCTTCGGCAAGCTTGCCGAAGCCCTCCTTAACTTCTTCCTGCGATGAAGGATGGACCGCTCATGTCGCCTGACGCAACAACAGGAATTGTGATGCGCGGCTCGTGCGCTTGTGGCGCGAACAGCTTCGAAGTGAGGGTGGGGGCTCGGATGCAGCGGTTCTACTGCCACTGCTTGTACTGCCAGCAGTTCATGGCCAAGCCGGCTACCGACGTCACCTTCGCCCGCGCGAAGAACGTCGTGGTGCACGCCGAGCACGCGACATTCATCAACCCGAAGCTGCTGCCTCCGGGCTTCGCCCATGGGCGGGGCTGGCGGTTCGGACACCCCGACCGGGGACGCTTCGCGAAGTGCGCGAGCCTCAATCGCGGCCGCTGCGACAAGTGCGGGCAGCCGTTCGTCGAGACCATCGGGGGATCGGCGGGAATGGTGTTCATCCCGAGCGGCAACTTCGAGCGCCAGGATGCGCTGCCGCCCGTGCAGCGGCACATCTATTACCGGCTGCGCGAGCACGATGTGGCCGACGAACTGCCGAAGCACGGCTACTTCGCCAGCAGCCAACTGGCGATCGCCGGAATGATCACACGGCTGTTACTTAGGGCCTGACCGCATCGCCACTTGTCGTTTCAGTGACTTTGACCATCACCACCGAATTGGAGAAACTGAATGAGCAACCCGAGCACCGTCATCCTCGAGCGCAACAGCCCCCGTCTCGCCACGATCACCTT
>JBBRSD010000024.1:0-3090 GCA_038245725.1 Coriobacteriia bacterium | reverse complement strand
TCCAGCAGTTGGGCGCCGGAGGGCGGGTCGACGAGCTCGTCGACGTTCGGCGCACCTCCGGTGAACGGCCCACTGTTGAGTCCCACGATCCGCTCGAGGTTCGGCGGTTTCGGTGCGGCGATCGCCGCAGACTCCGCGATGAACGCGTCGAGCTCGGCGTGCGCGAGCATCGCGTTGAACCGCCGTTCGAAGCCGATCGTGGTCGAGGCCTTCGAGCTCATCGCCTTCCCGCAGAGTGAGCCCGCGACGTGACCCGGAAAGACCTCGACCCCGTCGGGCAGCTCGAGCAGTCGGCGTAGCGAGTGGAACAGCCCTTCGGCGCCCTCCTTGCCGCCGACCGCGAGGTCGGGTCGGGCGGCGTCTCCGACGAAGAGCGAGTCGCCGGTCAGCACGAGCCAGGGCTCGTCGGCGCGCGTCCGGTCGATTACGGCGAAGCAGCAGTGCTCCGGCCGATGACCAGGGGTGTGGATGCAGCGCAGCGTGATGCACCCCACATCGACCTCGGTGCCGTCCTCGACCGGCTCATTCGGATAGCCGACATGCGCTTGCCCGTGAATGCGTACGGGAAGACCGAGCTCGAGCGCGAGCCGGCCGTGCCCGGACACGTGGTCGGCGTGGGTGTGCGTCTCGAGAACAGCGGCAACGCGGACCCCGCGATGCTCTGCCTCGGCGAGCAGCGGCTCGATTCGCAGGGGTGGGTCGACGACGACGGCTAGACCGGCGTCTTCGTCGCCAACGAGGTAGGACGCGCAGCCGAGATCGTCATCGACGAACTGCGTGAAGATCACGTTGGCGAAGGTAGCAGCCGGTCCCACTATCGCACTTGAAGTGCTCTTAGAGTTCATTTCAGAATGAGCTTCGTTGTCGAGGCGGGATGGGTGCGTGCGATGCAAGGACGCAGGGAGCCCCGATACCAGAAGGTATCGGGGAGACCGAGGACGCGGCAGCGCGCGTTCACAGCACGTCACGATGGCACAAGGCCCCATTTTGAAATGAACTCTTAGTGCTTGCGGCTCAGGTCTGTGAGCGCGTTCCGCATGAATCGCTGCAGCCTTGGGTCACCGCGACCACGCAGTGGATCGAGGCCCGTCGCGAAGCGGATCGAGCCGGAGGAGAAGACCCTGGCCCCGGACGGTGCGATGTAGCGGACGGCATCGGCGTTCGGGTTGTTGCTGGCGGAATAGTGGAAGAGCACCGTTGGCGCGGGTGTCACACAACCGTCGACGCGCGTGTCGTACTCGTAGCCGACGAGCCGGGGCAACGTGCTCGATGCCCTGAAACCCGTGCCTGCGAACCACGGGTCGGGCGGTGTGTAGCCGGCAGCGGTCGCCGTGTAGTCGCCGAACCCGATCGCCGTCGATTGGACGCCGACCAACTGGCACTCGGGTCGCGGCGGAACGAGATCTCGGAACCGAACTGTTTTCAGAGCGGTGCTCGGCTCGGGATCACGGTCGCCGGTTCTGTACTCCACGATCGTCCGGCCACCGTCCTCGTAGCGCATCTGCCAGTACGCGGTGTTCGCACCCATGAACGCAAGATTGACGTTCGCGTCGCGCGCGCGCGAGAACGCGTCGCGCATAGTGGACGTCCAATATTCGTCGTGGCCTGCAGTCACTACGAGTCGATGACGGAGAAGCTCGCCGGGGTCGCGATCGGTGTCGAGGTCGGTGGTGTAGGAGACGTCGTAGCCGTACCGCTCGAGAAAGCGTACGAGCGGAAACTCCCACGCCTGAGGCTGTCGCACAAACCCCGCTTAGGCGGGGTTTGTCGTTCGGGGAGGCAAGGACGATGTGTTGAGCGTCCTTTGCTCGGAGGTGACCCGTGGCTCAGAACTTCATCCCGTGCGATCGCGATCAGGGGTTTTGTTGCCGCCGAGCATGCGCGAGTGGCTGCCTGAGGATCACCTTGCCTGGTTTGTGCTGGATGCGGTCGACGAACTCGATCTGAGTGTCTTCTACGGCGCTTACCGGGGCGATGGCTGGGGTCGGGCGGCGTTCGAGCCGTAGATGATGGTGGCGCTGTTGCTGTACGCCTACGCGATTGGGGAGCGCTCGTCGCGCCAGATCGAGCGGCGTTGCCGTGAGGACGTGGCTTTCCGGGTGCTGACGGCCAACCTGATTCCCGACCATGCGACGATCGCGCGGTTTCGCGCCCGTCACGATCAGGCGTTGGCCGACACGTTCACGCAGGTGCTTGCGCTCTGCGCGAGGGCGGGACTGGTGTCGGTAGGAGTCGTCGCGCTCGACGGCAGTCTGCTGGCCGGCAACGCCTCGCCGGCAGCGACCCGCAACTACAGTTCGATCGTGAGGAGGTCGAGCGGATGCTCGGCGAGGCGGCGCAGGCTGACGCTGCCGAGGATGAGCGGCTCGGAGCGGCGCGCGGTGATGAGCTGCCGGCCGATCTCGTGGACGCGCGCTCACGTCGTGAGCGGCTGCGCCACTGCAAGCTACAACGCCCAGGTCGTCGCCAGCCCCGAGCAGGTCATCCTCGCGGCGCAGGTGACGCAGTCGCACAACGACTCCGACCAGCTCGAACCGATGGTCGCGCAGACCACCCAGATGCTGCAGCAGGCCGGCATCAACGAGCCGATCGGCACTCTCCTGGCCGACGGTGGCTGCTGGAACTCGCCCGCGATCACGCAGGTGCGCGAGCAAGGCATCGAGGTGCTGATCCCCACCCACGACCGCCGTCGCGCCAAACCGCGCAAACTCTCCGTTCGCCAAGGCGAGGAAGCGCGAAGAATCGATGCGGTGCTGTCGACACCCGAAGGCCAAACGCTCTACCGACGACGCCAACAGATCGTCGAGCCCGTCTTCGCGCAAACGAAATGCATCCGACGCACCGACCGCTTCCTGCGCCGCGGCCTGGCCGCCTGTCAGGCGGAGTGGCAGCTCATCACTGCCACCCATAACCTGCTCAAACTCTGGCGTGCCGGTCTCGCTCAGACGGAAGCGGCGATCCCGGAACCGATGGCCGGCTAACCCCGGTTACCCGGCTCCGATTAATAGCCCAGCCGATCGGCATCTGCCGCGCCCAGCCACGGCGGAAAACGATAGAAAGCCCCGCCCAGAGGCTTTGTGCAACAGCCTC
>JBBRSD010000023.1:0-3124 GCA_038245725.1 Coriobacteriia bacterium | reverse complement strand
CTCGGCCGAGACGTTGCCGATGATCCCGCAGATCTTCTTGACCTGGGTCTCGTGGTCCTGGCCGGCCTTCGCGATGAGCGTCGGGTTGGTGGTCACGCCGTCGATCACGCCCCAGTCGACGCCCTGCTTGATCTCGTCGTAGATGCCGGTGTCCAAGAACAGCTTCATACGACCTCCTGGAACTGTGCGTGATCTGGCTCGGCATGGGAGTGCAGCGGCCGGGCCACGAGGACCGAGCCTTCGAAATCGAAGAGCGCACTGCGCGCGACACTTCCCGACAACAGCCGGGCGAAGGCACCCTTGCCGCTATGCGCGAGCACGATAAGGTCCGAGCGGCGTGAGCGCGCAAGATGGAGGAGCTCAAAGGCGGCGCCACCTTCGAGCACGATGCCATCCGCAGTGCGGCCACGACGAAGCAGCTCGGCAACGCGCTGATCGACGATGGCAGAGGCGCGCTTGCGAGACGAGCCCAGCGTGTCGGTGTAGATGTCGATGCTGGCGCCCATGCCGAGGCCCCCGTCGGTCGGCACGAACACGTCGACGACGCTTGCGACGGTGATGGCAGCCTGATCGAACAGACCCCACTGTTGGAGGGCGCCGCTCGCGGCCGCCGCTTGCTCGGATCCGTCATCGGCCAAGATCAGGCGCTCGACCGAGGTCGTGCGAGCCACAAGGACGGAGCAGGGCGCACGGTCGACGATGCCGGCCGAGACCGAGCCCAACAGGGTGCTGCCGATACGGCCGCGACCACGACTACCGACGATGATCAGGTCGGCGCCGATCTTGTCTGCGCGCTCGGCGATCACGGTGGCGGGATCCCCGACCGCGGTGGAACCGTGTACGAGGCGGCGTCCGGCGGCCAGCCCTTGCTGCAGACCGTCGGCGAATGCCGAGACCTCGATCTCGGCCGCAGACAGCTCTGACTCGAGAGGCTCGGGCCTGATCTCCAGCAGATCACCACTGAGCGGCTCGAGCACGTGGATGACATCGATGTGCGTCTCGGCAGGCCACGTGAGACTGACAGCAAGCTGGCGGGCTTCGATCGACGAGGGCGAGAAGTCAGTCGCAAGGATGACTTTCATGATCGGTTCTCCCATGTGGCCATTAAGCGCACCAGCAGAGAAAGAAGCGCCGTCATCTCTGTGAACGCTTCATGAATCGACCGCTGCCGCCGACGGCCCACGAGCGTTGGTGCGCTGTGCAGGACGAGCATGGACGCCCATCTCGTACTGCTGCACGCTCCGTGATGACGATTGGATCCACGTCTTGCACCCTCCGTTGTGCGGCACTCTCGCATACGTCTATCTGGCGCGGAGCTGGATCGCATGACGGCGTGTGCGTACCAACGGCGCAGGACAGCTCGAGGTGCAGCCGCTCTAAGGCCTACGCCTGGGCCGCTCGCATCGCGAAGCGCAGGAACAGGTAGTCCCCAGAGGCTTTCACCGAACGGATCGTCGGTCGTGGCGCATCCTCGGGAAGGAACACGGTCCGTTCCACGAGCGACAGGTGCGCTGCCTCGCGCGTGTGGCCGGCAACCAAAGGCGCGATCGTTAGGAACAGTTCATCGACGGTCCGCTCGCGGAGGAACTGGCCGAACAAGGTCGGTCCGCCTTCGGTGAGGATGAGCGCCCCGCCCGATTCCGCGACCGCGATATCGACCATTTCCTTCGTCGAGCCGCGCAGTAGCGTGCGCACGCGCACATGCGGCGGAAGCCGCGTGAGGGCGCGGGCCCCCTTCTCGGTAGTCAGGATCACGACCGGCGTGCCCTCCGCGAACGCGGGAGCACCCAGATCGACTTCGCCGGAGCCCGAGACGAGCACGGTGAGCGCGCGCGGCCGCTTGCCTAGCCGATTGCGCAGCTCCCCGAACGATCGCCCGCTTTCGGGAAACGCGGCCTCGGGAGCCCAGGTGACACCGGGCTCTTTCCGAAGCGTGCCCGCGCCGACGATGATCGCGTCCGCGACCGCGCGAAGGAGGCCGAGCACGAAGCGATCACCCGCATACCCGCCGCTGATGAGATTTGCATGAGCGCGGCCGGGAAGACCGAACGACACAACGCCGTCGATGGTGCTCACGAAGTTGGCGAATACATAGGGCTGTCCGCCAGCCGGGAACGACAGCGCTCCGCCGTACTGCTCGCGGAGTTGCGGAGACAGCGGAAGAGCTGCGTCGCCCTCGGTCCGATCGAGGAGAGTCGTGAGAACGTCGGCGGACCCGTCGGCCACGACCAGCTTAGCTGGGCTGGTCACGCGTGAGTTGGAAGAACTCGCTACGCAAGTCCGCTTTCTTCGCGTATTCGCCGCGCCAGACGATCGTTCGCGTCCGAGGATGCAGCTCGCGCACGCCGCGCATCTGAGTGCAGAGGTGGTGCGCTTCGATGCGCACTGCGACGCCGTGGGCGCGGATGAGGCTCTCCAGGGTGTCGGCGATCTGGTCCCCCATCCGCTCCTGAACCGTGAATCGCCGCGCCCAAACGCGCACCAGTCGCGTGAGCTTCGAGATTCCAATGATCTGCTCGTGGGCGATGTAACCGACGAAGGCATTGCCAAAGAACGGGAACGCATGATGCTCGCAGAGCGCGAAGAAAGGAATTGGGCCCTCGACGATCTGATTGATCTCGCAGCTCAGCCCGCCCTTGCACTCGGTCGGGAATGCCGTCAGCAGCTTTGGGTCGCCTTCATATCCTTCCGTCGCGTCAAACAGCGCCCGCACGAAACGACGCGGCGTCTCGCGGGTGCCCGGCGTATCGATCCGGAGACCGAGAGCACTGAAGATCTCCGCGACGTACTTCTCGAATCGGGCCCACTGCTCGTTGGTGAGCTCGCGATGCTGCACCAGCTCGGGCGTGCGAATCTCCTCGTCGTCCGGGGGGAGATGCACGTGCGCGAGCGCGCCGCCCGAATGATCCGACTCTGCCATGGATGTCCTCCGCAAATCTCGGCTTACGAGCCCCGGTCGATATTCGATGGTCTCAGCGCATCCTCAAAGATGCGCTCATACCCGGTAAGCATGGCACCAAGCGAGAAATGCTCGGCGCGGCTTCGGCACGCTTCCGGGCTGCACGTCAGCGCGTGCCGGACCGCTCGGTCGAGATCATCCTCGTCGTCTGGTTCCGCGAGGGCG
>JBBRSD010000022.1:0-3134 GCA_038245725.1 Coriobacteriia bacterium | reverse complement strand
CTCGTAATGAGCAGGTCAGGGGTTCGAATCCCCTCTCCGGCTCCACCGCTTGCGCAGGTGGGAGCCGTCGCGCCGCACCCGTCAGCAACACACCGTTGCCGTCCATCGCGCGTTCATCGCGCGCGCCGGCGAGGAAGTGGTCTTCGATCGCGGCGGCCGCGGCGCGATCCGCGTGCGGTGCGACCTGCGCGTACACCGCGAGCGTGAGTCTCGGGTCGGAGTGGCCGAGACGGTGTTGGGCCGTGCGGACGTCGACCCCCGAGGTCACGAGAACGGTCGCCGCGGCCCGGCGGAGGTCGTGGAATCCGAGTCCTGCGAGGCGGGCTCGCGTGCATGCAGGGACCCACACGCGGTCGTGAAAGTTGGCGTACCGCAGCGGACCGCCCTTCGGGCTGGGGAAGACCCACGCGTCGGCGTCGGCCGCCGTCAGACCCCTCCGGGCGAGATGCTCGGCCAGCAGCGCGGCGAGCGCAGGTGCCATGGCGATGCACCGGCGCGCGGCCGCGCTCTTCGGCGGCCCGATCACGACGCGGCCACCCGCCTCCACGACTCCTTCGGTGACGGCCAGCAGCCCGTGCAGCAAATCGAGCGAGCGCACGCGCAATCCCGCACACTCGGAGAAGCGAAGCCCGGTGACCGCCGCGAGCTGAACCATCGGCCGATAGGCCGAACCGACCTCGGTGGCCAGGCGGTCGAGCTCCTCGGGCGTGACCACGTGATGCGGCGACGGTTCGGCCCGAGGAAGCTTCACCCCGCGACAAGGCGACCGAACGAGCACGTCCGCTGTCACCGCGGCGCCGAAGACGGCGCGCACGACCGCGTAGTACCGGCGAACCGTGTTCGGCTTGTACCGCAGGGTCCACAGTGCGACCAGACGTTGGATATCGAGCGGGGTCACGGAGCCCAGTTCCCGGTGACCGAGCTCGGGTAGAACGTGGCCTTCGAGGATCTGTCGGTCGGCAATCTTCGTTCGGGGTCGCTTGGTCGCGTCCCGATCGAGCCAGCCCCTCGACCACATCGCCAGGGTCGTAGACGCGGCACGAGGGTCGGTCCACGCGCCGCGGTCCATCGTCGCGCGCTCGCCCCGCTCGAACTGCTGTGCTCGGCGGAGCGACGGGAACGACGACACCGCAGCCCACCACGATCCCGAACCCGAAGACGGCTACACGACCATCTGCCGAACCCTCGCGCGATCCCACCAACAAGAACTCGCGATTCGCCAAGCGAACAGACCCGCAGTCGAGACGCGACTCGGTCCCCGCAGCGTCGACCGCGATCTCGGCGCTGGCATGGAGCTATAACACATGTGTTATCGTGGTGGGGTGTGGACGGTCGTGTTCCACCCCGAGGCAGAAGCCGAGCTCGATGCACTACCGGTCAAGGAACGGGTCGCGGTGATGCACGCGATCGAGAAACTCGCCTCGGTTGGCCCGGCGTTGCCGTTCCCGCATCAGAGCAATGTGAAGGGGGCGGAGCGACTCCGCGAGCTTCGGCCCCGAAGCGGCCGGAGCCAATGGCGACCGCTGTACGGAAGAGTGGGCGACACGTTCGTCGTCGTGGCGATCGGGCCGGAAGCGCTCGTCGACCCACGGAGGTTCCGACGAGCGGTCGCCGCCGCAACGAAACGGCTCGACGAGATCGAAGCATGAGGAGACCGACGTGAAACTCGACAAGATGCGTACGAGCGACAAGGTGATCGCACGTCAGCTGAAGGAGCCGCACGTTCGAGCAGAGTGGGACCGAACCGCGGTCGCGCGCGCCGTCGCCGTCCGCCTCGTCGAGTACCGCGTCGAGCACGACCTCTCCCAAACGGCGCTGGCTCGGCTGCTTGGTATGAAACAGCCCGCCGTCGCGCGCCTCGAAGCGGGCGAGCACAACCCGTCCTTCGACACCCTCGCCCGCCTCGCCAGCGCGCTCGGCATCGAGTTCCACATCGCCGTCACACCCGCCGGCGTCGCGATCTAACCGCCCTGAAACGTAGAGCGGCGATGCGCCAGCCGCGCTCATATCGGCCAGATATGCGTCCCCCCTTTGGACTGTTAGCGTGAAGTCATGCCGAGCCTCCCGCGGGGTCATCCAATAGCGGCAGCGACTGGAATCGGGGTCTGCTGACCGCGGTTGCGATCGTTGCCGCCTTTTGCGCGTTCTTGGTCTTCCTCTCTCCTTCCATGTTCGGCTTGCGGCCCGGTGTACTCGGTGGGGTGCTGCTGTGGGCGATCGGTTGTTTTGCCGTTGTCGCCGGGTCACTGTTCCTGATTTGGCGGCTTGTTGGACGCGGCGATCACCAACGCGACTCGATCTGAAAAGACGCCGATCGGCAGGTTCGGGGCGCGCGAGATCGGGCTGCGCGGTTCGATATAGATGCTTTCGCGAACCCGCCCCGATTGCCCGCTCTGGGACGTTTATGGAAGCTCGCCATCGCGGGGAGGTTCAGAGTTTCAGCCCGTGTGACGCTGCGAGCTCGCCGCAGATCGCGGCAACGGGCCAGCCTGTCCTTTCGGCTGCGATTCTGATCATGATCGCTGCTGCCTGGAATGCGTAGAACGCGAGGTCCTGGACCTGCCACCAGATCGCCGCCGCGTCGTAGTCCGGCACGATCCCGCCATGGAGAGCGACCGCGAGCTCGATCGCGACGCGACTCTTGTTGTGTTCGCTCTTCCCGCGGACGTTCCATTCTGGGAGGTAGCCCCTGTGGGCGTCGCTCAACGAGACCGGCGTTGCCCGAGCCACACCTGCGATCGTCAGAGCATCCGCGGCTATCTCGACGAGTAGATCGGCCGGGAACGGGAAGGCGTAGTCGAGGTACCGGCGCAGCTGCTCGAACACGTCGTTGAGCGGTTCGGCTCGAGCGATCCCGGCGAGCACGACTCGCCTCGCGTCAACTCGGTCGGTGTCGGTCGGCATCGGTGGCTTGACCACGCGGCAACGCTACGTCCCGACGCGGCTCAGCCGGAAGCCGGCTGGTCGCATACCGGGCGCCTCGCATAAACGTCCCAGAGGAGGCTGTCGCACCAACATGTCGGCAGGTCGGGTTCGGCGGGGCTGATGCCGCGTTCGGTCAGGCGTAGGCGGGCTTCGGGTGCCGCCAGAGCTTGAGGATGTTGTGGGTCGCGGCGATGAGCTGCCATTCGCTG
>JBBRSD010000021.1:0-4036 GCA_038245725.1 Coriobacteriia bacterium | reverse complement strand
GCCTCACGCAACTTCCTGATGATCTGCTCCGGCGTATGCCGGCGCCTCGCATGCTGTCCCATCGCTTCGATTGTCCTCCTCGCCCGACCTGGGCAGTAAGACTCACGCAACGACCGGACCGACCTCAGGGGGTCACGCCAGGCCCACGACGTACGATTCGCGTACTACGCGATGGTTCTCCCGACCATGCCCACCATCCTTCCCAAGTTGCAGAGCGTTGCGCAGTTGGGTCCGAACGTAGGTGCGGCTTGGTGACCGGCGCTTCTCGATCCTGATCGGTCTGGTCACCTGTCTCGCCACGCCCGACGGCATCCCCGCGGTCGCGCGCGCCGCATGACGCCGGTAGGTGCTGGGCGGCATACCGACCAGTTCGGTGAAGCGACTGCTGAAGGTGCCCAGCCATGAGCAGCCGACCGCGAAACGCGGACGCAACGTCATCGAGCCGTGGAGCTTTCGCTTCGGCGCGCGCCCTCGGATAGCGGAGGAGCGGTCGTTCGTGGAGAGCCTCGAGGCCCGGCCACGCCGCGAGCCCGGCCGAGGCCTGATGACCAACCAGCAGCCGTCGCGCATCAGCTCGCGGTTGGGCATCCCCCATTGCGCCTTTTCGGACAGGTCTGCAATACTGAACTTAATGGTTCATCATTCCACGACCGTCGACCGCGCCTTCGCTGCCCTCGCCGACCCGACCCGACGCACCGTGCTCGAACGGCTCGGCGCCGGCAGCGCGACGATCAGCGAGCTCGCCGAGCCCTTCGGCATGTCGCTGACCGGCATGAAAAAGCACATTCGGCTGCTCGAGGAGGCGCAGCTCGTCAGCACGAAGAAGGTCGGCCGTGCCCGCACTTGCACGCTCGTGCCCTATGCCTTCGAGGGCATCAGCATGTGGCTGCAGCGGCTCGACCGCTTCGCGCAGGTCGTCGAACGCACGAAAGGAGCACGATGAGCACTACCGTCACCACCCCGAACGAGCTCGAGATCCGCGTCGAGCGGATCTTCGACGCACCACGCACGCAGGTCTTCTCCGTCTGGACGGATCCGCAGCTGATCCCCGAATGGTGGGGCGACGGCACCGTCGTCGAGGTGATGGACGTCCGTCCGGGCGGCACGTACCGTTTCCGCACCGCGTTCGGCGTCGTCGAGGGCGAGTTCCGCGAGGTGGAGCCGCCCGCGCGCCTCGTGCAGACGTTCCAGAACCACCTGCAGACGCTCGAGTTCGAGGATCTCGGCGAGCAGACGAAGCTGACGCAGACGATGCGCTTCGAGACGACCGAGCAGCGTGACACGACGATGCAGTACGGCGTCGAGGAGGGCGCCAAGGCGGGCTTCGCGCGTGTCGACGCGCTGCTGGAGAGGATCGCGGCGTGAGACCGGCGCCTCGATCTCGTGCGCAGCGCAAGGCGGACACGCTCGAGCGCCTACGCACCGAAGTCGATTGCTGGGCGGCAAGCGCGGACGAGGTGGGGAACGCCCATCTCGTCCCGCTCTCCCACTACTGGGACGGCGCCGCGCTCGTGGTTGCGACGCCTCGTTCGTCGCCGACGGCGACGAACCTGTTGCGCGCCGGCGTCGCGCGCCTCGGCGTCGGCGCGACGCGCGACGTCGTTCTCGTCGACGGCACAGTCATCGAGGGCTGCGACGAGCCGGAGGGAACGAGCGCGTGCGCGTCGGCGCTCGCGACGCGACGCTGATCGTGTCGTCGCCGGACTCTGACGGCAAGGGCAAGGCGGGGTGCGCTTCGACGAACGGCGGCGCGACGGAGAGCAAGTCGACCTGAACGCGAGAGCGGCGACCGGCGCCTTGGCGAAGCGTCTGACGGGCTCGAACCGTCGTCCCCCTCCTTACCATGCGCTCCGGAACCGTTGCCGTGGGTTGCCACCGGTTGCCGATCGGCTTGTTTGAGCCGTTCTCGGCGCTGTCTCGTTTGCGACTGGTTGCCACCGGTTGCGCCCGCTGGGCTCGTAAATGCTCCATCCCTCTCGGGGAATCGCTGATGGCGAAAGGGTTTCCCGTCTCGTGAAGTGGCTGGCCGCCGCGTTAGCCCCTCTTCTGTCGAGAGGGGTCGAACCGCGATCTCGCGGGCGCTGTTTGTTAGAGCAACCGCTTGGCGGCGCACCGCTCCCGAGCGGTTAGCGCTCCGTGAGCGGGCATACCTCGACGGCTTCTTCCATCCGGGCCGCCGGGATTTGCGCGGCGAACTCCAGGACCGAGTCGTGGTAGTCGCTCTCGAGCAGGTAGAGCGCGCGGAGGTTCTCGCGCGAGTCGAGGGGGCCCTCGCTTCTTACGACGCCCTCTTCATTGACGCGCACGGTTGTCGTTTTCTTTGGCGACCCGAGCCGATAGTGGGCGATGATGCCGGGAGCGGACGCGAGCGTGTGGTACTCGCTGTGCAGTGCGCGGTTCTGCTCTGTTGCGTGACCTTGCCAGGAGCTGGGACCGTCGTAGATCAGAATTGCGTACTTCATGTTTCCTGTTCCTTGATGTCGGATGAACGCGAGCAGACAAGGATCGCCAATAGGGGCACGTCGCCGTGACCGACGGCACGAATCGCATTCAACTCGCGAGTTGTCGTTGTGCCCACCTTGTTAGTGGTTGCTCGGTCCGAGGACGCCAGTGAGGTGAAGCACGACGAAGAGAACAAGGACGGCCACGACGGCCGCGCCGCGCAGCAGCGTCTTTGCATTCGGGCCGCTCGCCTTGGTCTGGTTGTCGTTATCGAAATGGTCGGACATGGGAATCCTTTGCATTGGAGGATGGGTGGCGGCTTTCTCGAGCTGCCGAGCGGATGCCGAGATCGGGGGGATGCCGAGATCGGGCGAAGAGCTCATCTAGGCGACGTCACGTCGGGAGGTGACGACCGCACCCGCGGTAGATATGGCCGATAGGTAGAGGACAAGTACGAGTGCTCCTAGGGCCGGCGTGAGGAGCGATTTGACTTCGCCGGTGGTTGTGACCCCGGCGAGCGCGGCGCCGGCGACGCCGGGCAGGAAGCGCCCAGAGCCGGGCAGGGCGCCGAACACCAGGCCCTCGACGAACAGGAGCCAGGCAAAGAGTCCGACGAGTGTCGCGACTTGGTTCCGCAGGAGCGCGCCGAGGCCGAGGCCGATCGGTGCCCAGAGGGCCGCTGCGGCCGCGCCGCCTGTGACGAGCTGCGCGAAGTCGCCTCCGTCGAGGCGGACGGGAATCCCTCGCACGGCGAGTGCGGCGCTGGCGACGCCGATCACGAATGCCTCGGCGATCAGTCCGAAGGCGATGCCAACGAGTGCGCTCGCGACAGCTTTGGCGGCAATGACGCAGCCGCGTCGAGGCGTGACGAGGAAGGTCGGCCGGATGGTGCCGTGGCGGATCTCGGCGGTGATTGACACGGCGCCGACGAGTCCTGCGAAGAGCGCGCCGAGGCCACCCCAGCTGAACACGTGCATCTGTCCGCTGCGGCTCGCAAGGCTCCCGGCCTTGAGGCCGAAGCTGTGCAAGACGACGGCGAAGAGGATGAGGGCAAGCATCACACCCAGGAATCCGAGATTCGCTCTGGTCGTGCGTTGCTTGAGGAGTTCGGAGCGCAGCAGCCCGGTCATGGCGTCTCCTGCGCGACCAAGTCGAGGTAGACGTCTTCAAGCGTGCGTCCGTCGGCGGTGATCTCGCCGATCGCGGCGCGTCTGACGATTTTCCCCTTGTCGATGATGGCGATGTGGTCGACGGTCTGGGCGATCTCGGCCAGGGCGTGACTGGAGAGGAGGACGGTGTGTCCCTGCTCAGCGAAATGTCGCAGGAAGCCGCGCAGCCAGTGCATGCCGACGGGATCGAGTCCGTTTCCCGGTTCGTCGAGGATCAGCAACTTCGGGTCGCCGAGCAACGCGGCCGCCAACCCGAGGCGCTGTCGCATCCCGAGTGAGTAGGTCTTAGAGCTGCTTTCAGAAAGAGGTCGGCTGCTGATTGCGGGGGTGGGTGGAGGGGTCGTGCAGCGCCCGCAGAAGAAGCCATGTTTATGACTTTCAAGTAGGAAGGGACCGGCTTCGTGGGGGCGAAGCCGTCGGCACCT
>JBBRSD010000020.1:0-4735 GCA_038245725.1 Coriobacteriia bacterium | reverse complement strand
GCCCTGGAATCGGCGGCGCGCGTGCGAGTCGAGAAGCTGGGGAAGGAGGCGGCGGCATGACGCGCTGGGGCATGGTCCTCGACCTGACACGGTGCATCGGCTGCAACGCCTGCACGGTGGCCTGCAAGATCGAGAACGGTACGCCGCCCGACCACTATTGGGCCCGTGTCTATACGGAGGAGACCGGCACGTTCCCGGACGTGCAGACGACCTACGTGCCGGCGCTTTGCAACCACTGCGCGGACGCGCCCTGCGTGACCGTCTGCCCGACGGGCGCCAGCTTCCAGCGCGACGACGGCATCGTTCTCGTCAACCAAGACACGTGCATCGGCTGCAGGGCCTGCATGACGGCCTGCCCTTACGCCGCCCGCTTCTACCTGCGGAAGGGCGTCCTCGAGGCCGGCTACCACAGCGAGCGCACGGCGTTCGAGGATTCGAAGTGGGCGTGGTTCACCGAAGGCACGGTCACGAAGTGCACGTTCTGCGCGCACCGCGTCGATGACGGTCTGGAGCCGGCCTGTGTCATCACGTGCCCGACCGACGCTCGGATCTTCGGCGACCTCGACGATCCGGAGAGCAAGCCGAGCACGCTCATTCGGGAGCGCAACGGGAAGCAGCCGCTGGCGGAGTTGGGAACCAACCCGTCCGTCTACTACGTAGGGGAAAGCAACCATGCCTGAGCAGAGCATTCCGACGCGCCGGCTCATGATCGGCGGCCAGCAGTTCCTGATCGGCTACCAGCAGCAGCAGGAGTGGGCGTGGCTGATCGCCACCGCGTTCTTCCTCGGTGGCGTCGGCGGCGGGCTGTTCGTGATCTCGTTCTTCAGCGACTTCAAGCTCGGCGCGCTCATCGGGATCCTCGCCGTCGGTGTCGGCAAGACGACTGCCCACCTGCTCTACCTCGGCAAGCCGCTGCGGTTTCTCCGTGCGGTTGTGGGCTGGCGGACGTCGTGGATCTCCCGTGGGATCCTCGGGATGACCGGGTTTTGCCTGCTCGGCGCGGTCTATGTGGCGCCGTACGTCCACATCTCGTTCGTGTCGAACGATGTGGCGCACGCCTTCGGGATCGCCGCCCTCCCGTTCGCGTTCCTGATGATGTTTTATGATGGCTTCGTGCTCAAGGCGAGCAAAGGGATCGCGTTTTGGGACTCGTACCTGATGCCTGTGCTGATGCTGTTCTACGCGACACTCGGCGGCATCACCGTGACGCTCGCGCTCGAGGTGCTCGCGAACGCGGCGACCACGAAGCGTCTCGAGTGGATCGAGATCGCGCTCCTCGTCGTCAACCTCTTGCTGATCGGCTTCTACGTCGTTTCGGCACGGGTGCGCGGCGCGGCCTCGGAACTCGCCGCGAGGCTGCTGAGGCAGGGGCGAACGGGGCAGGTGTTCCTGCTCGCCATCGTCGTTGGGTTCGGCTGCACGCTCGTGCTTGCCGTAGTCTCGCTGGTGACCCACAGCGGGGCAACGATGGCAGTCGCCGGGCTCACTGACCTGTTCGGGCACTTCTTCATCTTGTTCGCGATTCTGCGCGTCGGCATCCACGCGCCGATCCGGCCACGGCCGCTGCGCGGCATCCGCTCGGAGGCGGTCGCGTGAACGAGTGGCTCGACAAGGCCAGCAGCCGGCTGGCCGAGGCGGCGGGAGATGACCTTGCCGCCTACACCCTCAGCGCCGCCGACGCCGAGGCGCTGCTCGACCTCGCCCGCGTCGCTGCCCATGACAGCGAGCGGACGAATGCGCCGCTCATCTGCTACTTGCTCGGGCTCGCGCAGGGACGGCATCCCGAGCTCGGCCTCGGCGACCTCGCTACGAAGGCAGGCGGCAGCGAGGACGGTTGAGGCCTGCACGTCGCGTCGGCAGGCGTCCCAACACCGTGCGCCGGCTCATCTCTCTCGAGGTGAGGTGGAGCGTGAACTCACACGTGATCAGATGTTGGCATGACCGACCTCCCTCCGCCAGGAAACCCCATCCCGGTGTTCGCGGTCTCCCGCTTCATAGGCTTGAGCATCGCGATGATCGACCGCCACTACGGGCCACCTGACCCACGACAGCCGCGAACACGCCGTCTCGCTCCTCGACGCCACTCGCCTTCGAGCGGGTCGTGGACGCCGCGTGGATGTCGCCCCGAGCAACGGCAAAGACAATCCGCAAGCCTGTCGACGGCCGATCGCCCGGCATGACTCGGCGCCCGCCACGGGTTTGCCCTGAAGCGTGCGGTCCTTAATGCAACCGGAGGGGGCCACCGAGATCTTCACCGTGACCGAAGCAGCGCGCCACTAGACGCCGCAGGCGATCTGCGGTTCGACCACGCGACCGTCGCGGAGGCGGGCGCGCTCTTCGGCCTCGCCCTCGCAAGCGGCGGTCGCCTCTGCTTCGTCGACGACGCCACAAACACGCTCAGATTGTTCACATCGCCCGGGCTCCGTTAGGCAACACACGCGCGAGACACCATTCACACCGCCGCTTGCCGGGCAGGTGGTTCCGATGGCCTGCTGCGCCTCGGCTAACAAGACGAGTGGCTGAGCGTTCCGGCGGCCTTTGCCACGATTGCCGATTCTCGTCGGCGGGATCTTCTTCTCCGGCTGCGACGGAGACGAGGTGTGTCGAATCCACTGACCATGCCGCACCGTAGGAGCTGTAACGACTAAGGAGAAGCGATGCGCGTCTACCGATTCATTCCAGCACTCTTGGTGCTATTCATCGTCTTGCTTGTCGTAAGCGGCTGCGGCGGTAAAGGCGGTGGCTACTAGCCGCAACCGTGACTCTCCGTGTGGTTGTGGCCAACGCTACCCCGACCTCAACCTGAGCGCCTCCGCCACTCACAACCGAAGCCGAGCCGAGTTAATGCACCCCACGGGCTCACATTCGCATCGCTCCTCTCCCTCGGGCCGGACGTCGGGCACCCGAAGTGGCAGTTCCTCACACCAGACTCGTTCGTCGGCGCGTTGCTCTGGATCGCAGCGTCGGGTCTCTTCGTGATGCTGACCTGGCTCTGGCTCGCCGGCATGGCGCTGCTGCTCGGCGCCGAGATCAACGCCGAGACGAGCGCAGCAGCCGGCTGCGCGCGGCGGCGTAGCGATCAGTCGAACAGCCGCTCCGTCACGTCGTATGCTCCCGGCAATGAGCGCATGGAAGAAGGTCAGCGGACCGCGGACATACGAGACCGGGGACGGCCGAGACATCGACGTCAACTGGGGCTGGACGATAGGACGCGGCGGTGAAGAACGCACGATCAGCGTCGAGGTCTCGGGCGGTCTTTGGAGCGAGCTGCCGGAGCATTGCCAGCGGGCGATCAGCACGAATGGTTGGAGCGCGATCCACGAATATCTCGCCGAGGACGTGCCGCCGCGCCGTATCGGCGTGACGACCGACGGACTGCACCCGGTCTACGAGTAGCCGCCTGCTCACGTCGTATGCTCCCGGCTGTGCTCAGGTACCGCGTCTACAACCCTGACGGCAACGAGCTCGGCGGGGCCACCTAGATCGGCCAGAGTTGGCTCCCGTGCGTCGCCCCGAACGAGTTAAGACAAGTTCGCGGGCGGTTTGTGTTGGATCCTGGGCGCGCCGGACGGCCGCGTAGACGATGCCGCCGAGCACGAGGAGGCCGACGAGCACCGTCAGCGCCATCAAAAGCCAACTCCCTCCCGAGTTGCCGTACATGCGGTGGTACATGACTACCTCCTTAACGATTCCGCTTCGCGAAGGTCTGCGCGGGAGCCAAGGGCCTGGGCGACGCCGTCGACATGAATCGTGGTCGACCCGATCCCCTCGTAGGTCAGCCAACTTTGCAGGTCGCTTACCAGCGACTCGTACTCATCGCCCTCGCGCGGCTTGATCGAAACCGCCCACTTGCCGTCGTCCTCTATCCAGACGACTTCGCCCTTGCTGAGGCGCTCGATCAGGAAGAAGCCCTGAGGGGTTTCAAAACCTCGGTTGCAGTTTCGTAGCGGCGCCGTGGGCTACGGGAGCATCGGCGGATACTCATCTTGTTTGCCTATCTCGCGTTTTCGGCTGTGCTGCGGCTGCTTTGTCGGAGGTCGGCGCAGCGAGTTCGCCAAAGACGTCGAGCTGTTCGTGCTCGTGCTGCGACATCAGCTCAGTGTGCTTGGCGGCCAACAGACGCGCCCCGCGCACGGTGTTCCGCAACGCCGAGAACGCCACCGCGGGGATCTTTTCGTTCCACAACGGCGTCGACATCGCGGCCGACGACGGCACACCGATCTATGCCGTCCTCTCCGGCACTGTCACGAGAGTCGAATCCGACGAGATCAGCGTTTCATCGAAGGCCGGTGCGCGTACCTTTCAGTACTGGCATCTCGCGCCGCTGGTTCAGCTGCGCGAGCATGTACGCGCCCAGAAAACCGTGCTCGGTACGGTGCAGCCAGGCCGAGGTCACCTGCATCTGTCCGAGATCGACGCCGGCATCGTCGAGAACCCGCTCCAACCCGGACATCTGACGCCGTACCGCGACAGAACGGCGCCCTCGGTCGAGGCGCTGTACATCCGCGACCGCAGTCCCGTCCGCTACATCACGTCCGCCGGATGGTTCGTCCTGAACCTCGGTGACGCGCTTAGAGTGCGGAACGAGGAGAAGGGCGGCGTGGCATCTCCGATCGAGTCGCAGGAGCATCAGTTCGAACACTTCGGGATCCACTTGCGCGTCCTCTGGCCGGGCGATCCGAAACGCGCTGTACCACGCCGAGGGCGTGCAGGAGGGATTCCTCGTGCTGTTCGG
>JBBRSD010000019.1:0-7960 GCA_038245725.1 Coriobacteriia bacterium | reverse complement strand
GCGTCGCGTCGGCGCATCAGGCCGTGTTCGTCGAATTCCCAGTGCTCGTTGCCGTGGCTTCGCCACCACTGGCCGTCCTTGTCGCGTGACTCGTACTCGAACCGCACTGAGATGCGGTTGTCGGTGAAGCACCAGAGTTCTTTCTGCAGCCGGTAGGCGAGCTCGCTGCTCCACTTGCGGTGGAGGAAGTCGATGATCGCTTCGCGGCCCGTGAAGAACTCGTCTCGGTTGCGCCACTCCGAGTCGACGGTGTAGGCGAGCGCGACCCGTTCTGGGTCGTGCGTGTTCCACGCATCCTCGGCCGCCTGAACCTTCTGTCGTGCGGTCTCCTCCGTGAATGGCGGCAACGGCGGCCGTTCTTCCATGGGCTCCTCCTGTTGTTCGGTGGGGCGAAAGCGATTCCGGTTCCTACTCGTCCTCTTGGTCGCGGACAAGTTCGAGCGTTGCGCAGTGGAGCCCAGCGATCGCAAACTTGTGGCTCTCGGAGAAGTCGACCTCGATCACCTCGATGTCGTGCCGTTCGAGCTCTCTCCGAACCGTGGGCGAACCGGCGTTCATCACGATCTTGCCGGGCGAGAGCGTGACGCCGTTCAGTGCGAGATCCCAGTACTCCTCGACGGGCACTTCGATGATCCGGTAGTCGCGCTTGACGAGCTCGCGCACGAATCCGTAGTTCACGAGATGGGGGGCGAGCAGCACCGTTCTGTGGTCGACCGTCAGCATGACCATGTCCATGTGTGATGTGCCGATGTTCCCGTGGCCGGTCGAGTCGTACCAGCCGGGGCTATGGCAGACGACGAGCTCGATCCCGAGATTCGAGAGGACGAACTCGAGCTGGCGCAACCCCTCCTCGTTGGCGACGACCGACTCATTGAAGGCGAATGTCTTCGCATCGAGCCAGCGTCCGGCTCCCGGCTCGCCGATGCCCTTGCCGTGGATCGTCAGGTAGATCGGCACCTGCAGCGCGGCGAGCACCTGCTCCCAGATCACCTCACGACCTCGCTGCCACGAACCGAGCCCGTAGCGGTGGACGATCGCGCCGCCGTGAACGATCAATCCGGCGCCCGCGAGCGTGACGAGATTCTTGATCCAGCCGTAGGCGCCGATCGCCGGTACCGGCGGCTCGACGTAGTTGACCCGGACGCCGTGGTCTTCGAGCACCTGGTAGTAGGCGTCGAATTGCGCCTGGAGTCTGCCCAGGTCGGCGGTTCCGGCTGCGCTGGAGTAGTAGTACTGCCACTCCTCCTCGTACTCCGGCCGCACCTCGTTCTCACTCGGCCGCGAGACGAGTACCTCACGCAGCGTTCCGATCCCCTCGGCGCCCCAGCGGCGCCCCCAGACCTGCTCCACCTCGTCGTAAAAGTCCGTCTCGTGCAGCATGTAGTTCCGTAGGGGCTTGCCCGGCTCGAACCACGGCAGGGTCTCGAGGACCTCGCGCTCGTTGTGGCGCGCGGCGGGTCGCGGCGACGAGTACGACAACTCGGCGATCGCACCGTCGGCCGTCTGGATGCGAAATGGAACGGTCTCACGTGTAGGCAGCTTCGTACTGTCCATCGCCAGCACCTCCGTGTCTCGTTCGGGTCTCAAGGGATGCTATTTGGCCGTTGTGCCCGGTTGCCGTCCAGGAAACGAAACGGCCCCTGCTTATGCGTGCAGTACGTATTCGTCGAAGGATTTCCTCGCGAGCGCCGGCACCTCGGCGTCGCAAGCCGGGTAGCCGATCGGGATCAGCAGAAACGGCCGCTCGTTCTCGGGACGGTCGAGAATCGTCTTGAGGAAGCCCATCGGCGACGGGGCGTGCGTCAGCGTTGCGAGGCCGGAGATGTGGAGCGCGGTGAGCAGAAAACCGACGGCGATCCCCACGGACTCGCGCACGTAGTAGTGCTTGCGCTTCCCGCCGGCCTCGTCGAACTGCCACGCCTGCTCGAACGCTGCGATCAGGATGGGTGCGTCGGTCAGGTGCGGCTTCACCGCGTCTGTTCCGATCGGCTCGATCGCCTGTAGGTACTCGACGCTCGCGCGCTCCTCGTAGAGCAGTCGTTCCTCACGCTCCGCTGCCTCGCGTATTTTGCGCTTCGTATCGTGGTCCGAGATCACGACAAAGGTCCAGGGCTGCTGGTTCGCGCCGGACGGCGCCGACCCGGCGGCGCGCAGCGCGTTTTCGATCAACTCAGCAGCCACCGGGTCTGAAGCGAAGTGCCGCACCGAACGCCGCGTCCGCATCGCGTCGAGGTGTGCCCGCGAGCGGATGAGCGCCGTGCCCTCGGCCACGCGCTCGGGGCAATACCGTTCTGCCTGGGCGACCGTCAGGAACCGACTCCGGCCGCGGCCAGGAACACCAGCAGAAGCGTCGTTGCGGCCAGCAACCCGTGTGCACCCACGATTGCGATCGGGAAGCGTTGCTCGGCTGATGCAGCATCGTGCTTGCGTCGTTGCGACAGCCACCGGCCGAACATCGTGAACCCGATCAGCGCTACGACGAGCAACAAGGCGAACGCGATCCAAGCGACGGTGTTCGACGCACCGGCGACGTACACGATCCACAGCACGAGTCCCACGGCGGCGAGCGCGAAATGCGTGAGGATGATTGCCGAGCGGATCTGACCGCGGTCACGCTGCGTCATTCCGCCGTTCTTCAGCCAGATCGCAAGCAGGATGAATCCGCCGCCCGCGGTGATGACCCACGCGATCAATGCAGCCCACTCCACCTAGTCCTCCTCGACTCGCATCCGGTGAACAAAGACGATCGCGCCGCCGAACCAGCCGCCGGCGGTCAGTGCGACGAACCCACCGAGCGCGAGGGTGAGCCCGCCTGCCGTGACCGATCCGTCGCGGTAGCCCGGCCACTGCAGCCACGCCGCGACGCCGTACAGGCTCACCGAGATGATCATCGCAGTGAGATGAATCGTCGCGGTGCGCCAGCGTGGGGATCCCCACTCGATGGTGATCCAGTCGGCGAACCCGGTCACCGCCGTCGGCGCTGCGACAAGCAGTCCGCCGACGATTGCAAGCCACGCGGCAGGACCGAGCTTCGACGGTGCGACGCCGAGCTTCCCGACGAGCGCGAGCCCGGAAGCGAGCACGAACATCCCGACTACCACGTCGGTCAGGGGTGGGTGCACAGGATGACCGGGCGCACCACGCAAGAGCCGGTTGGCGATCGACACAAGAATCTATATATCAGATTTTGGTATTTAGAGTGTGATGCGAGCGGAGTGCGATCGACACCCGGCAGGACGCATGGTCGACGAGGCAGTCATGCGTTTCGCACTGCACGCTCTCCACGGCGACATTCGCAAGCGAACGCGCTGCGAGCGCCGCCCACATCCCCCGGTCGAGCTCCGTGGCTTGGGGCTGTGCGTAGACGAGTGGACGAAGGGGGCAGGTCGGCGTCGCGATCACGGCAGTCATCCCATCGACGCTCTCGAGCGTCGCCTGGTAGCCGAGGCGACGCACGGCCCGGCACATCTGCTCGAAGGCGCGCTTCGGCGCCTTGCTCGGCGTCAGCCCCGCGCTCTCGGCAAGCTCACTTCCGAACGCGACGCCGAGGGCGTACAAGCGCTTCGCGGAGAGGCCTTCGACGAGCAGCCCGAGGAGCGACTCGTAGCGACGCACGGGAAACTCGATCGGAGCGATCGTCGGGGTGACGGCATACGTCTTGGCCGGCCTGCCAGCGCCCGGGCCGGTGCGACCGGTGCGACGCTCGTAGCTCGTAGCCAGTAGACCCGCTTCGACGAGTCGTTCGAGTCGTGAACGAGCGACATTGCGATGCACCTTCTGAGCTGCCGCCAACTCATCCGCAGTCACGGCCCTCGCGGAGCGGCGCGCAAAAAGGAGCGCCGCACGCAGCTCCGGGTCGCCGACTGCTTCGAGCGCATCCATCTTCTAACACCAACTTAGCAGGGGATAGAAGCGGGTCAGGATTCCCGTTTCTCAGAGCAGCTTGACGGTGCCGCTCGCGCCGTCGATACGCACGCGTGAGCCTGATCGCCTCGAGCGTCAGCTGCGGGAACTCGGCTTCGCGAAGCGATTCTGCGATGGCCCCGCCCTTTCGCGCAGCGGCGCTCGAGCCGTTCGCCGTCCTGGCCGAGACACGCAACGGACACGTAACGACGAACTCCGACGGCGATACGGCGTCCGGGGTTCAGCGGGTCGGACGTCGTGCCCAGGTCAGTCCGGCGCCGGTGACGGCCAGCGCTGACGCGACGATGAGGAGGGATGCACCGGCTCGGACGAGACTGGTGGTTCCGGCGAGGGAGCCGGCTGCGAGCAACTCGACGCCGAGCCCGAACGCGGCCGACTCGGCGAGCCAGACCGCACGCGGGTAGAGCGCGTCCTGTTTTGGGCGCGGTCCCGGCGGCCACCAGACCCAGAGCGACAGCGAGAGAAGCTTTCCGAGGTGGCCGAGCGTCACACCGACGGCCCAACCGAGGAGCAGGAAGGTCACGTATGCGACCAGCCCGCGGTGCGGCGAGAGGGCGCCAAGCAGCATGGCGACTCCGAGAACGGCCGCCTGCAGCAGGAACAGCACCCCGGCAAGCAGATGAGCGAGTGGCGCCTCGAGGGGGAGGCGACGCTTGCGCGCAACGCGCGCCATGAATCGCCCGAAGATCGCCAGCGTGACCATAACCAGGACACCTCCAGCGAGGGCGAGCCCGTTCGACGAGACGGCGATCCCGGCGAGGAGCAGCCATACGCCGACAGCGAGCGCGCACTCGGCGATGGGGAGGCGCCGGGGCGGGGCTGTCGGTGCCAGCGCGAGCATCGGCCCAAGCGTCCGCCCAACGGTGAGGATCAGCATCGCAACCCATCCGAGCACGGCGAGGTGGAGGTGGACGAGCAGCCAGCGGTCGTGCACGACACCCGCGAACGGATGGTCGCCATGCGAAAAGGCGACAGCCCCGAGCACGAGTGCCGCGACGACGTGTAAGCACGCGAGCGACACGCCGGTTCGGCTGACGACGAGCGTCCGATCGCCCGGCGCGTTGAGCACGAGCCCAACAAGCTCACCCAGCACGAGCGCGAGGCCGGCCGACAGCAGTGTGGCGCCCGGCCAAAGAAGCACCGCCTCATTCCACGCGATCCCCGGCGCCACCAGAAAGCCGCCGAGCAGCAGCGGCAGCGCGAGCCGCAGACGTTGCGGGTGCGCAGCATTGTTCCGGAGCATCACGGGCAGCAGATGGAACAACGCACCTGTGACCGCGAGCGGCAGGAAGCCGAGCGCGAGCAGGTGCACAGCTAGCACGGGGCGAAGCGCGAGCGCGTCGCGCGCCGCGAGATCCGGAGCTGCGAGCAGAAGCACCGCAGCGGCGGATACGAGACCGACCAACGCGACCCCGAAGTACGCGGCAATCAGCCCGAGTGCGATCGGTCCCCCGACCGCGCGCCCGCCGCCTACGAGCGGCAGCGCCTTCGTCCCCGGGCGGCCGCGGATCGACATCCACCCGGAGGCTAGAACAGCGAGCGTGGCGCAGGGCGGCCGGAACCGCCACAACGCGCCGCGGGGGCTCTGTCACGAACCAGACCGCCACGACCGGCTCGGCGGACTCATCCACGAATACGAGGCCACCTGAGTTTGCGATTCCAACGGGTTCTCGCTCGACTCAAGCGGTGCCGGCCGGGCGGAGGTTCGTGGCGCTTAACCAGCGCATCGCGTCGGCGACGACGTTCTCAAACTCGGCCTGCACAGCGTCGCGGTGCGGGAAACCCGCACCATTCGTTCGGCGTTGCCGTTGCCGCGCCGCGGCCTCTCGACGATGCGCCGCCTCGAGGATCGCCCTACGTTCGGATGAACCGCTCGGCGCGACCGCCGAGCCGCGTCGACGAAAGGGCCGAGGGTGAGCAGAAGCGCATATGCGATCAGGAACAGCGACGATGGCACGGCGACTGCGCTGGCAGGCGCCGCCGCCATGCTCATGGGGCTGCTGGTGGTCGTCCTCGGAGCAGTGGCAATCCTGATGTGGATCGACGCGCACAACGCTCGCCACGGCGCTTCCGCCGCGACTGCCCCCGCATCTTCGATGCCGGGATCGCCGGCGAGTGCGAACGACGGGACGCTGACAAGCTTTGCTGGCGCCGCGCCCGAGAACGCGGACGCACTCGCGGCAGCTCACACGCCGTTCCCCGCCGCTTTGCCTCCCACAACGCCCGGCCCGGTCGCAAACGTTCATCTTCACCTGACGGACATCAACATTCAGATCGCACCCGGCGTCCACTACGCCGCGTGGGCGTGGGCAGGCGGCGCGCCCGGCCCCGTGATCCACGTGCGCCAAGGCCAGAAGGTGAAGATCACATTGACGAACAACGGCGCCATCCCCCACTCAGTCGATTTCCACGCCGCACGCATCGCGCCGAACAAGGCCTTCACCGACGTGTTCCCGGGCAAGTCCGTGAGCTACAGCTTCCGCGCGAACGATCCCGGCGTCTTCATGTACCACTGCGGCACGAAACCGGTGCTGATGCACATCGCAAACGGCATGTACGGCGCGATTGTGGTCGAGCCCAAGCCCGGCGTACTGCCGAAAGCCGACAAGAACTACGTCCTCGTCGCCAGCGAGTGGTACCTCGCCACCGACGGCCTGAACAAGCCCGCGACGTTCGACATGGCGAAGGCGCACGCGCGGCAGCCGGACTGGATGACCTTCAACGGCTATTCGGGCCAGTACGTGAAGCATCCGCTGACCGCCAACCCGGGCGACCTAGTCCGCTTCTGGGTCGTCGATGCCGGCCCGTCGCTCGACACCGACTTCCACATCGTCGGCACAATCCTCAACACCGCCTACGCGTTCGGAGACATGAATCCCGCCGATGCCCTCCACAACGTGCAGACGGTCACGGTGCCGGCGGGGGGCGGCGGAGTCTTCGACGTGAAGATCGACCAGCCCGGCCTCTATCCGTTCGTCTCCCATGCATTCGCCGCCGTCGACCAGGGCCAGGTCGGCCTACTGAACGTGGGCAACGCGAGCGGGACGATGTCGCACTAGAGGGCTGATGTGAAAGTCGGGTGGGTCGCGCAGGGACCCGCTGTTTGACGAAGAAGGGCTTCCAGACCTGTGTCCCCTCGAGATTGGAGCTCGAGATGACGGATCTGGAAGCCCTTGTTATTGCAGGCTACGTCTTCGCTGACGATTATCGGGTCCCTGCCCGCTGCGGCCGACCCGCATTGATCAGCGACAGTGAACTGGTCGCGTTGGCGGTTTGCCAGGCGGCCGTCGGCATCAGCTCGGACAGGCAGTTCCTCGGCCTCGTCGAGCGTCTGCTGCCAGGTTGGTTTCCGCATCTCCCCGACCAGTCGCAGTACAACCGGAGGTTGCGTGGCCTCGTCGAGCTGATCAGCATCGTCCAGCAGCAGCTCGCGCGTCTCCTCGACAGCGGCGGGGCACGAGTTGCTGATGGCAGCCAGATCCCGGTCGCGAACTACCCGGGCTGCCAGCAGCGAAGCCACTTCGCCGGCCAGGCCCGCTACGGCTACGCGAAGTCACAGCACCGCTTCGTGTTCGGTGTCCGGCTCGTGCTTTTGACCGACCGGCGCGGGCTGCCGCTCGGCTACACGATCGTGCCGGCAAACGAGAAAGAATACGAGCCGCTCGCCGACCTGCTGACCGGCACCCCGAGCCAGGTCGTGGTCGCCGACAAAGGCTTCTGGGGCCGCGCCTTCCACGAGCGGCTCGCCGCCGACGGCGTCTGCCTGCTCACCCCCAACAAGACCCGCACAGCCGACAACATCGACCGCGAACGCGCGCTTGCCTCAACCCGATTGGTAATCGAAAGCGTCTTCTCGAACCTCAAAGGCCAGATGCGACTCGAACAACACCTCGCAAAGACCCCGGCCGGCCTCGCCGCCCGAATCGCACAACGAATCCTCGCGCTCACCCTCGGCATCCTCCTCAACACCCTCACCGGACGACCGGCACGCGCCCTCGCCGCCTACGACGGCCGCTAAATCACATCAACCCTCTAG
>JBBRSD010000018.1:0-8525 GCA_038245725.1 Coriobacteriia bacterium | reverse complement strand
CTTGTCATCCACCGCCAGCTCGCCGAGCGGCACGTCCTTCACGCTGCCATCGGGCATGAGCTTGTGGGCGTCGGAGGGCATGAGCTTGGCCAGCTCCTCGAGCGCCCGCGAAGCGCCCATCACGGACTTCATCTCGATCCAATGCCCGAGCAGCATGATGTCGATGAGGGAGGCCAGCTCCCAGAAGAACATCTTGCCGGCCAGCCCGAACACCACGGCGCTGCTGTAGAGGTACGCGGTGGCGATGGCGACCGAGATGAGCGTCTTCATTCCAGGCCGGCGAGCCCCGAGCTCCTCGACAAGGCCCTTGAGAAACGGCCAGCCGCCATACCCGAAGACTGCCGACGAGAGACCGAACAGCACGTAGATGTCGCCGGGAAACCGGATGGCCTCGCGCAGTCCCACGAGCGATTGGAGCATCGGCGAGAGCGCGAGGATCGGCAGCGTCAAGATCAGCGAGATCCAGAACCGCTTCCGGAGGTCCGCCGCCATGTGGGCGTGATGGTCGGGTGCGGCGGGCGGCTCGTTGTCTTCGTCCTCGACGCCCTCCTTGCTCCCGTGGACCATCTCCTTCGCTATTGCGCCTGACCTGGCCGGCTTCTGGCCGGATGCCGAGTGTTCTGTGTGAGCGCCAGCCGCAGGAGCGGATGGCATCGCGTCAGCTTTGGCGGCAGAGGGGGAGGCTTGCGACACGGATGCAGCCGCAGGCGTCGCCGGAACAGGCTCCGGTGCGGCAGCTGGTGGAGCCGGTTTGTCTTCTTGTTCCGTGTTTGTCGACGCCGACGACACGGTGGCAGGTGCGATCAGGCCCGCGGTCGGCGCGGGCGCAGGGATCGCTGGCGCCACATCTGTGTGGCGATCGTGGCTTTCACCGGCCGAGGCGGTGGACGGGGCAGCGGCCTCGTACCCGCGTTGACGCACAGCCGACTTGATATCGGCGATCTCGAGTCGGGTCTCGTCGTAGCGCACTGTCGCGCTTCCCGCAGCGAAGTTCACCGTCGCGCTTTCGACACCCGGAACGCCCTCGATCCGCTGCTCGAGTTCGTCGACGCTTAGGATCGACAACATGTCGTGAACTTCGATAACGCTCGTTTTCATCCCGTCTCCTTCAGCGGTTTCATCTCGATGTGTGACGCTCGAACTCCACAGTCCGCAGCGGGTCCTTCGCGGACTTGACGACTCAGAGACGCCTGCCAGAGCCGGGCGGATCTCGACCGCTGAAGTCGGCGTGTGAAGTCCGCCGAGAGGAGAAGCGCTCAGTGTTTGTGTTTGTGTTTGATGTAGAGCTGTGCGTCGTCGGAGCCTTCTTCCCGAACCATTTCGCACACTGCTGCGATGGTCGATGCACCGGCGCGCCAAAACCAGCCCACGGGAAGAAAGCGATCAGTCTGGTTTGCGATGTCTGTGGTGGGCTGGAACGACACTTCCAACCCGGATTCCACCTGTACGACTTCATCCGGTAGCGGCTGGAAGTCACCCGTACGTTCGTCATGCATATGCGGCATGAAGATGCCGAGTCTGTATTCAGATAGTCGGCGAAGCATATCTTGGACTTCAGGAAGGTCGATTGCTTGCTGGGCCGTTCTTAGCGCTTGTGGCAAACCAGGGACGTTTCCTTGTGAAACATTCGTTATCGTCATGATCGTCTCCTGCATAGATGTTGATCCCACTCGAAGCACCAGCTTGGTATTCCAGCTGCTCGGCGAGGGTTGTTCCTAGGCTTTCGTTGGCGCGGCTTTGCCCGGATGTTCGTGGCCTCCAGAAGCAGCGGATGCGGCCACGGCGTCGCGGGGCGGCTTCGGTGTAGTGGACGCGGACGCGGGTGCGGCTTCCGCGGGCGGCGCACCCGCGGAAGGTTTCGATGTCGACGGCGCCGCTTTGTCTTGTGATGCGGAGGCAGGCCCCGCGATGCCAGGCGCATTGGGGGCCGGTTTCGGTGCACCCGAATCGGGTGGTGCAGGCGGCCCAGGCGGTGCCGTGTGGTCTTTCTGGCCGCCTGACGATGGGGCGCTGGCCGCCGTGGAGTCATATGCGCGTTGGCGAACTGCCGACTTGATATCGGAGATTTCGAGCCGAGTTTCGTCGTAACGAACCGTCGCCCTTTTCGCGGCAAAATTCACCGTGGTGCTTTCAACACCCGGCACCTCGCCTATCCGCTTTTCCAGCTCATCCACGCTCAGCACCGACAGCATGTCGTCAACTTCAATCACGCTCGTTTTCATCCGCGTCTCCTTCGTCGATGTGTCAAGGAACGCCCAGAAGAACGCTCGGCGTGGATAGCCCCAATGCAGCCGACATGCCGCAAACGACGAGACCGAAGGGCATGCTCGATCCTGGACAGAGTCGCTACGGTTGGCCCCGTGCGGTGATGCGTGCACATCTCGCGTGCAGCTCATCCTTGGGATGCGGCCAGGCTGTTCCAGGTGGGGCGGATCTGTGCGCCCCACGCGCGCGACCGAGATCGGCGGTTGAACGTGTCGTGCGCGTCTACTCCGTCATCAGTCGAGTTTCCGCGAAGCGCGAAAACTCTGCGCGATTCGCGACGTGGTTACCGAGATCTGCGCGGTGCGTCAGCGCCCACCGAGCGCACGGGTGGACGATTGCTGTTCTTCGTGAGAGCTCGTGGTGCTTGAGAGCGATGTCCTGTTGTTCGTCGTCGGCGGCGTTCTGCTCGTGCTTCTTCAGAGGTTCTCTGCTCATCGTGCGCTCTCCGTGACGAGGGCGGCCGAGGTACCCGACTTCCAGGCGAAGATCGGGGCGAGGCCGAGCAGCAGCCCGCTGGCGAGCCAGAAAGGAATGGCCACGGACGCACCGAAGAGAACACCGCCGAGGAGTGGGCCGGCGATCTGGCCCAGGCTCTTGGCACTGCTTTCGAGTCCCAGCGAGGCCCCCGCATGCGCGCCGCCGCGCCTCGACACGAGCGCCGACACGGCTGGCGTGAGAAGCGCCATCCCGATCCCATACAAGGCGACGAGCGCGAAGACCGTGGCCGTGCTGCGTGCCAGAGCCAAGAGAGCCAGGCTCGTTCCCATGAGAGCGAGGGCCGCCGAGGCGAGCTGCACTTCTCCGAAGCGGCGTGCGAGCCGCGAGACCGCGGCGAGCTGGACGACCAGCATCATGAGGCCGCACATCATGAACACCAGACCGATCTCGACGAGGCCCATCCCGAGCTCGGTGCGAGCGTGAAGGGCGAACGTGGTCTCGAACAGCGCGACGGCGACCTGGCCGGCCATCGCCACTGTTAGAGGCAATCCGATCCGGCGCGCGAGCTTGGTCCAAGCGAGCCTGTCCGGACGCTGCGCGGCCGCCGGGATCCTTGGCTCCTCGAGCCAGCGCAAGGTGAGGAGCGCGAGCAGCGCGCAACCTGCAGCCGCGAAGAACGGGAGAGAGAAGTCAGCGACGGGCAACCCGATGGCGGAAGGCTCGATGCCGCCGAGCAGCCCGCCGATGGCCGGGCCGATCACGAAGCCGATGCCGGCCGCTGCGCTCAATTGCGCCATGCCTCGCGTTCGATCCTCGTCGCTGGTCGTGTCGGCCACGAAGGCGAAGGCGGCGGGGATGATCGCCGCTGAGAAGATGCCGGTGCCCAGGCGGATCGCGTAGAGGGTCAGGAGCGACGTGGCGAAGCCGCAGAGCGCTTGGCCGACGGCGAATCCGATGAGCCCGATCGCCAGGAGCGGTCGCCTGCCGAGCGAATCCGAGAGACGCCCCCAGAGCGGCGCGAGAAGCAGCTGCATGAACGCGTAGCCGGCCGCGAGCAGGCTCACGTGCAGCGCCACTTGCTCGGTCGATGCGCCGGAGAGCCCCAAGCGCCCGATGTGGGAGGGCACGATCGGGATGATGATTCCGACCCCGGACATCGCCAGCGCGATCGAAAGCGATAGCGCGAAGAGCTTGCGCGTCGTCCCCGGAGCCCTCCGCGCGGGCTTCATGTCTCGAATCCGTAGCGCAGCGTTCTCATCATCGTCGTGCTCAGCCCTCGAGCTCCGTCAACATCCGTTGATAGGTCGCCTGGTGGATCTCGTGGCTCACCTCGCTCCATCGCCTGGCGACGGAGGCGTCACGCCGTGCGGGCTCGAGCCCATCCCCGGGCCCGTCATGCCAGGGCCCATCATTCCAGGGCACATGCCCGTTCCAGAGCCGTGCATCATTCCGGGGTAGCCCGTGTGCATGGTGTCGAACTCGCCGCGCGACTGGTACTTGAACCAGTAGACCGTCGTGCAGGCGCCGACGACGAGGCCGCCGGCGACGAGCACCCAGCCCGCGGCCTTGAGCAACTTTGCCGGCGCTTCCTTGCTCGCCCGGTGAAGCAGGACGAGCCCGGCCGCGATGGCGAAGAGCTCGAGCATGCCTGCGATGTCCGCTGTGAACTGAGCCATGGGTCGTCCTCTTCCCGGGTGGTGAGCGTTGTGGTCCGCGTCGTCCAGGGTGGCGGGAGCAGGGTCGCCACCGCTCACCGGGCACTCGCCACCAGCCGGTTACCTGCAACTCGTGTACTTGCAAGCTGGCGCTGCTATCGGGCACCGAGGAAGCAGCCATGCGCCATGGACACCTTGTACGTAGATCTCCGCGTGTCCTTCGTGCGTGTCGCTCGCCCAGCTGCGCGCTCGTGCCATCTCAATACGACTCGAGTCGTAGTCGCCGTACGTCGAAGCGACTGCTCGTCGGAGTATCAGTTGATCGCTGGCACGTCGATTGGATGAGCTCGATGCATGCGAGCTCCAGTCCGTTCGCCGATGGGGCTCTCGCGCCGCGATGTGCTGCGCGGCGCGACGGCGACGGTGTTGCTCGCCGGTTGCCGAGCGCGGGATTCCGCGCCAGCGAACCTGCCAGATCCTTCGACGGGTGGTCGCGTCGATCTCGACCTCCAGCTGCGAGCGTCTGGTAGAACGATCGCGCTCGACGGAATCGGCGGCGCGACCGAGGTGTGGGCATTCGACGGTCAGCTGGTCTCGGGTCCGCCGGGTGCGCTCACGGCAGACCCTGCGAGCTACCTTGGCCCAACAATCCGCGTTCGACCGCACCAACGGATTCGCATCACCTTTCACAACCATCTCGCCGAGCCGTCGATCGTGCACTGGCACGGCCTCGATGTGTCGGAAGCCAACGACGGGCATCCGAGATTCGCGGTCGCACCCGGAGCGTCGTATGTCTACAACTTCGAGGTCGCACAGCGTCCCGGCACGTACTGGTACCATCCGCATCCCGAGGGGCGCACCGGACCGCAGGTCTACATGGGCCTCGCTGGCATGTTCATCGTCGAGGATCCGGACGATACCGCACGCGGGCTGCCGACCGACGATCACGACGTCGCACTACTGCTCCAGGATCGGACGATCGGCCGCGATGGCGCACTGGTCTACGCGCCCGATGCGATGGTCGGCCAGCTCGGCGATCGCGTCTTCGTCAACGGCCGCCCCGATGCCACGATCGCTGTCGACCGCGGCAGCTATCGCTTGCGCGTGATCAACGGATCGAACGCTCGGATCTATCGGCTCGCGTGGAGTAACGATGCACCGATCACCGTGATCGGCACCGATGGCGGACTGATCGCCGCAGCGTCCGACAAGCCGTACGTGATGCTAGCGCCCGGCGAGCGGCTCGAGCTCTGGGCTGACTTCGCGAGCGTTGCCCAAGATGAGGTCCGGCTCGAGAGTCGCGCGTTCGACGCCGGCACCAGCATGGGCATGGGCGGCATGATGGGCGGACGCGGAATGGGTGCCCGCAACGCGACGCCACCGGCTCCGCCGAACGGGGCAGCGCTTGGGGTGTGTCGGTTCGCGATCTCCGGACTCGGCCCGCGGCGGACCAAGCCGACCGTGCTCACGCAGCTCGAACGGATTTCCGACGCAGTCGTGAGCGCGCAGCAGCGCCACCGATTCGACGTGTCGATGAGCAGGATGCGGTGGCAGCTCAACGGCAGCGGGTTCGCGATGACCGAGGTCGCAGCGAACGAACGGTTCAAGTTGGGAGCCACCGAGGACTGGGAGTTCACGAACCTCAGCGGCATGATGGCGATGCCCCATCCCATTCACGTTCACGGTGCTCAGTTCCAGATCGTCTCGAGGTCGGGCGCCGAGCCTGGTGTGATCGACGACGGGCTGGTCGATGACGGATGGAAGGACACGTTCCTCCTCCGGCCGGGTGAGCGGGTTCGGATCCGGCGTCGCTCCAACCACGCCGGCTTGTTCCTGTATCACTGCCACAATCTCGAGCACGAGGACGCCGGCATGATGCGCAACTTCCTGGTCGAGACCTGACCTGTTCGGGAACAGCGCTACGTGAGCGAAGCAGCCCGGCGTCCGCGCTCGGTGAGCGTTTGAGATGCACGCAGCCTCCGAACGTCGGACACCTGGTCTCGAGCCATCAGCGTCATGACCATGGTGTCGTTCGCGGCGCTCGCCGCCAGTCAGCTAGTGAGTTAGTTAGTTAGTTAGTTAGATCTAATTATGCCGCGTCATGCTTGAAAAGCAGGCGGTAGTACCACGAGCCCAGACACCAGAGCGAAGTGGCGAGGATGGTGGCCCCGATAACAACCATGCCTCCCAGGACAAATCCCACTACCGCCCAGCCAAAATGGAAGGACAGGGCCGAAGCCGTCAGGAAGACAGTGGATATGAGATAGGAAAACCGTCTCGGCGTTGGCGTGGCCGGCAGTGCCTGCGCATGGAATAAGTGCCGGACGACGAGGTCGTAAACCAGATCAAGAACCATCGATCTGGGGAACAGAGCTCCGCTCAAGGCAACAAGAGACATTGCCCCAAGCCAGATCGGTGACCGCAAGGCCAGCCCAATCACGATCAAGATAGCGGCGACTGTAGGGGTGAACCGCAATGGCAATGCATAGCGGGATTTCGCCTCATCATCGAGACTCCCAAATCCTTGTTTGTTCAGGTTGTCCTTCGTGAAAGCACTGAGCTTTGCCATTCTCTACCTGGTAAAGCAGGTGCCGTGCCACCTGACTCAACCCTCCAGTTGCATAACGCCGACCATGTTTCCGGAGAAGGAGAGCGCTCGGGGCAACACGAGTGCCCGGCGATTCTCGTTTCCTCGACGGTGTGAAGCGTAGAGCAGGGCCTTTTGGTCGTGTAGAAGAAGTTTGCGACAACAACTTCCACGACACCGGAGAGGCCCCGAACCGTGAGATTGAGCAGACCACAAGTCATCGCACCCGTCCATGCGATTCCCGCGCTTCGCTTCGAGGATCAGCGGCTGACGTCGTACTCGGGTCTCGTGATCTTCCAAGCGCTGTTCCAGCGGCTACGGCTCAAGGAACGGCTCGCGAAGTCCATGGTGGACGTTCGGACGGTAGCGTACCGGCCGCAGAACTTGGTGATGATGCTCGTCGTCCACCTGTTGCTCGGGTACCGCCGACTGCGCGAGCGCGACTTCTATCGCGATGACCCGATGGTCCAGCGAGTGCTTGGACTTCAGCGCTTGCCAGACGTCTCGACCTGGACGCGCGGGCTCGCCGAGATGACGACCAACAACATCGAAGGCGTTCGTGCGCTGAACCGCGAAATCGTGCTCGACCGAGTTCGCGAGGAGAAGCTCCACCGAGTCACCATCGACTTCGACGGCTCCGTGTTGAGCACCCGAAGCCACGCGCAGGGCAGTGCGATCGGCTACAACCGGCAGCGCAAGGGCGCGCGCAGCTACTACCCGCTGTTCAGCACCGTCGCGCAGACCGGTCAGTTTCTCGATCTGCTTCATCGACCCGGCAACGTCCACGACTCGCGGGATGCGCTCGCATTCATCGAGGCCAACATCGGGCTCGTGCGGAAGATCGTTGGTGCCCGGGAGATCGAGACCCGGATGGATGGAGCCTTCTTCTCCGAGGACATCGCGAAGAAGCTCGTCGAGCTGAAGGTGAAGTTCACGATCTCGTTGCCGTTCGAGCGATTCCCGCAGCTCAAGAAGTTGATCGAGGCACGTAAGACCTGGCACCGGATCGATGCCACATGGTCGTACGCCGACCTGAACTGGAAGCCGAAGTGCTGGGGCGGTGCGTTTCGCGTACTCGCGGTCCGGCGCAAGACACCGACGCCGCGCAAAGGTCCGATGCAGCTGGATCTATTCGAGCCGCGCGACTACGAGTTCGACTTCCGCGTCATCCTCACCAACAAGGTGACCGATGATGCCGAGGCCGTCATGGACTTCCATCACGGGCGCGGATCGCAAGAGGGCCTGCTCGGCGAGGCGAAGTCGTGCGCCCAGATGGACTACATCCCATCGCGGAGATTGGCGGTGAACCAGACCTTCACGGTCTCCGCGATGATCGCGCACAACCTCGGCCGCGAACTGCAGATGTCGGCCGACGATCGCGTGCGCCGCGACACCTCGAAGCGTGCGGCGCGCTGGCTGTTCAAGACCTTGCACACGCTCCGGCACATCGTGCTCCGCGCGGGTCGCCTCACACGACCGGAGGGCAAGCTGACACTGACGATGAGCGGAAATCGCCAGGCTCGCGACGACGTGCAGCGCTACGTTCGTGCCGCACAAGCTGCGTAGAAGTTACGCAACGT
>JBBRSD010000017.1:0-10073 GCA_038245725.1 Coriobacteriia bacterium | reverse complement strand
TGAGCACGAGCGCGGCGATGCGGCGCACCATCTCGGTGACGTAGCGCGCCTCCTCGGGCTTGAGGTCGCGGCCGAGCAGCGCGCGCTCCCGATAGCTCAGCCACTTCTTGATGACCTGGTAGCCGCCGATGGTGTAGCGCCGCACGTTCGCCGGCACGCAGCGCCAGTACGCGACGTCGCCTAAGCCACACGTCGAAACACGTCTCGCCGAGAAACGCGATCGCCTCATCACCCGACATGCCGAGAGGTTCGGCGGCCTCGGCGATGGCGGCACGCTCCCTCACCGCTCTAGCACGCGCTCAAACCCGGCTCGCACCGAATCGAGCACATAGCGCGCCGCGCGAATCTCGCCCTCATCGAGTCCGAGAAGGGCAACCTGCTCGGGGCCCTTCTGCGTGCACAGGATCAGCCCGATTGGCGAGGCGTCACCCTCGTAGTGCTGATGCGCCGCAAGCCAGCGAAGATAGAGCGTCATCTGCCCGTGGTCGCCGGGCTCGAGCGGACGTGTCTTGAGCTCGATCGCCACGTGGCAGCGCATCGGGATATGGTAGAAGAGCAGGTCGAGTCGGTAGTCCCGGCCGTCGACCGTCATGCGTTTCTGGCGCTCCACGAAAGCGAAACCACGTCCGAGCTCGAGCAGGAAGCGCTGCATCTCGTCGAGGATCGCGCGCTCGAGAGCGGCTTCCGAGTGCTCGGACGGCAGGCCGAGGAAGTCGAGGACGTACGGATCGCGGAAGGTGATTGCGGGCTCAGCAGTTCCGGTGTCGGCAAGCGTCGCGAAGCCGACGCCCACGCCCTCGACGGACCCGCTGTCGGCCAGGGTGCGTTCGTATAGTCTGCTGCCGATGCGCTCACGGAGGGTGCGTACACTCCAGCGATCACGGGCGCACGTGACTGCGTAGAAGTCGCGCTGCCGCTGCTCAGACACAGTGAGGAGTTCCACCACGTGGGTCCAAGTCAATTTGCTCATCACTGATGAGCAAATCTCGAGATCGGGAATCCACGCGGCAAAGCGCAGCATGCGTTCCAAGCTCTGCCGGCTCCAACCGCGACCATACCGCTCGGTCAGCCCGGCGGCCAATCGTCTCACGACCGCTTGCCCGTAGGCAGCCCGCTCCCCGCCGAGAATGCCCTCGCGAACTCGCTTACCGATGCTCCAGTACAGCGTCACGAGCTCGCTGTTGACTGCGACTGCGGCCCGCGTCCGAGCGCCGTCGATCAACTCCGCGACGTCGCCGAACAGTGCTTCGTCAGCGACCGGAATCCCGGGGCCCACGCATTGGTCGTTCATGGCCCGCCTCCTCCTCGCAGCGTACAGGCGCGAAGAAGAGGGTAGCGAACCGACCTTACCGGAATCTGAACAGATGCGAACCGAGCGAGGGTTACTTCCCCCACTCCCACACGTCGCTCTTCACGCGCTCGTAGTTCGCATCCAGCTCCGGCCCCATGAGCACGAGCGCGGCGATGCGGCGCACCATCTCGGTGACGTAGCGCGCCTCCTCGGGCTTGAGGTCGCGGCCGAGCAACGCGCGCTCCCGATAGCTCAGCCACTTCTTGATGACCTGGTAGCCGCCGATGGTGTAGCGCCACACATTGGCCGGCACGCAACGCCAGTACGCGACGTCGTTGAGCCACACGTCGAAACACGTCTCGCCGAGAAGTGCGATCGCCTCATCGCCCGACATGCCGAGAAGTTCGGCTGCCTCGGCGATGGTGGCGTTCATCAGCATCGGCACATGGGGCCCCCGCTACAACTCCGTGTACTTGTCACGGCTCCCCCGAGCCCTATTGACGGGGTACTTACGGTTGTTCTCCGCGAGCTTCGCGACGATCGCCGCCTCGACATCCACGCCTGTCTCATGCGCCAGCAGTAGCGCGTAGATGACTACGTCCGCGAGTTCGCGCTCGATGTCTACTCGGCGGGCCCTGACGTCCTCGGCTAGCGTTGCGTCGCTACTCCACTGAAAGAGTTCGAGCAGCTCGGCGGCCTCGATACTGATCGATGTGGCGAGGTTCCTCGGCGAGTGGAACGGCTTCCAGTCGCGCTCGTCTCGGAAGGCGACGATCTGGCGCGTCAGTTCTTCGAACACGAGTCAGTCCTCCAGCGAATCTTCAGCGGCGAGCGGGAGCTGCTGCGGTGTCGGCGCGTACGGAGCGGGTGAAGTAGAGCTAGGGAGCCGTGAGCGCAAGTACCCAGCGAGTGCAGGGTTCGTGCAGAAGACGAAGCAGCCCTTCATGCCGCGCGTCATGAGCACCCTATAAGTGTTGCGGATGATCTCGTCGGCAATGCGCTCAGCGCGCCCGGGATCGTGTTTCGCGAGCGTTTTGATGCCCTTGAGCGAAGCGTCGCTCTTCGCACGCTTGGTGTGGTCGGTGATGACCGTCCCGTTCTCGAACCGGAGGTCGTCGCCGATGATGACGCCCACATAGTCGAATTCGAGACCCTGAGAAGTGTGCACACAGCCGACCTGCTCGATTGAAGTGTCGTCGATGGCCCAAGTGGGAGTTGAGTCGAGGTTCCATGAGCGCCGAAAGTCGTACTCCGGCAGGACGATGTCGGGGTGGTTGGGGTTGCCGCGCTTATCCGAGTCCCACTCCCAGCAGTAGCCAGCGACCACGCGCGCCTTGTTGGCGGCGTCGTTGCACGCCTTGATGGCAGCGAACAGTTCGTTGGGGTCGTCGAGGATGCGAAAGTCGTAGTCGAGGTCGACGACATTCTCCTCGGCGGTCTTGATGCCGAGGGTGTCGTCGAGCCAGTCGAGGTAGCCGTCGGACCCGTTGCAGCGGAACTGCGAGGAGAGGTCCATCTCATGAACGTGCGCGCCGACTTGCTCGGCATGGGCCTTGATGTCGGAGACCGAGCCGATGTCCTTGATGGTTACGCGCTGGCTCTCGTCGATGAAGAAGACGCTGAAGCGCGAGGCGGTGATGATCTCCTTGATCTGGTTCTCGCCTAGGTTGCCGAACAGGCCCGACTTCTCGTTGAGGCGGTGCGCTTCGTCCACGATCGTCGCGTCGAGCGGGGCACCCGTGTGCTCGTAGAACTTGCCGGGCCCCCGGAAGAGGCCTCCGATGTAGGACTTCGTGCGGCCGCCACCCTGCAGCAGCTTCGAGTAGACGTTGCGCGGCGCGCTGTTCTTCGACACGTACTGGACAACCATCTCCTCGGCAGTCAGGCGCACGAGAAGGTTCACCGCAACGACTGACTTGCCGGTGCCCGGGCCCCCGCGGACGGTCAGGATATGTCGCTCGCCGGTGCGCTGCGCCTCCCGAGCGAGGTGAGCGGCTGTTTCGAAGACCACCTTCTGGTCGTCGATCATCACAAACTCCTGATTGCCGTCGAGCATGCTCGACAGGGCATCTTGGAGTGACTTCGACGGGCGCAGCCGCCCCGACTCGATATGGTAGAGCACGCGACCGTCATCGCCTCGCTGGATGTGCCGGCAGATGAAGTCGCGCAGCTTCACGACGTCGCCACGGCAGAACACGGGCGCGCGGTCGAGGAAGTCGCGATAGATGGGGTCGAGTAGCGGATCGGGCGCGGGCGGCTCGGCGACCTTGTAGTTGTGGAGGTAGGCGCATGGGACAAGTTCAATCTGAGCTTCTCGGACTGCCTCGTTGTAGTCCTCAATCATGCGCGCGTAGGACCACGCCTGGTAGGACGGGTGGCTGACGTGGCGGTTGGAGCCGCCCACGTAGGTGCGGACGATAGCGTCTTGGCCTGGGACGGCTTCGAGAGATTGCCACTGCTTGAGTTCGATGATGACGGCGGCGTCGGTGGCGGCGGTGGAACCGTTGCCGTCGCCGTGGCCGGTGAGGAGAAAGTCGATGCGGCTGCTCGTATAGGGCACGCCGAATTCAATGGCGACGCCACAAGTGTCTGGCACGTCCGGCGTGACCAGGACCTTGTGCATGAACTCCATCGAGTTGCGCCACGAGCGGACTTCGTTCGCATTGGCCTTGTGAATGCGCTTCTCGTACGCCTCGGTGATGCAGTCGACGATGACGTCATTGGTGACGTCGTCAACGAACTCGCGCTTGGTGGCCTGGTAGACGAGCATCGGCAGCTCCGGTGGCGAAGGCGGCACTGGAGTGACAGTAGCAGAGCGTCAGCGGTCGACGTAACGGGCGACCTGCAGTGGAATCCGGCGTCGGGCTACGGCGCTATCTGCCCTCGCAGGTCCTCCAGCACGACCGTCCGCTGAGTGTCGAGCGATGCCTCCGGCCATGCGAGCACCGGCGCACCAGCGGCACTAGCCACGAGCGCGATGAGTCTGAACGTTCCCGAGTAGGAGCGCGCACGTCCCTCCCCACTAGCGACGAGCAGCCCCGCCGCTTCGAGCGCCACCAGGTCGTTCGTCGCCGTCGCCACCGATGCACCTACCACGCTGCGGTAGTAGCGGTTCGTGACGGCGCGTCCCAGGAATGCGTCGAAAAGCGCCTCCGTTGCCCTGGGCGGCAGCCCGACATCCTCGGCGACGACGTCTTCGAGGGCAGTCCACACGTTGCGTTCAACCACCAGGCGCTCGGTCAGCGCTGCGACCTGACGACGCTGCGCGCGAATGTGGGTCACAACGAACCGGGTAACGTCGGCGCCGGGGGTCCACTCGGTGCCAAGGCTCGCGAACGCTCCGTAGTAGCTGGTCAGGTGGGCACCCCACCACTCCTCGAGACTGGTGAACTCGGGCAGAGTGTAGCCGCCTCGAACCATCGCGAGCGTCGCTAGGATCCGCGCCGTGCGACCGTTGCCGTCGGAGAACGGGTGCATGCCCGCCACCGAAGCGTGGGTGAGCGCCGCGACGACCGGCGCGGGAAGATCGCTTGGTGCGTTCAGCCACTCACAGAGCTCGTCGACCAGCTCGGGCACGAGCACCGCCATTGGGGCCGAGTAGATTACGGTCCCGGCACTATTGACGACGTAAACCGGTCCCGGTCGGAAGCTACCGGCATTCGCGTGCTCGGAGGCGGCCATAGCAATGCGATGTACCTCAAGCACAAGCTGCCTCGACCACGCGAAATCGGGCAGTGTGGCCTCGGCAAGCACGTGCACGACGGCGTCGCGGTAGCCCTCGACCAGGGCAGCGTCACGCGGTGTCACGGACGCTGGTCGATCCCCTGCCAGGATGCGTCGTGTCTCATCGGCGTCGACTCGAACGCCTTCCATTCGCGACGATGCGGCGATGGAACCCGCCTGGAGTTCGCGCTTGAGCCGACCCGACCACCGTCTCGGTATCACGCCCCGTCGACCGAGACGGGAATGCGCTTGTTGGAGCCAAGCGGCGTCGCGTGCGATCTGCGGTGTGATGGAGAACCGGTACATGGAGCGCTCCATTAGGTGATTATGTTCCTAATCTCCTAGCACTTTAGCAGATACTCTGCGATTGGCGAACCCTACCCACCTTGTCGTCAGAACCCGCCGCGGTCTACTTCCACGGCCACAGCAGCCAGTTGGTCCACGCAAGCGCCGCGATCACCAGCACGAGCCGGATCGGCATCGCCCACGGCAGCGTCCAGATCCACAGGCAGATCATCCACGGCAGAAAGAGCAGCCAGATGACGCCCTGTACCGTGAGCGGCAGCGAGCGCGTCCACGCCCACACCTCGGTGAGCCCGGCCGGATTCGTGATCAGGTAGTACACGAACGCGCCGCTCACCGCAGCGCCCAGCCCGAAGATGAACAGGCTGAAGAGCTGCTCACCCGGGGTCTGCTCGGCGAAGCTGCGCGCTTTCACGGCGGCGGTCGCCACGGTTGTCTCGGTTGTCGTTGCTGTCGTACTCGTTTCCATCGTTCTCTCCTTCGTTCGTGGAAACCCATTTGGCTTCCAGTTTCCATACGGCATAAGAGAGGGCCGCTGCCGCGAGGCCTCGACCCCTGAACGCCTATCCGATGAAGCGCAGCACCCGCTCGACGAGTTCTGAGTCGCGGTCGTACGCCGGGTTCGCGTTCACCATCAGCGTGTACTCGAGCAGCATCGCCCGGCACATCTTCTCGACGAGGTTCGGGTCGCCATCGGCGAACTCACCGGCACCGATCCCCTCGGCGACGATCTCGCGCAGCAGGTCGCCGTTGGCTTTGGCGAACGCATCAGCCGCGATCTCGTACTCGGCGAGCCACTCGGCCTCGCTCGTCTCGGCGATGTGGGCGCGGGCTGCGCCGATGACGAACTTCAACAGTGCCTCCGCCCTCGCCCGGTGATTCGGCAGCTCGGCGACCATGGCGCGCAGCTTGCGCTGCTCGGTCGAGGCCTGCCGCTCGACGATCGTGCTGTAGATCTCGCGCTTGCCGTCGAAATGGACATAGATCGTCTTCTTGCTGATGTGCAGCTCCCGCGCGACGTCATCGAGGTTCGTCTTGGCGTAGCCCACGCGGCCCACGAAGGCCTCAAACGTCTCGGCGATTTGGTCTTTCTGGGACACGGCGGGCTCCTCGGCGACGACGATGCGGAAACTCTCAACGTCGTCAGTTTCCTACACGGAAACTGAGATGTCAACGGGTTTCTGGATATCGGTTTCATGATAGCTCTGTGTTTCTTGTTACTCGGCTCGGCGAGGACGCTGTATGCGCGAGAAGTACGCGGGCGTCCCGTGGGTTCACATGGCAGGCCTTCGCAATCGGCTCGCGCACGAGTACGACGCGATCGACGAGGAGTTGGTTTGGCTGACGGTCACCCGCGCGACCTGCCGATGATTCTCGAGAGGCTGTCGGCGCCGCGATAGTGCTGCCGGTCGCCGAGACGGCCGCCTCACGCAACGCCCTCTGCCGCACTGTCCCGCCCGGCACGGGCACGCGTGGTCCCGCGTAACCTACGTCGGCCCCGGCTCGTCCTCCAGGTCGCTGGGAGAACTGATCTTCTCGACGAGCTGCTGAAGCGTCAGCGCGAGCACCGCGAGGTCATCGGACAATCCGCCCCCCGTGAACCGGGTCAACTCGTCGAGCAGCGAGTCTATCGTCGCTTGGGGATCGCAGTCCCGTCTGCTATCGAGAACCTTGATCAGGCGGTCCTCCCCGTACAACTCTCTGCCGCGTCTAGCCTCGGTAAGACCGTCCGTGTACATGACGAGCATCTCCCCCGGTTCGAGGTGCGTCTCCGAATCGATGAAGGAGAGGTTCGGCAAGGCTCCCACCAGAGGCGAGTTGGAGGCCAGTCGATCGACGCGTCCACCGCAACTCACCGCCAGCACGGTGGTGTGGCCCGCGTTGCAGTAGACCAGGCGGCCGTCTCGGCGGTCCAGCAGCGCGAAGAACAGCGTGACGAAACTTTCGGACGTGGAGTAGCGCTCGACCATCGCGTTTGTAAGCCTCATGGCTTCGGCGGGCGAGCCGCCAACATCGTGCGCGTGTGCTTTGATGGTGTTCTTGACAAGAGAGGTCAGCACCGCCGCATCGATGCCCTTGCCCGAAACGTCGCCTATGAGGATCCCGACTCGTCCATCATCGAGGGTGAACAGATCGTAGAAGTCGCCCCCGACTCGCGCCTCCTGCGTTGCCGAGTGATAGGTGTATGCATATGCCAGCCCATCAATGCTCTCAGGCATGGAGAGCAGCGATTCTTGAAGGACCTGGGCGATCCGGTGCTCGACCTCGTAGGCCCGCGCGTTCTTCACCGCGATAGCGACCCTGTCGGCGACGATTTCGAGCAAGCGCACGTCGGACTCGCTGAATGCACGGGGACTCCGCCAGTCGACGTGGAGCACGCCGACGAGCTTATCGCCTGCCACGAGCGGTGCGCCGAGCATCGACTGTATGCCGCGATCTCGGAGCACATTGGTCAAGGCTAGGTCGCAAGCAGGGACGTCGTAAACGTGCAGGGGCTTCCGCGTGTCGGCGATGGTGCCAGAGAAACCCGATCCGATGGGCACCGTGACCGCTATACCGGGCAGGCCTACCGAGGCGAATGACTTCAGGACGGTCCCCTCGGCGAGTAGCATGAGCGCGGCGTCTGCGTGCATGACGGTGACAAGCCGCTCGAGCAGGGGTGGCATGAGCTCGGTTAAATCCAGCGTGCTCATCGATACGTCGCTGATGTCGGCCACGGCATTCAGCTGAGCGTTGGCCTCGCGCAGTGAGCGCTCACTGGCGGCCAGCTCGCGGAAGAGCAGGCCGAAGGGGTCGACGAGCGCCGTCACGAGGACTGCGTGGTATGTGAAGTAGAACCCGGCCACTTGGAACAGGTGGCCGCCGAGATTGGACAGGCCGAACGGCGTCGCGTAGAGCGTGAAGGCCAACTCCGATCCAATGAAGCACCCGAGCGAGACCAGCAGCAGGTGCAAGACCCTGGGCTCAAACGCCTTGCGTATACGCAGCAGCGCAATTCCTGCCGCGATGAACAGGCCGCAAAGAACGAGTTCCAACATCTTCTTCGCTGGAGTAAGCCCCATCCCCTCGACAAACATGTGTGGGAAGTTGTCCCACACGAGAAGCGAAAGAAGCGCTACTCCCGTGACGGCCGCGAAACCCGCGAAGGTCGTCTTCAACCACAGTCGCCGCTTGAGGAAGAGCGGCGCGATCAGGAAGGTCGACGCCAACAGGAATCGCTGGGCGATGAACGCCTGTGTCGGCAAGTCGTTGTCGAAGCCGACAAAGAGATTCACGCCCTTATACCCAAGCGCGTGCGGGACACCCAGCGCGGCGAAGAACAGGAAGCCGATGCCGACAAAGAGCAGGTAGTCGACGTACAGGAGTCGCCGCGTATGGAACATCACAATGAAGACTGCAACAGCAATGATCACGCAGTACAACTCGACCAGCGTGTGAAAGAGAGCGTAGTTGTACGTGCTGACCAGCACCATCACAACGAGCGTTAGTGCGAGGACCGGCAACCCAAATTGGGGACCGGTCGCCGGCACATCGGCTGCCGCGTGCGATTCTCTAACATGCAAGTGCCTCGCCGACACGGCCACTCCCCCGACAGGTCGCCGTACTCAGACGACCGCAGTGTCGCCGAGTAGAGTATATAGGCGTCCGATGCGCGATGTTTGCAAGAGGCGTCTCCACGCGCGGTGGAGATTCCGTGAGACATCAGTTGACACCACGGAGGTCGGGCGGTCGGTACGCAGGTTCTTGGGCGCCCATGATGTCGGACAACTTTCTTGTTGTCGTCCACAACTCTTCTGTTGTATTCTCAATATATGGCTTCTCTTCTCGACATTGGGTCGCAACTCACCGCGGCGCGGCGCACGCGAGGCATGTCCCAGCGCGAGCTAGGCGCAGCCCTCGGCGTGAAGCAGCAGCAGATCGCTCGGTGGGAGGCGACGTTGTACCGCACTGCGAGCCTCGAACGAGTGGCGATTGCGGCTGAAGCGCTGGAAGTATCGGTCGGCTCGCCCGCGCAGTCACTTCTCGTAGCCGAGGCGCTAGCGATCTACGCCGCGGGCGGCGTCTTCGCTGCGTCCCCTGCGGTGAAGCCGGTGCGCGACCTCGGCGAGATAGCCGCCCGCATCCGAGAGCACGGCGCCGAGCTTCGCGACGAGTGGGGGCTCGGCCGCATTGGCGTCTTCGGCTCGTTTGCGTTGGGCGAGCAGACCGTTTCAAGCGACGTGGATCTGCTCGTGGAGATCGCCGACCCGGACAAGGTACGCGGCTTCCGGTTCGTGGAGGCGCCCCGCGTGATTGAGGAGTTCCTCGGCCGCAAGGTCGACTTCGCGCAGCCTCATCTCCTCAAGGGTCGGCTCCGACCACGAGTGCTGGAGGAGGTCGTCTATGTCTGGGAAGCGCGATGAGTCTCTGCTGCTCGACGACCTCATCGATGCGACCGCACGATTAATCGAGCTCGGCAAGCGGGTGCCGGTTGGCCGACTTGGCGAGGACCGCGATCTCAGCGACAGCCTGATGTGGAACCTGGTCGTACTCGGCGATGCGACCAACCGCCTGTCGACGTCGACCCGCGCGCGATTCAGCAACCTTCCGTGGCGGGACATGGCCGAGACCAGAGTGCATATTCCACGGATGCCGCACACCTGTTCCATCTGATGCCGGACACCGTTCCACTTGATGCCGGACGGGCAGAACCAAGCGACGCGTTGTCTTGTCAGAGTGATGGAGTGTCCGGCATCAGGTCAACTTTCTGGCGCGT
>JBBRSD010000016.1:0-15692 GCA_038245725.1 Coriobacteriia bacterium | reverse complement strand
GTTCCCCCGCATCCGCGAGCAGCCGTTCGATAGCGCGACCAAGCGCATGGCCACCGTGCACCGGATGCCTCACGGCCGGCTGATCATGTTCGTGAAAGGGTCGCCGTCCACGGTGCTCGCGGCGAGCGCTTCCCAGGTTCGCACCAGCGGCGTGACGCCCCTCACTGCTGATGATCGCGCGCGCTGGGAGGAGATGAATCAGGGCCTCGCTGGGGCGGCGCTACGCGTGCTCGCGTTGGCCTATCGTGATCTGCCCGAAGGCCAGAGCGAGCATGACGTCGACGCCACGAACCACCTGGTCTTCGTGGGTCTCGTCGCCATGACCGATCCTCTGCGCGACGAGGCGAAGGCCGCGATCGCCACCTGTCGCGAAGCTGGCATTCGTTCGGTGATGATCACCGGCGACCAGCAGACCACTGCGGCCGAGATCGCCCGCCAGCTCGGCATCGACCGCGATCTGAACGGCCAGCCGCTCCGGATCGTGCACGCGCGTGAGCTGACCGATCTCGACGCTGCGGGATGGCAGGAGACCGTGAAGGGGGCTGCGGTCTTTGCTCGCGTGTCGCCCAAGCACAAGCTTCAGATCGTCGAAGCGCTGCAGGCGCAGGGGCAAATTGTGGCGATGACCGGCGACGGTGTGAACGATGCTCCGGCCTTGAAGAAGGCTGACATCGGCATCGCCATGGGCATCAAAGGGACGGAGGTCGCCAAGGAGACGGCTGATATGGTCATCCTCGACGACAACTTCGCCACGATTGTCCGCGCGGTCGAACAGGGACGGATCATCTACGCGAACATCCTCCGGTTCATTCGCTATCTCTTCTCGTGCAATTTCGCGGAGCTCCTGACCGTATTCATTGCGCTGATGGTCGGCTGGCCGCTGCCCCTCGGCGCGCTTCAGATCCTGTGGCTGAACATGATCACTGACATCTTTCCTGCGCTCGCGTTAGCCCTCGAGCCTTCGGTGCCCGGCATGATGAGCCGGCCTCCGCACGATCCGAAGGCGCCTCTACTGCCGGCGCGGCTCTTGGTCATGATCGGCTGGCAAGGGTTGCTGCTCGCCGCGGTCACGTTGCTGGCGTTCTTCCTCGGAATGCGAATGTACGGTGCGGAACCCGAGGGGCTTCCGCACGCGATCACGGTGGCGTTCATGACCCTCGCGCTCGCCCAGGTGGTTCACGTCTTCAGCTCACGATCGGAGACACGCTCGGCATTCGACGCACGTCTGTTCAAGAACGGCTGGCTGTGGGGTGCCGTGGCGGTTTGCGTTTTCCTGCAGTTGGCGGCCGTCTACGTTCCGTTCTTGCGCTCCATCCTCCACACCGTTCCACTCGGCGCGAAAGACTGGGGTGTCGTGGCCGGTTGCGCGTTCCTGCCCCTCGGGGTCGTGGAGGTCGTGAAGTGGATCCAGCGTCGCTTCGCTCGGCGGGTTGGGCTGCTTGCCGGTCGCCACCACGAAGATGACGAGCTCCGCTGACCTCTCACCTCGCGGTGGCCTGCGGGCGCGACGAGTCAGTGTGCGCGCCGGCCACGGTCTGCACGGGCGTGCCGCTTCGGCAGACCATCGCGGACATGTCGCAGCCTGGTGAGCCGCTTGCATCAACGACGGCAATGAGCGCTGTCTCCGAATCGGCGTCGTGACCAGAACAAGTGCCACGCGCTGGATCCACGCGATGCGCAACGGGTTCTGGTTTCGGCCGCTGTGCTTGCTCCTCGGTGGCGTCGTGCTCGGATTCGCCGGCACCGAGCTCGACCGCTGGCTCTCGGATCGCGAGCTGACCTCACCGTTCGGCGGTTCCGCGAGTCCCGGTGGCGCGCGCGCTGTGCTCTCCGTGGCGGCCGGTGCGCTCGCCACCACGCTCGCGATCTCGCTGTCCTTGACCATAGTCACGGTGCAGCTCGCGTCCTCTCAGTTCACGCCGCGCCTCATGCAGCGCTTCCTGGCCGATCGCTTCATGCAGGCAGTGTTGGGCGCGTTTCTCGGCTCGATCGCATACGCGTTCGTGATCCTCCGGGCAGTGCGATCGCCCGACGAGGGACGGGCATTCGTACCGCTCGTCTCGCTCTCGTTCGCCGTCGTGCTGACCCTCGGGTGTCTTGCACTCCTCGTGGTGTTCCTGCATCGCACGATGCGATCGATGCAGGCGTCTACCCTGATCGAGGTCGTCGGCCGCGACACGGTGCGCACCGCCCGGAGCCAACCGTCCGCGGAATTCGAGCCGGCACCACCGACGCCGACCGGCCCCCGCATCGTCGTTCGCGCGACCGACCCTGGGTACGTGCAGAGCGTGGGCGACGAGAACATCGTCTGCGCGCTCGCCGCGCACCCGGTCGCTCTGATCTGGCGTGACGCAGGCGCCGGTACGTTCGTCATCACAGGCGAGCCGCTCGTGACGTTGTACGGGATCGAGACGCTCCCCGCTGAGCAACTCGATCGTGTGCGCGAACAGTTCGTGATCGGCGGCGAGCGGACGTACGAATCCGATGTCGGTTTCGGCGTACGCCACCTGGTCGACATGGCGCTCAAGGCGCTCTCGCCAGGAATCAACGACGTGACGTCGGCCGTCATGGTCGTGAACGAGCTCGGCGTGGTAGCGCACCACGTTTGCGAGCAATGCGTCGCGGACGACGGTTGGCGCTTGCTACCGCTCGCGGAGAGCCCGGACTATGTCGTACGGGTCCTCGACCTCGACACGTTCCTCGATCTGGCATTCGGCGAGATCGCGCTGGCCGCCATCGCGCTGCCCCGGGTCCACGTGCGGATCCTGGAGCTGCTCGCGGCACTCGCGCACGACCGCGCTCCGGCGGTCTGCCGCGTCTTGGTCGATCATGCGGCGCGCGTACGCGCCATCCTCGCGCCCGGCCAGGCAACCGACCGAGACGTCCCCATCGCGGTACGCCAGCGGCTCCTCGATGGGATCGATTCGTAGACAGATATGTCGCAACCCACGGCACCACCAAGCTCGACGACGCAGCGCGAACGATCGGCAAGGCCGCATGGAGAGCTCGCAGGCGGGGTCCGATTCCACCTGGATGCGAGTTGATCGAGGTTCGGGTTGTCGGGCTCCAGCCGCTGTTCAACGCGATGGACGCTTCCGCGTTCCGTCCAACGAGCGCACGGCTGCCGATCCGTACGACGCGCTCGTCAGGCGCGGGGCGCATCGGTCTCCGGATCGTACGTGCCGCGACGTGCGGCCCGATCGCAACGGGCTCGATGCAACAGCGCCTGCTGTGCCGCGGCGACCTTGTTCGCGTCGCCGCGCCAGATCTCGAGTGCGGGGTACTGGATCGCGCGGCCAAACGAGAACGTCAGCGCCCACGGCTGCGCGCCGAATTGCGCGTTCATTGCGTTCAATCGCGCCGACGCGAGCTCGCCGGACTGGCCGCCGGACAGGAACGCGATCCCCGGGACAGCGGCCGGGACCACGCGACGCAGACAGGCCACGGTAGCCTCGGCGACTACGTCCACGCCGGGCCGCTCGGGGCTGCTCGAGCCGGGAACCACCATGTTTGGCTTCAGGATCATGCCCTCGAGCACGACGCGTTGCGTGCTCAGCTCGTCGAACACCGTCCGCAGCACGGCCTCGGTGACCTTGCGACAACGCTCCAGCGAGTGCGCGCCGTCCATCAGCACCTCCGGCTCGACCGCGGGGACAAGGCCGGCCTGCTGACAGGTGACGGCGTAGCGCGCGAGCGCGTGCGCGTTGGCCTCGATGCAGGCCCGCGTCGGCAGACCATCCCCGATCGCGATCACCGCGCGCCACTTCGCGAACCGCGCGCCGGCTCGCGCGTACGTGGCAAGACGGTCGCGGAGGCCATCGAGACCCTCGGTGAGCCGTTCTCCCGGGCAGCCCGCCATGTCCTTCGCGCCGAGGTCGACCTTGATGCCGGCGACCATTCCAGCGGCACGGATCGCGTCGACGAACGGCGTGCCATCCGCGGTGTGCTCGCGCATGGTCTCGTCGTAGAGGATCACGCCGCTGATGCACTCTGCGAGCCCTGGCGTGCGCACGATGAGCTCGCGATAGGCGCGCCGCGCAGCCTCGGTCTGAGGGATCCCGAGCTTCGCGAACCGCTTGTCGCAGGTCGGCGTGCTCTCGTCGATCGCGAGCAGGCCCTTGGCGCCGGCGACCAGCATCTGTGCGGTCTCGGCGAGTCCCGTCGTTGTCACTTGGACGACTGCCATTTCCAGTTCCGGATCTCCGGCAGATCCTCGCCGTGCTTCGCGATGTAGTGCTTGTGCTCGATCAGCTTGTCGTGGATGTGCTGCTTCAGATATGCGCCCCTGGTGCCCAGGCGCGGCACTCGATCGATCACGTCTTGCACGAGGTGGAACCGGTCGATCTCGTTCTGTACGCGCAGGTCGAACGGGGTCGTGATCGTGCCCTCTTCCTTGTAGCCGCGAACGTGGAGCTCGCGGTTGGTCCGCCGGTACGTCAGCCGGTGGATGAGCCACGGGTAGCCGTGAAATCCGAAGATGATCTGCTTGTCCGTCGTGAACAACGAGTCGTAGTCGGTATCGGTCAGGCCGTGAGGGTGTTCGCTGTGCGATTGCAGCTTCATCAGATCGACGACGTTGATCACGCGGACCTTGAGCTCCGGGAGGTGCTCGCGCAGGATCGACACCGCGGCGAGGATCTCGAGTGTGGGCGTGTCACCACAGCATGCCATCACGACATCGGGTTCCGACTCCTGGTCGTTGCTCGCCCATTGCCAGATGCCGATGCCTTCGGTGCAGTGAATGACGGCGGCATCCATCGTCAGCCACTGCGGCAATGGATGCTTGCCCGCGATCACGACGTTGACGTAGTCGCGGGTGCGAAGGCAGTGGTCGGCGACCGACAGCAGGCAGTTCGCGTCCGGTGGTAGATAGACGCGCACGATGTCGGCCTTCTTGTTGATCACGTGATCGATGAAGCCGGGATCCTGGTGGGTGAAGCCATTGTGATCCTGCTGCCAGACATGTGACGCCAGGATGTAGTTGAGCGATGCGATCTCGCGGCGCCACGGCAGCTCGGCGCAGACCTTCAACCACTTCGCGTGCTGGTTGAACATCGAGTCGACGATGTGGACGAAGGCCTCGTAGCAGTTGAACAGCCCGTGTCGGCCGGTGAGCAGATAGCCCTCGAGCCAGCCCTGGCACTGGTGCTCGCTGAGCATCGAGTCGAGGACCCGGCCCGACGGCGCGAGGAATTCGTCGTTGGTCTCGACCCGCGCGTCCCACTGGCGATTGGTGGTCTCGAACACCGCACCGAGGAGGTTGGACAGCGTCTCGTCGGGACCGAACACGCGAAAGTTGCGCTGCTCCTGATTCAGCGCGACGACATCGCGCAAGAACTGGCCGAGCACGAGTGTGTCCTGTGCATCGACCGCACCCGGCGCCGGCACGGTCACGGCGTGGATGTGGAAGTCGGGCATGCAGAGGTCGCGCAGCAGCGCGCCGCCGTTGGCGTGCGGATTGGCGCCCATCCGCCGGGCGCCGACCGGTGCGAGCTCGGCGAGCTCGGGCTTGAGCTTGCCGTGGTCGTCGAACAGCTCGGCCGGCTTGTAGCTCTTCATCCAGGCCTCGAGCTGCGCGACATGGTCAGGGTGCGCGGCATCGACGATCAGCGGGACCTGATGGGCGCGAAACGTGCCCTCGATCTGGAGCCCGTCGACGATCTTGGGGCCGGTCCAGCCCTTGGGCGACCTCAGCACGATCATCGGCCAGCGCGGTCGCGGGGTCGCGTCACCTTTGCTTCGTGCGGTGCGCTGGATGGTGCGGATCGCCTCGACCGCCGTGTCGAGCGTACTCGCCATCAGCTGGTGCATCTTGGCCGGATCGTCGCCCTCGACGAAGTACGGCGCCCAGCCGCAGCCGCGCAGGAACTGTTCGAGATCTTCGCGGTCGATGCGGGCCAGGATCGTCGGGTTGGAGATCTTGTAGCCGTTGAGATGCAGGATCGGCAGCACCGCCCCGTCGGTGATCGGATTGAGGAACTTGTTGGACTGCCAGGCCGTCGCGAGGGGCCCGGTCTCGGCCTCGCCGTCACCGATGATGCAGGCGACGACCAGATCGGGATTGTCGAACGCGGCGCCGAACGCGTGACTGAGCGAGTAACCGAGCTCGCCACCCTCGTGGATCGAACCCGGCGTCGTCGGCGCGACGTGACTGGAGATGCCGCCGGGGAACGAGAACTGGGTGAACAGCTTCTTCAGCCCTGCCTCGTCCTGGGTGATGTTTGGATAGATCTCGGTGTAGCTGCCCTCGAGGTACGTGTTGGCGACGAGCGCCGGTCCGCCGTGTCCAGGGCCGGCGATGTAGAACATGTCGAGGTCGTACTTCTTGATCACCCGATTCAGATGCACGTAGATGAAGTTCTGGCCCGGCGTCGTGCCCCAGTGACCGACCACCAGCGGCTTGACGTGCGCCAGCTCGAGCGGCTTTCCGAGCAGCGGATTATCGTAGAGATAGAGCTGGCCAACCGAGAGATAGTTTGCGGCGCGCCAGTAGGCGTCGATCTTGCCGAGGAGTTGGGGCGTCAGCGTTTCGGTCTTCGTCATGCGAACCTTCTTTGTCAGGGCGAGTCGAGCAGGGCGCGAACCGCGCCTGCGATCACGAATGCTTCGTCGGTGCGCATGACGCGAACCGTCACCCGGCTAGTCGCGGCCGAGATCACGGCCGCGCTCGCAGCGTTGCCCGCGTCGTCGAGCTCGAGGCCCAGAAAAGCCAGCTCTGAGCAGATCCGCGCACGGACCGCCGGCGCGTGCTCGCCGATGCCGCCGGCGAACACCAGCGTGTCGAGGCCGCCGAGCGCCGCCGCGAACCCGCCGATCCACTTCTTCACCCGATAGCAGAACACCGCGATGGCCTCGGCGGCCCGGACGTCGTGCGCTTCGCGTTCGAGCAGGTCGCGCAGGTCGGAGCTGGTCTCCGACATGCCGAGTAAGCCCGAGCGCGCGTTGACGAGCTCGTCGAGCTGGCTCGGAGTCATGCCCTCGGTGCGCGCGAGATATGCCAGTACGCCGGGGTCGAGGTCGCCCGAGCGCGTCCCCATCGGGATGCCCCCGGTCGGCGTGAAGCTCATGCTCGTATCGATCGAGGCGCCGTCGCGGACCGCTGCCAGGCTCGCGCCGCTGCCGAGGTGAGCGAGCACGATCCGGCCTCGCGCGGCGGCCGCGCCGGCGACCCTGGCGAGCTCCGCCATCAGGAACGTGTACGACAGGCCGTGGAATCCGTAGCGCCGGACGCCCTTGGCTTCGTACCGGCGAGGGATTGGCAGCAGCCTTGCGACCCGCGGGAGGTCGTGGTGAAACGCGGTGTCGAAGCACGCCACGTGCGGCAGCTCGGGGAAGCGGCGGCGGAGCGCGTCGATCAGCTTCAGCTCCTGGGGAAGGTGATCTGGATCGAACGGGACGAGCCGGCGGAGCTCGTCGAGCACGCCGGCGTTGATGCGCACAGGTGCGCTGTACGTCGGGCCGCCGTGAACCACGCGATGTCCGACGCCAACGAGGCCGTCGCCGCCGGCACGCTCGCCGATCCAGTCGACCAGCATCGCGATCGCATGCGCGGAATCAGGCGGCGCGACCGGCTGTGACAGCGCCTTGGCGCTCTTCGAGCTCGTCACGCTGAACGTGCAGCCCGGGGAGCCGATTCGCTCGATTTCGGCCGACAGCACGAGCTGCAACGTAGCGGCCTCGAACAGCGAGAGCTTGATACTCGAGGAGCCGCCGTTGATCGCGAGGATGCGGCGGTTAGCGTGCGTCACGGTTCTACTCCGTGCAGACCGAACGACGCGAGCTTTGCGGCGGTCGAGCGAGCGTCGGTGTGAAGCACACCGCGGATTCCCAGGTGCGCTGCGACCTCGACAAACATCGCCGTGTCTTCGAGGTAGACCACCTGGGATGGTGCCGCCTGGGCGAGATCGAGCGCGAGGCGAAAGATCTGCGGATCCGGCTTGCGGAGGTCGACGAAGCACGACGACACGAAGCAATCGACGAGGTCGGCGAGCTTGAACGCGCGAATTCGATGGGCATTCAGCTCTCGCGCTTCGTTGCTGACCACCACGACCTTCAGCCCGTGGACCGTCTTGAGCCGTGCGACGAGCGCGAGCATCTCGGGATGCGGATGCGATTGCGCAAACATGAATCGGCGAAACCGACCGCGCGTGAACGATCGCTTGCGATGGAAGATCACGAGCCGCAGGTACTCGTCGAGCGTGAGCCGTCCTGCCTCGAACGCTTCGAACGCCGCGTGATGGCGCTGTTCGAGCTCGGCGAGGTCGAGCTTGAAGTCCTTCGCGGCGCGCCGGCGAGCGTGATGGTCCCACCCCTTGGTCAGCACGACTCCGCCGATGTCGAGAAACAGTGTGGTCACCGGGAGCTCGCGCTTCACGAGCGCTGCCGCTCTTGGAGCAGATCCACGCGCTTCATCCCAACGATGTGAGTGTTGAGCGAGGCCTCTGCCATTCCCGAGTACGAGCTGCAAGCCCGGGTCCTCGCTGTCGTTCAGTCATCGCCCAAGGGCGATCGCAACAGAGATGCCGATCGTGGGGGTCGTGCGATGAACGAGTACGTAGTTTTGCGCGTGGCGCTTATGGCGAGCCTCACGCCTCTCGAGCGCCCCCGCTCACCGTCGAGCCGCGTGAATCCCAAACTTGGCAACGCCGCCTTGCGGCGATGCAGCGCTCGCGCTGCGTCGAACAGGGCGGACGGCGCGCACGACCCTTGCACTCTCCCTGGGATTGCTCGTGGAACTGTGCCCAGAACTGGCGATGGATCAGCGAGATCGCAGATGACGAGCAGCACACTCCCGAATCTCGGCGTGGTCGCGTCGGTGCGCGGCAGCGTCGTGGATATTCGGTTCGACGACCGTCTGCCGTCGATCTACTCGGTACTTCAAGCTGATGAAGGCCGCATCATCATCGAAGTGCTGGCGCAGCGCGATGCGCGTCACGTGCGTGGCATTGCCTTGACGCCGACGCAAGGCCTCGCGCGCGGCATGAAGGTCGAGGACACCGGCGGACCGTTACGGGCGCCGGTCGGCAAAGGGATCCTGTCGCGGATGTTCGACGTGTTTGGCAATACCATCGACCGCGGCGCGGCGTTGTCCGATGTCCAATGGCGTTCCGTGCATCGAGCTCCGCCGCCTCTGGCACGGCGCTCCACCAAGTCGGAGATCTTCGAAACGGGCATCAAGGTCATCGACGTGCTCGTGCCACTGGAGAGTGGTGGCAAGGCGGGGCTGTTTGGTGGAGCCGGCGTCGGCAAGACCGTGTTGCTCACCGAGATGATTCACAACATGGTCGCCAACCAGAAGGGCGTGAGCATCTTCTGCGGCATCGGCGAGCGCTGCCGCGAAGGCGAAGAGCTTCACCGCGCCATGAAGGAAGCCGGCGTGTTGTCGAACATGGTGATGGTGTTCGGCCAGATGAATGAGCCACCGGGCAGCCGGTTCCGCGTCGGGCATGCCGCGCTCACCATGGCCGAGTACTTTCGCGACGACGAGCATCGAGATGTGCTGTTGTTGATCGACAACATCTTTCGCTTCATCCAGGCCGGCTCCGAAATCTCGGGCTTGATGGGACAGATGCCGTCACGCTTGGGCTATCAGCCCACGATGGGCACGGAGCTGTCGGGCCTGGAGGAGCGCATCGCCAACACCGACAGCGGCGCGATCACGTCGATCCAGGCCGTGTACGTGCCGGCGGATGATTTCACTGATCCGGCGGCGGTACATACGTTCTCGCATCTCTCTGCCTCCATCGTGCTCTCGCGCAAGCGAGCGAGCGAAGGGCTGTTCCCGGCGATCGATCCACTGCAGTCCAGCTCCAAGATGGCCACGCCCGGCATCGTCGGAGAACGGCACTACAGCCTGGCGCAGGAGATCCGGCGGACGCTCGCGCAATACGCAGAGCTCAAAGACATCATTGCCATGCTCGGCCTCGAGCAACTCGCTCCGGAGGATCGCAAGGTGGTCGCCCGCGCGCGCCGGCTGGAGCGCTTTCTCACGCAGCCGTTCTTCACGACCGAGCAGTTCACGAACCTCAAAGGCAAGCTCGTCAGCCTCGAAGACGCGCTGGACGGCTGCGAACGAATCTTGCGCGATGAATTCAAGGACTACCCGGAGAGCGCGCTCTACATGATCGGGGCGATCAGCGAGGCGAAGAAGACGGGACCTACGAAACCCGGACAGCCAGCAGCCCCGGCCGGACCTGATGCCGAGCCCGAACCCAACAACGAGACGCCGCCTGCCGCGGGAGCACCGGAACCGCACCCGAAGCCCGGGGCGAAGCCTCGACCGGAGGCCGCGCATGTCACTGCCGCTCATGAATCTTAGGGTGCTCGTGCCCTTCGAAGTCTTCGTGACGAACCCCAGCGTGTCGCGCATCGTGGCGGAGACGCGCAACGGATCGTTTGGACTCTTGCCGCATCGCCTGGACTGCGTTGCGGCGCTCGCGCCCGGGATTCTGATCTACGAGACCGAAGCGGACGGTGAAGTCTACGTGGCCGTGGATGAGGGTGTGTTGGTCAAGGCCGGCCCGGACGTGCTCGTCTCCGTGCGCAGGGCGATCGCCGGAACGGACCTCGGACAGCTGCACACCCTGGTGGAGCAGGAGTTTCTGACTCTGAGCGAAGAGGAGCAAAGCGTACGTGCAGTCTCGGTGAAACTCGAAACCGGCTTTCTGCATCGCCTCGCGAGGCTTCAACATGAATGACGAGTTACCGATCAAGACCTCGAAGAGCGGTGCGACCTTGGCCGGGCAGGTCGGCGCGAAGGCGGCGCGCAAGCTCAAGGCGCGGCGCAGCACGCAGGGCGTCTGGTTCGGGCTCGGCATGATGGGGCTCATCGGCTGGTCGGTGGTCGTTCCGACGCTGCTCGGCGCGGCGCTGGGATTCTGGCTGGATCATCGCCACGCGGGAGGCTTCGCCTGGACCCTGGCGCTACTCATGGCTGGACTCACGCTCGGCTGTCTCAACGCGTGGCATTGGGTTGCCAAGGAAGAAAAGGCGATCGAGGCGGACGACGATGAATGACGCGCCAGTACTGATCCTGGCGGGTGTGGTGGGCATGGGGCTCGGCGCGATGTTCTTTGGCGGTCTCTGGTGGACGCTTCGCAGAGGCCTGTCGTCGCAGCGGCCGGCGCTCTGGTTTGTCGGCAGCCTCCTGGTCCGAACGAGCATGGCCCTCTCGGGTTTCTATCTCGTCTCCGGTGGCCATTGGGAGCGGCTGCTGTCGTGTCTCGTCGGATTTGTCGCCGCGCGCACCGTCGTGATGTGGCGGACGCAGGAAACACGCGCGACACGCGAGGCCCGCCATGCACCTTAGCCCCGACCAGATCATCTTCTGGCAACACGGGTTCCTCAAGCTCAACGGAACCATCGTGTTCACGTGGGGACTGATGTTGGTGCTGGTTGTCGGTTCCAAGCTGATCACGCGCAAGCTCTCCACGGACCTGAAGCGCGCCCGCTGGCAGAATCTCCTGGAGATCCTCGTCACCTCGATCGAGAAGCAGATCGAAGAGGTCGGCCTTCGCCATCCGGAGAAGTACATCGGGTTTCTCGGCACGCTGTTCCTGTTCATCGCCACGGCAAGCCTGTTCACGATCGTTCCTGGCTTCGAGCCTCCAACCGCGAGCCTGTCGACCACCGTGGCACTGGCGCTGTGCGTGTTCGTGGCCGTACCGCTATTCGGTATCGAGGACCAAGGGGTGGGCGGCTATCTCAAGTCCTACGTCAAGCCGACGGTCATCATGCTGCCGTTCAACATCATCAGCGAGGTCTCTCGAACGCTGGCGCTGGCCGTGCGCCTGTTCGGCAACATGATGAGCGGAGCGATGATCATCGCGATCCTGCTCACCATCACGCCCTTCATCTTCCCGATCGTCATGACGGTGCTCGGTCTCCTCACGGGCATGGTGCAGGCCTACATCTTCGGGATCCTCGCGGCCGTCTACATCGCAGCGGCCACGCGAGCTCGCAAGACCGAGACCGAGCCAGCGGCCGCAGGAGCCACAACGTGAAGCAGGAGAGCTTATGGACAGCATGACAATCATCGCCGTGGCATCCATCATCATCGCCGGTATCACCACCGGATTCGGGACGATGGGGCCCGCGCTGGCGGAAGGACGAGCGGTTGCGACGGCGCTGACCTCGCTGGCACAGCAGCCCGACGCCTCCGCCAAGATCACGCGGACCTTGTTTGTCGGTCTGGCGATGATCGAGTCCACAGCGATCTACTGCTTCGTGGTCTCGATGATCCTGATTTTCGCGAATCCATTCTGGAATCATGTGATCGAGAAGGCCGCGGGGAAGTGACCCATGCTCATCGATTGGTTCACGGTCGGCGCCCAGGCGCTCAACTTCCTCCTCCTGGTGTGGTTGATGAAGCACTTTCTCTACAAGCCGATTCTCCATGCCATCGATGAGAGGGAGAAGCGCATCGCTACGGAGCTCGCGGACGCCGGCGCGAAGCAGGCCGAAGCCAAGAAGGAACGCGAGGAGTTCCAACACAAGAACGAGGAGCTCGACCAACAGCGCGGCGCACTCTTGAGCAAGGCGACCGAGGAGGCCAACGCCGAAGGCAAGCGGCTCGTCGAGGAAGCGCGCAACGCAGCAGACGCGTTGAGTGCGAAGCGACAGGAAGCACTGAGGAACGAGGCCCTTCAGCTGAATCAAGCAATCGGTCGTCGCGCGCAGCAGGAAGTGTTTTCCATCGCGCGAAAGACGCTGACGGATCTCGCCGCGACAAGCCTGGAAGAGCGCATGGGCGAGGTGTTCACTCGCCGCTTGCGCGAACTGGACGGACCGGCGAAGCAACGACTCGCCGAGGCCTTCAAGACAGCCTCTGAACCGGCAATCGTACGCAGCGCATTCGAGCTTCCGTCAGAGCAGCGAGCCGCGATCCAGAGCTCGCTCAACGAAACCTTCTCTACTGAGGTCCGTCTTCGGTTCGAGAGCGCGCCCGACTTGGTCAGCGGCATCGAGCTCTCCACGAACGGACAGAGAGTGGCTTGGAGCATCGCGGACTATCTGACGTCACTGGAGAAGGGCGTTGCCGAGCTTCTGAAGGAACAGGCCAAGCCTGAAGCCAAGGCCGAGCCCAAGACGGAAGCCAAAGCGGCGCCCACGCCGGAAGCCAAAGTGGCGCCCAAGCCCGATGCTGAAGTGGCGCCCAAGCCGGAACCCAAAGCCGCGCCCAAACCAGACGCGAAACCCGAGCCCAAGCCCGCAACAAAGAGCGCATGACCATGGAACCTGCGCGCCTTCAGGATGTCTTCGACCGCACCTTCGCTCAGATCAGCAAGGCGGTGAGCGCCTTCACGCCGCAGCTGACGACGCGCGAGGTGGGTACCATCACCAACGTCTCCACCGGCATCGCGAAGGTCGTCGGCCTTCCCACTGTGGGCTCCGAGGAATTGATCAAGTTTCCCGGCGGCAGGTTCGGCATCGCGTTCAACGTCGACGAGGACGAGATCGGCGTCGTGCTGCTCGGCGACTACTGGCAGCTGCATGCCGGCGATGAAGTCGAGCGAACAGGCCGGGTCATGGACGTACCCGTGGGAGACGGGTTGCTAGGGCGAGTGATCGACCCGCTCGGCCGGCCACTCGACGGCAATGGGCCGGTGGCAGCCAGAGAGCGACTGCCCATCGAACGTCCGGCGCCACCGATCATGGACCGAGCGCCGGTCACGGTGCCGCTCCAGACCGGCCTCAAGGTGATCGATGCGCTCATTCCGATCGGTCGCGGCCAGCGCGAGTTGATCCTGGGCGACCGGCAGACCGGCAAGACAGCCATCGCGATCGACACCATCCTCAACCAGCGCGGCAAGAACGTCGTCTGCGTCTATTGTGCCATCGGGCAACGCGCCTCCGCCGTGGCGAAAGCCGTGGCCATCCTTCGAGAGAAGGGAGCGCTGGAATACACCGTCGTGGTGGTGACCGAGGGCAACGATCCGCCAGGCCTTGCCTATATCGCTCCGTACGCCGCGACCAGCATCGCGGAACATTTCATGGAGGCGGGTCGCGACGTGCTGATCGTCTATGACGATCTCACGCAGCACGCCAGATCTTATCGCGAGCTCTCGCTCTTGCTCCGCCGACCGCCCGGTCGCGAAGCGTTCCCGGGCGACATCTTCTACATTCATTCGCGGCTGCTCGAACGGGCGACACATCTGTCCAAGGAACGCGGAGGAGGTTCGCTCACCGCCCTGCCCATCATCGAGACGGAAGCGCAGAACATCTCCGCCTTCATCCCGACCAACCTGATCTCGATCACGGACGGGCAGATCTACCTCTCGCCATCGCTGTTCGAGTTGGGCGTCCTGCCCGCGGTCGACGTCGGCCAATCCGTTTCACGTGTCGGTGGCAAGGCGCAACGCCCGACCTACCGTACGGTGACCGGCGACCTCAAGCTCGCCTACGCGCAATTCGCGGAGCTCGAAACCTTTGCTCGGTTCGGCGCGCGTCTGGATGAAGGCAACAGCAAGATCATCGAACATGGCCGGCGAATCCGCGCTTGCCTCAAGCAGCCGGAATCCGCGCCGGTCGCGGTACCCGAACAGATCGCCGTCCTGGTCGCGCTGGCCGCAGGACTCTTCGACCCGGTGCCACTTGACGAGATGCCCGGCGCCGAGCAGGCCGTGCACGAGGCGTCCGCCAACATTCCGGCCGAGGTGCGTGCGCGCTTCGATACCGACGCACCCTTGAAGGACGAGGATCGCGCGACGATCATCGAGCTCGGCCGCAAAGCGATCGCGCGCTTCCTACCCAAGCCCGGAGCCAAAGCCGAGCCCGCGGTCGCGGCCAAGGCCCAGTCAACACCCGATCCGGACTCGAAGCCCAGCAAGGCCATCGCCAAAGGCGACGTCGCGCCCAACGACGGATCCGTGCCGGCGCCGGGATCCGCGCCGGAGGCCGCCACGGACGACAGGCCCAAGCCTGCGTCCAAGGACAAGGCATGAGCGACACCACGGCCAGCCTGCTTCGAAAGATCAACAGCGCCGAAGATCTTCAATCCGTTGTACGCACCATGAAGGCCATCGCCGCTTCGCGCATCACCCAATACGAGAGCTCGGTACGCGCGCTCGCCGACTACGACCGGACCGTCCAACTCGGCTTGGGCGCGTGCTTGCGCGACACCGCGCCGGTCGCCGCGGTGGCAGCGGGGAAAGGGAACGCCGACGCGGGCGTCACAGGGGCCGTCGTTTTTGGTTCCGATCAGGGACTGGTGGGCCAGTTCAATCAGAGGCTGGCTGACTATGCGATCAAGACCCTAACAGCGCTGTCCGGCACGTCCGAAGTCTGGGCCGTCGGCGAGCGTGTTCATGCACGCCTCGCGGACGCGGGTGTGCCGCTCATGGGGCTGCTCACCGTACCCAACTCCGTCAAGGCCATCGCTCCGCTCGTCGGGCGCATTCAACTCGAAAGCGAAGCGCAGCGCGCCAAAGGCGAGTACGAGAAGTTCTACATCTTTCATAACCGCCCACAGGCCGGGGCGCTCTACGAGCCGGTGAGTCAGCGGTTGTTGCCGCTCGACGCGCAATGGGAAGCGGGTTTGGCGAACGTCCGTTGGCCGAGCCGGAATCTGCCCGAGGTCATGGGCGGCACCACGACGTTGCGTGCACTCATCCGCGAGTATCTCTTCATCTCGCTGTTCCGGGCATGCGCCGAATCCCTCGCGAGCGAGAACGCGAGCCGCCTCGCTGCCATGG
>JBBRSD010000015.1:0-16773 GCA_038245725.1 Coriobacteriia bacterium | reverse complement strand
CCGCAGGCACCTCGATCGCCGTGACCGCCCTCGGCGCCCACACGATCGAGTTCTGGTCGGTAGACGTCGCCGGCAACTCCGAGATGCACAAGACCGCAAGCTTCACTGTCACGGCGCCGCTGCCTCCCGCAGATACCGTCGCGCCTGTCACCACCTCTGACGCCGTCGCGACCTACGTCTCGGCAGCCGCCATCAAGCTCACGGCGACCGACGCCGGCTCCGGCGTGGCGTCGACCTACTACAAGCTCGACGGTGGCGCCCAGACCGCAGGCACCTCGATCGCCGTGACCGCCCTCGGCGCCCACACGATCGAGTTCTGGTCGGTAGACGTCGCCGGCAACTCCGAGATGCACAAGACCGCAAGCTTCACTGTCACGGCGCCGGTGTCCGGTGGCACCACCACCACGGTCACCATCCGCTCACACGGGCACCACGGGCACACTCATGGCCGCAGCACCGTCCTGTCCGGCGCGCTGAACCCTGGAACGGGCGGCGAAAAGGTTCAGCTGTATGTCAAGAAGCCGGGCTCGTCCACGTGGGCGTTGGCCGCCACCGTTATCACGCGCGCCGCGACGAGCGACGGCGACGGTGAAGATCGACCGGTCGCTGCTGCAACAAGCGCAAATTGGGCGTACCGTTTCCGCACAACGCACCGAGGCACGTATCGTTTCCAGGCTCGGTTCACAGTTGGCGAGACGCTGGCCACGGCGTCCTCGGCCACGATTACCGTCGCCGGTCGCTAGGGGTCGGATCCGTATCTCAAACAGGAAGGGCGCCCAACGGGCGTCCTTCTTCTTGTTCCCGCGCAATCTGTAAGCTCGGATGCTCGGCTGGTTCGTCGCTTGGAATGCGAAGCTATGATTACCCTTTGCTCCGAACGAGCGCGACACCGAGCAGGAGCGCGAGCACCGAAACCGCAAGCGGCATGAACACGGGGGAGACCCACGGACCCGGTATCAGGAAGAGCACGTCGAGGCTCTTCAAAGAAACAGGCCACCCGATCAGCACGCGCAGGAAGGCGTAATAGCCGATATCCCAGATGCCGAAAGCGCACAGGAAGTACCCCAACCGCGCCTTCCAGTTGCGCCCGGCGATCCAAGCCATGGAAGCAAGCATCACGATCGTCGCGATCTCGCGGCCCACTTCAATGTGCGCGAGCTTCGGGTTGGGCAGGAAGAGTTTGAGCGCGTCTGGCTTGAGCAGGGTGAGGTACTTCAGGGACAGCCAGACGGTGTGACGGCTGGGCGTGAAGTTCAGAAGTTCCCCGGTGATGCGGAAATTCGTCCGCAGGTATACGACTACTGCTGACTCCACATAAGCCATTGCCACCGCGAAGATGGCGACGACCGCGAGTTGCGTCCATTCGGATTTGCTGGGGCGTCGCGCTTTCATGGGCGGGTCCTTCGGTCGGCGGGAAACACTAGGATACCTGCGAGAGGCGATCGCTTCGCCTCGCTTGCCGAGAATCGTGCTGCCGCGCCGCCCCGCATGATCGCGGAGACCCGATGGCGGGAACAACCTCATTGTCATGACCGCTGGCCGCGAAGGGGTGCGCGCGATGGTTTCGATTCCCACGGGGCTCGTGCACGCGTCCGAGTTCCGAGAAGGGCTCGACTGGATCGGGACCGATGGGCCCGTGCGCCTTTCGGACCTGCGTGGCCGGGTCGTGCTCCTCGACTTCTGGACGTACGGTTGAATCAACTGCATGCATGTGCTCCCGCGTGTTCGGGAGCTTGAGGAGCGTTTCGCAGACACGCTGACGGTCATCGGCGTGCACGCCGGCAAGTTCATCACCGAACGCGTGACCGAGCGCATCGCTGAAGCGTGCGACCGGCTCGGCGTCGTGCATGCGGTCGTCAACGATCGCCAGTTCCGAGTCTGGCGGGATTTCGCCGTCAACGCGTGGCCGACGCTCATCGCCATCGACCCCGAAGGCCACATCGCGTTCGTGGCTCCCGGCGAGGCGCCGCTCGAGGCCTTGAGCGCCGAGATCGAGCGCGTGGTCGAGCGCGCGAGGTCGCGCGGCACGCTGGTGCCGGGGCCGGATCCCACCGCGCCGACGACGCTGCGGCGGCACGAGGGCTTCCTGCGCTTCCCGACGCGGGCGATCGTCGACGGAGGCAAGCTGTGGGTCGCCGACACCGGGCACGGCCGCGTCCTCGAGTGCGCTTGGAACCCCGCCGAGAAGACCGCCTCCGTGGTTGCCGAGCATGGCGGCTTCGTCGAGCCGCGCGGCCTGGCCTCGCTTGGCGGCCGCATCTATGTCGCGGACCGCAGAGCGCATTCCGTGTCGCGTATCGGGGAAGGCGAGCGCGTGCGCGTGGCGGGCACCGGCGACCTCGGGAGCGGCGCGATCGATCCAGGGCTCGCGCTCGTGACGGAGCTGCGCTCGCCGTGGGGGCTCGCTGCGTCGGGAGGGCGCCTCGCGATTGCGATGGCCGGCGCGCATCAGCTCTGGACGCTCGACGTGGATGCCGGTGCGCTCTCGCTGCTCGCGGGTTTCGGCGGCGAGGCGATCGAAGATGGCAGCGCTGCCCGGGCGGCCCTCGCTCAGCCCACGGGACTCGCGCCGCTGCCCGACGCCGCACTCGCGTTCGCGGACTGCGAGTCGTCCGCCATCCGAACCGTGGGGGGTGACTCGGTCCATACGATCGTGGGCACCGGCCTGTTCGAGTTCGGCGATCGTTTTGGTGTGGGCCGGCACGTCCAGCTTCAGCATTGCGAGGACGTCGCCGTGCACGGCGGCGTTCTAGCGGTGGCCGACACCTACAACGACCGCCTCAAGCTCGTCGATCCGCAGACGAAGGAGTGCTCGCCGTGGTCGGGAGAGGCGGGCGAGAAGGGCTCGCTGCGCGAACCCGGAGGCGTCTTCAGCAACGGCGCCGAGCTGCTCGTGGCCGACACCGGGCACCACCGTGTCGTCGCGGTCGAACCCGACGGCTCGCTTGCCGAGGTTCGCTTCGCATGACCCATACCGCCGAGAAGCTTGCTGCAGCTCGCGCGGCGCTTAGCTACGTCTCGCCCGGAGCGGTCATCGGGGTTGGAACGGGCACGACCGCGGCTGCGTTCATCGAGGCGCTCGCCGAATCCGACATCATGCCATCGGCAGCCGTGGTCACTTCAGCTGACACGCGGGCCAGGCTGGAGCACGCCGGTGTCCGCGTCGTCGCGCTCGGTGACATCGATGAGCTTTCCGTCTACATCGACGGCGCCGACGAGATCGATGCCGCCGGTCGCATGATCAAGGGCGCAGGAGGTGCGCTGACGATGGAGAAGATCGTCGCCACCGCCGCGAGACGCTTCGTTTGCATCGCCGATGAGTCGAAGGTGGTCGAGCGGCTCGGCGATCGCGCAAGGCTTCCGCTCGAGGTACTCGCTCCTGCCCTGCGGACCGTGGGCGAGATGGTCGAGGCATTGGGCGGCGTCTGCGAGGTGCGGGCCGGTTACCTGACCGACCTGGGTAATCCGATCATCGACGTCTCCGGGCTGGACTTCTCGGACCCGCTTTGGCTCGAGCGGCAACTCGATGTCATTCCAGGCGTGGTCGAGTGCGGACTGTTTGCAGCTCGCCGTGCCGACGTGGCGTTCATCGGTTTCGCTGGAGGCGACGTGCGGGCTATCGACTTCTCGGCGCAAGAACCGCGGGGGTGACGGTCGGGACGCCGGGTTGCGGGCGGCTAGCGGCGATCCGGGTCCGGTGTCGCGACTATGCCGACCACCAGCCCGAACCCCATGACGCGTGTCTCGGCGATCGTGAGTCCGGCGTCGGATACGATCCGCTCGAGGCTCTCTCGGCCACGTATCGCGCGGGTCGTCGACGTGAGTCGCTGGTAGAGTTCGCGCCGCCCAGCGAGCGCGCCGGCGATACGCGGGAGCACGCGGAAGAAGTAGAACGAGGCGATCCGGGACAGGAAGCCGCCTTCAGGGTCGACGAACTCCATTACTACGAACCGTCCATCTTCGGCGAGCAGTCCTGACAGGTTTCGGATGACGGCCGAGGGGTCATCGAGATAGCGCACGCCGAACACCATCGTGATCGCGTCGAAGGGCGCTCCCGGGACCGAGACACTGTCGGTCGTGAGATCGGTCGTGACGCAGGAGACGTGCAGCTTGCGCTTGCTCGCGCGGTGCGTTGCGACCGCAAGCATGCCGGGGCTGATGTCGGCCAGCATTACGCGTGCGCCCCGTGATGCCGCTCTCAGTCCGACCAGCCCCGTGCCAGCGAACGCATCGAGCACGCGCGCGCCGGGCCGAGTAGCCGCTTGCCGGGCGACCCAATCGCGCCACCGCGCATCGAGCCCCAGACTGATGATGGTGTTGACCCGGTCGTACGTGGACGCGTTGTCGTCGAAGAGCTTCTGTGCGGGCTGGTCCGCGGCGCTCTGTGTCACAGCCGAATGACCAGCAAGAGAATCACGACAGGTAGCACGAGCGCCGGGAGCAGGCTTGCCCGGTTGAAGTATGCCGCCGCGCGTTCGGGCTCGGGGGCACGCGCGAGCGCCAACGCCGGAGCCGCCATGGCCCACATCCCCAGGGCCGCCGCGAGTACGGCCGCGGCGAACGGGATGGGCAGCAGCGCCAACGCCACGACGGTGGCGAGAGCACCGGCCAGCGTAGCGCTCGCGGATGTCTGCTCGCCGAACACGGTGGCGACCGTGCGGATCCCGGTCTTCACGTCGGCCTCGATGTCGGACAGGTCGTTGGGTAGGTTGCGGCCGGCGATCTCCCAGAGCGCCAGGAAGGCGAAGATCGAGACCGCTCTCGCGTCGATCGGCGCCACCGCCGCCCAGCCAGCCAAGCCGCCCACGCCGACCATCGCGCCTGAGATGATCGTCTTCGTCCAGGTGACAGACCTCAGACCGCAGTAGACGACTTCGAGCCCGACGGCGAGCGCGAAGAGTGCGAGGCATAGCGGTGCAAGCAGATACGCGCAGACGGCGCTGATGGCGGCAAGACCTCCCACCCACACGGCGGCTTCCGATAAGGACAGATCACCTCGGGCGAGCGGGTGCCGAGAGAACGCGGTGTCCATATCGAACCCGGTGACGTTGTCCTTTCCGGCGACAAGCGCCCTCGAGTCGACCCTCCGGTCGAGCACGTCGTTCAGGGAGAACACGGCCAGGAACCCGGTGCCCGCCGCGACCAGACCCAAGACCATCTGGCTTGGAGAAGGCAGGCCACCCAAGGCGATTACCGCTCCCAGCGCCGGCTGGGCCACCGAGAGGAGCGCCTGGCGCCCGCGGGACAGATCGAAGATGGCTGCGAATAGCGCCCTGGGCGTGCGAGAGATCGTGGAAGTCAGGGGGTCTGACACTACCGGTCACCGTCGCAATCTACTAAGAAGGGTTCTGACGGCTGCGGCGATCTAATAGCCGTAGCCATTGCCGGACGGAGGGGCTGGGGCCTTGGATCCACCGTTGTTCGGCGTGGTCGAGCTGCCACTTCCGCCACCGGCGCCAACGGTGATCTGGCCGGTCATGGACGGATGGATGGTGCATTTCACGGGGAACGTGCCGTTCTTATCGGCGGTCCAGCTGACCGTCTGGCCCGGTTTCTGCACGCCGAGATCGGTCGTGCCGACAACGATGCGGTGGGGCACGGCGTCCTCGTTCGCGAAGGAGACCTTGTCGCCGACCTTCGCCGTTATCGCCGAGGGGTTGAACTGGTAGCTGGCCTCGACGACGCTGACCTCGCCGGTGCCGCCGCCGGTGGTGCCACTCGTGCCGCCGCTCGGTGTGACGCTGGGCGTCGGTGCGCTTGGGCTCGAACAACCCGGCAGCGCGAGGGCCAAAGCCGCCGCGAGTCCGACGACGAGTAGCACACAGACACGCTTTCTGATGGTCACGGGAGCCCCTCTCTTCATTGGTCCGCGGATTCCTGTCGGTCCGGTGTCACCATCGTCCCGGATTCCGAGACAGGCTTCTGATACATACCCAGCAACCGCTCTCGATTGCTCGGCCTTGCGAGGGAGGATAGTCGACCGCCCCGGGGCGGGCCTGCATCGCCGCTTCCGACGAGCAGGATGGGTACACTGAAGATGACCCCGATGACGATCAGGAGAAGGCGGAACAGTGGCGGCTGCTGCGCGCGTTCGGTTGGACGTCTAGCGTGCCGCGCTATCGCCCAGCGATCGCCCTCGCGTGCACGTTCGCGCTCAACGCGATGTTCTGGGCGATCGCGCTCAGCAGCTTTCCGTTCCCGCTGCCTCCGGGGCGCATCTTCGCCGAGTTCCTCTCGACGTCAGCACTGATCATTCTCAGCACCAACCTGCTGCTCGCGACTCGCGCTCGGCCGCTCGAAGACCTCTTCGTCGGCTTGGACCGGGTCTTTGTGTCGCACCGCTTCAACGGCATCACCGCCGCCATCGTGCTCGCGGCGCACTTCACCATCATGCCGAAGACGCCGGGCTGGACTCCGGCTCGCCTCGTTGGACTGCCCACGCTCACACTCATCATCATCGTTGTGCTGGTCGCCGTGGCTCCGCGCGCCCCGTGGCGCAGGCTCGTCACGCTGCGATATCAGCACTGGAAGTTCACGCACCGCTTCAACGGGCTGCTCGTCGCGGCCGGCGTCACGCACTCGCTGCTGGCGCATCCGGTCGTGCTGGCGCTGCCGCTCATGCGAGTCTGGGTCTACGGAGTCGCGGGAACCGGGCTGCTCGCATACGCGTTCCACGAGACGCTGGAACCGTGGCTCGTGCAGCGTCATCGCTACCGAGTGGGAGAGCCGGTCCACCTCGGCGGCGATGTGCTCGAGATTCGGCTCGCTGGTGAGACCCGGCCTATCGCGCACCGTGGTGGCCAGTTCGCGTTCGTCTCCTTCGACGACGGCCCCGCCCGAGAGCAGCACCCGTTCACCATCAGTGCCGCTCCAACCGACGGCAGCCTGCGCTTCAGCATCAAGGCATCCGGCGATTTCACCCAGGCGCTGCAGGGGCGCCTCTCGGCGGGTTCGATCGCCCGGATCGAGGGGCCGTACGGCCGGTTCGAGCTCGCACGCGGAGGCAGACGGCAGCTGTGGCTCGCGGGCGGCATCGGCATCACGCCGTTCCTCGCGATGCTGCCGGGTGTGCCGGACGATTGCGAGGTGCATCTCGTATGGACGGTCCCATTCGAGTCCGATGCGATCTACCGAGACGAGATCGAGCGCACCGTCGCAACGCACCCTTCGACCACGTTCACGCTTCATGCGACGCGGGTCGCCGGGCACCTCGACCTTGCGAACCTCGGGATCGCCGAGCCGGCTGACCTCTCGGTGTTCGTGTGCGGCCCAAAGCCAATGCGCGATGCATTCATCGTGCAGCTGCGCGCTCTGGGCGTTCGGCGCGCGCGCATCTTCTACGAGGAGTTCAGCCTGCGCTGAGCGCGAGGTCGGCCGCCGCTGACACGTGAGGCGCTTGCGGCATAATGGGCGCACCACGACCGCTCCGGGAGGAATGCGCGCATGGCCCACCTGTTCAGCATCCAGGCACTCATAGCTCTGATCACCCTGACGATTCTCGAGATCGTCCTGGGCGTGGACAACATCATCTTTCTGGCGATCGTCACGCAAGACGTTCCGCAGGAGCAGCAAGGCGTCGTGCGCCGAGCGGGACTATCGCTCGCGCTTATCGGCCGGATCGCGATGGTGCTGGGAGTCTCGTGGCTGCTCGGCCTCGACGCCGACCTGTTCACGCTGCTCGGGCATGCCTTCAGCGCGAAAGACGTCATCTTGCTCGCCGGCGGATTGTTCCTGACCTACAAGGCCGTCACCGAGATCTACAAGCTTACCGAGCTCAAGGAAGACGAGGCGGAGTCGCCCATCAAGGCGTCGGCCGGAACGATGGCCGCGGTCGTGCTGCAGATCATGGTGGTCGACATGATCTTCGCGGTCGACTCCGTGCTCACGGCTGTGGGCCTCACGCACGAGTACGTGTTGATCATCATCGCGATGACCATCGCTATCCTCGCGATGATGTTCTTCGCCGGCCCGCTTGCGGACTTTATCAACGGCCATCCGTCGCTCAAGGTTCTCGCGCTCGCGTTCCTTGTGCTCGTGGGGGTGTTGCTCATCGCCGACGGCTTCGGCGAAGAGATCCAGCGCAGCTACGTCTACTTCGCGATCCTGTTCTCGCTGGGAGTCGAGGCGTTGAACTTTCGCCGGCAGGCGAACCTCGTGCACGAGAAGGCCACGCAGGGACCGTCGGGCGTGTGATCGGAGCGGGCCGCACTCGCATGCCGCGACCGGCGTGAGAGGCAAGCGGGTACCATAGAGGCAGTCTCGGTTCCGGCGGTGCGCCGGGCCGCCGGGCTCTACAAGGAGGGCACCACCATGCTGGGTTTCGCAGCCACGTTCCTTCTCGCCGCAATCGCGTTTCTCTTCTTCGCATTCGTCTCGGGTTTGCGAGTTGCCAACGAGTACGAGCGCTCCATCGTCTTCCGGCTCGGGCGCTATCACGGAACGCGCGGACCCGGGTTGTACTGGCTCATCCCGTTCGGCGTCGAGGTACAGCGGAAGGTCGATCTGCGAACGATGACGATCGATATGGAGAGCCAGGAGTCGATCACGAAGGACTCGGTGACAGTCAAGGTCAACGCCGTCGTGTGGCTGCGCATCGTCGACCCCGAGAAGGCCGTCATCAGTGTCGCCGACTTCTACACCGCGTCGTATCAGGTCGCACTTACGAGCTTGCGCAACATCATCGGTCAGCACGTCCTCGACGAGGTGCTCAAGGAGCGCGATAAGATCAACAGCGACCTGCAGCAAGTCGTCGACGCGGCGACTGAGCCGTGGGGGGTCAAGGTCGAGATGGTCGAGATGAAGGACGTCGAGATACCCGCCAGCATGCAGCGCGCAATGGCTCAGGAAGCCCAGGCCATGCGGGAGAAGCGCGCGCGCATCATTAAGGCTGAAGCCGAACTTGAGTCTTCGGTGAAGCTGGGAGAAGCCTCCAACGTCATCACCAAGAACCCGCTCGCCCTCGAGCTGCGCCGCATGCAGATGATCACCGAGGTGGGCGCCGAGCAGAACACGACCACCATCATCATGATGCCGAGCGAATTCGTGACGCTTGCTGCTGACATCGGGAAGGCGTTCACGCAGAAGAAAGCCTGAGTCAGCCTGGCGACGAAAGTCGCGCACCGCCCTGAGCCGGGCGGTCTTCTCGGCGGGCTAGGGTGTCGTCACCGACGAGGGCTTCGGGATTCGAGGCAGGTAGAACGCGACGCCACGGTAGCGCCACGTCTTGCGGTACGACTCCGTGCGCAAGCGGTTCTTCGTCGCGAGCGACGAGGTCAGCAGCAAACCGCCGGTTCTGCGGTTCTGGAAGCGCCAGACACTGAGAGCTCCGGCAGAGGGCGCGGCAGCGACGCGGAAGGCGATCCCGCCGTAGCTCCACGTGCGCCTGCCCGCGGTTGTCCTGCGGGCCGCGTACGTCGACCGCGACGTCACGAACGAGTAGCGGTGGGTCACCTTGTTGTAGAAGCGGTACATCGGCACCGTTGCCGTGGGCGCGACCGACGTGTCCGATGAGAACGCCGCGCCCTCGAAGTGCCACGTCTTCGCGTGATACCTGACCAGGTCGTAGCGCTGTGTGAGCGACGTCGTGTAGAGATAGTTGCCGTTCGTGCGGTTGAGGAATCGGTAAATCGGGCTCATGCGCGGGCTGGCGAAGGTGCCGCCGAAGTACAGTCGGTAGATCCGCCAGAAGTTGGCGTTTCCGGTGCAGGACTGGCCTACGAGATCGCCGTAGGGTGCCGAAGCACCGATGCTGGGGTTGTAGACGTAGAGCTTGTACGTTGAGATGTTCTTCGGATGCAAGGTCACATCCGGTTTCCTGTAGATGTCGGTGCGCGTGATTCCCAGGTAGTACTTGGCGATCTTCGAGCCTGGGCGCCCCTCGCCGTAGCCGTCGAGCATCCGCGCGCCATTCCACATCTGGTTGCCGAAGCCGGGGTAACGGTTGGTTGGCCCTCCGGGGCATCCAGCGCCTATCGCGCGGCTCAGCGTGTTCTTGGCGAGCGTGGTGCGCGTGAGCAGACTTTGCTCCTTCTGCAGCATCGTCAGCATCACTCGGGGGCTGATCGCCCATGCCTGGCATGCACTCCAGATGATCGCCGACGCAGCGCGTTTCGTGCCAGTATGGTCGGTCGTCACGAGCGACTTGAGCGGTCCGGTCTGAGTCCGGAGAAACGCCTGGATCTCGGCCGCGGTCATGGCGTCACTGTTGCGCATGTTGTCGTTGGAGATGATGTGCTCGGGGTCGAATACGGCCGCGAACGCGGGCGTCACCGAACCCCAGACGCACAGCGCGATGGCCGCGGCGATGAGGCTGAGGCGGAGGGGGGCACTCCCTGGAGGGAGGATGCGGCGAATCATGAGTCACCTCCGGGTAGAAGGTGCGGCGGGCCGCGGCTGCCGCACCTGTCGGAGGTTACGCGCTCGCCGCAGGGGAGACAAGGCGGTGCCTTCGGTGCCCCGGACGCGAGCGCCGTGCGCTGACCGCGTTTCGCCCGCGCACGTCAACGTGGCATCAAGGTTGCATTCACGCAGGTCGTGCCGCATCGGCGGTCGCGTTTGCGGCTGCCTGCGCTGTCTGAAATGCTGCGAACCGGATCCGGTGTGAATTCGCCTGAGAGGCAAGTGTGGGAATGATCGGGGGCGCGGCTCAAATGACGAGAATCGAGAACCGGGCGCCCGGTGCCGCGGCGCCACGGTGGCTGATCGTGTTCGCGCTGTTTCTGACGGTGGCGGTCGCAGCCGCCGCCGGAGCTGTTGTGTTCGAGCTCGCCGCCGTCAGCGCACGGCCGACCACCGGCACTGACCTGCGGCTCCGCGTTCTCGAGGGTCTCGCCAACGCCAAGCAGTCGGACATGGGTGCCCGGCGTGAACTTGCGTTCGCCTTTCAGCAGACTGGACGCAACAGCGAGGCGCTGAGCGAGTACAAGAAGGTCCTCGCGTCGTCTCCGGACGACCTCGCATCGCTCTACAACTCGGGCGTGCTCCTTCTCGGCACATGGCGCCATGTCGAAGGCGAAAAGGACCTGCTTCGCGTCTTGCAGCTCGCCCCGTCGCACGCCTTGGCAGCGAAGACTCTTGGTGAGTACTACGCGACGAAGCAGGAGTTCGACCGGCTGCTTGCCGTCGTGCCCCCAGCCGCCGATGCGCACAGTGACCTTGCCGACCTGCAGTATCTTGCCGGGCTCGGATACGAGAAGACCGGACGACCTGCGTTGGCTAAGAGCCGGTATCGGCGCGCATTGTCGCTTGTGCCCGATATGGCTGAGGCCAAGCTGGGTCTGGCTCGGCTGAGGGGCACGAAGTGACTAGCGCCGTGAAGCAGCTGATGTTGAGTCGCCGCGCCGTCATGACGCTCATCCTCGTTCTCGTCCTCGCACTCGTGGCGCTGATAGCTGCTCTGTTGATGATCGGCGGCGGCAGTCAGGCGACCTCCCACGGTGCCGTCGCGGGAATCCGGCCACTGCTCGTCATCACGGGCCCTGGCGTGGGACGAACACCGCTGTTCGACCGTCCTATGGGGGCGGCGTTTGGCAAGGATGGACGAATCTACGTCGCAGATACCGGTGACAATCGGGTAGTCACGTTCGATCGAAACGGACGGTACTTGTACCAGTTCGGCGGACTAGGTGTGGGCAAGCCTGCTCGGGGCGGGACGTACTCCTGGAAGCCCGGCCTAATGAACTACCCCACCGATGTCGCCACAGACGTGAACGGAGACGTCTTCGTCGCCGACTTCGGCAACGACCAGATCGAGGTATTCAGCGCGGACGGCCGTTATCTCAGGGCGTTTCCGAACCGCAAAAGACGCGTGGGCAAGGGCGCATCGGGCAAGGACGGCAAGGGAATCGCCGATACGAGCCTCACGATCGCGAACGGTCGGGTGTATGCGACCGACACGTATCAAGTGGTGGCGTTCACCACGGATGGGAAGTTCATTCGACAGTTCGGAAAGCCGGGCTTGGGCGCCACCGATCTCGACCACCCGAACGGCATCGCGATCGGCGCGGATGCCTCGGTGATCGTGTCGGATTCCGATCACAATCGCGTGCTGGGTCTGACTCCGAGCGGCAAGCTGCTATGGTCAGTCGGCGTGCCGCATTCGATCGATGCGAGTGCTGTATCACAGTTCGAGGTGCCGAGAGGGTTGGCCACGCTGCCTGACGGGACGTACCTCGTCTCCGACGCCCTCGCTTCTCGGCTGGTGAAGGTGTCTTCGTCGGGCAAGGTGCTTGGTGCCTACGGCCGGCGCGGTGGAGCACCGGGAGAGTTCAACTTCCCGACGGACGTGGCGGCAGGCCCCGGAGCGCGGCTCCTAGTGGCGGAGAAGGGAAACAATCGGGTGCAGGTGGTCCTCCTTGAGAAATAAGAACCACATCGTGCGCGCGACGCTTGTGGGACTCGTTCTGGTCGCTTGCATGGCAGCCACCTCGGTCGCCATGGCCTACGACGAGACCGGTACGTCCGCGGACCCGTCCAACTGCGCGGCATGCCACGGAGCGGATGCGGTCTCCGTCGAGGCGACCGGCGTCTTGCGCCAAGGTCCCCACGGCGGGTACACGTCGACGGGCAGCACGTGCTCGAACTGTCATTCCGTCCACAGCGCCTCGCCCGTCGGAATCCTGCTGCTCCCAAGGGCGACGTTCACTGAGACGTGCGAGCTCTGCCACGACGGCACCGGCGGGTCGGGCGTCTACGGCGCGATAGCAGCTCGGGGTCTGACGGTCGTCTCGGCGCATCGCACCGACACAACGTCCACGGTTCCCGGGGGCAGCGAATCGACCGGCGGGAATTCGACAGCGACGTTCTCAGGAGAGGGATCCACGCTGACGTGCGGCGACTGCCACAGCGCTCATGGCAGTAACCTCGTGCAGCCGTTCACGACGGATCGGCGCCGCAACGCCACCGATACGGCCGGCTTCTACAGCAGCGAGCTCCTCAGGCAGAAGCCGAACGGTGCGACGACCTCCACCACCGTCTACGGATCCCAATGGTGCGGAAGTTGCCATGCCGGCCGCCTCTCCGGTCTCCATGACGTCATCAACCATCCGGCGGATACGACAGGAACCGGGACGTTTGACTACGAGGACGTTCAGGTGCTGACGGGAGCCGGCGCCTCGAGCACTACCACGGGAACACTCGGCGGGAGCAACTTCGGTTATGTCATGCCGTATCCGCGGACGCCCGGGGAGTCGGGACACTCGCCGATATGCCAGCAGTGTCATGCCGATGGGCGGCACGTGGGCGACGTCAGCACGGGTACGGTCGCGCCGAGCGAGGTGTTCTCGGTAAGCAGTGCAGACGGTGGCAATTCGAGCGACAGTCCTCGGTTCCAGGTGTTCCCACACGAGTCCGCGAATGACGGACTGCTCATCGAGACCGGGGACGATCTGTGTTCGAACTGCCACGTATCAAGTCAGCTCCGTTAGGGGCCGTCGGGCATCGATGCGGCTGGCGATGTAGTTCGGCACGATTCCTGCTCCCGAAGTCCTTAACGCATGCTGAAAATTGCAGGTAGATGACCGCTTTACCGTGTGCGTTCTTTCTCGACGTGACGATGCCAGTGACGACTGTCACAACACGCCGACGTTCTTCTCTGCCAACGGAGGGCAATGTAGTGCGTTCGAAACCTAGGAGCGGCATCCGCCCGCTTCCGATCATGCTCGTGATCGTGGCCGTCCTGCTGCTTCTCGGAGTAGTGGGTCGTTCCATCTATTCCAACGTGAAGCAAGAGGCATCGACGTTGGCGCTCGCGAAGCAGGACTACGAGACCGGCCACTTTGCGAAGGCGGAAGCCGAACTCACCTCGATGTTGAAACTCTCGCCGAACGATCTTGACGCGCTTCGCGAGCTCGCGCTCGCACAAGCCGCGCAAGGCAAGAACGCGCAGGCGATCGCTGCTTACGCGAAGATCGTTCAGAAGGATTCGAAAGACGATGCGAGCTGGTATCGCATGGCGTTGCTCGAAAGACTCACGGGCCTGCCGAAACAGTCCGAGGACCACCTGCAACAGGCGCTTTCCGCCAAGCCCGGCAACCCGAATTACACTGACGAACTGGCGCGAACGAAGATGGCGCTCGGGGAATTCGAGGGCGCCGCCGCTTTGTGGGGCAGCCTGGCGAAGCACGGCAAGCTGTCGAAGGCGAGCCGCCGTGAGCTCCTCGTACTGCAAGCGCAGGCGTACGAGGCGGCGAAGGACTACAAGAATGCCAAGAAGTCGTTCACCGAGGCCCTGAAATTGGATCCTCGTAACAAAGGATTGGCTGCAAAGGTGAAGACGTTCCAATAGGACGGGAGTCCGAACGGGTGAGGGGTAAAGCGAGCATAGCCATGCGGCGCTGTCACGGAAGGGTCCCGTGGTAGCGCAGTTCCACAGCTGGCGGAGGAATAACCCCAAGAGGGCGTGGGGTTTGTTCGCGTTTGTCGTGGTTACAGCGATCTTGGCGAGCGCATTGGTCGCGCTGGCACTGGTCAACAGCTTCACCTCGGTTGCCGTGACCTCGGCGTCCGTCAACGCAAGCACGACGTACACGGTTTCGGGCGCGAAAGGAAACTCAAACGAGACGATCAGCTCGTTCGTCATCACGTTCCCCGCGAACAGCGATGTTTCCGCGGTGGTACTCGGCAGCGTAGTCCCGAGCTGGCAGACGCCGAGCACGATATCGAAGTCCGGTACGCAGGTGACGGTCACGTTCGCAGCGCCCGTCTCGCTCACTGCCAACCAGGCATTGAGCGTTCAGATCGCAAATGTCGTCAATGCGTCTCAGCCGGGATCGACGTACTCAGTGAGCGGTTCGACGAACGGCAGCAAGGGCGTGGTCAGCTTTGGGCCGCTCACGTACACGCTCACCGCCAACGCGACTGCACCGCGCGGTGTCGTTCCGACCGCCTCCGTCAACATGGCGGGGTCGGCAACCGCGTATACGGTCGCGGTCGGGGTGGGTGCGCAGGGCCGCCTCGAGACAAGCCCCACCGTCGGTGCAAACGCTGTAAGCATAGGGTTCCCGTCGAGCTTTACCCTTCCCGGCAGTCCGAGCGCCGCCAACGTCACCGTCAACGGCGTGACGGCGGCAACGCTCACTCCCGTTTCGGGTTCGTCTGGCACGACGTACACGATCACTCTTCCGGCGGGCGTATCCATTGCTGCGAACACGACCGCCACTGTGGTGTTCAACTCCAGCTTCGGCATCTCGAACCCCGCGAGCGCCGGCACGTATTCGATAGGCGCGTTCACGAGTGCGGAGACCGGTGTCGCGAAGGGCAACGTCGTGATCGCCTCACCGCCTCCGACCACCGTTACCGTCGCGTCTGCCAACCAGCCCGCGGCGGCCACCGTGGCGGCCGGAGTGACGAGAGCCGTGGGCGGCTTCACGCTGCAGCGAACCGCCGGCAGTTCCGCGACGACCGTCTCGGCGGTTACCGTCAACGACTCGCTGGGCACGCCGGCTAACGTCGTGTCCGGCGTCTACGTCTGCAGGGACACGAACGCCAACGGGAGTTATGACCCCGGCGTCGATGCCACGATGAACGCGAGCGCGGCGACGTTCAGCTCGAACTCGGCGACCGTCACCCTCACTGCGGCCGAGAACGTTACGAACACCGCCGTCCAGTATTTCGTGGTGTACACCTTCAAGACGCCGGGCACGGACAACTCGACCGCCAACAGCAAGATCTCGGCGATCACCACGAACGCGAACACCACGACCAACACCACGACGACCGGTAACACGTTCACCGTCGATGCGAACGCTCCAGCGGTTGCGATCACCGCGCCGGCGAGCAGTACGGTGCTTACGTCGGGCTCCTCGACGCTCGTGTCCGGCACGGCGAGCGACGCGGTGTCGGGCGTTACCACCGTCTCGGTGTCGATCCAGCGCGGCGGCGACAGCCTCTACTGGAACGGCGCTACCGCGTCGTGGGTAGCCGGACCGATCTGGAACGGCGTTTCGGGCACCACGAGCTGGAGCTACACATGGAACTACAGTCCGGCGCTTCAGTCCGGGACTCCTACCTATACGATCACCACGCGCGGCACCGACGGCGTCGCGCAGACCGGTACTGCGAGCGCGACCAACGTCACGATCTTCAACACGACCACACTCGCGGCCGCCTCGGCGAACCGTCCCGCGGCAGCGGTCGTGGCTGCGGGCGTGACGAGGGCGGTCGACGGCTTCACGTTGCAGCGGACCGCCGGCACGAACGCAGTGACGGCCACGAGCGTCTCGCTTCACGACTACCTCACCGCGCCGAGCAGCACCATTTCGGGCGTGTACGTTTGTAGAGACAGCGTTGCGAACAACGTCTACGACCCCGGTGTCGATTCCACGCTTAACGCGAGTGCCGCCACGTTCAACGGGTCGGGCGACACGACAGTCACCTTCACCTCTCCGGAGAGCGTCACGAACTCAGCGGTTCAGTACTGGGTCGTCTACACGTTCAAGACTCCCGGCACCGACGGCACGACGGCCAACAGCAAGATGACCGCGGTTACGAGCGCGGCCACCTACACCGACCTCGCGAGCGTGTCGACCGGCAACACGTTCACGGTCGACGCGGCAGCGCCCACCGTCAGCGTCGCCGATCCGCTCGCGAGCGCCGTGCTCACCGGCGCGAGCAAGACGATCTCGGGCACCGCGACTGACGGCGCCGGTTCGGGAGTCTCCTCGGTCGATGTGCGCATCGCCCGCTCCGACGGCCAGTACTGGACCGGCTCGGGCTGGAGCGGGACCCAGACGTGGAACGCGGCGAGCTCCACGACGAACTGGACGTATGCCTGGT
>JBBRSD010000014.1:0-29861 GCA_038245725.1 Coriobacteriia bacterium | reverse complement strand
GGCACCCGGGTGGTGCCGTCGACGTCGTCCTCGCCGGTGTCGTAGACCGAGACGATGCACGGCGCATTCAGCGACGCCGCGGCCTGCGCCTCCCGCCGGAACCGGTTGTGGAAGGTCGGGTCGCGTGCCAGGTCGGCGCGCAGGACCTTGACGGCAACCTGGCGGCCCAGCCGGGTGTCGGTGCCGAGGAAGACCTCGGCCATCCCGCCGATTCCGATCGTGTCGCCCAGGACGTAGCGGCCGCCCAGGGTGCGCGGCTCCAGCCCCGTCACCGGCCCAGCACCGCCTGCATGACCGCGCGGGCGATCGGGGCGGCGACCTTGCCGCCGGTGGCCTCGCTGCCGGCCTCGCCGCCGTTCTCCACGATCACTGCGACGGCGACCTTCGGGTCGTTTGCGGGCGCGAAGCTGATGAACCAGGCGTGCGGGGCCGCACCCGCCACGTTCTGCGCGGTGCCGGTCTTACCCGCCACCGACACCCCGCGGATCTGCGCGGCGGTGCCGGTGCCGCTGTCGACGACCGCGACCATCATGGTGGTCAGCTGGTCGGCGATCTCGCGCGGTACGGCCTGCCGGAATGTCTGCGGCTCCGCGACGCTCAGCCGGGTCAGGTCCGGCGCCTGCACCTCCCGCACCAGGTACGGCTTCATCACGGTGCCACCGTTGGCGATGCCGCCGGCAATCATCGCCATCTCCAGCGGCGTGACCCGTACGTCGAACTGGCCGATCGCCGACTGGGCGAGCTGCGGTGGGTTCAGCTCGGCCGGGATCACGCTGGTCGCGACCCGGTCCGGCACTCGCAGCGAGCCGTCCCCGAAGCCGAAGGCTGCGGCCTGCTCGCGGAGCTTGTCCTGCCCGAGGGTCAGCCCCAACTGGGCGAAGGCGGTGTTGCAGGAGATCCGCAGGGCTTCGGCCAACGTGCTGGTCGAGCCGTCCCCGCAGCTCTCGCCGGCGAAGTTGCGGAGCGGCGGGGTGGTCTGCGGCAGCACCAGTTCGGTCGGTGCGGGGATCCGGGTGTCGGGCGAGGTGCCGTTCTGCAGCGCGGCTGCGGCGGTCACGACCTTGAAGGTGGAGCCGGGCGGGTAGAGCGCGTTGCGAGCGCGGTCGAGCAGCGGCGAGCTCGCGTCGGCGTTGAGAGCGGCCCACTGCGCGTCGATCGAGTTCGGGTCGTAGCCGGGGTTGGCGGCGGCTGCGAGCACGGCGCCCGTGCGCGGGTCGAGCACGACGCACGCGCCGTTGCGCCCGGCGAGCGCACCCTCGGCGGCCTTTTGCACGCGGCTGTCGAGCGTGAGCACGACGTCGTTGCCGGGGACAGGGCGGCCTACGGCGGCGTCGATCACGTCGCCCCAGCTCGCGAAGGCGCGTTTGCCGCCGGCGAGCACGTCGTTCTCGGCGGATTCGATGCCGGTCCGACCGTAGCGCGCCGAGAGGTAGCCTACGGTGTGCGCGGCGAGATCGTGCTTCGGATACGAGCGCTCGTAGACGCGACCGGCACGCTTCGACTCGGCGAGCGTGACGCCGTCGCGCGTGAGGATGGCGCCGCGGTCGTCTCGGGCCTGTTGGGCGAGGTTGCGCGTATTGGCGGGATTATTCTGCAGCGCGCGGGCGTCGACGACCTGGATCCACGTGAGGTTAACGACGAGCGCGGCCATGAGGAGCGCGATCGTGGTGGTCACGCCGGTAAGCCGACGGCCGAGCGCGATGCGGCCGAGCACGCCGAGGTCGGTCGATGTCGTCTCCACCTCGGCCTCGCGGCCGGTGCCTTCGTCGCCGGCGCGCAGCAGCAGCCCAAGCGCGATGAAGCTCGACAGCAGCGAGGAGCCGCCGTAGCTCACGAAGGGGAGTGTGACGCCGGTGAGCGGGATGAGCCGCGTGACGCCGCCCACGATCACGAACGCCTGCAGCGAGATCGCGGCGACGAGGCCGGCCGCCGTGAACGCCGCCATGTCGGTCTTCGCGCGCGACGCGGTGGCGAGGCCGCGGATCGCGAAGACGAGGAAGCACAGCACGACCGCCGACGCGCCGAGCAGCCCCAGCTCCTCGCCAATCGCCGAGAAGATGAAGTCGGTCGAGACGAACGGGATGCGCGTGGGGATGCCCATGCCAAGTCCGGTGCCGGTCAGCCCGCCCGCGGCCAGCGCAAAGAGCGACTGCACGAGCTGGTAGCCCTTGCCGGCGGCGTCGGCAAACGGGTGGAGCCAGATGTCGACGCGTGTGCGAACGTGGCCGAACGCGTGATACGCAGCGGTAGCGCCGCCGCCGAACAGGACGAGACCGACAGCGACGTAGGCGACCCGGCCGGTGGCGGTGTAGAGCATCGCGAGGAAGATCGCGAAGAACAGCAGCGAGCTGCCGAGGTCGCGCTCGAAGACGAGCACGAGCAGCGAGAGCGCCCACATGAGCAGCAGCGGCCCCATCGTGCGCGGCTCGGGGACGCGCAGGCCCAGCCAGCGGCGGGTGGAGATCGAGAGCAGCTCGCGGTTCTCGGCGAGGTAGGCGGCGAGGAAGAGCACGATGAGGATCTTGGCGAGCTCGCCTGGCTGGAAGCTGACCGAGCCCAGTCGGATCCACAGCTTCGCGCCGTTGATCTCGCGGCCGATGAACGCCGGCGCGAGCAGAAGCACGAGGCTGCTCACCATAAGCGTGTACTTGTAGCGCGCGAGCACCTCGAGCGACGGCACCGCGATGAGGGTGGCGACGAGTGCCGCGACGCCCACGAACAGCCACATCACCTGCGAGGCCGCGAGCGCCGCGTCGAGCCGGGTTACGACCGCGAGACCGATGCCCGAAAGCAGGAATGTGATCGGCAGCAGGCCTGGATCGGCCCTCGACGCGAACCGCCGGACCGCGAGATGCGCCGCGACGAAGGCGACGAGCAGCGCCGCTGGCACGAGCAACGAGCCTGCAGTGAACGCCTTGGCCCGCTGCGCGTCGACCAGCGCGAAGATAAGCAGCACCGGCGGCGTGGCCGCGAGCAGCAGAAGCAGCTCTGTGGTGCGGCGCGACATAGGCTCCTAGTACGTGGTGGTCGTGGTTGCGGTCAGCGAGTTCAGCTTCTGCTGGGCGGCGTCGACGCTCGGGAACGTCTCGGTGGCGCGAAGTGCCTGCTGCTCGGCGAGGGAAAGCCAGCTCACATCGATCTGACTCTCCGAGACGAACCACTGCAACTTGATTCCGGCCACCTCGCCGGGGACGCCGCGGTAGAGCGTGACGCTGCCCGGCGTGGCCGAGACGAGGAACGCCCGCGACCGCGCATACGAGTAGCTGCCGTAGGCGATGCCGCCCACGACGAGTGCGAGCAGCAGCAACCAGCCGATGACCGCGAGCATTCCGCGACCGGCACGGGCGCCGCTCGCGTCGACCGACGCGCCTGCGCGCGCTCCTTCGCCCTCGATGTCGATGACGATCACCGAGACGTTGTCGTGCCCGCCGGCGTCGTTGGCCGCGTCGACGAGCATGCGCGCCGCGATCGCCGGGTCGCGGTATGCGCCGAGCGCCTCGCCGATCGCGCCGTCCTCGAGCATCGAGGTGAGGCCGTCGGAGCACAGCAGCAGTCGGTCGCCCGGCTCGGCGTCGAATTCGTAGGGGTCGGCGACCATGTTCGGATCGGTGCCGAGCGCGCGCGTGATGACGCTGCGGTTCGGGTGGACGCGGCTTTCAGCGTCAGTGAGTTGGCCGCGCCGGATCATGTCGGCGACCATCGAGTGGTCCTCGGTGACGCGCGAGAGCTCACCCGCGTGCAGCAGATATGCGCGCGAGTCGCCCACGTGCGCAATCGCGACGTGCGAGCCTTCCACGATTGCTGCGGTCATCGTCGTGCCCATGCCCTGGCGGCCGTAGCCTTCGCGCGCGGCGCGGATGACCTCGCGGTTGGCGGCGCGCACGGCGCGCGCGAGCGCCTTGGAGTCGGGCCGGCGCGGCGCGTGATCGCGAAGCGTCTCGACCGCGATCGAACTCGCGACCTCACCGGCTTCGTGGCCACCGAGGCCATCGGCGACCACGAACAGAGGCGGCTGAGCGAGCACGCTGTCTTCGTTGTGCGTGCGCACGCGGCCGATGTCGGTGAGCGCGGCCCAGCTTTGCTTCGCGCGCGCAGTCACGAGCGGTCCACCTTGAGCCGCACGTTGCCGATGTCGATCGCATCGCCGATGCGCAGCGAATGCGGCGACGTGACCGGCTTGCCGTTAAGCACGGTGCCGTTCGTCGAGCCGAGGTCCTCGAGCACGGCGCCTTCGCCGGAGGGGGAGAGCCGCGCGTGGCGGCCGCTCACGAAGTCATCGCCGATGACGATGTCGGCGCCGGGCGAGCGGCCGATGACGACCGGACCGGTCACTGGAAGCGAGACGCCGGAGAGCTCCGCCGGGCCTTGCACCACTGAGACGGTCCAGACACCGCGACCTTTGACACGCTGCACTGCGACGAGCCCGATGCCGGTCTTCACGGCCGCGAACAGGAAGAGATAGAGCAGCGCAAGCAGCAGGAGACGGCCAGCGAGCAGCGCGACATCGATCATGCAGGCTCAGCCCCTCGGCTCGTGGTACACGAGCTCGGTGATGCCCACGACGATAACGTCGCCGTTGCACAGCTGAGACCGGTCGACGCGCTTCCCGTTGACGAGCGTCCCGTTCGTCGAGCCGAGGTCCTCAATCGCCCAGCCCGCGCCTTCTCGGATGAACGCAGCATGCTGGCGGCTCGTGTTCTTGTCCTGCAGGGAGATGTCGCACGTCGCGAGGCGGCCTACGACCATGCGATCGCCGCGCAACACAACGTCGTGATCGACGCCGCGCACGGTGATCGTGGCGATGCCCGGCGCCGGTGCGCCGAGGTCGTCGGAGTCCGCAGCCTCCGCGTCGAAGAACAGGTTCGGCTTGATGACGGGGATCGATGGCTTGCGCATAGGGGTCTCGGCGACCTGGGCGAGTTCGCCGAGATCAGGGGAGGCGGGAATCGCCTCGGCGTGGGGGGCTTCTTCCTCGCTCCAGAACTCATCGCCCAGTTCCTCGGCCAGTTCGTCGGGCGACAGCAGCTCGCCGATCACGTCGAAGCGGCCCAGCTTGAGCTCCGAGTCGACGATGAAGCGCACGACCGGTCGGATCGCGAATGCGTAGGAGCGCTCGCGAGCGTAGCCCACGAGGTAGGTCTCGAGTTCACCGGCGAGGGTGTCGGCGAATCCGCCGAGGTTCTCGTCGTCTTCCGGGGAGAGCAGCACGTTGTAGAGGGTGGGCGCGTAGACCTTGCCCTTGCCCACCTTGCGCTGCCGGTCGGCTTCTTTGCCCAGCGCCTTCGCGAGTTCGGCGGGCTGCACGGGCGATCGGAAGACGCGAGCGAAGCCGCCCTCAACGGCACGGCCGATCCGGTCCTCGAACTCCGATAGAAGGCTCACGCGACCCCTTCGTCCTGCCATGGCGACGACTGCTCCGGCTCGCCGTCGGCTTCCGAACGCACTGGCGCTCCAAGGGCAACGACCAGCAGCACCATTGTAAGTGACCCGGCGATCGAAGCGACGAGGTTGGTGTTCACCCACACCGAGCCGTTGCCCAGAGCGCCCGCCGCATTGTCCGCCAGCACGTACGAGCCGCCCAGAACCGCCGACGCCACGATCGCGCCGATCACCGCGAACAGCCGAGAAGCCCGCCGGCACAGCCACGACATCACCGCTGCCGAGAGGGCCCAGCCCAGCAGCACGATGTAGGTCGCCGGGTTGAGGAACGCCGCGCGAGCGCTTGCCGCGAAGAGCGGAGCGCGCGCGAGATCGACGAAGATGCGCGGGTCGACCGAGCCGTACGGCGCCGAGACGAACGACGCCGCCGACGCGAGCACGGAGAGCACGCCGCCCACGAGTCCGCTCACGGCCGCTGCGAGCGGCGGCAGTGAGAACCCGGCGAGCAGCGGTGCGGCCGGCGCGAGATGCGCGACACCGAGCGCGGGCGCCGCGAGTGGGATGACGGCCGCACCCGACCTTCTGCGAGCGACGAACCACCACCACACGCCGGCAGCTGCGGAGAGAAGCGTGCCGAGCACCCAGGCGCCGCTCGCGAAGAGGCCGACGGCGAACGCCCCGATGCCGAGCCCCGTGCCAAGCGACGGCGCAAGCGCGCCCGCCAGCATTATGAGCGCCGTCGCCCCGAGCACGCCCGCGCGGTCCAGATGTATCGCCGTAAGGCCGATCCACGCGAGCCATCCCGACTCGACGGCAGCCACACCGCGCAGCAGAAACGCGCCGAGCGGCCCTCGTAGCCGGTCCCACATCCCGACCTCGTACAGGCCGGGCCGCACGTCGTCGGAGTCGTCGACGGCGTACGCCTCGACCGTCTCGGCGAGCGAATCGCGGCCAAACTCCCGGTCGCCGAGATGGCACTCGAGCGCGTCGGCGAACGCCGCGACGGTGGGGTAGCGGTCGGTCGGCCTCGGTCCGAGCGCGGCGATGAGCACGTCGTCGATTGCGTGCGGGACGGTGGCCTCGAGCTCGCTGGGCAACGGCGGATCGAGCGTCTCGAGGCGCACGATGGCAGCCTCGACGGTATCGTCGTCGAACGGGTTGGTCGCCGTGAGGCACTCGAACGTGAGCGCCGCGAGCGCCCACTCGTCTGTGGCCTCACTTACGCGCTGGCCCTCGAGCTGCTCGAGCGGCATGTAGCCGATCGTTCCGCCCGCGCCCGCGCCGTGCCCCAACGCCGAGGAGAGCTCCGCGAGTCCGAAGTCCGCAACCTTGACGCGGCCGTCTCGCGTGACAAGCACGTTCGCGGGCTTGATATCGAGGTGCAGGACGCCGTTGTCGTGGGCGAAGTCGAGCGCGTCGGCGACGGCGCAAAACACGACAGCGGTCTCGTCGAGGTCGAGCGGGCCGCCGAGGTCGTCGAGGATACGCTCGAGGCTTGCGCCGTCGACGTGCTCCATGATGAGGAACGCCTCGTCGGCATCGGTCTCGAAGTCGAAGACGGTGACGATCGCGGGGTGGTTGAGCATCGCCGCGGTGCGTGCCTCGGCAAGCCCGGGAGGGTCTGCGAGCGGCTTGCCGTTGCGGCCGACGGGAAACGCCATGCGCTTGATCGCGACCCGGCGCTGCATGCGCGTGTCCCATGCGAGCACGACGGTGGAGAAGCCGCCTTCGCCGAGTTCGGAGAGCGGGCGGTAGCGGTCCAAGATGAGCTGCTGCTCCACGAGCCTCCCGTAGGTGTCGGGTCGCCGAGGCGTCCGCGCCCATTCTAGCCGAGAGGCCTGACAGTGGGGTGGTCGCTGTCGCGAATGAGACGTCGCGCAACGGGGCGGTGGCGCTTGACCTCCTCGGCACCAGTGATTATGGTTCGATGCGTGAATACTTCGAAGAACGAAATAAAACTCACGCTCAACGAGCACGACGACGCGCTCCTCGATGAGCTCGACAACGTCCTCGTGCGCATGGGTCGCATCATGGCGTCTCGGCACTTTGGTCCGGAGTGTTGCCCGGAGACCGTCACCATGCCGCAGGCACTGCTGCTGCGCGCAATGGAAATGCAGGGGGCGGTGAAGATGAGCGAGGTCGCGGCGTTGCTCGCGATCAAGCCACCCGCAGCCTCCGCGGCGGTCGCCTCGCTCGAGCGCGAGGGCTACGTGGTGCGCACGGTCGACACGTCCGACCGGCGTGTGACCCTCGTGACGCCCACCTCGGCGGGGCTCGATGCGCTGCACGAGGCGGAGACACGTCACCGCGCGTTGATGCGACGCTACTTCGCGGTGCTCTCGGAAGAAGACATTCGCAAGTTGATCGACATCCATCACAAGCTCATCGGGGCGCTGACCTCGAACCAGATATAGCCGAGGCCGCTGCCTCCGCGTCCACCCGAGATCTGCGGTGTTGCGCCGCACAGGTTGCTACGCGTTCGCCCGTTTGACGGCAGACGCTCCATGAAAGGAAGACCGCACGTGGACCGCATCACCCGCTTCGCACTCAAGAATGCCGCAGCGATCGTCATCGTCGCGCTGCTTCTCGTCGCAGGAGGTATCTACTCGGCGTCGCAACTCAAACGCGAGACGATGCCGGATATCAACATCCCCGTCATCGCTGTCGTCACGCCGTATCCCGGGGCCGCCCCAAACGACGTCTACACGAACATCACCAAGCCTATGGAGCAGGCGCTCAACGGGGTGGATGGTGTCGAGAAGGTCCAGTCGGACTCGGCCGACTCGGTCTCGGCGGTCGTCACCCAGTTCTCGTTCTCGGCGGACATGGACAAGGCCGAGCAGAACGTCAAGAAGGCGATCGAGGGCGTGAAGTTGCCCGAGAATGCGGTGGCGCCACAGATCAAGCGCATCAGCTTCGGATCGGCGCCGATCCTCAAGCTGTCGGTCAGCGGGGGCAAGTCTTCCGAGGCCCAGCTGAGGGCATACGCGCGCGACACGATCGTGCCGGCGCTCACGTCGGTAGCGGGCGTGGGCGAAGCGAGCATCGCGAGCGACTACGAGAACGCGGTCCGCATCAAGTTCGACGCCAAAAAGCTGCGCAAACACAAGCTGACTGTTGCCGGAGTCACGCAGCAGTTGCAGGCCGCCAACCTGTCGTTCCCGGTGGGGTCGGTCGACGTGAACGACGTGAACCAGCCGGTTCGCGTGTCCGGCACCCTGGGCACCGTGGACGACATCAAGAGCTTCTCGGTCGCTGTCTACCCCGACAGCACGTCGATGTTCACCTCGGCGTTCTCGTCGATAGGCAAGGGCTTCGGGGCGCTCGGCGGGGCGATCGGCAAGCTCGGGGCGGGTATGGGGCAGCTTGGCGCCGGCATGGGCACTCTGGGCCAGGGCCTCGGGGGCGTCGCCGGTCTGCAGCAGCTCCAGGCGATGCTCGTACAAATGGAGATCCCGTATAGCCAGGCGGCGTCCGCCAACGCCGCCGCACATGCGCAGTACGCGAAGGCCGAAGCGATCGCGAGCGATCCGGCGACGTTCTCGGCGGGAGGGCCTTCCCAGCACGACCGAACGGTCGCGCAGCAGACGTCCATCGAAGCGAGCATGACGATCAAGGGCACGGGTGCGCAGATCGCTGCGCTCGCCCCGCAGATCGGCTACGTGAAGCAGGCCGTTTCCGGCCTGCAGGGATCGCTGTCCAGCCTCAAGGGCTCCGGCGGCGCAAGCGGCGGCGGGTCGTCGTCGGGCGGAGCAGGCGGCGGTTCGGGCGGATCGGGTAGCGCGAAGATGAGCATCGGGGGCGGCAGCTCGGCCTCGAAGATCAAGCTCGTCAAGCTCTCGGACGTGGCGGACGTCACGTACGGGCCGGGCGACGTGATCGGCAGCCGCGCCAACGGCCGGCCGGGGGTGCTCGTCGACATCGTAAAGACGCAGGACGCGAACACGGTCGACGTCTCCACGGGAGTCCGCAAGGAGATGGAGAAGCTCAGCAAGAATCTGCCGGCCGGGGCGAGGGTCGACTACGCCTACGACGCATCGGTGGGCATCAACGCGTCGGTCGACGGCATGATGCACGAAGGCGAGCTCGGCGCGCTGTTCGCGTTCATCGTCATCCTGCTGTTCCTGCGCAACTGGCGCTCGACCATCATCGCGGTCGTGTCGATCCCGATGTCGGTCATGATCGCGCTCGTGGCTCTGCGTTTCACCGGCGTCACCCTGAACGTCATGACGCTCGGCGGACTCACCGTGGCGATCGGCCGGGTGGTCGACGACTCCATCGTCGTCATCGAGAATATCTACCGGCACCTCTCGCTGGGTGAGCCTCGAACTCCCGAGACGATCCGCAAGGCGGTCTCCGAGGTCTCCTCGGCGATCACGAGTTCGACGTTGACCACGGTCGCGGTCTTCCTGCCGCTGGGCCTCGTCACCGGGATCATCGGCAAGATCTTCCGGCCGTTTGCCATCACCGTGGGAATCGCGCTCCTCGCCTCGCTCGCCGTCGCGATCACGATCGTGCCGCTCATGGCGAAGTGGACCCTGCTGGGCCAGAAGGTCAAGCGGGCGCCTCGCGGCGAGGGCAAGGTCGCGGCGTGGTACAAGCGCAGCCTCGGGTGGGCACTCGATCACAAGCCGGTTATCCTCGCCGGCGCGTTCCTGCTGCTGCTGGGCTCGCTGGCGCTCATCCCGTTCATCGGCACCGGCTTCGTGCCGGAGAGCAAGGAGAAGTACGTCAACATCGCGGTCGAGTACCCGGAGGGCACGAAGGCCTCCAGGGTCGACAAGACGATGCGCGCCATCGAATCCGAGTTCGCCAAAGAGAAGGCGGTACTCCTCTACGACACGAGTGGAGGATCTGCCGGCGGCTTCGACCTATCCAAGGGCGTGACCGGCACGAACCACGGCGCGATGTTCGTGAAGCTCGACGCCAAGGCCGACACACGTAAGGTCGTCGCCGACATGCGAACGAGCTTCAAGGCGCTCGCTCCTGACGCGAAGATCACCGTCAACGCGCAGTCCGCCGCCGGTTCGAACTCGACGCTCGAGGTTGTGGTCACGGGCACATCCCTCGCCGACATACGCACCGGTGCCCAAGCGGTCACCGATGCGCTACAAGGCCTGCCCGGCCTCGAGAACGTGTCGAATAACCTGGGCGAGGAGCGCAAGCAGATCGGGATTGCCGTCAATAAGAAGAAGGCCGCCAAGAAGGGCCTCAACGCCGCGATGGTCGCCGGCACTGTGCGAAGCCTCGTCGCCGAGCAGAACCTCGGCACCGTCAAGATCGACGGCAAAGACGCGCCGATCCTCTACTCACTCAAGCTGGCGACGGTCAAAGACATCAGTCAGATCAGGAACATCGAGCTCGACACCCCGCTCGGCAAGAAGGTGAAGCTCTACACGATCGCCTCGGTAGTCGAGACGGGAAGCCCCGTCGCGGTGCTGACGAAGGACGGCGACGAGTATGCCTCGGTCAGCGGGGCGCTCACATCGCGAGACACCGGGTCGGTCATCAAAGCCGCGAAGGCGAAGGTGGCGACGGTCAAGCTTCCCGCTGGCGTCCAGACCGACGTCGGCGGAACGGCCCAGCAGATGAACGACAGCTTCAGCCAGCTGGGCGTCGCGATGATCATCGCGATCGGCGCTGTCTACCTCGTCATGGTGCTCGCCTTCGGCGAGGCCGTGGCGCCGCTCGCGATCATGTTCGCGCTGCCGCTCGCAATCATCGGTGGCTTGCTCGGGCTGTTCGTGATGAGGCTGCCGCTCGACATCCCGGCGATGATCGGCGCGCTCATGCTCATCGGCATCGTGGTCACGAACGCGATCGTGCTCGTCGAGCTCGTGCAGCAGAAACGCGAGCAGGGCGCGTCGATCAACGACGCGCTCAAGGAGGCCGGGGCGACACGCATGCGGCCAATCCTGATGACGGCGCTCGCGACCATCTTCGCGCTCGTGCCGCTGGCGTCGGGCTTCGCGCAGGGCGCGCTGATCAGCCAGTCGCTCGCGGTCATCGTCATCGGCGGGCTCACGACGTCGACGGCGCTGACGCTGCTCGTGGTGCCGGTCGCCTACGCTCTGCTCGAGGGGTGGCGCGAGAAGCTGCTCGGCGCGCGTCACGAGGTGCCCGAGGGCGACGGCCCCGACGACGACTCCGATGGCGGCAGTCGTGGCGGCGAGGCCTCGGTGCAGCCGAGTCCGGCTCCGGCGACCGCCGAGTAGCGCCTAGGGTGCGGCGTCTGCCGTGCCGCTCTGCCACACTGGACCGGCGAAGAATCGTTGACCCGCACGGAAAGGGACCACATGTTCGGATGGGGCGTCAAGACGATCACGACCGATGAGCTGGCCACCAAACTCAAGAGCGGCAAGCCGGTGATCATCGACGTACGCGAGCCGTTCGAGTTCGCGACCGGACGCGTGCCCGGCGCTGTCAACATCCCACTCGGGCAGCTTTCCGAGCGCGCGGGCAAACTCGACCCTGCCGCCGAGACGTTCCTGATCTGCGCCGCCGGCCACCGCAGTGCGAGAGCGGCCGGGCTTCTCGGCAAGCTCGGTTTCGGCGAGGCCTACAGCGTCAAGGGCGGCATGAAGATGTGGCGCGGCAAGGTGAAGCGCTAACCGAGAGCGCGTGCCTCGCGGGTCAGCCCGCGAACGAGAGCGATCGGAGCAGCGCCGGGTCGAGCGGTTCGGAGCGCTGGAACATGAGGTGACCTCCGGCGGCACCGATACGGCTGTCTTCCACGAGCAACCATCCGCGTTCGATCATGTCGGCGACGATGGTGCGCAGCTCGGCTTCGGTCCGGGAGCCCACGCGGTGCGGCGGGACGTAGACGACCTCGGTCTCGACGTCGGATGACGGATCCCCGTCGTTAGCCGAGCCGGTGGCGCAGCCAGCCTCAAGCGAATAGCCGAGGACCAGCGAGCGAACGTCCTTCGAGAGCCAGTGAACGTTGCCGGCGACATCGAACTCGTGCAGGTCGTCGATGCTTACCTCGCCCAAGCCGTCGACCGTGAAGACTCCTAGCGAGAAGTCGACATCGCGCCCGATCGAGCTTCTGGGACTGTCGAGGACAGCAATCCTCATAGCGTCTCCTCTGCAGCGGATCGTCATCGCGTCGGCGGCGAAATGACGGCGAACATGCTTCGTCACCTTCATCGGCACTGGCGCGCGGGGGGTTGATAGCAGCGGTGTGGAGTGATTGTGAGCTATCGCACTCAACGAGCGCGCCGCGCCAGCCGCCGATTGTCCGCCCTTGGCAGGCGGGATATGGCACCGCGCATCCCGCACGCCCTATCATGAGGTGAATTCATACCGATGCAGGGTTTCTCTGGGGGCGCAATGGTTGACGAGCGAGTGAATGTTCTGGTGGTCGATGATGATTACTATGCGCGCGAAGCGATGCGCATGCTGCTCTCCAAGGACGCCCGAACTCGCGTCTGGGGCGCCGCATCCTCGACCGACGAAGCTGTCGGCCTCCTCCGAGAAGATCGCTCGGAACCCCCGCCCGACGTTGTGCTGCTCGACATCCGGCTCGCCGAGGGCGACCGCGCTGGCATCGACGCCGTGAGTGTGGTGAAGGAACTGGCGCCTCAGGCGCGCGTTCTCATGACGTCGGTCTTTCACGACGAGGACACGATCCTCGCAGCGATCCGTGCCGGCGCTGACGGATATGTGTGGAAGAACGAATCCACCGACGGCATCGCCGGTGCCATCGCCCATGTGGCCGAGGGCCGCTTCGTCGTCACCCCGTCGGTCGCCCTGAAGATCCAGGAGACGATGGCCGGCCTGTACTCGTACGCGACCGAAGTCATGACCGATCGCGGACGCTACGAAGCGCTCACCGAGAGCATCCGCAAGACGATGGATCTCTACTGCACGTGGGGCCTGTCCGCCAAAGAGATCGCCGACGAGCTGGGACTGAGCGTCAACACCGTCAACTCGCGAATCAAGGCCGCCTACCATGTTCTCGGTGCGTCCAACCGGCGGGAAGCGTTCCAGCGACTCGTCGTTCGCGAGCAGGAATCACCTCCGGAGGTGTAGTGCCCGACCACGAAGGCTTCTCTCTCGCACCTCGCGACATCATCTGGCCGGCACTCTTTGCCCTGGGCCAGACGCTGATCGCGTTCGGGCTCGGGGCGTTTCAGGCTGGCGCGCCGATCAACGCTGCGGCGGCGGTCACGCTTCTACCCGCGATCGTGTTGCTCGGCGTTGCATTCGGGGCGGTGGACGCCCTGACCGTCGTATTCGCGAAGCGAAGCCGCCGCGAGGTCGCCTACGTGTTCGGAATCGACATCGCCGTCTGGTTCGGATGCGTCGCGCTTCTCGTCGTCGCAGACTCCGGACCACTCACGTGGTGGCGCTTCGTGCTGCCGGTGCTGGCCGGCGCCACCGGCGCATCCATGCTCGACCAGGGACGCGGGCGCGGCGTCATGATCGCGACGTGCGTCGTCATACTCGCGGCCCTCGGTATGCACGCGACCGGATCGGCGCTGGATTGGGCGAGCATCCCACCGTCGATCGCCTGGCCTACGCTCGCCGTCATGGGGACCTTCCCGTTCTGCGCATACCTGCGTCTGACGCATCGCCGAGGAACCAGTCTCCATCTCGCCGGCAGCATCACATCGGCCGCGCTCGCGATGGCTCTCGCGTTCACGGTGACCTGGGCGCTCGCCGTCGAGAGCCCCGCAGCGCACGCTTCCGAGATGCTCCTGCAGCGTCAGCAGGCGATCTCTGCGATCACCACCGAGATCGGCCAGCGCTTCTCCGTCGCGCAGGTGTCGCAGTGCGAGCCGATCTTCACCCAGGCGTTCGGCAGGTATTCGAGTGCCGCCGGCGCCGATCTGTATCTGGTGCGTCTCTCGGGCGGACAGTCCTCGGTCCTGGTGGCGTCTCACAACGTACCGCAGGCCTCGAATCCCGGCAGCGTGCCGCGGGTCGACGTCGCCTGCAAGACAGTGACGCTCGCCGCCGAGGAAGGCCGCGCCGTTCGCCTGGCAGCGGACTCCGCGGGGATGGCGGTCGACGGACTCTCGCCAGCGCCCGGCACGTCGCGAGCGCGACTCACCAAGGCGTGGCGCTACGCAGGCGGCCCGCCACTCGCCGAGAAGGTGGCCGCGCTCTCCGGCCAGCCCGCGGGCGCATCCGAGTATGTACTCGTAGTTGCGGCGGGCCTGCCGAACTGGTGGCAGACGTTGTCCCCGGTGCAGGTCGCGGCGGCGTCAGCCGGATCGATCTTCCCGTGGCTGTTCTACGGGCTGCTTCTGCCGGTGATGGCGTCGTTGCTCATCGTCTCTCGGCGAACCGACATGAGGCGGCGCCTCATCGAGGCCGAGGAGCGCTCTCGAATCGATTTGGACGCCCACGACAAGGTGTACAACCGGCTTTCGGCTATCGCGAAGATCGTGGAGATGTCGTCTAAGCCCGCAGAGGACGGCGGGCCGATGAGCCTGGGGGCTGTAGCGGACGATATTCGCAGCACCGTTGCCGACCTGCAAAGAATCGTCGGCGACAAGCCGCCCGAGGCGGTTCCCGGTGGCGTGCGCGCTCAACTCGAAGACGTGTCGAAGGCTCAGGCCCTGCGGTTGGACATGAGCGTCACGTTCCACGCCCCAGACGACCTTCCGGAGTTGCCCGTGAAGCTTCGTTGGGACCTCCAGTGCGTTCTCGAAGAGGCGCTCACGAACGCGGCGAAGCACGGGGCCGCGCGACATGTTGATGTCTCTCTCGGAATCGGCGATCAAGGCGGGTCGGGCGGGAGCTCGTTGCGGCTGACGGTCTCAGACGATGGGACCGGAACTCCTCAGCGCATCGACATAGATCGTTTGCCCGCGAGTCGCCGAGGCCTCCGCGGCATCAGGGACCGGGCCGCGGCGAGGAAAGGCGAGGCAAGCCTGGAGTCGCAAGCCGGCCGAACGGTCCTCTCATTCGACGTGCCCATCAAGTAGCGACGCTTCGTGGCTCCGTGGCTGCGGCTCGAGTTCAGCTCGCCGAAGCCGGCCTCGCGACATCTCGCGCCAGCGCCAAGCATGCCTCAAAAGCTTCCCTCGCCACGCAACAAGCCCGCCGGTCAGTCAAATGAAGCCGCTCGTCAGTTCACCGGTTCACGAACACAGCCGCAGCCGAGCCGTTCATCAGGTTCCCCTTTAACGAACATTGCATTATGCCCTACAACCCTGAATACTCAGAGTCACCAATAACTAGTCATCGCCTCGTTCTCGATGGAGCGAACTCATTATGAGGAATGGGTGGAATGGCCGAGGGGCCTAACCCTGTCGAGCTAGTAGGAATTGGAAGAGCGGGGGTGCGTATCGAGCAAACGTGATTGGACAAAACTCACCGAAGGGGGCGGTCGGGCGAGCGCGTCTTCGCACATCGGCCCAAAGCAAGAACAAGGGAGGAAAGGCTCAATGAGAAAAGCATCAACTCTGTTCCTATTGGTGGCGGTCTTCTGTCTGGCCATCACCGGAACCGCATTCGCCGGTCACGGCGGCGGTGGCACCGGTGGCGGCACGATCACCGGCGTCGTCAAGAACATCACCACCGGCGCCGCCATGTCTGGCGTGACTGTCAGCAATGGCACCGTTAGCGGCGTCACGAACGCGAGCGGCGTCTACACGCTTGCCGCCTGCGCCGTGGGCGTCAACACGCTGAGCACGACCGTAAGCGGCTACCTGCAGACATGGCAGGTCGCAACGGTTGTACTCAACACCACCACGACCATCAACTGGGCCCTCACGGCCAACTACCCGACCAACGCCATGCCGACCCAGACCGGCGGCCTGGCCGTCTTCGCCTGGAACGACCTCGGCATGCACTGCGACCAGGACAGCTACAAGTACGCCTGCGTCCTGCCGCCGTACAACACGTTGCACGTCCAGATCAAGGACCAGAACTCGAAGTCCGGCTTCATGCCCGCAGGCCTGACCGTCAGCTACGCCTTCGCCAAGAAGACCAACTCGACTCTGCACACCGACTTCTGGACCTACGCGGTCAACTTCCACGACTCTGGCCAGCCAGGCTGGGCTCTCGCGGCGAACGTCGGCCTCAAGGGTAACGGCCTCACCGGCACCTTCGTTGCTGACGCCGCTAACAAGAGCTGGGTCGCCGAGGGTATTCCCGTCACCCCGTACGACGATGACGGTACGTGGGATCCCTACGGTGCCGCCACCCTCACCGTCAAGAAGGCTGGCGTGACCGTGACCACAGTACAGGTCGTCACTCCTGTCTCGACCGAGATGACCTGTTCGAACTGCCACGGCACCACGAACCCCTTCGCCGACATTCTCACCAAGCATGACACCCTCCAGGGCACGACCCTGCTGGCCGATGCCAACGCTGGTCACCCGCATCTCTGTGGCGAGTGCCATCAGGACAACGCCCTCGGCACCAAGGGCGTCACCGGCAACGAGAGCCTCTCCGTCGCGATGCACAAGCGTCACGATGGCAAGGTCACCAACGATGTCGCCGGCTGCTACAACTGCCATCCCGGCCCCAGGACCCTGTGCATGCGCGGCATCATGGCCCGCGCGGGCAAGGGCTGCCCGGACTGCCACGGTTCGCTCAACAAGCTGTGGACGTCAGCAGCCACCGGCGGCCGTCAGCCGTGGCTCAACGAGCCAAAGTGCGCCGACTGCCACGATGCGAAGCATGCTGAGAACGCGGGCACGCTGTACCGCAACTCGCTGATCACGAACTCCCCGAACGCCGGGATGAACAACGCCATGTACTGCGAGTCCTGCCACAACGGCACGCATGCGGAGTACACCACCTCGAACTCAGCTGACACCGTCGTCACGCAGAAGGTCCAGGGGAACAACTACTGGATCTATGCCTGCGCCTCTTGCCACCCGGGCAAGAGCGTCAGCAAGATGCACAACTAGCGCGGGACCGAACGGGCCCAAGCGTTAGAACTGAGAGGGGGGGCCGGTCCCGCACCGGCCTCCCTCTTTCTGAGAACGGTCTGTCGCATCTGGGCGGCATGCGCGCGATACTTGCAACATGTTGTGGCGCACGCCACGCGAAACACACCGAGGAGTTCACCTTGAACAAACGTCTCGCGGCCACTGTGATCGTTCTGGCCCTCGCAGTCGGGCTGTTCGGATGCTCGACCAAGAACCTGCCCACGTCGACGAGCGCCGGCTATCCCGGCTTCGCCACGCCGAAGGCGACGGTCGACACGTTCTTCACGTCGAAGATGAAGAAGGACTTCGACACCACCTGGACGTGCTACTACAAGCACTACTCGGACAAGGTGACGAAGGCGGAGTTCTTGCAGCACAGCAAGCAGGATCCGACGACGCTCACCGCCTACAGCATCAGCGACGTGACCGAGTCCACGTCGACGGCCCAGGCAAAGGTCGCGCTGACTTTCGCCACCAACGATCCGGCCAACAAGGTCAAGAAGGTCGACGTCACCGAGCAGCTCGTCAAAGAGTCCGGAGAGTGGAAGATCAGCGTCTGGTAGTTGGTCTTCTCGGCGGACCGAGCCCACTTTTCCCTGCTCGGGCGCCTGTGCTACCATTCGGATTCGCGCACACGCGGGTGTGGCGGAATGGCAGACGCGCATGGTTCAGGTCCATGTGGGGGCAACCCCGTGAAGGTTCAACTCCTTTCACCCGCACCAAAACGTACGTACCAGCGGCGCCGCCCAATGAGGGTGGAGCCGCTTTGTTTTCCGGGGCGGTCCATGCGGTTTGCCAGAGGGAACTCCCCAACAAGCCGATTCAGCATTCGTCTTCGCTCATCCAGTACCCGCCCGTGTAGACTGTCGCAGGCGATCTTTGCGCCACGTCTCGCGGGACAGGCCGCGCGATTGGAGAGAAGACGTGAGGAATCGCGCAGACGCGCGCGCACTCAACGACGAACGGTACAGCAGCTCCTTGTTGCGGCTGTATCCGCTGCTGGGCCGCGCCGGTTCGTACACGGCCATCCTCGGCGCGCTCCTCTCCGAACTCCGGCAGACCCTCGGTTATGAGGGCGTGGGACTCGCCGTCATGGCCGACGACGGCGAGAGCCTGCTAATGCTCGATGTTCAAGGTGACGCAATCGAGAGTGCCCGAGACAGCATCATGCGGATCGGTGACCGCTACCGCGAGGAGACGCCGAACGAACGGTTCCTGCGTATCCCCGTAAAAGGCGACGCGATGATGGAGGAGGTGGCGGAGGGTTCGCACATCGTCGTAGTCGAGGATGCGCTCACCGACTCGCGCACCGACAAAGAGGTCGTGAACGCGATCCAGGCACGGACGCTCGTAAACGTGCCGCTGATGCTCGCGGGCAAGGTGCTCGGCGCGCTGAACCTGGGCACCTATGGCGACGAAGGCACCAGGCCTCCATCGGCCGAGCAGCTGGACTACCTGAGCGCACTCGCGAACCACGTGGCCGTCGCCATGGACCGCGTGCATTTCCTGAAGCAGCGAGCCCAAGCCGAGGAAGCGCTCAGGGTTTCGCAACGCAAGCTGGCGCTCCACCTCGAGCAGACGATGCTCGGAGTCATCGAGTGGGACACCAAGCTGCGAGTGATGGAGTGGAATGCGGCCGCAGAGGCGATCTTCGGCTACAGCCGTGACGAAGCCATCGGCCGCTTGGCGATCGACTTGATCATCCCGCGAGCGACACGGCCTGGTGTTGAGGGGCTCTTTCGAGATCTTCTGCACCAGGAGGGCGGGGAGTTCAGCACGAACGAGAGCGTCACCAAAGATGGCGGAACCGTCCTTTGTGAGTGGGTGAACACTCCGCTCGTCGACGACGGCGGGGCTGTGATCGGCGTTATGTCGCTCGTCCGCGATATCACGGAGCGCAGACGCGCCGAGGAATTCCGCATCGCCAAGGAAGCGGCCGAGGCCGCGAGCATCGCCAAGAGCACCTTCCTCGCGAACATCTCCCACGAGATCCGTACTCCCATGAACGCCATTCTCGGCTTCTCGAAGTTGATGGGGCACGACGAGGACCTCTCGGACCGTCAGCAGCAGCGGCTCGGCATCATCGACAGCAGCGGCGAGCACCTGCTCGCGCTCATCAACGACGTGCTCGAGATGTCGAAGGTCGAGGCCGGAAGGATCTCGGCAAACCACGTGACCTTCAGCCTTCGCTCGCTGCTCGATCAACTCCAATCGCTCCTCGGATTGCGCGCCCAAGCGAAGGGCTTGCAGCTCCGCGTGCACCGCTCTGACGAAGTGCCGGAGTTCGTTGTGACAGATGAGAACAAGCTGCGCCAGATCCTGGTCAACCTGCTGGGTAACGCCGTTAAGTTCACCGATCAGGGCAGCGTGGAATTGCGCGTGATGGCCGTGAGGGACCAAGGAAGCGGCGTTCATCTTCTCTTCGAAGTCGAGGACACCGGCCGCGGAATCGATGTCGATGACGCGGAACGGATATTTCAGTACTTCGAGCAGGCCGGCACGGCGACTGAGGCGGAGAGCGGGACCGGCTTGGGGCTCGCGATCAGCCGCGAGTTCGTACGTCTGCTGGGCGGCGAGATCTCGGTCGACAGCCGGGTCGGTGTGGGCAGCGTCTTCAAGTTCGACATCCACGCCGAAAAGGCCGAGGCGGGAACCGACACGCGAGGCCATTCGGAGCGTCGCGTGGCCGCGCTGTGTCCGGACGAGCCAAGTTACCGCATCCTCGTCGCCGACGACACTGCCGGCAACCGCGAGCTGCTCGTCCAGCTGCTCGAGGGCGTCGGGTTCAGCGTGAAGGCTGTCTCAGACGGCAAGCAGGCGGTGGAGGAGTTCGAGAAGTGGGGTCCGCAGCTGATCCTCATGGACGTGCGAATGCCGGTCATGGACGGCTACGAGGCGACGCGCCGGATTCGGGAACTCCCGGGGGGCGCCGAAGTGCCGATCGTTGCCGTCACCGCCAGCGTGTTCTCCGAGGTCGAGCACGAGGTGTTCGAAGCGGGAATCGACGACTTCATCATCAAACCATTCCGCCACGGCGAGTTGTTCGCCAAGATTGCGACGCACCTCGGCGCGCAATACGTCTACGCGGAACCCGCCGAGAAGACCGAACGCCACCCGAAGAACTTTCTCGATGAGGCAATGATGGCTTCCATACCAGGGGACCTCGTGTCTCGTCTCAGGCAGGCCACGACGATCGCCGACTTCGACACCGTGCTCGGACTCGTCGGCGAGGTGGGACTTCACAACGAGCGTGCCGCCGCAGCGCTCGAGACCGCGGCCCGGCGGTTCGACTCGGAGAGCATTCTGATCGTTTTGCCGGAGGGCGAGTGCTGATGGCTGAGATGACTGACAATCCAGTCATCTGCGGCGCTTCGGTTCCGGCGGGGGCGGACATCCTGATCGTCGACGACATCCTGGCCAACCTTCTGGTCTTGACCGACATGCTCAAAGAACAGGGTTACCGCACGCGGCAGGCCAGGTCCGGAGCCGCCGCCCTGATGGCGGCAGAGAGCCAGCCGCCGGATCTGATCCTTCTCGACATCATGATGCCCGAGATGAACGGCTACGAGGTCTGCCAGCGGCTTAAGTCAGACGAGAAGCTCAAAGACATCCCCATCATCTTCTTGAGCGCCCTCATCGAGACAGAGGACAAGATCAAGGCGTTCCTCGCGGGGGGTGCTGACTATGTGACAAAGCCGTTCCAGTTCGAGGAGGTCCGCGCTCGCATCGCGACCCATCTCCGGCTGCGGCGGCTCCAGATTGAGACCGAGCGTTCCAATCGCGAACTGCAGGCCCTCGTGCAAGAGCAGGTCGAGGAGATCGCCGAATCGCAGATGGCCACGATCTTCGCTCTGGCGAAACTTGCTGAGTCTCGGGACGACGAGACGGGCAGGCATCTCGAACGCGTCCAGACGCTGTGCAGCCTGCTTGCCAGAAAGATGCGCGACCAGCGCAAACATCTCGATACGCTCAACGACGTCTTCGTCGAAAACGTGGGGCACGCGGCCCCGTTGCACGACATCGGGAAGGTCGCCATTCCCGATCACATCCTGCTTAAGCCCGGGAAGCTGGCCCCCGACGAATTCGAAACGATGAAGACGCACACCGTTTTGGGAGCGCAGACGCTCGAGGCCGTCCGCAAGGAGTACGCCCACAACGACTTCATCGCCATGGGAGTGCGGATTGCGCGCTCTCATCACGAGAGGTGGGACGGCACCGGCTACCCGGACGGGCTTGCCGGCAACGACATCCCGCTGTGCGCTCGGATCATGTCGGTAGTCGACGTCTACGACGCCGCGAGATCGCAACGCTGCTACAAGGACGCCCGCCCCCACCGGGAGGTGTGCGACGACATCCTGGCGGAAGCAGGCAAGCAGCTCGACCCGGATGCTGTGGCAGCCTTTCGCGAGTTGCAGCAGGCTTTCGACGACGTGTGGCGCGAGACCGCGGGCTGACTGCAGCGACGAGAACGGCGCCTGAAGGCGGAACGCAAGCTTGGCGGGGCGCTCCCGTCAGCGGCCATTGCCACTACGGTCGTCGCCACGAGCATGGCATGACGATCTTGAAAGCGCGCGGGCGCAGTCGTCTGGAATCGCCTCCGGAGGACGCGTGAGGGCGTATCGAGTTCGTCTCGAGTCGAAGGCACATGGAAGAGGCCCCGGCGGAGCTGCCGGGGCCTCTTCCATGTGCCTCGCTATGTCGCGTCCCGCCAGGGAGGGCGGGAGCCGCGACGTGTGGTCCTACGGAGCCGTCAGCTGCAGGCCCTCCGGTGCGGTCTTCGGCAGGCTCCACTTCATATACGCGAACTTCTGGTCGACGTGACACTTGTTGCAGGCGTCGACCTCGGTCTTCCACGCGGTCATGAAGGCGGCGCTGTCCTTTGCCTTGATTGCCGCGTTGACCGGCGTGAGCCCGTCGGTCCCGAACTTCACGAGGCCGGCTTTGCGCGCGGGCCTCGTCGTCTCGCCGATCTCCATGACCTCGCCGATCTCCTTGGCTTGATAGGCGGCCAAGTCCCAGTTACCGCCGGTCGCGGCGTAGTAGAGCAGCCAGTTACGATGACCCACCTCGACCATGATTGTCCCGAGGCCAGGCGCGATGTCGGACAGCTGCACGCTGTCGAGTACCGGATGGCCCGCCGGCGTCGTGGTTGGCGCCGGTGTCGTAGTCGCAGCCGGCTGGGACGAACAGCCGCCCAGCGCGAACACGACGAGCACACCGAGCAGAAGCATCAGTATCAGAGCTAGCCTTTTCATGGTGTCTCCATTCATCGAGATACGGCGCATTCATTGCCGCGTCGGGCAGTGCATACCCCAATTAGGGGGCTCGGGTATTCCAGCTCGTGACAATTACCTCCTCCGCCTGAGCGCTAACCCGATCAAACCTGCGACGTCAGCGACGGCGAAAGCCATGAGAGTGATGAAGAAGAAAGACTTCGGGTCGACGCCGGGCCGCTGGACCTGCGCGCGATTGGCCCCGTTCAGCAGCAGGATGTACGCTTCAACGTCGGCGATCTGCGCCTGCGACATGATTGAGCTCGAGCCGAACGCCGGCATCAGTACCTTGTCTTTGTCGATAGCTCCGTTCTCGATCACCTCATCGATTTTGAGAGCGAATTGCTGAGGATCTTGGGCGTAGATGCCGGGATCGACGGGGTTCAATCCTGGGGCTTGGACGTCGCCGGTCGCATTGCCGTCGCCATGGGGACCGTGACACGATTCGCAGAAGTTGGCGAAGACGGTCGCCCCGTGTTCGGGACTTCCAATGACATACGGCGCGGTTGCCGTGAAGCCTGTCGCAGTAACGGTTGTCGCGCTCGATTCGACCGACGACGCACCGCCGGTGGCTTTCGAGATGATCTCCGTCGGGCCACTGTTGCCGAGAACGCTGAGCCACAGAATCGCCACGGTCGCGACCGCGAACATGCCGATCGCGACGGGTCTTTTGAGGGGCGCGCGTTCAGGCGAACGGTCGAGCCATGGCACGCCGAAGAGCAGCACGAGGCCGGCGAGAGGCAAGAGGACGATGGCGATCGGCTCGAATCGGCCTGGAACGTACTTGAGCGCCTGGTAGAGAAACAGGAAAGGCCATTCGGGTTTGCCGATGTACGTGGCGTCGAGTGGATCGGCCGGGCCGAGGACTGGTGTCATCACCAGCGAACTCAGCCCGACGAGCGCCACGAACACGAGCGAATACGCCATGAAGTCCTTGAGTAGCTGGTCGGGCCAGAATCGACCGACCCTGGAGGAGTTGCGCTTCTCCGAGAACGACGATGCGCCTCCCGGCACGCGGAACGCAAGGAGGTGCAGGAGAAACAGCCCGCCGATCACGAGCGGAAGAATCGCGATGTGCAGCCAGAACAGTCGTGACAGCGCCAACTGCCCCACCAGATCGCCGCCCCAGATGATCTGCTTGACGAATCCGCCGACGATTGGAACCGATCCACCGATGCCATTGGCGACCTGCGCCGCGATGAAGCCACGTTTGTCCCACGGCAAGGGCGAGCCGGTGAATATCGCCAGCATTGTTGCGAGCATGAGCACGACGCCGAGCACCCAGGTCAGCTCCCTGGGCTTCTTGAACGCTCCCCAGATGAACACCTGTGTCAGGTGCAGGAGCACAAGGACGCCCATGGCGGTCGACGCCCAGAAGTGGAGTCCGTGAATCAGCCAACCGAACGGAACCTGGAATCGAAGGAAGTTCACGCTGTCGTACGCATGCTCGGTCGACGGCACGTAGTAGATGAGCTGCCACATGCCCGTCACGATCAACAGAACGAATGTGATTGCTGTCGCTGAGCCGAAGGCGTACCAGTAGCTTGCGCCTCCCGGAATATCCTCGGTCACGAACTCACGGGCCCACCGAGCCAGCGGCAATCGGCGTTCGAACCAGCCTGGTTCGCGCATCATGGTCGCCTCCTAGGCGATTGGGGTCTTCTCGGGGGTCGTGAGTTTGAACTGCTGCCACATCACGAGCAGCTCACCGTCGACGACCTTGCTTGGCAAGACGTCCAGGTCTCGTGGGGAAGGGCCGGAAAGCAGCTTGCCCTCGACGTTGAAGATGCTCGTGTGACAGGGGCACAGGAAGCGGTTGTTCGCGGTTTCCCACGCGACTTGGCAGCCGAGGTGCGGGCAGATGGGCGAGAAGACAACGATGTCTCCGGTCGGCTGCTTCACTGCCCACACGTTGCGGCCCACTGTCTGGTGCAGGTACGCGTCCTGCTGCACATCGACGAACGTCAGGCTCGTGGGCGCGCCCACCTTAAGCGCGCTAGTCGGACCGACGCGAACGAACTGCTCGGCCGCGGCTCCGAAAGGCTTGGCGACGAGCGCCCCAACCAGAGGTATCGCATTGAAGAGCACGCCGAGGAACACGAATGCCCCCGACAGCCAAGCAAGGAATTCCCCCCGGGAAGGATCGTGCTGTGTTTTGTCTGGCATGGTCGCTCACTCCTTGGGTCGTTGAGGATTCATTCCCCAACATGCTGATTTGGCGTTCCAGCAAGGAGCGACATGCGCCAGTCATACGCTCCATTGTGTCGAGCTGGTCTCAGCTGCGAGTGCGTCAGCCCTGCCAGGATCGCTAGCCAGAAGGTGCGCACCGAGGCGCGCGACGAACACGCACTCGAGCTATCCGGGTACAGGTCAATCGAGGCGTCATGAACCATGAGGGAGTTCGAGGGCGATGCGAGTCCACAGGTACGTCGACTTCACGACTCCGCTCGCTCCCGACAGAGTGGTCGCGGCGCTCATCGATTTCTCGGCGAACCGCTTGGAGATCTGGCCTGGTCTCGACGCGGAGAAGTACTTCGTCTACGAGCTCGGCGAAACGTGCGCTCTGGTCAGGGAGGGTACCCACAGCCCCCACATCTGGGTTCGAGAGCGCTACGACTGGTCCCAGCCGGGGACGGTGTCGTGGACGCTTGAAGAGAGCGATGTGTTTGCGCCGGGCACGGTCATCCGCGTGACCGTGGGAGCAGCGAACGCGGGTAGCCACGTCGAGATCGATGCCGTACGAATGGCGGCAAGTCCCGTCGGGTGCGCGGTGGTGATGGCACTCAAGCTCGTGGGCAGGCGATTCCTGCTCTCGAGCTACAAGGCGACGTTCGATCGCCTCGCGCGCACCGACGCGTGAGGCCACAGGCCAACGAGATACTACTGCGGCAGAATACCTGGTGCGACGCGTGGTCTTTGTGTGAATACGATGACTGGAGCCTCTCCGCAGCGGGATAATCGGCGCGCCCTGAACGAAAGGCCATCGCTCGGCGGGCGTGTCAGTCGAATTGCCCTGCTCAACGGCGTCATCCTTTTGGATTCTTCCGTCTGGCGCGGCGAGACGAAAGGCCCTCTAGCAGCGTAGAATTGATCAATACGCCCGCCGGTATTTGGCGAGGCGGATCCGGAGTCTTATTCGGACAGTGGCCAGGGGCCGCCGAAGCGCGCACCACGAGAGGAGGCCTGGTCAGCAGGGGTTGGGCTGAAAGAGCGCCTGCGACGTTGGTTTGGGGGGTCGCGATCCTGTCCGCTCCACATGGGTAGCGGGGCCGCGACGACGGAGCGCGATCTCGGCGAAAGCCGAGCGGTCGCGGTGCTCAAAACAGATGGGAATGACCTGTTGCTCGATCGAAGGTTCGGCGGATTTCAAGCCGATCGTCCGGCCGTGTTGCCGCGACGTCGCCTTCTTGTTGCCCTAATCATCCTCTGGGCCGCTCTTCTCTTGCCCATTCCGGCGTCGTGTTATGTCTCCACCGGTCCGGGCGGCGACTCCAGCTGGTACTGGAACAACCCGCTTCCGCAAGGCAACGACGTCCTTGCCCAGTCGTTCATCGACACGCAGCACGGCTGGGCTGTCGGCAGAAACGGCGTCGTGCTCAAGACGAGCGATGCCGGCATCACGTGGGCCTATCAGGACCCGCGTATCTCGACCGATCAGCGCAATCAGAAAGACCTCACCGACGTCGTGTTTGCGGACTCGAACACTGGATGGGTCGTTGGAGGAAACGGGCTGGTCAAGCAGACGGTCAATGGCGGTTCGTCGTGGACCACGGTGACGACGCTGCCAGCGGACCTTGGCCCAGTGGCCCCGAAGGGCATCGCCGCTTACGACGCGCAGAGGCTCATCATCGTCGCGCAGTCTGGAGTCATCTGCTACACGACCAACGGCGGCGGTACATGGCAAGACGCGGCCACGAACCCCGCAAAGGCTGCGGCAACGACGCTGGCGTCGGTCAGCTGGGCGACCTCCAATACGGCGTACGCCGTGGGCGATAACGGCATGATCGTGAAGACCACCGATGGCGGCGCCACTTGGGTCAAGCAGACGCCAGCCGTCGCCGGAGTCGCCTTGTACGGTGTCTCGTTTGCTCCGGGCAACGCGAACGTCGGTTACGCGGTAGGAAACAGCAACGCCGGAGGATGGAGTGTCTGGCGCACGATCAACGGTGGCGCGACGTGGGCCCTGCTGACATCACAGCAAAACGCCCAGATGTTCGGCGTGAGCATGATCGATGCGAACACCTGCCTCGTCGTGGGCGCCAGCGGCGCCGTGTATAAGACAACGAACGCGTCCGCCGCCGCCGTGGGTTCGGTCACGTGGACCAACGACACGATCAGTCAGATGAGCGGTCCCCAGATCGCGGCCAGAGCAGTGCAGTTCATTGACTCGACTCATGCATCCTTGGTGGGGGATCTCGGGACGATGTTCTACTCGTCCGATGGGGGGACCACGTGGACGACGCCTTCGGCCGCCGTGACCTCGAACCTGCTTGCGTCCTGGTTCACCGACGCGAGCCACGGGTGGGCCGCTGGCGCCAACGGTGCCGGCGAACTCACGACTAACGGCGGCACCTCGTGGCTCGGAGGCAATTCGGGCACCACGACGTGGCGTGGCATGAGCTTCACCGACAACGTGAACGGATACATCGTGGGTGATGCGGGGGTGATTCGCCGGTCGAGCGACGGTGGATTCACTTGGGCGGCTCAAACGTCCGGCACGACGAACCAGCTGAACGGGGTCTGGTTCTCGACAACAGCCACCAGCACGGGTTTCGCGGTAGGCAACGCGGGGACGCTGCGCTACACGACGAACGGTGGCGGGATCTGGAACACGCTCGCGTCTGGGACCACACAGAACCTCACAGGCGTCTACTTCACCGATCCGTATCACGGCTGGGCAGTCGGGGCCAAGAGCACCATCCTCTACATCTCGTCGGCCAACAGCGGTGCCTCTTGGTCGGTGAGTGCTCAAACCGCGCCGCAGAACAACCAGACTTTGAACGCCATCCGGGGCATTCCGGGCACCAATAACGTGTGGATCGTCGGCAACGCAGGTCTTCTCTGGTCGACCACAAACGGGACGACGTGGACGAACCGCACCTCTACCACGGGCACCACGCAGAACCTCTACACGGTGCAGTATGTGAGCACGACGCAAGGGTGGATCGGCGGGGCGGCGGGAACGATCAGGCTCTGGAGTGTCGGGTCAGGGGCGTTCGTGGCCGCGACCAGCTCCGGCCTGCCGGCTGGAACCACGGTGGGCATCAACAGCCTGACCTTCGTCGACGCCAACAACGGCTACTATTTCGGCGATACCGGCGTCATTCGCAAGACCACCGACGGGGGCGTCCACTGGACATCTCAGCAACTCGGAACGTACGTGCAGCTGAACGCCGTGGCGTTCTCAGACGCCAGCCACCTGTGGATCGGCGGCAACGGCGGCAATGTGCTCGCGTCACAGGACGGCGGGTCCACGTGGTTCGCGCAAACCCCGGGAACGAGCGTCAACATCTTCGGCATCACCTTCGCCGATAACAGCAACGGCTGGTTCGCGGGCGCCAACGGCGTCGTCGGCCACACAACCAGCGGAGGCAGCACGTGGGCCGCGCAGACTCCAAACGCGGGCACGAACCAGCTCAACGCGATCGCATGCAAGCCGGGAGATTCGAACCATGCGATCGTCGCGGGTGCGGCCGGCATCATTCGCTACACCTCGAACGCCGGCACCAACTGGCTGACCCCCACATCGATGCCGACGCTCAGCGCCGCCGACGAGGTACTTGCGGTCACCTTCCCCGCTACCACGACGCCGGGCGTTGCGTTCGCGGCGATGAACCACACCGCCGGCAACGGTCATCCAGGCATCCTGAGAACCACCGACTATGGTGCTACGTGGACCACGGCAACGGTGGGCACCCAGCCGTTCACCGGCATCAGCTTCGCGCCGGCTCCGGACAACAACATCGGCTGGGCGTGCGCTGCCCTCGGCGTGATGTACAAGACCTCCAACAGCGGAGCCACCTGGACGCCGCAGACCACGCCGCTGACCACGTCGTTTACCGGAGTCTCGGCGATCTCGTCGCAGACCGCCTTGGCGGTGGGCCAGAGCGGGACGATCGCGCAGACCAGCAACGGCGGCACAACCTGGCTGACGCAGAACTCGGGATACGGGCAGCTCGGTGCGGCGCAGAAGCTCAGTGGCGTGGTCTTCACCGACGCAAATCACGGATATACCGTGGGCACAGGCGGGACGATTCTACGCACCACGAGCCAGGCTGCGCCGGCGACCACTCTGTCCGCGAGTCCATCCGCGCCTGACGGGTTCGGTGGTTGGTACCAGGATGCGCTCCCCATGCTTACGCTCACCCCCGATCAGCAGGCCCAGCCTTACTACAGTTGGGATACGACGGTCGGGCCGTTTACCCCGTACTCCGGCTCATTCGTCGCGTCTGAGGGGGTGCACACGCTGTACTTCTTCTCGGTCAACGCCGCGAACAAGGTCGAATCGGTCAAGGCCGCGGTATTGAAGGGCGACATCACTCCGCCAGCCGCTCCGCCTGCGCCTACGACGACACCGATCAATTCCGACACGATCCAGATCTCGTGGAGCGCGGCGAGCGACAACGCATCCGGCATCGATCATTACGAACTCTGGTACCAGCTGGGAGCCGGAGCCCCGACACTGGTGACGACTACGTCTCCGGTGGTGACTTCGGCATTTGCATCGGGGCTGATAGCCAACGCGACGTACACCTTCTGGGTGGACGCCTACGACAAAGCGGGCAACGTCTCGGCAAACAGCCCCGTCGCGTACGGGAAGACCAATACGCTGGCTGCACTCAGCACCTCTACGACTCAGACGCCCCTCGTTCCGGACGGCACAAACGGCTGGTATGTGACCGTCCCGACGGTCTCCTTCTCGGTCTCACCGACGGTGTCGGCTTGGACCTACTACCGCTGGGACTCATCGGCGCTTGCGACTTACACGGCCACGGTCCCCATGCCGTCGATCGGCACCCACACGCTGTCGTACTGGTCCGTCGACCAGGCGAACCAGCATGCGAACGAGGCCACCAAGACGCTCACGCTCAAGCTCGACACCTCGTCGCCCACAGCTCCCACCACGCTGACCGCAAGCGCTGTGACGACCGGTTCGTTCTCGGTCGCCTGGTCTGGCGCCACCGACGCCGAGTCGGGCATCGACCACTACGACCTGTACGTGGGCGGCTCGAAGTACGGCACCTACACCGGCACGAGCGCGACCGTCACCGGACTTCCCGTCAACAGCGCGAGCACCGTCTACGTCAGCGCCTTC
>JBBRSD010000013.1:0-41697 GCA_038245725.1 Coriobacteriia bacterium | reverse complement strand
GGGAGACTTCTAATCTCTAGGCCGGGGGTTCGAATCCCTCCGGGCGTGCCAAGTCACTTATGGTGGGTGTAGCTCAGTTGGTTAGAGCGTCGGACTGTGGCTCCGAAGGTCGCGGGTTCGAGCCCCGTTACCCACCCCATAGGTTGAAAACGCGCGGGCAGCCGGTACAAACGGCGAAGCGCCTACATATGGGCCGTTAGCTCAGCTGGTAGAGCAGGGGACTCTTAATCCCAAGGTCATAGGTTCGATCCCTATACGGCCCACCATGTGTACTCGAAGGCCCCATAGGACTCCTTACCGAGGAGTTCGAAGGGGCCTTTTCAACGTTTATGGCAGGACCGCGAACCCTCCAACAGGACGAATCTGCTCTGACTGCGGCCCCAAATGCGAGGAACGGCGCGCCCGATGGGTACCTACCTGACAAGTTCCGGCAGCGGTCGCGGGGGCGACAAGCCCTGAGTACCAGCCAATACGGAGGTGTCCGTCGTGAAAGAACGTACTCGGATCCTATTCCTCGCCTCGACGATCGTGGTGGCCGTCGTGGGCTCGGCACTGTCTGCCGGCTGCTCGGCGAGTACGACAAGCCCACCGTCGACGAGCCCGCCTGCGGCGGTGACGCCGGCGCCGTCCACACCGGCTACAACGCCGCCGGCATCGACGCCGGAGACACCAGCGGTGACTGGCCTGGAGCTTGGCAAGATGATCTTCGCGACAGGCAAGGACAACGCCGGTGTGATTCCCACGAAGTACGGCATCGCGAAGATCAAGGTCAATGCGTGCAAGAACTGCCACGGAGACAACGCCAAGGGCGGAAAGCCGCTACCGGGTCCGGACATCCGTGGCAGCAAGCTGCAGCCTGACTTCGACCAAGTCAAGTTCGCGCGCGCGGTCACTACCGGTGTAGACGATGCAGGCAAGCAGCTCCACAAGCAGATGCCTCGTTTCTCGGCGACTCCTGAGGACACGGCTGCGCTGTGGTTGTATCTGAACTCGCTCAAATAGGGATTCTCGCGCAACTTTTGAACGATGTGGACGTCATGGGCGCCGGTGCAAGTAGCCGGCGCCCATTCCATTTCCGACCGGTCAAGCTCGTCCTCTACGTTGGATCCGCAGCGGCATCTTGAAGATGGGGTCCGAAAGCGCCCGCCGATGGCGATGATCCAGCAAACATGACTTGACAAGTGGGCATTATGGTATTAGTTTACGCGTAGGTCATGGGTTAGCACATACTAATAGCGAGGTCGCAAACGATGGACGCATTGGCAGTGACATTCCGAGAGGGAATAGAGGCCGTCCTGGTGGTCGGCATCATGATCGCGTTTCTCGAAAGGCTGGTAAGCCGGATCTGGTTCGCTACGCGATGATAGGAACCGGGGTGGCGATCGTCTTCAGTGTGGCCGTCGCGATCCTTCTTCATGCGGCGGGCGTCAGCGCGGACAATCCGCTCGTCGAGGCCGTGGTCTATCTTGTCGCTGCAGTCGCCGTCATCAGCATGGTGGTCTGGATGCTCCGGACAGGCAGACGGATGAAAGAGGGCATCGAGTCACGCGTCGGAGGAATCCTCGCGAAAGACGCGGGCGCACGCGGGCTTGGCCTCGCGATCTCCGCATTCGCCTTCTTCATGGTCGCACGCGAGGGCGTGGAGACGGTTCTCTTCCTGGCTGCGCTCGCCGTCGGAAACACGTCCAACTCGTTCATGCTGGCGGGCGCGGTGGCTGGCTTGGCGTTGGCGGTAGTCTACGGCGTACTCTTCACTCGCGGGAGTGCCCGCATCGACCTTCGCCTGTTCTTCTCTCTGACCGCCGGTGTGCTCATCCTGCTCTCGCTCAAACTGCTCGGCGGAAGCATTCACGAGTTCGAGGAGATTGGCGTCATCCCTATGAGCGAGACCATGGCGCACGTGTTCGACTGGATCGCGCAGAGCAGCGTCATCGACTGGCTCTTCCTCGTCGCATTGTCGGTTCCGCTGATCACTCCTTGGATGAAGCATCCCGGGCAGGGCGGATTGAAGCACGCGACCCAGGAGTAAGGTCGTGAGTTGATGACATCGACACGCTCGGCAGAAGGGCGCTTCGCCGCCGGTTCCGCGCGGGATCGGCGCGCCGGCGGCCTGACTTGCGGGCCTCCAGCCGTCGACGGCCCAGCCTTCTCGGAGTCGGCTAGAGTTCGTCGTTCTTACGTGTCATCAGCATGAAGAACACGAGTGGCTCGTCGGAATCGTTGATCATGCCGTGCGACTGCCCAGCCTTCAACACATACATGTCGCCAGATGCGATAGGGAACTGCCGTCCGTCCAGGACCCCGATGCCGCGGCCCTCTATCACGAGGTAGAGTTCGTCGTGGCTCGGATGCGGGTGATCGCCAATACTTGCGCCTGGTTCGAGAGTCACGCGGCCTGCGGTGACGATGCCATCCATCTCGCCGTTCTTCAAGTAGTCGGCGGTGAGCACCGATCCGTCACCGCCATGGACGGCGATCTTTCGTGCAGTCTCGATCTCGCTCAGTCGGCGAATCATGTGGGCGCTCCTTTGGTGTGCGGAGTTCGGTAGCCGGCGAAGAGGGAATCGTATCGCGATTCCCGGTGCGGCACATAAGCGTGCGCTCGCGGACCGCTCGCGATATCCCCCCTGCTCGGCTCGCTGGAACGGCGGATGGGTACAGTCAACTATGGGTCTCGAAGAGACTATCGCTCGGCGATTGCCCGCTCGTTTGAGACCGCAACGGGCGGTTGAGAACACGGGCTCGCCAGCGCAGAACTCAGGGCGGCCGCACGGTGCTTGTCTGGCTGAACCACGCGAGGGGGCATGCCTAGTGGACGCTATCGTTATGCAGAAGTTGGAGATCGTTCGTATGGGTCAGGAATGCCTCGCCGAGGACGCTGGCACTGCGAAGCTGACTCGTGACGCAGAGAACTGGTCTGTCGAACTTCTGGCACCATGTGAAGCCTTTCTCCACGAGTTGCGAGACGAACAGCTGGTCCGGCTACGGTGGAGGGCCGAGGGGACGTTCTGGGAGGGCCATGCGCGCGTGAAGATCGTTGACCCAGCGCCGGAAGATGGCCCGGACGACCTGCGTCTGCAGTTCAACGGCACCGAGGCTGCGCATCTGTGCAACACACGCAACGCCGAGCTGGAGAAAGAGCACAACAAGTTGCTCGCGGAGGTCAGGGCGGCCAAGTCCATTGCGAGCCGCGAGTGAGGCCCAGCCTGCTCCAGCAGGGTGCAGGATCCGCGCGGCGGCCGACGGCCGTGACTTCAATGTCTTGTCGAGCGCCGGACGGCGTGGTTAACTGTTCGAAGATGTTCGAAATACTTGGAGGCTGATCGATGGCGGCGGAAACGTCGAAGCCAGTGCTCGACGAGGTATTCAAGGCGCTCGCGTCGGAGCATCGACGAGAGATCCTTCGCGTGCTGGGTGCGTCCACGCCTGAGCCAGGCAAGACGTGCTGCGCGGCCGATGAGGTCTGCGCCTGCAAGATCTCCGAGCACCTCGGACTCGCCGCGTCGACGATTTCGCACCACATGTCGGTCCTGCGAGCGGCGGGACTCGTCGATGCGCGCAGGGAAGGGTTGTGGACCTACTACACTCTGCGCCGCGGGAACCTCGAAGAAGCCGCGCGGGAGCTTCGACACCTCTAAGCCCGGTTTGCCGGCTGGCGCTGATGCCGGCCATTGTTCCGCTCTACTAGTTCGAGAGTTTTCGATGTAGAAGCCGTCAGAGGAGGAGACATGGTCATCAAAGTCCTGGGCGTGGGTGTGGGCGCCGGCGTATTCGGAATCTCGCTCCGTGTCAGAGGCTTCGGGTAGGATGGCAACGACGTATCCCTTGAGCGCGAACGTGAACGCTCGCCCGGATGCGCACAGGCGGAGCGAGCGGGGTACTCGTGAGACTGGGAGACATCGTTGCGGTCGTGATCGGCGCCGGGATCGGCGGCGGCCTGCGCTATGTCTTGGGCGGTCTGATGGCCGAGCGCTGGGGAACATCGTTTCCGTGGCACACGCTCATCATCAACGTCAGCGGCGCGTTCCTGCTCGGCATGCTGATGGCGCTCTCCGTCGAGCGCAGCCTCGTTCCGTCCTCTGTGCGGCTGTTTCTCGGTGTGGGTGTCCTCGGCGGGTTTACAACGTTCTCGACGCTGTCCTACGAGAGCATCGCCCTCATCGAGCAGGGGCTATTTGCACAGGGCGTCGTCAACATGTTCGGGAGCGGCTTGCTCGGCATCGGCGCCGCGGTACTCGGAGTCTTTGTCGGCAGAGTCATCTAGGAGGCGACCACTGTGAGGATCGAAGGCGACGCTAAGCGGGTGACGATCTTCATCGGCGAGTCCGACCGATGGCACCACCAGCCGCTGCATACGGCCATCGTGGAGATGCTTCGCCGAGAAGGCGCCGCCGGCGCTACCGTCGCAAGAGGCATCGAGGGCTTCGGGAAGAACAGCCGAATCCACACCGCGAGCCTCTTGCGGCTCTCCGAGGACCTCCCGGTCACGCTCACGTTCGTCGATGCGCCTGAGCGGGTCGAGAAGCTGCTGCCGCTGATCGACGAGATGGTCGGCGGCGGTCTGGTCGTCGTCGAGGACGTGCATGTGCGGAAGTACTCGGACGCGGCCGGAAGCTAAGAGGGCACGCGCGGACGTCGACTTCTCGGCGACCGGGAAGGCAGTGTGCGGTCTCCGCTTAGATGTCGCACCGTTTGCTATGATATGCAACCGTCGACACGCGGGCGTGGCGGAACTGGCAGACGCGCCGGATTTAGGTTCCGGTGGGGAAACTCATGGAGGTTCGAGTCCTCTCGCCCGCACCACGAAAAAGAGTACCGGCCGGCACCGGTGAATCACCGTGCATACGAAAGGATCTTCCGTGCTGACTACGAGCGTCGAGCGTCTTGAGGGAACGAACGTAAAACTGACGGTGACCGTACCTGCCGAGGAGGTCGACGCGGCCATCAAGGAGACGTATGCGACCCTTGGCAAGAAGGTGCGCATTCCCGGCTTCCGCAAAGGTCGCGCGCCGCGATCCGTGGTCGACAACCACCTCGGAAAGGACCACGTGCTTTCCGAGGCGACTGAGGCGGTTGTGGAGTCGACCTACCCGGTCGCGGTCGATGCGGAGAACCTGCGGCCCATCGATCAGCCGGATATCGAGGGCATCGAGATGGTCGTGCCAGGCGAGGCTTACACATACGTTGCCGAGGTCGAGCTTCGCCCCGAGTTCAAGCTCTCCCACACCGACGGGATCGCCGTGAGCGTGATTCCGAAGGATGTCACTGAGGCACAGATCGACGCGGAGATCGAGACGGCGCGCGATCGGTTCGCCTCCCTCGAGCCCGTCGAGGACCGAGCGCTTCAGGCGTCCGATTTCACGCTCATCTCGTTTGTCGGCGACGTCGACGGCGAGGCCTATGAAGGCAACGAAGTCGACAAGTACCTCTATGAGGTTGGCAGCGGACAGATGCCGGCCGAATTCGACGAGGGTCTTATCGGAATGAAGCCGGGTGACGAGAAGCGCATCGAGTTCGCGATTCCCGACACGTCGTCTAAGGAAGAGTATGTGGGGAAGACGGCCGGTTTCGATGTGACCGTCCACGAGATCAAGGCCAAGGTTCTGCCGGAAGTCGACGACGAGTTCGCCGTGTCGGTGGGCGGATACGACGACGTCGCGGCGATGCGCGAAGACCTGCGTGTGCGCATGTCCGCGTCGCAGGGGCTGCAGCACGAGCGTGCGAAAGAAGAGGCGCTCAAGGCCGCACTCGCCGAGCGGCTCGAAGGCGAGCCACCTGCGTCGATGGTCCGCACCAAGGCCGGCCAGCTGATGCGCGACTTCTCGAACATGCTCGATCAGCGCGGCATGAGCGTCGAGGAGTACTGCGACGCGATCAACGCCCCCATCGAATCGCTCGAAGCCGACATCAACCATCAGGCCGAGCAGGTGGTCAAGGAAGATCTCGCACTTGAGGCGCTCTTCCGCGCCGAGGGTATGGAAGTGACGGACGATGAGGTACGCGAGGAGGTCGCCTCCATGATCTCGGGAGGCGAAACTGTCGACGAGATGCTGAAGCGTTGGACCGACAACGGTTTGCTTCCGATCGTGCGCGAGCAGGTAGTTCACCAGCGAGCAATCAAGTGGCTCTCGGACAACGGCACGATCACCGAGACGGATGGCACCGCTCCTGCGGGCGCCGCCGAAAGCGAGGAGTGAGCACGATGATCTCAAACATCAAGGCTCTCGTACCCATCGTCGTCGAGCAGACCAGCCGAGGCGAGCGCAGCTTCGACATCTACTCGAGACTGCTCAACGACCGTGTCGTCTTTCTCGGTACGGAGATCGACGACCACATCGCCAATCTGATCATCGCGCAGCTCCTGCACCTTGAGAGCGCCGATCCCGAGAAGGACATCAGCCTCTACATCAACTCGCCGGGTGGCTCGGTGACCAGCGGTTTGGCGATCTACGACACGATGCAGTACATCAAGTCCGACGTCTCGACGATCTGCGTCGGGCAGTGCGCCTCGATGGCAGCAGTCCTGCTGGCTTCGGGCGCGCCGAAGAAGCGCTTCGCGCTGCCGCACTCGCGCGTGCTCATCCACCAGCCGTGGGGCGGCACACAGGGACAGGTCACCGACATCGAGATCCAGGCCAAAGAGATGCTTCGGATGCGAGACGAACTCGACGGCATCCTCGCGGACCACACGGGTCAGCCCAAAGAGAAGATCCACCTCGACACCGAACGTGACAACATCATGTGCGCCGACGATGCTAAGGCCTACGGCCTGATCGATGGCATCTTCGTGCACCGCGGCGAAGAAGCGAAGTAGATGCCTTCTCGAACCCAAGACGGACCCGAGTCGCTGAAGTGCAGCTTCTGTGGCAAGAACCAGCGCCACGTCAAGAAGCTGATCGCCGGCCCCGGCGGCGTCTACATCTGTGACGAATGCATCGACCTGTGTAACGACATCGTCGAAGACGAGCTCGCCGAAGAAGCGGCCGCCCAGCCGATCCTCGACGAGCTGCCGGTTCCCGCCGAAATCCACGAGGCACTCAACGGGTATGTCGTCGGCCAGGAACGCGCGAAGAAGATCCTTTCTGTAGCGGTCTACAACCACTACAAGCGCGTGAATCTCGCGCCTACCGGTGACAGTGAGACCGATGAAGTCGAGCTCGCGAAGAGCAACATCCTCATGCTGGGGCCCACGGGCTGCGGCAAGACGCTGCTCGCGCAGACGCTCGCACGCATCCTCAAGGTGCCGTTCGCCATAGCTGACGCCACAGCGCTCACCGAGGCGGGCTACGTAGGCGAGGATGTCGAGAACATCCTGCTCAAGCTCATCACCGCAGCGGATTTCGACATCGCGCGAGCCGAGGTCGGGATCATCTACATCGACGAGATCGACAAGGTCACGCGCAAGGCCGAGAACCTCTCGATCACACGCGACGTCTCAGGCGAAGGCGTGCAGCAGGCGCTCCTGAAGATCCTTGAGGGCACCGAAGCTGCTGTGCCGCCGCAGGGCGGGCGCAAGCATCCGCAGCAGGAACTCATCCGTATCGACACCACCAACATCCTCTTCATCCTTGGTGGAGCTTTCGTCGGGCTGGACAAGATCATCGCCGATCGCATCGGCAAGAAGGGCGTCGGCTTCGCGGCGGACCTGACCGACGCCACCAAGCACGAGACCGGTGTGCTCTTCGGCCAGGTCCTGCCAGAAGACCTCAACAAGTTCGGCATGATTCCCGAGTTCGTCGGGCGCCTGCCTATCGTCACCAACGTCGAGGAACTCTCCGAAGACGACCTCGTGCACATCCTCACGGAGCCCAAGAACGCGCTCGTTAAGCAGTACCAGCGCCTGTTCTCACTCGAGGGCGTGACTCTCACGTTCACCGACGGCGGGCTTCGCGCCATCGCCGAGAAGGCGATAGCGCACGGCACCGGCGCGAGGGGTCTGCGCTCGATCATGGAGACACTGCTGCTCGATCTGATGTACGAACTGCCCGGTCAGACTGACGTCGAAAGCGTAGTCATAACCACCGAGACCGTCAGCGGCGAAGCCAGCCCCACAATCGTGCGCGGGGGCTCTGCACAAGAGGCGTCTGCCTAAACCGCTACGCTCCAGCGACCAGGAGCTCGGCGCGCTTCTCGTCGTTCGGGTACAGGTCGCCGGGCACGTTCTCTCGGCCGAGGGCATGGCAAACCGTCAAGCGCGCACAACCGACACCTTCTGCGCGGCAGAAGCGGTCCTTGAAGAGTCCCGCCATGGTCGGCATGTTCGGCATCTTGTCGTTGAAGAAGATGCACTTCTCGGTGAGTTCGCAGTCAGACATGTGGTGTTCCCCCCGTGCTCGTACGGACGTGCGCCTCCGGATCGGGCGCGTCTGCCGCTTAGTGATGTCGGTAACTAAGTCTACCGAATCAACGGCAATCGGACGAGCGCGTGACCAGCGGCCATGGCGGCGGACCGCAAACAGGACTTCGCACTGTGACCGAGAAGCGCGCGCAGCCGACTGCTAGAATACGCACTCAAAGAGCGAGTCTTGCTGCGCGAGCGAAAGGTAAACCCCTCCCATGACTGAGATTCCCTCCGCATACGACCCAAAAGCGGTGGAAGGAGCCATCTTCGCGTCATGGATGGAAGGCGGCTACTTCTCGGCGAAGATCGTCGAGGGAGTGCAGCCGTACTCGGTCGCGATCCCGCCTCCCAACGTCACCGGTTCCCTGCACATGGGCCACGCGCTCAACAACACGATTCAAGACGTCGTCATCAGACGCTCACGAATGGCCGGTGTGCCGACGTTGTGGGTCGTCGGCACCGATCACGCAGGCATCGCCACGCAGAACAAGGTCGAGCAGAAGCTGCACGACGAGGGCAAATCGCGCCACGATCTCGGCCGCGAGGCGTTCGTCGCGGCGTGCTGGGAGTGGAAGGCGCTCTACGGCGGCACGATCATCGGCCAGCTCAAGGCGATGGGATGCTCGTGCGACTACGACAACGAGCGCTTCACGATGGACGCGAGCTATGCCAAGGCCGTGCGCAAGGTCTTCGTCGACTGGTTCGACGCGGGTCTCGTCTACCGAGGCAAGCGCATCATCAACTGGTGCCCGCGCTGCTCCACCGCGCTCTCGGACATCGAGGTCGAGCACGAGGACGTCGATTCACATCTGTGGCATTTGCGCTACCCGCTCAAGGAGCCGGTCGGCGGTGTCGACCACGTCGTCGTCGCGACCACGCGTCCCGAGACGATGCTGGGCGACACGTGCATCGCCGTCCACCCGGATGACGAGCGCTACTCGGCGCTCGTGGGCGCAATAGTCGTGCTGCCGCTCGTGGGTCGCGAGATCCCCATCGTCGCCGATGAGTACGTCGACCCCAGCTTCGGGACCGGCGCCGTGAAGGTGACGCCCGCCCACGACGTCAACGACTTCGAGATAGGCGAGCGTCACGCCTGCGCCAAGATCAACATCATGAACGCCGACGCGACCATCTCGGCAGAAGGCGGCGCCTACGCCGGGCTCGAGCGCTACGAGGCGCGCAAGCGCGTGCTGGCGGACCTTGAGGCCCTCGGCGCGCTCGTAAAGACCGATGAGCACGTGCACTCGGTCGGCCACTGTTACCGCTGCCACACGGTCATCGAGCCGTGGCTCTCGGACCAGTGGTTCGTGGACATGAAGCCGCTGGCTGAGCCCGCGATCGAGGCCGTCCGAGATGGGCGCACGACCTTCCACCCGAAACGCTGGGAGAACGTCTACTACCACTGGATGGAGAACATCCGCGACTGGTGCATCTCGCGCCAGCTGTGGTGGGGCCACCGCATCCCGGTGTTCTACTGCGATGACTGCGGCGAGGTGGTCGCCTCGATGGAGGACCTGACCGCCTGTCCGAAGTGCGGCAGCTCCAACGTGCGTCAGGACGAAGACGTGCTCGACACGTGGTTCAGCTCGCAGCTCTGGCCGTTTGCCACGCTCGGTTGGCCCGAAGAGACACCGGAACTCGCGTACTTCTACCCGACCAACGTGCTCTCGACGGCGCGCGACATCCTTTTCCTGTGGGTCGCGCGCATGGTTGTCAGCGGTATGTACTTCAACGACGCGCAGGTTCCCTTCGAAGACGTCATCATCCATCCCACCGTCTTCAACGCTGAGGGCCGGCGCATGAGCAAGTCGCTCGGCACCGGTGTGGACCCGCTCGACCTCATGGAGCACTACGGCGCCGACGGCATGCGCTTCGGCCTCATGCTCCAGGTCACCGGCAACCAGGACATCAAGTTCGCCGAGGACAAGCTGCTCTCCTCGCGCAACTTCGCGAACAAGATATGGAACGCGAGCCGGTTCGTGATGATGAACCTCGATGGCTACACGCCCGGCGCGCCCGTCGCGGAGACGGTCGCCGACCGCTGGATTCTCTCGCGGCTCGCAAACCTTTCGGCGCGCGTCGACGAAGGGCTCGCGACCTACGAGTTCGGCGAGACGGCCCGTGCGCTCTACGACTTCTTCTGGAACGAATTCTGCGACTGGTACATCGAACTGTCGAAGAGCCGCCTCAACGGTGGCGACTCCGAGCAGCGTCTCGGCGTGCAGCGCATCCTCGTCTTCGTGCTCGACCAGGCGCTGCGCCTGCTCCACCCCATGATGCCCTTCGTCACCGAGGCGATCTGGCGCAACCTGCCGCTTTCCGATGACGACACGGCGCCTTCGCTGATGATCGCTTCGTGGCCCGAATACGCCACCCTTTCGCGCTTCGCTGATCCTGGCGCCGAAGCCTCCATCGACCGCCTCATCGAGATCGTAGTTGGTGTTCGAGCGGTGCGCGCCCGCTACCAGATTCCGCGGAAGCGTGCGCTCGACATCGCCATACGCACGACCGGTGACGCCGAGAAGCAGTGGGTCGACGACGAGTTCGGCCGCATGGCCGCACTTGCAGGCGTCGGTGATTTCGAGGTCGGCACCGACATCGCCAAGCCCGCTCACTCGGCGACCGTCATCGCGAGCGGAGTCGAGATCTACATCCCACTCGAGGGGCTCGTTGACTTCGAGGCGGAGGCCGTGCGTCTGAGCAACGAGCGCGAACGGGTCGCCATCGAACTCGAGCGCCTCTCGAAGAAGCTTTCGAACGAGGGCTTTCTCGCGAAAGCCGCGCCTGAGATCGTCGAGAAGGACCGCGCCCGCGCAGACGAGCTCACCGACCAGCTCGCGCTTATCAAAGCGCAGCTCGCCGAGCTCGCCTAAGCGCCGCCGACTCGCGTACCGAGGCCGCCTTCGATGACCGACCACATGACTTACGACGAAGCGCTTGGCGCGTTGCAGCAGGCGCTCCAGTTTGGGATGAACCCGTCGCTCGACGGCATCAACGTGCTCACCGACGCGCTCGGCCGGCCGCAGGACAGCTTCGTGTCGGTGCAGGTCACCGGCACCAACGGCAAGACATCGACCGCGCGCATCACCGCGGCGATTCTCCGCGCCGAAGGCTTCCGCGTCGGGCTCTACACGAGCCCGCACCTCGAGCGCTACAACGAGCGCATCGAGATCGGCGGCGAGCCGGTCTCCGACGCTGACTTCGCGCGCGCGCTTGAGACCGCTCTCGCGGCGGCGTGCGGCGTGCGCCCGGGCGAGCCCCTCGGCGCGCCGAAGGGCCTCACCGAGTTCGAGCTGCTCACGGCCGCCGCGCTGTGGCTCTTCCACGAGTTCGACGTCGAGATCGCCGTGCTCGAGGTCGGCCTCGGCGGGCGCTGGGACGCGACGAGCGTCGTGGCCCCGAGCGTCGCGGTCATCACCGGCGTCGGACTCGACCACACCGCTGTCCTCGGCGACACGCTCGAGGCCATCGCCGCCGAGAAGGCCGCGATCATCGGCCCCGCGAGTGCGCCGGTGCTCGGGCCCGGAACCGACGGCCTCGACGCCATCTTCCTGGCCAAAGCCGACGAGGTCGCGACCCACGCCCGCGCCGTGCGCGAAGGTCTGGCTTTCTCGCCGGTCGCAGAAGAACTCACCGTCCGCTTCCGCGTCACTGAGAACCCCGCCGCTCCCACCGGCACCACGGTCGTCGAGGTCGATGGCGTTCACGCGCGCTACGTCGAACTCGCGCTCCACGCACCCGCGTACCAAGCCGCCAACATCGCCACCGCCATCGCGGCCGCGGAGGCGGTGCTCGGCCGCGCGCTCGATCCCCGTCGCGTCCGAGATGCCTTGTGCGACCTGACGATCCCTGGGCGCTTCGAATTCGTCCGCGAAGAGCCGCCCGTCATCGTTGACGGTTCGCACAACCCGCAGGCGGCCGCGGTGCTGGCAAGCGCGATCCGCGACGCGTTCCCCAGCCCGGCAGCGCGCCCGCTGTTTCTTCTCGGCATACTTGCCGACAAGGATGCGCGCGGCATCGTCGAGGCGCTCGCACCGGTCGCCGGCGGGTTCGCGGTCACGAAGTCGGAGTCGCCGCGAGCGATGCCGGTCGATCTGCTCGCGGCGCTCGTGACCGATGTGACCGGCACGCCGCCGCGAGCCGCATACGACAGCGTCGCGGAGGCACTTGCGGAGCTGATGCCGGCAGGCGAAGACGGACTCGTCGTCACCGGCAGCATCACGACCGCGGGCGAGGCGAGGGCGCTGCTGCGCAACGCGTAAGCAACGCGGCGTCGTTGACCTGCGGTCACAGCCTCGCTTCTGCTAGAATCGCGCTGTTGTGACAGCAGCCAGGTCGCGCTTTCGTGGCCGAAAGGGAGCACATGGGCAGCCTCACCGATTTGATCAACCCGATTATCACGAGCCCGATGTTCGTGCTCGGTCGTAACCTGTGCTCTCTGTTCTTGATCGTGCTCTACGGAGCGATCGTGTTCTGGACGTATCGCGATGCCGTCCGGCGAGGGGCGATGGGCTGGTTCTGGGCCCTTGTGGTTGCGATGTTCTTTCCGATCTTCCCGTTCCCCGGGCTGATCATCTACCTCATCGCCCGGCCCGCGGAATCGGTCGATGACGCTCGCGAGCGAGAGCTCGAGATTCACGCGAAAGAGACATCTCTCGCCCGTGACTACGAGGTGTGCCCGGCGTGCTCCAAGCCGGTTGAGAAGGAGTTCTTGATCTGCCCTTCGTGCATGAAGAAACTTCGCAAGTCATGCACCGAGTGCGGGCGTGCTCTCAAACTGCCGTGGACGGTGTGTCCTTACTGCAAGACGAAACAGTAGTTTCGCCGGTCGGCCGTCAGACGTAAGAACCGACCCGCCCCGCCGTAAGCGGGGCGGTTTTCGTGACAAGAAGGAGTCAGTGCGATGCCCGAGATCAGCGTCAACCTCCCGGACGGTTCGTCCAAGTCGGTGCCGGAAGGCTCGACCGTTCTCGGTGTCGCCGAGGCGATCGGCCCCCGTCTAGCGCAGGCCTCGATCGCTGGTAAGGTCAACGGCGCGCTCGTCGACCTCACCACGACCGTCTCTGATGGTGACGCCGTCGAGATCATCACCGCGAAGAGTCCGGAGGCGCTCCACATCTTGCGCCACTCGGCCGCGCACGTCATGGCCGAGGCGGTCAAGGACCTCTTCCCGATGGTGCAGTTCGGCATCGGGCCGGCCATCGAGGACGGCTTCTACTACGACTTCGCGGTGGAAAAGCCGTTCACGCCCGACGATCTCGTTGCAATCGAAGAGCGCATGCGCCAGATCATCTCGGAGGAGAAGACTTTCAAGCGTACGGAGATCGACCGCCTCGAAGCGTTCGACGAGTTCGAGCAGCAGGAACTCAAGCGCGAGCTCATCAGCGAGCTGCCCGAAGGCGAGACGATCTCGATCTACCGCCAGGGCGCGTTCACAGACCTGTGCCGCGGCCCGCACGTACCGCACACGGGCTGGCTCGCCGCGTTCAAGCTCATGAAGGTCGCCGGTGCGTACTGGCGTGGCGACAACAGCCGGCCCATGCTCCAGCGTATCTACGGCACCGCATGGTTCTCTCAGAAGGACCTCGACGCGTACCTGACCCGCCTCGAAGAGGCCGAGAAGCGCGACCACCGCAAGCTCGGCAAGGAGCTCGACCTCTTCAGCTTCCACGAGATCGCCGGCGCAGGTCTGCCCATCTACCACCCCAAGGGCGCTCGCGTGCTGCGCCTCATGCAGGAGTGGCTGCGGGGCGTGCTCTACGAGCGCGGCTATGAAGAGGCCATCACCCCGCACATCTACAAGACCGACGTCTGGAAGATCAGCGGGCACTACGAGTTCTACGGCGAGAATATGTACTTCTTCAACATCGATGAGGGGGAAGGCAAGACCAACGAGTACGCGGTCAAGCCGATGAACTGCCCCGGTCACGTGCTCATCTTCGGAAACGACGTGCGGAGCTATCGCGACCTGCCCATGCGCATCAGTGAGTTCGGCACCGTGTACCGCCACGAGCTCTCGGGCGTCGTGCACGGGCTCATGCGCGCGCGCGGCTTCACCCAGGACGATGCCCACATCTTCTGCACCGCAGAGCAGGTCCACGACGAGGTCATCGGGATGCTCGATTTCGTCGACTACGTGATGGGCGTCTTCGGTTTCGAGTACTCAGCTGAGGTCTCCACCCGCCCGGACAAGTCGATCGGCGAGGATGCGGACTGGAAGATCGCGACCGACGCACTCATCGAGACGCTCACCGAGCGCGGCGTGCCCTTCGAGATCAACGAAGGCGACGGCGCGTTCTACGGCCCGAAGATCGACATCAAGCTCAAAGACGCCATCGGCCGCACGTGGCAGTGCTCTACCATCCAGGTCGACTTCAACTTCCCCGCGCGCTTCGGCCTGACGTATCGTACAGCCGAGAACTCCGAGGCCGTGCCGTTCATGCTGCACCGCACGATCCTCGGCTCGATGGAGCGCTTCTTCGGCATCCTCATCGAGCACTACGCCGGCGCCTTCCCGACGTGGCTCGCTCCGATCCAAGCCGTGCTGATCCCAATCTCCGACCGCCACCTCGAGCACACCGAGGCCGTCGCCAAGCGCCTCAAGAAGCTGGGGGTGCGCACGGAGGTGTACTCGCAGAACGAGCCGATGCGCGTCAAGATCGCCAAGGCTCAGGAGCAGAAGGTGCCCTACATGCTCGTGCTGGGCGACAAGGAGATCGAAAGCGACACCGTCGGCGTGCGTGAGCGCCTGGCCGGCGACATCGGCGCGATGTCAGTCTCCGACTTCGCCGAGAAGGTGGGGAGCGAGCGGCCTTAGTATCGCGTTGGCCGCCTTGCGTGCTGTCGCATCGGCGACTATACTGCGCAGGCTAATTGAATACCGCTCACAAGAGGGACCCCGCCATTCCGGTGTGATGGTCCCCACCTTGCGGCACCACATGGGTAGCTGTCTGGTCGATGCGAACGAACGAGAACCTGCGTCCAAGGGCGCTTTCTCCTCGCCTGTATCTCCCGTCGGCTGCACACGCCGCGGGAGTTTTGTTTTTGTTACGGATCATGGGTTCGCGGAAACGGGCCCGGGAATGACGGAGGTGAGCTGCCTATCAGCAGCAGCACGGAACCGAGGCTCAACGAGCGAATCCGCGCGCCGCGGGTCCGCCTGATCGGAATCGATGGCAGTCAGCTGGGGATCTTTGCAATCGCTGACGCCCAGCGCATCGCCGACGAGCAGGATTTCGACCTCGTCGAGATCGCACCGCTTGCCGACCCGCCGGTCTGCCGGATCATGGACTACAGCAAGTTCAAGTACGAGCAGGCTCAGAAAGAGAAGCTCGCGCGCAAGCACCAGACCAAGGTCGAGATCAAAGAGATAAAGTTCCGACCGAAGATCGACAAGCACGACTACGAGACCAAGAAGAAGCACGTTATCCGCTTCCTCGAGGCCGGCGCCAAGGTCAAGGTCACGATCATGTTCCGTGGCCGCGAGATGGCCCATCCCGAACTCGGGCTCAACATTCTCGAGAGGCTCGCTGGCGAACTTGGTGAGGACGCGATCATCGAGACGCAGCCCAAGCTCGAGGGTCGCAACATGCATATGCTCTTGGCACCTTTGAAGAAGAAGGAAGTCAAAGAGATCACCAAGACCGACGAAGAAGAGACCGCAACCGACGTGGTTGCCGAGAACGAAGACTAGGAGGCGGCGCACATGCCGAAGATGAAGACTCACAAAGGCACCGCGAAGCGGTTCCGCGTTACCGGTACGGGCAAGATCGTCCGGGGCAAGGCATTCAAGAGCCACATCCTCGAGAAGAAGTCGCCGAAGCGCAAGCGCGGCTTCCGTCAGGAGACGGCCGTCTCGCCGGCCGATGCCAATGTTGTTCGGAAGAATTTGGGCATCGGCTAGGCCGACCCGCTCCGTTTCCCCCGACCGTAGATTTCAGGGAGTGATCAATCCATGCCTCGCGTGAAGCGCGCCGTTGGCGCAAAGAAGAAGCGCCGCACAGTTCTTACTCGTGCGAAGGGCTACTACGGCAATAAGAGCCGCAGCTACCGTTCCGCCAAAGAACAGACGCAGCATTCGCTGCAGTACGTGTACCGTGACCGCCGCAACAAGAAGCGCGAGATCCGCCGTCTGTGGATCGTTCGCATCAATGCCGGTGCGCGCCTGTCCGGTCTCTCGTACTCCGTGTTCATGAACGGTCTCAAAAAGGCCAACATCGAGCTGGACCGCAAGGTTCTCTCGGATATGGCGATCAACGATGCTGCCGCTTTCGCCAAGCTCGTCGAGCTCGCCAAGGCCGCTATCTAGCGGTTTGTCCTTCGCGTTCAACGAGGCCCCGCCGAACCAGGTGGGGCCTCGTTGCGTATTCCGGGCGGGCGATGATTACCCGCGGTTAGAGAACAGCAAGCTCTCGGTAAGGTGCGAGCGCAATCATGCGATACGGACGGCGAGGCGCCCGTCGTTCACCATCCCATGTGTGCCGTCACCCCTCGGCGTCACGTGCTTGCTCGAGGAGGAACCATGATTAAGAGAGCTCTGTTCACACTGGTTGGCGCGCTGACGGCACTTGCTGTCGGCGCTGCAAGCGCCTATTTCACGGCGCAGGTTCAAGTACCGGGTAGCATGATCCGTGCGGGATCGGTCGCCATGTCCACGCTACCCACTTCTGCACCGCTCGCGATCGACGCACTCGCCCCGGGAACCAGCGTCGACCGTCCAATGTCCGTGGTCAACGATGGCTCGCTTGCGTCAGACATCATCGTCACCGCCAAGAAGTCCTCGGGCATCACCGACTTCTACAACTCGCTGACCTGCACTGTCACCTGCGGCGAGACGCCTCTGTATGCCGGCCCGTTCTCGGCGATGCAAACGCTTCCGCTCCGGCTCGCGCCGGGTTCACGAGGCGAGCTGCACTTTGAGGTCGGCATGCCCAACGACGCGTCGAACACGCTCGCATCGAGTTACACGAAGGTCGCGCTCTACGTCGACGCCGAACAGGCTCACTAGCGATGTCGCGCCTGCGGTCGATCGCTGAGACCCTTATGCTGCTGCTAGTACTGGCTGCGGCCGTGTGGACGGCGACGCAGCACTGGCAGCCCGTGCGCGTCACGGGCGGCTCGATGCAGCCTGCGTTAAGCGAGGGCGACCTCGTGCTGGTCGACAAACGGGGCCGGGCGGGAAGCGGTCGCATCGCGCTGCTCGAATCACCGCGGCATGGACCGGTGCTGCACCGCATCGTCTCGGTCGGTCCCGACGGGTCGGTGGTCACGAAGGGTGATGCGAACAAGGTGACAGATTTCGACTCCTTGCCTGCGACCTCTGTTGTGGGGCCGGTGGTGGCCGTCGTGCCAGTGGGCAGATGGATCGCGCGGTGGCGGGGGAACGCGCCGTACGCTACCATGACTGCTCAACAGAACAGCTCACGGTGACGACGGAGACGACGCGCGGCAAGGCGCCGACCGACCAGGGAATGGCCCTCATTGACTGAAAGGGGTCATGCGGACGGCTGAGCGCGGTTCCCTCCATCAGCCACGACCTGAACGCTCGCGCCTTCTGCGGTGCAGGCTAGTAGGGAAGTCGGATCCCCCGATAGCGGGACAATGCGGATGAGAGACCGCGACACCGCCGCAACGCGCGGCGAGCGAGAGGGCCGAGCGCTTAGGCGACGGTCAACCGAGGTGGTACCGCGGGAGCCGGTTCCCGTCCTTGGGTGAATGTATCCGAGGGCGGGGCCGGGCTCCCTTTTCTTTTGCTCGACGGCCGACGGAAGGTGCACGAGACACATGAGCATCACCGACCAGCTCGTATCACTTCGCGACGAGGGCCTTGCAGCAATCGTCGCAGCCGACGACCTTGCCACGCTCGATGCCGTGCGCATCGAGTATCTCGGCAAGAAGGGCTCCCTGACCGGGATCCTGCGCGGACTCGGTGCTCTGTCCGCCGAGGAGCGCCCGGCCGCCGGCAAAGTCTCGAACGAGGTCCGCGTCGCGCTCGAAGAAGCGCTCGAGACCCACCGAGCAGAGCTCGCGTCGGCCGCCCTCGCGGCGCGAATCGGTGCCGAAGCCGTCGACGTGACACTGCCGGGCCGCGCTCGGCCCGTCGGGAGCCGTCATCTCATCGAACAGATCCGAGCCGAGATCGTCGAGATCTTCCTCGGGCTTGGCTACCGAATCGCCGAGGGGCCCGAAGTCGAGCTCGACTACTACAACTTCACTGCACTCAACACCCCGCCCGATCATCCCGCGAGAAGTCTCGCTGACACGTTTTACGTGCGCGACTTGTCAGGTGAGGAGGCCGCGGTCACAGGCGAGAGCGACGTTCTGCTGCGCACACACACCAGCCCGGTGCAGGTGCGAGTCATGGAGAAGGAAGCACCACCCATCTACATCCTGGCGCCAGGCCGGGTCTACCGGCGCGACATCGCCGATCCCAGCCACCTGCCGCAGTTCACTCAGGTCGAAGGGCTGGTCGTCGACGAAGGAATCACGTTCGGCGACTTGAAAGGCACGCTCGATCACGTCTGCAAGGCGATATTCGGGCCGGATCGCCGCATCCGGTTCCGCCCGCACTTCTTCCCCTTCACCGAGCCTTCCGCCGAAGTCGACGTGAGTTGCGGGATCTGCGCCGGCAGCGGATGTCGCTTCTGCAAAGGGACCGGCTGGCTTGAGATTCTCGGCAGCGGCATGGTCGACCCGAACGTCTTCGGATATGTCGGTATCGACTCGGAGCGCTACAGCGGTTTCGCGTTCGGAATGGGCGTCGAACGCATCGCGGCTCTCAAGTACAACATCCCTGACCTGCGTATGCTCCTCGAAGGCGATATGCGGTTCCTGCGCCAATTCTAGGACTCCTCGAACCCGACTCCGCGGAAGGACGCGAAGATGCTCGTTTCTCTCAAATGGCTCAAAGACCTCGTCGAGATACCGGTTCCCGTGGTCGAACTGGTCGACCGCCTCGATCTGACCGGCACAGCTGTCGAGTCGGTGAAGAGCGCCGGCGACGCGCTGGACAACGTGGTCGTCGGGCAGATCATCGCCAAAGAGCAGCATCCCGAGGCCGATAAACTGTGGGTGACGAAGGTCGATGTGGGGGCTGGCGAGCCGCTGCAGATCGTGTGCGGTGCGCAGAACTTCAACGAGGGCGACAAGGTGCCGGTCGCCCTGGTCGGCGCGACGCTGCCCAACGGCATGACCATCAAGAAGGCGAAGCTGCGTGGCGTCGAGTCGCGTGGCATGAACTGCTCGGCGAGGGAGCTTGGGCTGGGTGAGGACCACGAAGGCCTCATGATCCTGCCGGCCGATGCACCCGTGGGAACGCCGTTCGCCGAGTACCTCGGGCTCTCCGACACGGTGCTCGAACTCGAGATCACGCCCAACCGCCCTGACTGCCTTTCGGTGGTCGGTGTCGCGCGTGAAATCGGAGCCGTCTTCGACCGGGCGGCTTCCACACGCGCTTCCACGCCCGCCGAGACTGGCGCGCCCGTCGCAGACTTCGCCACCGTCACGATCGATGAGGCCGATACCTGCCCGCGCTACACCGCGCGCCTCATCCGGAACGTGAAGATCGGTCCCTCGCCCGCATGGCTTGCCGAACGAGTGATCGCCAGCGGCACCCGGTCGATCTCCAACATCGTCGACATCACGAACTACGTCATGTTCGAACTCGGCCAACCGCTGCACGCGTTCGACGCCGACCTGCTCGCGAAGAACGAAGGCGGCCAAGTGTCGATCGGTGTCCGCACGGCTCGCGCGGGCGAGAAGCTGACGACCCTCGACGGTGCTGAGCGCACGCTCGCCGCCGACGCGCTGCTCATCACCGACAGCAGCGGGCCGATCGCGCTCGCTGGCGTGATGGGCGGGCAATCGACGGAGGTGCATGGCGGCAGCCTCAACATCCTGCTCGAGTCCGCCTGCTTCAACCAAGGCTCGATCTCGCGGACGAGCCGCCGGCTCGGGCTGTTCTCGGAGGCGTCGTCGCGCTTCGAGAAGGGAGTCGATCGCACCGCGTGCGTTGCAGCGCTCGACCGCGCGGCAGCGCTCATGGCCGAGTTGTGCGGAGGTGAGGTCGCGCCGGGCGTCATCGACGCGTATCCGCTGCCGGCCGAGGTCCGCGAACTAACGCTGCGCATCCCGCGTCTCAACGCCATCATCGGCGCCGATATCTCTGCGGCCGAAGCTGGCGCCATTCTGACGCGTCTGGGTTGTGCGGTCACCGGCAGCGGCGACGTGCTCGCTGTGACCATCCCGACGTTTCGTGCCGACCTCGAACGTGAGATTGACCTGATTGAAGAGGTGCTGCGCATCTACGGGATGGAGCGCATCGTTACCACGTTGCCGTCTGGCGCAGGGCGCCTCGGCGAGCTCACGCGCGAACAGCGATTGCGCGAGCGCATCGGCGCGACGCTTCGGGCAAGCGGCCTGAACGAGACGATGACGTACTCCTTCGGCGACCCCGGCGACACCGCGCGTTTGCGCGACGTCCTCGAGGAAGGCGAGGTGCTCTGCGAACTACTGAACCCCATGTCTGCCGAGCAGTCCGTGCTGCGCCGCACGATCCTTTCCGGCCTACTGCGCAGCGTCTCGTACAACCAGCGACGCGGTGTCCCGAACGTTCACCTCTACGAGATCGGCGGCACGTTCCGGGCGGTCGACGGCCGAAAGCAGCCCAAGGAGCACGCGAAGGTCGCCGGTGTTCTGGCCGGGGCATGGCACGAGCCGACATGGAACGAGCCGGCTGTTGCCCTCGACCTGTTCGACGGCAAAGGGGTCATCGAAGCGCTCGTGCGAGAACTCGGCGCGAAGCGCTTCAAGGTTCGCGCCGCCGAGCTTCCGTTTCTGCAGCCGGGTCGCGCGGCTGAAGTGCTCGTAGGCGGCGAGGTAGTCGGTTGGCTCGGCGAGGTGCACCCGCTCGTGCTCGACGCGTTCGAAGCCGAGGCACCCGTCACGGCGTTCGAACTCGCGCTCGCACCGCTCATGCGAGCTGCGGTCGACGCGAAGCCGTTCACCGACGTCCCACGTTTCCCTGCCGTCGAACTCGACGTCGCCATCGTCGTCCCTGAAGACGTAACCGCCGAGCGCGTCGAGCAGTCCATCGTCTCGGCGGGGGGCAAGCTCCTCGACTCGGTGCGCCTGTTCGACGTCTATCGCGGGGCAGGAGTCCCCGGGGGTAAGAAGTCCATGGCGTTCGAGCTGGCGTACCGTGCCGCGGACAGGACGCTGACCGCCGATGAGGTCGAGTCCGCCCACGAGCGTCTTCTCCGCAAAGTGTGTGCTGCCGTGGGGGGCGAACTTCGGGGCTGACGCGGGCGTGTGCATTATTGTTGGTTGGAATGCGAAAATTTCGCAAATATCGTCTGTTTCAAGCATTCTTACCGTATACAGCTTGACTGCTATGCGTTTTAGCGCATAGACTACGCACTCACACACGATGTTCGGGAGGCGTGATGGTCGAGGTCGCAGTCATAGGCGCAGCGGGATACGCGGGAATCGAGGCTGTCCGCCTCGTGCTCGGACATCCTCGGCTGAGCCTCGCGCTGGCGACATCTTCGGCCGACGCAGGCAAGCCGATCGCGGCCGTCTACCCGGCGCTCGCCGGCGCGACCCTCCTCGCGTTCGCTGAGCCGGACGCGGACGCCATCGCGTCGAGCGCCGAGCTAGCGCTGCTTGCCGTGCCTCACACCGCGGCGATGGCGCTCGTCCCGATGCTGCTTGAGCGGGGCGTGACCGTCATCGACATGTCGGCGGACTACCGGCTCAAGGACCCTGCCGTCTACGAGGCGTGGTATGGCACGCCGCACACCTCGCCGGAGCTGCTCGAAGGCGCGGTCTTCGGCCTGCCCGAGCTCGATCGCACGGGTCTTCTTGGCGCGAAGCTCGTCGCCTGCCCGGGGTGCTATCCCACCGCGACGATTCTCGCGGCGCTGCCCGCGCTCCAGTCGGGACCGGCGGTCGGCGCGCGGATCGTTGTCGACGCCAAGTCGGGCGTTTCAGGAGCCGGTCGCTCGGTGACTTCGGGGTCGCATTACGTGGCCGTCAACGAAGCCGTCGCGCCCTACAAGATCGGCGCCCACCGGCATACGCCAGAAATGGAGCAGGCGCTCTCGGGCCTCGTCGGCCACGACATGTCTGTGGTCTTCGCCCCTCACCTGGTCCCGATGACGCGGGGGCTGCTTTCCACCGTCTACATCGACGTGGAGGATAACTTCACCACCGAGGAGGCGGTCGAGCTCTACCGGGGCCGCTACCACAAAGAGCCGTTCGTGCACGTGCACGACGCGGGCGCGATGCCGTCCACAGCCGAGGTGCGGGGCACGAACCGCGCTTCGATCGGAGTCTCGGTCGACGAGCGCACGAACACGCTTGTTGCAGCGTGCGCCATCGACAACCTCGGCAAGGGTGCGGCGGGTCAGGCCGTGCAGTGCGCGAACGCCGTTCTCGGGTATCCCGAGACCGAGGGGTTCGAGCGACCCGGGCCGGTTGTCTAGCTGCGCCACGCCGCAGCGAAACATCGCCGGCACGCATCGACCTCCCGCCCGTTTTTGAACAACCCGGAGCCACCTATGAGCAAATACCCCGACTATCCTGGATTCGCATACGCCGAGGGTGGCGTCGTCGCCCCACTCGGATTCCTCGCGTCCGGCGTCAGCGCCGGGCTCAAGTCCGGCGGCAAGCGTGATCTCGCGCTCGTGGTCGCCGAGAAGCCCGTGCCCGCCGCAGCCGTCTTCACCACCAACAAGGTTGCCGCCGCCCCGGTCGTCGTCTCGAGGCGTCACGTCGCCGACGGCCTCGTTCGTGCGGTGATCATCAACGCCGGCAACGCGAACGCCTGCACCGGAGCCCAAGGGGAGCGCGATGCACGTGCGATGGCCGACGAGCTTGCAGGCGCTCTCACGAGCGCGCCTGCGGATGTCGTCGTCGCGTCGACCGGGGTCATCGGTGTGCCGATGCCGGTCGGCAAGGTGCTCGCCGCCATTCCCGAGGCGGTCGAGGCGCTCGACAACCGCACCGGCGACGCCGCCGCTGCGGCGATCATGACCACCGACACCTTCGCGAAGCAGACGGCCGTGACGCTCGACCTCGAAGGCCTCCGCGTCACCGTCGGCGGCATGGCTAAGGGCAGCGGTATGATCGCTCCCAACATGGCGACGATGCTCTCGGTGATCACGACCGATGCGCCGCTCTCGAGCGCGGCCTGTGACGCCGCGCTACGCCAGGCAGTCGCCACGACGTTTAATCGCGTCACCGTCGACATGGACACCTCCACCAACGACATGTGCGTGCTGCTCGCTTCGGGCGCGGCCGGCGGTGCCGAGATTGCTCCGAGCAGCCCGGAATTCGCGCTGGTGGTCGCCGCCATCCATGCGGTCGCGGGAGAGCTCGCGCGGATGATCGCGCGTGATGGCGAAGGCGCCACCAAGCTCGTCACCGTCATCGTCAGCGGTGCAGCCTCAAACAGCGATGCCGAGAAGACTGCCTTCGCGATTGCCAACTCGCCGCTCGTAAAGACCGCCCTCTTCGGCAACGACGCGAACTGGGGCCGTGTTGCGATGGCTCTCGGTCGCTCGGGCGCCGATGTCGACCCCGAGGGGTTCGACATCGACTTTGCGGGCATCGCCATGTGCCGCGCGGGGGCCGCGGTCATCTTCGACGAGGACGAGGCGCTTGCCGCGATTTCCCAGCCGGAAGTCACCATCGCTGTCGACCTGCATCTCGGCGACGGCGAAGCGACGGTCTGGACGTGCGATCTGACCTACGAATACGTGAGAATCAACGGGGAGTACCGCTCATGAGCGCGCTGGAAGCGAGAGGACACGAGATGAAGGACCTGCTCGCGAAGGCAGCCACGCTGACTGAGGCGCTGCCCTATATCAAGCGGACGTACGGCAAGACCATCGTCATCAAATACGGCGGCGCGGCGATGACCGATCCCGAGCTGCGCGAGCATGTCGCAAGCGACATCGTGCTGATGAAGCTCGTCGGCATGAACCCGGTAATCGTGCACGGCGGCGGGCCCGAGATCACCTCGTACATGAACCGCTTGGACCTGCCGGTCGAGTTCTACGACGGGCTGCGCGTCACGACCGACGCGGCGATGGAAGTCGTGAAGATGGTGCTCGTGGGCAAGGTGAACCCCGAACTCGTCGCGGCGATCAACCTCCACGGTCGCCTTGCTGTCGGAGTCTCCGGCGATGACGGCAATCTCGTCACGGCCAGACAGCGCGATCCTCGGCTCGGCAGGGTCGGCGAGGTCACGCACATCGACACCAGCGTCATCGACAGCCTCATCGAGGACGGATACATCCCGGTCGTGGCCACAGTGGCGGCAGGGGAGGACGGCGGCAGTTACAACGTGAACGCCGACCTCGTCGCCGCCAAACTCGCCGAGGCGCTGCAAGCCGACAAGGTCATCTTCCTCACCGACGTCGACGGGCTTTACGCGGACTTCTCGGACAAGTCCTCGCTTATCAGCGCTCTGACCCCCGATGAGGCCGAGGAGATGATCGTCTCGGACACACTCGAAGGTGGCATGGTACCGAAGGTCGCCGCGTGCGTGAGCGCGCTTCGTGCGGGCGTGCGGCGCGCACACATCCTCAACGGCACAGTGCTTCACGCGTTGCTGCTCGAGGTCTACACCGATGAAGGCGTGGGCACCATGATCGCGGCAGACGGCGAGGAGGCCTGATGGGCAGCGCATTCGAGACGGCCAGAGAGCTCGACGCGACGTACGTTATGCAGACGTACGCACGCAAGCCGGTCATGTTCATGCGCGGCGAGGGAATGCGCCTCTACGATGACGATGGCCGAGAGTACCTCGACTTCGTCTCAGGCATCGGTGCGGTCAATCTCGGGCACGCGCATCCGGCGGTTACGGCCGCACTCGCCGAGCAGGCCGCCAAACTTGTCCACGTGAGCAACCTGTTCTACGTCGAACACAGGGCCGAACTCGCGTCCGATGTCGTCGGTCTTCTCGGTGGCGGCTGGAAGATGTTCTTCGCGAACTCCGGCACCGAGGCCGTCGAAGGCGCCATCAAGCTCGCACGGCGTTGGGCCGGCGTGCACAAGCCCGGCGCTTTTGAGGTCGTCTCGCTTGAGCGCAGCTTCCATGGCCGCACTCTCGCGGCGCTCGCCGCGACCGGGCAACCGAGCAAGCAGGAAGCGTTCGCGCCGATGCCCGAGGGCTTCTCGCACGTCCCTCCCAACGACATCGCAGCATTGACAGCCGCGGTCGGTGACAAGGTCGCGGCCGTCTTGCTCGAGGTCGTTCAAGGCGAGGGCGGCGTCTGGCCCCTGACGACCGAGTACCTCCAAGCCGCGCGTCGTATCTGCGACGAGGCGAACTGCCTGCTCATCATCGACGAGATCCAGACGGGGTTCTTCCGGACCGGACCGGCCTTCGCGTTTCAGTCCCACGGCATCACGCCCGACGTCATCACCGTCGCCAAGGCGCTCGCCAACGGGCTGCCAATCGGCGGCATCGTTGCGCGCGATGACGTGGCGGCCGCCCTCCAGCCCGGCGATCACGGCTCGACCTTCGGCGGCGGGCCCGCGATCTGCGCAGCCGGCCGGGCGACGATCGCTTCGCTCGTCTCGGAGGGCCTCGGCCATAACGCCGAAGTGAGCGGCGGCTACCTTCACGCCTGCCTCGTCGAGCTCGCCGAGACGACCGGCGCCATAACCGCCGTACGCGGCGCCGGGTTGATGGTAGGGGTGTCGCTTCTCGAACCGATCGCTGCGGAAGTAGCCGCTGAGGCGCTGGCGCGCGGCATCATGATCAACAGCATCGGGACGGATATTTTGCGTTTTCTGCCGCCACTCGTGTGCGGAAAGCCCGAGATTGATACACTTCTGTCCACACTGTCAGACATTCTTAACGAATCGGGATCCACACATGGATAACCTCAGAGGGCGCGATTTCCTCTCGCTTGGCGACCTTACGCCAGCCGAACTCACACAGATCCTTGCCGCTGCGCAGGCTCAGAAGCGCGCGTGGGCACGAGGGAATCGCAACGCCCCCCTTGCCGGGAAGTCCATCGCGCTCATCTTCCAGAAACCGTCGATGCGCACGCGGGTATCTTTCGAGATCGCGTGTGTTCGGCTCGGAGCTCATCCGGTCGTCATGAGCGGAAACGACGGCGCGTTCTCGCGCTCGGAGAGCGTCTATGACACGACGAAGGTGCTCGAGCGCTACTGCGACGCGATCGTGATCCGCACCTTCGCCCAGTCGATGGTCGAAGAGATCGCGGAAGTTGCCTCGGTTCCGGTCGTCAACGCTCTCACCGACGAGCATCACCCGTGCCAGGGTCTCGCCGATCTGCTCACGATCGAGGAGCGCCTCGGACGGCTGGCCGGCGTGAAGGTCGCCTACGTCGGCGACGGCAACAACATGGCGCACACCTACCTTCTCGGCGGAGCGCTTGCCGGCATGGACGTTCGAATCGCGACGCCCGCCGGGTTCGATCCGCTGGCATCCGTGGTCGAGCACGCCCGGTCTCTCGCCGAGCAGACCGGCGCGAAGATCGCGCTCTCGCACGAACCCGCGGAGGCTGTCGCCGGTGCCGACGTGGTGATCACCGACACCTGGGCCTCGATGGGCCAAGAGGCCGAACACGACATGCGAATCTCGACGTTCATGCCATGCCAGGTGAACCCATCGCTGATGGCGCACGCGTCCGATAGTGCGATCTTCCTTCATTGCCTGCCCGCGCACCGTGGCGAGGAGGTCGTTGACGAGGTCATCGACGCCCCGTACTCGGTGGTCTTCGACGAAGCCGAGAATCGACTGCACGCCCAAAAGGCGCTGCTGTCGCTGCTTCTCGGCTGAGCTAAGCCCGGCTACCCACAGGGATTGGGACACTATGAGGAAGCGACTCGAACGGCAGGATGCGATCCGCAGGATCGTCCGTAACGAGCGCGTGAAGACCCAGCGCACGCTGGTCGACCTGCTCAAAGCCGAAGGCTACGTGTGCACCCAGGCCACCGTTTCTCGAGACATCACTGAAATGGGTCTCAAGAAGTTGCCTGAAGGTGTGTACGTCCTCGCCGAGGACCTTCATCTGCAACGCATGGTGTCCGACCTCGTCTTCGACGTGAAGTCGACAGGGAACCTGGTGCTGGTCAAGGCATCAGGGGGCACCGCGCCCGGCGTTGCCGCGGCGCTCGACGCCGCCGAGATAGACGGGATCCTCGGCTCGGTCGCGGGTGACGACACCATCCTTGTCATCACCACAGGCGAGGAGCAGGCAGCGCTGCTTGTCGACACGCTCGACAAGTTCCGAGGCGTGGCGTAGGCGCTCGCGCCTGCGCCGCTCATCGGATTCCGTATGCACGTACCGGCTGTCGCGATCGCGGCCGCCTGACCACGAGAGGACCTCGCACATGGCTCGGGAGAAAGTCGTACTCGCGTATTCCGGCGGTCTGGACACTTCGGTCGCCATCAAGTGGCTGCAGGAGAACTACGATCTGGACGTGATCGCGCTCGCGATCGATGTCGGTCAGGAGCGCCAGGACCTCGAGTTCGTTCGGCAGAAGGCGCTCGGCATCGGGGCGATCGAATCCATCGTCAAAGACGTGCGCGAAGAGTACGTCGAGGAGTTCCTCGCCAAGGCGCTCAAGGCCAACGCACTCTACGAAAACAAATACCCGCTGGTATCGGCGCTGAGTCGTCCGATCATCGTCAAGCACCTCGTCGAAGAGGCGCACCGCTGCCGTGCGAAGTTCATCGCGCACGGTTGCACCGGCAAGGGCAACGACCAAGTCCGATTCGAGGTGGGAATCGCCTCGCTCGATCCCGACCTCGAGGTGCTCGCTCCGGTTCGCGTGTGGGACCTAAAGACGCGCGAGCAGGAGATGGATTGGGCCGCCGAGCGCGATATCCCGGTGCCGACAACCAAGGACAACCCGTACTCTATCGACGACAACCTGTGGGGACGCGCCATTGAGTGCGGAGTTCTCGAGGATCCGTGGATCGAGCCGCCGGCGGACATCTACACGCTGACGAGCGACGCGCGGGCCGACGCCTGCGGCGAGCCTGAGTACTCTGTCATCTCCTTCGACCAGGGGCTGCCGGTCGCGTTCAATGGTGAGCTGATGAGCTTCCACGAGATCATCAACCAGATGAACGACATCGCGGGCCGCCACGGATTTGGCCGCATCGACATGATCGAGAACAGGCTCATCGGCGTGAAGTCGCGCGAGATCTATGAGGTTCCGGGCGCGCTCGCCCTCATCACCGCTCACAAGGCGCTCGAAGACTTGTGCCTCGAGCGCGAGGTGCTCCACTATAAGCTCGGCGTCGAGCAGAAGTGGGCCGAACTCGTCTACAACGGCATGTGGTTCTCGCCATTGAAGGAAGCACTCGACGGCTTCATCGAGACGACACAGAAGCTCGTCACCGGCGACGTTCGTCTGCGGTTCTACAAGGGCAGCTGCGTCACGGTCGGCCGCCGGAGCGAGTTCTCCCTCTACGACTACAACCTCGCCACCTATGATGCAGCCGACACGTTCGACCACAAGGCCGCGAAGGGCTTCATCGACCTGCACGGCCTGCCCGTCAAGGTGTGGGCACGCCAGCGCCGCAAGGTGGGCAAGGAGGGTGAAGTCTAGATGACGCCACCGCTCGTCATATCGGACGGACGCTCATGAGTGACGCGAAGACTCCCTGGAGCGGGCGGTTCGAGAAGACTCCCGGGCGTTTCCTCCAGGAGTTCGGAGCGTCGCTGCCGGTCGACCAGCGCATGTGGGCTGAAGACGTCCGGGGCTCGATTGCGCATGCCCGCATGCTAGCGAAACAGGGCGTGATCGCGGAGGCCGACGCCGACGCCATCGAGGCGGGCCTCTCGGAGATATATCGTGAGATCAAGGCCGGCACGTTTACGTGGGACATCGAAGACGAAGACGTGCACATGGCTGTCGAGCGTGTGCTCACCGAGCGCATCGGACCCGCCGGCGCGCGGCTTCACACAGGGCGCAGCCGCAACGACCAGGTCGCGACCGACGCACGCCTCTACGCAAAGCGCGCCGCCGTGCAGCTCGCGCAACACATTGTCGAGGCCCGTCAGGTTCTCGCCCGTCTCGCCGAGGACTACTTCGGCGTGGTCATGCCGGGCTATACGCATCTGCAAAAGGCACAGCCGGTACTCTTCAGCCATCACATGCTGGCATACGCCCAGATGCTTGCGCGCGACTTCACGAGAGTGCGCCATGCGTACGAGTCGGCCGACGTCCTTCCACTTGGCAGTGCCGCTCTTGCGGGTACGACGTATCCGCTCGACCGCGAATACGTCGCCGCGCGCCTCGGCTTCTCGGCGGTGAGTGAGAACTCCATGGACGCGGTCAGCGACCGCGACTTCCTGCTCGATCTCACCTATGCGTGCGCCGTGTGTCAGATGCATCTGTCACGCTTGGCCGAGGAGCTCATCTTATGGTCGACCGAGGAGTTCGGCTTCGTCCGCATGGACGACGAATACTCGACCGGCAGCTCGATCATGCCGCAGAAGAAGAACCCGGACTTCGCCGAACTCGTTCGCGGCAAGACGGGCAGGGTCTTTGGCGACCTGCAGTCTCTGCTCGTGACGCTCAAAGGGCTGCCGCTCGCGTACAACAAGGACATGCAGGAGGACAAGGAGCCTGCGTTCGACGCCATCGACACGTTGTCGAACTCGCTGCGGGCGATGACCGGCATGCTCGACACGATGCGTATCGACGCCGACCGTATGGCAGCTGGTGCCCGCGGCGGGTTCATGGCCGCGACCGACCTGGCTGACTACCTGGTCGGCACCGGTATGCCCTTCCGAGACGCACACGAAGTCGTCGGCCGTCTCGTGCTCGCGTCCGAACGCGACGGCCGAACGCTCCAAGACCTCACCGCCGACGAGTTCGCCGCCCACGCTTCCGCGTTCGGCGAGAGCGTGCTCGACGCGGTCGACATCGAGAAGGTCGTCTCTCGGAGGTCAGTCGTTGGCGGCACGGGACACGATGCTGTGCGCGCGCAACTTGCAGCCGCGAGCGACGCCATCGTCGCCGACATCGCATGGATCGAGGCGTCCGCAGGCTGATCGCCTCCAATCGCACACCTGCGTTACTGTGAGGCCATGACCACCGACAACAACAAGCTGTCCCCTCCGGACTCCGAGTCCGCTCCCATTGACGCGCAGTTCTTTGAGCGTGCGCCGGAACTGGTTGCGCCAGATCTTCTCGGCGCGCTTCTCGTGAGCACCGCTGGCGGCGAGGTTACTGGCGGACGCATTGTCGAGGTCGAGGCGTATCTCGGCGCCAGCGACCCGGGCTCGCACGCGGCGACCAAGGGCATCACGAGGCGAAACGCAGTCATGTACGGGCCCGCGGGCACCGCCTACGTCTACTTCACCTACGGCAACCACCACATGATCAACCTCGTTTGTGAACCTGAGGGCAGGGCCGGCGCCGTCTTGATCCGCGCGATGGAGCCGCTCTTCGGGCTCGACATGATGACCCAGCGCCGACGCGGGCTGCCCGAGAAGGACCTGGCCAACGGCCCCGGCAAGCTGGCGGCCGCTCTCGGCATCGACCTTTCCGACAACGGCGTCCCTCTCGGCGAAGGACGGTTGTCGGTGTACCATGGCGAGCGGCTCGCAGAGCACGAAATCGGGCTATCGGGGCGTATCGGTCTGTCGTCGGGACACGAACTTGAGCTCAGGTGGTTCGTCTTGGGAAGCCCACACGTTTCGCGCGGCAGGCTCGGCCCCAAGGGGAAATGACGTGTAGCACGACTCATCAGGGAGGTAACCGAGTGAAGCTCGGCGACGTGTATCAAGCATGTATCGAAGCGGGAATCGAAGCTGACCCGCGTGGCCGCGACGAGATCGCGCGAGTGCTGACGGCTAACGCTGCCTGTCGCGAGAAGCTCGACGCGGAGGAGCTGCCTTTCTTCGACGATGAGAAGCTTGCAAACCCGTACTCCGACACGCGCATCTGTGCCGGCGATCCGGGGACCGAGATCCGTGGTCTGCTCGTCGGAATCGACATGGAGGTAGGGGAGGTCCTGCTCGCGGACCGCCTGCGTGAGAAGGGCGATCCGATCGACCTCATCTTCGCGCACCACCCGGAGGGTCCCGGCTACGCGAACCTTCACGAAGTGATGTACATGCAAGCCGATCTGTGGGCGCAGCAGGGCGTGTCAATCGCCGCCGCCGACGCCCTGATCGCGCCCCGCGCGGAGGAGATTCGCCGACGCATATCGCCCGTCAATCACTACCGGGCTATCGACGCGGCGAAGCTCCTGGGCTTCGCATCACTCTCGTGCCACACACCTGCCGACAACTCCGTGCAGCGTTTCGTCCAATCGTTCCTGGATGCCGAGAAGCCCGCGACCCTTGATGATCTCGTGAGGGCGCTTCGAACGATTCCCGAATACGCGGACGGCGCCCGCAAAGGCTATGGTCCGACGATCATCTCCGGCAACGGGTCCGCTCGTCCGGGCCGCATGGTGGCCGAGATGACCGGTGGGACCGAGGGTCCGAAAGACGCTCTCGACAGGCTCTCGGCCGCCGGCGTTGGGACACTGGTCGGCATGCACTACTCAGAAGAGCACAAGAAACACGCCGAAGAACTCAAGCTCAACCTGGTGGTCGCGGGGCACATCTCGAGCGACGTGCTCGGAATGAACCTGGTGCTCGACCGCATCGAAGCGCTCGGCGACATCAAGGTCGTGTGTACCTCCGGCATGATGCGCGTTCGTCGCGCGTAGAACCTGCTCCGCCTGGATGTGAGACGAGCCACCCGATCGGGTGGCTCGTCCGCGCTATCTCGCTTCATCGCTAGGGGGTCACGGTCCCACTGGCGTTGCCGCCACCGGTGCCCGTACCACCGCCAGTACCGCCGCCGCTACCGGGTGGCGTGATCGGCTTCGTCGAGGGTTTGGGACCCTTCGAAACCTTCAGTACCAACTTACCGTGGACGTAGCTCCGTCCGATGACGGTGCCCTTCGGCTTGTCCGACCACACGTACACAGTTGTGTAGCCGTAGCCGCCGAGCCTCTTGCCCGCGGAGGAAGCCGTGAGGCCGACGACATTCGGGGGCGCAGTGACCGGGATGTGGAACTTCGAGGCGTTATACCCGGGACGCGGCTGGCTCGGGAAGTCGGCTCGAGGCATTCCTTTGAGTGCATCGCGCATGAAAGCCGCCCAAATCGGAGCGGAAACGGTCCCGCCGAACCCTCTCGACCCGCGGTAAATGATCGTGCGTTCCTTCGCGTAGCCAGTCCAGACCGCTGTGACGAGCTGTGGAGTGAATCCAACGAACCACGCATCGCGGTTGGACTGGCTGGTTCCGGTCTTTCCTGCCGCGGGCCGGCCGATGTATGCCCTGGTGGCGGTGCCGTGGGTTATGACGCCCTTCATGACATCAATGGCTACCTTCGCCACGGACGCTTTCACGACTCGCGTGCCATGGGTGCTCGCCTGGAAGATCGTTCGGTCGTCATGGTCGATCACCTTGGTGATGCAAACAGGGCTGCGATGAACACCCTCCGTTGCCAGCGTGCCATAGGCCGACGCCATCTCGTAGGGGGTCACGTTCTGAGAACCCAGCGCGATTGACGGGTAGTGTGGCAGCTTCGTGGTGATGCCCATTCGTTTCGCGGTCTCGGCGATGCTCTTGGCTCCGACCGCGTACCACGCGATCCGAGCGAAGACGGCATTAACGGAGAGGGCGGTGGCGTTCGTCAGCGACATGAGGCCGTGCCCCGAGCCCTCACTGTTATTCACGACCCACCGTTTGGGCTTGGTCGGGAGGTAGGCGGGCGAGGACGAGTCGATCATCATGGACGGCGGCATGCCCTTCTCAAGTGCGTCGACCAGCACGAACGTCTTGAAGGACGAACCGGGCTGGCGCATACCCTGCGTCGCGAGGTTGAACTTGCTCTTCGCGTAGGAGCGCCCGCCGTACATTGCTTTCACGTATCCGGTGTTCGGGTCGATCGACACAAGCGCGCCGATCGGGTCACCCTTGTGGTTGAGGTGGCCGTTCACGGCGTCTTCGGCATACTTCTGAAGACGAGTGTCGAGTGTCGTATAAACCGTGAGCCCACCCTTGAATACGGTGGCGGGTGAGAACTGCTGCTGCAGGAGCTTCTTGACGTGTGCAACGAAGTACGGTGCCCGGTAGATTCCGTTACTCGGCTGCTTGTTACGCTCGAGCAGCAGTTTCGTCGCGAGTGCGCTCTTGTATTGAGCCGGGGTTATGTAGTTGTTGGCCAGCATGCGGCCCAGTACTTCGTTTCGACGGGTGATCGCCCCCGTCGGATTGTTGTAAGGATCGAGCCGACTCGGCGACTGGGCAAGCCCGGCGAGGAGAGCGGCTTGTGGAAGCGTGAGCGTGCTGGCCGGCCTGTCAAAGTACTCAAGGGAAGCTGCTTGGATGCCGTAGGCGCCTTCTCCGAGGTAGATCGTATTGAGGTACATCTCGATGATGTCGCGCTTCGAATATCGCTTCTCGAGCTGAATCGCGAGATACGCCTCTCGGATCTTGCGGTCTATCGTCATGTCCAGACGCTGATCGAGCAGGATCGTGTTCCTGATGTATTGCTGGGTAATCGTCGAGGCGCCTTGACGATTGCCCGAGGCCGTCTGCACCGCTGCTCGAACGAGACCGAGCGGATCGACACCCCCGTGCTGATAGAAACGTTCGTCTTCCACCGCGACAACGCCGTTGACAACATACGGCGAGATCCGCGACAGAGGTATCACCTCTCGGTTCTGGAGGTAGAGACGAGCCAGCAGTTTGCCGTCGGCAGAGTAGATCCGAGTGGCCTGTGCCACGTCGAAGGCGTTCTTGGACTGGAAGTCCGGGAGCGTCGAGAGCGCGCTGTGCACCCGAGCGTAGACCGCGCCTGCGCCAGCAAGAACCGTCGCGAGCGCAACGACAATCAGCACTGCGACAACTTGCAGTGCGATCATTCCGATGCCTGTCTTTTGGTTCCGGCGAAGTCGCGCGCGTCTTCTTGACATGGTCCTCCAGTTATCTCTCTGGTGGTACATTGTGCGGTATCGAGGAGCAGAGGTCTGCCCTTTGCCCCAATCGGTCACCAGCACGTCACTCTCCTTCGGAGCCGCCCCGTGACCCCTTCGACCCAATTCAAACCCGAACTTCTCGCGCCCGCTGGTGGCCCGGAGTCGTTTCGGGCTGCCGTCGCCAACGGTGCCGATGCGGTCTACCTCGGCGTGGACAAGCTCAACGCGCGGAGAGGCGCTGAGAACTTCGACTTGGGGAATCTCTCGGCGACCTGCCGCTACGCCCACATTCGTGGCGTGCGCGTCTACCTGACCGTCAACGTAGTCATATTGCCATCCGAACTTGCCGATGCGCTCGCACTTGTCGATGCGGCATGGGCCGCAGGCGTGGACGCGGTCATCGTGCAGGACCTCGGCCTGCTCCGCGTGACGCGGTCGCTCCTGCCGCACGTGCGGATTCACTCGTCGACGCAGCTCAATGCACACAACACGCCAACGTTGCGAACGCTGGCGGCTTTAGGTGTTTCGCGCGTGACGCTTGCGCGTGAGGTCTCGCTCGAGGAGATCGAATCCTTCGTTTCCCAAAGCGTCGTAGAGATCGAGTCCTTTGTCCATGGAGCGCTCTGCGTTTGCTACTCCGGCCAGTGCCTGCTGTCGTCGATGATCGGTGGCCGCAGCGCGAACCGGGGTGTGTGTGCACAACCATGCCGAATGACCTACGAGCTGATCGACGTGACCGGCGCCACGCTGTCCACTCCGGGGGCGTACCTGCTCTCGCCCAAAGATCTCGCCGGAATCGCGGAACTTCCGCGTCTGGTCCACACCGGCGTCTCGGCGCTCAAGATCGAAGGACGAATGAAGAACCCGGAGTACGTGGCGCTCGTGACGGGCACATATCGCGCCGCGCTCGACCGTGCAGCCGCAGGTCCGGAATCCTATGAGCTCCGTGACGGCGAGCTGGCGGTGCTGTCTGAGTCGTTCTCGAGAGGTTTCAGCGAAGCGTATCTGCTTGGCGAGCGAGGCAACGACATGATGAGCTACCAGCGGCCAAACAACCGCGGAGTGTTTGTCGGCAGGGTATCTCGCGCGGTGTTGGGTGCCGCGACGGTCGCACTCGAATCGCAGCTCGACTCTGCCGACACGATTGAGTTCTGGACCTCTGCGGGGCGCTTCGCGCAGCCGGCAGGTCTTCTCGGCTATTCGGGCGGCGAGCACGCGTCGGCTCCGGCCGGCGTGCAGGCTACGGTGCGGGTCGAGAAGAGCGTGTCAGCCGGCGATCGCGTCTTCCGAGTGCGCAACGCGGCGCTCTCCGACGCGGCTCGGCGCACGTTCGCCGCAGACTCCGACGCAGCCTCGATCCCGCTGCACTTTTCGGTCAGCGTCGTAGCCGGCGAACCCCTGCGCATCGGGGTGAGCGACTCGCAGGGGCGCGGTGGCGCCTCCACGGGGCCGACCGTCGAGCCGGCTCGCACGAAAGCGGTGACCGCCGAGGAGATCGCCGAGCACGTCGGGCGCCTCGGCGGGACGCCATACCGCGCCGAGCGGTTCGATCTCGAGCTCTCGCCGAGCGCCGGAGTGGGGTTCTCGGCTCTGCATCGCCTCCGCCGAGAGGCTCTTGGCGCCTACGAGGAAGGCATTCTGGCGCCCTGGAGCGGGCGGGAACTCATCAAACCGCGGCTGCGGGAAGCGCGGCGCGCCAGTGCTCCGCGGCGTTGGCTGGATGTCGTTGTGGAGGCATCATGCCTCGAGACGGCGTTGGCGTGCCTGGAGGCCGGCGCAGATCGCGCACACGTTGCCACGCAAGCTCTGCGGCCAGGGGAACTGCCTGATGGGGTCGTTCCGCTCGTGCCGCGTATTCTCCATGACCATGAAGTGGCTGCGGCGTTGGCCCATGCGGTTCCGGGGCGCACCGTGGCGGTTGGAAACCTCGGGATGCTCAAGCCTGTCGCCGACACCGGTTCCCGAGTCGAATCTCACTGGTCGCTCAATGCGCTCAACCCTGCTGCGGTCGATCAACTTGCTGAATTGGGTGCGTCGCTCGTGTGGTTGTCACCCGAGCTGTCGGGTCGCCAGATCGCGGACATCGGTTTCTCGACACAAACGCCGCTGGGTGTCGCTGTGTGGGGCCGCCAAGAGGTCATGGTCACCGAACACTGCATCCTGATGGCAGCCGGACCGTGCGATCGACGTTGCGGCTCATGCGAGCGAAGAGCGGCATCTCACACCCTGCGCGATCGCAAAGCGTACGAATTTCCAGTGGTCACGGACGTTGCAGGGCGGAGCCACGTGTATAACTCGGTGCGGCTCGACCTGATCGAGGCCATCCCGGAGATCGTCTCGGCCGGGGTCGCCGCTCTGAGATTGGACGTTCAGACGGAGTCTGCAGCGGATGCGGCTGCGGCCGTATCCAGCGTTCGTACGGCGCTCAAAGATGCGCTCGCCGGAAACGTGCGAGGCGCGGTGACGCGAAATCGGACGACCACGTCAGGACAGTTCTTTCGCGGCATCACCTGATCGTCTACTGAGGGAGACCTGCTAGCGCACCTTGATGGTCTTGGTCACGGACGCCTGTTGGCTCTTGTCGTCCGTGACCCAAAGCGTCACGTCGTAGGTGCCGGGACTCGTCCACGCATGCGAGACGTTCTTGCCGATGCCCGTGGCGCCATCGCCGAACTCCCAGTACCACTTCACGATCTTGTTCCCGGCCTTCGAGGGCGAACCGTTCAGTGACACCTTCTCGGCGAGTTTCGCGGTTGGTGCCATCTTGAAGTCGGCTGAAGGCGGCGTATTGGTGACGCCGCCGTTGCTCACGGTCAGAGTAACGACCGTTTGCGACGTCGCGTTACTCCCGGCAGCCGGGCTCTGGCCCGCAACGACGCCCGCCGCGATGCCGCTGACGTCCTTCTCGATGACCCTCGCGATGAGTTTCAGCTTATCGAGGGCGAGAAGGGCAGCTTCCTTGGTCATGCCGATGAGGTCCGGCACCGCGACCTGCGTGGGGGCCACATGCAGCGTGCACGGCTTGAGTGTCGTCGAGCCGAGGAAGAGCGCTGACGCGGTTCGGGGGCAATACGGAGTTGCGGCGAGACCGGAGTCGAGGCATATTCGGGCTCGCTTGAGGCCTGTCGGCTTCGTGAACTCTTGCACGGGGACGTTTGCGAGGGCCGCTCGCATGAAGGCGGCCCACATCCTTGCCGGATACAAGCCACCGTAAACGGTTCGGCCGTGGATATTGACCATCGCCTTTTGACCTTCGGGGTATCCCATCCAAACCGCCGCGGCAAGCTGAGGTGTGTACCCAACGAACCAGGCGTCCCGGTTCTGCTGCGTGGTGCCGGTCTTGCCGGCCGCAGGGCGCCCGATGGCTGCGGCCGTCCCCGTTCCTCGCTTGATGACGCCTTTGAGGATGTCGGTCGTCAGGTATGCGACATCCGGATCGATCGCTGCCTCGCTCTTGGGCTTCGCCGAGAAGAGCAGCTTGCCTTTAGCGTCCGTGACTTCGCTGATACCGTACGGCACGGCGTGCACGCCTCCGGCAGCCAGTGTTGCGTACGCGTCGGCCATCTCGAGTGGGGTCACGCCGTCGGCAAGACCGCCAAGTGCGATGGCGGGCACCGGGGTGATGCCCGCGTGCAGTCCCATCCTTTCAGCAGTCTGGACGACCTTCTCGGGGCCGATCTTCAGGATGAGTCGAGCGAACACGGAGTTGACTGAATGCTCGGCAGCGACGCGCAAGCGCATCGGCCCACCGTTGCCGCTCTCGGCGCCCGTGACACTCCACACCTGGCTGCCTACCTGGAGCTTGGCGGGACCAGAGCTGAAGGTCTGCTCCGGGCTGATCCCGTTCGCGAGTGCGGTTGCAAGCACGAACGGCTTGAAGGAGGAGCCCGGCTGACGGCCCGACCCTTGAGCTGCAGCGTTGAACTGCTGCGTCTTGAAGTCTCGGCCGCCCACCATCGCCAGGATCTCGCCGGTTCCCGGCTTCACGGCCACCAGGGCCGCCGACGGGTCCGCTTTGCGATCCAGCGTCGATGAGATCGCCTTCTCGGCCGCATGCTGCGTGCCGAGGTCGAGCGTGGTCTTTATCACCAGCCCGCCGCGATACAGCTGGTCTTGGTCGAAACGTTGAGCGAGCTGGGTCTTGACCCACTCGACGAAGTAAGGTGCCGCAGCCGAATGGGCCTTGAGTCCCGTGGTCTTCACAGGCGAGGCTGTGGCCTTTGCGAGCTGCTGTGGTGTGATGTAGTTCTGGGCGCCCATCTGCGAGAGCACCGTATCTCGCCGCAGCTTGGCATCGACCGGGTTGAGATAAGGCGAGTAGCGCGCGGGCGACTTGATGACGCCGGCGATCATCGCGGCCTCCTCAACAGTCAGCTTCTCGACCGGTTTGCCGAAGTAGACCTGTGACGCGGACTCCACGCCATACGCCCCGTGTCCGAAATAGATCGTATTGAGATAGAGCTCGAGAATCTGGTTCTTCGTGTAGCGCTTCTCAACTCGCTGCGCAAGCATCGCTTCCATGATCTTGCGCTTGAGCGTGCGCTCGTCGCCGACGAAGGCCTGCTTAACGTATTGCTGGGTGATCGTCGAGCCGCCCTGCGCCTTGCGACGCAGCAAGACGTCGTTGAAGACCGCCCGCGCGATGCCAAGGGGGTCGACACCCGCGTGCTCGTAGAACCGTTGATCCTCGGTGGAGATAACGGCATGTTGGAGCACGAGAGGGATAGCCGAAAGCGCCTTGTCGCTGCGGTTCTGTTCGGCAAAGAGCTTCGTGAGCACGTGGCCTTTGCGGTCGGTGATCACCGTTGTTTGATCGCGTCCGCGCGCAAGAGCCGCATTGGGATCCGGAAGTGAAGCTGACGTTGTCGTGTAGATGACGCCGGCTGTGACCAGACCTGCGACGACGAGCGCCGCGAGAATGAGGCCGACCACGCGAAGGATACCCTTCGGGTTGTGCTGCGGTGCCCCCGCAGGGCGCTTCGGCGTCGACTTGCGGGCCACACCGGCTCGATCTTGGGTCTGACCGCCGCGAGTGCGCTTCTGTGAAGAAACGCCTGAGGAGCGTTGAGGCCCCGTGCGCGGCCGAGGTCGAGGGCCGCCAGAGGCCCCGCTTCCCGAGCTGGATCGGTTCTGATTCATGCGATGGCACGGTTCCTTTGTGCGAGTCGGTGGTCTCAGACGTCACGCGCCCGGCTGGCGCGTTCCCGCGAGCAGATGAGAGCCAGGGCCGGTGAAGGCGCGGCTGAGCACGCGCGTTCTGTTAGTATGACACGCAAAATACCAGCCAAACGAGGAGCGGGCGCGCGCGCGGAACAGCCGTAACTCTCTCGTTTCTTCCTCTGAGGAGACTTCAGCCGTTGCTTCCCGCCGACGAGCAACTCCACATCATCACGAGCGGAATCGCGGGCCTTGTGCCTAAGGCCGAGATGGCCAAGAAGCTCGCGAAGGGCACTGCCCTTCGAATCAAACTCGGCGTGGATCCCACTGCGCCGGACCTCCATCTTGGCCACGCGGTGCCGCTGCGAAAGCTGAGGCAGTTCCAAGACCTGGGACACACGGTCGTCCTCATCATCGGCGACTTCACTGCGCTTATCGGGGACCCCTCGGGCCGCAACTCCACCCGGCCGCCTCTTACCGTTGAACAGATCAACCTCAACGCGCAAACGTATGTCGATCAAGCTTTCAAGATCCTCGATCCCGATAAGACGGAGCTTCGCCACAACGCGGATTGGCTCGGTAAGCTCGGTTTCGAAGAGCTATTGCGGCTGACGAGCCACTTTACTGTTGCGCGCATCCTTGAACGCGATGACTTCTCCAAGCGCTATGCGGCCCAGCAGCACATCTCATTGCACGAGTTCCTCTATCCAATGGCACAAGCCTACGACTCGGTGGCCATCGAGGCCGACGTTGAACTCGGAGGGACCGACCAGCTCTTTAACCTTCTCGCGGGCCGCGAGCTGATGGAGAAGCTGGGGATGGAACCGCAGTGCGCCCTGACTCTGCCGCTGCTGGAGGGGACAGACGGAGTCCAGAAGATGAGTAAGAGCTACGGGAACTACATCGGTCTCACGGATGTTCCGGACGATATGTTCGGAAAGGTCATGTCGATACCCGACGAGCTCATGATCAAGTACTTCCGGTTGTGCACTCCGGTAGCCGTTGACGAGATTGAAAGGCTTGAGTCTGCGCTCGCTGGTGGGACAGAGCATCCCAACGACGCAAAGCGTCGCCTCGCGAGAGAGGTCGTCGGTCTCTATCACGGTGTTGACGCTGCGGTAGCGTCGGAGGAGGCGTTCGATCGCGTATTCAAGCGGCACAAACTACCCGAGGATATTCCGGAGATCGAGGTCGACTTGCCCGAGGATGTCTACCTCCCCGGGCTGCTCCACGAGCTCGGGTTGGTGTCCTCGGCTGGCGAGGGGCGACGCATGATCGACCAGCATGGCGTGAGGGTGGACGGCGAGCCCCTTGAGCCAAGCGTATATAACTACGCGCGCACACGACTTGAAGACCGTATTCTTCAGGTCGGCAAGAGACGATACGCCCGGCCTGTGGCCAAAGACTGACTCCTGCGGGACGCGCTGTCCGCCGTTGGCAAGCCGCTCACCGACTGGGGCGCGTGGACCGCGGCGGGTCGCCACAAGATGGAAAGATACAGTTTTCACGGGTAGGGACTTGCGTGGCACTTGGAGCGGTGGTAGAGTTCGTTGCCGCACCGCCGGACCCACAGGAGACCGGAGCGCGTGTTGAAAATGGAAAGCCGTTCGGAGACGATTACATAGCAGCAGACAAGCCGCGGACGCGGCCGACATGCTGCTCTGCGGCGCCTTCCGAGACGATCGGGAGGCGTCTTTGCACTCCAGATCGGGCGCCGAAACGACGGCCTTCTGAAGGCCGAAGAAAGTTTCGGGAAGTTGTTGACACGAGTGGTGCGAATCGCTAATGTATCTCCTCGCCGCCGAAACAAAGTGAAGCGGTGCGCAGCGGAGAAAACCGCAGGGTATGTGGGAAATCCGCTGCAGCTTGAACCTTGAAAACCGGATACTGTGACAAGCCAGTAAAGGTTCGCATAGCGAACCACACAACCCCGTCTTGCCGAGAGGGTCCATCAAAAGGCCAAACCGGCAGACATTGTACGGATTCAAACCGCATCGGCCTCCTTACCGATGTAGGTGGATCACTCCGGATAGAACCGGATCGCACTTCGTGTATCTCGAGCTTCGGCTCGTGACATATTCCACGGAGAGTTTGATCCTGGCTCAGGATGAACGCTGGCGGCGTGCTTAACACATGCAAGTCGAACGATTAAAGCCCCTTCGGGGGTGTATAGAGTGGCGAACGGGTGAGTAACACGTGGGCAATCTGCCCCTC
>JBBRSD010000012.1:0-42196 GCA_038245725.1 Coriobacteriia bacterium | reverse complement strand
GGAAGTCGACTGGCCGAAGGTCGCGCAGATCATCGACGGGGAGCTTCCTGCTGTGCTCGCCAAGCTTACGGCGATTCGAGACCAACTTCGCGCGGAGTTCGAACTCGACGACTAGACCGCGAACCGGCTGGGCCAAACCTCCAGTCGCGCCACCATCGCATCAACCACGCGCTCCACACTCCCCGGCGCCGTCTCCACGAAGTAGCTCGGCTCGAACAGCTCGGCCTCGATCACGATCGGACCGTCCGCGCCGGTCACGATGTCGTAGCGCGCGTAGAGCGGCGTCGCTGCGTCGGCGCCGGCGAATCCGCGCTCCTCGGCGATCGCGGCGATCGCTTGGCTGCAGCGCGTGGCGAGTTCGATCTCGGCGTCAGGCGGCGTCACCGGGGTGATGACCTCGTTGTAGACGCCGCCTTCGTAGCCGCCGTCGTCGGCGAGGATGCGGCCCTTGGTGATGGCGTGCGAGTACTCGCCGTCGAAGAACAGCAGGCCGTGCTCGCCGCCTGCGGTGATCTCCGGGACCTCCGGCTCGACGAGCACGAGCTTGCCCGAGTCGAGCACCTCCGCGGCGTACTCGGGCAGCTTCGGGTCGCTCGCGTGCGTGATGTGCGCGCCCCACGAACCGGCGCCGATGTTCGGCTTGATGACGACGCGCCCGCCGATGGTTTGCGCCGCTGCCCGCACCTCGGCGAGTGAGGAGGCGACGACGGTCGGGACAATGCTGACGCCGTGCGCCTCGAGGTCGAGCAGGTAGCGCTTGTCGAAGTTCCAGCGGATGAGCGCGGGCGGGTTGAGCACGCGGCTCGGATCCAGCGAGTCGAGCCAGCCGAGGAACTCGGCGGTCCGCAGGGAGTAGTCCCACGGGCTGCGCATCACGATGAGGTCGAAGCGGTCCCAGTCCACGCCCGGGTCGTGCCAGACGACGGCCTCGACCGGCACTCCGATGCGGGCGAACTCGGCGAGCAGCGGCTCGAAGGAAGATTGGCATGATGTCGGAAAGAAGGGCTGCCACCCTTATCGGCGTGCTCTATATCATCGGGACCGTCTCGGGGGTACTGAGCCTCGCGGCCATCGGCTCGATCACGAGCGCGCCCGACTACCTGGCGCAAGTCATTGGATAATCGGCTTTCGACGACCATGTCAGTCCCTCTGGGTATACTCGGAGTAGAGAACCCACTTCTCCACCCAATACCCGAGGAGACTTCCGGTGACCAAACTCAACATATCCGTGCCGCAGGAGTTGCTCGATGAGATCGACTCTGAGGCCTCGGCGCTGGGCATCACTCGCAGCGGCCTGATTCAGGAGGCGTCGGTGCGTTATGTCGCGAGCGCGCGCGAGAATCGAAATGCCGAGACGCGTCGGCTGCGCTTGGAAGCGGCGGCCCGCAGGATGAGGCGGATCGGCGCGGCCGCAGGGTTGACCGGCGATGCCGTGCAACTCGTCGCCAATGCCCGTGCCGCCGAGGACGCGCGCCATGGGCGATGACACTCCGCTCGTAGTCGTTGACGCCAGCGTCGTCGTGAAGTGGTTCCTCGCCGAAGGCGAGACTGGGGTCGCCGAGGCGGCTGAGCTTCTCGCTGACCACACCGCATCGCGGGTTCAGCTCGTCGCGCCTGCGCTCATCGCGCACGAGCTTATCGGCGTGTTTGTGCGGCGGCTCCAAGGCGGCGCTGTTGCCCAGGCGATCGAGGCCTTCTTCGACGCAGACGTGCACCTGGTACCGCCCGATCGGCGGCTCATGCTCGGCGCAGCTGGGCTCGTGGCGCAGCGCCTGATCTCGCCCTTCGACGCGGCCTACGCCGCACTCGCGGTATCGCTCGGTTGCGAACTAGCGACCGCGGACCGTCGGCTCGCGAGCGCTATTGCTGGAGCGGTGGCGGTGCGAGGCATCTAGGCGTTGCACGGGACGCCCGGAGCGGGAATCGCTCCGGCTAGACCGCGATCCGGCCTGCCTCGTGCAGCCGAACGCACGCCTCGATGACCTGGGCGTCGAACTTGTCGGGATGAGAGGTGATTTCGGCCAGGGCCGCGTCGACGCCGAGTGCCGGGCGGTAGGGGCGGTGCGACGCCATGGCCTCGATGACGTCGGCCACTGTGAGCACCCGTGCAGCCATCAGGATCTGGTCGCCCGCGATCCCGTCGGGATAGCCAGAACCGTCCATGCGCTCGTGGTGTTGCAGGGTCACCTCGGCGATGCGCCAGCCGAAGTCGACGTCCTTGAGGATGTCGTATCCCAGTTGCGGGTGCGTCTTGATGAGCTCGAACTCGACGCAGGAGAGCGCGCCCGGCTTCGTGAGGATCTCCGCCGGAACGCCGAGCTTCCCGACGTCATGCACAAGACCCGCGACCTCAATCTCGTCAACCTCCGTCTCCGACAAGCCCATCTCTTCGGCGATGAGCCGACCGATCCGCGCGACGCCCTCTTCGTGGCCGCGCGTATACGGGTCCCGAGCTTCGACCACCTTGCCGATGAGCCCGATCACGTTCTTGAGGACTTGCGCGAGGTGTTCGTTGCTCTGCACTATCGCCCGCTCGGCAAGCTCGCGCTCGGTCAGATCGTAGAAGCCGACGACCTGCTCGGGTAGATCCGCGTCGAGCACGGCCGAACTCACGAGCACGAACCGCTCGGTGCCGTCTTTGCAGGTGATGCGGACCTCCACCGGGTTGAACGCATCGCCGTCGCGCTGGCCGCGCTCGATCTCCGCGTCCCACATTTCGATGACCTGCTCGCGGTAGACCGGGTCGGGGTAGGCAGTTGGCCACCACTCCGACAACGTCCGGATGTCATCAAGCGTGTAGCCGAGGAGCGACGTATACGCCGCGTTGACGAGCGTGATGTTCCCGTCGGCATCGCTGACAGCCATGGGAACCGGGGAGACGTCGACGATGCACCTGAGGTGCTGCTCGCTCCTCCTCAGTCGCTCGCCCGCTGATTGGAGCCGCGCGATGTCGCCACGGATCTGAACGTAGAGCAGCAGGGACGTCACGAGCACGAAGAGCGCGCCCTTGATGCTCTCGACGCGCGTGAGGAGATCGGGATCAGGGAAGAGAGCCCTGGCGACGTTGTCGGAGAAGAGGATCCACAGAAGGGCCACCGCAGCGTAGATGAGCACGATGCGAAGCGCCGTCGCTTGCGGACTTTCGTTCAGGCGGCCTCGCCGCGGCCTTTTGTCGTCCGGGTTCGCATTCAACAACTGCCTGCCTTCTGACTCTAGGGAGCTACCGCCCGGCAATCTCCTGGGCAGCGAACTCCGCGGCCTCGCCCACCCCCACCAGCAGCCCCGACTTCCACTTGGGCAGCCACAGCATGCCTGTGAAGTACATACCCGCGAACTCCGTTGCGCCGTCCGAGTGATCTGAGCGGACACTCCTCACGCGACCTCGTCTCCCGCGCGGGCGTCGAGTCGAGCGGCAACGAGCTTCGGCGGCGCGAGATTCTCGGCTCGGCGAGGACGCTCTATGTGCGACCCTGAGGCGTCGCTGGCCGATATCGTCACCAGGGACCTGCCCAACATCCTCGCGCTGCTGGGCCGGTGAGGTACGGCGCGTCCGCCGTCCGCGCTCGCCCGCGCCGCGCGGGCTAGTTGCCGAACCCGCGACTCAGTGTCATCAGGCGCGGTCCGAAGAGCAGCGGGGGCAAGCCGCAGAAGCCGGTCGCTTACGATTCCACACCTGCGGGTAGCCATCAAGAACCGACTACACGTGCCAGAGAGGTGAGCGATATGAGCGGAACCACGGACCTGAGGTCCGAGCACTTAGGTGTGGGCAAGATGCTGGCAGTTATGAACGCGATGGCGGCACGCGCCCGTGCTGGAGAACGCGTGCCCGCGGACGAAATCTCGCACGTGATCGAGTTCCTTCGCATCTTTGTGGACCAGTGCCACCACACAAAGGAGGAGCAGCTGCTCTTCCCCGCGATGAAAGCCGCCAACGTGGCGTCAGCCGACGCCGTAATCCACGGGCTGCTCGCGGATCACGCCCACGGACGCGAGGGAGTGACTCGCGTCGCTGCGGCCGCCGCGCGTGCGGCCGCTGATGAGAAGGCCGCGACCGCCGAGCTGGCGGGGGCCATGACGGACTACACGGCTCTCCTGAGCGCTCACATCCTTCGCGAGGAGACAGACTGCTTCGATGCGGCCGATCGCGAGCTACCTGCTCCGATGCAGGCAGAGCTGAACGAGGGATACGAGCGAATCGAGCGCGAAGTTGTTGGCGAGGGCCGGCATGAGGCGTTTCACGCGCTGATCGACCAGCTGTCGCTGGCCTACCTGCGGTAGGGCTCGCGCTGCGCCCGCGCTCCTCGGCGGCCCCGCGCCCGTCAGTACGCGACCCCGGTCAGCTCCTCCGACACGTCCCACAGCCACATCGCGATCGTCGCGTCCTGAGCCTCCGGCGACATAGTCGCTGCGGTGGGGTGTCCTGCGATTCGGTACCTCGGCCCGAAGTAGTCCCCGCCCCCGACTCCCGGTGCGGTTGCCGCGTAGAGCTGCGGCTCGGCCCCCAGCTTCGCCGATTGCCCGAACAACCGCACGCCTGCGAGAACCAGCCACGACGTCAGTGGCTTCGCTCCCATGAAGGGCCCCGCTGCCTGCAGGGACGTGCTCACGAATCCTGGGTGCGCCCCGACACTGATCGTGCTGGCTCCGGACGCCTTGAGCCGTCGATCGAGCTCGAGCATGAACAGCAGGTTGGCGAGCTTCGACTGGCTGTAAGCGCCGTACGGCGTGTAGCCTCGCCGACTCTGCAGGTCGTCGAAGTCCATCCGCCCGGCCTCATGCGCGAAGCTGCTGACGGTGACGACGCGGGCACCGGGCGAACGCACCAGCTTGGGAAGCAGCAAGCCCGTCAGCGCGAAATGCCCCAAGTGGTTGGTCCCGAACTGCAGCTCGAAACCCTGCTTCGTTTCGAGTCGAGCGGGCGGCGCCATGACGCCCGCGTTATTCACGAGGATGTCGAGCGCGTCGTGCGATGCGCCGAACGTCTCGGCGAATGTTCTCACCGAGTCGAGGTCCGCGAGGTCGAGCAGCATCGGCTCGACTCGGGCGGCAGGCACCAGCTTCTTGAGGCGGTCTGCAGCGGCGGCGCATCGTGCCGCGTCCCGGCACGCCATGATCAAGCTGGCGCCGTGGTCGGCGAGCGCCTTCGCGGTCTCGAACCCGAGCCCGCTGTTGGCTCCGGTCACGACTGCGGTTCGGCCGGTCAGGTCTGGGATGTCTGATGCTGCCCACGCCACGATCGACTGTCGCACTACAGCCGTTGCATCACGGCGATCACGTTTCCGGCCGGATCCTTGAACCAGGCGATGTCCGGTCCTCGATTCGCCGAGAGGCCCCGAGCGATGTCCTTCTCGTCGGTCATGCCGTCGTACTTCTCGAAGACGACGCCCTTGCCCTTGAGCTCGTCGACCGTCGCGTCTATGTCCTCCACCGCGAAGTTCAGGATCGTGAACGTCGCCGGTACGTGGTCGTCTTTCGCATACACGAAGATGCCGCTCGTCCCGGCAGTCTCCAGAGTGATGCCCATCGGGCCGTCCTCGCTCTTGATGCCGAGCGTGTCCTCATAGAACCGTTTCGCGGCTTCGAGATCGTTGACCGAGAAGCTGCTGAACGAAGGCGTGTTCTTGAACATGGCTCCCTCATTTCTCCGGTTGGCCTTGCTCATGACTTGTACCCGTCATCAGGGCGTTCAGAATCCAGCCACCCTGGCGGCCTGGCGCGCCCGTGTATCGCAACAATGGATCGAGCCAATGGGGGCGTAAGGCCGGGCTCTACCGCCGCACGACGACCCGCACGCTCGCACGTCCGATCAGCCCTTGGTCGTCACGCACCGTGACGGTCGCCCGGTATTTCCCGACCCGGGCGTATTTGTGCCGCAACGTGAACCGCTTGGCGCTCGACAGAGCGAGCCGCTTCGTACCGGATCCGTCTCCGTAGTTGACCGTGGCCGTCCACGAGCGACGCCCGCTGTCCGAGAAGCTCCCCGCGCGCACAAGCGTGTGATGCGCACGAAGGCGCGCGGTTCCGGCGCCGAGCGTCACCGACGGCGTCGGCCGGACGAGGCGGACGGTGCCGGTCGTGTCCACGACCTCGAAGTTGCGGCCCGTCACCTGAGAGATCGCGTGCAGCGTGTCGTCGTTCCAGCGCGGATCGGGAGCGCCACTGATGTAGAACGGCGAGCCATTGTCGGCGACGATCATGCCGTACTTCTTGAGCGCTCGGAGTATGACCCGGACATCGGCCGGGAAGCCGGAGATGTCGTAGCTCGCCTTGAGGCGCAATCGGAGGCCCATCGGCGGCAGGCGCCGGTCGGTCGAGCTGCTTGCGTAGTGGCTGGCCGGGAAGATGTAGGCGCGCTGGGTCGCCGAGACCGTGAAGCGCAGCGCGTGCGTGATTTCGCCGGCCGCGACCTCATCGTATCGAACGAGGCCGGGCAGGATCGGCAACCCCGCCGCATCCGCCGAGGTCCAGCCCGCCGGCCGGGACTTGTTGTTGTCGAGATTCCAGATAGCGCCGGAGCCGGCTTCCCATCGGCCGAGCGTCGCGTTGTAGTGCGCGTCGTAGACCTCGTAGAGCAGGTGATTGTCGACGTCGACCGTCAGGATGTGGCGGTCTCCGATCGACGCCGACCCGCCCTCGATAGGCGCGTCGAGCGGGATCGGGTAAGGACCCGGGTCGCTCTCATCGGGATAGTAGAACGTGATCGGGACCTTGGGCTGCGTGCCGGAAACGAGTACGTACGGGATGCCGATGGCCGCCCCGTCCCAAACGGTGCCGAAATCCGGGTGAGCATGCGCGGCGAGTCCCATGCGAGCCAGGTACGCGCCCGAATCGCGCTGGACCGGAAGCGCCGAGACATCGGCGTTCCACGCGTTGTCGGCCGGGAAGAGCCGAAACCCGATGGGCGCGCCCGCGCCGAGGACGACGTCGGCAGTCGCTGTCGGCGTTGCGACGCACAGCGCCACCGCGACGCCGAGAACCGCGAGCGCTCCCACGACGAGCGCGCCGCGTCTGTCGGTGTCGTGCGCGTACCGAGCCATCCACATAAGCGTCACTCCCCTCGATGGTGGCATCGGCGGGCGACCGCGGAAGCGTGAGACGTCAGCGCAGGAGGGCTGTGCGCGCCAGCACAGTCGGGGGAACGAACCTTTACAGTCGCGTGTCGCGCAGCACGTGCGCGCCGACATTGCCGCCTGCCGCGTGCTCGTGCCCGAACTCAGCATGCTTCGCGACTGGATCGAGACCAGCGGCTGGAAGTAGCCACGAGCTGACCACCAAAGAGAGACTCCATGCGAGCGCTGGCCGACAGGATCGCGCGTACGCTGGGCGCCGGCGTCATCGGCGCCTTGCAGGCGTTCTCCTACATCTCCATCGGGCTGGTGGTCGCCATACTCGTTGTGCAGATCGCGCAGGCGGGCTTCCGGTGGTACGAGAGCGGCACCTTCGCGCCATTCCCAGCGACCGCCGCCTCGTCGACCGGCGCTGCCAGCATCGACGTGGCCACCGCAACGCCGGCCCAAGCCGCGGCGATACGCATGGCCGTCAACAGCCTCAGCTATCAGCTTCCGCCTCATGCCGTCCTTTTCGCAGTCACGAGCGAGCCGTGCCCGCAATGCGGCGGAGAATACGACCCGGGTCTCAACCTGATCCAGATTCAGCAGGGATCCGCCGTCGAAGGGCCTGCTTTGCGGCACGCGGTCGCTCACGAGATTGGCCACTACGTCGACCTGCACTACCTCAACAACTCGCAGCGCGATGAATTCATGCGGCTCAGGCACATACCTGCGAACCAGTCATGGTTCTTCGACACCGGCCAACCCTGGGCGAACCGACCGGTCGAGGACTTCGCGGAAGTCTTCGCTGTCGTGGCCCTCTGGCCGAACGATGAGCTACCAGGGACGTCGTATGGTCCTGTCCGCGATCCGGCTCCGTTCGAGCAACTGCTCGGCTCCGCGGGGGTGCGCTTCGACCGAACTCCGGCACGGTCTTCTCGGCTGTCTGAGATCAAAGCGGAGGTCCTGCTTGTCCGAGACATGCTGGTGAGTTCGTCTCTGTGGTTCGCGCTGCAGATGCTCGTGGTGGTGTACGTGGCGATCGGCGCGGGGTCGGCGATACGCGGCGCCTGGAGGAGAAACCCGTGAGACGCTGGGCGCTTTCGGTGCAGCCGCCGGCGTTCGGCGAGATGCGGCGCGGACGAAGGCGGGTTACGTAGGCAGCAGCGAGAACATGATCGCGATCGAGGCGATGAGCAGCACCACGAACGCCGTGTGCTTGACCAGCACCATGCGCTTCTTCATCTGCAGGAATCCCGAGCGGACGTTGAGCTGCCAGTAGTTCAGGCGAAAGGCGCCGGTCGCCACGAGGAGGAACAGCGCGGCCAGTAGAATCAGCCAGATGCCCACCGTAGCCTTTTGCAGTGTCGGCAGCGCACTTGGCAGTGCGGTCGCGACGCTGCGCCGAATCATCCAGGCCGCCAGCACCGCTCCTGGAAACGCGCCCGCAGCGATATCGTGAGTGACCTCGACGGCGGACCGGAAGTAGGGATTACTCGTCAGCGCCATCACGCCTCACTCCCACTCCTCAACCTTGTGTTCGTTTCGATCGAGAGTGCCGATCGCGGCCATTTCCTCCGCGGTCAGCGAGACGTCGAAGACGTCGGCGTTCTCGCGCAGCCGCTCCACGTGAGTCGTCTTGGGGATCGTGACGATGCCCTGCTGGAGAATCCATTTGATAGTGACCTGCGCCTCGGTCTTGCCGTGTCTCGCGGCAATCTCGACGAGCATGGGGATGCCCTTCACCTTGCCGCGGAGCAGAGGAGACCACGCCTCGACCGTCACGCCGCGCGAGCGTACGTACGCGAGCAGTTTCGGGCGCTGCAGGTAGGGGTGGAACTCGATCTGGTCGATCGCAGGCGGCACCGTGGCGGTCTGGTCGAGCTGCTCGAAGTCGGCGACGGTGAAGTTGCTCACGCCGATGGCGCGCACAGCGCCACGTTCGAGCAGCTCCTCGAAGGCTCGCCATGTATCGGCCATGAGCTCCGAATTGGGCCAGTGGACAAGATACAGATCGAGATAGTCGAGGCCGAGTCGCATGCGGCTCGCTTCGAACGCGTTCAGCGTCTGCTCGTAGCCTTGATCGGACGGCCAGACCTTGCTCGTCACGAACAGCTCCGACCTCGCGACGCCCGCCGTCTTCAGCACCGCGCCTATCTCGGCCTCGTTGTGATACGCCGTGGCCGTGTCGATCAGCCGGTAGCCCAACTCCAGTGCGGCGCCGACCTCGAGCTCGACGTCCGAGGTCCCGACTGCGTGCGAGGTGCCGATGCCCAGCCGCGGCATCAGCACTCCCGGCGCGATCTCCACCCGGTCCTCGAGCGAGCGCAACTCGACACTGCCGGTCGTCATCTGGGGGGCCAATTCAGCACCCACGCGTCACCTCCGGTCGTTCGAACCGTCACACGCGGCTGGCCGCGTTGGCGGGCACGTACTTCTCGATGAAAGCCAGCGCCATCTCGGCGACCTCTTTCCAACCGGCGTCGATGGTGAGCGAGTGCCCTCGGCCCGGGATCGACTCGATCTCGGTCTCACCGGGATTGCGCAGTTGCCGCTGCCACGCCGCGCTCACGATCGCCCACGGAACCGTGTTATCTCTCTCACCGGAGATCAGAAACAGCGGGCCACGATCCGGGTTCATGGTGTCGACCCGGTCGTCGGTCCACGGGTTCACGTTCGCGAACGCTGCCGAGAACAGCGGGCGACCGGCTCCCGGGACATGGTATGTCTCGTAGAGCTCCTCGGCTTCCCTGTCGCAGAGCGCGTTTGCCCAGCCGAACTTGAACTGCTCGAAGGTGAGCGAGACGGCCCGGCCGTAGTTCGCCGGGTTGGAGAGCACTGCGGCGGCGGACTTCAGCGCCGACACGGGCAGCGGCAGCACGCCTCTGAAGGGCGCGGGATCGATCGCCACGGTCCCCGCCGAGAGCCCCTGACCTGCAAGCTCCTCGGCGATGACGCCGCCAAACGAGTGCCCCACGATCGCCGGCTTGGTCTTGAGCGCGTCGATCGCCTCGGCGAAGTGGGCCTCGATGACTTTCAGCGACTTCTTCGCGAACACCTCGGGGTGCTCGCGCGCCTCCGCGACGGTGCCCGGGTCGTCGGGCCAGCCAGGCGCGATCGTCGCGTAGCCGTACTTCTCGAACAGAGCGCGCCACTTGTCCCAGCTGCTCGGCAGCAGCCACAGCCCGTGCACGAACATCACCGGCTGAAGCCCTGACTCGTTCGCACGTTCGATCTCCTGCAGTTCTTCTGCGGTGAGTGTCATTGCCGCTCCGCTCTCGTAGTCGCCGTATTGCCCGCTCTTTATACCTAGCCCGCAGTAGGGACTTCAAAACCGACGGCCTGCGCGTCGTGAGGAGCGCACCGGGGGTGTCGGTCTGCACCAGCTGTTTCATGCTCAGACCTGGAACTCGCCGCGCGCGACCACGACCGCCGAGCCGCCCACCTCGACCGCCTCGGTCGCGTCGGCGCTGCCGAACGCGGTCGCGTAGAGCGTGCTGGGCCGGCCGATCTCCGCGCCTTGCGAGATCTCGACCTGCTCGCCCCAGGCGATCAGGCCGTGGCGCGCAAGGTGCACTGCGAGCGGGCCCGCCGCCGAGCCGGTCGCGGCATCCTCGCCCCCACCCGTGTCGGTCCAGAACATCCGCGTCTTGACGCGACCGTTCTCGAGAGCGAAAACGTTCACGTCCGTATCGGCTGAGACAGCCGCCAGGCGCACGACGTCTGGAGTGACAGCCGCGACGTCGGCGAAGCTATCGAGCGCGACGAACACGTGCCGCACGCCGTTGTCGTAGACCTCGACCGGCAGCTGCGAGCGTCCCACGCCCAGCGCGGCGAGCAGGTCGCCCGCGTCGCCCCACGGCTCGACGACCGGCACCGGCTGCCGCATCCGGCCGAACACGAGCTTCGCGCCCTCGCGCTCGAGTACCACCGGCACGACGCCCATGCCGGTCTCGAGGCGCAGCACCACGCTCTGCAGTGGGCCGGCGATCGCAAACGCCGTCCCCAGCACCGGATGCCCGGCGAATGGCAGCTCCCGAGCTGGCGTGAAGATGCGGACGCGCGCGTCGCCGTCGTTCTCGGCAGGCAGCACGAAGGCCGTCTCGGAGAAGCCGATCTCGCGGGCGAGCGCCTGCATCTGCTCGAACTCGAGGCCGACGGCGTTCGTGAAGACGGCGAGCTGGTTGCCGGCGAGCCGCACGTCGGTGAAGACGTCGACGATGAGAAAGCGGTATGTGTGCATGCGGTTTCTTTCGTCGAGACGCGGTCAATGGGCGCATCCGGTCGCGCTACGAGGCCGCGCCCTTCATGCAGTAGTAGTAGCTGTTGAGCTTGTTGACAGCCCACACAGTGCATCCTCCACACGAACAGGTGACGGGGGTCGGCGCGCAGTCGGTCTTTCCGCGAGCGCAGAAGAGCAGCTCGCCGGCACCGCTCATGCAATCGTTGTAGGTGGGGCAGGCCGGACACATGCAGCGCTCGGCGTTCTCGGCGGTGTTCTGAACGGTCATCGGTATTCTCCCTTGTCTCGGGCGACAGCTAGCGGCCGACATCCTCGGCCGAACCGTGCGCGCAGTAGTGGTTGCTCGCCAACTCGTGCTCGCTCCACACGAGGCACGCGGCGCAGTTGCAGAGGTTCACGAGCGCCAGGTCGTGGCAGATCGCCTTGCCGGTCGCGCAGTACATCCCGCCGAGGCGTTCTGGCGCCGGAAGTCCCTCGAGGACCTTCGCCGCTTCGTAGAGCTCGGTCGCGCAGGTGCTCCCCACCTGGACCGGACATTGCCCGCACCAGCACTTGTCCACGTTCGCTTGCGTGTACTCGACAGGCTTCATGCTCGCTGCTCTCAAGACGCTTACCCGGCTCTCCGAGAAGGTCTTACCCATCAGCGGAAGCGCGGCGGCGCGAGAGGCGCAGCGGGAAGCACCGAGCGGGGCGACGGTCGCGCGGCGCGTGTAACGGGCAGAAACATGGCGAAGCGGAGGCACTCATGAGGATCGCGGTAGTCCACGGCTATTTCCTGCACGACTCGGGCAGCGGCGTCTACGTCCGCGAGCTGAGCCGCGCTTTGGTACGTCTCGGCCACGAGGTCACGCTCGTGTGCCAGGACCGGGAGCCCGAACGCTGCGACTTCATCGACGCGGTCTACGCGCTCGACGCGACCAACGAGGAGTTGGTCCTCGAGAGCGAGCGGCCGCGTTTGATGCCCGGGAGTTGCCGTCTCGTTCGACCGAACCTCGAGGGCGAGCTGCTCGTCTACGCCGAAGGCGAGTTCCCGCCGTTCGCGCGCGACCGCGTCCACGCCTTCCAGCACGCATCGGCCGAAGCGCGAGAGCGCTACATCGACCGCAATGTGCGCGCCCTTCGCACCGTCTTCGCGGCGTGGCCGCCCGAGCTAGTGCTCGCCCAACACATCATCATGCAGCCCTACGTCGTCGGACGTGCGCTCGCCGGGCGGGCGCCGTACGTGGTGACCGAGCACGGCTCGGCGCTCAACTTCAGCGTCCGCGCGAATGCGGAGCTCGTGCCGTTCGCGGTGGAGGGTCTGGCTGGCGCGCATCGGATCACCGCCGTCTCCGACGCGGCCTGCAGCGACCTGATCGCGTGGGCGAGCGAGCACGGCCTCTCCATCGCCGAGAAGACCATCTCGCTTCCGCCCGGCATCGACAGGAGCCTGTTCCTGCCGGCGGACAGCCGAGAGGCAGCGCTCGCGGCCGTGACGGAGCGCATCGACCTGCCGTCCGGCTTCCACCTCGGCGTCGGCGATGACATCGTCGCGTTCGCCGGCGCCTTGCGCTCCACCAAGGGAGTGCAGCACGCCGTGGCGGCGATGCCGCTCATCTCACGGTTGCGCGGGAGACCGGTTCGCCTGCTGGTCGCCGGTGACGGACCGGCACGAGGCCCGCTGACGGAACTGGCCGTGTTGGTGGACGCCGGTGACACGAGCGGTGCGAGGCGGCTGATCGCGGCCGAACCGGCGCTGCAGTCGCCGCCGGAATGGGGCGAGATCGTCGAAGACGCACCGCCGGTCCCGGATGGCAGGCGCATCGCCTTTCTCGGCCATCTCGATCACGACCAGCTTGCCGCCGTCTTCGCCGCGGCTGACGTGTGCGTCGTGCCTTCAGTGTTTCCCGAGGCAGCAGCGCTCGTCAACGTCGAGGGGCTCTCGGCGGGTGCGCTTCCGCTGGCGTCGTATCACAGCGGAATGATCGACCTCGACGACTTCCTGGCAGAGGCTCTGGACGACCCGGTGTTCGCGCAGCTGGTTCGCGGTCCCGACTTCACACGCCGACTCGCCGAATTCGTCGCGCACGTCCTGGACGCCTATCCCACGAAGGACCCGGAGTTCCGCCAGCGGGTCCACGAACTGGCCACAAGCCGCTACCCCACGTGGGAGGAGACGGCGCTCGCGTACGCAATGATGGCTCGCTAGCGGTAGGCACGTGCCGGGACTCGTGCTATTATGACTGACAGTCAGTCATACTACGCAGTCGTCTGGAGCCGCCGTCGTGCCTCGCCCCCGCGCCGATCGAACCGCCCGCCGAGCAGAGCTCGCTTCGGTAGCCGCGGCCGTCTTCGCCGAACGCGGCGTCGCCAACACCGCCGTGAGCGACATCGTGAAGGCCGCGAGCGTTGCGCAGGGCACGTTCTACCTGTACTTCGACTCCAAAGACGACGCGCTGCTCGCGGTGGCCGAGCTGATGGTCGACCGGATGCTCGTCGGGATCGAGGCGGCCGTCTCGGCGACGGAAGCCACCTCTGTCGAGAAGCTGCTTGGCCTGCAAGCCGCGCTTACGAGGGTTGACTCCAGCCCTGCGGCGATCGAGCTCACGGCGCTGCTCCACCACCCGGACAACCGTGCGCTTCACGACCGCCTGGCCGAACACCTCATCCCCCGCCTCCTCCCGCTCGTCGAATCGATCGTCAGCCAAGGCGTGAGCGAGGGGACCTTCGACGTCCCCGACACCCGCGCGGCGGCGTGGTTCGTCCTCGGCGGACTGCAAAGCGCGGAGCTCTCGGGCACGCCCGCCGCGCAGATGCCGGCGGCCATCGCGGCCGCCACACAGCTCGCGCTGCGCGCCCTCGGCTACCGGGAGGCGACGGCATGACCAGCGCAGCCGAAACCGTCATCGCCACTCACGCGCTCACGAAGCGCTACCGTGAGGTCACCGCGGTCGATGACCTGCAGCTCGACGTGAGGCGCGGCGAGATCTACGGCTTCCTGGGCCGCAACGGCGCCGGGAAGACGACGACGATCCGGATGTTGCTGGGATTGATCCGTCCCACCGGTGGCGAAGTCACCGTGCTCGGGCGACGCATCACTCCCGGCGAGACGAGCGTGTTCAAGCACGTCGGCTACCTCGTCGAGACCGCGACCGCGTACCCCAATCTCACGGTCCGAGAGAACCTCGAGATCCAGCGCCGGCTCACCGGCGCACCCCTTGCCGCGGTGGCGAGCGCGATCGAGCAGTTGCGCCTCGAGGCTTACGCAGACCGTGTAAGCGGGCAGCTCTCGCTCGGCAACAAGCAGCGCCTCGCACTGGCTCGCGCGCTGCTGCACGCGCCCGACGTGCTTGTGCTCGACGAGCCCGCCAACGCGCTCGATCCGGCCGGCATCGTCGAGATCCGAGAGCTGCTGCGCACGCTCGCCGACGATCGCGGCGTCACCGTCTTCATGAGCAGCCACATCCTCGCCGAGGTCGCGCACCTCGCCGACCGCATCGGCATCGTCCACGAAGGCCGCCTCCTCGAAGAACACAGCCGAGATGAACTCGCCGCCAGGGCGCAAGCGTACGTGGACGTTCGCGTGAGCGATCCGGTGCGCGCGGAGGCGATCCTGCGCGACGCCGGCTTCGCGCGCGTCGAGCGCGCTGGTGCGGGGGGCGGCCCCGAGTGCGCGCTGCGAGTCTTCGACGCGGCGGACCGCACCGCGCACATCGCGTGGCTGCTCGTGGGTGCGGGCTTGGAATTGAGCGCGCTCACGCCTACCACTGAGGACCTCGAGTCCTACTTCCTGCGACTAACCGGAGGAACCTCATGAATCCAGACTTCGTTCACATCGCGCTCGCGCGGGAGGCGTCGTGATGTTTGCCGCCGTCCTCGCCACTGAGTTCACGAAGCTTCGGCGCTCGAAGGTCACGTGGGCAACGCTCGGCGGGCTCTCGCTGGGTCCGCTCGGACTCGCGCTCTTCATGTGGATACTGCGAGAGCCGGGCCGTGCGGCGCAGTTGGGGCTGCTGGGTACGAAAGCGAATCTCTCAGGACTTGAAGCGACGTGGCCCGCGTACGCCTCGGCACTCACGCTGGTCATCGGCGTGGGCGGCATGCTGCTGCTCTCGTTCATTGTCGCCCACATCTTCGGTCGCGAGTACGCCGATGGCACCGCGAAAAACCTGCTCGCGTTGCCTGTGGGCCGCCACTGGTTCGTCGTGGGGAAGCTCGTGGTCGCAGCGGCGTGGTGGTTCGCTCTCGTCGCGGTCGTCGTCGTCGAGTCGCTCGTCGTCGGACTGGCGCTGGGGCTGCCGGGCTTCTCGGAGGGGCTGGCGGCGGGGCTCGTGCGCAACGCGCTGCTGGCGGCGGGCATCTCGTACCTGCTCGTGCCAGTCGTCGCGTGGATTACCGTGGCGGGGCGCGGTTACATGCCGCCGCTGGGCTTCGCGATCGCGATGATGGCGCTGGGCAACCTGTTCGGCCACACGGGGTGGTCGGTCTGGTTCCCGTGGTCCATCGTGCCGTCGCTCATCGGTGCGGTGGGGCAACCGATTGCCGTGCTTCCGGCGGGCAGCTATGTCGTGCTCGCGCTGACGTTCTCGGCCGGCGTCGCAGCGACGATCGCGCAGCTGCGCTACGCCGACAACGCGCAGTAGCCGTCAGAAGTTCCATCGCGCTTGCTCTCGGCGCGTTCGTGAGCCCGTGGTGGCTGCTCATGACCGCCGCGATCGGCCTGAACCTGGTCGTCGCGGGCGCGTTTGGAACCTGCCCCATGGTCTGCATCCTGCGCAAGGCCGGCGTCCGAGAGATGCCGCTCCCCTCCTGCAGCAACTCGTAGCCTCAGCCGGCTCAGCCCGCGTGGTGCGTCGCGTCGAAGTGTGCGTGCGCCCACTTCTCCTGCTCCGGCAGGTTGAAGTTCACGCCGAACAGGAAGAAGTGGGCCACAGACTCGCCGAGAAACGCGAAGCGCTTGTGCAAGTCCTTGATGAGGTCGTCGTTATCAGCGAACGAGGCGAGATACTTGTCGATTCCGCCGAAATCTCGGTCGGTCACGATGAGCTCGCCCGCGTTGCGGACGATCGCCTCGATCTTCGCGCGATTGCGGATCACACGCTTGTCGCCCATGAGGCGCGCGACGTCGTCGGGCGTGTACGCCGCGACCTTCTCGGCGTCGAAGTTGTCGAACGCTTCCCGCGTTCCGGCCCACTTTGCTTCGATGACCTTCCAGCTGATGCCGGCGGTGAACACTGCGCGCGACATCGACTCAAGATAGTCAGAAAGTGAGCTTGGGGCGGCGTTCGTGTGCTGGTACATGGCGACTCCCGTCTCGAAGTGACGGGTTGTTGTTACCCGCTGAATCACCGCCTGAGAAGTTCGCCGCGGACGAATCCCGCCGACCCGCCCGCTGAACGATCCCACCGGTGCGACGTTCGCGCTCAGCCGCTCGGCCAGAGGTAGCCCTCGCGAATGTGCAAACGGACCGCCGGCTGTAGAGTCCGCGGTCCGTTCTGGTGCCCGAAGGCAGGCGTTCGCAACGCTCCGCGTCCGCCGATCGATCTCAGTGTCGGTACGTCGCGCAGTCCGCGTGGTTGGAGTGCTGCGTCACCGTTATGCCGCTCGCGACGCACGACATCGAAGAGTTGTAGTGGCAATCGGAAACCATGCACGCCTGGACGGGCGGCTCACCGCTGCTCTCGATAACCGCGCCAGTGGTGAAGGTGTCGCATGCCGGGTGTTGCGCTCCGACTGTGATCGTCGGCGCACAACATTCGTCGCGGCAGTTGTACGAGCAGTCCTCCGCCAAGCACGTCAGCACGTGGGAATCGCTCTGCATCATGGCTCACACCTCCTTTCGGACCTAGGTGGTGGAACCTTCCCACGAGAGCGCCACGGTAATCCGCCGCCACCCCGTCTGATACCATCGGCTCTCCCCTTTCCGAGGAGCCGCGGTTGTCACTCAGGTCTCACAGCATGCGCGCGGGAGCCGCGAACGTCGCGCCGATACTCATCGGCATCGTGCCGTTCGGTCTCGTCGCGGGCGCGTCGGTCATCCAGGTGGGATTCGGCGTGCCGGAAGCTGTCGGCATGTCGCTCTTCGTCAACGCCGGCGCCTCGCAGATCGTCGCCACGACGCTATTCGGCAGCGGCGCGCCGCTATGGCTGGCGCTGGGAACGGCGCTCGTCGTCAACGCGCGGATGTTCATCTACAGCACATCGATCGCGCCCGTTCTGTCTGACTCGCCCGGTTGGATGCGGCCGTTCCTCGGCCACATGCTCGTCGACCAGAACTACGCCACGACGATGACGCGCGGGCGCCGTCGCGACGACGTCGACGTGGTCGCGTACTACATCGGCGCGTGGCTCGCGCTCGCGAGCGTGTGGCAGCTGTCGTCGGTGGCCGGTGCGATCGCCGGCCCCTTCATCCCCGCGTCTTGGGGGCTCGACTTCGCGGTCCCCCTCGTGTTCCTCGCCATGCTCGCTCCCACGCTCAAGAACTCCACCGCTGTCAGCGTGTGCGTCGTCACCGCGGTGGCCGCTGCCGTGCTGGTGCCGCTCCTCCCGATGCAAACCGGGCTGATTGTCGCGATCCTGGCCGGCATGCTCTACGGCGCCTGGCGCGATCGATCCACGACCGCCGAGGAGGACGCATCGTGAGCGCACACGCCCAGTTCTGGGTGCTCATCGCCGTTCTTGCGGTGGGGACGTGGCTGATGCGCAGCCTCCCGATCATGCTGCAAGGGCATTTCCCGAGTCCGCCATGGCTCCAGCGCTTCCTCAAGCACGTCCCAGTCGCGGCGCTCACCGCACTCGTTGTTCCGGGCGCGCTGTACTTTCACACCGGTACGACCTACTCCCTCGCGCCGGCGCGTCTGGCGGCTGCGATCGTCGCGATGATCGTCGCAGTGCGCACGAAGAACATCGCGGCCACGCTGGCCGTGGGGATGGCAGCACTCTGGCTGGCGCAGTGGGGGCTTTCCGCGCTCGCGTGATTCCTCGGAAGTTCTCACCGGGTAGCAACATCCTGTCGGCTGCAACGGAGGAGTCGCGGTGACCGAAGTTCTCGACCTCAAGAAACGGCTCGCGTATCTCTACAAGCCCAGCGCCAAGATCCCGAAACTCGTCGACGTGCCCACGATGCGGTTCCTGATGATCGATGGCGTGAACGATATCGGCGGGCCGGAGTTCACCGAGAGCATGCAGGCGCTCTTCAGTCTCGCCTACCCGGTGAAGTTCGCGGCCTCGAAGAAGCTCGACCTGAGCTACCCCGTCATGCCCGCCGAGGGCCTGTACTGGGACGCCGAAGAAGGCCCGGTCGCGCTTCTCTCGGAAGTGAAACACCTGGCGTGGCGTCTCATGATCATGCTTCCGGACGCGGTTCCCGGTGAGTTCGTCGACGAGGTGCGCGCGAAAGTCGCCGCGAAGAAGGACCTGCGCCGCTTGGCCGACGTTCGCGTCCAAAGCTTCACCGAGGGTCCCAGCGTCCAGCTTCTCCACATCGGCCCCTACGCCGAGGAGACTCCCAACGTCCACCGCCTCGAAACCTTCGCTGCCGAGAAGGGCTTCGAGTTCGCTGGCCCGCACCACGAGATCTACCTCGGCGACCCGAACCGTTCGGCGCCGGAGAAGCTCAAGACGGGGCTGCGCTACGCGGTTCGCCGCAAGAAATGAGTTGGCCCCGCGAGGCGGTGACCTCCGGGACCGTGGCCGACTCCTGGCGAGAGGTGCCGACCGCCGGAGCGTAGCACACCTCGACGGGCGCCCGTACCGATAAAGCCGAGACGAGGTGTTGCCGACAGTAGTTGTGTAAGACTCTTTTGTGGGAAGCCGGGGCATCGTCGTTTGGGGGAGTCATGTATCTCGACCGCTATCTGCGTCTCATCGCTGGCACATTCGTGCTGGCAACAGTCGCCTTGGGCTATTTCTTCAGCCCGTTGTGGTTCTTGTTCACGGCCTTTGTCGGCCTCAACCTATTCATCGGCGGCGTCTTCGGCTGGTGCCCGATGGTCTCAATCCTGCGCAAGATCGGCGTCCGCGAGCTGCCTCCAGAAAGAGCCGGCAGCTGCTCGTAAGCGGGCTGTGCGGTCACGATCGGCGGCATTGCCTCTCCGGAACCTCTGAGATGGCGAACTTGCGTCCGATGCGTTGCGCGAGGGCATAATGATGGAGGGCATGCGCCTGCGAACGCCCGACGGGGGAGGCCATCATCACATCCATCGACTCTGAGCACCGTCGTGAGCGGCAACTCGACCTGATCTCGACGCTCCTCACGTTGGCACTTCTGGCGACGCTGGCTCTGCTCGTCTTCTTCGTGTCCTCAACCGGCGCGGGGCTCCCTAATTCCGTTCTGCTTCAGGACAACATTGTCCGAGCGTTGTTGGCCCTCCTCGCTCTCCTGGTGCTCTTCTATGTTGCCGACCAGCGTCGTCGTCTCCGCGCTCAGGTCGCCCGGGCCACTCAAGAGACCGAGTGGGCCCGGGAGCAGCTCGCAAAGACGGTGCAGTGGCTGACTTTTTCGCACCAGGCCGCATCGATTCTCGCAGCTCGGGGAATCGAAGACGGGCTGATGGGGGTCCTCACCGGCGCCGCCAATCTCTACCATGCGGATGCCGCAGCAGTTGTCGGCGACGACCTCGATAGCGTGTTCGCCTCAGATAACGTCTCGCAAGAAGAAGCCCGGCGAGCCCTGATGCATATCGCAATCACCTCTGCCGGCAAGTCGGAGCCCCTACTCATCGAGTCTCTCGGTATCGAGACGGGCCAGGCGATCGCGGTTCCGCTGCGGGTCCGAGATGAGCTCCGCTTCGTCTTGTGCATGTGGAACAAGAACACCGGTTTCGAGCGCGGACAGCTGGAATCGCTCGGCTTGATGGGGCGGATGATCGAGCTCGCTATCGAGCGGGAGGACCTGCTCCAGCAGGCCCAGACCGAGCTTGAGGGGACGCTCAGCGTGCTCCAGTATCTGGTCTCGGACCGCCGGCCGGACTACTCAGACCACGCAATGCGAGTGTCGGGCTTGGCAAGCGCGCTCGGCCAGCGTCTCGGCATGACGGTCCAGGAGCGCAAGTCGTTGCGCCTTGCCGGCCTAATCCACGACGTCGGTATCATGTCGCTGCCACGCGACTTCCCGTCGGCAACCGAACCGCTCTCGCTCGAGCAGCACCTCCTGATGCAGCAACATCCTCGTGTCGGTGCTGAGATCGCCGCAGCCGCGCACTTCAGCCAGGGCGTGCAGCAGGCGGTCGAGACTCACCATGAGCGGATGGACGGCAGCGGCTACCCGAATAACGTTCGAGGCAGCGCGATTCCGATCACCGGGCGAATTCTCGCGGTCGCCGAGGTCTTCGACAGCATGACGAACCGCGGCTACCACGGGTCCGCGCTCAACATCGCGGACGCCGCTGACGAGCTTCGCTCCAAGGCTGGCGTGCTCTACGACGAAGACGTAGTCAACGCTCTGCTCGCGGAGCTCAAGCAACGTCCCCCCGCGATGAACGCGGTCGGTATGATTTCTTGAGGGACCGCTCGTCCCGCGCCACGATCGTTCATCGCGTCACGCCGAAAGGATTGAAACAGCATGACCACTGCACCTCACTCTGAGACGCCGTCCTCCGCCATGCCGCCGGACCCGGGTTCTCCCGCGGGCCTGCTTGCCCGGTACAGCGCGGGCGCCGCTGCCGTGCGCCAGGCGATCGCGGGTCTGGACCCCAGCGCTCTGCGGGCGCGCCCTATTGCCGGCAAGATGAGCTCGCTTGAGGTCGTACGCCACGTCGTCGACTCGGACCAGTTCATGTGCGATCGCATGAAGCGCACGATCGCGACCGAGCGCCCGCTGCTCGTGGGTGTCGAATCGGTCGACTACCGCGAGCCGCTACGCTACCAGGACCGCGATCCCGAACTCGACCTGCGCTTGCTCGAGGTCCAGCGCGAGCAGATGGCTGCCGACCTCGAACAGTTGCCAGCCGAAGCGTGGGAACGCACGGCCGTCCACTCGGAGGTCGGGCCGCTCACGCTGCTGCAGCTCCTCGACCACGCAGTGGACCACCTCGAGTCGCACCTCGATGCTATCGCCGAGAAGCGCGCCGCGCTCGCTCTGTAGCGGCGACTCAAGCCTCGGTCTACTCAGCTCCGGTCGCGCTCTTGCCCTCGGGCGAGTCCGGTAGCACGTCGGCCGCGTCTTCGCCTGAGGCCGCGTCGAGCGCCGCGATCTCCTCGTCATTCAAGCCGGCGTATCGCGCGTCCTCATCGGCGGACTCTTGGATCAGCCCGCGCTGCTTCTTCCACAGCTCGCGCTCTTCAGGTCTGCCGAGAGGTGCCGGCTCGGAGTCGTCGTCTGCTTGCGTCTCGCCGACGCCGCCGTGTCCGCCAAGCCGGAAGTCGGGGCTCTGCACGAGTTGGTCGACGGGCGTCGCATTCTCGAGGCCGAGATCGTAGGGTAGGTCATCTACCGTGCCTGGGACACCGTCACCGGTACCCGGATCTTCGACGTAGTCGTCCGCGGCGCGTGAACCGTCGTCGGCCTCATGGCCGCCGTGCCGCGAAACGAATACTCCGCCCTCGCGAACGAGTTCCTCTTCGTCGAGCGAACCGTCGTCATTTACGCGAACCATGGCAACCTCCCAGGGGATGAGTGTCTACGGGGTCTATTCCCCTCCATCCTCCTGCATGACCTCGATCTCGATGCCGTCCGGATCCTCAAGGAAGAGGAGCCGATACCCCAGCGGGACTATGCGTACCTCAAGGTCGCTCGCAACGAGTCCGGCTTCCTTGAGCGCGACCAGCGCGCCATCGATATCGTCGGTGCGCAGCGCGAGATGTCGAAAGCCGAGCTGGCCCCTGCCGGCGGGAGGCGCGGCCGGCTCCGAGCCGAGCGGTTCGGCGTACCAGAAGAGCTCGAGCTCGAAGCAGCCGAGGCGCATGAAGCGGATGGCGCGAGAGCCGTCGTTCGCGAGCGTCTCCGAGACGGTCCCGAAACCGAGTTTCTCGTAGAAGGCTGTGGAGCGATCCAAGTCGCTCACAACGATGCCTATGTGGTGTGGCTGGAGTTGCACTCGGAATCCTTCGCGAGTCGATCGCCGGAGTTCGAAGCGTGGTCCGACGCTAGCGGTCCACCGCCGGAGCCGAGAGCATGGTCTTCGGTGCCCCGCCGAAGAACCACGAGTACTTGAGAGCCGACCGGTACGCCTGTCGGCTCGCCGCCGGACTCTCGAGTTCCCAGTCCTGCAGACCGGCGGCGGCGTCCTCGCGATGATCAAAGTAGATCACGGCCTTGATCTCGGGGTGGTAGACGCGAATGCGCCTGTATGCGTCGGTGATCCACGCTGGCTTATTTACGCCAATGCTGACGCTTGCCATCTCGGCAACGACAATCGGCTTGTGAAGCGTACGCAGATACTGCAATGGGTTCGCGTAGATCGACTCGAACGACATGTTCCTGGCGCGCGAGCGTGAAGTCCCCCAGTTGAACCCACTGATGGCGACCCAATCCACGTAGGCAGACCCTGGGTAGTACGCGGCATATCGGTTCGCGTACGTGTTGGGGACGCTGCACCAGTTGATGCTCCACACCCACGTCACGTTGGTCGCGCCCTGGCTCTTGAAGATGTCGTGCACGCGACGCCACGCAGTCACGAACTGTGCTGGCGTGTTGCCGTTGACCGTGCCCGACCACGGATACCACGTTCCGTTCATCTCATGCGCGAACCGAATCATCACGGGACCGTTCACGGACTTGACCGCGCGCGCCCACGACTTGACGTAATCGTCGTAGTCACCGGCGTTGATCCTTTTGAGGCTGTAGGCCGGCTGGTCGGCGGGATTCGATGGATTACTGCCAGGCTCCCACGGCTCCCACGTGATCATGGGGATAGCGCCGCGTCTGAGCACAGCTTTGGCGTCTTTGGCTTGGAACTGGCCGTACGAAGAGGTGATCCACGGCTGATACCACATCGAGATTGCCGCGGACTTGCCTGCTGCGGTGGTGTAGTCGTCAAGGGAGGCCATTGAGCCCGGTACTGGCGGCCTGAACACGCCAACGTACGCACCGCTCGCGGGCGCAAGCACCTTCCCGCTCGATGAGATGCGTTGCACCGACGCGGCGACGTGAGCGGCCCGCAGCCCGGCCGACGGCGCACCAACGTCATTGATCATCGCCGCCTGCCCGGCCTGTATTGCGATCAGGGCGCCGACGATGCCCACAACTGTCGCCATACGTAGCGCGGTACGGCGAGCAAAGGTTTTGACGATTGGAATCGCCATCTCTTGACCCATCTTGTCGGTGAGAAATGACCGGACTTGATTCTACCACCGTGCGGCCATGCGGCTCGCACCCTTCTGCATGTGCGGGGCACGATTGAGCCTGTTAGTACATGGCGTGCACGCTCGAACCGCGTTCTCGCACGTGTTTCGACTATACCTATGGGGGTATACTCATGGTGTACGCGAAAGGGGGTGCCTCCGATGACACCAACAACGATGACTCGAGTGAGTTCGGCCCATGTGATACCGGTTCTACCGGCCGAAGACCTAGTGCTGGCGCGCATGTTCTATCACGACACGCTGGGCTTTGAGGTTGAGGATATGCCCGAGGCGCACCAGTTCATGATTCATGCCGGCGGCGGCACCGGCGTTGTGGTCTACGAGCGTTCCCACACGAAGGCGGAGCACACCGTCGCAACCTTCCTCGTCGACGATCTCCCTGGCACCATGGAGGAGCTCCGCTCGCGCGGCGTGACGTTTGAAGAGTACGACCTGCCGGGCCTCAAGACGGTGAACGGGATCGCCACCCTACCAGGCGAAGAGTCCGCATGGTTCACCGACCCGGACGGAAACATCATCTCGCTCGCACACATGAACTAGGAGGCGATGGCGCGAATAGACACACAGCTCTCTCTGTTCAGGCGATGCGCCCGCGCGGGAACGTGCGGGCGCTTCCACGTTCGCGGTCAAGCCGCGCGACTACGTCACTGCCGACCCACGACCGTGTCTGAGTTGTAGAGCGCGTAGCCATCGGCGGGCTTATCGGCAAGGACGCGGAAGCGGATTCCGGCTTCTCGGAAACGTTCGCCATTGGACCCCATGAGATCGAAGTAGATCGGGACCGGCTGCTGTCTCGATGAGAGGTCGACGAGTTCGGTGCGGATGTGCGCAGTGTGGTTGACCTGTGCTTTCAAGCTCGCAGTACCGACGAACGCGACGTCAGCGACGAGCACGAAGCACGTCAGCAGAGCTGCGGCTTTCGGAGCGCGATTCTCCGGCAGGAGGAAGACCATCGCGGAGAGCAGCACCGGCACCAACCACAGTTGCGGGTTGTAACGCACCCACCATGCCTCGGGGTTGATGAGCACGGTCAACAGCAAGACCCCGACGATCCCGATCGTGACCGCGATCAGCGAGTTGCGCCATCCGTGCAGGGCAAGAACCGCTAACCCAATTGCAAGAGACAGCAGTAACGCACCACCGAAGAGGGGGCCCAGTGCACCGATGCGCTGATCGGCAACGTCGAACTGGTGCCACTCCAAGGGTCGAATCGTGAACGGCAGCTTCATCTGGGTGGACTTGGAGTCATAGGGGTCCGCCGAGACGCCGAACACCGACCGGTACAGGTGCTTGAGGGGGCTTCCGTGAACGAAGTCCGCCGGCATCACCGCAGGCGTGAGGACGGCGAATGCATCGCGGCCCGACACCGGGTAGAAGGGGCTGCCGTGGTTCACCTGGTTGGTGACGTATGGATCCCACCCAACCAGCAACAGCCCGATCAGTGCGGCCGCGAACATGATAGCGGCGGCCCGTCGGAACTGTGGCCTCGGCACCCGCATCAAGATGATGATCCCGCCTACGAGAAGCAGAAGCAGGACGAATACGGTCGAAGTGAACTTGATGTTGAGCCCAGCGATTGCCGCAAACCCCGCGATCGCAACGACCAGCGGATCCGCATCTGCGCGCAAAGCCATGTCGAGCAGCGCGACGATCAGGATAGTCAGCCACACGGTGGAACGCCCGTCGACGTAGAACGTGAACGCCTGCAGGATCAGTATCGGGTTGAGCGCCGCCAGCAGGGCGAAGACGCCCGCGAGCATAAGCGGCATGTTTTTGAAGGACGCGAACACACCAAAACAGAACGCCAAGACGGCGAATCCGAGGAAGATCGTGAGTCCCTTCGCTGGTTCTATCCGCCCGATCAGCTTGAACATCGCCGCACCCTCGAGCCACGGCCCCTTGGGATAACTCTCGTGCCACACAGTGTGGGGGCCGGTAAGTGTCTGGCCTGTGACATCCGCGAGCGGGTTCCATCCGGCAGCAAGTCTCAGGACGGCCGATTGCTGATATGCCTGACCGTCATAGGAGACGTCGTAGAAGTGAGCGGCGAAAACGCACGAGCCCACCAGAAGCACCGCGCAGACTCCCACAACCACCAGAGAACGCCACGCCCAGCCCTCACGAAGTCGGAACGAGGCGACGACGATCGCCACCGACGCCGCTCCCGCGAGCCACACTGTCGCCGCGCTGATCGGCACTCTGAGGAGGAAGCCGAGCACCGCGAACACTTCAAGAGCGACGCAGAAGGCGATCATCCCGAGCGTAACGCGGTCGGTCCATGCGCGGATCGCTTGTGCTTGCGGGGACGGGCTCATGACCGCACCCTGGAGCGCGGGACGATGCGGTCGCTCCGGTCCACGTGGCGAGAGGAAAGCCGCACGCTTGACCGCCGGCTCGAGTTCTTGCTGGTCGTCAAAGCAGTCTGGGCAGCGGCGAAGGTCGGCGTCGTAGAGCTCGTCGCACACGACACATCGCTTCAGCTCCACAGCTCCCCCTGTCGTCGTCGGCACACAGGCCCGCGTCGGAAATGAGCGTAGCGCAAAAACGAAGGCACCGGACACCTTTTCGGCGCCCCGTGCCTTCGCGGTCTTTGTTGCGGTTCGCGCTAGAAGCCCTGCGCCATCGCCGCCTTGAAGGAGTTGAGGCTCGTACTCGAGGACTCGACACGCCAGTCCTCGGCGGTGCCCTGCACGTTGAACCAGCACAGACCCGTGACCTTGGTGTACTTCGTGCGGATCTGGTTGAACATATCCGTGATCCACGCCGCCTTGTCGCCACCCTGGGCTGAACAAGCCGTCTCGGCGATGAACAGAGGCTTGCTGGTCAGCGCGGTGACTCGGGTGTACGGATCGGCGAATGCGCTGCCGAACGCTGTCCAGTGCGACCAGGTCTCGGAGGTCCCGAAGTTGTACTGGTCGATCGCCGTGTAGTCAACGTATGCGTCGCCGGGGAAATACGACTCGATCGTGTTTGAGACGGGACCGGAGCTGTTGTCGTTGACACACCAGACGAACTTCACGTTGGTGGCTCCGCGGCTCACGAAGATATCGTGCACGTGCCGCCATGCCGAGATGAGCTGTGCGGCACTATTGGTGCCGACCGTTCCGCACCATGGATACCAGTTGCCGTTCATCTCGTGGAACGGGCGTAGCCAGATCGTGTAGCCGGCCGCCTTGGCGCCATCGGCGAACGCCGAGATGTAGGCGTCCTTGGAGCCGTTGTTGATCGCGGCGAGCCCATGGCCGTCGAGCGACCAGAACTCAAGCGTGATCATCGGGGTGGCGCCGTGGAGCTTGATCGTGCTGACACGCGCCGCCGGGAACGACTCGTCGTCGCCGACGAAGAAGTTCACTACCGCGGCCCGGGTGCCGATCTGCGACTCAAGGTTGGCGAGCGGGTCGATGCTTATCGGCGTCCCCGGCTCGTAGAAACCTGCCCAGCGGCTTGCGGCTGCGGGCAGCGGAACCGGAGTAGGCGTGACCGTGGTGGTCGGTGTGACCGTCGTCGTGGGGGTGGTTGTCGTGGTAGGCGTCGTCGTGGGTGGTGGCGTGGTCACCCGCACCTTGCCGCGCGCGGTCCGCGCGGTCGAGCGCGCAACCGCCCTGGCCTTGAATGAGTAGGTCCCCGTGGGGAGCAGCCGACCACTGGAGTCTCGCTTGTTCCACGAGACGACGTACACGTGTCGCGCCTTTTTGTGGGCCTTGAGCGTACGAACGGCTTTGCCGCTTCGATACACCGTGACCTTCACGGTGCTTGCTAGAGAGGTCTTGGCGGTGAAGACGACCGATCCGCCGGCCTGGACCTTGGCTTTCGCCGAGACCCGTAGCGCCGCCTGCGCCGGCACCGCCGAGAAGAGCGCTATCGAGAGAGCTACCAAAATAGCCGTTGCGAGCTTGTTCATTGCCTTCACCTTCGACGGCCAGGCTGTCTCCGAGGAGATCCTTGGCTTTGCGTCCCCGCCTCGCGACGGGTTTGCCTTTATCGAGTGCGGGCTACGAGGCCCTCACTTGCCCGATACGCGAAGCTCTCGCGCAACCGGACGACGAGTATTTCATCACTCTTTGTATCGGTGCGATGGCCACCGACTTGATACTGCGGGGGCCACTATTTGTGTCGGAGATCACATTTCTGAAGGTGAATGCCTGCGCCCCGTCGAGGCGGCGATTCGGGCATCGCTCGCGGCCCGATGCAATGGGGCGCTATGCTACAAGCGAGGGTGCCGGTCGGTCGGCTGTGAAATAGGCCGTCCGGCACGCGAACGCCAGGCGTGTGGCCAACCACCGCGGTACCGACGCGATCTCGACGGAGGCATGCATGGAGTCTGTTCGGCGAGCCGGTGTGCTCCTCGCGCCGCGTGGGCAGCGGACGCGCGAGCCAACTCGTCTGGAAGGCGTTCTGCTCACGCTCGCAATCACCGTCGCCGGCACGCTGCTCAGGCTGCTCTCACTCAACTCCCGCAGCTTCTGGCTGGACGAGGCGACCTCGGTGCGGCAAGCGTCGTGGACGTTGCCGATAATCTTCGAGCGCATGTCGAAGAACGTACATCCGCCACTCTTCCACATCCTGCTGCACTACTGGGTTCGGTACGTGGGCAGGGACGAGATCTCCGTCCGCTCGTTCGCACTGCTATTCGGCGTGATTGCGATGCCCCTCGTCTACTGGGTGGGAACCATGATCTACGGCCGCCGAGCCGGGGTCTTCTCGGTGGCGATCGTAGCTTTCTCACCGTTCTTCATCTGGTACTCGCAAGAAGCCCGGATGTACACGCTCATGCTCTTCTTCGCGCTTCTGAGCACGGGTTGCATCTACAGGGCGATGGAGACCCGCTTGAATCGCTGGTGGGTGGCGTATGCCCTGTCGACGGCCGCAGGCATGTTCACGCACTACTTCTTCGCATTCCTTGTTGTGACGCAAGGCCTCTTCGTCCTCACGTACGTCATCATCCACCGCGAGCGCGATCTCCAGGTCCTCGGCCTTTCAGCGGCAAGGTGGTCGCACCCGTGGAGGATTCTCTCGGACTGCCCCGAAGCCGAGGCGTGGCTGGTTTCCATGGTGGTCGTGATCGCGCCGCACGTGTGGTGGATACCGAAGGTGCTGGGCCATCAGGAGATCACCGGCGGTATCTACCAGTCGCTGAGCTACGGGAACACGGCCACACCCGGTTGGCACTTCAACGAAGTCATCCTCGCAGCAGGCCAAGCACTCTTCGGTATGCATTCGGACCTGGCGACAAGGAACCTGTCGGCGATCTGGCCGCTCGCCATCACCGCCGCTTTCCTTGCGAGCGGGCACGTGAGACGAGCGTCGGCCAGAACGTGGTTCCTCATCTACACGGGCATCTTCGGCGCCCTCATGATCGCGGTCATCGGCCAGTGGGAACCCATCTACGAGGTGCGCTACTTCACCGCCGTGGCGGTGCCGCTCGTGATCTTGTTCGCGCGATTGCTCTCGGAGTTCCGCACCCCGGTACTGCAAGTAGTCTGTATCACGCTGGTCGCTGTCGTGCTCGTTGCGTATGCAGACCAGTCATACAACCCGAATTCGATCGTGAAATGGGACAACCGCGAGGCCGCCGGCACCGTCTACCGCAACTATCGGCCGGGCGACGTGATCCTGGTCGTCCCGTACTACGCATCGTCCATAGTCGAGTACTACTTGCCGCCCGAAGAATACTTCGCTGTGCGGCCGGTGCCGGTCATCAGTCCTTCGGGAAAGCCTCGCAACAGCCCGGCACTCCTGTATCAGGACCTCAGCCAACAGGTGGGCCCGGCGACACGCGTGTGGCTTGTCTCGACGTTTCTCGAAACGAGCCGAATCGCACAGGATCGTTCGAACGTCGTCGAATGGTTCCGCCTGAACGGCTACTCTCGCACGGAGGACGTCCAGCTGCATCGCATCAGGGTCTCGCTCTACGAGGGCGGGACGCGCAAGCCGTTCTTCCTGGGCCAGGGAGGCGGGCAATGACGGACATCCCCTCATGGCGCAGACGAGCCTACCTCCGAAGCTGCAGGGTGCTCGCCGTCCTCTCGGCCGCAGCGGCGATCTTCTATCTGCGATGGCTGCTATTCGCCGCGAAACCTGAGAACCACATCCTCTATGGATTTCTGGTCGCTGCCGAGGTCTTCAACATCGCGCAATCGACAGGCTTCTGGATCACCATCTCCAAGCAGCGATGGCCGAGGGTGAGCGTCCCCGACTTCGCTTCGTCGAACGAGTACGTCGACATCTTCATCACCGTCTGCGGCGAGCCGCTCAGCGTGGTCGAGAAGACGGTCGCCGGAGCGGTGGGGATTCGGCACCCGCGGGTTCGCGTCTGGATCCTTGACGATGGCGGAAGTCCGCAGATCCGAGACCTGCGCGACCGGTACCCGGTGGGCTACCTCCATCGAACGTCGAGGAACGGAGCCAAGGCCGGGAACATCAACTTCGCGCTCGAGCAGCTCTTCGTCGACTTCTTCGCCGTGTTCGACGCGGACCAAGTCCCCAAGCCTGAGTTCCTGGAGATGACTCTCGGGCAGTTCGCGGACGACAAGATCGCATTCGTCCAGACGCCGCAGGTCTACCGGGACCGCTGGATCAACCGGGTCTCCGGCGGCGCACACGACCAGCAAGGGCTGTTCTACGGTCCGATCCTGCGCGGCAAGAACGGGTTCGGCGCTGCGTTCTCGTGCGGCACGAACGTGGTGTATCGGCGATCGGCGATCGATGCCGTGGGCGGTTTTCCCGAGGACTCGATCACCGAGGACCTGCGACTGTCGCTCCTGCTGCTCGATCACGGATACAAGTCCGAGTACGTCCCCATCGTCGTCGCGGAGGGCCTCGGTCCGATGACCGTTTCCGCCTACTTCAATCAGCAGCTCCGATGGGGTCGTGGCGGGCTGGAGATCCTCTTCAAGCGTCGGCCTTACTCGGCCAAGATGACGGCCGGCCAGGCACTCCAGTATTCGCTCGGGTTCCTCTACTGGTTCACTGGTTGGGCGTACCTCATCTATCTCGCGATGCCGGTCTTCTTCCTCCTCGGCGGCATCCGGCCCATCATGACTCCGAACGAGTACCCTGCTCACTTCCTGCCATACGTTCTGCTGTCGCTGCTGACCATCGTCTACGCGTCGGACTTCCAGGTGACGTTCGACGCGCTCTGGTTCACGCTGGCCTCCTTCCCCGTGCAGATGAAATCGCTGGTCAGTACGTTCATCGGCGGCAGCGCGAAGTTCGTGGTGACTCCGAAGGAGCGCGGCGCCGTATCGATCAGACCTGTCCGCTGGCACTTGCTCACAAGCGTCATGCTGTTTGGTGCGGCAATCGCTGGATTCTTGCATTACGGAGTGACACCGTCTGTCTTCAACAACGTGGCATGGATCGTCGCGCACCTCGTGATACTGCTTGGCTTCGTGATCCTGACGCTCCGTCCCGCCCGCGCTCCCGCCGAGGCCATCCTTCTCGCCGAGGAGGCCGCAGTGCATGATCTCGAGTGGCTCGACCCTCCGGCACCCGTGGTGCCTGCCATCGCAGACTGGGAGGCGGCTTTGTCCGCGAAGTCTCAAACGGAATCGAGCAACGAATGAGACGCCGACCGGTACTCAGGCGAGTGGTCCTCGTGGCGACTGTGGCGGTCATCGGAGTGATCGTGACTGGCGCCTTGGCCGGATGCGGCCTCGTACGCACGCTGCCGCCGCAGGCCGCCCCAGGCAGTCCCGCCGCGAGCGGCGCGAACATGAACCCGGAAGTCGCGTCCGAGGAGATCGGCACGCGTCAGGTGCCGATCGCCGGCAAGGTCGAACCGCCGTTGGTGGGCGCGTACCAGGGCGTCTTCGTACCGCCGGCACCGTTCGACATGACCTTCATAGACGCATACGAGAAGGTCGCCGGAAAGCCCGCCTCAATCGTCATGTGGTATCAACCGTGGGCACGGAACAACCGCTCGGAACCGGATGCGGCCGCCTGCCTCGCGATCATGCGTCGCGGCGCTGTCCCTTTGATTACCTGGGAGCCGTGGGATCCGGGCTACGATGCGAACTTCCTAGTGGACCCTTCGAACCAGCCACAGTTCCGCTTGTCCGAGATCACCGCCGGGTACTATGACGGCTACATCCGCAGTTGGGCACAGCAGCTCAAGCGCCTCGGGGGGCCGGTCATGCTGCGGCCGATGCATGAGATGAACGGCACGTGGTACCCGTGGGGCGGAACCGTGAACACCAACACGTCTGCCAGGTACGTTCAGGCGTGGCGACGCATGCACGACATCTTCGATTCCGAGGGCGCCAACAACGTCACGTGGGTCTGGAGCATCAACCGCGACAGCGTTCCCGACACGCCCCAGAACGCCTTCTCCGCCTACTACCCCGGCGACGCGTACGTCGACTGGACATCGATCAGCGGCTTCAACTGGGGCACAACCGATCCCACCAAGGGCGGCTGGCGCTCGTACACGCGTCAGTTGGCGGCTCCCCTCGCCTACCTGCAGACGCTGCCGAAGCCGATCTGCCTCTCCGAGATAGGTACGGTCGAGCAGGGTGGCGACAAGGCGGCCTGGATCACAGACGCCTATTCACGGATCGCCGAGAACCCTCGGATCAAAGCCATCGTCTACTTCGACGCGCTCGAGAAGCGGCCCACAAACACACAGGACTGGCGGGTCGACACATCGCAGGCAAGCCTTGCGGCGTACCAGACCGCGATCGCCTCGCCCTACTACCCATCCACGCCGCCGAAGGTCCTCAGCGACTGGGCGGCGCATCTGACAACGTCCGACTGGACATATCTGGGCGCGCTCATCCCGAGGTACTGACGGCATCGGCCGAGGCAAGACGTCGAGCGCATTTCAGGCTGCTGGCCCGCACAACGAACGCACGAGCTGGTACTCGCTGCGATCGACGAGCTCTCGTGCTTCCGCGCTTGTAAGTACGGCAAGCTCCTCCTCGCGAGAGCATTCGAGCCGGTTGGGCAGCGTCCGGCCGATCTCGCGGAACTCCTCATCAACGTGGCCGGGATGCACCACGAGCTCGACGTCGTGACCGGCCGGTTTCGCGAGCAGCCGCTCAAGGGCGGCGAGCGTCGTCGGCGCCTCGGTGACGCCGATGGTCGCATCCGGCGTAGCCACTCCACGCGTGCGCGCCACGCGTGCGTCGATCGCCGAGAGAGCCGTGAGTGCCTGCGGGATCGGCGACACGCTGAACGGCTCCCGTACGACACGCACGCACGGGATCGCGAACTCCTCGGCGAGTTTGGCCACTACTTGGAACGCGGACGGCCACAGGTGGAGGTGCTTCTCGCTGTTGAGGTGGGTCGGTGTGATGCCCACGGACTGCACGAGCGTGATGGCCGCGCGCAGCTCGGCCTCGAGCTCGGCGAGGTCGAAGCGGCCCGTCGCGAGCCGGCCGACGATCGCCTCCCACGAGCCGAGGAAGCGGCCGTCTTCGCCGATGAGGCTGCGCACCCTCTCGGGAGGCAGCACCGGCGTGCCTCGGTAGAAGTTGAGGTGCACGCCCAGCCCGAGGCTGGGGGTGGCGCGAGCAAGCTCGACGGCGTTCTCGAAGTCGGTGCCCGCGGCAAGGATGCTCGCCGACGTGACGATGCCATTGGTGTGCGTCTCGATGATGCCCCGGTTCACGCTTCGCGACCAACCGAAGTCGTCGGCGTTGATGATGAGGCGCCGCTCTCGGCTGCCGCCGCTCATCGCGTCCCCCTCGAAAACGCCGCCCGGGCCGACTCGATGTCGCTCGCACTGAACTCGCCGAACAGCCGCAGCACCACGGCGTACGCGACCGTCGCAAGGGCGAGCCACCCGAGCGTCTCGGCGAAGAGCACGCCGGTGGATGCTGTGAGCGCCGGTGCCAGGAACGAGAGCGCGAACGCAACCACACCGGCAGCCACGACGCTGCGCGCCAGCGTCGCGAGCGGCCTGGCGCCGAGCGATCCGCGCAGGAGCAGCGCGCCCCAGCCAGCCGCGAGGAGCGCGCTCGCCGCCGCACCGGCGGCGGCGCCCGCGATGCCGAAGCGCAGCGCGCCCGCAACGACGAGCGCGACCTCGAGCAGCACCGTGATGGCGAGGACCGCGAGCGATTCTCGGCGGCGATTCTCGGCCATGAGCACCTCCGTGCACGTCGCTCGGATCGCACGGCCCATCCCGGCCGCCATGAGCAACACCACCGGCACGAACGCACCGAGGTATGCGGGCGAGTACACGAGTGAGATGACCTGCCGTCCCACCACCGCGACAAACGCCAGCCCCATCACGGTCACGATCGTCGCCAGCCGCACAGCCTGCAACGCGTAGTGAGCGGCGAGCTCGCTGTCCCCGCCGGCCCGTGCCTGCGCAACCGACGGAAACACCACACGGTTCAGACCGATGAACAGGAACACCGGTATCTCGGCAAGGACGGTGGCAGAGGCGTAGAAGCCGACGAGGGTCTTCTCAGCGATGGTCGCCGAGACGATCCACAGGTCGACGCTCTGGCCGACGCCTTCGATGAGCGCGAGCGTGAGGAAGGGCACTGCGGCCGCCAGCATCCATCGGGCGAGATCGGTCACGCGCGACTCGGCATCAGCCGTCGGCTGCGTGCGAACGAACACGGCCGCGAACCCCACGAGCGAAGCGAGCGCGTTGCCGACGAGCGCGCCCGGCACGGAGAAGCCCACCAGCACGAGGCCCGCGATGAGAGCCGCCTTCGCCGTCGCGTATGCGATCCATGCCAACGCCTGCCGCTCGAACCGCTGCACGCCGAGCAGGATCGCCGACGCGATCATGAACAGCGCGAACGCCGGGATGTCGATCGCCGATATTCGCAGCAGGTTCGCAAGCGCCGGATTGCCGAGGGCCGACGAGATCGGCCCGGCGAGCGCCTCCATGAGCGCGAAGCCCGCGAGTGCGACGCCTATCTGCGCGACGTACGCGGCACGCGCGAGCGGACGGCACTTCTCCGGCGACTCGCTGATGGCTTTCGTCGCGACCTTGACCGCGCCCGCGACCACGAAGATCTCGAACCACGCGAGCACGGAGAGGACGACGGTCCAGCCGCCGAAGACCGATGGCCCGAATCGCCGCGCCAGGAATGCGTACAGCATCAGCGCTGCAACGAGATGCCAGCCCTGCGCCGCGATGCCCAGCAGCGTGCCCCGCGCCACGTTCTTGGACAACCGCCGCCTCCCGTCAGTGCGACTAACAGACGACATCATCATACGCACGAGCCGAAGGATGATGGGCGACTCGGGCTGCGTGCGCAGCTGCTGCGCTGACGCGCTCGCTCACTGGTGGCTAGCGAATGTCCCGCGCGCAAACGGGGCCCGACCCCGCGGTCGCTGCGGGGAGCGATTCTCCCCGAGCAACGTTCGCAGACCCGCGCGTTGCAGAAGCAGCCGGCGCCTCGCCGGCCCGGCCGGCAACACCGAGGCTCCCCGCGCGCCGCTCGACCTGGATGCCCGGCGCCAGCATGATCGCCGAGCGCCGTTCGACTCGGAGCACCTGAGCGATCTTCGAGCCAGCCGCTTGCGGACGTTCGAGGTTGTTGATCATCTCGGCGAGCAGTCCGAACACGAGCAGCTGTCCGCCCGCGAGGAGCAGCAGGGCGCCAATGATGAGCAGCGGCCGACCACCGACGCTCTGGTGCAGAAACGTCCACACGTAGCCAAGGTAGGCAAAGACCGCGCCGCCCAAGAGTATCAACCAAGCGCCGACAGCGCCGAGAAGATGAAGCGGCCTGTCGCCGTATCCCGAGAGAAAGAACACCGTCATGAAGTCGAGGGCACCGCGCATGTAACGCTCTACGCCGTACTTCGACCGCCCGCTTTTGCGGTAAAGGCTCTCTACCGGCACTTCCGTGACGGCGTAGCCCTTCCGCGCAGCGAGGATCACGAAGAAGCGGTGCAGCTCGCCGTAACCGTACTTGACCAGATCCTCGGCGGCCTGGTGGGTGAACGCCTTGAGCCCGGCGTTGATGTCGTGAAGCTTCACGCCGGTGGTCGTGCGCACGAAGAAGTTGAAGAACCATGACGGGATGCGCTTGGAGAGCGGATCTCTGCGAATGACCTTGTAGGCGGTGACGACATCCCAACCCTCGAGCACCTTGTCGATAAGGCGGACGATGTCGTTGGGGTCATACTGCATGTCTGCATCGCAGATGACCATGATCTCGCCACGCGCGTAGGTGAAGCCGTTGGCGAGAGCGGCGGCCTTGCCGAAGTTGCGGCGGTGGCGCAGCCCCCGGACGCGGCAGTCGTCTTGGGTCAGGCGCGCGATCTTTGCCCACGTCGCATCGGTCGAGCCGTCGTCGACGAAGACGATCTCGAACGTAAAGCCGGCGTTCTCGAGGACACCGATGACCTGCTGGCAGACGCCCTCAACGCTATCCTCCTCGTTGTACGCGGGGAGAATGACGGAGACTTCGACCGGGTCGTCGGGTGCGCCGAGGCCCATGGCCACGTCCATCTTGCGGTCGGTAGTGTTTTGTAAAGACATCAGTAAGGCCCCTGTTCGTCCTCATCGGGAAAGTGGCCCCCGAAGGGATAGCTTTCTATGCCCTCGGCTGCCACCGCCGAATCCAGGTACCCCCGTACCCTGTACTGGGTTTTTCGGCCGAACCGACCATCAGCATGAGTGTTTTTGTGAGATTGCTCACAGAACTCCGCCCAAAGGAGGAGCGAGCGAGTTGACCCCCCGTCGACCCCATTTTAGCCCTCAGGCGTCGCCCTCGGCGACCGCGGCGGATCCCGGCACGGGTGTCTGAGCAGCAGGACGCCCCTTGAGCTGGACGATTGCGACGCCCGCGATCGCGAGCACTCCGCCGAGCAGCGCGGAGGGTGGCGGGACTTCTCGCAGGAAGGCGGCGCCCAGCACGAAAGCAGCGACAGGGACGGTGTAGAGAGCCGACGTGGCGACGGTGACCGGCAGCCGCCTGATGGCGTACGCCCATGTCAGAAACGCCGCCACCGAGCACAACGCCCCGAGCCAGATCACGGCGGCCGTCGCCGTCCACGGCGCCCCGGCGATCGTGCGCGGCAACGTGGGAGCGAACGGAAGCAGCAACGTGGCGCCGATCCACATCGGCCACGCCGTCAGCTCGATGCTGTCGTAGCGGCCGGCAAGCGTCTTCTGAACCACGAGGAACAGCGCCCACAGGCACGTCGCGGCGAGCACGAGCAGCACGCCCGAGCCACCCGAGAGCGAGGCGCCTGCTGAGATCGCGATGAGCGCCGCGCCTACGAAGGCGGCCGCGGTCCCCATCCAGCCGAGCGCCGAGAGCCGCTCGCCGAGCATGACGACGGCTGCGAGTGCGGCGAACATCGGCGCGATGGCGACGAGCAGCGACGCCGTGCCGCCGTCAACGGTGCGCTCGCCGGTGTTGAGCAGCAGCTGATAGAGGCACTGCCCGCTCGCGCCGAGCACGAGAAAGGTGAGCCAGTCGCGGCGTGCGGGCACGCGGATTCCGCCGCGCGCGACGACGAGCACGCCGAGAAGCGCCGATGCGATCAGCAGGCGCGCGGCCGACAACTCGCCGGCCGTGTACGCGTTGGCGGCCACGACCGCGCGGATCGCGATGAACGCCGAACCCCACAGGGTGACGGTCACGACGAGAGCTGCGACGGCACGTAGACGCTGGCTGTTTGAGAGATGCTCCATCGCCACATCATGACGTCCGGCGAGCATCAGGTCGATTTACGCTTTGTGTCGCTGAGCGTAAGCTCATCTGAAACTCAACCGAGGAGCGTTCCTGATGCCAGCTCCCACCCTCAACACCACCCGGCTGCGGATCCTGCGCGAGATCGCCACGCGCGGCTCAATCTCCGGCGCCGCGGAGGCACTCTGGCTCACGCCGTCCGCGATCTCCCAGCAGATGACGGCGCTCGAGCGCGAAGTCGGCGTCGCGCTTCTCGAGCGCACCGCGCGCAGCGTGCGCCTCACAGACGCCGGCACGCGGCTCGTGACGCACGCCGAGCGAATCCTGGCCGACTGCGAGGCAGCGGTTGCCGACCTCGAGTCGCAGTCCGGCCGCATCGCCGGAATCGTGCGGGTCTCAGCGTTCACGACAGCCGAGCAGCAGTTCCTCTTACCGGCGCTGCAGCTACTGCGTAAGCGCTACCCGGACCTGAAGGTTCAGGTCACCGACTTCGAGCCGTTGGAGGCGATGCCGGCGCTCAAGTCGGGCCAGTTCGACGTGGTCGTGAGTCATGAGTACAGCGTGCAGCCGCGCTACGTGGACCCGGGCATCGACCGCACCGACATCCTCACCGAGCGAATGCTGCTAGCGCTTCCCGCGAACCATCCCCTCGCGGACAAGTCCGCACGCCTTGCCGATTTCGCCGAGGAGCGCTGGATCGTGGGCCGAGACGGGACCTCGTGCCGCGATGCCGTCATCTGCGCTGCCAACATCGCAGGCTTCGAGCCCATCGTCGACCTGCAGTTCGAGGACTACCGCGTGATCGCGCATGCGGTCAGGCGCGGGCTCGGCGCGGCGCTCATCCCGCGAATCGCCGATCTGCGCGGCATCGACGGGCTGTCCCTGCGCGCCCTGGAAGAGCCGCGCCTCGAGCGCACGATCTTCGCGGCGGTTCGCAAGGGATCGGCCGAGAGCCCGGCGTTGGCTGCCGTTCTCGGCGCGCTGAAAGAAGCAAGCGACGTCAGCTGACGAGCCGGGGTTCTACCCGCCGGTCGTGCCCGAGGAAGGAGTCGAGGTCGCGGCCGGCGAACTCGTCGGCACCACAGACTTCGGAGCTGTCCTGCCGCCGATGAACGGCGGTCCGAAGATCGAATTCAGCACGGAGAAGATCTTCGCATCACGCACCTTGTGGGCCTTGGGGCCCTTCTCGGTAACGAAGATCACGATCATGTCGCCGCTGCGGAAGAAGGCGGGCCAGCCGGTCCAGTTCACGTTGACGAGCGTCTGAGGTGTCGCACCGATCACGAAGCCACCGGCATCGACCGTCTTGGCGGCGCCTTTCGCCTCACCGGCGCTCTTGAACACATAGAACTGCGCGAATGCACCGTCGATATCGAAGGGGTAGTACCTGGCGGGCAGGAAGAGCCCCGACTTGTTCAGGCCGAGCGGAGTGGCCTTGTGCCCCAATTTGGCAAGCCGCGCCCGCAACTGCGCAACGGTGATGGGCGTTTCCACCCCAAGCGTGGCTTCGATACTCGCGGTCGCCTCCGGTGCGTGGGTGTTGTCGACCGTGGGCGGAGGCGGGGTGCGGTTCAAGTCGGAACAGCCGGCAATCGCGAACGAGGCGAGCGCAGCGAGTACAACCGCCACAAGGGCGAGAGAGCGTGACTTCATGAGGTATCTCCATGTCGGGTGCCGGAGTCCCGCGGCGCTTGAGGCGCCGTGTGGTAGTGCTGTCGTGACGCGATGCTCTGCGAATCCTGCGCCGAGCCGCTCGGTATCGTCAAATCGCGGCGCCGGCGGAGTGTCCGCGTCTACTTCGACCGGTACAAAGCGGCCAGTCAACCCAGCCCCGCGAACGTGTCCGGGTTCCCTCCGAGCCGATCTCCCGCGTCGAGTCCGTCGATGATCGCCATCTCCTCGGCGGACAGCTCGAAGCCGTATACGTCGCAGTTCTCGGCGATGCGGGCCGGGTGGATCGACTTCGGGATGGTCACGACGCCCTTCTGCAGGATCCAGCGGATCGAGATCTGCGAGGGGGTCTTGTTGTGGACCGATGCGATCGAGACGAGTTCCGGGACGAGGTTCGCACGTCCGCGCATGACCGGCGCCCATGCCTGCAGCGTGATGCCGCGGACTCGGCAGGCGGCCTGCAGATCCGGTTGCTGGAGGAGCGGGTGGAACTCGCATTGATCGACGGCGGGCATGACGCTCGCAGACTTCGCGAGCTCGTCGAGGTGGTGCGGCAGATGGTTGCACACGCCGATGGCCCGCGCGCGGCCCGAGGCCAGCAACTCCTCCATCGCGCGCCACGTCTCGTGCATGCGCGCCGGCCAGGGCCAGTGAACGAGGTAGAGATCCAGGTAGTCGAAACCGAGCATGACGAGGCTCTTTTCGAAGGCCCGGAGCGTGGATTCGTAGCCCTGGTCGGAGTTCCACACCTTCGTGGTGATGAAGACGTCCTCGCGCGAGACGCCGCTCGCACGCAGGGCGCGCCCGATTCCTCCCTCGTTGCCGTAGAGCGCGGCAGTGTCGATCAGGCGGTAGCCGATCGAGAGGCCGTAGGCGACCTCGACTTCGACGTCCGGGCCGTCGGCGGAGCGGTAGGTGCCGAGACCGAGGCGGGGCATCATCACTCTCGGTGCGATCTCGACGGTATCGGCGAGCGAACTGAGTTCGAACTTCTCGGACAAGGAACGCACCTCCAGCAGGTGTGTACCCGCAGGTGGCTGGGTCCGCCCAAACACAATAGTTACAACGTGCGTGGCTGGCTCGCCGGTTGCATAATGCTGGGCGCGGGGCGCATTGCTATGCCAGTGCGCGCAACGACTCTGCACGCTGGTGCAGAGCGAAGGTCCAGGAGGCATTCCCGATGGCTCATGTCCGGTCGCTCTTCTTCAAAGGCCCGCTTTCCGACGTCGAGAACAAGGCCGTCACTGCATTCAAGCTGGGCCGACCCAGCGACGTCATCTGGAACATCACGAACCGCTGCAACCTGCTGTGTGATCACTGCTACATGGCCGCCGACGCGCACAGCTGCCCCGACGAGCTCACCGACGAGGAGACGATTGCGCTTGTCCACCAGATGGGCGAGCGCGGGCTGCCGGCGCTGTTCCTCTCCGGCGGCGAACCGATGATGCGCAAGAACTTCTGGGAAATCCTCGAACTCGCACGCTCGTACGGCATCCGAGTAACCGTTTCCACGAACTGCACGTTCATCGACCGCGATGCCGCCAAGCGTCTGGCGGCCGCCGGCGTGGACTGGATCGCGACCTCGCTCTATGGCCCCGCCGACTTCCACGACGATATGGTGCGCGTGCCGGGAACCCGCGACCGCGTGGTCGATGCGATCAAGATCCTGCGCGAGGAAGGCGTGGGTGTCGCCATCAAGACCGCCATCTCGAAGGCGACATGGCCCTACATCTACGACCTCATCGCCGAGGCCAAGTCGCTCGACGTCGGCCTCATCTACTTCTGCGACCTCATCACCGCCGGCCGCTCCGAGGGCGAGGACGACGGCCGCATCACGCCCGAGCAATGGCGCGAGCTGGGCGACTTCATCGTCGACGACATCCTCTCGCCCGAGTCCACCATGGAATGGGACATCGGCGCGATGCCGAGCTTCATCCCCTTCGTCGCCGAGAAGCTCGTTGAGCGCGGCGTCGACGTCTCCAACGGCCTCGAGCGCCTCAAGATCGTCTCGGCGTGTCCGGTGGGCAAGGGGCACATGAACATCAACTCCGAGGGCGGCATCATGCCCTGCCAGTTCGCCCAGGACTGGACGATCGGCAACATCCGCGAGATGAGCCTGCAAGACGCGGTGGGCGAGCTGTACAAACTCGACGTCGAGGAGTCGCAGGGCGTGTGCGCCCCAGAGGCGTGCGAATACTCGCGCATCTGCCGCGGCTGCCGGGCGAAGGCGTGGCAGCGCACCGGCGACCCGATGGCCGAGGACACGACGTGTCTGCTCCACGCCGACTTCGACCGCAGCGACCTCGTCGCGCACATCGAGGCGACCCCGGAGTTCCAGCGCTCGGCACCGTGCTCCGCGCCCGGAGCCTGCTAGGGCTTCACGCTCGCGGGCGGCCACGCGACCGGCCGACGCACAGAGGGCCCCACCGTGTGAGGCCCTCTCGGAAGTTCGTTGTTCTGCGTAAGCCTACTTCGCGAAGGCAGCAGCTCCGGTAATCGCGTTCACGTTCACCGTGCTGGTGGGGGCGGTACCGCGCGTGGTCGGGTCGAACGAAACGCTCCAAACCATCGCCTGCAGCTTGGACTTCGTGGCCGACTTCGGCACGTACGTCACCATGCCGATGATGTAAGCCGCGTCCTTCTTGCCGCCAGCGGCGTATACGGCACGCGCCTTCTCGATGGCCACGTCGCTGTCGACCTTCCACTGGTCGACAGGGGGGACGACGTCCCATTCCTTGCCGACGAGCCCGGCGGACCCGTAATCCTGCGCGAGCGCCTTGCCGGCCATTACCGCTACCGAGTAGGTCTGGCCGGTCTTCGGCGACCCGAACAAGTACTGCCACACGGGCGTCTCGGTGGCCGTGACAATCCTCGCGGTCGTGACGAGCAGCAGCTTGGCGTCGGGCGCCTTGGTCGCGAGCGCGGAGACGGCGGTGGGAAGCGTCTGCTTCGCCGTCAACGCACCGACAGGGGCGTTAGACGGAGTGCCGGACGAACCCTTGGAGCATCCTGCGAGGCCGACCACGAGCGTCAGCGCCAAAACGGCGGTTGCGAGCCCGGCGATGCGGGCGATGATGGAGCGCGACATGATTGACTCTCCTCCGCAAAGTAGCGACGAGTCCGCGTCTCCCTGTACGCAGACCCAAGGTGCCATGGTACCCCGACTCGGCGCGATCCGCCTCATCGGCTTGCGGTATGAGCGCGTAAGAATTTGGGGGGTCTACTCTCAGTTCAAGGGATTGAACATCGCGCGGAACGGCTGTCGTCCTGAAAACGGCATCAGATGTCCCACCCGAGGTTCGTATCCCTTGCCGTCCGAGCGTACCATCTCGTAAGCG
>JBBRSD010000011.1:0-64505 GCA_038245725.1 Coriobacteriia bacterium | reverse complement strand
TGTCACTCTGGCGTTTGCCGTGGCGCTCTCCGCAATTGAGATCTACCGCGGCCTAGCGTCCAATGATCCCTTGGGCCGCCGGTTTCGAGATCCAGGTCAGACCATCTCAGCGCTGCCGCCTCGCCGCGTCTGAGGCCCGTGGCGGCGATGAGCGCGAGCAGCGGATGATACCGCGAATCCTTGGCCGCCTCGAGCAGTGTTGCGACCTCGGCAGCCGAGAGGCAACGCGCTTCCTTCCTCGTGACCGACGGCTGTCTCACCGCGGCCGCGGGGTTGCGGGCGATCAGTCCGTCTCGCACGGCGCCGGCGAGCGCGACGCGCAGCACGGTGAAGATGCGCTGCACCGTCGCGTCTGACAGGCCCTTGTCGTTCAGGGCCAGGATGAGACCGTCGATGTCTGAGGGCCTGAGCTTGTCAAGCGCAATGGCACCGAACGGGTCGACCTCCAGGTGATGGATGGAGAGGGTCTTGTAGAGCTCCTTGGTGGTGGCCTTGCGGTTCGAGGCTGCGAGCGTCGTCGCTCTCCACTGGGTCAGCCACGCGGCGACCGTCGCTTTCGCGTCACGCACGGGAGCGCCGGCCTCGGCGCGCTCGGCGGCGGACTTCAGTTTCGCCCGGACCTCGGTTCGCGTCTTGCCGTACAGTACCTTTCGGCCGCGCTTACCGGTCACGGGATCGTCACAGACGATGGCCGCGCACCACTTGCCGTCGCACCGCTGGTAGATCGAGTGCTCACCGTTCGCTCTCTTGCCCATCGCCCATCGTCCCCTTCGCGTTCGCTGCCCGACCACACGTTGGCGGCAGTGACTTCGCTCTGCGCTCACAAGTTTGCACGAACCTCTTTCCGCATCCTGACTTTGAGTTCGAGGAGGGCACGAGGGGGAGCGTGCGCTCTTTGTGGACTCGGGATTCGTGCTATCGCCGCGAGGGCTTGAGGGAGGCCGATGTAGCAACGCGTGTAGCAACGCGTGCCAATTCGCGGGTGTTCGCGGGGGTGCGCCGATGTCGCAACGAGCCCGTTACCTGCGGAGACGCGACCATGGCGAACGGTCACGCACAGCGCGCCGTACGTTGACACGGAAGGGGTCAGAGGTTCAAATCCTCTATCGCCCACCATTGGATATGAAGCGCCCCTGCGAGTTCTCGATGGAGATCTCACAGGGGCGTTTTTGTTTCGAGTGACGTGGAGCTCTTTGCTACGATGCGAGAGAGAGTCACGACTGCCGTGCGTGGAGTTGTCGGTCGCACGAGTATCCAGTCCGAGGAGCAACATGTTCACTGGCGCGGTTCGAGTCGCAACGGCCTTCACGAACCCATACGTCGGATTGCGTCGTCGTAGAGGCGGCACTGTCTTCACGACGATGGGGGCCTTCATCGTGGTGAACTCCGATGGCTGGATTCTCACGTCGGCGCACGTCATCGACGAAATCGTCGGTCGAGAGCACGAGACCCAAGCTGCAGACGGTGAAACTTGCGCCGACGGCATCGTCGCCCACGTCGAGCTGTGGGCGCTTCCGGGGTTCTCGGAGACCAAACCCAGGCTCGTCGAGGCGCATGTGAATCGCGTCGCCGACGTTGCGGTGTGCCGGCTGGAGCCGTTCGACGCCATGTCGATCACCGGCTTCCCGGTACTGCGCGACACATATGCTGAGCCGATCGACCAGGGGATGTCTGTCTGTCGGCTTGGTTTCCCGTTCTGCGACGTTCCGGCCACGTTCGCTGAGGACCGCGGCGAGTTCGTGCTCGAGGAGCACGCGTTCCCGGTTCCCCGCTTCGTACTCGACGGTGTCGTCGCGCGCTTCAATCGCCGCTTCGCTGAGGATGGCGACGCATCGGCGGTGTTCATCGAGACGTCCACTCCAGGATTGCGTGGCCAGAGCGGCGGTCCGTTGCTCGACGTCGGCGGGCGGCTCTGCGGAGTGCAGTCACATACCGAGCATATCGACCTTGGGTTCGATGCGCAGTACGCGACCGATGAGGGTCCCGTCACCGAGCGGCAGTTCCTCAACGTCGGTGCGGCGAGTCACGTGGACGAGGTCAGGGCGATGCTCGACTCCGCCGAAGTGCGATACAACCTCGGCTAGCGTTTGCTACGACGTGACCTCGGCGCGTGCAGCCGGATCGAGCGGGTTGGTACGCACCGCGAGTGAGAACAGGTACGGGTACTGGAGTTGCAAATGCCGGAGGTACCCGAGCCACTCATGCACGAGCAGCGTGAACACTCGCTTCACGTCCCCAGTGATGTGGATGGCGTCAGGCGTCGGAATGTCGTCGAGCGAGACGCGGACAGTGAGCTCCTCGGACAGATGCGTGACCGCCCAGAGCAGCTCGCTGAACTCCTGGTGCTCCAGCAAAGCTTGGTTCCCGAGGAGCCCGAGCACGAACGACTTCTCCCTATCGAGCATCTCTTTGAGCTCGTTCAGGTCGCAGACAGTGACGTCGATCTGCGGTTCGTGTGCCCTGAGCGCGGCTTTCGCCCTTCCGTAATCGGCGGCGGTCCACTCTTGTTGAGGGACAAGGTCTGCTCTCACGGCGTCCAGCGTTGCGTCGGCAACAGCGATCCTGCCGAGAAGTTCGGTCCCGACCTCGCTGAAGAACGCCCCGATCACCATGTTGAGCTTGCGCCGCATCACCTGCCGCTCACGGTTGCGCAGCAGCCGGTCCACCACGAAAGAGACGATGGCGACCTGCAGGAACAGGAACGCGACGTCGCCCACGAGGAAGCGCCACATCTCGTTGTGCAGGAGCGCTCCCGGGAAGAGTTGCCAACGAACGACGTACAGCGCGATGCCGCCCGCGATGAGCGCAACGAGAAGGGCCATATCGGATCGGCGCGAGTTCATGGGCGACCTTTCGTATGCGGGGCGTACAGCGTGAGGATACCCGTAGCCGTCGCGCAAGAGATAGAAGATGCCGCGTGACCCCGGCGCGTAGCCGCCTGGCGAGGCTACTCTCCGAACGCTGCGTAGGGTGAGTTGTGCGGCAGTAGAAACGTCGTCGCTCTGGGCAGCACCGTGGCCGTGAACGGCGTGAACGCTTCCGCGGCGTCGCCGTCGTACTGGATTCTCAGCGCGGGATCGGAGGTGACGCTCACACGTGCCGCAGTGTAGACATCGATTCCGGGTATCCCGTCGCGATCGCCGGCCCGGTCGAAGATGCCCGCGACGACGGCGGGCAAGAGCTCGGCTATGTTTCTGGAGCGAAGCACTGCGACATCGAAGAGCCCGTCGCGCGGATCAGCTCCCCGGGTGACTTCGATGTCGAACTGAAGCCGGCCGAAGTTGGCGACGAGCACCGCAATCCCGCTCGTCTCCACACGAGTGCCGTCCAAAGTAATGTCGAACTTCGCGATGGTGGGGGACGGGTTGCCGAGCGCTCCGAGCAGGTACGCGGCGGCGCCCATCGACGATTTCATCGGCGCGGCCGACTGGATGAGCGAGGCGTCGTAGCCCGCACCGGCGATGACGGTGAATCCGACTGATGTCCCGGCGACGTCGTTCTCGGCGAGGCCGCAGATCTCTCCCATGTCGAAGCGAACGGGTACGCCGGAGACGGTTGTCTCGGCGAGCGCGCGCGGCTCGTAGTAGATGCCGAGATTCATCGCCAGGAGATTGGCGGTTCCGGCGGGGTAGGGCAGGATCGGGATGCCGCTTCCCCTCAGTGCGTAGCTGACCGCCGAGACGGTGCCGTCGCCACCAGCTGCGACGACCCTGTCGAACTGGCTCGCATCGCCGAGAAGCGTCGCGAAGGAGCGGCTGCCGTCATAGAAGCGCAGGTCGACCTCGGCGGTCAACTCGCCGAGCGCGCGGACGTAGTCGTAGAGCCCCGCATCTCCGCTCCCGGAGCGGTTGTTGACGATCACAAGCGTGCGCACCGCAACTGCCTCCTCGAGCTGGTCAGTCTAAGCCCTCCTAGACCGGTAAATGGTGGTACCCTTTCAAGCAGGGTAACCGAATCGGCTCAAAGTGCTGCGAACTGCATGAGCCGCAGTCGCCCTCCCACCGGAAGGAGCTCCATCTCCGTGTACGTTACCGATACCGCAACGTTGCGAGATCTCGTCTCTCGCCTGCGTGAAGCGCCCGCCGTGGCTATCGACACTGAGTTCATGCGTGAGCGGACCTATTATGCTCGGCTGTGTCTGATCCAGCTCGGAACCGATGACATCCATGCGCTCGTCGATCCACTTGCGTGCGAAGATCTCTCGCCGCTTTGTGATCTTCTCACCGACGAGTCTGTCGTGAAGATATTCCACGCAGGTTCGCAGGATCTCGAGATCTTCTACCGCGAATGCGGAGTCGCTACAGCGCCCGTCTTCGATACGCAGGTCGCCGCGACACTCGCCGGGTTCCAGCAGCAAGTGGGGTATGGGGCGCTCGTTAAGGAGATGCTGGGTGTTGTGCTCGACAAAGGCGACACCTACACCGATTGGGGCCGACGGCCGCTGTCGGACACCCAGGTGGAGTACGCCGTCAACGATGTGCGCTACCTGCCGGAGGTATACCGAAGGCTCAGCGAAGAGCTCGAGCGCGAGTCGCGTATGGAATGGTTGCGAGCGGACTTCTCGCGACTTGAGGATCCAGCGACGTACGAGTCGGTTCCCGAGGAGCAGTGGCGGCGGGTCAAGCGTGTCGCGTCGCTGAACAAGCGCCAGCTCGCCGTAGCCCGCGAGGTCGCAGCGTGGCGCGAGCTGGAAGCGCAGCGCCGAGACGTGCCGAAACGTTGGATTCTGGGCGACGAGAGCATCGTCGAGATCGCGCGCCGCGCCCCAGCGACTGCGGCCGACGTCGCAGCGATTCGCGGAGTCTCCGAGAAAGCAGGCAAGGGTGCTCAGCGCGGGATCGCGGAGGCAGTTTCGCGTGGACTCGCGGTGGCCGAGGCCGAACTGCCCACGCTCACGAAGAAGCGCAGGCCCCAGGGAGACGTCGATGGCGCGGTCGATCTCATGGTGGCTATCGTGCGGGCTCGCGCCCGGGAGCACGGCGTCGCCATGCCTCTGCTCGCGTCGCGCGAAGACCTCGAGCGGCTCGCGAGCGGCGAACGCGAAGCCAGCCCGCTTCTGGAGGGGTGGCGCAGCAAGATGGTCGGTCGCGAGCTGGTCAAGCTTCTCGACGGCGAGCTGGTCTTGCGTCTTCGCGATGCCACGTTGGTGATCGATAGTTGTGGCGAGGCGCAGCCGGCAGAGTAGTTGCAGCGCCTCGCTTCCTTCGTCGCGAGAGGGCGTCAGTCGTCTGTTCTTGTCGGGGGCGGCTGCTAGAATGGCCTCCAACGAGGGAGGACTGTGGCCGATTCGCGTGCGATGACGGTGACCGAAGCGATGGGCAGTGCGAAGTGCGCGCTTGAGAGCGTGCGCGTGCGGGTCGTCGGCGAGGTCTCCGAATTCAACGACAAGCCTGGCTACAAGGCGGCGTACTTCACCGTCTCGGACGCCGGCGCTTCCATGCCGTGCCTGATGTGGCGGGACTCCTACATTGCGAGTGGAGTCGAACTGCGCTGCGGAATGCTTGTCGAGCTCGCAGGCAACTTCTCGGCGTACGTTCCAAAGGGTCGGATGCAGTTCTCTGTGCGCAGCCTCACCCTTGCGGGCGAGGGCAACCTCCGGCTCCAGGTCGCCACCCTCGCACGCAAGCTTGAGACAGAGGGGCTGATGCGGCCAGAACGCAAGAAGTCACTACCACGGTTCCCGCAGCGAATCGCGGTCGTGACATCTCCACGAGGCAAGGCGATCCACGACGTGTTGCGCACGTTGCGCCGCCGCTACCCACTGGCCGAGTTGCTCATCGCGGGCGTGACGGTCGAGGGCGAGGGCGCGCCCGCCGCGATTGCGGAAGGCCTTCGGGCGGCGTGCGCAAGTGCTGCCGATGTCGTACTACTCGTCAGGGGCGGAGGCTCGTACGAGGACCTTATGCCGTTCAACTCCGAGGAGGTCGCGCGTGCGGTTGCCGCTTGCTCGATTCCAGTTGTGACGGGCATCGGACACGAGCCGGACAACTCGATCGCCGACATGATCGCCGACGTTCGGGCCTCGACGCCTACGGCCGCTGCGGAGAGCGCGGCTCCGTCGATGGACGAACTCGACAAGGCGCTCGTGCGGGAGAGCCGAGCCTTGGCGCGGGCCTTACAGAACCATGTGCGCTCGGCGGCCCAGCGTGTCAGCAGACTCGCGGAGCGGCCGGTGCTACGCGACCCGCACGCCGTTCTCGGTCCGGTGTCCCAACGGCTCGACTACGCGTCGGCGCGTTTGGCGCGCGCGATCCCGGAGCGGCTCAATCGAGATGCCGTTCGCGTTCGCTACCTGCGCGACCGGGTGCTCCGGCTCGGCCCGAGACTCACCCAGCGGCCTCAGGCCAGGCATGGGATGCTTGCCGCACGACTTGAGGACCTCTCGCCGCTCAAGGTCATCGCGAGAGGGTACGCCGTGGCGTATGCCGCTGACGGTGGGACCGTCGTGAAATCAGTCCGTCAGGTCGCCCCAGAGGATCAGATGCGCGTTCGGGTGACCGATGGCCACATCGTCGCGACGGTGACAGGTGTCGAGGAGGAGGAACGATGAGCGATTCCACGTGCGGCGCCGCAGAAGAGGTCACCTTTGGTGATGCGTTGGCAGAGCTCGATGCGGTAGTTACGGCTCTCGAGAGCGGTGAGCTTGAACTTGAGGACAGCCTCGCACGGTACGAGCGGGGCGTCGCTCTCGTGCGCGCGCTGCAGAGCAAGCTGAGCGACGCGCAGCAGAAGGTAACGATGCTTATCGGCGAGCTCGAGTCAGAATCGGGCGTTGAAGACACGCCGGCCACCCCGGCTTCGGCCGGTGGAGCGTCAGCTGAAGTCGAGATCCCGTTCTGAGATCGAATCCCCAGAATGCTTCCAGCCCAAGGAAAGGACTTCACGGAATGGATGACTGCATCTTCTGCAAGATCGTTCGGGGAGAGATTCCTGCAGCCGTTGTTTACGAAGACGACCGCGTTCTCGCTTTCGACGACGCGAATCCTCAGGCCCCCGTGCATACCTTGGTCATCCCCAAGACGCACTACACGAGCTTGAACGACGACGTGCAACCCGAGGATCTCGTCGCGATCTGTGGCGCGGTGAAGAGCGTTGCTCGGACCAAGGGCGTCATGGACACTGGCTACCGCATCATCGTGAACAACGGCCCCGACGCAAACCAGACCGTGCAGCATCTCCATGTCCACGTCATGGGCGCACGGCCTATGGCTCACGGCATGGTCTTGTTCGCCGACGAGTAAGCGATCATGGACGCGCGAGCGCCGATAACGTTCGAACCTGCCGGTATCACCGTGTGGGTCGAGCTGGGAACGACGGTGCTGGAGGCCGCCCGGCTCGCTGGGATTGTTCTGCCCGCACCCTGCGGTGGGCGGGGCGTGTGCGGCGCGTGTGGTGTTCGCGTCGTTTCCGGTGAGCTTGCCGCGCCGTCAGACCATGAGCGCACTGGCCTGCAAAACGCGCCGGAGGGAGTGCGGCTCGCGTGCCGCGCTCGCGTGGCGTACCCAGTGACGATTCGACCTTTCGTCGTCACGCGACGGGAGGTCAGCGGCTTTATGCGAACCGGTGAGTGTCCGCCTGCCGTTGCAGGGGTCGACTTGGGGACCACCTCCGTTGCAGCGGTCCTGATCGACCCCGAAACCGGCCGAGAACTCGGCCGCGGGAGTGTTCCGAATGCGCAACAGAGTTTCGGCGCCGACGTCCTCACACGGATTAGCGCAGCTTTGGACGGTCATGCCGCGGAACTCCGGGGGCTTGCCGACGAATCGGTGATTGCGGCAGTGCGGGCCGCCGTTACGGCGGCTGGTTGTGACGTGCGCGACGTCGAGAGTCTGGTCATCGCGGGCAACAGCGCCATGTCCGCTCTGTTGGCCGGTTCCGACGTTTCTTCGCTGGCACGACACCCTTTCACCCCGCCGATGTATGCGAGGGACTTACCGCACGACTCATCCGTGCGCGGTGCGTTTGGCACGTGTGCCGAGATGATCATCCTGCCGCCGATAGCTGGCTTCGTGGGCGGCGACGCGTTAGCGGCTACGCTGTCTGCGGGTCTCATCGAGGCGGCGGAGCCGGTGATGCTCGTGGACTTCGGAACGAACGCCGAGATCGTGCTTGCGGCGAAGAATCGACTGATCGTGACCTCGGCCGCAGCCGGTCCGGCGTTCGAAGGGGGAGGCATTTCGTGCGGCGGTCCGGCCGTGGATGGTGCGGTCACCAAGGTCAAAATCGCAGAGGATGGCTCGATTGCCGTTCACTCCATCGGCGATAGCGCTCCACGCTGGTTCTCGGGCTCGGGGCTTGTCTCGGCGGTCGCGGAACTTCTGCGGTGCGGACACATCGACAGCAGCGGCCGCCTCGATTCGGATGGGCCGCTCAACGCGCGGTTCGCGACACGTGGTGACGGCGTGGTCACAGTGAGATTGGGGGAGGCAGAGCACGACGACCTCGCACTCACGCAGCTCGACGTCCGCGCTCTCCAGCTCGCCAAGGCTGCGGTCCGTGTGGGTATCGAAGCGGTGCTTCATGCCGGGAAGATACGTGCGAAGAAGCTCGACCGTCTGCTGATCGCCGGAGCTTTCGGTACCGCTCTGGAACCGCAGGATCTCGTGGATCTTGGCGTCATCCCGGAACGGGTCGCGCTGCGAACTCACAAGGTGGGCAACGCTGCTCTCGACGGCGCGGGCGCTGTCGCGCTGAATCCAGGAATCCTGCAGCTGGCTGAAGCCACATCGAAGGATGCGGTGCATGTCGAGCTCGCGCTGGAGCCGGGCTTCAACAAGGCGTTCATCGCGGCGATGGAGTTCGCGAGGTATGCGGGCTGACCCTTACCGGGACGAGTCGCGGCGCATGCCCCGTACGTGAACCGCCGCATCTGGAAAGCCGGAAGCCCCGGCCTTCGGGCCGAGGCTTCCTTAATCCTTCCCCCGGTATTACCCCTGAGTCCTCTGTGGGCACCGACGGTCTGCCTGAAGAACCGTCGAATCGCGATGCCGGTCGCGATGTGCCCTTGCCGGTTTGTGCCGTCCGGATCCCCCGGAAGCGGCGTCGTGCGTGGGGAAGGGAAACTGTGTTGGACTGACCATACACCGAAAGAACACGCGTCTGCAACATCTGTTACATACTTCGTCGGTCGTCCCGGCGAACGCGATCATACCCGGGTGATCGCGCGCTCCGTACGTTGGCATTCGTGTTCAGATGCGAGGTCGCCGCTGCGGCTGAGTTCGCTCGAGTCCTTGTCGGAGCCGGTCGCCTCTTTCCACCGTTAGCCGAGACATTCGCGCCGTCTACCCGACTTTCATGCAGGTGACAGCTACAAGCGTGCTTACTATGTGGCACGGCCTCGCGCAGAGGCTGCACTGTTTGAACATGGGGCGCGCCCACGATGGACCGCGAGCCCAGTCCGACCGACAAGGGACAAGGAGGCCGTCATGAGTGACGCGTCTACGGGGTTTGATTCCGTGCAGGGAGCCGGTCGCGTCATCGAGCCGCCCGCTTGGGTGCGTGAGGGGGCGTGGGTCAGCTCGATGGAGCAGTACGATGAGATCTACAAGCGTTCGGTCGACGATCCCGAGGGTTTTTGGGCCGACATGGCGACAGAACTCGTCTACTGGGAGAAGCCGTGGGACAAGGTCCTCGAGTGGGAATTCGAGACCCCCAAGGTCGAATGGTTCAAGGGCGGCAAAACCAACGTTGCCTACAACTGCCTTGATCGTCATCTCACCGATGGCCGGCGCAACAAGGCCGCAATCATCTGGGAATCGGACGAGGGTCGTTCGAAGATCTACACGTACCAGTCTCTCTACTACAAGGTCTGCAAGTTCGCCAACGTCCTGAAGAAGCACGGCATCAAGAAGGGCGACCGCGTCGCCATCTACATGCCCATGGTTCCCGAGCTCGCTGTTGCGATGCTCGCCTGCGCTCGCATCGGCGCGATCCACTCCATCGTCTTCGGCGGCTTCTCGCCGAACTCGCTGCGCGACCGCATCCAGGACAGCGGTTGCAAAATGCTCATCACCGCCGATGAGGGAATTCGCGGTGGTCGTCTCATCGCGCTGAAGGCTATGTCAGACGAGGCGCTGCTCGAGTGTCCGACGGTCGAGACGTGCATCGTCGTATCCCGCACGCAGAACCAGGTCGACATGGAGCCCGGCCGCGACTTCTGGTGGCACGAGGAGATGCGAGCCGACGATATCAGCCGCCACTGCGACATCGAGTGGATGGATGCCGAGGATCCGCTCTTCATCCTCTACACGTCCGGTTCCACCGGCAAGCCGAAGGGCGTCCTTCACACGACGGGTGGCTACCTCGTCTTCACGACCATGACGTTCAAGTACACGTTCGACATTCACGAGGACGACGTGTTCTTCTGCACCGCCGACATCGGTTGGATCACCGGACACAGCTACGTCGTCTATGGCGCGCTGTCCTTCGGCGGCACCTCGGTGATGTTTGAGGGCGTCCCGAACTACCCGAATCCTGGGCGCTTCTGGGAGATGGTCGACAAGCACGGCATCAACCAGTTCTACACGGCGCCGACGGCGATTCGCGCTCTCATGAAGCAGGGCGACGAGTGGCCGGCCAAGTACGATCTCTCGACGCTGCGCGTTCTCGGCACCGTTGGTGAGCCGATCAATCCGGAAGCATGGCTCTGGTATTACAAGAACATCGGTCGCGAGCGCGTTCCGATCGTGGACACGTGGTGGCAGACGGAGACCGGTGGCCACATGATCGCGAACCTGCCGGGCGCCACCCCCATGAAGCCTGGTTCGGCGACGAAGCCCGTCTTCGGAATCCAGCCCATCATCCTCAACGAGGCGGACAAGCAGGAGACACCCGTCAACCAGGGCGGACGCCTCTGCATCAAGTTCCCGTGGCCGGGTATGCTCCGTGGGACGTGGGGCGACCCCGAGAACACGCGAGTCAAGGACGTCTATTTCTCGGCGTTCCCGGGTCTGTACTTCACCGGTGACGCGTGCCGCAAGGATGAGGATGGCTACTACTGGCTCATGGGCCGCACTGACGACGTCATCAACATCTCCGGCCACCGTCTCGGTACCGCTGAGGTCGAGTCGGCGCTGGTCTCGCATCCGTCCGTCGCGGAGGCCGCGGTCGTCGGCTTCCCGCACGACATCAAGGGTGAGGGGATCTACGCCTACGTCATCCTGAATGCCAACGCCGAGGACAGCCCCGACACCGTTTCCATTCTCCGTGGGCACGTGCGCTCTGAGATAGGGCCGATCGCCACGCCTGATCACATCCAGATCGTTCCGGACCTGCCGAAGACTCGTTCTGGCAAGATCATGCGACGGATCCTGCGCAAGGTGGCGGCCGGCGATCGCGACATGTCGAACTTCGGCGACACTTCGACGCTTGCTGACCCTTCGATAGTCGAGAAGATCGTCGAGGGTGCAAAGGACGTAAGCTAGCAGGCGTCTCACCGCTCAGATTTCGAGCCCCGGCCCGCGCCTGCGAGCCGGGGCTCGTTGCGTGTCCGAGTCCTACGTTGTAACAAGTGTCACGAAAGCCCGGCGTGCTGGAACGCATGATAAAATCGCCATTGGCCCTCGGGCCTTCTCGAACACCGCTTCGAAAGGACTCCGTTTCATGGCGTACAACGATCTCTTCTTGCGGGCGGCGCGTTGCGAACCTACCGAGCGCACTCCCGTCTGGATGATGCGTCAGGCCGGTCGGTACATGCAGGAGTACCGCGATATCCGCGCCAAGCACGGGTTTCTCGAGATGTGCCGTACCCCCGAACTCGCCGTCGAGGTTTCGATGCAGCCGGTCGATCTCGTAGGTGTGGATGCGGCCATCATGTTCTCAGACATCCTCGTCGGCTTCCCGGGCATGGGGCTCGACCTCGAGTTCCAGAGCGGCAAGGGTCCGATCATCAATAACCCTGTGCGCACCGTCGACGATGTGAAGAAGCTCCGCGTCGCGGACCCCATCGAGACCACCGGCTATGTGCAGGACATCATCCATATCCTGCGTCGCGAGCTCGTCGACAAGGTGCCGCTCATCGGCTTCGCGGGCGCCCCCTTCACGCTGGCGAGCTATGCCGTCGAAGGTCAGGGCACGCGCGACTACGAGAACTGCAAAGCGCTCATGTGGGCACAGCCCGAGGCGTGGGACATGCTTCTCGGCAAGTTCGCAGACACCACCATCGACTATCTCAAGATGCAGATCGATGCGGGCGTTCAGGCTGTTCAGCTCTTCGACAGCTGGATCGGCTACATCGCGCCGCGCGATTACGAGCGCTACGTTCTCAAGCACACCGCGCGCGTGCTCGCCGAGGTCAAGGCGCACGGCGACAAGGTCGTGCCGGACGGGGGCGTGCCGGTCATCCATTTCCCGAACGGTGCGACCTCGATGCTCGACCTCGCACAGAAGGCGGGTGGCGATGTGATCGGCGTGGACTGGCGTCTCGACATGAAGCACGCGGTCGCCCAGATCGATCGCAAGTTCGGCATTCAGGGCAACATCGATCCGGTTGCGCTCTTCGCACCCGACGACGAACTCGAGCGCATGGTCGTCGAGATCCTCGAGGCGGTCGGCACGCGTCCGGGCCACATCTTCAACCTGGGACACGGCATCCACAAGACGAGCGATCCCGAGAAGGCCCGCACGATGATCCGCTTCGTCCACGAGCACTCCGAGCGCATCCGTTCGGGCTCCGGGGCTTAACGATGCCGTCCACGGGAGTCCTGCTGCTCGGCTTCGGCGGTCCAGAGACCCTCGAAGCGGTTCGGCCGTTCATGTGCAATCTGATGCAACGCGAACCATCTGACGCGCTCGTCGAGAGCGTCTGCAAGCGCTACGAAGCGATCGGCGGCGGCTCACCGCTGCCCCGAATCGCCGCGCAGATCGCTGCAGGACTCGAGCAGCGCCTGTCAGCGGATGGCGAGCACGTCCCGGTTCGCGTGGGCATGCGCTACTGGGACCCCTTCATCGGCGACTCGATCGCCGAGCTTGTCTCGCTCGGTTGCACGCGGATAGTCACGGTGTCGCTGTCTCCGTTCGAGTCGAAGGTCGCGTCAGGCGCCTATCGCGAGGCGATCGAGAGTGCACGCGCGGTGAGCGGAGGTCTGGAGATCGTCGAAGCGCCGCTCGCGTCAACGCTCAGCGAGTACAACGAGTTCTTCGCCGCCAGCACGGAGGCGGCCATCGCCGAGCTGGCAGATGGGGAGGCCGTGATCGTAGCCTTCACCGCACACAGCTTGCCTGAATCCGACCTCGTCGAGAACGACCCGTACGTCGCCGGCCTGCAGGCCACGGCTCTCGCGGTCGCCGACAAACTCGGCTTCGCCCCAGGCGGAGAAGATGCGGGCAGCGAACTCGCCGAGGGTTTCTCGGCGTTGGGAACCTCCGAGGGCCCGCACGCGTGGTATCTCGTGTACCAGTCGAAGGGCGCCAAACCTGGCGCGTGGCTCGGCCCGGAACTCTCCGATCTGATCGACGCGATCGCTGCGAAGGGCGAGGCAGCGCTCGTCGTTTGCCCGATCGGTTTCATGACCGACCACATGGAGACGCAGTGGGACCTCGACAGCGTCGCCGCACAATATGCCGCCGACAAGGGCGTCCCGTTTGCGCGAGCTACTGTCCCTAACGACGATGCAGCCGTACTCGACGCGATCGCCAGCTCGGTCGCCAGCCTCATCTGACTGACCGGGGCGCTGCGGCGCCCGTGAGTCTAAGCAAAGGAAGCTCATGAAGAAAGTCATCATCATCGGAGGCGGCGTCGCGGGTCTAGGCGCGGCGTACAAGATCAAGCGCGCAGCCGATGAAGGCGCAGCGATCGATTTCGTGCTGCTCGAGAAAGGCGATCGCCTGGGCGGGAAGGTCCAGGGCGAGTTCGTCGAGAACGAGTTCGGAACGTTCGTCGTCGACGGCGGACCCGACTCATTCCTGACCTCGAAGCCGGCGATCCATCGCATCGCGCAGATGACCGGCATCGAGGGTGACAAGCTGCCCACCGACGAGTCGCGCAAGAAGACGCTCATCCTGTCGCGCGGCAAGCTCTACGAGATGCCCGACGGCGTCATGATGTTCGCTCCCACGAAGTTCGTTCCGTTCGCGACGACCGGTCTATTCACGTGGCCGGGCAAGATTCGCGCGGGCCTTGACCTCTTCGTCCCGAAGAAGCACGTGCCGGCAGGCGAGCGCAACGACGAGACGCTCGAGAGCTTCATCAAGCGCCGCATGGGTCAGGAGATCCTCGACCGCCTCGCCGAGCCGCTCGTGGGCGGAGTGCACGGTTCGGACCCCGCTCTGATGTCGCTGGCGGCGACGTTCCCGAACCTGCTCGACATGGAGCAGAAGTACGGCAACATGATCAGGGCCTTCGTCGCGCAGCGCAAAATGGTCGAGCAGATGCGCAAGAAGTACCCGCCCGACCCCAAGAATCCGAAGACCTTCTTCACCACGTTCAAGAAGGGCATGCACGAGCTCACGAATGCGATGGCCGACGCCGCGGGTCGTACCAAGATGCACGTCGGAGTGACCGCGACGGATATCGCTCGCGCGACCGATGGCACGTGGACCGTGAGCCTCTCGAACGGCGAGGCTGTGAGCGGCGACGCCGTCATCATCGCGACTGAATCGTGGGCGGCTGTCTCGCTCGTCCGCTCGGTGGACGCGCAGATCGCCGATGCGCTTGCAGCGATTCCGTCGAGCTCGTCGGGAACGTGCTCGTTCGCCTTCCGGGAAGACGAGATCGGCATCGACATGAACGCGTTCGGCGTACTCTGCCCCGCGGTCGAGAAGCGTGCCCTCCTTGCCGCGACGTACTCCTCCACCAAGTGGCCGGGCCGCGCTCCGAAGGGCGCCGTGATGTTCCGCGGTTTCGTGGGCGGTCCGCACAACCAGAAGATCATGGATAAGAGCGACGACGAGATCCGCGACATCGTGCTTTCCGAGATACGCGACATCCTTGGAATCAGCCCGAAGGTGCAGCCGATCTTCTCCCGCTTCTTCCGCTGGACGCTCGGCATGCCGCAGTACACGATGGGTCACCTTGACCGCGTGGAACTCATCGAGGCGCGCAGTAAGGACGTCCCCGGCTTCGCTCTCGCGGGTGGCAGTTTCCGAGGCGTCGGGCTCCCGAACTGCATCGAAAGTGGCGAGGCCGCCGCGAGCAAGGTGCTCGGGGAGCTTGGAATCACGCTCGCCGAGGACCAGGTCGAAGAGAAGCGCGCCTACTAACTCGGCTAAGCCCCAACTGTGAGGATCAGCGTCAGCATCTCGGCGTGCAGGACGGGGTTTGCGGCCAGGATGCTCGCGCTTTCCGCTGTCCACTCGCGGCCGTCGACGTCGGTCACGCGCGCGCCGGCTTCTCGGCAGATGAGGGCGCCAGCCGCCATGTCCCACGGCTGGAGTGCGTACTCCCAGAAGCCGTCCGCGCGGCCACCCGCCACGTGGCAGCAGTCGACCGCCGCCGAGCCGTCTCGTCGCATGCCGTGCACGGGCGCACGCAGGAACGCGGTGAGCACCGCAAGCTGGCGGTCGAGCGGCGCGCCCCGGTCGTATGGGAAGCCGGTGATGACGAGCGCGTCTTTGATGGCTTCCGCCGACGTCACGCGGATCGGCCGCCCGTCGCGCATCGCGCCGAGCCCGAGCCCTGCGGCGTTCATCTCGCCGGCGGCGGCGTTGTACACGGCGCCAGCGATCGGGTCAAAGCCTCGCACGAGCGCGACGGATACGGAGTAGGTGGGGTAGTCGTGCATGAACGAGGTCGTGCCGTCGAGCGGGTCGACGACCCAGACATCGCCCTCGCCGATCGTGCCCTGCTCGGCGCCGAGAAGGTCGTAGACCTCGGCCTCCTCGCACACGAACCGTGCGCTCGCGTCGCGCTCCATGATCGCGCGCACCACGGCGACGCCCGATGCGACGTCGGCCTCGGTGACAAAATCGATCGCAGAGCCCTTCGTGCGAACCTCGCCGCTCTTTCCACGCATGGACTCCAGGACGCGGCCACCGGCCAGCGCGCCGGCCTTGGCTGTTTCGAGTGCATCGTGCACGGAGATGTCCTCCTTGCGGAATAATCGACGGTGACCCGCTAGCCAGTGTACCCGCGGCGGCGCGACTCCGCGCCGTTGTCCCGATTCTGCCCGAGGAGTGACGATGCCCGCTCACCCCATGACCGAGCCGTTGTCTGCCGAGACGCTCGCGCAGCTGCGCGAAAGGGCCCTGGCGGCCCGGGGCCACGTGCTCACGGCGACGACGCTTGCCGCCTCCGGCCATCCAGGCGGTTCGATGTCGTCGATGGAGATCTTCACGCTGATCTACTCGCAGGCGAACCTGCGCCCAGCCGAGCCTCGTTGGGAGGGCCGCGATCGGGTCGTCATCAGCCACGGTCACACTTCTCCGGGTGCGTACGCCGCACTCGCCGGCGCCGGATTCTTCCCTGCCGATGAGTTCACAGCGCACTTCCGTCAGGCGGGCAGCATATTCGAAGGACACGTCGAGCGGTCCGTTCCCGGTATCGAATGGTCGAGCGGGAACCTGGGCCAGGGTCTCTCGGCGGGGGTGGGCTTCGCACTGGGCGCACGCATGACCGGGGGCGACTGGCACACATTCGTGCTCATGTCCGACGCCGAGCAGAACAAGGGTCAAGTTAGCGAAGCACGTCGGCTTGCGGTCAAGGAGCGGCTCGCGAACCTGACCGTCGTCGTCGACTGGAACCACATCCAGATTTCCGGTCACACGGAAGATGTCATGCCGGTCCCGCTGGTCGCAGACTGGGCCGCCGACGGCTGGCACGTCATCGAGTGCGACGGACACGACTTCAAGGAGCTGCACGCCGCGCTGTCGCAAGCGGTGTCGCACGACATGCCCACGGTGGTGCTGGCGCGAACGGTCATCGGCCAGGGCGTGCCGTTTATGGAAGACCTCGCCGAATTCCACGGTCGGGGCCTCACAGCCGAGGAGTACCCGCGCGCTATGTCCGCGCTCGGTCTGGACCCCGCGGAACTCGCGGGCGCACGCGCTCGACGGCAAGCCCCGTTCGCTGTCGTCGCGCTGCCGCACGAGACGCCCGCGGTGGAGATCGCCTGCGGGATGCCTCGCACGGTGCCGGCGGGGGAGAAGGCGGACTGCCGCGGTGCCTGGGGGCACGCGGTCGTCGATCTCGCCGCAGTGAATCCTTCGGTGCCGATCGCCCTGTTCGATTGCGATCTTGCGGTGTCGGTCAAGACCGAAGCGTTTGCTGCCGCCCGGCCGCTTGGATTCATCGAGTGTGGTGTCGGCGAGCACAACGCGGCGACCGCGAGCGGCGCGCTCTCGACCGTTCCGGGTGCCCTCTCGTTCTGGGCCGATTTCGGCGTATTCGGCCTCGACGAGGTCTACAACCAGCAGCGACTCAACGATATCAACGGCGCAGCGTTGAAGCTTGCGCTGACCCACTGTGGGCTCGATGTGGGAGAGGATGGCAAGACGCACCAGTGCATCGACTACGTTGGTGCGTTCCGGAACTTCTTCGGATGGAAGCTGATCGTGCCCGCCGACGCGAACCAGACCGACCGGGCGGTCCGTGCGGCCGCCGCGATGCAAGGCAATGTTGCTCTCGCGATGGGAAGAAGCAAGCTCATGCCGATCCTCGACCAGCGGGGTGCACTGCTGTTCGGCGACGAATACGAGTTCTCGTACGGCGAGATCGTGTGGGCTCGCGAAGGCGAGGACGCATGCCTGCTCACGATGGGAACGCTCGCAGGATCGGCGGTCGCAGCGGCTGACCTGCTGCACGATGAGGGCATCGAGATCGAGGTGGGAATCGTGGCGTGCCCGTTGGACCTCGATGACGGAGCGATGCGGTACGCCTCAGAGGCGCCGTTACTCATCACGGTGGAGGATCACAGCGCCCGTACCGGACTTGGCGCATCGGTGGCCCTGTGGATGGCCGATGTCGCTGCGTCGACGCCCTTACTGCGTATCGGGGTGGACGGCTACCAGTCATCGGGCGCATCGAACGAAGTCTTCGAGCAGGCGGGTCTGAGCCCCGGTCGCATCGCGCATCGCATCAAAGCGCGACTGGAACGCTCATGAGATCGTTTGAGTTTGGCAGCGACGCGCGGCCCGACGGCGCCTGAGTGAATATACTGCGCGGTAGGCGCACCTAGTCATCGGCTGAAACCAGCCGCGGGAGCAGTCCGGCCAAGTCATGCAGGTCGCCATGGAAACTGCTCGCCGGCACCGGCGGTCCGCCCACGTAGAACGTGCTCATTCCGATATCGGCCGCCCCCATGTCAAGCACCCTGTCGTCGCCGACCATCAGGCACTTGCTCGGATTCGAGCCCAGCAGCTCCGCGGTCTCCGAGAAGTACGCGAGTAGCGGCTTCGTCGAGTGCATCGCCTCATACGACGTGACCACGTGCACGGGGAGGTCGGCTATCCCGGCCCAGCTCATGCGCTGACGTATCGCTGACATGGGGAAGATGGGGTTCGTAGCGATTGCGACCTTGAGACCAAGGGTCAGCGCCGACTCAACCGCTACGCGTGCGCCCGGTAGCGGTCCGATCGTCTTGCGAAGAGTGGGGAAGACCTCGGCGTAGAAGCGCTCAAACGGAAGCGCGAACTCTTCGAGATCGAGATCCACACCGGTCATCTGGTGGAAGCGCGCATTGAATACGGCTCGATTTGTTTGGTGGGGATGAGCTTGGACCATCGCCTCAGTGCCATCCATCACGGCTCGCAGACCGAACGAGGGGTCCGCACCGCCGAGCACATCGGATACGACCGGAGCCAGTGCTCCGAAGTAATCGCCCAGGAAGGTGTCGATGTCGATGTCGAGAAGCGTTCCGTCGAGATCGAAGAGTACTGCGGTGAGCACGCACAACCCACTTTCCGAGAAGTGAAATCCGAGCTCGGCAATCGTAGCATTCATGGCTGCGGGGAGATTAGCCCGAACCTGAACGACTCTTGACATGCGGCATACCGGTGGGGGTATAATCGGCCGTAAGATTGAACACATTTCGGGGTACTATGACCCCGATTGAGAGAGGGTTGATCACAAGATGCCAGCAGTGAGTCCGCGTATTGCCCAGTCATTTGAGGACGTGTGCGGTGCCAACCGTGTCCGGACCGACCAGCGCGAGCGCAAGATGTACTCATTCGACATTGGTGCGATGCCGTCGCTGATCAAGCCGTTCGTTCCAGCTGGTATCGCCGGGGCTGTGGTTCGTCCGAAGGACGAGACCCAGGTCGCTGACATCATGCGTATCGCACGCAAGGAGAACTTGGAGCTTGTGCCCCGCGCGTGGGCGACGAGCGGCTATGGCGGAGTTCTGCCGCCGAAGGGAGCGGTCGTCGTCGACCTCTCCAGCATGGTGCGCGTGCTCGAAATCGACCCTGAAGCGCTCACCGTTCGTACGCAAGCAGGCGCAATCTGGCAAAACGTCGACACGGCGCTCGCCCACGAAGGCGTGACGCTGCGGCTCTATCCTTCGTCGTATCCCAGCTCTTCTGTAGGCGGCTGGCTCGCCCAAGGCGGCAGCGGTTTCGGCAGTTTTGAGTACGGTACCTTCAAGGAGAACGTCGTCTCGGCCCGCGTTGTTCTCCCGAGTGGGGAGATCAAGGAGTTCACCGGCACCGATCTGACGAACTATATCGCGGACGCTGAAGGCATCACCGGCATCATCACGGAGGTCACCTTCCGGATCCGTAAGCTCGAGGCTGAGGTGCACCGGCTCATGGCGTTCGATACGGCGCAGGATCTGGGCAAGGCGCTCGCGAACATCTCGAGCGAGAAACTTCCCATCTGGTCGATCACGTTCCTGAACCCGGAATCGACCCGGCTCAAGGAGCAGCTCCCGCACCGTCATGGCCATCCGTACGAGATGGCTCACGACCACTACAACCCGAGACTGCCTCACAAGTTTCTTGCCGTCATCGCGTATCCGGATGCCCGTCGTGCTCAGATCGATGCGGGGCTCGACGTGATCCTGGCAGCGAGTCGCGCGGTCGAACTCGAGACCGAGGCGGCAGAGCACGAGTGGGAGCAGCGTTTCGCCCCCATGCGCCTCAAGCGGATCGGACCGTCGATCGTGCCCACCGAAGTTGTGGTTCCGCTGACGGAGCTCGCGGCCGTTCTCGGCGAGATCGACGCGAAGATCGACCAGCCCTTTGTCTTGGAGGGCATGGTCGCGAAAGGCGATCAGGTCGTGCTGTTGGGCTTCATCCCGCACGACGAACGGTCCTTCGCCTTCAATCTCGCATTCGCCCTCTCGCTCTCGGTGATCAAGATCGCCAAGGCGCACGGCGGTGCTGCGTACTCAACCGGCCTGTACTTCAGGCGCGAGGCACCGAGCGTGCTGGGCGCCGAGAAGCTCGCCGCGCTGCAGGCGTACAAGCATCGCGTGGATCCGAGCGGGATGATGAATCCCGGCAAGGTTCTCGGCAGCGGCATCATTGACGTTCTCATGGGGTCGGCAACAGCGTTCGAGTCGATCGTTCGGCCTCTGGCCAACGCAGCAAAACCGCCGCAGGGCCCGGGCGACTTGACCAGGGAGATCAACGGCATCCCGGGCGATGTCGCGTTCATGGCGTACGCGTGCGCCCGCTGCGGCTACTGCGTGTCCACGTGCGAGCAGTTCTCAGGTCGCGGTTGGGAATCGCAGTCACCGCGCGGCAAGTACGCCTACATCCGAGAGGTCCTCGCCGGCCGAGAGAAGTGGGACCGCAAGGCGGTCGACACCATTCTTGTGTGCACGACGTGCGAGGTCTGCAACACACGCTGCCAGCTGCAGCTTCCCATCGAGCACAACTGGATGGAGCTTCGCGGCAAGCTTGTCAACGAAGAGAAGCGCGGAACCTTCCCCGCCTTCGAGATGATTTCGGCTTCGCTTCGCGGCGAGAACGACATCTGGGCAGGCAAGCGCGAGCATCGCACCGATTGGGTTCCAGCCGACGTCGCGGAGAAGATCCCGGAGAAGGCCGACATCCTTTACTTCGCTGGTTGCACGGCAAGCTACGTGGAGAAGGACATCGCCGAATCGACGCTGCGCCTGCTGCAGGATTCGGGCTACTCCGTGGGTTACATGGGCGAGGACGAGGCGTGTTGCGGAATCCCGATGAAGGTCTCGGGCAAGTGGGACCAGTTCGAGGAGATTTACGAGCACAATGTCGCCGCTGCTCGCAAGCACGGTGCAAAGACGATCGTGACATCGTGTCCCGCCTGCGCGCTTGTCTGGAAAGAGCTGTACGCCAATATCGCGGCCGAGCGCGGCGAAGAGTACGAGTTCGAGATTAAGCACTACTCCGAACTCATCGCTCCCGCACTGGCAGATGGACGTCTCAAACTCAAGAGCAACCCGTTCGAGGGCAAGACGATCACCTTCCACGACTCGTGCCATGCGGGTCGCGCACAGGGAATCTACGAGCCCCCCCGCGACATGCTCAAGGCGATTCCCGGCATCGACTTCGTCGAGATGGAGCACAACCGCGAAGAGGGTCTGTGCTGCGGTTCGGTCCTGACGCTCATCGGTGAGCCGCGAGTGGCTCCGATTCTCGGTGGCCACCGCCTCCAAGAAGCTGTCGATGCAGGCGCTGACACCGTCATAGCACTGTGCCCGTGCTGTCAGGTCCAGCTTCGTGACTCGAACGTACGTAACGAGCTGGGCCTGCAGATCGACGATCTGTCCCGTTCGCTCGCTCAGGCGGCCGGTTACGACATACCTGAGTCGACCGAATACGCACTGTACATGTGGGGCTTCTTCGACAAGTTCATCATCCTTCTTCAGCCCGAGAACATGGCGAAGTTCATGACGCGGATCTTCCCGCAGATGATGGACAACATGCCGGCCGGAATGAAGCCGATGATGCTCACCATGAAGCACGTCCCTGGTGGCCTCGCCATGATGGAGAAGATGATGCCGTTGATGTTCCCGGCGATGGCACCCGGGATCCTGCGCAAGGTCATGCCGGACATGATCCGCGAGGTCGGAGTCGTCATGGGTGAGATGCCGGCGGACATGGCGGAACTCATGCCTGATCTGCTGCCGAAGACGATGGAGTCACTCATGCCGACGTATCTTCCGCAGCTCATTCCGCACTTGGTGCCGCTCTTCATCGACCATATCCGCACGAGCGCCTAGGTTCGGCGTCGCATGTTCGAGCTGTAGGGCGGTCACGGTCACGTGGCCGCCCTACTCCTTGTTCCGTACGAGGGGATTGTGTCTTAAGTCACAGCACCAAACGCCGATAAACCTAATATGAACATGACACCCTCCAAAGAACAGGTCGTCGCACGACTTACGTCTGTTCCGATCTTCTCGGATGTGTCGGCGGATAACCTCGATGCGCTCGCTGCGATGGTTCAATACCGTCGGTATCCGCGCGGAGCATTCATCGTGGGGCAAAACGAAGTCGGTTCGACGATGTACCTGCTGATCTCCGGGCGAGTGAAGGTGGTGCTCGCGAGTCCAGAAGGCAAGGAACTCGTGTTGAACTACCTTGAGGCCCCAACGCACTTCGGCGAGATGGCCCTCGTGGACTCGCAGTCGCGATCGGCCGACGTGATCGCCGTGACCGATGTCGAACTGCTCGGCATTGAAGCCACCGACCTCTCCGCGGCGATCCAGATGCAGCCTCGCCTCGCCCTGTCGCTCATCGCGACACTCTCGCGGCGGCTGCGGCAGACGAACAGCCGTCTAGAGGACATGGCGTTTCACGACGCTACCCACCGGGTGATGCGCGTGGTGCTCAACATCGCGACGGCCGGCTTCGAGACCCGCGGCACCCCGGTCATCCAAGGGATGACGCACTACGACATCGCCACGCTCGCCGGGACGTCGCGGGAGACTGCGAGCCGCGTGATCTCCGCCCTCGCGCGCCAGAACGTGGTCTCGACGAGTGGCAGACGCATCCTTGTGGATCTGGTGCGTCTCTCGGAGGAACTCGAGCGCGAGTAGGACTCAGACACAGCTGGGCGACGAGCTCCGTCGGGCCTCCTCGGCGGTTTCTTCATTACCGGCCAAGCTTCTATTGTGGTTTTTGGGGATGTAATCGCTGTGGGGCAATGACAGCCCGTCAACTCACGGAGGATCGAATGAAAGAATTCACTATGGAAGAACTCGCTACGTTCGACGGGCGGGAGGGTCGTTCCGCATACGTCGCCTATGAGGGCATGGTCTACGACGTGACGGACAGCCCGATGTGGGAAGACGGAGGCCACGAGGCGCTGCACTCGGCCGGCGGGGACCTGACCGAGGAGCACGAAGACGCCCCGCACGACGTCTACATCACCGATTTCCCTGAGGTCGGCAAGCTCGTCTAGCACGACAGAGCGTCTGGACTGAACCGCGTGCCGTCGACCGAGAGGTTGGTGGCACGCGCTCTTCTCGGCTTAAGAGTCCGACCTGTGGAACACCGCTACCGTCTCGATATGGAAGCTCTGTGGGAAGAGGTCGACCGGAGTCGCCGAGACGAGTGCGTACCCGCACTCAGTGAGCGCGGAGACGTCCCGAGCCAGCGTCGCAGGGTCGCATGACACGTAGGCGATGGTCCTCGCGCCCGTGGCGGCGAGCGCCCGTGCCGCGTCAGGATGGAGTCCCGAGCGCGGAGGATCGACCACGGCGCTATCGATGTGGCCGAGTGAACGGAGTTCGGTTACTGCGTCTCCACCGATGACGTCGGCCCACAGATCGGCGTGCTCCAGATTCCGCCTCAGGTCGCGCACGGCGCTGCCAGCGGATTCGATGGCCACCACCTCGCCGGCGAGACGCGCCAGAGGTAGCGTGAACGTCCCCGCTCCGGCGTACAGGTCGAGTACCCTGTCCGAGCCATCAGGGGCGAGCGCTTCGACCACGAGCTGCACGAGCTTCTCGGCGACCTTGGTGTTGACCTGGAAGAACGACGGGGCCGATATCGCCATGGGCGTCCCGAGCAGCCGTTCCTTCCAGTGACCCTTGCCTGAGAGCACCTCGACTCCGGCGATGCGGCGTTCCTTGGGGGATCCCTTGGTCATGACGCGCACCAGGCTCGTGCTCTTGATAGCCGATCCGAGAGTGGTCGCCGCCGCTTTGCGCGGGAACGCGCCGGGGGTTCCCCAGAGAGCGACTTCGACGTCCTTGGTGTTCGCGGCCGTTCGCAGCGCCACGCGTTCGAGACCGAGATCCTGCTCGCCTGCGAGATACCGCAAAGCGCCTCCGAGTGCTTTGGGCGCCTTGTAGTGCGCCTTGGGAAGCAGGAGGCACTCATCGATCTCGATCACCTCGGCAGATGACGCTCGGTGATAGCCGAGACGGAGCCGGCCAGACGACATGTCGACGACGAGTTCTATCTTGTTCCGGTAACCATACTGATCTGGCGAGGCAACGACGGGAGCGACGGTCTCCTCGGCCTCCGTCACGTGCCCGATCCTGGTGAGCGCGTCGACGACCGCAGCACGCTTTGCGACGAGCTGCGCAGCGTAGGAGACGTGTTGCCATGCACACCCGCCGCACATGCCGAAATACGGACAGGGCGGCGCCACGCGCTCCGGCGAGGCATCGACGACCTCGACGGTGCGGGCCCGTACGAATCGCTGATGCTCCTCGATGATCTCTGCGGCAACGGTTTCTCCGGGGACCGCCCCCGAGACGAAGGCCGTGCGGCCGTCTTCGAGTCGGGCGATACCGTCGCCGCCATATGCTAGGCTCTCGATAGAGAGTGAAATCACGCCGTCTCCTTCGCGTGGCGATGTGTTTCAGCCATCGTACCCCGAGGAAGGCTTGTCGCGGGTTGAGTGCCCGGCGCGTCAAGCCGATACTGGGATGGGGAGGCTCGCCCTTTCGAGGGACGAAGAGTCATGTGAATACCACCGAGGAGGTTCGTCGAGTGGCGCAGAAAGTGCTCGTCGTTCACGAAGACGCGGGGTTCGTGGCCCGGACAAAGACCGCGCTGGCGGCAATCGCTCCCGACATTCAGATCGCCAACGCGCTCTCCGCCGTTCGGGCGGAGGGAATGCTCGCGCAAGAACTTCCAGACGTTCTCGTTATCGACGCCGCGCTTGCGGACCGTGACGGCTACGAGTTCGCCAAGTCGGTGAAGTCGAAACCAGAAAGCAAATCACTCGCGATCATCATGGTCGCTGCGGACGTCGACGAAGTCGCGGCGCTCAAGGCTCGCTCGAGCGGCGCGGCCGCGCTCCTGCCCAGCGACGGCGCGACCGAGCAGCTCGCGAGCCGGATCGTCGCTCTGGCTAACACCGGCGTTCAGGCGCCTCCGTCGACGCCAGGGCGCGCGCCTCAGGTCATGAACGTTCCGCCGTCGGCTGAGGTCGCCATGGCTCAGCCGAAACCGGTCGCGCCTGTTGCGACGCCGGCAGGCCCGCCTCCCAGCCCGGCTCCGGTTCCTGGTGCAGGCGGGGCGATGCCCAAAGCCGGGAACGCGCCTGGCGCGCCGGTGCCTACCGCCGGGTACGGTGCCCCGACTCCCGTTATGCCTGTTCCGGCGGCGACCGGCCCGGCTGCGGGGGCGCCATTCGGTCCAGCCCCTGGAGGCGCTGCGGTGATGGGCGAAGGACCCCCTCCCGGCTCGGGAACGCCGCACGTCGACGACCTGCTGAGGCTCATGCTTGAGCGCGGCGGGTCGGACCTCCATCTCACCGTTGGAAGCCCTCCAGGCATACGCCAGCGCGGCGACATCGTCCCGGTCGAGAGCATAAAGCCGCTCTCGCCACGTGACACCATGGACATGCTGCTGGGCCTTCTGTCCGAGGAGCAACGACGGCGCTTTGAGACCGAACTCGAACTCGACTTCGCGTACTCGATCCCGGGAGTGTCCCGATTCCGCGCGAACATCTTCCAGCAGCGAAGCTCGATGGGAGGTGTGTTCCGCGTTATCCCCATCCGCATCCCCACGCTCGATGAGCTCGGTATGCCGAAGGTGTGCCGGTATTTGGCCGAACGCCCGAGAGGTTTGGTGCTCGTCACCGGACCGACCGGCTCGGGCAAGTCGACGACGCTTGCCGCGATGGTGGATCACATCAACTCGACCCGCCCCGTGCACATCATCACGATGGAAGACCCCATCGAGTTCATGCACCGAAACAAGAAAGCTTATGTCAACCAGCGCGAGGTGGGCGAGGACACGCATTCGTTCGCCTCGGCGCTGAAGCGCGTTTTGCGCCAGGACCCCGACGTCATCCTCGTGGGCGAGATGCGCGACCTGGAGACCATCTCGGCGGCGATCACCGCAGCCGAGACCGGCCACCTCGTGCTAGCAACGCTTCACACGACCGGTGGCCCTGAGACCGTTGACCGCGTCATCGACGTGTTCCCGCCCCACCAGCAGCAACAGGTTCGGATGCAGCTCTCGACCACCCTCGAGGGGGTCTTGTCGCAGGTGCTGATGCGCAGCACCGACGGTCGCAGCCGAGTCATGGCGATGGAGATCATGCTGGGGGTGCCGGCGATCTCGAACTTGATCCGCGAGGGTAAGACCCACCAAATGGAGACGATCATCCAGGGCAGCGCGGCTCTCGGCATGCAAACGCTCGACCAGCACCTCAAGACGCTGCTGACGCAAGGTAAGATCACGTTTGACGAGGCGATCAGCAAGTCGAAGAATCCGCGAGAACTCGCCGCCATGCTCGGACGCAAGATCTGAAGCGCTGCAGTCACCCAGTCAAGAACAACGGACCCCGTCGTGGGTCCGTTGTGTGTGAAGGGAGTCGTGATACATGCCAACCGACAACGTTCGCGTGAGATGGTCTGACAAGCGCCAGTTCGTGGCGTGGGACGAGGCCGGTCACAGTGTCGTGATGGACTCGCCCGCTTGCTATGGCGGCGAGGGAACGGGCGCGCGACCCCTCGAGGTGTTCTTGTACGCGCTTGCGGCTTGCACGGCGATGGATGTCGTGTCGGTCCTCGAGAAGAAGCGGCAGGACTTCTCGGGCCTCGAGATCGAGGTCAGCGCGACGCAGCGCGAGGACGAGTTCCCGAAGATCTACACACGCATCGAGCTCATCTACGTGGTCACGGGTCGCGGGGTCAAGCCTGCGGCAGTGGCCCGCGCCATCGAACTGTCCGAGGAGAAGTACTGTTCCGTGAGGGGCATGCTCGGTCCGCAGGTCGAGGTCGTCACGGGATATCGAGTCGAGGAGCCGGCTTCGGTGTCGGGCGCCGGAGATGACTCGGACTCCTGAGATATCGTGATGGCGGTTCGCATCTGCTTCTCGAAGGGATAACTGTGTCCGACGCTGTTCTGCTGCCTGTCTACAACGAGGCCCCTACTGTAGGGGCCGTGCTCGACGCCGTCCGGCTGTACTTCAGTGGGGAAGTCATCGTGGTCGATGATGGTTCGACCGACGAAACGCCACGAGTTCTTGCGGAGCGCGACGACGTCGCGGTGGTCCATCTCGACCGAAACTGTGGGTACGGGTGCGCCCTGAGGATCGGCTTTCGCGTTGCGTCCGATATCGGCGTCTCTCGGCTGATCACGATGGACTGCGACGGGCAGCACGAGCCCGCGCACATCCCGGAGTTCTTCCGCGCCCTTGATGGGGGCGGGGACATCGTTTCTGGCAGCCGCTACCTCGCAGGCAACGGGAATGGTGACCCGGCTCCGCCCGACCGCAAGGCCATGAACGAGCGGATCACCGCCGAGGTTAATCGCGTAACCGGCTGGAAGCTCACCGATTCCTTCTGCGGGTTCAAGGCATATCGGCTGGCGGCGCTCGAGGGGCTACAGCTCGAAGAGTGCGGCTATGCGATGCCGCTGGAACTCTGGGCGAAGGCGTGGGCGAGCGGGATGGATGTGCGCGAGATTCCGGTCGAACGGATCTACTGCGATCACGACAGATCGTTCGGCGCCGAACTCGATGATCCCGAATCGCGCTACAACTACTACCTTGAAGTCTGGAACCGGGCATTGGAGGCCGTGCGATGACCGATGGATGGTGCTTCGACGCGATGTGCATTGGCGCGCACCCCGACGACGTGGAGATCGGCATGGGCGCAACGGTGGCCAAGATGGCGCGAGAGGGCCGCAAGGTCGTGATCGTCGACCTCACGAACGGTGAGCCCACTCCCTTCGGCACGCCCGAGAAGAGGGCTGTCGAGTCTGCCGAGGCCGCTCGCATCCTCGGCGCCGAACGCGCGACCTTGTCCCAGCGCAACCGCTATCTCTTCGATACCGTGGAGGCTCGAACCGAGCTGGCCGAGGCGATCAGGGAGTTCCGCCCGAGACTCCTGTTCGTGCCGTATCCCGACGACGCCCATCCAGACCACATTGCCGCGAGTTCCATCGCGGTTGCGGCACGCTTCTACGCGAAGTTCACCAAGACCGAGATGAGCGGCGATCCGTATTTCCCGGAGCGTGTCTACCGGTACATGGCCGTCCATCAGCGTATCATCGCGGAACCTTCATTCATCGTCGACGTGACCGAAGATCTGCCGACCAAGATCGAGGCGCTCGGAGCCTACGAGTCGCAGTTCGCCGCGAACCCCAACAACGTGGGGATCGTCGAACTCATGAAGCAGACGGCGGCGATGTGGGGAGCGATGGGCCGCGTTGGTGCCGGTGAACCGTTCTTCGCTCTCGAGCCGGTGGCCATCGGTTCTGTCGCCCATCTCATTTAGGAGACATCCATGGTACACACGAAACCCGCCTTACCTGCGGGACACGGCGAGGTCCTGACGCGACCACCTTTCTCGGAGTGGGCTGGGCTCGCCCGCGCGAACCATGCCGACGCGGCGCAGAGGAACTTTCAGGTCGCTGGGATGGATGCGCGTGAGTTGAGGTCGCTTGCACGCCGAGAAGCGTTGGTTGTCGCGGCTGAGTTCTCGGCGAAGCTGGGCGTGGCGATCAAGCCGGCGGGTGATCCGGAGGACCTTGTGGTCATGTCCGGGCACCAGCCTGAGATCTACCACCCCGGAGTGTGGATCAAGGACTTCCTGTTGCAGCGTCTCGCTGACGAGCTCGGAGCGACGGCGATCGATGCCGTCGTCGACACCGACGCCTTCGAGGCTGTGGGCGTGGCGCTGCCCTGCATGTCTGGCGGTATTACGCGGTGCAGGGAGAATCTCGCCGTAGGCGCGGAGGACATCTGTTTCGCCTGCGCGCCCGTACCGTCAGCAGACGAGATCGAGGAGTTCTGCGGCACGGCAGACTCCATGCTTGCCACGCTGCGAGCGCCTGCGATCAGACGCCACTTCTCGGCCTTCTGCGAGCAGCTCCGAGGGGCCTCACAGGTCGCCGATAACCTCGCCGAGTTCGTCACGATTGCCCGCCGACGATACGAGGCCGCTGCGGGCACGGACTACCTCGAACTGCCTCTGACGTGGATGGCACGCACCGATGGATGGCTCACCTTCGCCGCCGATATCGCGCTGAATGCGCAGCGGTTTGCGGATGCGTACAACTCAGAGCTGGCCGAATATCGTGCCGTGAACAAGACCCGCTCGGCGGCGCAACCTTTCCCCGACTTGGGCCGCGACGGCGACATGGTCGAGCTGCCGCTGTGGAGGATTGCAGATGGCCGACGTCTTGGGGTGCATGCGAGGAACCGCGCGGACGGGGGAGTCGATCTCGAAGACGGCGCGGGCGGTGTTCTCGCTGAGCTGCCGCCAAGCGGCTCCGAAGCTGTCGCCGTGCTGCGCGCTTCGGGCCTCGTCCTGGCGCCGAAGGCACTCGCGCTCACGCTCTTCCTGCGGCTCTTCGTTGCCGATCTCATGATCCACGGCGTTGGAGGCGGGCGCTACGATCGCGTCACCGATGGCGTGTGCCGGCTCTACTACGGAGTCGAGGCGCCAGCCTACGTTGTGGCCTCAATCACCATGTATCTGCCGCTTGGTGCGCACATCGTGAGTGAAGGGGAAGTCGCCGCGGCCAAGGAGCGGCTCAACCGCCTCGAGCACAACCCCGACGCACTTCTGGGCGAGATCGACTTCGACTCGGTGGATGAAGAGCGCCGGGCCTTGGCGCTCGCCGAGGAGAAGGCGCGTCTGGTCGCAGACATCGCGGCTCCCGGGGCCGACAAGAAGCAGCTCGGAGCTCGCATCCGAGCGAACAACGCCGAGCTCTCTGCCGTGCTCGAACCCCTGCGGCGCGAACTTACTTCGGAATTGGTGTCACTCGAAAGTCAGTTAGCGGCGTCAGAGGTCCTCACTGACAGAACATATCCGTTCTGTTTCTGGTCTCCGCAAGAGGTCGCGGACAAGGCGAGTTAGGTTGACCGCCCGCGTTCGATTGGGCGCAGACGAAACCGCGTGTAGGCACGAAAATCGCATTGTGGGGTGAGCTGGCCCACGCTACAATCATGCGATTCGTTCGGCCGAATGTACCTACCTTGAAGGGAGACAGCATGTCCTTGCCTGTCGTCGATTCAAATCTGTGCACGGCGTGTGGCATCTGCGTCGATGAGTGTCCGAGTAGCTGCTACGACCTCGAGGACGTCGCAGTTCTCAGCCGTCCCGATGACTGCACCGAGTGCGGCATCTGCGTGGACGCGTGCCCGAATGGCGCGATCACTCAGGACTAGCAACCGCCGTTAGCGAGTTGAGCGATCGGGGCCGGGCAGCAGTGCCTGGTCCCGATCGCACTCCAAGGGGGACGTGGTCACCCGCGTGGGCCCGTGCCGTCTTCGATATAGAGCTTCGGCTCGTTGCCCCGTAGCATGCCAACGAACCGCTTGTGGTGCGCGGAATAGACGATCAACCCGATGACCAGCGCGAACGGCCAGTCAGGCGAGCACAAAACGAGTGCTGTCGCCGGCAGCGCCATCGCAGCCGCGACCTGGCCGGCCATCATGTACCGAGTCAGGGCGATCACTGCGAGTCCTACGATGAGGACGGCGATGAAGAAGCGCCAGTCGTAGGCGAGCAGGGCACCAGCCCCCGTTGCCAGTCCCTTGCCCGTGCGGGAGAACCTCTTCTCGACGATAGCCATCCAGCATGAGTAGTTGTGACCGAGAACGCTTCCGACAACCGCCGCCATCGGAACGTAGGAGGCAGGTTGCATCCACCAGGCGATGTTGCTGCTCGCCAGGGTCAGGCCCCACGGCGTGAATGCCGCTCCCAACGCGCCGAGTCCGCCGACTACGAAGACCTTCGCGAGGAACGTGGGCACGAGTCCTTTGAGCCCGTCGCCGAGGACGGCGAGCACGAACCAGCCCCACGAGCCGGTCGTGCGTCGAACGTTCATGGAGCCCACGTTGCCGGTGCCGTGAGCCGTGACGTCCTCACCGGTGACGGCCTTGACGATGATGTAGGCGAACGGAATCGAGCCAGCAAGATACGACACGAGCCCCATGACCACTACCGGCAGAAGCGACGTCCTCAGCACCTAGTTCCTCCTCGGGACGACGCATTCGATGGCGCTCGGGATGAGTCGGATCTCGTAGCGGCTCTCGAGGAGCACCTCTCCGTCGATCTGGGCCGGGACTCGTGCGTCACACTCGATCGTGAGGGTCGAATGTCGAGACATGTGAACCGGCTTCATCTTCGTGTGCTTTCCGGCGATCACGAAAGGGAGCCTCCACAGCGCTTCAGCAAGGCCAAGCGGGTCGATCATGCACACGTCGAACACGCCATCATCAGGGACGGCGTCAGGCGTGATGAAGAAGCCGCCGCCGTATGTCTTGCCGATCGTGACCGCGACGATGAGCGTGTCATGCGACTCGGGCTGCTCGGCGTCATCGAATCGAATGCGCAGCGGAAAGCTTGAGAGGTCGGTGAACAGCACCGTAAGCAGTGCGGAAAGGTAGAGCCAGAGTCCGGAGCGGCCGGTGGTGACCTTGTACTCGACCGCCTTCGCGGTGACCTTGGCGTCGAGGCCGGCTGCGAAGCTGTTGTTGAAGTACACGCCATTGCATAGGCCGACATCGAAGCGCCGCCGCTCCCCGGTGGCAAGCTCCAAGGCGGCCTGAGACAGGTCGGAGGACACGCCGAGGGTGCGCCGGGTGTCATTGCCCGATCCGGTAGGCAGAAGTCCGAGGGCGGGTCGCCCGTCTTGCGGGAGGCGCATCAGTCCGTTGAGCACCTCGTGAACCGTGCCGTCGCCTCCGGCGGCCACGACCAGGTCGTAGCCCTGCGCACCGGCAGCAAGCTCGGTGGCGTGACCGATGCGCTCGGTGATCACCATGTCGTGTGGGAGGTTGACGAGTAGCTGGCCGATGACCGGGATGAGCTTGGCGGTCTCTCCATGCCGCGCCGCCGGATTGGCGATCACAAGCGTTCGTGTGTGGCTCATCGGCGTCCCCCGAGGCTGTGGTCGCGCAGTCGCGCGGCGGTATGATAGAGTGCGTCCTCGGCTTAACCGCCGAGAAACGCCCTCGTAGCCCAGAGGATAGAGCGTCTGCCTCCGGAGCAGAAGGCCACAGGTTCGAATCCTGTCGAGGGCGCCATCGCAAGCGAACAGCAGGGCCGACCCGAAACGTGGTCGGCCCTGCTTGATTGCTCGCTGAAGCCGGGTGGGCTAGTGCCCCTCGGCTTTCTGCTTCTCGTATCGTTCAATGACTTTCTTGGCCATCTCGGAGGGAACTTCGGCATACTCACCGATCTCGAGCATGTAGCTGCCGGTGCCGTGAGAGAGCGAGCGAAGAACAGGCGAGTAGTGCACGACTTCCGCGAAGGGTGCCTGGACGCGGATCTCCTGTGCGCCTTCGATGCCCTCCATGCCGAGTACGCGGCCGCGTCGTGAGCTGATGTCGCCCATGACCGCCCCGGCATACGCCTCCGGCACGTCGATGGTGAGGTGCGCGACCGGTTCGAGCAGGATCATGTCGGCCTTCTCGGCGGCTGCGCGGAAGCCGATGCGGGCAGCGGTGCGAAACGCCATCTCGTTGGAGTCGACCGCGTGCATCGAGCCGTCATAGACGGCCACCTTCACGTCGACCATCGGGTATCCGGCAAGCACGCCCTCGGTCATCGCGTTTTGGACCCCCTTGTCGATTGCGACGATGTAGGGCTTGGAGATCTTGCCGCCCACGATCTCGTCCTTGAACTCGTAGCCAACGCCGGGATTGGGTTCGACTCGGAGCCAGCAGTCGGCGAACTGACCCGACCCGCCTGTCTGCTTCTTGTGGCGACCCTGCGCCTGGGCTGTCTTGCGAATCGTCTCGCGGTAGGGGATTCGCAGGTCGATCAGCTCGGCCTCGGCGTTGTAACGATCTTTCAATTTGGCCAGCGCCACATCGATGGCCGTTTCCCCTAACGCCGAGAGGACCGTCTGATGCGTCTCATCGTCGCGGCGCAGTTGCAGGGTAGGCTCTTCTTCGACGAGTTTGTTGATGGCGGTGCCGAGCTTGTCCTCATCGGCTTTCGTCTTGGCGACGAGAGCGACGGGGTAGAGTGGCTCCGGCAGTGGCAACGGCGCGATTACCACATCACCCTTCTCTGACAGGGTATCGCCGGTCACGACGTCTCCGAGCTTGGGCAGCACAACGACGTCGCCCGCTGGCGCACCTTCGATGTCGAAAGTCTCCTTGCCGATCACCTTCAGAACGTGGGCGATTCGCTCCTTCTTGCCGGTGCGCGCATCGATAAGTTCGCTGCCGGGCTTGAGCGTCCCTGAGAGCACCTTGACGAAGTTGAGCCGTCCGACGTACGGGTCGAAGATCGTCTTGAAGACCAGCGCCGAGACCGGCCCGTCGGTCGAAACGTGAACTTCGCCGCCGTCCGCTGTCGGAACGGGACCGTGTGCCGTGGGTTGCGGGAAGAACGAGACGATCTCGTCGAGTAGGTCCTCGACTCCTTGGAGCCTCGTGGCAGACCCGACAAAGACCGGGATGAAGATCCCCTGTGCGATGGCGCGGTCGAGGAGCTCCTCGAGCTCCTGCTGATTGAGGCTCTCACCCTCGAGATACTTCTCCATGAGGGCCTCGTCAGCCTCGGCGACGAGGTCGGTGAGCTTGTCCCGCGCGGCCTCGGCCGCCGCCGCGAACTCCGCGGGGATCTCGAGGATCTCTTCCTTGTCGCCCTCGTGATGGTAAGCCTTCATCCGAATGATATCGATGACTCCGCGGAAGGTGGCTTCAGAACCCATGGGAATCTGAACGGCTCCGACCCGATGACCGAACTTGGCATCGAGTGCGGTCATGACCGCATCGAAGTCGGCGTGCTCCTTGTCCATCCGGTTCACGAACACTGCGCGGGCGATGCCCATCTCGCCGGCAATCTTCCAAAGGCGTTCCGTCTGGACCTGCGGCCCCGAGACGGCATCGATCACGAAAAGGGCCATTTCGGCGGCTTCCATTCCGGCGATCGCGTCGCCGATGAAGTCTGCGTACCCCGGAGTGTCGATGATGTTGATCTTGACTCCGTCGTGAACGACGGGTGCGAGTGACAGGTTGATCGAGAACTGTCGTTTGATCTCTTCGGGCTCATAGTCGAGAGCCGAGTGACCGTCATCAACGGTCCCAAGTCGTTTCGTGGCGCCGGACAGGTACAGCATCGCCTCAGCTAGCGAGGTCTTGCCCGCACCGCCGTGTCCGACGAGAACGACGTTGCGGACTTTCTCGGTACCGGGTGCTCCCAAGTGTCATCGCCTCCTCCGGATTGCGCGCTGTCACCTCTTTGTGACAACACGGCCCGCCCCGGCGATCCCGCCGAGCGGGCAACCTCGTGATTCAGTCTACCCCTAAGCATGTACGTTCGGGCCAGTCCTTATCATCGAGGGGCCGGCCTGCTAAAATGCCGTGCAGTCCGTTCGCGGTCACGCGCGTCCACAGCGTCCGCAGACCCTCACGATTCGAGGAGGCTCCTTGCACGTGAAGTCCCGCTTCAGCGCGCGCCGCATGTTGCTGCTCGCCGGTATCTCGATCGTTGCTCTGGTTGTACTGGCTGGATGTGGCACGGCTGCCCGCGCACCTCAGAATGCACCGTCTTCTACGGAAGCCTCCGCATCGCAGGCGTCGAGTCCTACCCCCAGCACGACTCCCCAGGAGGGCTCCTTGTACACCCCCGCCTACGTTCCGAACGGGACCGAGATCGCCGTCATCAAGACGAGCAAGGGCACGATCAAGGTCAAGCTCTACGGCAAGGACGCACCCATCAACACCGGGAGCTTCATCGAACTCGCCCAGAACAGCTTCTACAACAAGGTGAAGTTCCACCGTGTAGAGCAGGGTTTTGTCGTACAGGGTGGCGATCCCCAGACGCTCACCCTTACGAGTGCCCAGATCAAGAAGTTCGTCGCCGACCAGAACAAACGCGTCTACAAGCAGGGCGATCCCATTCTTGGTACCGGCGGACCCGGCTACATGATCAAAGGCGAGTTCGATCCGAAGCATGTCTTGCACAAGCATGTCGACGGGACCCTCGCTATGGCCCGCACCACGGATCCGAATTCTGCGGGATCGCAGTTCTACTTCACGCTCGGGCCGCAGCCGCCGCTCGATGGGAAGTACACGGTCTTCGGAGATACGATCTCAGGTCTGAAGGTCGTGCACAGCCTCGCTGTCGGCGACGTGATCGAATCCATCACCATCGAGAACGCGACGAAGTAGCCACACGTGGACCAGCATCGTTTTCAAGAGGCTCAGCTCGCATATGACTCCGGCGACTTCCGTTCCGCCGCCAAGCAGTTCCTCGCTGCCGCCGGCCGGGGGGCCGAGGGAAACGGTGCTGCCTACCACATGGCCGGTAACGCCCTGTGCAGGCTTCGTCGTTATCAGGACGCTGTGACCGTATACGGTCATGCTGTCCGCGACCCGCTATACGAACGTCGAGGTGCGGTCCAAGCGAACCTCGGTGCCGCGTACGTCGCTCTCGGAGAGTACGCTCAGGCGGCCAACGCATATGAAGCCGCGCTCGGTGAGCCCGACTATCAGGCACCATACAAGGCGCTGCAGGGACTAGCCGGCGCGCTGCTCGAACGAGGCAAGATCGAAGAGGCAGCGGTCAACTACCGCAAAGCCGCACTCGACGCCAATAACCCGGATCCAGGCAAGGCGCTCGTGAATCTTGGACTCTGCTTCATGGGGCTGGGTCGGCCCGCAGACGCCGTTGAGGCGTACAAGGCCGCTCTCGGATTCGAGGAGTATCAGGGTCGCGGCAAGGCCTTGGCCAATCTCGGCCAGGCGTACACGGTCCTTGGCGAGTACGAGGACGCGCTCAGAGCGTTCGAGAAGGCCACTCAACTCCATGGCTATCGGCTGACCGCAGCGGCAGAAAGCGCTTACCAGACGGCGCTCTCCGCGACTGCCGACCATCGCGAGGTCGTCGACGGGTGGGAGACCGGTAAGCTTGGGGTCGCTGTTACCGGCCCCGCCATTCAAGCGTCAGCGGGCACCGAGCCTGAAGGTCAGCTCGCGAGCGATGCGCTCGGTTTCGGCGATGCTGCCGCTGTGGCCGACTTCTTCCACATCACCGAGGACCAGATGCTCGTCCGAGACCGTGAGGTCCGCCGCTCCGCGCGCAAACAAGGCGGCATCCCGAGCGCTGTCAAAGCACTCGTATTCGTGGCGGTCTTCGCCCTTCTCGTTGGGGCCCTCGTGGGTGGCGGCTACGCAATGGGTTTCGGTTGGCCCACTCAGCGCTCGACCGTTTCGGGCATGCTAGACGCACACGCAAGCGGCGGCGCCATCGAGAGTTTCTGGGTAGTCGCGCCCGGAACAGACGTAGCCCGGGAGATGGCGAAGGTGCCGCCCATACAGACGTTTACCGTCGACAGCGTCGAGCGGGGCTCGCAGACTTCGATCGCGTTGGTGACGGTTACGCCGAAGAGTGGTGCGCCGCTGCACTATCGTGTCACGCTTTCGCGCGAAGGCGTGGGATGGAAGGTAAGTGGCGTCGAGAACGACTGGGGTTCAACGGGAGGCGGCAGCTAGCCGCCTTTCTTTCGCGTATCAGATCCGTTTCATAGAATTCACAGGAAGGACGCACAGCGTGGAGCAGAAGACCTACACAATGATTAAGCCGGACGCAGTTGCTCGTGGCCTCGTCGGCAAGATCGTCGGCCGCCTCGAAGAGGTTGGCCTGACGATCGAGCGCATGGAACTCGGCATGGTCACCCCGGCGCAAGCGGCCGCGAACTACGTCGAGCACCAGGGTAAGCCGTTCTACGACGGCCTTGTCGCCTATATCACTTCAGGCCCGGTCGTCAAAATGGTCGTCTCGGGATCCAACGCCGTGAGTGTCTGCCGGAAGCTCATGGGCGCGACCAACCCCGCCGATGCTGCGCCGGGAACGATCCGCGGCGACTACGGTCTTGTCATGGACGCAAACGTGATCCACGGCTCGGACTCCCCTGAGTCCGCCGAGCGCGAGATCGCCATCTTCTTCGCCGAGTAGCATCACCGCTCGGGCGGCCGTCTGCCCACAGCCGCCCACCTCGCGTTGGGATGAACGCGGGCATGCCTGGGAGCAAAGGGGTACTTCATGTTCTTTCGCGTGATGGATAAGTCGCGTCTGCCCGACCTTGTGCGCGGTCTGGCGACGGAGTTCGAAGTCGTCGGGCCAATGGCCAAGGGCGATGCATTCGTGTTCGGCAAGATCGAGGACCCTCAGGATCTCTGTCTCGAGTACACGACCACGATCCTGCCGCCGAAGAAGTACTTCGTGCCCGCCGCCGAGGAGCTCATGCGCTTCTCGACCGCCGAGAACGAGGTTGTCTCGGCAGAGATCGAGTCGGTGCCAAGAGTGCTTTTCGGTTTGCATCCGTGTGACATCAACGCGCTGATGCTCATGGACAACGTGTTCCTCGGCGAGTACGAGGACCCCTATTACAAATCGCGGCGTGAATCGACGCTGCTCGTGGGGGTCAACTGCTCACCCAACGACCACTGCTTCTGCAACGCGTGGGGAACCGACGAGGTTCACTGGGGCTTCGACATCTTTCTCTCAGACATCGGCGACCGCTATTTCGTGTCGGTTCGTTCGATCAAAGGTGCCGACCTGCTCGATCGCTATGTTGAGACGAGACACACGACGCCGGACGACGTCAGGGAGTTTCAGCGCGTGACGAAGCATTTCAAGGACTCCTTCACGGGGGGTCCTGTCGACACTGCTCAGCTGCCGATGCTGCTCGACGCAAAGTTCAACGACCCCATTTGGGATGAGCTGGGCGCGAAATGCCTGTCGTGCGGCGCGTGCTCGATGGTGTGTCCGACGTGCTACTGCTTCGACGTCAAGGACCGGTTGTCGGCCGACGGCGAGAGCGGTGAGCGCATCCGTGTGTGGGACTCGTGCATGTTCTCCGAGTTCGCCGAGGTCGCACACGGACACAACTTCCGCGGGACGAGTTCGAGCCGCGTGAAGTATCGCTACTACCACAAACAGTGGGGCTATCTGTCCAAGTTCGAGCGCGTGCTTTGCGTCGGCTGCGGTCGTTGCGAGCGCGCCTGCAAGGTTTCGATAAGCCCGCGCGTCGTTGTCGAGGCGCTCCAGCAGGGGGGTGCCGAGTAGATGAGTACCGAGGCCTACGCGCGCCTGCATGCGAACCCATACCGGCCGTGGCCGGCGCGTATCACGTCCATTCGAGACCTGACCGATACCGAGAAGCTCTTCGAACTGCGTCTCATCGATGAAGCTGTCCGTGACGCATTCAAGTTCGACGCAGGCCAGTTCGTCGAAGTCTCGATATTCGGCGTGGGCGAGGCGCCGATCTCGATCTCCTCGGCTCCGTCGAAGGGTGGCTTCATCGAGTTGTGTGTGCGAAACGCCGGCGACGTGACCGGGGCGCTTCACCATAAGCAGTGCGGCGACATCGTGGGCCTGCGTGGCCCGTTCGGGCGCGGTTTCCCGTTCGAGGAGATGAAGGGCCACGACGTGCTGCTTGTCGCCGGTGGCCTGGGAATCGCGCCGCTGAAGTCGCTCATCAACCACATCCACGACGAGCGGCACGACTTCGGGCGGGTCACGATCCTTCTCGGTGCGAAGAACCCTGCTGAGATCCTGTTCCGCAAGCAGTTCGACATGTGGAAGCACCGCGATGACTTCGATCTGATCATGACTGTGGATCAGCCCGACGACACATGGGACGGCGAGATCGGTCTCGTGACGAGGCTCTTTGACCGTCTCGACATCGATCCTGACAACACATTCGGCGCCATTTGCGGTCCGCCCGTGATGTATCGGTATGTCATCGACGAGATGCGCCAGAAGAAGATGAACGTCGACCGCATCTACGTGAGCTTCGAGCGCCGGATGAAGTGTGGCATCGGAAAGTGCGGCCACTGCGGCGTCGGCCATCAGTACGCCTGCATTGACGGCCCGGTCTTCAACTACTGGGAAGCCATGAACCTGCAGGAGGCGATCTAGATGGCGGTACGTGTCGCAGTGATCGGCCTGGCGAGCGACTTTGGCTGCCAGGTCCAGATCACGAACTCTCCCGACCTGCTGGCCGTTCTCGGCCAGTTCGAACTCGCGTACTGGCAGCTCGCGTCGAGCGGTCATCTCCACGATGACTACGACGTCGCCGTCGTTGAAGGCGCCGTTACGACCGAGGAGCACATAGCACTGCTCAAGCGGGTACGCGAGACCGCAGGCACGGTCATCGCCATCGGCGCTTGCGCGGTCACCGGCGGTATCCCCGGACTGGCCACGACTGGCGAGCTGGAGTCGAGGGTCGGGTGCGTGTACGGCGATGACGGCGCGATCGTGGCATGCGGTCGCGTTACGCCCATGCCGGTCGACGCCGTGATCGATGTCGACTATCACGTCCCTGGTTGCCCCATTCGCCCCGACGAGTTCGTCGCTGTGCTCCAGCGCGCGTTGATGGGGCTGTCCGACAAGCTCCCGCGCGAGCCGCTCTGCGCTTCGTGCAAGGTCCAGGAGAACGTCTGCTTCTACTCCAAAGGCCAGGTGTGCCTCGGACTCATCACGCGGGCCGGGTGCGGAGCGAAGTGCGTTTCGCTCGGTCGCCCGTGTACCGGCTGCCGTGGCATCGCCGAAGACGCGAACATCGAGTCGGCACGCCAAGTGCTCGCCGAGCGCGGCATCCCCGAAAGCGAACTCGGTCGTGTGCTGCAGCTCTATAACGCGATTGAGGAGGTCTCTTAGATGACAACGCTGACCGTCGAGCACGTCGCTCGGATCGAAGGCCACGGCACCATCACCGTGAACGTGGACAACGGGGTGATCTCCGAGATCCGCATGGATGTCATCGAGCCCGCCCGCCTGTTCGAGTCGATGGTGGTCGGACGCAGGTTCGACGAGGCGCCTCTCATCACGAGTCGCATCTGCGGGATCTGTTCGCCGAATCATGCGATCACCTCGGTGAAGACGCTCGAGGCGGCGCTCGGAGTCGAGGTGAGCGAACGCACGAAGTTACTCCGCAGCCTCATGCTGTACGGCTCTTACCTGCAGAACCACGCGACACATCTCTACATCCTGGCGGCTCCCGATTACGTGGGTCAGCCGAACGTGTTCCCGCTCGCAGTCACGAACCCCGATATCGTCACGCGGGCGCTCTCGCTCAAGCGGCTCGGCAACGAGCTGACGGCCGCGATCGGTGGCCGTCCCGTGCATCCGATCACGTGCGTGGTCGGAGGCTTCTCGGCTGAGCCTACCGCCGCAGAGCTGCAGGCGTTCGCCGGCCGGTTGCACACGTCGGCTCGTGACGCGGCGGCGACGGCCGAGCTCTTCGCGACCTTCGATATCCCGGAGTTCGAGACGTCCGGAGACATGCTCGCGATGTCTGCCGAGAACGACTACGCGATCTACGACGGAGACACCTGCTCGCTTGATGCGGGTTGGTGCCGCCCGGCGGCCGAGTACCGGGAGTTCATCACCGAGACGGTCGTGGGCCACAGCAACGCGAAGCACTCGACGGTGGATGGCCGCACTTTCATGGTGGGCTCGTTAGCGCGCGTGAACCTCAACTGGGACCGCCTTCTGCCGGCCGCGCGAATAGTCGCCACCAAGGCGAACCTGCGGCCTGTCAGTAGGAACACCTTCCAGAACAACCTGTGTCAAGCAATCGAACTGGTCGATGCCGCGGAGCGCTGCGCGCTGCTGTGCGAGCGGCTTCTCGACGAGGGCGGTTCGGCCCAACCGGTGCCGTTCACCATCCACGCCAGTGCCGGCACAGGGGCGACAGAAGCGCCCCGCGGGACGCTCTACCACTCGCTGGAGCTTGATGATGACGGCTTCATCACGGCCGGCAACGTCATCACGCCGACCGCGCAGAACCTCGCGAACCTCGAGGCCGACATGCGGGCTTTCGCCCCGACGGTGGCGCACCTTCCGCAGGAAGAGTTCGTCTTGCGCGTCGAGCAGCTCGTGCGTGCGTACGACCCGTGCCTTTCTTGCGCCGTGCACTAGGCTCGACCTCATAGGATTCACCGCATGGCCCGGACGGGATTCCCGTTCGGGCCATCGTGTTTGCCAGAGAGATTCCAGCAAGGTTTGAGTAAGGCGCGCGTGAGACTCTGTTTCGCGCAGCCCCCGAGCTGGTTCCCGCTCACGTCATGTTGCACTGGAGGAACGACCATGGCTCCACACCGACCCGGACTCGACTCTTGCCCCCGAGACCTGCTGCTGTCCGGATATGCCGACAGACTCACCGATGAAGGGTTGCTCGCCGTCGTGTTCGGCGAGCGGGGAGACGAAGGAGCGCAAAAGCTTCTCGAGACGCATCCCATTCCCGACGGGTTGTGGCGTGTGGGCGCCGAAGACCTCATCGCGCTCGATGGAGTAGGACCCGCGGGCGCGGCGCGCCTGCTGGCGTGTCTGGAGATGAGCCGGCGCGCATCCACATGGAAATCCGCCCCTCGGCCTTCGGTCAGCACGCCTGAAGACGTGGTGGAGCTGTGCGCTCAACAGCTTCGCGGACTCGATCGGGAGCACTTCTGGTGCCTGGCGCTTAACACGAAGAACCGATTGCTCCGAATGTCAGAGGTTTCGGTTGGCTCGCTGAACGCGTCTATCGTGCACCCGCGCGAGCTGTTCAAAGATGCCGTCAGGTCCTCGGCGGCTTCCGTTGTGGTCGTGCACAACCACCCAAGCGGCGACCCCACACCATCTGGGGCCGACATTCAACTCACCAGAAGGCTCGTCAAGGCCGGAGACGTGTTGGGGATCGAAGTTCTCGATCATGTTGTGATCGGCGATGGAGGAGCGTTCTCGAGCCTGCGGGATCTGGGCCACATGTAGGCGTTCACTCTCGTGCCAGAGGCGAGAAGGGGGGAAACTCCCACGCCTCGCACCTGCGGAGATATCGTGTGGGGGCGGTCTCGGAGTGGCTCGCTGTGATAGACTTCAGGCATGTTTTGAGCACGACCGGCCCGAACCGAAGGGTTCCGGGTCGGTTTTGGCGTACAGGTCGCGAGAGTGCGACGCGGCGCGTCGTCTGACACCGAAGTGGCAAAAAAGGAGCGACCGTGTCCCTGGTCGATATGTTCTTCAACTCTTGGGGCGGCGATATGGCCGTCGACCTTGGCACTGCCAACACTCTCGTCTCAGTGCGTGGGCGTGGCATCGTGCTCATCGAACCGTCCGTTGTCGCTGTGGAGCGGGACACGAAGCGCGTCCTTGCTGTCGGCATCGAAGCCAAGCGGATGCTCGGGCGTACGCCGGGAAGCATCGTGGCGATCCGACCGCTCAAGGACGGCGTCATCGCCGACTTCGAGGTGACCGAAGCGATGCTCCGGTACTTCATCAACAAGACCCGCGTTAAGCGGTTCCCATGGCAGCCCAAGCCGCGCGTGGTCGTGTGCGTTCCTTCCGGCGTCACCGAGGTCGAGAAGCGCGCGGTCTTCGAAGCGACCATGTCGGCCGGTGCTCGTCAGGCGTACCTCATCGAGGAGCCTATGGCTGCCGCGATCGGAGCGGGCCTGCCGATTCAGGAGCCGACCGGCTCGATGGTCGTCGACATCGGCGGGGGAACGACGGAAGTCGCGGTCATCTCGCTCGGCGGTATCGTTTGTGCACAGTCGATCCGCATCGCCGGTGACGAGTTCGACGAGGCGATCATCCATCACGTCAAGAAGGTCTACAACGTTCTCATCGGCGAGCGCACGGCCGAGGAGATCAAGTTGGAGATCGGCAGCGCGTGGCCGTTGCTCGAGGAAGTGGACGTCGAGGTTCGTGGGCGCGACCTGCTCACGGGCCTTCCTCGAACCATAACGATGGAGTCCGAGGAGATTCGCGAGGCGGTCGAGGAGCCCACGGCGGCTATCGTCGCGGCGGTGAAGGGCACGCTCGAGCAGACCCCACCCGAACTTGCCAGCGACCTCATGGAATACGGAATCGTGCTCACCGGCGGCGGCGCGTTGCTGAAGGGCTTGGACGAGCGGCTTCGACACGAGACAGGGATGCCGGTCCATGTCTCGGACAGTGCACTCACGAATGTGTGCGACGGGTCTGCGCAGGCCCTAGAGGAGATCGATGCTCTCAAGAAGGTGCTTCAGGGCGGTCGATAGGGCCCCTCTGTTGATGCGATGAGACTCCCTCATCCCGAGAAGTCATCGGCCCAGCCAGGGCTGCTCATACTCCTTGTCGTCCTCGCGGTCGTCGTGATGACCGTATGGTTTCGCGAGGGCGACGCCGGGCCTATCCATCACGTGCGCACGGGCGTGCACACGGTGGCCGCTCCTGTTGGCGCGGTAGGTGAGTTCGCGACCCGACCGGTGCGAGGACTGTTCACCTGGGCATCGGACCTTGGCGTCTCACGCAGCCAGCTCGAAGCGCTGCGCAAGCAAAATGATGAGCTCCGAAAGACCGTATCGGACCTGCAGGAAGCGCGTCTTCAGAACGAGCGTCTGAAGGGATTGGTCTCATTCGCGCAGTCGAGCAAAACGAAGTCTCTCGGTGCGACGGTGATCGGGCGGCCTACGGATTCGTGGGAAGGCGTCATCACGATAGATCGTGGCAGCAAGGATGGAGTCGGACCGGACATGCCAGTGGTCGGCCCGTCCGGGCTCCTGGGCGAGACCGTGGATGTGACCCCGAGTTCAGCCAGGGTCCGTTTGATCACCGATCCGAACTCCGGCGTCGCGGCGATCTTGCAGTCGACCCGGTCCGCAGGTATCGCGAAGGGCTCCATCGAAGGTCAACTATCGCTTGAGTTCGTCAGCACCGACACGACCGTTCGCGCAGGGGACGTGGTCGTCACCTCAGGACTCGGCGGCGTCTTTCCGAAGGGGCTCATCATCGGCGAGGTCACCAAGGTCCAGAAGTCGCCCGCCGATCTCTTTCAGCACATCTCGCTTGCGCCTTCGGGCAACCTCGCGGGTCTCGAGGATGTTCTCGTGCTCGTCGGAGCGCCTCCCGCAACTGCCCTTGGGAGTGGTGAGTGATGCGCCATTTCCTGCCATCGATAGGAGCTGTGCTGGTCGCCGCACTTCTGCAAACGATGCTCGCACCGTATCTGGCCATCGGCAGCGTAGTGCCGAACTTCATGCTCCTCGTCGTGGTCACCCTCGCTCTGGTCGAGGGACCGGCCGCCGGATGTGCCGTCGGTTTCGCGGGCGGCCTGATCTTCGACCTTCTCGGTACGGGGCCGGTCGGGCCGATGGTGCTCGTGCTCACGGTGACCGGGTATCTGGCTGGACTGATGCACGAGAACATGTTCGCCGAAGGATGGCTCTTGCCGATGACGGTTCTCGCGGCAGCCGCGCTCGGCTCCGAACTCGCGTACGGACTGCTCCTCGATCTCCTCGGCGCCGGTGGGCCGTTCCTGCTCTCGTTCGTGACCAAGATGCTGCCGGGCGCGGTCTACAATACGGCGTTCGCGTTGCTCGTCTATCCATGGTTGGCGCGCATCTTGCGCCGTGACCGTGGGATTTCAACATTCCGACGACTCGCCTGACAACCTTGTTCCGGCCGCGCGGCCTGGGACCCACACTCACGGAGCGTGACGCTCGTTGCCCACCTTCCGCCAACAGCTGAAGCCTCGTTTCGCGGCCCTCGCCATCGTCATCTTGTTGGTGATAGGACTGCTACTCGCGCGCCTGTGGACGATGCAGGTGCTACAGGGCTCTGCGTATGCGCAGCAGTCCGAGCAAAACCGCGTCCGACCAGTGACCACGGCAGCGCCCCGCGGGCGAATTCTAGATCGCAACGGAAAGCCGCTCGTCGCGAACCGCGCCACGATGGCGGTCGTCGTCGTCCAGTCCGCAGCGAAAAACCCGGCCTTGGTGAATCGATTGTCGGCCGTGCTGTCGATGCCCGCCGCAGACATTCTCGCGAAGATCGCGAGCGTCAAGGAGACGGCACTCGCGCCGCGAACCGTCGCGATCGATGTGCCCATGGCTGCTGTCGCCTACCTCGAAGAGCACGCATCTGATTTCCCGGGCGTCGAGGTCGCGGTGCAGGCTGTTCGCGAGTACCCGCAAGGAAAGCTCGCCGCGCACGTGCTCGGATACACGGGTGACGCCTCCGAGGAGGAGCTGAGCGTCGCCGGATCCAGCCTGGTGCCCGGGGACATCGTGGGCAAGGCTGGCGCCGAGGCGCAGTTCGAGAGCGTCTTGCAGGGCGACCGTGGCCGGCGCCTGCTTGAAGTCGACGCGACCGGTAAGCCGCACCGCGTCATTCAAGATGTCGCACCGGTCGCCGGGCGCGACATCGAACTGACGATCGACAGCGACGTGCAGAAGATCACCGAGGCTGCGCTCCGACAGGCCATGGTCGATGCGCATAGGGCCAACTTCCCGAAGGCACGCGCCGGCGCCGCTGTCGCGGTGGACGTCCGCACCGGCGAAGTGCTTTCGATGGCGAGTCTTCCGACTTACGACCCCAAGGCATTCCTCGGCGGGGTTTCGCAGAAGACGTGGGCCAAACTCACCAACAAGAACTCCGAGTACCCGCTTACAAACCGCGTCATCCAGGCGCAGTATCCTGCGGCATCGACCTTCAAGGCGATGACGGGACTCGCCGGACTGGAAAACGGTGTGATCGTGCCATCGAGCACGTTCATCTGCCAAGGCCGCTGGGTCGGCATGGGCAAGCAGTGGCCGAAATGGTGTTGGAACCACGGTGGGCACGGAGCTGAGGACTTCATCACGGCGATTCGGGACTCGTGCGACGTGTACTTCTATAACGTCTCGTACAAGTTCTACAAGATGGGCGGCGAAAAGCTGCAGAAGTTCGCTCGTATGTTCGGGTTCGGTGCGAACAGCGGAGTCGATCTGCCTGGCGAGGCCTCGGGGCGCGTCCCGGACGCCAAGTGGAAGTCTTCGTACAACCAGGACTACCCGGAGATGCAGCAATGGCTGCCTGGCGACACGGTGAACCTCGGTATCGGGCAGGGCGACCTTCTCGTCACGCCGATGCAGCTCGTTGACGCCTATGCCGGCATAGCAAATGGCGGCGACGTCATGAAGCCGCACGTACTCTTCAAGGTGCTCGGGGCGGACGGCAAGACGGTCATCAAGTCGCAGCCGCAGGTGGCGTTTCACACGAGCACCTCCGCGAGTCATCTCTCAACGCTGAAGAGTGCTCTTGTGCTCGTCACGCAGTCGGGTACCGCCAAGGGAGCCTTCCGCGGTTTCCCGATCACGGTCGCCGGTAAGTCAGGCACCGCACAGGTGTACGGCAAGGACGACCTTGCGTGGTTCGTCGGTTTCGCACCTGCGTCGCACCCGAAGTACTGCGTCGCTGTCGTCGTCGAACAGGGTGGTCACGGCGGTTCGGTCGCAGGTCCCGCCGCTCGCCAGATCCTTGCGGCACTTCTCGGCCAGAAGGTCACGCACGTGACCGCGACGGACCGGTCGAGGTGAGCCGATGAACGAACGCGGGCGCCTCTGGTTTGTGAACTGGCCGCTTGTCGGTCTCGTCATGCTCTCATGTGTCTACGGCAGCGTGATGGTGCAGTCAGCCGTGTCGGGCATGGCTGCCGGACCGGGGCTCTTCAAGCGCCATCTGTTCGGCCTGGCCTTGGGCTTGGTACCGCTCGCCGGCGCGTGGTTGTTCGACTACCGGCGGTTGTCGGGTTGGGTGGGGCCGCTCCTTATTCTCGACGCGCTGCTCATCATCTCGCCGAAGATCCCTGGGCTGGGAACGACCGCGAAGGGCGCCACCTCGTGGCTTGCGGTGGGTGGGTTGCGCCTGTTCCAGCCCTCGGAGCCGGCGAAGCTGATCACGATCGTGATCATGGCGATCGTCATTGCCAGCTATAGAGGCAAGATCAGCGAATGGCGCGACGTGGTTCGTGTGCTGGGCATCCTGGCGATTCCGCTCGGGCTCATCTTGCTGCAGCCCGACCTCGGTACCGGCATGGTGTTCGTGGCGATCACGGCTGGGATGCTGCTCATCGGCGGGTTGTCGGGTCGCTGGTTCCTGGTGCTCGGGGTGACCTTCGCGCTGCTCGTGGGCGTTCTCTTCGGGCTTAACGACGGCCTCAACCGCGCACTCCGCCGAGGCCCCTACGATCCGGTCTATATCTCTGCGGTCAACTCCGGATCGCTCGCACAGCTCGATGCCGTCCACGACACGAGCATGCTGATCAAGCGCTATCAGATGAACCGTTTGCTCGTGTTCATGGATCCCACGCGCGATCCCTCCGGTGCAGGCTACAACCTCGAGCAATCCAAGATCGCGATCGGTTCGGGCGAAATCATGGGCAAGGGGCTCAAAGATCAAAGCACGCAGAGCAACTTGCGATTCTTGCCGGAGCCGCACACCGACTTCATCTTCTCGGTCACTGGGGAGGAGCTCGGGTTTCTCGGCGCTGTCGCGTTGCTCGGCCTGTATCTGGCGCTGCTCATCACGTCGCTTGAGATCGCGGCGCAATCCCGCGACTTGTTCGGCTCGCTTGTCGTCGCGGGCATCATCTCGATGTGGACGTTCCAGATCCTCGAGAACATGGGCATGACGATGGGCCTGATGCCTATAACCGGCATCCCACTTCCGTTCATGAGCTTCGGCTCGTCATTCATGATCACCAACCTGACCGCCGTGGGTATGCTTCTGTCGGTGTGGACGCGCCGACAAGGCGTGCCGGGGATGACCTCACTTGGAGAGAGCCGATGAGATTACCTGTGGATCTGAGAGAAATCATGAACTCGGGCACCAAGCTCGCCGAAGAGCGCGAGAGGCTCGTGCGCGTCGCGGTCTTCGTCGATGTCGCGGCGCCGGCCGAGCTGGTCGATGCGGTGCGGGAGGCGCTCAGGCCGCAGAGTTCGCGTGCAAACCTGCACGTCGAAGCAGTCGCACCGGGCGAGTCGCTCATCATCGACGACGCGGTCGACGCCGTCATCGCTGTAGCTGGGCCGGGCGATACTCTGCTGTCGTCGATCGCCGGGTCGCGTGAGAAGTTCGTGCCGACGATCGTGCTCGCTGTGGGCGAGCACACTGAGGCTGTCTCGCGCAGGCTTAACCACCCGCTGCTCGACACCATCGCCGAGGACTCCTCGGAAGCGGTCGTTACTAAGCTCGGTGCCTGGCTGGCCGACCGTGTGAGCGGCAAGCGGCTCGCTCTTGCGTCGAATTTCGTTCTGGTCCGCCGAGCCGTGGCGTACGAGGCGATCAAAGCGACCGCGTTCCAGAACGGGGTGATCGGAGCCGTGGCGATCATTCCCGGTGCCGACCTGCCGCTGATGACCGCCAACCAAGCGAAGATGGTGCTCCAGATCGGCGCCGCCTACGGCGTCACGCTCGGCGCGGAGCGCATCAAGGAGCTGGCCGCGGTCGTGGGAGGCGCGTTCGTGTTCCGTGCCATTGCGCGACAGTTCCTCGACTTCGTGCCGGGAATCGGCTGGGCGATCAAGGGCGTGATGGGCTACTCGGCGACTCTGGCTGTTGGCTACGCGGCGGTCGAATACTTCGAGAGCGGCGAAGACCTTTCCGGGCTCGCCGACAGACTCCGGGATGCTCGCGACAAGGCGGTCGAGACCGCAGTCAAGGCGCGGGGCAGGTTCAGTCGCGAACCGGCCGTCGAAGCGCTTCCGGCCGCCGGATACGTCGTTACGGAGGCCGTCGATGAGTACGCTGCCGGCACGGACCAGCAGGCATTGCCGCTCGCCGAGGCTACACTCGCCCGCGAGAACGCGTTGTCCCCGACGTCTCTCGAGCTGCGGATCCCGCCGGTATTCAAAGATGATGCCGGGCACTCCTTGGGCGCCGCCGAATCGGAGCCGCACGAATGACGTATGCCAGCCTCTGGCCCCGCGTCGAAGAACACATCGGCCGAGTCGAGCGACCATCCCGCTACATCGATCGTGAGTGGGGCGCGCGCCATGATGAGGACGCCGGATACCGGTCGGTGCTCATCTACCCGGACACGTATGAGATCGGGCAAGCGAACCAGGCGATCGCCATTCTCTATGGGCAGCTGAACGCGCTCGACGACGTGTACGCCGAGCGAGCGTATCTGCCGTGGCTCGACATGATCGGCGAGATGCGCGAGGCGGGCATTCCGCTCTTCTCGCTGGAATCGTGCAGTCCCGTACGTGAGTTCGATCTGGTCGGGATCACCGTCCCGTACGAGCTCACGTACTCAAACATCCTCGAGACGCTGGATCTGGCCGGCATACCTCTCCGCGCCGAGAACCGCTCCGAGTCCGATCCGCTCGTCGTGGGCGGCGGTCCAAGTGTGTACAACCCGGAACCGTTCGCGCCGTTCTTCGACGCCATCCTGATCGGCGAGGGCGAGGAAGCAGTCGCCGATATCGTGGCTACGCACCGCGCGGCCAAGGCCGCCGGGTCCTCGCGGGCCGAACTTCTGCGGCACTTGGCCGGAATCCCGGGCGTGTACGTCCCGTCGCTCTACGCCGTGCGCACTCACGCGGACGGCACCTACGCTGGCACCACGCCGATCGACGCCGCTCCCGCGTGCGTCATCAAGCGCGTCGTCGCAGACCTCGACGCCGTCCGTGCTCCCGTCGACACCATCGTCCCGTTCATGGACGTCGTGCACGACCGGTACGGCCTCGAGGTGTTGCGAGGGTGCTCTCGAGGCTGCCGATTCTGCCAGGCCGGCATGGTCTACCGCCCCGTTCGCGAGCGAAGCGCCGATACGATCGTCCGCGACGTGATGTCCGGCCTGGCCTGCACCGGCTACGACGAGGTCTCGCTCACGTCGCTGTCCACTACCGATCACAGCCAGATCGAGGAGGTGCTGCGCCGTTTGCGCCGCCGGCTCGAAGGCAGCGGGGTCTCCGTGTCACTTCCCTCACTGCGGGTCGATTCGTTCGGCGTGGAGATGGCGCGGCTCATCTCGGCGGGTGGCAAGAAGAGCGGCCTGACGCTGGCACCCGAGGCGGGCACGCAGAGGATGCGAGACGTCATCAACAAGAACGTGACCGAGGAGGCCCTCCTCGAGAGCGTGACGGCTGCGTTCGAAGCCGGGTGGAGGCGCGTGAAGCTCTACTTCATGATCGGGCTCCCCACCGAAACCGACGCCGATGTATCCGCTATCGGGCAGCTGGTCAACAAGGTCCTCGCAGTCGCCAGGGAGGCGACACCGCCGGGAGCTCGCGGCTCGGTGCGCGTGGCTGTATCGGTGTCCACCTTCGTGCCCAAGGCGCAGACGCCGTTCCAGTGGGAGCCGCAGATCGCTCTCGACGAGGTGCACCGCCGGCACGGGATCCTCAGAGACACCATGCCGAGAAAGGGCGTTGAGCTGCACTACCACGACGCCGAGGTATCGTTCCTCGAAGGCGTGATGGCGCGCGGCGGGCGAGCGGTCGCCGATTCGATCGAGGAGGCGTGGCGCTCCGGTGCGCGCTTCGATGCGTGGACCGAGCGGTTTCAGCTGGGTAGGTGGCTCGACGCGTTCGCCGCGACCGGCGTCGATCCGCAGGCGATCGCGAATCGCGAGCGCAGCACCGACGAGCCGCTCGTGTGGCAGCACATCTCGGCCGGTGTCTCGGCTCGCTACCTTGTGCGAGAGCGCGAGCGCGCATTCGCGGAGAAGACCACGCCGGACTGCTCGTTTGTCGGATGCACGTCGTGCGACGTCTGCGACGAGCTCGGGGTCGATGTCGTGCTGGGAGGTGCGTCCCGTGGCTAGTTCCGAGTTCCGGCTGCGGGTGCGTTACGGCAAGGTCGCGCGACTCAGATGGTTGTCGCATCTCGAGGTCATCCACGCTCTCGAGCGCTCGATACGGCGGGCCGGGTTGAACTACGCGATCACGCAGGGATTCAACCCGCACATGAAGGTGTCGTTCGGCCCGGCGCTTCCCGTGGGCACGGCAGGCGAAAATGAGTATCTCGATGTGTGGCTGACGCGTTACACTGATGCAGCGGAGCTGCTGGATAAGCTTCGCTCGACAACGCCGGCCGATCTCGCTCCGCAAGAAGCGAGGTACGTTGCCGACAAGGAACCGTCGCTTGGTGCGGCGCTCAACATAGCGAAGTATTCCGTCGACGTGACAGGAGAGGAGTCGGAAGTCCGGCAGGTGCGCGCGGCGTTGGAAGAGTTAGTGAACACGGGCACGCTGAGCATTGAGCACAAGGGCAAACAAAAGGTTTTCGATCTGGTGCGCAGTCTCCCGAAGGAGCCGCGTGTCGAGGATCGTGACGAAGGGTGCAGCGTTCTGCTCGCCATTCGCATGGGCCCGGAAGGGTCTCTCCGCCCCGAGATGCTCGTTCGCGAAGCGCTCCGTGGTGCAACACTCTCGGCCGTCGTTGCGCACACGACGCGTTCAGACCTACTGATCGAAAACGATGAAGGGGTCTGGACACGTCCCGTGTGACGGGAGTGCCCTAGCGTGTCAGAACCGATTCGCGAGATGTTGATCTCGCACGATAGCAACGAGACCCGGGTCGCCATGATGGAGGACCGGGCGCTCGTAGAACTCTATATCGAACGTCCCAAACGCAGCGTCGTCGGTAACGTCTACCTGGGCAAGGTCACAGACGTCCTGCCTGGGATGCAGGCTGCCTTCGTCGACATCGGGCTTGAGAAGAACACGTTCCTCTACGTTGACGAAGTCATCGCGCCCGAGGGGTTGGAGGGCGTGCCTCGGCGCGATATCCAATCACTCCTCAGGCCCGGCCAGCAGGTCATGGTGCAGGTGATCAAGGACGCCATGGGGACTAAGGGTGCCCGCGTGACGACCGAGATCACGCTGCCTGGTCGCTTTCTCGTGCTCATGCCGTTCTCGGAGTTCGTCGGGGTCTCGAAGAAACTTCCCGAAGACGAGCGGGACAGGCTGCACGACATCATCGCCCGGCACGTGCCGCCGAAGATGGGCGTGATCGTGCGCACGGTTGCCCAAGGCGCGTCCGAGCGCGATCTCACGAGCGACTTGGAGTTCCTTTTGCGCCTATGGCGGCGCGTGAACCACCAGTCGACCGAGGCCTTGGCGCCAGAGGTCATCTATACGGAGATGGACCTCGCACTGCGCCTCGTGCGCGATGTCTTCTCAGATGAGTTCCGACGGATGATCATCGACGACAAGACCACCTACGACAAGGTCGCGTCATTCCTGAAGAAGACCTCGCCCGGCTTGCTGAAGAAGGTCCAAGCCTACCGGGAGAAGACGTCGCTCTTCGAGGCGTACGGCCTGCAGGCGACGATAGATTCCGCGTTGCGCCGGATGGTGTCGTTGCCCAGCGGCGGCTACCTGACAATCGACAAGACCGAGGCGCTGACAGCAGTCGACGTGAACACTGGGCGCTTTGTCGGCCGGAAGAACCTCGAAGAGACGATCCTGCGAACGAATCTCGAAGCCGCCGACGAGGTAGTGCGTCAGTTGAGGCTGCGCGATATCGGCGGCATCATCGTGGTCGACTTCATCGACATGGAGGATGCGCCGCATCGCGTGATGCTTCAGGATCGGCTCGCGAAGGCGCTCGAGCGCGATCGCACGAAGACGCGTCTGAGCGACATCTCGCGCCTCGGGCTCGTTGAGATCACACGGAAGAACGTCACAGACGGTCTGTACGGCGTCCTGACCGAGGCCTGTCCCCACTGCGGCGGAGAGGGGAGAGTGGTCTCGGGGACGACGAGACGAATCGCAGTCGAGCGTCGGATGCGTGAGATCCTGAGAACCGGGAGATCGAACGCGTACCTGTTCGGCCTGAATCCGCAGACGTATGAGCTCGTGACCGCGCCGGGGCTCAACACCGCAGCGGCGCTGCGAGCGGAGACCGGGAAACAGGTGTCGATCGTGGCCGATGAAGATGTGACCGCAACCGAAGTGCGTATTCTCATCGAGGGCAAAGCCGGCTTGCTGAGGCGCGCGTTCGACTGATTCATTGCACACAAACGCCCGGCGCCGTGGGTTGGTGTGAGCGTTGACGCTGGGCAAGTACCCTGCTAGCATATCTCCTCGCGCATTCGAACGAGTGGAAGGTTCCCGCATGTACGCAATCGTTGCCACCGGCGGCAAGCAGCTCAAAGTCGCGGCCGGCGACGTCGTTACCGTTGAGAAGCTCGAAGCCGCAGTTGGCGAGAGCGTCACGTTCGACGTCATTTTCCTGGCCGATGGTGAAGAGATCACCGTTGATCCGACCGTTCTTGCCTCCGCCAAGGTCACCGGCGAGGTAGTCGAGCAATTCAAGGGCGAGAAAGCAATCGTCTTCAAGTTCAAGAAGCGCAAGGGTTACAAGCGCCTCAAGGGCCATCGCCAGAACCTGACGAAGGTGCTCATCACCGACGTCGCAGGTTCGGAAGACAAGCCGAAGGCCAAGAAGGCGCCGGCCAAGAAGGTCGCTCCTAAGGCCGAGAAGGTCGTTGAGGACAAGGTCGTCGACGCCGTCGAGACCGTCGCCGTCGAGCCGACCGAGAAGGTCGAGAAGAAGGTCGCGCCCCGCGCCAAGAAGGCTAAGGCTTCTGAGGAGACTGGCGCAAAGGCGCCGGTCGCCGAGCAGGACTAAGGGAGATATCGAGAAATGGCACACAAGAAGGGCCTCGGCTCAACGAAGAACGGCCGCGACTCGAATGCCAAGCGCCTCGGCGTGAAGCGCTTCGCCGGCCAGGAGGTCACAACGGGAACGATCATCGTTCGCCAGCGTGGCACCCATATCCACCCCGGCGACAATGTCGGCCGCGGTGGTGACGACACCCTGTTCGCTCTGGTCGACGGCGTCGTCGACTTCACGCGCGGTCTCAAGCGTCGCGCACACGTTCGACCGTTCGAGGCCTGAGAGGCCCGATCGGAGCCGTTTCGTTACGAACGCATCGTCCGAGCCCTCCGTCCGTTCCCGGGCGGGGGGCTCGTTCCTATCTCGTATAGAATGTTGGCGGTGCACAAGACCGCAGGGAGCGAGCGTTTCACGTGTTCATCGATGAGGTCAGTATCAACGTCAAGGCAGGCGACGGCGGTGCGGGATGCATGTCCTTCCGCCGAGAAGCGCATGTGCCCCGTGGCGGGCCCGATGGTGGTGACGGAGGCCGCGGCGGCGACGTCGTGCTCGAAGCGGATCCCTCGATCTCTTCGCTCATCGATTATCGGTTCAAGCACCACTTCAAAGCGGAGCGCGGGACCCACGGTAAGGGCCAGAAGCTCATCGGCGCTCGCGGAGACGATGTCGTGCTCAAGGTCCCGCTCGGTACGATCGTGCGCGATCAAGCGACGGGTGCCGTTCTGGGAGACCTCACCGTGCCGCAGCAGCGCTTGGTCGTCGCGCAAGGCGGATACGGTGGCCGGGGCAACATCCACTTCGTGACGCCGACCCGGCGCGCCCCATCGTTTGCCGAACTCGGCGAACCTGCCGAGGAGCGCTGGATCGAGCTCGAGATGAAGCTTCTTGCCGACGCGGCGCTGGTGGGGATGCCCAGCGTCGGCAAGAGCTCGCTCATCGCTCGCATGAGCGCGGCTCGGCCCAAGATCGCTGACTACCCGTTCACCACACTCGTGCCCAATCTCGGCGTCGTGAAGGCCGGTGGCCGCAGCTTCGTCGTCGCGGACGTACCCGGACTCATCGAAGGAGCTCACGAGGGCAAAGGCCTCGGGCACGCCTTTCTTCGCCACATCGAGCGGACCGCGCTCATCATCCACGTCGTCGATCTGACCGGCAGCTACGAAAGCCGGGACCCCCTCGAGGACTACGACATCATCAACAGGGAGCTCGAACTGCACGCCGCAGAACTCGCCAGCCGTCCCTGCGTGGTTGTCGGCAACAAGGCTGACGTTGCTGGAACCGAGGAGGCGTCGGTGCGGCTCAAGGAGCGTGCCGAAGCCGATGGCGTCCGCTACTTCGAGGTATCGGCCGTCACCGGTTCGGGCATGGATTCGCTTATGCTGGCCGTCGGCGAGCTCGTGTATGAGCTGCGCAGCTCGGCCGTGCGCGACGTGGTGGCGTCCTCGCATCGGGTGTGGTTGCACGACTCCCGAGGGGGCCGCGAGTTTGAAGTCAGAAATCTCGGCGGGGGCGTCTTCGAGGTGCAAGGCAGGCCGATCGAGCGCATGGTGATCATGACCGAGTGGAACAACGAAGAGGCGATCGCGTTCCTTCAGAAGCGGCTTGTGAAGGCGGGCGTGGAGAAGGCGTTGGAGGAAGCGGGCGCCGTTGACGGCGACGAGATCCGAATCTCCGGCCGCGCCTTCTTCTTCGAAAGCGCACTTGCGCGCGACCCCGAGGTCTCATTCATCGAAGATGACCTCGCGCGCGGCGATGCCGACGCTGAGGGTGACAACGCCGGTGGCGATGAGTGATGAGCGCACGTCGAATCGTGATCAAGGTGGGGTCGTCCACGCTCACTGCTGACGATGGCACGATCGACCGGCGATACGTGAGCGATCTTGTGGGGCAGGTGAGCGAACTCATCGCCGGAGGTTCGCAGGTGGTGCTCGTGTCCTCGGGCGCGATCGCGGCCGGCGTCGAGCGTCTCGGACTCGGCCAGCGGCCAACCGACATGCCCGGCTTGCAGGCCGCCGCGTCGGTCGGGCAAGTTGCGCTGATCGAGGCATACGCCGAGGGATTCGCTGCGAACGGGGTGATCGCCGGCCAGGTTCTGCTCACGCGCAACGACACCGGCCATCGCGAGTCGTTCCTGCACGCTCGCGATACGTTCGAGCGACTCCTCCAGCTGGGGGCCGTGCCGGTCGTCAACGAGAACGACACGGTGGCGGTCGACGAGATTCGTTTTGGCGACAACGACACGCTCGCCGCGCTCGTGGCGACCATGATCGGCGCGGACCTCGTCGTACTGCTTTCAGACATAGAAGGTCTCTACGACGCCGATCCGAGATTGTCCGAGGAAGCCATCCTGCTCGAACAGGTCGACGAACTCACAGACGATCTTCTCGCCGCCGCGGGCGGGACGGGAAGTGGGGTCGGCAGCGGAGGCATGGCGACCAAGATCGAGGCGGCGAACGTTCTCATGAAGGCCGGCATTCCCATGGTGATCTGTGACGGGCGCCGGCCGCGCGTCATCGTGGACGCGGCGCACGGTCGCACCGTCGGCACGACGTTCGACGGCGGCGAAGGCACCCTTGGAGCCCGCAAGCTGTGGATCGCCCTCGGGCACAGGGCCGCAGGCACGGTCACGATCGATGATGGGGCATGCCGAGCCGTGCGGGAGCGTCACACGTCGTTGCTGCCTGCCGGGGTGGTCGGCGTCGCCGGCAGTTTCGCCGCTGGAGACCCTGTCGCCCTTGTCGACACCGCTGGGTCGGTCGTCGCCAGAGGCCTCGCCGAGATGTCGAGCACCCAGGTTGACCGCGTCAAGGGCCGCAAGAGCTCAGAGATCGCCTCGATCCTTCCCGAGGTCGCCGGTAAACCGGTCGTCCATAGGGATCGACTTGTGGTGCTCTAGCAATCAGCGCGTGCGCATTGGGTGTCACACCGATGCGGTAGTATTGGGTCGCGCGACATCGAGGTCGCGCTATCGCCGATAAGGAGCAGGTCATGTCCGACGTACTTCGCCTTGCCCAGGACGCGCGCGAGGCCTCAACGTCGCTCGCTATCACATCCACGGAGCAGCGCAATCGTGCCCTGCTCGTGATGTCGCACGCGCTGGTATCCAAACAAGACGAGATTCTGGCTGCCAATCAGGTGGACATGGATGGCGCGCGTGAGAAGGGAATCCAGCCTGGTCTGCTGGACAGGCTTGAGCTCACTCCGGCGCGGTTGAAGTCGATGTCGGAGGCGCTCAAGGCGCTCTCGATGCTCGCAGACCCCATCGGCGAGGTGATCGAGGGGTATACGCTGCCAAACGGCATCGAGCTCACGAAGGTGAGAGTCCCTCTCGGCGTGGTCGCGATGATCTACGAGGCCCGTCCAAACGTCACGGCGGACGCGGCCGGCCTGTGCATCAAGACCGGCAACGCCGTCGTGTTGCGTGGCGGTTCGCTCGCGCACCAGAGCAATCTCGCGCTCGCGGCAGTACTTGCCGCGGCGGTTGAGAGCGTCGGGCTGCCGCATGCGTCCATCCAGGCGATCCAGACAACCGACCACGAAGCCGCCGAGGAGCTCATGAGCTTGCACGGCCTCATCGATGTGCTGATCCCTCGGGGTGGTGCCGGGCTCATCAAGAGCTGTGTCGAGAACTCAAAGGTGCCGGTGATCGAGACAGGCACGGGCAACTGCCACATTTACATCCACGAGCGCGCGGACGCAGAGAAGGCCCGGCGAATCGCAGTCAACGCGAAGTGTCAGCGGCCGAGCGTGTGCAACGCGGCGGAGTCGCTCGTGATCGACGACGCCATCTACGAGCGAGTTCTGCCTCCCATCCTCAGAGAACTCGAGTCGAACGGCGTCACGATCTTTGGCGACGAGGCTACGCGAGGCCTGGGCGCCGTTAGCCGCATCGAGCCTGCGACCGAGGCCGACTGGGGCACCGAATACCATGACCTTAGGATGTCGGTGAAGGTCGTATCCGGCCTTGACGAGGCGATTCGCCACATCAACAAGTACGGCACTATGCATTCGGAGGCGATCATCACTGAGGACTACTCGGCCGCTCGACGTTTCCTCCACGAGATCGACGCCGCAGCCGTCTACGTCAACGCCTCGACTCGCTTCACGGACGGCGGAGAGTTCGGGTTGGGTGCGGAGATCGGCATCTCTACTCAGAAGCTTCACGCGCGGGGGCCCATGGGCCTGGCCGCGCTCACGTCCACCAAGTACCTCCTGATGGGGAATGGGCAGATCCGCGAGTGAGAACCGGAGCACGTCTCGGCATCATGGGTGGGACCTTCGATCCCATCCACTACGGCCATCTGGTCACCGCTGAGGAGGCCTTGGTCCAATTCAACCTCGACAGGGTGCTCTTCATGCCTGCCGGCATGCCCGTGCTCAAGGCTCCCCATGACATCTCGTCGGCAGAGGACCGCTACCTCATGACAGTGCTGGCGACCGGCCCGAATCCTGACTTCGATGTGAGCCGCATGGAAGTCGATCGAGAGGGCCCGACGTATACGGTCGACACGCTCAAAGCGCTGCGGAACATGTACGGTCCGTCCACGCAGCTGTTCTTCATCACCGGTGCCGACGCTGTCTGGGACATAGTGTCGTGGCGCGATGCGGCGACGATCGCGGACCTTGCCACGTTTATCGGAGTGACCAGACCCGGCTACGATCTCGATGCGGCGCGGCGAGCGCACAATGACGCGGCGACGCGCTTTCAGATCGAGTACGTTGAGGTTCCGGCCTTGGCGATCTCGTCGACAGACATCCGGGCGCGCGTGCGCGACCGTCGACCCATACGCTATCTCACGCCCGATCCGGTGGTCGCCTACATCACCAAGCGTGGACTGTATCGGGAGGTTGGTTAGTCGATGGGCGTGACGTATCAGACCGCTTCCGAAGCTGTGAAGGCGCGACTTGGGCCGGCCGCGGCGGGCCACTCGGTGCGGGTTGCCGACGTCGCAGCGAGTCTAGCTGTTCGCTACGGCGCCGATCCCGCGAAGGCGAAGCTGGCCGGCCTGCTGCACGATTGGGATCGTGAGATCCCCAACGAAAGGTTGCTCGCACTGGCGCACGACTCGAGCCTGGAGGTCGCAAGCGCCGACGTCTCGGCGCCCCATCTCCTGCATGCCCGAACCGCTGCTGCGCGGCTGCCGGAGGCGCTTCCAGGACTCTCGGATGACGTTCTACGCGCCGTTGCGCACCACACTGTGGGCTCTATCGATATGAGTGACCTGGACATGATCATCTATATCGCGGACATGATCGAGCCTGGCAGAGAGTACCTGGGGATTCCGGCGTTGCGCGACGCTGCGGCGAGCGTTACGCTGCGCGAACTCTTTGCGCTGTGCTACCAGCACACTTTCGGCTACCTTGTGAGCGCGCGAAGGCCGATCCACCCCGACACGGTCGCTGTGTGGAACGCGCTCGTGGCAAAGGATCCGCGATGAGCCCCAAGAAACCGCGCCGTGGCAAGGTCCCGGCTGAGCCGAGAACCCCCGTCGGGTACCGGTCTTCTCGGCGCGGATCGAAGTCGCTGAAGACGGCGAAACGAGCCGAGCGAAATGACCGGCTGGTTACCGGATGGAACCGGTTCAGCTCGGGGGTCCGCAACCTCGGCTTCCTCCTGGCAGTGGCGCTTGGCGGCCTGCTTGCGCTGGCCATCGCCCTGCTCCTCATTGCGAGCCTGGTCAACGGCATAGCTCGCTGGAGTTCCGAACGGAGGGGCGAACGCGTCGCACAGACCTCGACCGGACAAGATGAGATCGCCCAAGGCAACCTGCTCGTGATCGGTGTTGCCAACGGGAAAGCCGTCGGGTTCCTTGCAATCCGTGTGGACGGCAAGGCCAAGCAGGTGTTCGGCGTCGCAATCCCGGAAGGGGCCTTCCTCGAGGTGCCCGGGCAGGGCTTTGAGCGCGTCGGCGCGAGCTTCCCCGCAGGGCCGGATGTCTCACTGGCTGCCGTTTCGAACTACCTCACGGTGCCCTTCAAGAACTACGCTGTAGTGCCAGCGAATGTGTATCAAGATGCACTCGCGAAGCAGCAGGTGAGCGGTATCGCCGGCGCGATCCAACAGACGAACCTGACCGACGCGCAGCGTGCGCTGCTTTCGGCGACGCTGTCCTCGGTGTCGGGCAAGAGCACGGCGCTCGTGCCGTTGCCGGTCAAGCCCATCAAGCTTGGCAGCCAAACCTACTACGAACCGCAGCGAGCTGAGGTCGCGGACCTGCTCAAAGCATGGTGGGGGGTCGATCCGGCCGCAGCCGCCGACGTGACGAGGATCATCTTGTACAACGGCGCGGGCAAACCCGGTATCGCGGGCTTGGCCGCGGAGCAGCTCATCAAGGGCGGATTCCGGGTCGTCGACACCAAGAACGCCGATCGCTTCAACTACAAGACCACATTGGTCGTGGTCGAACGCGGCTCAGTGGTCCGTGGCCAAGACGCTGCGCGTGTACTCGGAACCGGGCAGGTCGTCAAGCGACCGTCGGACCAGGACGTCACCGATATCGTGATCATCATCGGACGGGACTTCAAACCGTCGAAATAGACCGTGTGAAAGGAACTGCGTGAAGTCATCCAAGGATTGGGCATTCATTGCTGCGGAGTCGGCTGCCGAGAAGAAGGCGGAAAACGTTGTCGCCATCGAGGTCGCCGAGTTGCTCGTGGTCACCGACTTCTTCGTGATCGCCACGGGTCGCACTGATACTCAGGTTCGTGCCATCGCCGATGAGGTGGAGCACGGCCTGCTCGAGCGCGGAGGCATCAAGCCCATCGGTCGGGAGGGCGTCGCCGAGGGCAAGTGGATACTGCTCGACTACGGCGATCTGGTCATCCATGTCTTCCAGCCGCAAGAGCGCGAGTTCTACCGGCTCGAGAGGCTGTGGGGCGAGGCACCCAAGCTTGAACTGCCCCAGGAGATCGCGAATGTGACCGTTACAGAAGACGCCGACGCGCCGAAGCTGTAGGGAGATGGTCCGCGAGTTCCTCAGACGCTACGGGGTTCAGGCGGCGCTCCTGTCGGTGGCTTGCGTCTGGGGATGGGCGTTCGTCGCCGTCGCCGACGCGATTGCGATCTATCCGATGTACGCGTTCCTCGCGTGGCGCTTCGCACTCGCGACCGGCGCCTTTGTGGCGTTCTATCCGCGCGTCCTGAAGCGGCTCACGCGAGACAACCTGCGAACCGGGCTCATTGCGGGGGTCCTCCTCGCGGGAGGGTACATCTTCCAGACCTGGGGACTCGACGGTGCCACAAAGACCACGCCGGCGCGGGCGGCCTTCATCACCGGCATGTACGTCGTTATCACACCGCTGCTGCAGGCGGTTATCCTTCGTCGCAGCCCGCGGAAGTCGACGTTGCTCGGTGGTGCCGTCGCTCTGGTCGGGCTGTGGGTATTGTCGGGTATCGGGACAAGCGGTGGTGGCTGGACGTTCGGCGACACATTGGTCGCTATCTGTGCCGTCGTCTACGCGCTGCATCTCATCGTGCTTGGTTCGACCGGAGAACATCATGACGTGGCCGCACTTACGATCGTGCAGCTGTCCACGGTCGCGGTCATCTGCGGCGTCATTTCGGCGATCAGAGAACACGCGTCGCTGCCGACGAACCCATCCGTGCTCGCGGCCATCGTGGTCACCGGCATTCTGGCCTCCGCCGTGGCCTTCGTTGTGCAGACGTGGGCCCAAAGGATGCTTCCTCCGTCGCGCGTCGCTGTGATCCTCGTCACTGAAACCGCCTTCGGCGGGCTTTTCGGCTGGGCCGCTGCGGGGGTTTGGCCGGTTCGAGAGGTCGTGGGAGCTGCAGCGATGTTCGCTGGGCTGATCATCTCGGAGGCGCTCGGGTCCTTTGAACGGACGGCCGAAGGGGTGGTGTTTGAGCCAGCGGTGGAGGGCATGCCCGCTCCGGTGATCGAGAGTGCGTCGTCGCAGGTTGCGGGTGGTGAAGACGTGGTTGCCCGCACGGGCTCGGCGAGGGGTTGACCACCCCAGAGCCGCTGGTATACTAGCGCCTGCGCCTCGCAAGGGGTCGCCCAGATGTGGGGCCATAGCTCAGCTGGGAGAGCGCCTGGCTGGCAGCCAGGAGGTCAGGGGTTCGATCCCCCTTGGCTCCACCAATAGGACATGACGATCAGGTCGGGCAGATGCCCGGCCTGACCTGCGTTTATGGGTCGGGAGGCGCTCCGGCGAGGGGTGGCGGATGGGGCGAAAAGGCGCAATAGTCTGCGGAATGACTGCGGAATAGGGGTGGAACCCGTTGTTGAACGGTGGGAGGGCCATCGCACGCCGCCCGAATCGCTGCGGCCTATCTGGGGGCTAAGGAACCTGGGCGAAGAAGTCCTGAGTCCGCCGTTGGCGACGATGAAGGATGCTGCGATATCCGGCTTCGAGGGGTCGCTCACGCAAGGCAGTGCGCTCGGCGTGACACAGCCTGTGCGCCGACTTGTCGCCACAGGGCCGCGCGGTGGATGAGTTGACAAGGTGGCAACACAACAGTCAAAGCGGGAGTGCAGGCTGGCAAAATGACATTGCCAGGATGGCAAGGGTCTATTGAAGTCCTTGGCGCCATCGAGTATGATGCCGACTTGAGAGGGGTGCATACGCACATGGGAGAGAAGAACTTCTGGCAGTTTGCACAGTTGCTCGAGAAACTAAGAAACGAGCAGGGACTCAACAAGGCAAGCTTGGCTGCAAGAGCGGGGCTCAACCCGTGTCACATCACACGGCTTGAGAGCGGCATGAGGCGACCTTCACGCGAGACGGTCCAGAAGCTCGGGTCTGCGCTTGGGCTGGGACCGTCGGATGTCGACCAGATGTTCCTCGCTGCGGGACACGCCCCGATGGACGTGGACCGACTGCTTTCAAGGCAGGCAGAGACCGACCGGAAGCTCGGCAAGGCACGGCAGCGGGTCGACAACATGATTGCGGGCGTTGTCGTGGCGGCCCAGCGCGGCGGTTCTGATCTGTTGGAGCAGGAGCTCATCGATCAGATTCGCTTGGACTTGAGGGATCTGAAAAGGGAGCTGAGTTCGAACTAGGGGAGGCGCGCCATGACGCAAGAGTATCGCGAGGTCCATCTGGATCGGCTGGACTGGGTCATTAACCAGCTCGGCGTCGTGGAGCATGACTTGGATCAGACTGCGGCGACCCGCAATGTGCTTGGGGTGACCGTTATCGTCCCGAATGACGAAACGCCTTTCCACATGTACATCAGGAACGATCTTCCCCCCGACCAGTATCTGACCACGGTTGCCCATGAGCTGGGCCACATCATCGCCTGCCATTTCTCGCCTGTTCCGATGTCGTTAGTACCTTCGCACGGATCTTGGGAGATGCTCATGGCGACGCGATCAATGGTGCCGCGGGAAGAGATGGTGGCCAACATTGTAGCCTCGCGGCTACTCTTGCCGGATGAGCTGATCATGCCGGAGCTGAGCGGGATCCTGCGCTCCATCTTGCACGTTCTGGTGCCTTCCGTCGCGACGGCGGACGTGGCGAAGCAGCTCGGCGTCCTTCCCGACATCGTGCGCATCCGAATCGTCGCTGATGTACCGAGCATGCTCGTCGAACAGGTCGATATGCTGTCATACCTTGTCGCAGATAAGATGGGCCTCGTCGCAGAGGCGATCGATGCCGACGGTCAGCGCGAGTTCATGCATCGGGAAGCCGAGAAGCTGCTTCAGGACATTCGCGAAGAAGTCAAGCAGGTTTACACGTCCCCAGTCGCGCCGTGGTCGACTCTCTCGCCGGAGAGCTTCCTGTAGGTCGCGCCCGCGTCCACGACGACGGAAGGCGGACGAACATGCCAGACGGCAACAGCATTCGCGACACCGCCGAAGCCGTCAAAGGGATTGTCGAGGCGGTCCCCGTCTACCAGGACGTTGCGCAGCGTGCCGCCAGAGAGATCGGCGCTGCGCTAGAGACTGTGGCCAAGTGCGTCCACATCGCCCTAGCTCCTGTCTCGGCTCTCGTTTGGGGCTATGAGCAGATTGGCGACTACCTGCAGACCGCCTTGACGGAGCGACTGAAAGGGGTCAAGCCAGAGGACATCGTCGCTCCGAGCACAATTGTCGCCGGGCCTGCTCTGGAGGCTATGCGGTTCGCCAGCGAAGGATCCCCCTTAAGGGAGTTCTACGCCAATCTCATTGCGACCGCTATGACGTCAGACAACGCCAAGGACGCTCACCCGGCTTTTGTGCAAATACTTAGACAGTTGACACCTGATGAGGCGCGTATCGTCCGGTTGTTCGCCGAGAAGCAATCCTTCCCAGTCGTCACGTTTGCGTCTTTCGACACAGTCGATTCGGGTGGAACACGACTCCCCCTGTTCGCCCATTTCTCAATTCTCGGGTACGAGGCCCGTTGTCAGTACCCGGAGTCTACGCCAGCATACTTGGACAACCTCTGTCGGTTGGGTCTGCTCGAGGTCGAGCTGGACGGTGGCAGTCGCGGCCTTGAGTCAAAGGGCCACCCAGTCGTCTCATCGTTTCCGGAGTCCGAGAGTCAGAGGTCAGGTGCAGCGGCGCTCGTTCCGGGCCAGACGCCCGATGACACACCCGTGTCCACCGAAGTCAAGAGCCAGGTGCTTCGTGTGACCTCGCTCGGACATCAGTTCTGTCTCGTGTGCTTGGGCCAGACGCGTCCGCCGAGGTGCTCAAGGGTAACAATCGTGTCGACCGGACCGTATGGCCCGCAGCCGTCCGACGAGGACTGAGGTTCGAAGCGCATATATGTTCAGAGGCGTGATGTTTGCGTGCGCCTCGAAGGGGCACTTTCGGGCGGCGCGCCGGGGCGTGGTGTATGAAGCTCCCTGCCCCACTCCTGAAGCTTAGCATCTAGCCGGCCATGAGCTCGGGCATCGCCTCCTCTTCTGGGTTCTCGATTGCGGTGAGGGCTGGACGCATTGCGGCTGCAATC
>JBBRSD010000010.1:0-80428 GCA_038245725.1 Coriobacteriia bacterium | reverse complement strand
GATTGCAGCCGCAATGCGTCCAGCCCTCACCGCAATCGAGAACCCAGAAGAGGAGGCGATGCCCGAGCTCATGGCCGGCTAGATGCTAAGCTTCAGGAGTGGGGCAGGGAGCTTCATACACCACGCCCCGGCGCGCCGCCCCGACAAGCGGAAGGCTCATCGAAGAGCGAACTCCCATGATCTTCGCCGAATCTCTCCAGAGCCCAAAGTCCGTCCCGATCCAAGTGTCGGGTACGATGACCGGCTTTGCGGTCCGAATCGCGCGACCGCCTGGCGCGTCGTAGTCCCCTTCGTCCCAACTAAGGTTGAGCGAGCTCAGGGCGTTCGGGGGGAACCCGGCCGATCCCACGGGGCGGATCGACTTTGCCTCGTCGTGCACGGCGTAGCCTACCCACGACAGGGGGTATCCGGCGTGCTGGATGATGGCGTCACACACCGCGCCGAGGAGCTCATCTTCGCTCTCGGCCCGGACGAGCACCTCGTTGACTCCGCTCAGCGCTCGCAAGGCACGCGCGGAGTTGGCGAGTGCACCTTCGGCCCGTTTCCGATCGCTGATATCCCATCCGAGGGCCACGAAATGTCCCGCCTCAGGGCAGCTGATCGACATGTGGATCGTCCCGACAGCTCGCTCGACATCGAGCTCCTCAGGCTCGCCCGTCGACCCGACGCGGCAACACGCGTCGAACAGTTCGGGCAGGATCTCTCGGTAATTCGGGATCGCTTCGAGGACTCTTTTGCCGATGACGTCGTGGAATCCACTCAACCGCTCGTAGGCGTCGTTGACGTCGACGAAGATCCAATCGACCGGCCTGCCTTCATCGTCGAAGATCAGCTTGCCGTAGGAGAAGCCTTCGCGGGTGGTTTCGAAGAGTCGCTTGTATCGAATCTCGCTGTCCTCGAGCGCCGCCTCAAGACGGGTCTTCTCGGTCAGGTCGCGGAAGTAGACGCATGCGCGATTCTGGCCGTAGGGAAAGACGATGACCTGGAAGACTCCGCTGATGTCTCCGGCATCGTAGGCGTACTGCTTGGTTTCCCACGTGGTTCCTTCCCGGGCCGCTTCACGGTACCGCTCGGGCGTCTCGGTGCCCACGTTGCCGGGAAACGCCTCTTCCAAAGTGAGTCCCAGGAGCGCCTCGTGGTCGACGCCGAGCATCTCGTGCGCCGTGCGGTTGTACCCGATGAGAACCAGACGGTCGTCGTCTGTGAGTTCGTACATGTGGGCGCCGAACGGCGCGTTGTCGATAACCGCCTGCAGGCGTTGCTCCTGTTCCTGCACCGCCGTCGCCGCAGCGCGGCGCGTTGTGACATCACGGGCGGTGGTGATCGCAAAGCGCCTGCCGTCCTCGGTCTTGCCGAGCGGCGCCGTGGAGAAGTCCCACATTCGTGACTCACCGGTCGTCGTTCGGACCGGGTGTTCGGTGACCTCACCTGGATGTTCCATGGCATAGAGCGGGGCGATTATCGCCGAGATCATCTCGGCATCCGCGCCATGCGCCTTCTTCAGCCAGACGCCTATCGTCGGGATGTCGGCATGGGAATAGCCGCTGATTTCAATCCACGCCTGATTGATGAATATGACCTCGCCGTCGTCGGCGTGGAGCATGATCGGGAAGGGCGAGCCGTCGATCGCTCGCCGAAACTGCTCGTCGCTCAGCTCGAGATGTTCCTTTGCGTCGCCGGCGACGATGTTTTCACCCGACATCGATACCCCTACCCTACTCGTACGTCCTGGTCTTGTGCGGCAGATTCCCCCGGGGACCCGGGCTGGACGACACAACGTCCTGAAGCGGCTCCTTCGGGAAAGTGTAACCCGCTGAGTGCTCCTTAAGAAGCCTTGACGAGAAGAAGTTCGATGGAGACGGGCACGATTGCCGACTAGCTGACAGGAGTGCCCACCTTCACGAAGTGGCCGCTATGGTACTCGTCGAGGGCGCATTGCAGCTCTTCGCGCGTGTTCATCACGATCGGCCCACCCCAAGCGATCGGCTCGCCCAGAGGCGCCCCGCTCACGAAGAGGAAGCGGACACCACTGTCGCCCGTGCGAATCGTGGCTTCGTCGCCGTCGCGGAACAGGACGACGCTGCGGTGCCCGTCGCAGATGGGGTGCTCGGAGTCGGGGCCGAAACACGCCTTCCCCTCGATCAGGTACACGAAGACCGTGTGACCGGGGGTGGTTGGATGTGTCCACGTCTTGCCCGGATGCAGCGTGACATCGAGGTACTCCGGCCCGGAGACGGTATCGCGCACCGGTCCGCACGCACCGCCGAGCTCGCCGCATATGACTCGGATGGTCGCTTCGTCGCTCTCGACCACGGGGATCTCGGCCGAGGAGATCGAGCGATAGCGCGGGTCCATCATCTTGTGACGTGCGGGCAGGTTCGTCCACAACTGGAAGCCGTCGAGCCGGCCGTCCGTGTCGCCCCCGGGCATCTCCTCGTGGATGATGCCGCTACCCGCGGTCATCCATTGCACGTCGCCGGCCCGGATGCGCCCGCTATTACCGAGGGAGTCACCGTGCTCGATCTCGCCCTGGATGACGTAGGTGATCGTCTCGATACCGCGATGCGGATGCCATGGGAAGCCCGCACGGTATTCTTCGGGGTCGTCGGAGCGGAACTCGTCGAGCAGCAGGAAGGGATCGAAGAGTTCTTCGCGGCCGAAACCAAAAGCGCGATGGAGCCGTACACCTGCGCCGTCAAGCGTCGGTTGCGACGCGAAGACTCCTCTTACGCTGCGAGGCGATGGCACCGGCACTCCTCTCCGTTGAGATGAGTCTTTAGAGCGAGACGCGTGCCAGTGGAGTGCCGCTCAGCTGTCCTCGTCCAAACCCGTTTCGATTTCCGGGGCTGCGGCCGTTCCTGCCTGAGCCAACGCCACGCCGCGGAGATGGTGGCGCGTGTTTTCCCGTGCGTTGCGGCATCCACGACAGTACCGCTGACTCATCGGCGTTTCGGTGATGGCAATGTATCCGAAACACAGACGAAACACTCGACGCGTAGCGTGCTCGCCAGCACTCGGGATGGGAGTGCGCCGACGCGAAGGGGAGCTCATGCACGCCGTCAACACCGGCGACACCGGTTGGATGCTCGTTTCTTCGGCGCTCGTACTGCTCATGACGCCGGGTCTCGCCCTGTTCTACGGCGGAATGGTTCGCGCCAAGAACGTGCTCTCCACGCTCATGTACAGCTTCATCTGCATGGGAGTCGTGACGCTGCTGTGGGCGCTACTCGGCTACACGCTCGCATACGGACATGATATCGGCGGCGTGATCGGCGGGCTCGATTTCGCCGCGATGCGTAACGTCTACGGCACCGTGAGCAGCTTCGCGCCCACGGTTCCTGCCGCGGTCTTCGTCGCCTACCAGTGCATGTTCGCCATCATCGCGCCGGCGCTCATCAGCGGGGCGTTCGCCGAGCGCATGAAGTTCTCGGCGTGGGTGGCGCTCATCGCAGTGTGGACGCTGCTCGTCTACTCGCCGATGGCGCATTGGGTGTGGGGCGGCGGCTGGCTGCAGCAGCTCGGCGTCATCGACTTCGCCGGCGAGACCGTCATCCACCTCACATCAGCGGGCGCGGCGCTTGCGTGCGTGCTCGTGATCGGCAAGCGTATCGGCCACGGCGCCGAGGAGTACCACCCGCACAACCTGCCCATGACGCTGCTCGGTGCGGGCATTCTGTGGTTCGGCTGGTTCGGCTTCAATGCGGGGTCTGCGCTCTCGAGTGGCCAGCTCGCGGCGACGGCGTTCCTCAACACTCACTTCGCTGCCGCGGCCGGAATGATTGCGTGGCTGCTGCTCGAGAACTGGCGCCTGGGTAGGCCGACCACGCTCGGCGCAGCGTCGGGCGCGGTTGCCGGACTCGTTGGCATCACGCCGGCCGCCGGCTTCGTGGGGCCGCTTGCCGCGATCGCCATCGGCCTCGTCGTGGGTTCGGTCTGCTTCCTCGGCGTCAGCCTCAAGCCGAAGCTGGGCTACGATGACGCGCTCGACGTTCTCGGAGTGCACGGATTCGGCGGCGTGACCGGTCTCATTATGACCGGCCTGTTTGCGACCGTAGCGGTCAATTCGGCGGGAGCGAACGGGCTGCTGCATGGCAATCCCAGGCTGCTTCTGGTGGAAGTCGTCGCGATCATCGTAGCTGCCGGCTGGTCGTTCCTCGTCACGTTCGGCGCGCTCAAGCTCATCGATGCAACTCTCGGGCTGCGCGTATCGACGGACGCCGAGTACGCCGGTCTCGATCTCTCCGAGCACTCCGAGAAGGCGTACATCTACACCTAGGATGCCCCGCAGGATGGCGCCGGGATTGCCGAACATCAGAAGAGTCGGCAGTCGCTGCATCCTTAGGTTTGGGTCGCGCTGCGATGCCACCTCGACGAGCTGGCTGAGCATGTGGCATTATCAAACTTAAGGTGGTGGTTTCACCGGTGAGAATCGCCGCCGCGTCCCTTGGGGTGGACATGGGCACCATGGATCCGCTTGTCGATGAGATAGGCAATATCGACTACCTTCTCGCGCAGCTCAATTCGTCAGTCGAGCGCGGCGAGATCGCGCGATTGACCTTCGACCAGATCAGCGCTCGATACCTTGAACGCCGAGCCGAACTCGTCGCCATCCTGGCTCACCGTCCTGAGCCCGAGGCTCCGGTCGTGGAACGTCAGGCCGAACCTGTGCCCCGCCCGATCCGTGAAGTCGCGCCTGAGGTCCCGGTCCGGGAACGCCAACCCGAGCGCGAGATCCCGCTCCGGGAACGCCAAGCCGAGCCTGTCACCCGCCCGACCTTTCAACTCGAGCCTGAAGCTGCGGCGCGGGCGGCGGTTGCAGCCGCTCTGACGCCGTCGCTGATAGCAGCACAACTGGCAACGACGAGCAGTGAAGCAAGTGAGGAGGTCGACCGCGTCTTCGAGCCCGGGACGCCTCCCGGCGGCGCTCCCTGGGTAGCTGCACGCTCTTCACTATCGCTCGGTAGATGGATCGCATACGTCGGAGGATCGCTCGTCGTCGTCGCTGCCGCGGTCTTCGGCATTCGCGGTCTGGTCGAGTTCCCGCCGATCGTGAGCCTGGCAGGCCTCATCGTCGCCACGATCACACTCTATTTCGATGGCGAATGGGCGCGCAGCAAGCTCTCGTTGCCCGTCCTCGGTACAGCTATGATCAGCGGCGCAGCGGCGCTGTTCCTCTTGGATGGGTACGCCGTGATCCACTGGCTGGGCGTGTCCGGCTCCGTACCGTGGGCCGTGGTGTTGCTCGCGAGTTCGGTCGGCTACTGGTTGACGGAGCTGCGCATCAAGGGCGGATGGTTCGGGGTCGCGGGCGCACTCGCCCAAGTCGGATTCTGCTGGCTTCTCGGCCTATCCATGGGCTGGCAGACGTATTGGATCGTGGCTCTCATTGGCGTGGTCGCCGCGATATGGGCGGTGGCGTCGGACAGGATCGACGCGGAGGGACCTCTGGGGGCGCTTTGGCGCGTTCTGGGGCCCTGCTCGATGGTGCTGACCGCATTAGTGACCGTGGCAATGACGTTCCTGGTCCCGTCCGCAGTGTTCTGGTCCAGGACACCGTGGCCGATCGCGGCAGGCGCCGTGTCGGCGATCGCTGCTTCGGTCTCGCTGGAACGCGTGCTTCCCGCGCGGCGAGCATTCGGCGTCGCTGCGCTGATCCCGATCTTCCTTGCCGCGGGAGCGCTGTACGACGCGCGCGTTGTGGGTCTGGTAGGAACTCCCGGCTTCGACCTTCTCGGGATACTGTTTCTTTTCACCGCCGTCACCGCCTCGTACTCGGTACGGAAGGGAAGCTATTTCTTCGCGGCCGCTTCGTACATCGGTTGGATGATGGCCTGGACCGGGGTGGCCTTGCAGCTCGGGTTGAGCTGGCCGCTGATGCTCGCGGGAACGGCGATGCTCGGGGTCATGACGCTGGTCATCGGACTCATTGTTGGGAAGGTGGCCGAGGGCGGCGGGCTCCCGCTCGGCGGCAACGCCGCTACCTTGTGGCAACTCATGGGGCCTTCGACCTCCATAGGCGCCGCACTCGCGGCCGCACCACTCGCTGTCGCCGGCCTGATCAGGCCCACATCTGCCGTGCAGATGCTTCCGTACCTGCTTCTCTCGGCCTGGGTCCTGCTCATGCTCGTCGTTGAGAACTCGCGGCTGCCGAGGTCATGGACTGGCGGGGCTGTGATCGTGTGGTCGTTCTTCGTGACCGCCTCTCTGATGCTATTCCTGGCCCCTGGGTGGCCGGTCTCTCGATACGGGATCGGGCTCATCCTGGTTGCGGTCTTGTGGTCGCATGCGCGCGGCGGCGTCGAGAGGCTTCTTCGGGTCCCAAACAAGGTGGTCGCCATCTTCAGCCAAGCGATGTACGTGATCGTGCCGCTCGGTGCGCTGGCGCTTGTGTGGTCGGCGCAAGCCGAGCGGTCGTACGATTACGCGGCGTTGCTCGCCGTCGCGGCGCTCGCGTGGGTTGCCGAAGCGCTGAGAACAAGAGAACGCTACCTGTTCATCCCGGTTCCCGTCTTTGCCATCGCCGCAATCACCACTGCGATCTGGACTGGCTCAACGCCTGAGGCCGCGGCCATCGGCGGGGCGGTCGCGGCGCTTGCGATCGCCGCCGCTTCACTGTTTGCCAAGGTCGACCGGACGTCGTGGGCAAATGCGATCGTGGCCGCTTCGGCAGGAACGGCATCCGCACTCGCCGTGCTGGTGATCCAGTCGCCCCGGTATCTCGTGATCGAGTTGCTTCTTGTCTCGGTCATCTGGGCACTGTTCTCCCGGACGATCATGATTCCAGAGATAGCCGGTGTCTCGGCTGGGTTTGCCATCTTCGCCGTCGCCGCAGCCCTGTGGGCGCTGAACCTGCCCCCGTGGATCACCATGACGATCCTGACGGCAGCCGCTGCCGTCCTGTTCATGCCGCGCCTCGTTTTGAAGGACTCCCCGTCACCAGCGATTGCGCGACTCACTGCGGCGCTTGCCACCGCCGGGCTCCTGTCCCTTGGCATCCTCGACACGCTCGGGCTCGCGTCCTACGTGCATATCTCAAGTGCCTTGGGCCAGTGGGCCTCGCTGGCCGGTGTCGGTTTGGGCATGGCGCTGCTGCTGACGGGCGTCTACCTCATTGTCTGGACGATCGTGGAGGGGGCGGAACTCGGTCTCTACGTTGGGTTCTGGCTCGTCGTGCTGTTCTTACTCGTCGAGATGGACGCCGCACACGTCAGATTCGCCGAACTGTATCTTCTGACCGTAGGCGTCTATTTCGCGCTTGCGGGCATGTACTGGTCATCCCGGAAGCCGGAACGGCCCGTGCCGGCTGGGTCGGACCTCGCCGCCACGATGCTCGTCGCCCTTGCTCCGCTCATCATCTCGCTCGGATCAACGACCTCCGCTGAGATCCGAATCCACGGGCTTTGGACCGTCGGACTCTCGATCCTCATAATCCTCGTGGGGCTGGTCCTGCGTGCGCGCATCTATCTGCTCGGCGGGATCGGGGTGCTCGCCGTCGAGTTGCTCTGGCTTGCCCGAAACCTCCTTGGCGGTCTCCCGGGCTGGTCATATGCCGGTATGGCCGTGGCCGTTCTTCTTGTGTCCGGAATCATCTACTCATTGCGCGCACCTATCGCCGCGCTCTCACGGCGAGGCGACTACTCCTCCTGGCGCTAGCTGTACTGTCCACGCCACCAAGAGAGAAGGACTCCCCGTGGGGAGCCCTTCTGAGTTCGCGCAGTGTTGCGGGACTAAGCGTTGACGACGTCGACGAGCGTGATCTCGAAGGTCAGGTCCTCGCCCGCGAGCGGGTGGTTGAAGTCGAGTGTGATCGACTCGTCGGTCACCTCGGCGATCGTGGCGGGCACGCGCTGCCCGTCGGGGGCGGAAAGCTCGACCGCCCAGCCCACTTCGGGGTTCGTGTCCGGCGGGAAGGCGTCGCGCGGGAAGACCTGCAGGCCCTCGTCGGAACGCTCACCGTACGCTTCGGACGCGGGAATGGTGACGGTGACGGTTTCGCCGAGCTCGAGACCGACGACCGCGGCGTCGAAGCCCGGAATCACCTGACCCGTGCCAATGACGAACTCAAGCGGATCGCGGCCCTCACTCGAGTCGAAGAGACTCCCATCGGAGAGCGTGCCTTTGTAGTGCACGTGAACGGTATCGCCAGAAACGGGTGCCATCGAGGGCCTCCTTGCTGGGGTGGTCAGATGTCGCTTGTGGTTTCCGAGACTGTAACGCATCGGAGCACGTTTGCACTAAATGCCGCTCACGACATTGCGCGCACCAGCCGATGCAATGACTAGATTGTGGTGAGTGTGCGTTCAAAACGCGGTATTATGCTGTGACGCGCCGGCCTGCCGGGGTCGCGCTAACTCGCAAGGAGCGGCATGGGCAGATTATACGAGTACTGTCAGCGCGTTCAGCAGCACATCGAGTCTAACGGCCTCGACATCTACAAGTCCCGAGGCGAAGTGGCTATGCGCTGCGGATTCCTGATTCCTCTCGTCAAGCCCGACGACCTCGACGACCCCGCAAAGATCCAGGCGCTGCGTGATGCGGCCAAGGAACTCTTCGGGCTGACACTGGTCTGAGAACGCCTATGCGTTCTTTCCGCGTGTGCGCACGGAGACGGAACTGATGGCCCGGGCGCCCGAAGAAGGCTGGGAGTCACCGTTCTCCGAGCCGGACGTCGACGAAAAGGCCATCCGCACCAAGCACGCGCGTATCGGCATCATCATCCTGATCGTTGTCGCTGCAATCGTCTTCGCCGGGACGTGGAACCCTCCCACCAAGAACATCCACAAGTTCAGCAGTGCGAGCAACTACAAAGCCGACCGCGAGGCAGGGTGCACGAACTCGGGCAGAGGATGCCACGGCGCCGAGACGAGCTACGCGGACTTCAACGTCTACCATCCCAAGGCGAAGTGCACGACGTGCCATGACTTCCAGGGCGTCGGCTGCATTCCCTGTCACATGCCCTCAGAGAACGAGTGCCAGGCGTGTCATGACGGCTCGCTGAAGCAGGCTCCCGACGTTGCCCGACTCGCCAGATCCTCGCCGAGAGGCCACTACAGCGTCACGAAGCACTTCGCGTCAGGGACGAAGATGACCCAACGCGTACGAGGTGCCGTCGGCGGCAAGGCCTCGGCCACATGCGAGCGCTGCCACGCGCAGGACCTCATCGCCTCGCACACCGAGGTCCCCGCCAATCTCGGCAGTTCGTATGGCGCGAGCGTTGGGTGCGGTGAGTGCCACAACGACGTGCGAGTCAACGGCTTGGCCGAGGTCATCTCGAAGTGGAAGGCGCAGCAGTGTTCGGACTGTCATAAGCCGGGTTCGGCGGCGCCGCAACACGCAATCAAAGCGGTGACGTCGGTGAAGGCCGCGAGTCCGATGGCTTGCGGCGCTACCGATTCCGGCTGTCACACCGTCAACGACCTGCACGCCATCCACGAGAACAAGCCGAAGACATGCTCGGGCTCCGCTGAGGAGGGCGAGAATGGCTGCCACGTCACCGGCGGGCAAGCCACCCGGCCAAACGGCATCACCTGCGGCGGGCCGGGCACCGGCGCCTGTCATAAGTTCTACGAGAACGGCACGTATGGCCACAAGCGCGACGCGGTGGTCCACTCGCCCAAGACGACCGAACCTGCGAACGACACCTCCTTCTGGAACACCGCATGCGGGCTCTGTCACCGCATGGCGCCGAACGGCACGAGCCTCGTCGACGAGCACGCCGTGCACACGTCCGCGCGCACTGGCGACCGCGCCAACGTGTGCAGGAACTGCCACAACAACGAGGCTTCGGTCGCAATCGTCGCCGACAAGTGGCCCCAGCGCGACACGCCCGAGTCCTGCTCGGCATGTCATGGCGCGCCGGGGCTGCCCAGCCCACACGGAGGCGACCTCACGGCGAAGCACGAATCGGCGAGCCCGGGCTGCTCGGACTCGGGCGCCGGATGCCACCCGACACGCGACCTGATGAAGGTGGGCAAGCCGACGACGAAGACCAACATCCACCGCGACTGTTTGCGGTGTCACGACTGGACCGGGTCGAACGGCAACGTCGCCTACGACCCTGCGAAGAAGAGCTGCGGCGAGGGCAGGAGCTGCCATGGCGCCGCCGGGGCCTACGATCCCGGCACCGACGTTCACGACGGCGCGGCTGGCCGAACGGACGGCAATGACAAGGCGCACCACAAGGCCCGCGCGAAGCAGGCACATGCACTCCTGAAGGACGCGGCGAGCGGAACCGAGACCGCGTGTAACGCGTGTCACAGCATGAAGCTGGGGGTCGAACACGCCCGCCCGAACTCGGATATTGCGCGCGGGACGGGCACTGTGTGCACGCGCTGTCACAACGCGAACTCCAAGACCGCACGCGTGGTCAAGAAGAGCTGGCCGAAGAAGAAGAAATCGACGGCGTGTGCATCGTGCCACCAGCGCAGTGGGCCGCAGGCGATTCACGGCTCCATCGAAGCGTCGCACGTTGCCGAGGAGCTGGCGCCCGATGGAACCCCGACGCCGGGATCGTGCGTGAAAGCCGGATGTCATGCGACGCTGGACCTTCGCGTGCTGCACGGCAGGCAGGGATGCATGACTCGCGGTTGCCACGCGCGCTCGGGCAACATCTTCGGCAGCGACTTCCGCAGCTGCGGCGGACTCGACTCGAAGACCGGTTGCCACGCGGGCTTCTCGGCGAGCCAGCACTTCAAGAGCCATTCGGCGGACGCGTCGGGGGTCGTGGAGGGGGTCGCGTACAGCGTCGGTCAGAACGTCGGGTGCTTCGGTTGCCACGTCGCGGACCTGCGCTCCGAGCACGAGAACGCGCGGCTGGCTGGGCAGCTGGAGGGTGGCGGCGCGAACGGCTGCGCGATCTGCCACGCGACCGTCAGCGGAGCCGGCAGCTATGCGGGCCTGCCTGCGGTTAAGCGTGCAATCGCGCACAACGACCGGCGCTGCTCGGCGTGTCATGCGAGCGGCTCGAAGCACGACGGCCCCAACGCGGTGGCCTCGGCGCACAAGGACGTGTCGACCGATACGACGCTGCCCCCGGGCAAGGTGTGGTCCGACCCCGCGGAGGACTGGAAGACCGCCTTCGACGCCACGACCGGCTCGGGGCATAACGTGCTGCCGTCGTCGCTCGTGGGAGGTGCGACAAGTAAGGACTTCCCGCTGACGCAGTTCAACATCGAGGGCACTGCGTTCACGTGGGCTCTGCCGCCGGACAGCGGCCAGACCGCTTGGCTCAAGGCGAGTGCGTTCCCGCCCGGCGCCGCCGACACGACCGAAACGATCAGCCATATCCGCGTGTTGTGCAGCGACTGCCATAGCCTGCCCGCTGACATGGTCGGCCCGCACGGCTCGGCGGTGCACATCGCAGTCGATCCTGCGTACAGCCAGACCGCGTACGCGAACCCCACACGCGATGTGAGCCAGTTCCAGGCAACCGGCACCGATCGCGTCATCTGCTTCAAGTGCCACCAGATCTATTCTGGCGGGATCGAAGGGACAACCACGCCGGGCGGCGCCCGCCTGCACGCCCGCCACGTCACACATCCAGACCTGAGTCCGTCGAGCTCGCACTTCAACGGCGAGGCATGTGTCGACTGCCACGTGCGCATCCCGCACGCATGGAGACGGCCGCGTTTGCTCATCCGGACCGTCGTGACTACTGACGGCGCAGCTACGGACGCGGTACCTTACATCTTGCCGGGTCACGACGGCCTTCTCGGGATCCGGCTGAGAAGCTTCGACCCTCAGACACAGCTGCGTTCGGGATCGTGCGTGACGGGCGGATGCCACCCGGGAAGCAGCTCGACCCGCCATCCGCTCCCGTCACAAGTTCCGACGGCGACGTACTGGCCGTAGAGCTTCAAACTTGCATGGCAGAGACACGCGATAGCACGACAACTGCGAAGAATGAAAGCCTCGAGAAGGAGACCGAATGAAGACCATGTCGATCCGGACCAAGATGCTGACCGGCGTTGTGCTGCTCAATCTCGTCGGCGCGATTCTCGTCATCGTCTACCTCCACATCTCGTTCTCGGGAGGGCTCGACGTGTGGGCCCAGCAGTCGCTGGGCGTCGGCAAGGCTTCGTGGGCAGAGATCCACAAGATCGCCGGGATGCAGATGGGCGATCCGCTCGAGCCGAAGTCGGCGGCGGCTCACGTCGCCGCGCTCAAGGCCATTTCCGGCGCTGACTACGGGCTGCTGCTGGACAAGGGGGTCCTGAACGAACAGGCGTGGGCGAAATCCCGTCAGGCTGCCGGACTCCCCAACAACTGGGATGAGCGCGACAACTACGTACTTGCGGCATCGACCAACCAGAGACTGTCGGACAGCATGCAGCTCAAGACGACGACCGCTGACGCCGTGCCCGCCGCGGGCAGGGTCGTGGGAATCGAGAACGGCAGCTGCACCGCACTGTGCCATCGGACCGTGCGCGGCACCGGAGACTTCTGGAAGGTGTCGTGGAGCTTTGACAACCACAGCCGCGCCCACGTCGTCTTCCCCGTCGTGGATAAGGGCAAGGCGGTCGGCGTCGTCTACTCGATTCAGGACGTGACGTCGCAGGCCGAGAACGCGAAGTCGGTCATCTATCGCACGATGTCGGCGATCGGGCTGACGCTCGTGGTCGTGACGCTTGTGATCGGTGCGATGCTCGATCTGTGGGTCTTCAAGCCGCTGAACCACATGATCAGCAGCATGGAGGAGCTCTCGATGCGCGTCGTCGGTGGCGACTTCTACGCCAAATACAAGCCGAGCGGGAATCTCGATGAGATCGGCCAGTTCGAACGCTTCTTCGAACGTTTCCTCGACCTCATGACCGCGACGCTTCGCTCCCTCGTGGACAAGTAGCCTCGGAGGAATCGTGCGAACACGCGGGGTCGACGCCGGCGACGGCCTCGGCCCCGTTCGTGTTGCGCGTCACAGGCGACCTCCTTTTCGCGAGAGCGCACGGCGGGTACCAGCTGAGTGAAGGCTAGACTGCGAGGCATAGTCAGGCTCCACGTCTGCGAGGTGGAACGTCGTGTCCGGTTGGTACACGCCGATAAGAGGCAAGTGCACGTGGTGGCGTGAGTCGGCCGATGAGGACGACGAGTACAACGCCAACGTGAAGGTCGCGAACAAGAAGGTGAAGTGCGTTTGCGGAGTGGAAGGTCAGGGATGGACGTTCATCCGGGCCGACGTGCCGCCCAACTGCCCTGAGGCTTTCCGCTGCCGTTACTACATCAAGCAGGGCTGAACTGGCAGGGCTGAGCCCTTTCCCCAAGTCTTGATTTTGGCGCGGCTTTCGCTAATACTTCATGACATGAAATGTCCAGCGCATGAACCAAATATGAAAGCGACTGAAGCGCCGCAGTCCGAGTCGGACCATATCGCTCAGGAGCTGCGCACCCTCTGGCACGGAATCATCCGTGCGAGCGAGCGCGCGTCCCACCTCGACCGGCAACAGTTCTGGGTGCTTGCCGCGCTCGAACCGGCGCCACAGCGGATGACCGCGCTCGCCGAGCAGGCGCTGACATCGCAAGCGTCGCTGACCGGCATCGTCGACAGGCTCGAGGACCGGGGCCTTGTCGAGCGAGTGCGCTCGAGCGAGGATCGCCGCGTGGTCGAGGTATCGCTCAGGGACTCCGGACGCGTCGAGCTCTCCCGCGCCCGAGCGGTGTTCGCGGAACAGCTCGAGACGAAGTTCGCCCCGCTGTCAGCCGAGGAACGCTTTGCGTTTCTCGGCGTGCTGCGCAAGCTCAACTCGCCCGCTCCCGACCATTCCGACCTCGGCTGAGCCGCCCGGCTCTTGCCCACGCTTGCTCCCCCGTTCGGCTGTCCCTCTCGTAAGGAGCTTCATCTCGATGCAACTTCGTGACCTGCCACAGCGCCGGAAGATGTCGGTCCTGGCCGCCGTTCTGCTTGCGATGCTTCTCGGAGCGCTCGACAACACCATCGTCGGGCCGGCGATGCCAACGATCGTCCGCGAACTCGGCGGCATGGCGCTGCTCTCCTGGGTCTTCACGATCTACTCGCTCACGTCCACGATCGCAATCCCCATCGTGGGCAAGCTGTCAGACCTCTACGGCCGCAAGTGGTTCTATGTGGGCGGGATCGCCATCTTCCTCGCGGGCTCGACGCTTTCGGGCGCTGCGGGCGAGGCGTGGCTCAACAGCCTCGTTCACCAGCTGACCGGCGCCGACAATCCCATGCTGCAGCTCATCGTCTTCCGCGGCATCCAAGGCATCGGCGGCGGCGCGATGATGGCTAACGCGATGGCGATCATCGGCGACCTGTTCGACGCGCGGGAGCGCGGCAAGTATCAGGGGCTCACCGGTGGCGTGTTCGGGCTGGCTTCCGTGTTCGGTCCGATGCTCGGTGGATGGCTGACCGACGGATTCTCGTGGCGCTGGATCTTCTACATCAACGTCCCGCTCGGAATCGCTGCGCTTGCTGCCCTCGTCCTCGTGATGCCGAGGTCCGAGCACGGACAGGAGCACCGCATCGACTGGTGGGGTGCGTTCGCACTCACCGTCGGCCTCGTGCCGCTGCTGCTCGCTCTGAACTGGGGTGGCTCGCAGTACGCCTGGAGCTCGCCGACGATCGTGGGGCTGCTCGCTGCAGCTATCGTCGCTCTCGTGGCCTTCGGCCTTCGCGAGCTACGAGCCTCGGAGCCGATCCTCGACATCAGGCTGTTCAAGGACCGCGGCTTCTCGGCGAGCATGATCGTGCTGCTCCTCTCGGGCGTGGGGATGTTCGGCTCGATCATGTTCCTGCCGACGTTCATGCAGATCGTGCTGGGGCGCTCGGCGTCTAACTCCGGCGCCCTGCTGATGCCCCTCATGATCGGCATGATCGTGGGCTCCATCCTCACGGGGCAACTCATCAGCCGCACCGGGCGCTACAAGGCTTACGGCATCGCCGGCTTGGCCATCTCGACAACCGGGATGCTGCTGCTCTCGCGCATCGGAGTCAGCACCGGCAACCTGATGCTCGCAGTCGACATGGTCCTCGTCGGACTTGGGATCGGCATCACCATGCCGCTGTTCACGATCTCGCTGCAGTCGCAGTTCCCTACGCGTATCGGTGAGGTCACCGGCGCGATGCAGTTCTTCCGCTCGATCGGTGGCACGGTAGGCGTTGCGCTTCTCGGCGGGGTCATGAACGCATCGTTCGCGCGCGACCTCGGTTCGCTGCTGGCGTCGCACAAGGCGGCGTTCGGCTCGGCCTTCCCGGCGCTCGCGAAACTCGCCGAGAACCCGAGCATGCTTCTCAACGCCGGCGCGATGGAGAAGATAGCAGCTTCGTTCCCGCCGCAGGCGCAGCCGCTTCTCGTGGCGTTCTACTCCGACGTGAAGCTCGCACTCTCGAGCGGCATCGCCGATGCGTTCTTCTGGGGCGCGCTGCTCATGGTCTTCGCCTTCATCGCGATGCTCTTCGTCGTCGAGACCCCGCTGTTCGCGAAGCCACACCTCGGCACCGCCGCTGAGATCGCCACCGAGCTTATCGCCGAGGAGAGCGTGCAGCCCTCCGAACACGAGCCGGTCATCGTCGGCGAGATCGACGAGGCGTAGGCTCTCAGCATGGCCCGCATTGCAGATACAGCGCCTGTGCCCGACCTCTCCGCGTTCGTCACGCGGGTGGCGAAGCGCGGGCGCGAACTCTATCGCGACCACCCGTGGCGCCGCACCCGCGATCCGTACGCCGTACTGCTCTCCGAGGTCATGTTGCAACAGACGCAGGCGCCGCGCGTGGTACACCGCTGGCAATCGTGGCTCGACGAGTTCCCCACCCTCGATGCGCTTGCCGCCGCCCCGCTCGAGGCCGCTCTGCGCGCGTGGCAGGGGCTCGGCTACAACCGGCGCGCCATCGCGCTCAAGCGAACCGCCGAGGAGGTCGTGTCCCGCTTCGGCGGCGTGCTGCCGAGCGATGAGGCTGCGCTGCGGTCGCTTCCCGGCATCGGGCCGGCGACTGCGTCGGGCGTTCGCGCGTTCGCGTTCGAGCTACCGGGCGTCTATCTCGAGACGAATGTACGCGCCGTGTTCCTGCACGAGCTGCTCGCGGACCGGGACGGAGTCACCGACCGAGAACTCGAACCGCTCGTCGCCGCCGCAGTCGAGGAGGCCGCGCGCCAAGGCATCTCGCCTCGAGCCTGGTACTACGCGCTGCTCGATTATGGTGCGCAACTCAAAAGAGAGGTGCCCAACCCGTCTCGGCGAAGCGCGCACCATACGATGCAGTCGCCATTCGAGGGCAGTCGCCGTCAGAAGCGAGCGAGACTGTTGCGCGCCGTCATGGCGGATCCGGGACGGACGGCCGATGAGTACGCTGCCGTGCTCGGCTCGGTCGAGAGCGGCGCCGGGCGGGGTGCGCCTAAGGCTTCAGACGTCAACGACATCCTCGAAGAGCTTGCCTCGGAGGGCTTCATCGCATCGGAGGACGACGGCTGGTACGTGGCCTGAGGCAGCACGGCGAGCGGGCAACCGCGGACGCTACTTGCCCGAAGGCCTGAGCTTGGAGTGACACGCGTCGCAGAAGGTTTGCTGGTGACACGTGAAGCACAGGTTGATCGCTGCCGATGAGTCGCTCTTAGGCTCGACTTCACTAAGCGGCTTCTCGACCTCACCCTGTTCGCTGTGCAGCTCGAGGGCTTTGCCAACTGCAGCGACATCGGCAGCGACTCTCGCCGCCGCCGAATGCCCGAACGGCTGATGACCGGGGTTGAACCAGTTCGTCGCCTCGTGCGAGGCGGGAATGAGGTTGAACGTCTTGGGGTGGCAGGTAGGACACGTACCGGCGATCTTGCTGCCGGGCTCCTGGCTGTGGCAGCGGAAGCACGCCGTCATCTTCATCCAGTTCTCGTGCTTGCGGTCTCGATTGAGAATGAAGGTGACGTTCTCCTCCGGGTGCGCGACGCGGTTGTGGCAGAACGTGCACTGGATACCGCGCGACGTGTGCGCCTTGTGGTCGATGATGATGCCGGGGCTCGACGAGACGATGCGGTTGTCCATGTTGTGGCACTGGGTGCACTGCGTGCTCTTCATGCTGAGCGCGGTCTCGTCGTTGGAATTCATCGGAAGCTCGAAGGTCTTCGTGACAGTCGAATACAGGTCCGGAATCACGAAGATCTTGAGGATGGTGAACTGGATGGGATTCGCGTTGACCGGTTCGTGACATGCGACGCACGTGATCTTGCTGTGCGTGCTGACGTTGTACGCGAGAGTGTTGTCATCGTGGACAATGTGACACGGCGTCTCGCAGAACCAGGGTGCACACGTCCCCACGAGCATGAAAGCCCAGAGGATTATGCCGACCATGACGACGATGACGCTCCAAATGATGAAACGCGGTCTGCGAGCAGGGTCGCGGAAGCCGGCGAACAGGTTGGACATCAGGTGGTGGCCCTTCAGGTGCGACGTGGCATGCCGTGGTCGTGCATATTATGAACTATCGTTGCGCTCACGTTCTCGCAAGACTGCATTCTCTACGAAAAGCACGTAACGCGCCACTGTCGTCAGTCTCGAGCGATATCCTTACGTGCGAGGCGCTCTATCTCCTCTGTGACAGCGCGATACGGCAGGCCGTACTCACTGGCGATCCGGGCGATGTCGTCGTGTTCGGGCCGGATGCGGCCGGCCCCGAGCTTCACGCGAGCGGCTCCCCACGGGGTCTCGACCGTGCGGCTTTCGCGCTCGACGATGGTCCGCTCGAGCAGGTCGCGCCGGACGCCGAGCGACCCGGTGAGCTCGATGATGCGACCGGCGAACGAGTCCGCCGTATCCGCAGGTGCGAGTACCGACAGCATGACCGCCGATCGGCCCTTCTTCATCACGATCGGGGTCTGCCACACGTCGAGTGCGCCCTCGGCCAGCAGCGTCTCCGCCGCGAACGCGAGTTCCTCGGCGGGGAGGTGGTCGATGTTCGTTTCGAGCAGCGCCACCTGTTCGCTGGCGCTGTCGGCCACCGGCTCCCCGAGCGTCAGGCGGCAGACGTTGGGTGTGCCGATGTCGCGGGTCCCTGCGCCATAACCGTGCGCGGTCGCCCGCATCGCGGGAGCCGGGCCGAACGCCCACGCGAGAGTGGTCACGAGCGCGGCGCCGGTGGGGGTGGTGAGCTCGGTCGCCGAGGGACCGGGAAGCGTGGGCACGCCCACGAGCAGAGCCGCGGTGGCAGGCGCCGGCACCGGCAGCACACCGTGCGAGGTCGCGATCGAGCCCGAACCAGTTGCTACGGGCGACACGGTGAGCACATCGATCCCAAGCGCGTGCATGCCGGCGCAGACGCCTACTACGTCGGCGATCGAGTCGAGCGCGCCCACCTCGTGGAAGTGCACGTGCGCGACGTCGGTGCCATGCACCGCAGCCTCGGCGGTCGCAAGCGCTTCGAAGGCGGCGATCGCGCTTGTGCGCACGGCGTCGGGCAGCTCGGCCGTCTCGAGCATCGCTCGGATGTCGGGCCAGTGACGGTGTGCAGGTTGCTCGGCGGCTTCGACGCGCACGCCCGTTGCCGCGATGCCGTGTGAGGTCACGCGCTCCACGGTCACGCGGGCCTCGGGCGCGAGCGCCGAGACGAGCGCGCGCAGGTCGCCCGCGGTGAACGCGCCGCTCGCCTCTCCCAGGTCGAGCATCGCGCCGAGGAACTTGTCGCCGGAGACGCCGGTCGAGCAGTCGAGGTAGCCGATCACGGCCGTGCTCCGCCGATGCCGGCCTTGTCTGCGGCGGCCGTCGGTTCGGCATCCAGCGCTGCGGCCCACGACGGGCGGTTGATGCGCGCAGCGAGCTGACCGGCGCCGAAGCCGTTGTCGATATTGACGACCCCGATGCCGCCGGCGCACGAGTTCAACATCGTGAGCAGCGCCGAGACGCCACCGAAGTTCGCGCCGTAGCCCACGCTCGTGGGTACCGCGACGACCGGCACGTCGACGAGCCCGGCGACGATCGACGGCAGCGCACCTTCCATGCCTGCGACGGCGATCACCACGCGCGCCTGGCGTAGCACGTCGGTGTGGGCGAGCACGCGGTGGACCCCGGCCACACCCACGTCGTAAAGCCGAAAGACCGAGCAACCCATCAACTCGGCGGTGCGTGCGGCCTCCTCGGCGACCGGGATGTCGGCGGTACCTCCGCTCGCGACCACGACGCTGCCCTCGCATGGAGGCTGCGGCCTGCGGTCGACCCACACGAGGTGTGCGAGATCGTCGCGCCGGGCATCGGGCGCGACGCGCTCGAATGCAGCGATGTGCTCCTCGGAGGCGCGTGTTGCGAGCACGACCTCATTCCTGCCGAGCAGCTCCGCGGCGATGCGCGCAACCTGCTCCGCGCTCTTCCCCTGGCAGAAGATGACCTCGGGGAAACCGCAGCGCGATGCGCGGTCGTGATCGACGCGCGCCTCGACGAGGTCGCCGTCGATCAGCTCGGCAAAGCTCGTCGAGCCAAGCTGCCCGGCTGCATCTTCGGGCCGTGTCTGGCCTGCGGCGACTGCGCGCAGCAGGGCGATGATCGAGGCGGTATCCATGTCACTCCGAGGCTGGCTGCGCCGGCGGGGCGCATTGTGGTCGGTCAGCTATACTTTTACCACGAACCTCGACGAGCCGATGCGGCTGGTCAAACACGAGCGGAGCATCCGTGGCCTCCGATCGACCCGCACTCCGAATGAGCGATCAAGAGCGCACGTATGTCGCGCTTAAGTCCCTTCTGCTCGTCGTGGGGTTCGCCGTCTACTTCGTCGGCCGGCTGCCCGTCGACCCGTCGGCGCGTCGGCTCGCACTGTGGGCACTTCTTCTCGGTGCCGTCAGCACGATCGTCGTCCTTACCGGGAAGGCTCGCCCGGACGGGGGCGTCTCACGCGCGATGCTGTGGGTACTGCCCATCGACCTCGTGGCCCTCGTCATCTTTTCGCTGCTCATCGCGGCGCCCGACGCGTTCTTTCCGGTGTACGTGCTCCTCGCCATCGCGTACGCGACGACGGTCCCACGGCGCGAAGCCTACATAGCCACGATTGCGATCGCCCTGGCCCATTTCGGCGGGGACGTGCTCACGCACCACAGCAGCCCGGTCGAGCTGGCGCTCATCGGTTTCGAGACCGCGACAATCGCGTTCATAGGGCTGGTCGTATCCAATCTCGTGGCGAGGCAACTCGAGCGCGAGCTGGAAACCGCGCTCGTCAGCAGCGACCGTGCCCGCATCAACGCACAGCTCGCTCGCCGCATCGGCGAGCTCCAGGCCGTCTCGGAGATCACGGAGCTCGTCCACTCCTCGCTCGACTTCGACGACGTCGGTCCTTTCGTGCTCGACGTCCTGGCAAAGGTCATCGGTATCGAGGCGCTGTGTGTCTTCGTGATCGACCAAAGCAAGTCCGAGACGCTCTTCTCGGCGAGTGTGGGCATCTCCGGCGACAAGACGACACGTTCGGGCGAATCCCTCGGAGTCGCCGAAGTGGAGTCGTACTTCACCTGCCTGCGCGTCTTCGACCACGAATCGATGATGGTGCTCTTCTGCACGTCCGCCGCCGACATCGAGGAACTGACCGACGACGACCGGCTCATCATCTACGCGGTGGCGAGCGAGATGGTCGTCGCGATTGATAACTCGCGCCTGTACAAGCTCACGAGACAGCTGTCCATCACCGACGAGCTTACGGGCATGCGCAACTACCGCTTCCTCCAGCAACGACTCAACGAGGAAGTGTCCCGTGCAGTCCGCTACGAAAAGAACCTCTCCCTGCTCATGCTCGATGCAGACGATTTCAAGGGTTTCAACGACCGCTACGGCCACATCGCGGGCGACGTCGCACTCTCGGAGCTGGCCGCGGTGTTCGGATCGGTGCTGCGGGAGATCGACGTCGTAGCCCGCTACGGCGGCGAGGAGTTCGCCATCGTTCTGCCCGAGACCGACGCGACCGGTGCCTTCGTCGCTGCCGACAAGATCCGCGAGGCTGTGGCCACCCACCTGTTCGCGGACGCCGAAGGTCGACGTTGCTGTACCCTGACCGTCAGCATCGGCGTGGCGACGCTGCCCACATACGCATCCGATCAGGAGTCACTGCTTCGGGTCGCAGACGACGCCCTGTACCGAGCGAAGAATGCTGGCAAGAATCAGGTCCGCACGCCGACAAGGACCGTCCAGCCCGAGACGACTTTCGGAGAACGAACATGACGCGCTACGCATTCCTCGGCCCCGCCGGCACGTTCTCGGAAGAGGCGCTGTTCTCGCTGGCCGTCGAGGACCTTGAGCCCGTCGAATGCACGAGCATCTCCGAGGTCTTCGAGGCGGTAGAGCGGGGTCGGGCTGACGCGGGCGTAGTTCCCATCGAGAACTCCATCGAGGGCTCTGTGCCCGCGACCCTCGATGCGCTCGCCTTCGACACGCAACTCGAGATACAGAGCGAACTCGTGCTCGACGTTCACTTCTGCCTGGTGGTCGCGCCCCGCGTGAAGCTCGCCGACGTCACCTCCGTCGTCGCGCACCCGCAAGCGAGCGGCCAGTGCCGCCGCTGGCTGGAGCGCAACCTTTCGGGCAGGCTGGTCGTGGCCGCCAACTCGAACGCCGAGGCGGTTCAGACCGCCGTCGCCACTCCCGGCGTCGCGGCACTCGGACCGGCGGTGGCGGCTCAGCTGTACGGCGCCGATGTGCTCGAGCGCGGCGTCGAGGACTATGCGGGCAACCAGACGCGCTTCGTGGTCATCGGTCGGGGGCTGCGTGAGCGGACCGGCACGGACAAGACGTCGCTCGCGCTGTTCATGAAGAAGGACAAGCCCGGCGCGCTCCTGATGATCTTGTCGGAGTTCGCGTACGGAGAGATCAACCTCACCAAGATCCAGTCGCGCCCCACCAAGCGTCAGCTGGGGGATTATATGTTCTTTGTCGACTTCGAAGGCCATGTGGACGACGCGCACGTCAAGACCGCTCTCGACTGCCTGAAGCTCAAGCTGCGCGACGTGAAGGTGCTCGGCAGCTACCCGCGCGCGAGCTGAGACGCGTCCCACCCACCCTCGGACGGGTCGCCCACGGGATGTCTGTGCCCTCACCCATAAGGGGTAAGATATACCTCGCATTGGTCGTGCTTATTGCGCGGAGGGATCGCAGCCACCCGCACGACCGGACACGCCGCTGGGGAATCGAGAGGGGACAGACGCATGAGTGAAGAAGCCGTCGTCGACTACCATCCGATGTGGGAGGAGCTCGGCCTCGACCTGCCCACGCACGACGCCCTTCTCGGCGCGGTGGGCCAGATGTATGGGGATGCTTTCCTGACGCAGAAGAACCGTCCCGAAGGCATGGGCTACCTCGACTTTGTGATGAGCGAGGTGCACGGCCTGCGCATCAAGGAGCTCGACGACTTCCGCAAGACGGGCGGCAAGGTGGTCGGCACGTTCTGCCTCTACGTGCCCGAGGAGATCGTACGCGCCGCCGGTGGCTGGTGCGTGGGCCTGTGCGCGGGCGCCGAGTTCGGCTACGACGAGGCCGAGCAGCTCATCCCGCGTAACACCTGTGCGCTCATCAAGTCGTTCATGGGCTTCAAGCTCACGAAGGTGTGCCCGTACATCGAATCGGCCGACCTCGTCGTGGGCGAGACCACGTGCGACGGCAAGAAGAAGGCCTACGAGGAGCTCGCGCAGCTCCACAACGTCTACGTCATGGAGCTGCCGCAGATGAAGCGGCCGCAGGACGTGGCGTTCTACCGCGGTGAACTCGACGAGTTCCGCGCCAAGGTCGAGGCGCTCACCGGCAAGACCCTCACCGCCGAGACGCTCAAGGCCGCCATCAAGGAGGTCAACGACAAGCGCCGCGCGCTCCAGCGTATCGCTGCGACACGCGCCGCGAAGCCGGCGCCGATCAGCGGCAAGGACGCGCTGCTCGCCACGCAGGTCGCCTTCTACGATGACGTGCCACGCTACACGCAGATGATGAACGCGCTCGCCGACGAGCTTGAGCAGCGCGTGGCCGACGGCGTGGGCGTTGCACCCGCGGGCGCCAAGCGCGTTCTCCTCACAGGGACGCCCATGGCGCTCCCGAACTGGAAGCTGCACGACATCATCGAGAAGGCCGGCGGCATCGTGGTGGGCGACGAGATGTGCACCGGCTCGCGCTACTACGACGCGCTCGTCCCCGAGGACGGCGAGACGGTCGACGAGATGCTCGACGCGCTCGCCGAGAAGTACATGGACATCAACTGCGCGTGCTTCACGCCCAACCAGGGCCGCATGGACGACATCCTGCGCATGGCGAAGGAGTACAAGGCGGACGGCATCATCGACTACGCACTCAACTTCTGCGCCACCTACCAGGCCGAAGCGTTCACGGTCGAGCGCGTTGCCCGCGAGGCCGGCGTTCCGTCGCTCAAGATTGAGACCGACTACTCGGCCGAGGACGTCGGCCAGCTCTCGACTCGTGTCGAGGCGTTCCTCGAGATGATCTAGTGCGCACGCTGGGACTCGACATCGGATCGCGCAGCGTGGACGCGGTGTGGCTTGATGATGGCCGCATCGTCGACAGCGCCGTGGCGGACTCGGGTTTCGACCCGGCCGCCGCGGCGCGCGCGTTCGTCGAGCGGGGTGCCCACGACGTCCTTGTGGCGACCGGATACGGGCGCCACCCGGCGCGCGAAGCGTTCGGTTGCGAGGTTGTGACCGAGATCAAGGCGTACGCGAGCGGCGCTTCGGCGCTGTTCCCTCACGCAACCGCCGTGCTCGACATCGGTGGCCAGGACACGAAGGTGATCTCGCTCGGCGGCGGCGGTAAGGTTCTCGACTTCGAGATGAACGACAAGTGCGCGGCGGGCACGGGGAAGTTTCTCGAGGTGATGGCCAGGGCACTCGGCTTCTCGCTGAAGGAACTCGCCGGCGCCGCGCTCTCTGCCGAGCAGACCGTTGCGATCTCATCGATGTGCACGGTGTTCGCGGAGAGCGAGGTCATCGGGCTCGCACATCGCGGGACCGACCGGGCCGCCATCTCGCGCGGGCTGCATGAGTCGATCGCGAAGCGCACGCTCTCCTCGCTCAAGCGCATCGGCGCAGTGGGGCCGCTCGTGTTCGCCGGCGGCGTGGCGAAGAATCCGGCGATGATCGCGATGATCCGCGACGGTTTCGCCGGCGAGGTGCTCGTTCCCAGCGAGACCGGCACCGACCCGCAGATCGTGGGCGCGTACGGCGCCGCGTTGTGCGCGGCGCTGACCGAAAGCTAGCGCCCGCCCAGAAGTCCTCGTGCGAGCGAGCGCACGCCGAACTCGAAGTCTTCGTTGAGGAAGTCCGACGGGCACATCATCGCTTCTCGCAGGTGCGGGAACTCATCGGCGGGGAACTGCGTCGACAGCGCTTGCAGCTCTTCCGGCGTTGGCCGTGCGGCCGAGTCTTCCTGGATCATCCCGATGGTGCCACGCACCGTCGCCGCGATCGCGTTCATCCCGGCGATCGCCTGCGTGAGCGGCAACCCCGCATCGCGAAGGATGCCGATGAGCAGCTCGACCGGGCGCATGGCCCCCGGCGTGCGCGGGCCTCGCGACAGCACGATCGGCAGCGCGTTGGCGTGTGCGAGCATCGCGTCGCGGTACGCGCGGGCGGCGCGCACGATGCGCTCCTCGGCGGGTGCGGCGGGATCATCGACGTTCAGGTCGATCTCGCTCATGACGGCTTCGACGATGGCGTCGAGCAACGCGCCCTTGTTCGGGACGTGGTAGTAGACCGCCATCGGATCGACGCCGAGTTCCGATCCAAGGCGCCGCATCGACAGGGCGCCCATCCCTTCGGTGTCGACGATCGCGAGCGCGGTGGCGACGATGCGCTCGCGGGACAGCGGCGTGTCGGGCGACTTCTTTCTGGCAGCGGACATCGGACGACCTTCTCGAAGCGGAGAGGATTCGGGGCTTGACAGCACGATTCTACACCGTAGAATTCGGGTATGTCATGTTCTACACCGTAGAACTCGCGGTTCGACCCGAAGGGAGGCCCGCAATGCGCATCACGATCCTCAACGGGGAGCCCGACGCAGCCGGTTCTTTCGATGCGTACGTGCGCGACTACACCGACCGCTTGGTGGCCAATGGCCACGACGTCACCCGCCTCGATCTGCGCGAGCTCGACCTCAAGGGCTGCTCGGGATGCTGGGGATGTTGGGTGAAGACGCCCGGCCGGTGCGTGAAGCACGACGACAGCGCGCAAGTATGCCGCGCGGTGATCACGAGCGACCTGACCGTACTCGCCTCACCGGTGCACATGGGGTTCACGAGTTCGCTGCTCAAACGAGCCGCCGACCAGCTGATTCCGCTCCTGCACCCATACATCGTCATCGAGGGCGGGGAGATGCATCACCAGGCTCGGTACGCACGGTATCCGGCCGTCGGCCTGCTGCTGGCGCCAACCGCCGACACTGACGCCGAAGACCTCGAGATCACGGAGCGCCTCTGGTCACGCATGGCACGCAACCTGAAGTCCGCGCTCGTCTTCACGACGATCGCCACCGCGCCCGCGAAGGAGGCCGCTGATGAACTCGCTGCTGTTGCTTAACGGCTCGCCGAGAGGCCCGCGCTCCAACTCGATGCGCATGCTGACGCACGTCGCCGAAGGCTGGCAGTCTACCGGCGGCACCGCACCTGCCGTCCTGCACCTTACCAAGCGCGCCGACTTCGAGCGCGCCGTCACCGAGTTCGCATCCGCCGAGACGGTCCTGCTGGGAATGCCGCTCTACACCGACTCGATGCCAGCGCTTGTGGCCGAGTTCGTCGAGGCGCTGGAACCGTGCGTGGGCCGGGAGAGCAACCCGCGGTTCGGCTTCCTCGTGCAGTCGGGTTTCTCGGAGGCGCTGCACTCGCGCGGGCTCGAGCGCTATCTCGAGAAGCTTGCGAAGCGGCTTGGCTCGCCGTACGCGGGGACCGTGGTGCGCGGCGGCGGCGAGGCGCTGCAGGCGATGCCTGACCAAGCGCTCAGACGGTTCTTCGGCCAGCTCCGACTGCTGGGTGAGCAGCTCGCGCGCGATGGCCGCTTCGATACCGAGACGCTCGCCACAGTGGCCGGCACGGAGCGTCTCTCGACGGTAATGGCAGCGGCGATGTCGGTCGCTCTCAAGCTGCCGATCACCGAGTCCTACTGGAACTCCCAGCTCAGGAAGAACGGCGCGTGGAACGAGCGATTCGCTGCACCGTACGCGGCCGCCAGATGACGCTACGAGATTCAGGCGTCTGGTGAGAACTCGTCGCATCCTTCGAGCCCGTCGGCGCGTGCGCGATACATCGCCCGATCAGCTCGGTCGATGAATTCGGCCGGGGACTCGCCGGGCCGATAGGTTGCGAGGCCGGTTGTGACCGAGGTCGTTACCCTATGGCCCTCGACTTCGACCGGTTCAGCCACCGAGTCGCAGATCTTGCGCCCGAGACCGGCGAGCTCGTCGCGTGAGCTGAGGCGCTCGAACAACACGAGGAATTCGTCGCCGCCCATACGTGCGACCGTATCGGAGTCTCGAACGCACTCGGTCAGCCGAGCGGCAATCGTCTGCAGGACCTGATCGCCCACGGCGTGCCCGTACGTATCGTTGACCGGCTTGAAGTCGTCAAGATCGAGGAAGGCGATGCCCACGATGTCGCCATGCCGGTCCGCATTCGAGATCGCCATCCGCAGCCGCTCACCCAGTGAGAGGCGGTTCGAGAGTCCCGTAAGGGCATCGTGGAACGCGAGATACCGTATAGCTTCGTCGGCAGCGAGGCGTGCCGTGATGTTCTGGATGACCGAGACGAGCACCTTGCCGAATCTCGGAAGCGCCACGAGGCGCGCGTGCACCTCGGTCGAGAAGATTCCGCCGTCCGGAGTTCGACCGAGGGATTCGAAGTCGTGTACGCCGGTTTCGGTGAGGATCGCCACGCTCGTCGACCGATGCCTGTGCGATTGGGGGCATCCATCCATACGGTCCAAGCCGTGCGAAGTCCTCCTGCGAGTAGCCGTAGATGAGCGCGGCGGCCGGGTTGAAGTAGAGCAGCGAGCCCTCTAGCGTGTGGACGAGGATCCCGTCGCCGAGCCCGTCGAGGACCGCGGACTTCAGCTCGAGCTCCTCGGCGCATGCTTCGAATAGGTCGTCCGCCGACCGAGCTTGAGCATCGTGTCCGAGCGCTGCTGAATCGTGGGAGGCGCGATTCGTACGAAAGGGCATGCGGTGGCTCCAATCCGTTATGCGAGTCCGAGGTCGGCCTTACAACGTGCCAGGCGTACCCGGAGTATCTGCCCCTCCCCAGTGTATCGGCGCATGAACGGGCAAGCCTGACGCGGAACCGCCCGATCCAAGCCGCCGCGCGCCAATTCACCGCCACTGCTCGGCTATACTCGGCGCGGGCGCGTAATCGGCGGTGGCGCCCGCACGCGACGCAGATTTGATCCGGAGGCCCTCATGCTCGACGCACGGTTTGTCAGAGAGAACCCCGACGCGGTCCGCGCAGCGATGACCGCCCGAAACTCAGCGTGGGACCTCGACGCGTTCCTGCGCCTCGATGAGGAACGGCGCAAGCTCATCGGCGGGGTCGAGGCGCTCCAGGCGAAGCGCAACGACTCCTCCAAGGCGATTGGCGCGCTCATGCAGGCGGGCAACCGCGACGAGGCCGAGGCCGCCAAGGACGAGGTGCGGGCCATCAACGACAGCATCGCGGTGATCGAGGCCCATCTTGGCGCTGTCGATGCCGACACGAGGAACCTGCTGCTCACCGGTCCTAACCTGCCGGATGGCAGCGTGCCGGTCGGCTGCGACGAGACCGACAACGTCGAGATCCGCCGCTGGGGCGCCCCGCGCGAGTTCGATTTCGAGCCTCTCGCGCACTGGGACCTCGGCCCCGCGCTTGGCATCATCGACTTCGAGCGCGCGGTCAAGCTCGCGAAGTCGCGCTTCGTACTTCTCGGCGGGATGGGGGCCAAGCTTGAGCGGGCGCTCATCAACTTCATGCTTGATACCCACTCGGCGGCCGGCTACAAGGAGTGGTGGACGCCAGTGCTCGCCAATGCCGAGACCCTCACCGGCACCGGCCAGCTTCCGAAGTTCGAGGACGACCTCTTCAAGACCGACGAAGGGCTCTACCTCATCCCGACCGCCGAGGTCATGCTCACCAACATCCACCGCGACGAGGTGCTCGAGGCCGGGCAGCTTCCGCTGCACTACACCGCGTACACGCCATGCTTCCGCGAAGAGGCTGGTTCGGCGGGCCGAGACACCCGCGGCATGATCCGCGTCCACCAGTTCGACAAGGTGGAGCTGGTAAAGTTCGTGCGGCCCGAGGAGAGCTTCGACGCACTCGAAGGGATGCTCGCCGACGCCTGCCGCATCCTCGAGCTGCTGGAGCTGCCGTACCGCGTCATCGTGCTGTGCACCGGAGACATCGGTTTCGGCGCGGCGAAGACCTACGACATCGAGGTCTGGCTCCCCAGCTATGGAGCGTACAAAGAGATATCGAGCTGCAGCAACTGCATCGACTTCCAGGCGCGCCGTGCCTCGATCAAGTACCGCTCGCCGGGCGAGTTCAAGGGCTCGAGGCTCGCGCACACCCTCAATGGCTCCGGCCTCGCCGTGGGCCGAACGCTTGCGGCGCTGCTCGAGAACTATCAGCGAGCGGACGGCAGCGTCGAGATCCCCGAAGCGCTGCGTTCGTACCTGGGCGGCGTGAGCGAGGTTCGTGCGGAGGGCTAGCGCCTACCGCATATTCGCCGTTCGAATCCGTGCACACACGCTTGCTCGCCGTTTCGTCAAAGCTTTGCTTGAACATCTTCCTGTAAGGGAAGCGGATGACGTCGGGATCTGCTAAGAACACAGGCGTCTCCCCATCACAATGTTGCGGTGCAAAAGTGCCAACGGAGAGGGGACTAACGCATGTTGTCGAGGCGCGAGTTCGTCAAGTTAGGTGCCGCCGTGGGGGCGGGGATGCTGATTCCGATCGAGGCGGTTGATAGGGCTCTTGCTTTCAGTCTTCTCGGGCAGGCTCCGCCGGCCAACCCGTTGAATCTGACGAAGTACGTCGACAAGCTGCCCATTCTGGGCGTGATGCCTACGGCGCATGGCTCGGCCAGCTACTACGAAGTCGGTGCGTATCCGCTCACCGCCAGTGTGCACAGCCAGATGGAGCCGACCAAAGCATGGGGCTATCGGCCGCATGGATTCGTGCAGGGCGCCAGTGCCGAGCCGACGTATCTCGGCCCGTCCTTCGTCGTGAGGAAGGGCTCGCCCATCCGGGTCAAGTGGTCCAACGAGCTCAAGAACGCAAGCGGAGATCCCATCCCGCACCCGCTTCCGGTCGACCCCTCGCTCGACTGGGCCGCTCCTCTCGGCGACAACATGATGCCTGGGCCGTTCCCGATCAATGGCTCCGGAGCGTCGACGTTTGATTACACGCTGCAATCGGTCCCGATGGTGCCTCACGTTCACGGAGCCGAGGTCGAACCGCAAAGCGATGGTGGTCCCAATGGATGGTTCACGCCGGACTGGGAGCAGACGGGCTCGTCGTGGTCGCACAAGATCTACCGCTACGCGAACGGCCAGCCTGAGTCGACGATCTGGTACCACGACCACGCGATGGGTATGACCCGGCTCAACGTGTACATGGGACTCGCTGGCGCGTACGTGGTCACCGACCCGGGGCATTCGCCAAAGGGTCTCCCGAGCGGCCATGACGGCCATGGGGTGCCGCTCGATATTCCGCTCGTCATCCAAGACCGCATGTTCGACACCGACAGCCAGCTGTACTTCCCCGCGGTGTCGAATAACCCGACCGTGAACCCGTTCTGGGCACCCGAGTTCTTCGGCGACCATATCCTGGTCAACGGAAAGGTGTGGCCGTACCTGGTCGTGGAGCCCAGGGCGTACAGATTCCGGATACTCAACGGTTCCAACGCGCGCTTCTACCGGATGCATCTCGCTCCAAGCGACCACCCCACATGGTGGTCGCCCACGATCAATCAGATCGCGACGGACGGCGGCTATCTCCACAGGCCGGTGAAGATGAGCACATGGAGCAACAGAAACGGCCGACTCGTTATGGCACCTGGCGAGCGCTGCGAGGTCGTCATCGACTTCTCGGCCTACGCCGGGAAGAAAGTTCGACTCTACAATGACAACCGCGCACCCGCCCCCACGGGCGATCCCGTGAATCCAGACACCACCGCGCAAATCATGGAATTCCGGGTCCGCCAGCAGGCGCCGAAGGTGTGGGCGTTCCCGACGAACCCGCTCAACTCGTCGCTCAAGATATTTCCGTCGCTCAATGTGCACGCCCCAGCGAAGACTCGAGTCCTGACTCTGAACGAGTTCGAGAGCCCCAACGGTCCGCTCAAGGTCATGCTCAATCTGACCGACTTCGCCGCCCCGGTCTCAGAGATGCCCGTGGTAGGGACGACAGAGATCTGGAAGATCGTGAACACGACGATGGACACGCACCCGATCCACCTGCACCTGACGCAGTTTCAACTGGTCAGCCGGCAGGCGTTCGATGCAACTGCGTACGGGCTGGCATTTGTCGCGGCTAATGGCACGATGCCATTCGACGGCGTGAACGCCAACGACTCCGGCCATACGGCCTACACGCCGGTCGACCCGACGCCGTACCTACAGGGATTGCCGAAGGGCGGCGCGGCAAACGAGCGCGGCTGGAAGGACACGGTCCGCATGAGCCCCGGCGAAGTCAGCACTATCGTCGTGCGATTCGCGCCGATCGATGGCACGAGTGACTACGGCTTCGACCCGAGCGCCGCGCCGGGCTACGTCTGGCACTGTCACATCATCGATCACGAAGACAACGAGATGATGCGCCCCTACCGCCTCCTCGAGGAGGCCCCGAAGATCCCACGCTAACGAGGGGTAACAAGCGCATACCGTAGGGGCCGTTCCTCGCAAGAGGCGCGGCCCCTACGCACGTGGAGCTTGCCGCGGTCGAGCTCTCAGAGCGCGAGCAACCGCTCCGCGTTCTCGCCGAGAACGGCGTCGATGACGCCTTCGCGCAGGGGCAGGCTGCGTAGCCACGCGATCTCGGCCGCGGCGTCAGTCCACGGGCCGTCGCTGCCGAACAGCACCTTCTCGGCACCGTGGGCGTGCACGATCTCGACGAAGTCGGCGTCGGGCAGATGGCCGAGAGTGTAGGCGGTGTCGAGGTAGACGTTGCGACCGACGAGGACCTCGGCGACGTGGTTCCAGACGCGGTATCCGCCTAGGTGCGCGAGGACGATCCGCAGCCGCGGGAAGCCGTCGAGCAGGTTCGCGAACGACTCCGGCGTGCCGTGAAGCGTGTCGTGGAGCTCGTCGCGACCCGCGTGGAACAGCACCGTCATGTCGTGTTCGACCGCAGCCTCGTAGACCGGCGCGAGCCGCGGCTCGTCAGGGGCGAAGGACTGGTGCTCGGGGTGCATCTTGAAGCCTCGAAGTCCGAGCGAGGCCATCCGCGCGATCTCATCGGCCGGGTCCTCGAGGTCCGGATGCATCGCGCCGAACGGCACCACGCGCGAGCTCGCGATCGACGCGACCCAGTCGTTGATGCCGGTTACCTGGCGCGCCTTGGTCGCCACCGGCTGTATGACCGACACGTCGACTCCGGTCCGCTCCATGTCGCCGAGAAGCCCGGCGATCGTGCCGTCGTAAGACGGCGTGAGCGTCCCCTTGCTCGTGAGCGACGCAACGGCCTTCTCGGCGACGCCGTCGGGCCACGCGTGGGTGTGGATGTCGATGATGCGGGGCAGGGTGGGCCTCCGGGAATAGGCGGTGCGGTCGCGCTTCCATGATGAGGATTCCCCGGTCGTGAGGCCAGCAACGCCTGCGCCGGACCGGCGGGTGAGCCGCGTTCTGTGCGTCTTGCGCCTCCGGCTGGGCATATTCCCTGCGTACATCCCGTCATCCCGAGAGAGCGAATCCTCATGTCAGCGCAGGAGCACACCATAGCGACGCGCGCCGAACTCGCACCCACCATCCTCGTCGTCTTCGGCCCCACCGGCGATCTCATGGCGCGCAAGGTCGTGCCGTCCCTCTATCACCTGCGGCAGAAAGGACAGCTGCCGCACAAGCTGAGGGTCGTAGGGTTCGGTCGACGCGAATGGGGCAACGAGGAGCTGCGCGCCCACGTCCGGGGCATCCTTGCCGAGCGCGCGGCCCACGCCGATCCGGCCGACGTCGAGGCATTCCTCGAACTCTTCGAGTACCAGCCGGGCGAGTTCCATGACGCGGCCGCCTATGCGGACACGCTGAAGCATCTCGGGCGTATCCAGACCGAGTGGGGCGTATGCGCCAACAAGCTCTTCTACCTTGCGGTGCCGCCGGAGAACTACGAGCTGATCTTCCGCAACCTCGCGACCAGCGGGCTTACGATCGAGTGCAGCGACCTGACCGGCTGGACGCGCGTGCTCGTGGAGAAGCCGTTCGGCGACGACCGCGACACGGCGCGCGACCTCGACACCCTTCTCGGCAGCCTCTTCCGAGAGGAGCAGATCTACCGCATCGACCACTACCTCGCCAAAGAGATGCTCCAGGGCATCATGAACTTCCGCTTCACGAACAACCTCTTCGAGTGCGAGTGGAACCGCGAGGCCATCGAGTCGATCGACATCACGCTCCTCGAATCGATCGGCGCCGAGAAGCGCGGCGCGTTCTACGACGCTGTCGGGGCGTTGCGCGACGTCGGTCAGAACCACTTGCTGCAGATGCTCGCGCTCGTGGCAATGGAGCAGCCGGCGTCCTCGGCCGCTGACGACATCCGCGACGCTCGCGCGACGCTCATCGAATCGCTCAGGCCGATGACGACCGGCGAGGTCGCCGACAGCACCTTCCGCGCGCAGTCCGAGGGCTTCCGCGACATCAAAGGAGTAGCGGTCGATTCCGAGACGGAAACGTACTTCCTGGTTCGCACCCACCTGACCGGCACGCGGTGGGCGGGTGTGCCAGTCACGATGCAGTCCGGCAAGCGCATGGGCGAGGCTCGCAAGGACATCACCGTCACGATGCGTCGTCCGGATTCCTGCATCATGTGCGACCCCGAGCAGACCTTCACGAACCGCATCGTCTTCACGCTGGAGCCGTCAGACCGCATCGAGATCGTCTTCTACGCGAAGAAGCCTGGCTTCGAGGACGAGCTCGAGGAACGAACCTTCAGCTTCTTCCTCTACGAGAAGTCCGAGAAGGCCCAGTACGTCGAGGAGTACGCGAAGCTTCTCTACGACGCGTTCGAGGGCGACCAGACGCTGTTCGTCTCGACCCGTGAGATCGATGCCGGCTGGCGCTTCATCGATCCAATCGTGGACGGCTGGGAAGCCGGGCTCGTTCCGCTCGCGAAGTACGCGCCGGACACTTCGGAGATCGTGGCCAGGGCCCAGGAGGCGATGGCCGCTCGTGGCAGGCGAGGGGCGGTGGGCGTGGCCGGCCTCGGCAAGATGGGCGCCGGGCTTGCTCGCAACCTGCTCGACAACGGGTGGCGCGTCGTCGGGTGGAACCGGCACGGCGAGGTCGCGACGGCGATGGCCGCCGACGGGCTGCTGCCGGCGCCGACCCTGCGGGAGCTGGCCGCCGAGTTGCCGACGCCGCGCGTCATCTGGCTGATGGTGCCCGAGGGCGCACCCGTGGATGCGCTGCTGTTCGGAGCCGACGGTGAGGGCTCGGGGGGCCTTGCCGAGCTGCTCGCACCAGGCGACACCGTCATCGACGGCGGCAACAGCTTCTGGCGCGACGCGGCGCCGCGCGCCGAGCGTCTCGCTGAGCTCGGCATCCACTTCCTCGACTGCGGCACGAGCGGCGGCCCCGCAGGCGCGCGCAACGGGGCGTGCCTGATGATCGGCGGCGACCCCGAGGTCTTCTCGGCGAGTGAAGCGATGTTCGCCGATGTGGCGCTGCCGGGCGGCTATCGTTTCTTCGACGGGCACGGCGCCGGCCACTTCGTGAAGATGGTCCACAACGGTATCGAGTACGGCATGATGCAGGCGATCGCCGAGGGGTTCCAAGTCATGCATGACGGCCCGTTCGATCTCGATCTCGAGGAGGTCACCGCGGTCTACCAGCACGGAAGCGTCGTCGAGTCGCGGCTCGTGGGGTGGCTCGGCGAGGCGTTCGCGGAGCTTGGAAGCGACCTGGAGGGCGTGAGCGGGATCGTGGGGCATACGGGCGAAGGCGCATGGACGATCGAGACCGCGCGTGACCTGGGAGTTCCGCTACCGATCATCAGCGGATCGCTCGCATTCCGCGAGCAGTCCGAGAAGGTCCCCAGCTACGCGGGCAAGGTGCTCACAGCGATGCGCAACGCGTTCGGAGGGCACGGTCTTGGGCCCGGCGGAGGCCCGCGCCGCTAGGCTGCGGCTCCGACCCACAGGCGACGCCTCGTGGACGAGCTACAGGCGTTCAGTCTCGAGCGTCGTGGGGGGAGTGTGCGCAGCCTCGGCGCTCCGGGCGAGTTCCTTGACGCGCCCGAAGTCGCTTGGCAGGAGTTCGTCCGGGATGTCCTCGAGCGCCAGGAACCCGGCCGCTTCGAGTCGCGCACAGGTCTTCCAGTCACCATGACAGTAGATGGCTTTCATCTCTTCCCAGAGATCGGGTGAGTAGCCCACCGCATCTGTGAAGAATGCGCATATGCCGGTGTACTTGCACGTAGACATGGTTGCCTCCAACACGGTAGCAGCGTTGATGAGGTGATCCGAGACGCCTGTGTTCGAGCCGACGTGACGAATCCGCCCCGCGTCCGCCCCGGCGCGGCTTGGCACGACCCTACCCCTGCACGTCTCGGGCCAAGAGGACCGGTCACCTGAGACCGGTTCATCGTAGGCAGAGGTGCTGCGCTCGGGCAAGCACGAGAGTGGAAAATGTCGGTAACCGCGCGGCAGGCTTCGGCCAGCGGAGTCTCGGACGCGCAGCACTGGCAATGCCCGGTCTCGGCGAGGCTTACGCGAGTTCTTTGTCGGAGAGGAACGAGGTCGCGATCGCAACCGCATCGGCGGGGGTCTCGGCGTCGACGAGGCGTCCGGTCATGTAGTAGCGCTCGAACGGCGTGCCCAGCGGGAAGCCGAGAAGGACGACGGGGCGGCAGCTCTTCAGGGCGAGCGCGATCTCCGAGACGGTGCCGGCGCCGCCGGGCAGTGCAATGACGACCTGGCTCGCCAGTACGTTGATGGCGTTGCGGGCGTCGCCCATGCCGGTGGGGATGGCGACGTCGACGTGGGGAGCGATGCCCTCGGTCGAGTCGCCGGGCAGCACGCCGATGACGAGGCCGCCGGCGTCAGAGGCGCCTCGCGACGCCTCGGCCATCACGCCGGCATCGCGGCCGCCGGTGACCAGCACCCACTTCTCGAGCGCGATGAGGCGGCCGAGTTCGCGTGCGTTGGCGAGCACGTCCGGGCTTGCCAATGCCCCACCCATCACACCGATGACCGTCCGCACGTGCTCCACCTCCGAGACGTTTGCTCTGCCGCGGCTATTTGAGCTCGAAGATCACGGTGACGTTCGATGCGATGTCGAGTTGGCCGGGCTGGATCGGGACGCCTTTGGCGGTCGCCTCGGCTGTGTCGAAGCCCAAGCCGGGCAGGGCGCCGGCATCACTCGAGCTGATGCTCAGCACGCCGCCCACGCTCTTTCCCGCCGCCTTGGCCATCGCCTCGGCGCTCTTGCGCGCGTCCGCTACGGCCTTCTCGATCGCCTTGGCTCGGAAGGGGGCGGGGTCGGCGACGGTGAAGGACGGCCCGTTGATGCTGTTCGCGCCGCCAGCGTTCGCCGCCGTGATGACGTCACCGAGCTTGCCGATGTCGCGCACCTTCACCTGGATGGAGAGAGAGGCCTGGTAGCTCGTGATGATCTGCTTGCCGCCCTGGCCGGTCGTCTGCGGGAAGACGCTCACGTTCTGCGTTTGTATGTCCTTGAGCGCGACGCCCGGCTTCTGAACGGCGGAAGTTATCTGCGAGGCGATCTTCGAGGCGTCGTCGAGCGCAGTCTTGGCGTTGGCGTTGTTCACGGTGACACCGAACGACATCAGCGCCGTGTCAGGCGTGGCCTGCACAGTGCCGGTGCCTGACGCGGTCACGGTATTGGCGGCCGAGCCCGCCGGGGCGGTGACGACCCTCGTGCATCCGACAAGTGCGACGAGCGCGATTGCGAACGCCGTGAGCACCGCGACCGCGGTTCGCCTGTTCCTGAGTGCCATCGCCGTTCTCCTTCACGTCGCACGCGTGCGGGACGCACGTCGTCTTGGTCAGTACCCGTAAGACGCCTCGTCGGCGCTGACGGTTCTCGGCGGGGTCTCTCGGTCAGCTCTCGCGCTCCGCGCCGACGGCTGCGATATCGTGCGGGCTGATTTCGGGGACGCCGCCGGCCCCGGGCTGGGGCTCAGACGCCGTCGGTGGCCCGATCTTCTCGGCCGCGCGGCCGCTCATGCGGTACAGCGGCGCGACGGCGAGCATGAGGAAGCCGCTCACGAGCCAGGTCGGCGCGATTCCGAAGCCTGCCGCCGCGTACCCGAAGACGGGCTGCCCCACGACGCCGCCGCCATCCCCGAACAGCGAGCTGAGCGAGAGCACTGTGGCGCGCTGGGCCGACGGGATGTGCTGGTTGATGTAGGACGAGCCTACAGGCCCTGCAATGCCGAAGAGGAAGCCGACGCCCACCCACAGCGCCGCGACGATGAAGAACGGCACGAGTCCCGCGCCCATCATGCGAGGCGCCACCATTCCCGCGACGCCGATGAGCCCGATGATCGCCGCGAGTGCCAGCCCCATCGCCGCGAGTGCCTTCGGTGCCGATCGCGCCGAACCGTCTCGGCGCTTCATGACGCCCCATCGGATCGAGAAGTTGCCCAGGATGCTCGCGAGCGAGAACGCCGAGAACACCGCGCCGGTGAGCCAGATGTAGTTCCTGCCGAGGAGTTCGAGCAGGTACGGTGAGAGGGAGTAGAAGCCGTAAGCGAAGAAGAGCCCCTGCACGGCGGAGATCCAGAGCAGCGGGCGGATGACCCGGTTGCGCCATCCGTGCCTGACTCCCGCGCCTCCGATCGCCCTTGTCTCGGCTGCGAACGTCCCGAGTGTCAGCTTCCGCGGCGTGAACCCGACCTCGCGCATCATCACGACTACCGCGATGAACGTCAGCCCGAGCGCTCCCGCCCGCAGGTAGTACGGCAAGTACAAGCTCACCTGGCCGAGCAGACCGCCGAGCAGCGGACCCACCACGAGCACGGCACCAGACACCCCGCCCGAAAGCGCGAAGACCCGAGCGAGAGCTTCCTCACTCGAGCCCTCCAAGCCGGTCTCGGAAAGCGCGTCGACCATCCAGGCATCGACGGCGCCGGTCTGGAAGGTGTAGCCGAGTCCGATGATGACGCTTCCGACGATGAAGCCCGGCACGCCCCAGTGCAGCTGGGCGGCCAGCACGTAGATGATCGTTGAGAGCATCAAGGTTCCAACTGACAGAAGAAACGACATCTTGCGGCCAAGGGTGTCTGCGATGACGCCGGTCGGAACCTCGCAGATCATCTGCGCTGCCGTGAACGTGGCATTGACGACGAAGACCATCGGGAGCGAGAGTCCCGCCGAGAGCAGAAAGAGCGTGTTGATCGCCCAGATAAGCGAGGTGGACAGTGTGAACAGGGCGTTCGTGGTCACGTAGGTGGTGACCACTCGCTTCGATGTGTATTCGCTCTTCCGGCTGTGATTGTTCATGCCTCGGCTTGTCTCTTGCGCGGGCGTTCGATGATGGGTGTATTCCCCCCGTCGCCCGCGAGCGGGCCCGGCCCTTCGGTGCCGCAACGCAAAACGGCCTCCCCGAGGGGAGGCCGCGCATATTCGTGGCGCGCCTTGCAGGATTCGAACCTGCGACGTCCTGATTCGTAGTCAGGCCCTCTATCCAGCTGAGGTAAAGGCGCGTTTGCCCCGAAGGGCTTTGGTATCCTGCCATCGTTGAACGGCGCTGTCAATCTGCGCCGATCCCGTGACGGGTTCATGTCAAATGGCGGAGAGCGAGGGATTCGAACCCTCGAAGGGAGCTTTACCCCCTTACTCGCTTAGCAGGCGAGCGCCTTCGACCGACTCGGCCAGCTCTCCGTATGCGCGCGTGCGGCTTCGTGCGGTGCAGGTGTGCGCGAGTGGATATGGTACCCGCGCTGGGGCGAAGCGTAAAGCCGCCGAGCTGCCGCTACGATCGCAGTTGTGAGCCATCTCCGCGATCCCCGCCTCGATCGGGAGTGATAGGGCGTCTATCGGGCCGCCGGGGCTGCGTAAACGGCGAAGAAATCGGTGTCGTCGGGGTGCAAGTACCGCGTCGCAGGTTGGTTCGCGTTCGGGACGAGTTTGTCCGGGCTTCTGCCACCCGGTCGGCCATACGTGATGAAGGACGGCCAGTAAGCGTTGATGTCCATCTGCATCGCGCGCACGGCGCCAGCCCGAATCATCGCGGCGGCGAGGCTGGCGGCGGTCTGTCCGGGCGCCGCCAGATAGATGAGGTTGCCGAGAGAGTCGACCCCCACGGCCGTGCGCCAAACCCGCACCGCATTTCCCAGGGTCGCGCCCCACCTCGAGCCATCCCCAAGCGTTGGATTCAGTCGACCGCCGTCTACGATCAGCGGCAGGTTCTGCCGTGCGAGCACGACATCGGACGCGACGGCGGACCCGCCGCTCCACTTCTGCACGTCCATGGTGCCGTCTGTGCGCTCAATGAGGGTGCCCTGTCCGCTCGCCATTGGCAGGATCGTCCTCCCGTGTATCGCGAAACCACCCTTGCAGTCTTTGTAGACGAAGCCGCTGTTGAATGTCGCGACAAGGTGGGAACGGAGCGCTCTGGGCACGTCCATCGGCCCACGCGAACCAGACATCGGAGGTCGCACCCTGCCGGCGTAGAGCTCCATATGCGTCATCGACCTGTTCATCCACGCGACATAGGCGAGTTGGCGTGGGTAGGCCGCCTCCGGGCGGAATACCGTGACGAGGATCGGCTGCATGCCAGCGAATGTCTTGCTTGCGCGCCGCCACACGCCCTCGCCGTGCAGTGCCCTCGGGATGGCGAGCGAGATGTGCGGCGGAGTCGCTGAAAGCGCGCCGGCAGGGCCGCCCTGACCGATGTCCGGCAGCTGGCTCAGACTCGGCCCGCCCGCCTTCGGAGCCGTGATGGTGTAGTAGGCGTGCTCCGCCGCGTTCACCAAGCCCTCTCCACCGCTGTCGCGCGCCCACTCCACGACTCGTATCGGCAGAGAGAGGCTGGAAGGCCCCGTCATCGCGCGTCCGAACGAACTCAGAGGCACGGCTAGCAGGAGAGCGAGTGCCGCCGCAACGAACCACCGGATTGGATGAGCGCCATGTCGTGGCGGCTCCCAGCCATGCCGCGCCGCTCGGGGCCGAAAAGTGACTGGTGGATATGAGCGACCGCTATCGGTCGCAGTAGTTCTGGCATTGCGCCGCGTGCCGAGCCTGTCACCAGCGAGGCGTTGGGCCATGTTCGTCCTCTCCGTGCTTGCCTGAAGATGAGGCCACCGCGATCCTCCGGCCTCCGCGTTCTCCTAGGTTTAGCGCAGGGGGCATGAGAAGAAGATGAGAGGACGCCGTACCGCGCGCCTGGGGCGCCAGACGACCGCTGGGCAGACGTTGCTCTTCAGGACGTCTGCGTTGGCCGATTTCGGCGGCGTACCTTCGCGATCGCGCATGCGCTCGCTGGAGCCGTGCTCGGCGCATTGGGCGGCTGGCTCGAGCCGCTCGTGATCGTGAAGATCCTGACCGGCTTTGTTCGATTCTCCGCAGGTAAGTCTGGGAGTCCCGTGGACCTACCTCGCAGGTATCGCAATCGCGGGTGGGATTAGTGTGCTCGTCGCGGCGACGATGGCGATCCAAGCTGCTCGGCGACCGGCGCTCGAGGTGCAGCGAGATCTGTGAGCTGGCGCAGTCGTAAGCGGTCACAGCGGGAATGCGAACCGCGCTGGCGGAGGGGGTGGGATTCGAACCCACGAGACGCTTGCGCGCCTACTGGTTTTCAAGACCAGGGCATTCAACCACTCTGCCACCCCTCCGTGGCGCGAACAGGCAGAGAATAGCATGGGTTTCTCGCGGCGTGTTTGGTGCGCTGCGTCACTACTCTGAGCAGGGGATACTCGGCTGCGATATGCTACGACAAGGTTCTTTCAGCTGAGCACAGGACTCGCCGCATGCATTCCGACGAAATCTACATGTCCATGGCGCTCGACCAGGCCCGTCGGGCCGCCGAGATCGGCGAAGTGCCGATCGGCGCGGTCGTCGTCTGCGACGGGGCGGTCGTCGCTGACGGCATGAACCGGCGCGAGATCGATCACGATCCAGCCGGCCACGCAGAGTTTCTCGCGATTCGCGAGGCATCGCAGCGTCTTGGGCGTTGGCGCCTCTCGGACTGCACTGTCTTTGTGACCCTCGAGCCGTGTCCCATGTGCGCCGGGCTGATGCATCAGGCGCGAATCGCCCGTTGCGTCTATGCATCTCCGGATCCCAAAGCCGGCGCGCTCGGGAGCTTGTACGACCTCTCTAGTGACGAGCGCTTGAATCACCGGTTCGATGTCAGCTCGGGAATACTTGCCGAGGAATCTTCGGCGCTGCTGCGGGAGTTCTTCCGCAAACTGAGGGGGGAGCGGTCGTGAGAACGGTCTCGGCCAAGGTGCGTCTGGCGCTCGCGGTGATCGCGTGCACGCTGGTCCTGGCGCTGCCCGCCGTTGCGCTCGCGAAACAGTACTCGATCACGGCGATCGGCATCGGGGCGGCCGTCGACCCGAACGGTGATCTTCGCGTTACAGAAGACCGCACCCTGAAGTTCGATGGGAAGTTCAGCTGGGTCCAGTGGAGCCTGGCGAAGAAGGGATCGGACGGCATCGCCGTTCTCGGCGTTTCATCTGTGGAGGCGGGCATCGAGAACCCGTTCAGTCTCGTCGAAGGCGAGGCTCAAGACCCGGGAACGTACTCGATCACCGACGACGGTGACTCGATCACGGTGCGCGTCGCGATCGATGTTGCGGACACGACCATGCCCATGCGCATCACGTACTCGGCGAAATCGGCCGTCAAGCGTTACCTGGATACCGCTGAGCTGTATTGGCAGTTCGTTGGCTCAGGGACCGACATCTCGTCGGGCCCCGTGCATATCGAGATCACGCCACCCTCGTCGCTGACGCAGGAGCAAGTAAAGGCATGGGCGCATGGCCCATTGACCGGCAAGATCGACATCGGGCAGGACGGCAAGGTGACGCTCGACGTGCCTGAGCTTCCCGCCAACACGTTCGTCGAGGCGCGCGTGCTCTACCCGGCCGAAGCGCTGCCCGGCGCGCAGATCATCTCGGAGGCGCGCGCCCTGGCGGTGCAGCAAGAGGAGGCCAAGCTTGCCAACGAGGCGAACCAGACGCGCTCGAGGGCGCTGCTAGGCCTCATCGCCGCGATCGGGATCAGCGGGCTTGTCGCCTTCCTCGGCTTCGCGTTCGGGCTCGTGACGTTCATCCGGCACGGGCGCGAGTACAAGGCGAACTTCCAGGGAGGATATCTGCGGGAGGACCCCAGGCCCGACCTCGCACCCGCAGTGGTTGGTGCGTTGTGGCGCTTCGGCAAGGTGACCGATGCCGAGGTCGCCGCAACGCTCATGGACCTCGCCGACAAGGGCGTGCTCGCGATGCGACCGATCACCGAGCATTCGGATGGGGTTCTCGGCATCGGAGCGAAGGACTCTCCCAGCTTCGAGCTGGGGATGAATCCGAAACCACCGCAGGGTGCTGTGCGACCGATCGACGAGAAGTTGCTGTCGCTTCTGTTCTCGGATATCGGTGATGGCAGCACGGTGCGACTCGAGCAGATCAAGACGTATGCGAAGAGTCACCCGAAGGAGTTCACCGACAAGATGCAGGCCTGGAAGGATGAGTGCTCGGTAGCTGCCGACGCGCTCGGCCTCTTCGAACGCCCGAGCTGGTCGTGGCAGATCGGCATGTTCGTCCTCGGCGCTTTCGTGGCCGGCGTGGGGCTGCTTTCTGCCGTGTGGGCCGGAACCGCGTGGCCGATCTGCATGGCGGTTCCGTCGGCGGTCGCGATAATGGTGTTCGGTGCGTACATGCTGCGCCGCAGCCGCGAAGGCAACGAGCTGTATGCGCAGTACAAGGCGTTGCGTGATTTCCTGCGGGACTTCTCGCGCCTGAGCGAAGCTCCTCCGCAGGCTGTGGTGCTGTGGAACCGGTTCCTCGTGCTGGCCGTCGTCTTCGGCATCGCACAAGAAGTCATCAGCCAGCTCCGCGTGCAGATGCCCGACCTGGTGGCCGATCCGGCGTTCCAGACGACGTACTGGTGGGTCTACTCGCCAACGCTCGGCGGCTCGCCGCTCTCGTCGTTGCAGGGAGGGTTCGCGAGCGCATCCCAGATCGCGACGAGCGCGCAGTCGTCCGCGTCCGGTGGCGGCGGCGGCTTCTCTGGCGGAGGCGGGGGTGGCGGAGGCGGCGGAGGCTTCTCGGCGGGGTGACGCGTACACCACTCGGCACGTCGATGACATGGGGATTTGCACGCGCCCGTGACGGCTGTCACCATTCGGCCTGCAGTATCAGGCGTTGTGTAACGTTCGCCGATAACGTGAACTGACACGTGATTTGGTTCTTGTTCGGTCGCCGACGCGAGTCCAAGCGACATGGGGGGAGGATGCACGGATGAACCGACTGCTCAGGATGTCCTTTGTTGCTGCACTCGCATCGCTTGCATTTCCCGTCGCCGCGATGGCACGCGACAACCAGATAACACCGCTTGGCTTGCACCTGGCTGTGAGCGCGACCGGTCTGGCTGTCGCGATCGCCCTGCTGATCGAAGCGCTCGGTCTGCGCAAAGTCGCGTTCGGCGGCGCTGTTGCCGAGAAGATGCACTACGTCATCCTAGCCATCGTCTGCCTGGCGGCGTCCGCACTCGCCAAGTGGACGAGCAACTTCGTCGATGGAGTCACCTTCGAGCAGACGGAACTCGCGAGCGAGCTGCTCGTCGTGCTGGGAATGGCGCTGCTCGCCGGCTACTTCTACAGCGTTCGCACGGCGATGCAGGCATTCCTGAGAGGCATGACCGCCGAGCAGGCCGAGCAGGCCGAGGCTCACGCGGTGGCAGCAGCTGCGGCGGAGTCGGCGGAGACCGCCGAGGACGGGGCCGAGCCGCGTGGGTAATGCGCTCGCCACCCGCGTAGAGGAGCAGCTGCGCCCGGTCATCGGTACCGTTCTGGCGAGCGTTTCCGTAGACGTCGAGAGTCGCCGCATTGGAAAGTCGCCAGACACGATCGAACTGGTTGACCTGTCGACGATGGCCGACAACATCGTCACGGCGCTTCGCCTCGTCGTCGGTCAGGACATGGCCATGGCCGCCGCGCGCAAGGTGCGCGATCTGCGCTAGGCCGAGGCTGCCTTCTCGGCGCCCTTGAGTACGGACACGCCAATCGCGTGATTCTCGATGCCAGCCCACGGATCCACGGCGTCACGCACGCGAGCGGTCACGCGCTCCGGAGTGAACGCGCGAATGTCGAGGTCGTCGGTGAGCTCGTCCCACGCGAGCGGCACCGCGCACGAGGGTCCCGGCCTGTTGCGCGTCGAGTAGGGCGCGACCGCGCTGGCCCCTTCCGCGTTTCGCAGGTAGTCGAGGTAGATCCGGCTGGTTCGCACGTCCTTGGCCATCTTCCCGGTGAGCGTGTCAGAGTTCCCCACTACGATGGCGTCAACAATCGACTTCGCGAGCGCTCTCACCCGGACGAACTCCCAGACGGGCTGGATCGGCAGGACGACATGTAGCCCCTTGCTGCCCGTCGACTTCAGGAACGGTTCGAAGCCCAGGGCCGAGCACTTCTCGGCGACGAGCCGGGCCGCCGAGCACAGCTGTGGCCACGCGACCTCGGGTCCGGGATCGAGGTCGAAGACGATGAGATCGGGACGGGTGGGCGTGTCGACGTGGGAAAGCCACGTATGGATCTCGAGCGCGCCCATCTGTGCGAGGGCCACGAGCCCCTCGGCGGAGTCCACGATGAGGAGGTCGTCTGGGTCGGCGTGACCGGTGAGGACGTGCGCGAACGTGTGGACCTGGCCAGGCAGTCCGGCATCGGGATGTCGCTGGTAGAAGCAGTCGCGGCCGTGCCCGGTAGGGCAGCGCACGAGCGTGAGCGGACGTCCGGCGACGTGGGGGAGCATGGCGGGGGCCACTGCTGCGTAGTACTCGGCGAGCGAGACCTTGGGGAAGGATGAATCCGGAAAGAGCGGCTTGCGTGGGTTGGTGACGCGAACATCGAGCACCGTCGTCGGGCGACCGTAGTCGGTGCGGGTTGCGACCGGGTCGTCGTCCTCGCCGTCGGTCGCCTCGGCGCGCTCGCGCACGACCTCGTGCGGGTCCTTGTCCTCGCGCACGCCGAGGAAGACCGGCTGGCGCAGCACGCCATCGGCGGTCCACTCGCGAAACGCGGCTTCGATGACGAGTGAAGGCGTGCTCCAGTGAACGTCGGCGCCGGTGATGCGCGGCGGCGGATCGAACGGCGAAGTCGCTCGTTTGAGCGCGCGCAGCCTCTTGGTGAGCGACGCCAGATCGGCCTCGTCGAGGCCACTGCCTACGCGGCCGGCGTAGACAAGCCGCGCGCCCTCGTACGTCCCCACGAGCAGCGAGCCGAGCGGCCCGCGCGACCCCTTGCCCTCGGTGAACCCGCCCACGACAAGTTCTTGCTCGTGGCGGCATTTCACCTTCTGCCAGTCACGGCCGCGCCCGGGCAGGTAGCGGCTGTCGGCGCGCTTGCACACAACGCCTTCAAGCCCCGCCGAGCAGGCGTGCGCATACAGCTCCCGGGAGCCGCTCTCGACGTGCTCGGCGTAGCGCAGCGCTGACTTGGTTCCTTCGTCGGCGAGGAGCGTCCGCAACAGCTCCTTGCGCTGGGTCAGCGGCATATCGTGCAGATCGTGGCCGTTGAGGAAGAGCAGGTCGAACGCCGCAAACGCGATGAGCTCCGGATGCGAGCCCAGTGCCTTTTGCAGCAGCTCGAAACGCGACACGCCCGCATCGTCGAAGACCACGGCCTCGCCATCGATCACCGCACTGACAGCCGGCAGTCCCTCTACCGCCCGGCACAGCGGCGCGAACCGATCGCTCCAGTCCGCATGGCTGCGAGTGAACGCCCGGCACCGCCCGTCGTTGAGCGCCAACACAACCCGGTATCCGTCGTACTTAGCCTCAGCCAACCACCCATCCCCAGCAGGCGTCACGTCGACCAACGTAGCCAGCTCAACATCGATCGTAGAGGGAAAAGGCGCAGGGTGAGGATCGGGTTTGGCGCTCGAGGAAGAGCCGTGCGAGGCGGGGTCGGAGAGGCTGGCGGGGATGCTCGCAGGCCCATCGGCTTTGGGATCGGCTGCCGCTGACGCGGAGAACCCGTCCCCGCCAGCCTCTCCGACCCCGCCTCGCCCCAGCCCCTGCCCCGCGGCAACTTCCTCGATCGTCAGCCCGCTCACAGCGCTCCCGGGCTCCTCGGCAAGTACGTCATATTCCTCGTGGGGCCTGACCGCCTCGTCTTTCTCCTTGATGAGCAGCCAGTTCTCGCGTTTCTCGCCCGGCCGTGGCTTCATCCGCACGAGCACCCACAGACCGTGTAGCTTCTCGCCGTGCAGTTCGAACTTGAAGTCGCCCTTCGCGAGGCCCGCACGTGCGTCGCCGACCGGCTGCCATGTTCCGCGGTCCCACACGATGACAGTGCCGGCGCCGTACTCTCCCGCCGGAATCGTCCCCTCGAAACCGCCGTAGTCGAGCGGGTGGTCCTCGACGTGCACGGCGAGTCGCTTGTCGTGAGTGTCGAGCGAGGGGCCTTTCGGCACCGCCCACGACAGCAGTACGCCGTCGAGCTCGAGCCGGACGTCGTAGTGAAGCGCTCTAGCCGCGTGCTTGTGCACCACGAAGCTCCGCGGCGCGGTCACCGCGTCGTGCCCGTCCGCCGGCTCGCCGGCAGGCTCGGGCGTCGCCGAGAAGTCGCGCTTGCGGCGGTATTCCTCGAGCGGCATCGGCCCCGCCGCCTACGCGCCGGCGGCCTGTCGGCCGCCCTTGCCGCTCGCCTTGGCCGCGCGCGCCTCGTCGACGCTGCGCTTGAGCAGCTCCATGATGTCGACCACCTCGCCGAGCGGCTGCTCCGGTTCCTCGGCGACCTTGATCGTCTCGCCGGCGGCCTTGCGGCCGATGAGGGCGAGCAGATCGTCGTGGTAGGTGTCGCGGTATGCGCTCGGGTCCCAGTCTGTCTCGATCGTCGAGACGAGTTGTCGTGCGAGTGCGAGCTCGGCGTCGGTGACGCCAAGCGACTTGAGGTCGCTGCCTGGCAGCTCGAGGTCTTCGCTTGCCCGCAGTTCGTAGGGGTAGCGCAGGACCTCCAGCGAGAGCACATCGCCCTCAGGCACGAGCGCGCAGAGCCGCTGCCGCGAGCGGATGACGATCTGGCCCACCGCGACGCGGCCGGACTCCCGCAGCGCCTCGCGCAGGAGCGCGTAGGCCTTGGCGCCCTGCGGTTCGGGCACCAGGTAGTACGGCGTGTCCAAGTACTCAGCGGCCACATCGCTTTGGCAGACCGCGCCGAGCACGTCGATGGTGCGCGTCGCCTTCACGTTCGCGGCTGCGAAGTCCCCATCGGTGAGGGTGACCCAGCGCCCGTCCTCAAGCTGCCAGCCCTTCACGATCGACTCCCACGGCACCTCTTCGCCGGTCGCCTCGTTGACGCGTTTGTTGCGAACCGGCGACAGGTCGCGGCTGTCGAGCAGATGGAACGAGAGTTCGCGCGGTGCAACCGCCGAGAACAGCCCGACCGGTATGGTCACGAGCCCGAACGAGATGGTGCCTTTCCAGATTGCACGTGCCATGAGGTCTCCTCGGCGTGGTGGTCGGTTGGCTGTTCTCAGCGGTCCAGATCCGGTCGCGCGCCGTCTGGAACGAGAAATCCAAAAAACGACATCGTGACCTCAGCAGCGAAATCGAGGATGCTTACCGGTAGATGTTCCCGTTCGCGCGCTACCAAGCGCGCGCTTTCATAGCAGCTCGATCGGCCGGGGCGGTATTTCCGGGGCCGACAAACCTGGAAATGCCCATTAACGCGAAATCCCGATAAGCCCGATAAACAGAGAACGAACTCGCTGCTGCCAGGAAAGGGCCGCTTTCTTGAAACTGCACAACGTCAGCCTTCGCAACGTACTCATGATCAGCCTTATCGCCATGGTGGCTCTGCCTGGTTTGGCGACGGCGCTGTTCGTCATTCCCGCGTACAGTGCGGCGATGCGCACAGAAGCGCTCAAGGCAGTCGCAATGCACATGACGGTAGCGCAAGAACAGCTTGCGGCGGTCCAAAGCGCACGGACCGCCGAGCTCAGCACGCTTGCGAGCACGACATTCTCTGCTCCGATACGCCGTGCGGGAGCCGCTCTCCCGGTCGAGCTTCAGCGTCAGACAAAACTGCTGAAGTACGACTACATGTTCTGGCTGGGAACAGACGGCCTCGTTCAGGGATCGACGACCGGCGCAGTCGAACACTCACTCGATTGGCCGCAGCTCACCGCCGCGGCCAAGTCAACGGACTCGACCTCGATCATCTCCATCATCCCGCCCACGGAGCTCTATTCTCTCGGGCTCGACCAGAAGTTTCAGCTGGTCGTCAGGCCGGGTGTCGGCGGGCAGGCACAGCCCAGCGAGGCCGCAGGCGCGCTTGCGATCGCGTCGGAGTCGCCTGTTCTGGACGCGGCGGGTAAACGCGTCGGTACGCTCGTCGGGATCGACATGCTCAAGCTCAACACCTCGTTCGTTGAGAAGATCGTGAGCAAGGTAGGCGGACAGGCGACCGTCTACCAGAACGGCGTTCGCGTTGCGACGACCGTGAGCGAAGCCGGCGGCACGCCGGTCGTGGGCACGGCCGTCTCGGACCCGATTCGCGCGAAAGTCCTTGAAGGCAAGCAGCACTTCCTGGGAGAGGCGAGGGTCCTGTCGACGACGTACATCTCCGCATACCAGCCGCTGCTAGATCCGAGTGGCGCCGTCGTCGGCATGATCTTTACGGGCTTCGAGCAGGCGCCGTATCAGACCGCAATCATCAGCTTCGCACTGAAGTTCCTGGCGATCGCCATTCTGGGACTCACGATCGCCGTCGGCTTCGGTTGGATGATCGCCAACCGCGCTTCCGCCCCTCTCGGCCGAGTCGCTGCAGCCGCCGAGAAGATCGCCGCCGGTGACCTGACGGTCGTCGTGCCGCAGGAAGGCTATCGCGAGGCGGTCGCCATGGGTAGCGCCTTCAACGCGATGACCGCGTCGCTGCACGACCTACTGGCGCGGGTGGGGACGTCGGCGACGAGGCTCAACGAGGTCGCTGGCGACATCGCAGGCGCGTCGCACAGCGAGGCGAACACGGCGACGTCGCAGGCGTCTGCGGTTGCAGAGGCCACCGCGACGATCGAGCAGCTCACCCGCAGCTTCGAGTCGGTCGCCGATGGCGCTCGCCGCGTGCTCGAGATCGCCGAAGACTCACTCGAGGCGGCGCAGCAGGGACGGGGATCGATCGAGGCGAGCGTCATCAACGTCGAGATGCTCGCGGGCGGTTCGGTCGCGGTTGCGCAGGGAGCCGAGCACCTCGGCGACGTTGCCCAGGACATCACGCAGGTCACCGGACTCATCAGCTCGATCGCCGAGCAGACCAAGATACTCGCGCTCAACGCCGCCATCGAAGCCGCGCGAGCAGGCGAGGCCGGAAAAGGCTTCGGCGTCGTGGCCACCGAGATACGCACGCTCGCGGATTCTGTGTCGACGTCGGCCGGGCGCATCGCGAAGATGGTCAACAGCATCCAGGGCGCGAGCCGCATCCTGTCCGAGACCGCGAACTCGCAGGGTGACAGCGCGTCGAGCACCGTCCAAAGCGCCGAGCAGACACGCAGCTCCTTCGATGAGATCCTCCAGCAGATGACACGCACTGCCCAAGCGGCACGCGAGATCACCGCTGCAGCGCTCGAGCAGCAGGCCGCATCGCGTCAGATCGTCGAGGTGATGCGTCAGGTGTCGTCGGGCGTGAGCGGAGCCGCAGCATCATCGCAGCAGCTCGCGACCACCGCAGACGATGTGCAGCGCGAGGCCGAGAGCCTCACCGAAGGACTCGGCAGGTTCCGCACGAGCTAGCGCCAGCTCGTGACAGCTCGTTCGTTGCCGCTCAACGCGCAGGTCGCTATACTCGCGGTTGCACTTCTCGGCGGGGCGCAGTCGCTGCGCTGGGAAGCATGCGGAGAGTTGTCCGAGAGGCTTAAGGAGCACGACTGGAAATCGTGTATGCGGCTTTAAACCGTATCCAGGGTTCGAATCCCTGACTCTCCGCCAGATGATCTTTCGAGAGCGGTCCCGCCGAACAGGCCGGGGCCGCTTTCTGCGTCAGGCGAATATGACCTTGCGGAACAGCTGGAAGTTCCACAGCGTCACGAGCGCCATCGTTCCGATCTTCGCGAAGGTGGGGTAGATGCCCTGAGCCGCAGCGATCTTGATCGTGACCGTCGTGAAGGTCAGATTGAGCGCCCAGAGGGTGACGTAGAGCAAAGCGCTTCGCGTCACGTGCGTGGTCGACTTGAACGTCCACGCGCGGTTCGCCGCGAAGTTGGAGAGCGTGGCGATGAACACTGCGACGATGTTCGAGATCACGACGCCAAGGTGGACCGGGTTCGAAAGCACCCAGAAGATACCGAGCTCCAGCGCCGCGCTCGCTCCGCCGACGAGGACGTAGCGCACGCCATGCGCGAAGACGCTCGCATCCTCAGACGGGGTGGCGGTTGTGTCGAGTTCGTCGGTCACGGACTTCCTTCGCGTGAGGCGTCTGGTCGGGTCACACGGTAGCATGCATCGGCGCGAACGCGTGGCTGCTACACTCGCGGCGAGCGGTGCTACAAGCGTCTGATTCGACCGGCAGCGACGGGGGGGGGCACGGTGGCTCGCAGACACGCACGCAAGCAGCTCTCGCGCGGCGCCGCCGTGCTGCTGGTCATCTTCGCGCTCCTGTTCGCCGCCGGCCGCCTGCTCCCGCGTGCGCCGAGGGCGGCGCCCGGGGACGTGGCCGCGGGCTTCTCGGCAGCGACCGTCGAGCGAGTCGTCGATGGCGACACGGCGATCTTCCGGCTCGCGAGCGGCGCCCGCGAGCGCGTGCGGTTCATCGGCGTCAACACCCCGGAGGACACCACCAAGCACGAACCCTACGGTCCGCAGGCGACCGCGTACACGAGGCGCCTGCTGCCGCCCGGCCGAGGCGTGCTGCTCGAGCCCGACGTGCAAGGGCGCGATCGCTACGGCCGACTCCTCGAGTACGTGTGGCTGGCGGCGCCCACTGAGATCAGCGACGCCGAGATCCGCGACAAGATGCTCAACGCGAAGCTGGCGATCGACGGCTATGCGCAGCAGATGACGATTCCGCCGGACGTGAAGTACGCCGACTATTTCCGGCGCTACGTGGCCGAGGCGCGCGATGCGGGGCGCGGGCTTTGGTCGCCGGACTTGAGGCCGTGACCGCGACTGCCGATACATCTTCGGAGACGTCGACAAGCAGGCGTGTTGTTCGCGTTGGTACACGTTGATGCGCGGAAGTACGGGTGTTCGCCCCGCGCGGGAAGGACCGGCTCGTGAACGAGAAGTCACTGCGTGACCCTGCCGGGACCGTTCCCACCGAGAGTCCGCTCGCCCGAACCCAGGCCGAGTTGGACAATCTGAGCACCACTGACACCGAGGATCTTCTTCGCGAGTCGGAGCGCCATTACCGCGATCTGTTCGGGCACGCGCCCATCGGAATCTGGGTCTACGACTTCTCGGCGGTCAAGAAGCACGTCGATGAGCTGCGAGTACGCGGCGTCGTCGACATGAAGAGCTACTGCGACTCGCACCCGGAAGAGATGCTGAACTGCCTCCACAATATGCGGGCGGTCGACGTCAATCCCGCCGCTCTGGAGCTGTACGGAGCTTCCACCGTCGAAGAGCTGCTCAATCCGCAATCGCAGCAACCGAGTGAAGAGGCTGTTGAGTCGGCAAGGCTGAGCATCTCGGCGATCGCCGAAGGGAAATCTGAGGCGACATTCGAGATTCGGGGCCGCAAGCTCGACGGCCAAGCGATGAATCTGCTCATGCGCTGGAGGGTCGCGGCCGGCCACGAACAAGACTTCGCGCGAGTGTTCATGTTCGTTGTGGACGTGACGCAGATCCGCGATTCCATGGCAGAGATCGCCCGGTACGAGACACGATTCCGCGCCATCTTCGACTGCACGCCCTTGGGAATGCGGCTCTACCGCCTTCACAACGACGGAAGACTCGTGCTCGAGGCGGTCAACGCCGCAGCCGACAAGCTCCTCGGAATCGACCACGGGCCTCGAATCGGACTCACGATCGAAGAGGCGTTTCCCGCAGTCGTGGGCACCGAACTCCCAGACCGCTTGCGCGAGGTTGCCGAGACCGGCGTCAAGTGGGAGGCGGATCAATTCGCCTACCAGGACGGCGACGTGTCCGGCTACTTCGAGATTCACGCGTTCCGCGCGGAGCCGAACACGGTCGCGGTCATGTTCGAGAACGCCACTGCCAGGCGTCAGCAGGAGGAGCAGCTCGCCCAGTACCGAGCCGAACTCGAGCGGATGGTCGAGGAGCGGACGCGCGAGCTGGTGAGGGCAAGTGCCGAGCGAGATGCCGTCACGGCGATCGCGATCCGCCTGGTCGAGGCGCGCGATCCCTACACCGCCGGACACCAGCGCCGCGTCGCGGAGTTGGTCCGCGAGATGTGTATGCACATGGGGATGTGTGACGGGGACGTGGCTGACGTGTCGATCGCCGCGCAGCTGCACGATATCGGCAAGGTCTCGATCCCGTCAGACATCCTCTCGAAGCCTGCGAACCTGACCAAGACCGAGTACATGCTCGTGCAGGAGCACCCCGAGACCGCATTTCAGATCCTCGAGACCGCGAACCTCGGCGGCCTGATCGCAGACGTCGTCCGCCAGCACCACGAGCGCATCGACGGCTCGGGCTATCCGAAGGGACTGCGCGGAGACGACATCCTTCTCGGCGCGCGGATCATCGCAGTCGCCGACGTCGTGGAGGCGATGGCCTCGCACCGCCCCTACCGCGCGTCCAAGGGCATCGCGGCTGCCATGGGCGAGATCAAGAGCAACTGCGGCACGCTGTACGACGCGGATGTCGTCCGATGCTGCGTCGGGCTGTTCGAGGCAGGGTTCTCATTCGGCGAGCTCGACTAGCAAGATGCCGAGCGCGCGCCGGGAACCCGGAAAGCCCGAGAAGCAGATCAGCCCCGATGCCGAGGGTGCGAAGCTGTTCGGCATCGGTTGCGTCGTGATCTTCGCTGCCTTCTTGCTTCTGACAGTCGCCGTGTGGTGGTTCTGGATCCACTGAGCGGCGCGGTCGCTGCGCCCACTGTGAGCTGGTCGAAGCTCGAGGTGGCCAGCGCCTTGCTATTCATTATGTTCAGGAAACCGTCTGTCGTCCGTGGCCGGAGCCCGATGCTTCCGCACCACGAACGGCTGTTTGTTATTCGCACCGGAGGTACTTTGATGCACGATCTACGAGCGCGCGTCCTTTCGCGCAGTTCCCTCGTGCTCCTGCTCGCGCTCGCCGCGAGCTTCGCAGTGTCGTTGACGGGCTCGACCATGGCCGCTCATGCAAGAGAGCGCAACCGGGGTTCGCGCGGCCACCACCGGACTGCGGCCGCCGCGCCCCCAGTGACCGCTCTCGGGGCGGCGCCTGCGGTGGGTCCGGCCGCACCTCCGACGTCAACCGCGACTCCCGGTTCTGCGCCCGCGGTCACGCCAGTGCTCGCTCCGGCAGCCTCGCCAGCCGTCGCTCCGACACCGGCACCCGCTTCGGCGCCGCAGCCGGCCATCTGGCGGGCGCCGGCACCCGCCCCCAGCCCCGCGCCACGGGCTGACTTCTTCATCGGCGCCTATGTACCCGGCGTTCCCGACAGCATCCAGCCGCTGAACGGTCTCGAGTCGAAGCTCGGCACGAAGCTCGCGGTCGTCAACTACTTCCAAGGCGCAGATGAGGGATTCACGCGCGGCCAAGCGACCAACGCCGCAAAGAACGGTTCGACTCCCCTCATCACGCTCGAGTTCTGGGATTACACCAAGGGCGTGTCCCAGCCCCGATTCCGACTCAACGCGATCTCCGGGGGCTCGTTCGATGCGTACCTGCGCCGATACGCACGTGACGCCAAGGCCTACGGCAAGACCGTCTGGTTGCGCCCGCTGCACGAGATGAACGGCAGCTGGTATCCGTGGGCGGGCACGGTCAACGGCAACAAGCCCGCCGACTTCGTGGGCGCCTGGCGCCACATTCACGACATCTTCGCCGAAGAAGGCGCGGGCAACGTCAAGTTCGTTTGGTGCCCCAACGCCACCAGCGTACCCAACACCTCGGCGAACTCGATTCCTTCGTACTGGCCGGGCAGCTCCTATGTCGACTTCATGGGCATCGACGGCTACAACTTCGGCGGGAGCGACTGGCACTCGTTCAGTGGCGTCTTCGGCTCCGCCTACTCCACCATCGCGAAGCTCTCCTCCAAGCCCATCATCATCCCCGAGACGGCGTGTTCGCCGGTTGGCGGCGACAAGGCGGCGTGGATCGCAGATATGTTCGACGTGCTCCCCAAGGCCTTCCCGCGGGTGTCCGGACTCGTGTGGTTCAACACGAACAAGGAGAAGGACTGGCGCATCGAGAGCAGCGCCGCGACCCTCAAGGCGTTCAAGTCCGGAGCGTCGACCTTCGGCCTGTGATCGGTGAGCCGCAGATGGGTGCGGCGACGGCTCCGCCACGCCGCACTTTGGGGAACCATCCACCTATGCCGATAACGACTCAGCCACTGCGATTCATGACGTTCCTCGCACCCGAGATGTTTTCGGTCTACGAGGAAATCGTGGCGTACGTCGGCCGCGCGCTCGACGTGCCGACAACTCTGGCTATAGGCGCACACGAGTACGACGTCTTCGCTCGAGGCGACGGCGACTTCGGCTTCCTTTGAAGCCTGCCATACGTGCTCGCGTCAAGGCGGCGGTCGGCCGCCTACGAACCCATCGCAGCTCCCGTGTTGCAAGGCGACCGGTATGCCGGCCGCCCGGTGTACTTCTCGGACGTGATCGTGCGTGCCGATAACGACGCACGCTCATTTGCGGACCTGCGAGGCAGCTTGTTCGCGATCAACGAGCCGTCGTCGCACTCGGGCTACGGCGTCGTTCGCTACCGGCTCGTGACGATGGGGGAGACCGGCGGGTTCTTCGGCCGGGTCGTCGAGTCGGGCGCGCATTTCCGGTCGATTGCGATGGTGGCGTCCGGCGCGGTCGACGCTGCGGCGATCGACTCGCAGGTGTTGGCGCTGGAGCTTCGCGAGCATCCGGAGCTCGCCGGTCAGCTGCGCGTGATCGACGCGCTGGGGCCGTCGACGATCCAGCCGGTGGTCGCCGCTCGGCACGTGTCCGCGGCGGTTCGCGATCAGGTGCGCGACGCCTTCGTGCGCATGGGCGACGACCCGTCGGCACGCACGTTCCTCGACCGCGGCCTGATTGCCCGCTTCGTGGCCGCCGGCGATGCGACCTACGACGACATCCGCTGCATGGTTCACGCCGCGGAGGATGCGCACTTCCTGGTGCTGAAGTGAGGGCGGCGCGGATGGCACCGGGTCCGCGCACCTCGGCGCACGACGCGCCCGCGCGCGGCCGCGTTGCCGAGGGTGCTGCTCGCCGCTATACTCCGTTACTGCCGCTCCCTCGCTTGAGGGGGCGCTGCACGCCTCGCGGAGAGGTGGCAGAGTGGTTGAATGCGGCGGTCTCGAAAACCGTTTAGCGGGTATCCCCCGTTACGAGGGTTCGAATCCCTCCCTCTCCGCCATTTGGATCTTACGGAGGCCCGCTTCCCGAATGGGGGCGGGCCTCTCCTTTCAGGCTCTCTCGCGCAGAATGAGGTGGACTCAGGTGCCCGACGCTCATGCAAACGACCCACTGCACGGAGTCACCCTTGAGATGATGCTGAACAAGCTCGTCAACAAGTACGGCTGGGACGGGTTGGCGAAGCGGATCCGGGTCAACTGCCTGAAGAGCGATCCAACCATCCCGTCCGTTCTCAACTTCCTTCGCAAGACCCCGTGGGCTCGCGCCAAAGTCGAGGAGCTGTACCGGAACTCGAAGTTCTGGACGAGGGACTGAGTGTGGTCAAGCCGATGGGTCCTGTTGCCCTGAGTAGCCTGCCGCGGTTCGGCCGGCGCCCAATCGCGGTACATACCGCTGAGCGTCCTTTCAGGGCGACCGCGACTCCAGGAGGTATACATGATCGAGAAGCTGATCCGCACTGACGAGGAGTGGCGCGCCATTCTCCCGGCAGAGCATTACCACGTTCTTCGCGAGGCCGGCACGGAGGGCCCGTTCCGCAACGAATACGACGACTTCTGGGAGCAGGGCACGTACGTCTGCTACGCCTGCGACCTGCCACTCTTCAGCTCCGACGCGAAGTTCCACTCGGGCACCGGCTGGCCGAGCTTCAATGAGCCGATCTCGCCGGACGCCGTCCTCGAGCACACAGACCGGACCTTCATGATGACGCGCACCGAGGTCAAGTGTGCGCGATGCGACGGGCATCTCGGCCACGTCTTCAACGACGGACCGCCGCCCACGGGCCTGCGCTACTGCATGAACTCGGCGTCCCTCAAGTTCGTCCCCGAGGAATCCGCCGAGAAGTAGTCGGTTCTTGGCTGCCCGTGCCGCCTCTTCGCACGCGCTTTGCTCTTACATCAGAAAGCTGCCCACGAGAGGACGGGTGCCGTGGTTCGTCGTTATTGCCTGATTGCCAGCGTACTCGTCTTGCTGGTCCTGCTCGCGACGGCGCTTGCGGCCTGCGCGCCTAGGGGAATAACCACTCCTGCGTACGTGGGCGCCAAAACGACCGCCACGCCGAAGAGTGCTGGGGGCAAAGGTATGAAGACCCCCACGCCGAAGAGTGCTGGAGGCAAAGGGATGAAGACCATCTATATCGCCGGCGGTTGCTTCTGGGGTGTCGAAAAGTATATCGCTGAGGTGCACGGCGTTGTCGGCACGGAGGTCGGATACGCCAACGGCGCTTCCAAGTCGGCCACCTACGGAGACGGCAGCGGCTACGCCGAAGCCGTGAAGGTCGACTACGACTCGTCCGTCGCCCCGCTGCCGTTCCTGCTCGGCCTGTTCTACGACGTCGTGGATCCCACGTCCGTCAACAAGCAGGGCAACGACGTGGGGACCGAGTACCGCACCGGCATCTACTACACCGACCCGGCGGACAAGCCGATCGTCGAGCAGTCGCTCGCGCAGCTCCAGAAGAACTACACCCAGCCCCTCGCCATCGAGAGCGGCCCCCTCAAGAACTACACATCCGCCGAGGAGTACCACCAGGACTACCTGGTCAAGCACCCGGGCGGCTACTGTCACATCCCTCAACGACTCTTCGACGCGGCCGCTGCCGCGAGGCCCAGGTAGGCCGAGACAGCATTCATCGCGAATCGCGGGCGTGGCGCTAGTAGTTGCCGAACATCCGCGCGAGCATGCGATGGATGCTGTGATACGACTTCGAGTTCAGGTACATCATCGGGCACGCGCCGGAGATCAGCGTCGCGCCGGTCCGTTCGGCGACGGCCTTGGCCTTATCGCTTGCGGTCCGCAGGGACAGCCACACCGGCACGCCCAGCTCCGCCGCGGTCTCTACCGCTTGCGTCGCGTACGGATCGAGCCGCACGCACACGAGACCCGCGAGGTTCTCGATCTGAGCCGGCTCGGCTACCGCGTGCGCGCCGAGCACCTCTTCCACTTCCGCGTTAACCGGAACTGCCGAGATGCCGTCCGCCTGGCACTGGGCGAGCAGCGTCCAGCTCAACTTCGTGGGCGCCTCGAAACTACCGATGATTCCGAACGTGCCGGGCCTCGACCAGAAGGTCTGCCGCGTCGTGTCCGAAGTGGTCATGCGTATCTCCTCGTCAATGGATGTGAAGCTGTCGCTGAGTCTAGCGTGTGCCGAACCACCACGCCAACGAGCGTTTCGGATCGCCGCATCTGGCGTCAGATCGCGTTTGGGTTCACCATTCGTGACGGCAAACCACATGCTGTAGCGCGTCAGAACAACAAGGGAGTGGTCAGCATCATCAGCAACAACGTGCTTGTGCTGCACACCGGCGGAACGATCGGCATGGTGGAGACTCCCGACGGGAACGCCCCGGCACCCGCCGCCCTGGCCCCCTACCTGGATGCGATCGTCGCAGGTGCTGGCGGTGAGCTGCCGTCGATAGATTTCATGGAGCTCGACCCCCTGATCGACTCCTCGAACGCGACACCGGACACCTGGTGCACGATTGCGAGCATTCTCTACGACCACCGCGACGAGCATTCAGGCTTCGTGGTCTTGCACGGAACGGACACGATGGCCTACACCTCCTCGGCACTCTCGTTTCTGCTTCCGGCGTTCGGTAAGCCCGTTGTGGTGACCGGTTCGCAGATACCGATATCCCGGGCGCGCAGCGACGGCAGGCAGAATCTGGTCGGGGCTCTGCAGGTGGCCGCTCGCTCCGATCCCCCGGAGGTGGGCCTGCTCTTCGGGAAGGTCCTGCTCAGGGGCAATCGGGCCACCAAGATCGATGCCTCCGGGCTCGATGCGTTCGACTCGCCACGGTGCGCGCCGCTTGCTGAGATCGGCGTCGACATCGTCGTGAACGAATCGGTGGTTCGGCCGTCCACGGGGCAGCCGGGGCTGATGGCCGGGTCGCTTGGGAACGTCGCCGCGGTGAGGCTGTTCCCGGGGTTCTCGGCGTCGATCCTCGCCAACATCTGCAGGTCGCCGCTGCAGGGTCTGATCATCGAGGCCTATGGCGCGGGCAACGGCCCGTCCAACGACAGCGAGTTCCTAGCCGCGATTGAGGCCGCGACATCGCAGGGCATTGTCGTGGTTGTGGTCACTCAGTGCGCGCGCGGATCAGTGCAGCCCGGCGCCTACGCGACCGGCTCGGCGTTGATGCGCGCGGGGGCTGTCCCTGGCTTTGACATGACCACCGAGTCTGCTCTGACGAAGCTCGCCGTTCTCCTCGGGCAGGGCCTCGAAGCCGCCACGGTGGCTGAGATGATGCAGCGCGATCTCGCTGGCGAGCTGACTCGCTGATTCGCGTCTCCGAGAGGTACTCGATGCCGCGGCCTCGACGAGGCCACTCACCGTCCTCTCATCGAGTCTGCTTCAGACTGGCGCTGTCCGCGTGTCCGTCCCGCGGGCACGACAGGTAGACCGAGGCAGCGAATCCTGGGTCGGCAGTTCTGCGAAGAGCCGCCGGGTACCCAGGATGATCTGGAAGGTGAAATCCGAGTCATGAGCGACTTCTTCGAGTCCGAGAGCCCCAGTCTGGCGGCCGATGTCTTGGCGCGCGAGATGCGCAAGGAAGAGCATCGCTACAGCCAGAGGAGCAAGTCGATAACTGCCATCCTCGCGGTCTTGTTGGCGGCCGCCGTCCTGCTGGGCGGAGGCTTCGCGTTCGCCTCCAACCGACGACCCACTCCTCGAGCAGCGGTGGGGGCAGCGGCCAAGTCGCCGATCAAGTCGCCGAAGTCCAAGTCTCGAACCAAACATGCGTCACAAACAACGAAGACTGCGCCCTCACGAAGGAAGTGAGAGCGGGGCCGACGCGAGGGCTCGAGAGCATCCCACGTTCGCTACCGTGAGATTTGAAGCAGCCCCCGTCGCGGAGTCGCGAGCCAGGGCTGCTGGTTGTGCTGTCCTCGTCGGCAACGCGGGGGAGGCCCCGTGTGTTGCCGACGATCTTCGGTCTAGCCTGCGATGATGCGCCAGAGCTCGATCCACCACGGCACGGGTGTAGTCGGGGCGTTAGCCTCAACGGCTGGCGTTGCCTGCGTAGATGCGGCCGCGGAGGCCGCCGCTACCGCCGCGGTGTGCGCCTGTAACGCGGCAAGCGCTCTTGCCGCGATCCGCGCATCAGAAGCTCTTACGGCAGCAGCGCGCGCCATAGCAGCAGCGCGCGCCCGAGCTGTCCGGGCCTTTGCATCAGCGCGCGCTTGTGCAGCAACTCGCGCCAAGGGAGCGGTCTGCGCCTGGGCTTGCGCCTGCGCCTGAGCCGCTTGCGACTGGGCTTGCGCCGCGGCGGTGGATGATGCGGTCACCTGATGGCACCCACTGCGGCCGTGTCCGGCCGGAGGATTGCACGAGTTGCCTGGATGGCTGAGGGCGACGGTCGGTGCCGACAGCATCCCAAAGCCGAGCGTGGCCGCAAACGCGAACGCCACGAGTGATGTCGCGAGTTTCTGCAATGGACAGGTCCCTTCAATCGTTTCCCGCGAAAGAGCACCGGGCGTGCCGTTCTCGCTCGCATGAGAGAACCCACAGAAAGGATTCACATACGTGTCCACATGAAGGTGCCGCCAAATGTGAGGCCACGGTCTCTCGAGGGGATGTTCTCACAGGTCTGAAAGAGGCGCTCCCATGGTCGAACTTCATCACATCTACATCACGGTCTTCGCGAGCACCGCGGCTCTCTCATTGATCGTGGCGTGGCTTTCATGGCGGCAGCGACCTGCACTTGGCGCTGATGCCGTGACCATGCTCATGCTCGGAGTGACCGCTTGGTGCGTGGCGGAAGCGTTCGTATGGTACGTGCCTGCGCCTGCGGCGGAGAAGTTCTGGCTTGCGATGACGTATCCCGGGGTCTCAGTGGTTGTCGTGGCGATGCTTCTCTTCGCGTTCGACACGGGCGACGTGAAACGATGGCTCAAGCCCAAACGGGTGTTGTTCGTTTCAGTCCTGCCGGCAGCACTATGCGTTATCGCGATGACGAACCCGGGCGAACTCTTCACCACGTCCTACACTGCACAACGCATCGGGCCGCACACCTTCCACGCGGTGCAATACGGACCGCTGTTCTGGGTCTACACCGTGATGATGTATGGGCTCCTGTCGATTGCCTTTGCGATCATCTATCGGACTCACCACCGATCTTCAGGCGCAAAGCGCATTCGCAGCGGGACGGCGCTCCTGGGCATACTCGTGCCGTTCGCCGTCTCAGTCGGAAACGAACTCAGCCCCCATCCCGTCGAGGGCCTCGAGGCCGCAGCCTTCTTCGTCACTGGGGTGATCTTCTTCTACGCGCTCGTGAGGGGGCGCCTCCTCGACACGAGCGGGCACCTTGTGACGGCGGACGACGTCGCAGAACTCAACCAGAACATCAACCTGCTCGCAAAGGAGAAAGACTATCTCGCTCACGACCTCGAGGAGGCGAGTCTCGCCGCAAAGAACATGTACGAGCTCGCCACGCGTGACCCACTGACGGGCCTCTACAACCGACGCGTTTTGGCCGAGCACCTCACGCGTGAGATGCTCCGATCTCAACGCACCGAGAAGCCTGTCGCACTCGTCATGGTCGACATCGACGACTTCAAAGAGGTCAACGACTCGTTCTCGCACGCGGCAGGTGATGCCGCGCTCGCGTTAGTCGGCGAGAGCCTGCTGGGAGGTTCTCGCGCGATGGATATCGTCTGCCGCCTCGGCGGCGACGAGTTTCTGATCATCATGCCCGACGCTGATAGCGACACAGCTTTCCGGAGAGCTGAGGAGCTGCGCCTGCGCATTCACAGTCTCCGCCTGCGCTTTGACGGCCAAGACATACCGATTTCAGTGTCGATGGGGGTGTCGGTTTCCTCGCCGTATGGGGACACCCCGGCTCAAACCATGGGCTTCTGTGGACCATGCCCTCTACAGCGCCAAAGAGTCCGGGCGCGACAGGACGGTTGTTGCGTGACCGCTGGGCGACCAGGACACGGCCCGTCGAGCCCGGGGCAGCGCGCTCTTCGTCAGCTAGTTTCGCGTGACGGTGAACGCAGTTCCAGTAGCGATCAGCGATGACGGCGTCGCAATGACCGTGCCGTTGCCGTTTGTCATCGTGATCGCAGCGTGTTGCCACGCGGGGTCGCCGATCGGGCCTTGATGCCCGTTGAGAATCGCACGACCGCTCGCGAACCCGAGCGTCCCGAACTTCGCGAGCGGCAGCACACCCCGGCCAGATGGAGCTTCCATGACCCACTCGGCGGAGCTCCGCTGTGCGCTGCCCTGCTGCCGTGTGGTGAAACTCTGGCCGGTCGTGATATCCGTGATTATGAACACGAAGTACCCTCCGCCTGCGTACTTCACATCCGCCGTCATCTGGTCGCCAGGGTGCACCGCTATCGCCGAGATCACCCTCGACATCTTCGGATACATCTGCCACACCGCGTAGTATCGCGGCACCCCGTTGTACCAGTCCTGCTGGGTGCCGATTTGCTCGGCAGTGCCGTCGGAATAACCGTCGATGCCCACCCACGCCGAGGAGAACGAGTTGCCAGTCGTGGCACTCGCAGTCGGCACCGACCAGCTACCGATCACGTCGCTGACCGCTCCGGACTGGGGCGAGGCAAGATTGGTCTGCACCGTGTATCCCGACCAGTTCATGCTGCTGCCGTTCTTGCCGCGGATCCTCGGAACCGGATGTGCGGCAGCGGTCGAAGACGGTGACGCGCCCTGACGCAGCGGCGCAGCTGACGTGACCGCGGCTGGTGCAGGGCTCGGGCTGACCGGGGCAACCGGCGTGCTGCTGCATCCGAAAAGCCCAGCGGCCGAAACGATCACAACCACCATCACTGCGATCACTTGGCGGCCGCGGTCGTTCGTTTGGTCCGTGCTGGTTCGAGAGGTCATTCGCCGGAACCCCCTCCGTAGTTCGTGAGCGTGCGATGGTCTTGTGTTTCATTCCCCGCGTGTCAACGATCGGCCGTGATCGCGGCTGGCGTTCAAGCCAATTCACGATCCATTGAGAATTATCGCACCAAACCGTGACCTTTTCGGCAGGTGTGTCGGTTACCCCCATGAGATGAACACGAACCACAACATCCGTGACGCTGAGATCGAACGACTTATGCGCGCCCAAACGCCCGAAGACGACGCCGGGTTTGCCGAGATCGCTCAGTTCCTAGGCGACCTCGACCGACTGGTTCCCGAGCAGTCGACGGCAGCACTTGAGGTGGCTCACCTCGCCGCGATCATGGCGGAGTCGCAGACATTGCGTGAAGTTGCCGACGACACGCCCAGCCCTGTGACGCCGGCTCGAAGCGCGACCTCGGTCTTCGCGACCCTGATGGCCCCGAGATGGGCCAAAGTCGCGTCGATCTCGCTTGCGGCACTTCTGGCATTCGGCGGGACGGCGTACGCCGGAGTATTGCCGGCACCGCTCCAAAACGCTGTTTCCGCGATGTTCCGGCCCATTGGAATCGGCCTTCTGACAGCCGACCAGGCCAGGGCGGCTCGGGCCACGACCGCCGCGAAACGTCGTGCAAATGCACCCGGCGAGGCGCTCGGTATCGGTGGAGCGCATCTCGGAGCGGCCGGGAGCGACACGTCGAACACGCTGGCGCCCACAGCGAAGCACGTCCCAGAAGCCAGCGATGCGACTACGTCGGCACCGACCAGGCCGCACGCAGCCAAGCGCGCGAATCGCAAGAGGGCGCATGTGACATCGGCTGGCGGCGCGAAGTCTACCGCCACGAAGACCAAGAAGACGACCACGACCAAGAACTCGTCGGGCGGACGCAGCAAACCCGAGAGTTCGGTCAAAAGCGGCACTCGCACTAGCAACGCGAGACGGAATCGCTCCGACCGATGACGGATAGGAAGCGAGGAGGGTCGTTCACGGCACCACGCACATAGACGAAAACCGTGCACGCGAACAGGATGCATTCCCAACCCGCGTGGCGAGGAGCGCATCATCCGAAGGAGGCAGGCATGAAAGTAGGCAAGCTATTCAGTGTGATGGTGGCTGCGATGCTGATCGCAGGCATCGCCGCGGTCGCCATTGCCGACGGCGTCATCACCGTTACGCCGGCGAAGCTCGTTGTGACGTATCCGCACGTCGCGAAGATGCTGGTCACCGTACCGGCCGCCGTTGAGCAGACGATCACCGTCCAGGCTCGTCCCGAGGGTGGCGACTGGAGCACGATCAGGTCGATCGCTGCCACGCGAGCAGCACTGGGCACGACATTCACAGTTGCGCCAAGGCTCAAGGTCACCTCAGGCATTCGTGCCGTACAGGGCGATCTGATGAGCGATGTCGTCACAATCAGTGTCAAGGCGTGGCTCTCTCCGCTCCAGGTCACCCACAAGAAGCACCATGTCACGATCAAGGGATCGATCGCACCGGCTCAGGCCGTTGGAACCGCGATCGCCGTCGAGGTTTGGCAGAAGACCGTGGCTGGCAAGGGTAAGCATCGGGTGGTCACGCTTACGGCGCTGACAGACGTTACCGGCTCCGTCTACAAGACCAATGGCATTCGCTCTTGGTGGAAGGTGCCGTTCGTCGCACCGTCGAAGGGCACATATGTGCTCAAGGCCGTCTTCACCGACGCCGATGGCCTCGTGTCCTCGTCGAGGTCCAAGACCGTAAAGATCAAGAAGTAGTACTGAGAGTTGGGTCCCCGCAGTGATGCGGACTCCAGGTCGGGAGGGTCTGCATCCCTCCGCCATAAAGACATGAAGCAGCCCCGGTCACCGAGTCAGATGGCCGGGGCTGTCTCGTTCGCGGATGAGGGCGCGTGGCAATGGGTAAGGATTCGGGTGACACCGACGGCACTTGGAGGTACGGAAAGTGGCAAGCCCAACGTGGAGACAGCACACGACGCACGGCGAGTTGAGCGCCGGTCAAGAGAACGACTTACCCGACAGCGCGTTCGCTTTCCCTACCCAGCGCAAGGAACCGCTGACCGACGCGGCGCACGTCCGTAACGCCATCGCTCGGTTCAGCCAGGTGCAAGACGTCACAGACGAAGATCGGGATCTTGCCTTCGCCAACATCAAGAAGGCGGCCGCGCATTTCAAGATAGTGATGGGGGAGACGGACTGGCGCCAGCTCGGCACGAGGCCGAGCACTGCGAGCCGCTCGCGGAGGTAGCGAACCAGCGCCGGCGAAGCCTGACGCCATCGCAAGTCCCGGTAATGCCCAAGCTTCAGTGAAGAGGGAGCGAGAAATGAAAGTGACCAAGAACTTGGGAATGGTGCTGCTGAGCATCTGGCTCATCCTGACGGGAGTGATCGCCCTGGTGAGCTTCACCTTCCAGGGTCTGCCCATGATCATGGCGATCCTCGCGGTTGCCGCCGGCGTCCTGATCCTGCTAGGTCGCTAGGAGAGCGCCCAGGCATGGGCCGTTGTCACGCGGAGGCGCGCGGCCTCAAAACGAGAACCGCCATGTCATCGCGCAACTTCCCCGCCGAGAACTTCCAGACTTCGTCGAACGCGCGCGTCGCGATATCTTGGGGCGTCGCGTCGGTCATCGTGCCGAGGAAAGCCCTTAGGCGCTCTTCGCCGTAGAAGACACCTTCTGGCGTGCGGGCTTCGGTCAGGCCGTCGGTGTAGAGAACGACACTTTCGCCCGCAGCCAAAGACTCGAGGGAACACTGGTATTCCAAACCTTCGAGTGCGCCGAGAAGCGGGCCGTGCTCCCTCAGCATCCTTACGCCCAGCGGTCCAACGATTGCGAGAGGTGGGTGCCCGGCGCTGCAGAAGCTCAACTCCCCCGTTGTTGTGTCGAGGATGCCGTAGACCACGGTGATGAACGTCTCGGTGTTCGTGAACCGGGCGACGACTTCGTTGCTCCTCTCCATCACCGTGTGTGGTTCCATCCCGCCGACCGCGAGAGCACGCAGGGTGTTCTTTGCAAGCGCCGTGATTGACGCTGCGTCCAGCCCCTTGCCTGAGACATCCCCGATGGAGAAGGCGACACGCCCGGGCGAGGTCTCGAATACATCGTAGAAGTCTCCCCCGACGAGGGTCTCGGTTGTGGCAGAGCCGTAGAAGTGGCCGATATCGACACCGGTGACGCTCATCGACGCGGAGAGTAGAGCTTTCTGAAGCGTATCGGCGATACCGTGTTCATGCTCGTAGATGCGGGCGTTCTCGATGGCGATTGCACAGCGGTCTGCCGCGATCTCGAGCAATGGGACCTCCCACGCAGGCGGTTCGAACACGCTGCACCAATCCGCGCGCAAAACGCCTACGACCTTGTCCGCGTAGTGCATCGGCACGCCGATCATGGAGCCAATCCCGCTGGTCCGAATACTCGGCGGCACTCGCTCGTCGTCGGCCGCATTCGCGACGTACATAGGACGATTCTCGGCGGCGATGATTCCCATGCAACCGGATCCGAGCGCATCGACCCCGGATGTGTCGGCCGTGGGACCCACAGCACCCCGTGAAGTAAGTTCGCCATCCTCGCCGAGCAAGAGGATCGTCGCTCCGTCAGCGCCGAGCGCTGCCACGAGGCGATTGAGCAGGCTCTCCAACAACAATGTCAGCGTCATGCCCTGAAGCGGCACGTCCGTCAGCCGGGCGAAGGCCTTGAGCTGCTCGTTCGCCTCTTGCAGTTCCGCCAGCGCGCGATCGCGTTCTGTCTCGGCGAGACGACGTTCGTGACGCTGGCGAGCTTCTGCGACCTCGCGTTCGACCACCGACGGCAGGCGTTGCAGGTCGTCTTTGAGTACGAAGTCACGCGCGCCGGCCTTCATCGCCGCGAGCGCGGTGGGCATGTCGATCGCGCCGGAAACGAGGACGAGCGGTACGTCGAGGCAGCGGTCGCTGAGAATGCGTAACGTATCGACGCCACTGAACGTGGGCAGGTTGTAATCCGCAAGCACTATGTCCCAGTCGCAGGTATCGAGTGCCTCGTGCACGGAAGCAACGTCAACGACCAGCTGCGAAGCCACGTCCATACCCGCGCGCTTGAGTTGCCTCAGGACGAGCTCGGCGTCGTCAGCGTTGTCCTCGATGACCAGGACCCGAAGTGGAGTCGGTTGCACTACCTGCCTCTGACCGGAGGAGGCGGCTCGTTGAGGACGAGCCAGTACATGCCGAGCTGTTGGACCGCCTTGACGAACTGCTCGAAGTCCACGGGCTTTCGGATGTAGCTGTTGGCGCCGAGGCTGTAGCTCTCCACGAGATCAGGCTCCTCGGAGGAGGAGGTGAGTACGACCACCGGAATCAGCTTCGTGCGCTCGTCGGAGCGTATGCGCTTCAAGACCTCGAGGCCGTCGATCTTCGGCAGCTTGAGGTCGAGCAGGATGAGACACGGAGTGTCGGCGACGTCGCGAGCCGCGAATTCGCCGGTGCCGAAGATGTAGTCGATCGCCTTGGCGCCGTCCTCGACGAGCGTCACCCTGTTCGCGATCTTGTTGCGCTGAAGCGCTCGTTGGGCCAGTTCAGCGTCGTCCGGATTGTCTTCGACGAGCAGGATGTTGTTGAAGGCTGTCATACCGCAGCTCCCTTTTGTTACCACAGGTCGTATGGTCGCACCGTCTTCGATGAAATCCAGCGTCCGCCCCTACGAGAGCGTGAACCAGAAGGTCGCGCCCTTTTCAGGTTCTCCTTCAGCCCAGATCCGCCCCCCGTGGCGGCGCACGATTCGCGCTGCGGTCGCCAACCCGATCCCCGTTCCAGGGAACTCCGCCTGGCCGTGCACACGTTGGAACGCCCCAAACAGTTTACCAGCGTATGCCATGTCGAACCCAGCGCCGTCGTCACGCACGAAGTATACGGTCTCGCCGTCGACTACTGTGGCGCCGAACTCGATGGTCGCCGTCTCGTGCTGGCCCGTGAACTTCCACGCGTTTCCCATCAGGTTGTCCAAGGCGATTCGCAGCAGTTCGCGGTCGCCATTACCGTGCACCCCAGGTTCGATCTTGAAGGTGACTACGCGATCGGGATCAACCTCATACAGGCACCGGGTCACAGCGTTGGCCACAGCGCTCAGATCGACGTCTGCGGTCTTGAGTTCCTGCCGCGAGAGCCGCGACAGCCTCAGCAAACCGTCGATGAGCTCGCCCATGCGGTTCGCGTTGACGCGGACGCGCGTCAAGTCGGATCGTCCTTGGTCACCTAGTACGTCCGAGCAGTCCTCGAGGAGCGCGAGGGAGTAGCCATCAATCGCGCGTAGTGGTGAGCGTAGGTCGTGCGAGACGGAGTAGCTGAACGCTTCGAGCTCCTTGTTCGCCGCTTCGAGATCGATCGTTCGGCGCTTCACGCGCTCCTCAAGATCGGTGTTGAGAACGTGCAGCTCCTTGCGCGCCTCATCGAGATCGCCCACGTGCCGCTCAAGCGAGGTCGCCATTTCGTTGAACCGGTCTCGAAGCGTCCCCAGTTCATCTTCACGGTGGCCGAACTCCGCGCGTGCCGTGAGGTCACCTTTGGACAGCCGCTCGGCCGCATCCTGGAGAATGACGGTGGGCCGGTAGATCGAGTACGTGCCGATCAGCCATGCGATGACGAGCGCGATTACGGCGAAGATCGCAAAACCCGCGAGAGTCAGCATGAACGCACGCCGCCCAGGTGCGAGAAGCTCGGCCTCGGATAAGCCCACTATTGCGTGCAGACCGCCTTCGCCGTTGGAGAAGACCGGTGCGAAGTAGTAGTGACGTTTGATGCCATCGAGTCCCGGGAGGGTTGCCGAGCCTGCCGTCTGGGAGACCGCCGCCCGAATGATGCGTTCGGCTCCCACGTTCCTGCCGACGATGGCCGGGAGCGCGGGCATTCTCCCGACCAGGGTGCCGCGGCTGTCAATGATCGTCGCCTCCGAAGCGCCAGTTGCGTTCGAGAGCCGGGCTGCAAACCGCGCGGGGTCGAAGGCGATGTACTCGACGCTCACAAGTCTGTTCTTGGCGTTGTAGACCGGAAGGCTCACGGTGATCGCAGGGTTGCCTGTCACTGGGTCGATGCCGTAGTCCGAGACTGCGAGAGACCGCGTGCTGACAGCTCGCTGAAAGGAGTCCTGCGATGAGATATCGACGGTGTGGGTTGCCGTGGGACTCGACGCCCGGATGCGCCCGGTCGCGTCCGCTGCCACGATGACGGCGTACTCGGGATGGAGCGCCCTAAGGCGATCGGCATTGCCTTGCGCGAGGTCCCACCGCTGGGCCTGGATCGCGAACGTGATGCCGAAAGTGTCCAACGTCGCACGACCCTGCGAGACGAGGTCTTGCATCGATCGAACGTCGCTGGCGAGGCCTTCCTGCACAGCCTCCTGGGCGCGATTCTGCTGCTCCTGATTTTGGATGCCCGCGTACATGAACAGTGCGAAGGTGAGTGGCACCGCCACGACAAGCACGATCGCGAGGAGTCGGGCACGTAGGCCTCTGAACTTCAGTCGGTCGAGTGATTGCAGCAATGGGGACCCCGTTGAGACGTCATAGCGCGCGTGTGTCACAAATTATGGGGGCGAAGGGCGGCGAGCGCCAGCGGCCTCTACACGCGTGCCCTAGGCTTCGCGCATTCCCAGTAGAAGCCGAATCGCCATGTGGGCCTCTTGCGCCGCAGCGACCATGACTCGTGACGCCAGAAGCGGCAGCCCTTCTCGGACGTCCGCCACGAGGTCGCCGACGATCCACGAGTTCTCGCCGATGCAGCGCGTCTCGATGTCGTTGGCGGAGGCGCAACCAGCGAGACCCATCGCCCAGACGAGTGGGGTGTGCGGAAGCAATTCGGATGCCGCCGCCACGAGCGCCGCTTTGCCCTCGGCGGTGTCGACCGCCTCGATCAAGACATCTACGCCGCCGTAGACCTGCGCGATGTTCTCGCGTGTGATCCGCTCGGTCACGAGTGTGAGCGCCACCGCGGGGTTGATCCGGGTCAGGGTGTCAGCCAAGGCGTCAGCCTTGGGACGGCCCAGCTGGTCAGGGAAGTAGAGCTGCCGGTTGAGGTTGCTCTCCTCGACGCAATCGAAGTCCGCGAGCACGAGTCTGCGTACGCCGCTGCGCACGAGCATCATCGCAGCGTTGGAGCCCAAACCGCCGAGTCCGATGATTCCGATGGTCGTCTCGCCGAGACGAGCACGGACCGCCGCCTGGTCCATGAGCGGTCCCCCGGCCATAGTCTAGCCTCCGGCGACGGGTGGGAACACCGCGACGCGATCGCCCTGCGCCAGGACGAGTTCGTCGTCGGCGTGGCGGCCGTTCACGAACGTGATCCGCAGCTCGTCGGCAAGCCCGAGGTCACCGATGAGTTGGCCGACGGTCGTGCACTCTGGGACGGAATAAGGGCGAGCACTCCGCCCGGCACCCGGAACCGGATGTCGGGCGGAGAACTTCGCGAACAATGCAAGTTCGATCGTCATACGGGGAATCAGGCAATACCCATGCCAGCTGCGGTCTCTGCGACGAAGTCGAACAACGTATCCAACTCTGCGTCCGGCACGGTGAATACGACGTTGTGCGGCGGCAGCTTCTCGGTGTACATGTATCCCGGGAGCCGGTCATCGGCGTTGGTGAAGCCGGCCTTGCCGTTGAAGAGGCGCTCGTACGTCAGCACCTTCTTGCCGAGCAGCATGAGATCGTCCGCACTCCAGTTCTTGCCGGTGTGCGCGGTCGCCATTTCGCAGATCGCCTCGAATGCCTCGGGTTTGTCGAGCACCGCGAATGCGACGAAGATGCACAGCCCCATCGCGTCGAGCATGGCCGTCGCGATCTGCAGTGCCTGTGACAGGCCAACCTGGCCCACCGGCGACAACGGATCGACGGTGCCGCCGACACCAAGGATGTTTGCGGTGATCGCATAGCCGGCCGTATGGTCGGCGCCCTGCGGCGTCGTCGCGTACGTCACTCCGATGCCCTGGATCGGCCGGGGATCGTACGCAGCCATCGCCTGGTGCTTGACCACCGGGATGCGGGCGACGCCGTACTTCAGGCCGACCGCTTCCGCGCCGTTCCCGAGCGTGGTCCCCACCTCGGTACCGGTGCCAACCTGCGCGAGCGCCTTCAAGGCTCCCTTGGTGTCGCCGAACTCGATTGCGCCCGACTCCATGTAGACGGCCATTGCGGCGCCCATCTCCATCGTGTCTACGCCGATGTCGCCGCACATGCGGTCGAGTTCGCCTACGTCGTCGAGGTCACCGATGCCGCAGTTCGCGCCGAGCGACCATACCGACTCGTACTCCATGCCCTTGGTCTTGTAGTCGCCGTCCTTGTCGACCCAGTACCTCGAGCACTGGATCACGCAGCCGGTATGGCATCCGTGCTTCACGTTGCCGCCACGCTCGATCGTCATCTCGCGCATGTTCTCGCCCGAGAGTGCCTCCGCGAACTCGAACTGGCCCGCCTGGAAGTTGCGCGTCGGGTAGCCGCCGGCTTCGTTGATGATGTTCGTCAGCACCTGGGTGCCATAAGTGGGAAGGCCTTCGCCGGTGACCGGATGCTCGCGCAACGCAGTTGCAAACTTGCGTGTGGCTACGTTGAACGCGTCCTTGTCTGCGTGTACGACGCCACCAAGGCCCTTGTCCGAAGCGATGACTGCTTTGAGGCCCTTGCTCGCCATGACCGCGCCGAGACCGCCGCGTCCGGCGTGGCGGTTCGGGATGCCCTTGGGGTCAGTCACCGCGATGCTGGCCGAGGAGAGCAGAGCCTCGCCGGCTTGGCCGACGGACGCTGTGGCGAACCTGTCGCCATCGGGGCGGGTTGCCTTGATCTTCTCGGCGAGGTCGTAGTTGTTCAGGCCTTTCCATGCGTCGGAGCGCTCCAGTTTCGCCGAGCCGTCGGCTTCCAGCACGAGCGAATAGAGCCCGTCGTTCGCGGCGCCCTCGAAGATGATACCGGCGATGCCGAGGCGCGAGAGTGTGTGCGCAAGCTGGCCGCCGACGTTGGACTCCTTGATGCCGCCCGTGAGCGGGCTCTTCGCGCCGATCGACAAGCGTCCACCGTTCGGCGCGGTAGTCCCGCCGAACGTACCGGGAGCGAAGATGAGCTTGTTCGCGGGGCCGAGCGGGTCGGCGTCTGCAGGAATCTCTTCGAACACGATGGCGGAGGTGAGTGCGCGGCCGCCGAAGTCCACCCACCGTTCGGGCAGGGGTTCTCTCTTGATCTCAAGAGTAGACATGTCGACTCGCATTATGTCGCTCATCGCGTCGTGCTCCTTCCAAGCATAAGTCGAACGGAACCAAACAACCTTAGCGTGCGCGTTTTGAATTCGATGTTATGTTCCCTCGCTTTGGACGGCCTACTCCAACAGCTCGCAGCCTTCTGAACGGTGGGAGGTCTCGGGGGTATGCTGGTTTCACAGCGCGATTGGCGGGAGGCATCAGATGACGGTCGGCGGAGTGGTGACAGTGCGGGTCTTCGGCGCGCTCAGGGAGGTGCGTCGGCAGCAGGGGTTGCCCCCGACCGCAAAAGTGGTCGTGGGGACTCAGGGTCTCCCGGCGACGGAAGTCGCGCTGACGCTGGGGCTGCCACTCGACCTCATCGAGGGCGTCTTCTGCAATCACACCATCTACCGACTCGACCATGTCGTGCATCCCGGCGACACGGTGGCGTTCGTGCCGTACGGAACTCCCGGGCCGCACCGCTTCTTCCTCGGGCTCTACGACGCAGGGCACGGCGCGGACTGAACCGGGTAGGAACGACGTACGTACCTACCGAGCGGAAAGCGAGGCCGCGGCATGAAGATCAGTGCGCGTAACCAGATTCCCGGAACCGTGACGGCTGTCAAAGAGGGCGCCGTCGAGGCACAGGTCACCATCGACATCGGCGGCTCTTCACTGGTGTCGGTCGTGACCATGGATGCCGTTGCATCTCTCGGCATCACGGTTGGCTCCAAGGTGATCGGGCTCATCAAGGCCGATAGCATCATGCTTGCGGTCGACTAGAGCGAGATTCCCAACAATCACCAACCGCCGGTGAGCAGGTCTCCGAGGGGTAAGAACTTCGCATGACCGCCATGTGAGGGAGACAACGATGCCAGAGATCACAACCGGCACTTTGATTGCGGGCAGGTATCGGCTCGAGACTCGGCTCGATGCCGGCGGACGGGCGCAGGTGTGGACGGCTACGGACGACGAGCTCAAACGTCCCGTCGCAGTGAAGCTTCTTCTCACGCCTGCCGGTGGCGATGCCGCCTTCGTAGAGGCGTTTCGAGCCGAGGCCCAACTCGAGGCGAAGCTGAAGCATCCAGGCATCGTGGAAGTCTTCGACTGGGGGCACGACGGCGACGTGAACTTCGTCGTCCAGGAGCTGCTGGACGGCGAGACGGTGGCGCAGCTGCTCGCGAACGGTCCCCTCGCCGCGGATCGGGTCATCGGCGTCGGACGTCAGCTCGCCGGCGCGCTCGTGTACGCGCACGCTGAAGAGGTGGCCCACGGTTCAGTCGGTGTGAAGCACGCGATCGTCGGCGCTGACGGCAAGGCGACGCTCATCGATTTCGGACTCCAGTGCCGCGGGCAATGCGAGTACCCTGCGCTTCCGGACGCGGACACGTACGCCCTCGGCACCCTGCTCTACGAGATGCTGACAGGTGCGAGCCCCACGGGCCCGCGTCCCGCGAACTTCCCGGAGAACGAGCCATGGCCTGAGCACCCGCACAAGATGGTTGCGGACGTGCCCTCCGAGCTCGACGCCATCGTGATGAAGGCGATTGCCCCGAACCCCGCCGAGCGCTACCAGACCGCCGCCGAACTTCAGGCGGCACTCGACGAGCTCGCACGGCCGAAGAGCCACGCCTGGTTGTGGACGATGCTGGCCGTGTTCGCGGTTCTCCTTGCTGCGCTGGGCACGTGGTATTTCGCGTCCCAGATGAAGATCGTCGTGCCGGACGTCACAGGCAAGACCACCGCGGAGGCGCAATCCGTGCTTTCCTCGGCGGGGCTGAAGATGGTCGTGACGGGCCAGGCGGCGTCCGCTGCAGTTACGGAGGGAGCCATAGTTTCCGAGGAGCCCTCAGCAGGGGCGAAGGTGCGTCGCGGCTCGCAGGTGGGCGTGATGCTGAGCAGCGGCAAGCCGACCGCACAAGTGCCTACGGTGATAGGGCTCGACCTCCAATCGGCCTCTGGCCAGATTGCGAGCGCCGGGCTGACGGTGGGCACGGTCACGAAGCAGACGAGCACGACATTCCCCGTGAATACCGTGATCTCGGCGTCGCCCGCGGCGGGCGCGCAACTGATCGCCGGCAGCCCGGTGAACCTCGTCGTATCGGCTGGGCAGGCGCGCGTGACAGTTCCTGACCTTCGGGGATTGTCGCAGACCAACGCGACTGCGAAGCTTCAGTCTCTCGGACTCAAGGTCGATGTCGGCACGGCATTTTCAAGCCAGTCGAGGGGCGTGGTCGTGTCACAAGGGCCCGTGGCGGGCGCGACCGTCGCTCCGGGCGGCACGGTCACGATTCTGGTTTCGAAGGGACGGGCACCTGTGACGGTGCCGCGGGTGATCGGAGCGCAGGCAGCCGATGCCAAGACGAGCCTGCAGAACCTTGGGCTTGTTCCGGTGACGGTTGAGACGAGCGGTTCAGCCTCGCAGGTCGGAAACGTCATCAGCCAGGAACCGGGTTCCGGCAGCAGGGTGGCGCCGGGTAGTCAGGTCACCATCACGGTCGGAAAGTAGTTCTTGCAAGCAGGCGCCGCCGGTTCCGATGAGCCTCAGTGTCGTGGGGCACGATCGGGGCCGGCCGCGTCTGCCCAAAGGAACGTCGCGCGTTCGTGCGCTCTGCCATACTGGGAGTCGGTCAACCTTCTTTGAACGCCCAGCCAAGGGGGGCCTGGCATGGGTAATCGCGACTCCGATCTCGCTGACGTTCTCAGTTCGATCGCTCGGGGCATAGTCGAGTCCACGCGCCATACCCGCGCGTCGATTGCGCTTTGGGACGACGACAGCGGCGCGCTGACCGTTGCGGCGTCGAGAGGCATCATGCCGGTGCCGGTCGGCACCGAGGTCGCTACGGGCGAGGCGTCGACCGTGCTTCAGGCGGCGATAGACACGCATGAGGCGCTTCTCGCGGAATATGACACTGCCGGCCAACACCTCCGCGCGCTCAGCGCCGAACTCCCATCGCGCGCCTCGCTCATCTCGCCCATCGTGCAAGACGACAGGGTCGTCGGGATCGTCTTCGCTGATGACCCCGATGAGCCCCGCGCATTCGATTCGCGAGATAGCGAGATCATCGGGGAGATGATCTCCCGGGCGGCCGCGGCGATCAGGCTCTCGCGTCTGCTCAAACGTGAGCGCGAAGCCGCGCGCCTGGGCGAGGCGCTCGCCGAAGTGGATCGCATCGTCCATTCGTCGCTTGACTTCGACGAGATCACCGCGCTCGCGCTCGCCGAGGGCGCACGAGCGATCGGCGCCGAGACCGGCGCGGTGATCGGACTCGAGCCTGACGGGTGGCTGACATGGCAGTCGTTCAACTTCGAGCCGTCGGTCGTGGGAGTTCGCCTCACGAACGAGGAGAATCCTCATGGCGTGATCGCAGTGGCGATGGGTCGGCCTGTGGCGATCGATGATGCGTTCAACGACCCGCGCGTGAACACCGCCTTCATGAAGAGCTACGAGCTCCGTTCGGTGGTCGTGGCCCCGATCGTCGTACGCGGAGGCGCTGTCGCTGGGCTCTACTACAACTACAACACGGCCATCCACCGTTTCACCCAGCCCGAGATCGACTTCGTGGCCCATCTCGCATCGTCATTGTCAGTAGCGCTGGAGAACTCGCATCGGTTCCATCAGGAGCGCGAGCGACTGCTGCGGGCGGAGACGCTCAACGGTCTTCTCGAACTGGCCGCCTCTGACATGAGCGTCAGCGATGTCGCCAGGCGCACCGTGGACTACGTCACCGGTCAGCTGGATGCGGAGATCGTCACTCTCTGGAACGTTGATGACCAGTCGGGGCGTTTGTTCCCGGTGGCAGCCAGCGGTCTCCCTGGTGAGTTCTTGGAAGTCTTCAAGGACGGAGTCCGGATAGATGACCCGTGTGCGGTGGCGACCGCTTATCGCGAGAACCGCTTGATGGCGTTCGGAATCGGCCATACCGAGGACGTGCCCGAGATGGTCCGGGAATCGTACGCGAGATTCGGCGTGCCCGTTGGCGCGTTGCTGGCACTCCCTGTCCGCGGCCATTCGACGACGACAGGCGGCATCACGTTCGCTTGGCGAGGCCCGCGTTCGTTCGAAGACGACGAGCTTGCGTTCTACGTGTCGGTGGTCAGAATCATCGCGATCGCCACCGAGAAGGCGTCCCTGTCCGAGGCGGAGCGGGTGCAGCTGTTGCGCTCGGAACTCATTCGCAGAATCGCCGAGATGGGGTCGCGGTCGCGCAGTCTCGAGGACATCGGCTGCGGAACCATGGAGCACCTCAGCCAGCTTCCCGATTTCGCCGCCGGAGCGATCGACGTGCTTGACGACAGTGGGCACACGCCGGCGTTCAAGAACCTAGCGACCCTCGGCTGTCCCCGTGACAAGCTTGGCCTAATCGGCGAGCTCCCTGTCGCGAAGGACGGCAGCACCGGGCGGCTGGCGTTGTTTGGCGTCGACGTGATCACGCATGAGGATGATGAGGCCTGTGATGCGACCGAGGCCCGGCTGGCGTCCCTGGGCCTGCGAAGCGCTCGATGGATCGTTCTGCCCATTCGCTCGGAAAGTCGCGTCATAGGCACGCTTGGCCTGGTCTTTCGCGGGAAGCGCACGTTCAAAGAAGGAGAAGTCAGCCTGTTCGCGGGCGTCGCGGCAACGATCGGCCCGCCGATCGCGAATGCGCAGCTCTTCGGCGAGCTTGCCGACGCCAGCGAACGCCTGGCGACCATTCTCGACACCATCGGCGATGCCTTCGTCGCCTTGGACGGGTCGTGGCGATACATCCTTGTGAACAAGCGCGCCGAGGCGATGCTGGGCCGTTGCGCCGACGATCTCATCGGCAAGAGGATGGACGAGGAGTATCCCGACGAGGCCGGGTGGCCGTTCTACCGCCGGGTCATGGACGAGCGCGTCTCGGTCAACTTCGAGTCCTATGCGGAGACGGCGAATGCATGGGTCGAGGTGCACGCCTATCCCACGCTCGACGGCGTCTCGATGATCGTCAGCGACATCACCCCCCGCAAGATCGCCGAGCAGACTCTCGAGCAGACTCGCGAACGCGCCGACATGCTCGCCATGCTGCTCGACGACTCGTCCCAACCGTTCATGGTCGGCGCCCCCGGCGGCGAGTTCATGCTGTTCAACCGCGCGTTCGAGGAACTCTCGGGCTACACGGCTGGTGAGCTGGCAGCCCTCACGTGGCCCGACGACCTCACGACACCGGAAACGCTCCAGTCCGAGAAGTCGGCCATAGCAGGCTTCGACCTCGCGGGTGAGCCGCAGCGCTTCGAAAAGGAGTGTGTGCGCAAGGACCGCACGCGAGTGCCGGTTGAGGTCCTGCGGCACGCGCATCGAGGACCAGACGGGGAAATCGACTACTACTACGCGTTCATGACCGACATCGCTCAGCGCAGGGCGGCCGAAGAGCGTGAAGCAGAGAGCCGCCGCCTCGATGAGGCCTTGAACGGCATCGGAGCCGCAGTAACGACGACCTTGGACTCCGAGGAGGTCTTGCGTCGCCTCGTACAGCTGTCCGCAGAGGCGATAGGCGCCGAAACCGCTGGCATCACCCTGTGCGAACGGGGCGTGTGGGTGATGAAAGAGACGTTCGGCATGTCGAACGATCCTCGGCGATCCGCCCTCGTGGACAAGCGGCTCGAGGCGGTCTTGCTCGACGCCCCTGTCGGGGTTCCGATCGTGATCGACGATGTCGACGACGATCCACGCGTGGATGCCGACGCGATGGGCCGGCTGGGGATCAAGTCGCTGATGGCGGTGCCCATCGTCGCGCAGATGTCGGTCGTGGGCACGCTCATCTTCCACCATCGCGCCTCGCGAACCTCCTTCACCGCCGAGCAGGTCGAGTTCGCCACGAGACTCATGAGCGTCGCGACGCTTGCGCTCGACAACGCCCGGCTATACGAACGCGAGCGCCGGATTGCGGACACGTTACAGGACGCGGTGCTGACGGCGCCGGAGACGGCCCCCGGTATCGAATGTGCCGTCGTCCACCTGCCTGCGTCCTCAAGCGCGAGCATCGGCGGGGACCTCTACGACGTGTTCCGGCTCGACGACGAGCGGGTCGCAGTCGTCGTCGGCGACGTTTCCGGGAAGGGGATCGAGGCAGCTCGGCTCACGTCGCTTCTGCACGCCGGTGTGCGTGCGTGCGCCTACGACGACTGCGACCCGACCGCGGTTGTCCGCCGCGTCAATCGAATCGTGTTGGGCGCTTCGGCCCCCGAGGTATTCGCGACGTTGTTCTACGGCACGCTCGAACCGCGGACCGGTCGGCTCGAGTACTGCGTCGCCGGTCACCCCAAGCCGGTGGTGGTTGGAGCCTCGGGCGCCCGCGCCCTTGGTGGCGAGCAGTCGCCACTCGTCGGAGCACTGGCCGAGGTTGAGTACCTGACCTGCCAAACGACGTTGGCAGTTGGGGAAATGCTCGTCCTGTTCACAGACGGCATAACTGAAGCGCGATGCGGCAAGGAGATGTTCGGCGAGCGCCGGTTGATCGAGACGCTGGCGAAACTCCGTCACACCGCGACCGAACGCATGCCCGACAGGCTGGTCGGTGCCGTGCTGAAGTTTTCGCAGGGGGCGCTGCACGATGACACCGTCGTTTTGTGCGTGAAGCGCACAGGCGAGGTGGCCGACGCCGTGCCCCTCGAGATGGGCATCGGCTCGGCCTAAAAGCGCCTCATCCGCGGGCGATGTTAACCGCGCGGGCGACCAGGACCGCTGCGATCGCGAACGACAACGTGCTCTGCACTCCCATCGCGAGCTTGGCGCGTTTCGTGTACGGCATCGTATCGGTCGGTGAGAAGGCCGTGCCGTTCGTGAGCGCCACGAACAGGTAGTCCCCGAAGGAGGGCTGCCAGTCGCCGCGAGCGATCTTGCCCTGGTCGGCCTGCCGTTGCGGGAAGACGAGGTCCGGGAACTCACGACGACGTTCGATGCGCGCCTCAGGCCCGCCGCCATCGAGCTCCCAGTAGACGATCGCGAACACCAGCACGTTGACGACCCACAGAGCCACTCCATTGGCGAGCAGGTCGATCGGGGCGAGCGTCGAGCCGAGGAACACACCGCGCACGAGCAACGCCAGATTGCCGACGTTCGCGATGACGAGTACTCCGGCCAGCCCGACCGAGATCGCCCGGTCGAGGCGGCTCGGTTTGGCGGGCGAGACGTAGAAGCCGATCGAAGCCACCAGCAGTACCGCGGCGATGCTGGGCAGCAGCCATACAGGCCGTAGCTGGAGGCTGCTCGCCAGGCGCGCCTGCCCGACGATGATCGCGAGAGCCGCAGCGAATGCGGGCCAGCGCGACTCGGCGCCGAGAAGAGCGCGCTGCCAGCGCGCTGTGTCGCGTGACGACTGGGAGGTGGTGCGAGCAGGACGCTTGGGGTTGGTGGGCATCAAGGACTCCGAACATCAAGACGGCGGGTGGATACGACTCGCGTTCGACAGGTACGTACCCGTGCGGCGGCGCACTCCAGCCTGCGACGGCTCGCCCGGGGCCGTCGTTGGGAATACTCCTACAGACTGGGTAACTGCCCCCGAGGAGAGAGAATCTGCAATGGCACGAGTTGATGCGGGTATGAAGGCGAGCAGGCAGATGGTGCATACCGAGGCCCGTTCCTCGGCCGAAACGATGCTGGCTCGAGTTGTGTACTACGTCTTCGGTGTTGTCGAAGTTCTACTCGCACTGCGCTTCGTGCTACGGCTGTTCGGAGCGAATCCAAAGTCGGGCTTCGTCGAATTCATCTACGCGATTTCCTCATTCTTCATGCTGCCGTTTGATGCGATCTTCAAGACGCAGAGGGTCGCGGGCGCGACGTTCGAGTGGAGTGCGCTCGTCGCCATCGCCGTGTACGCGCTGATCGCGTGGGGAATCGTGACTCTCGTCCGCGCTGTCAGTCCGCGGCAGGCTTCTGAGACGGTCGAGCGCGTTGAGCAGAGTGAAGACACGACGAGCAAGCAGTGATTCCGGGCGCGCAACTGTACGACCTGTGCGCAATGCGGGAGCGTTCTGTAGGGTTAATCCGACGAAAGGATATGGATTATGGGCTTCTTGGCTTGGATATTGATTGGTCGATCGCGGGTGTGATCGCAAAGATGGTCATGGGGGACCGCTTCGGCTGGATCGTGACCATTCTCTTGGGCATCGTCGGCGCGTTTGTGGGCGGGTGGGCCTTCGGCCTCTTCGGCGGTCCCGGAGTGAGCGGGTTCAACCTCACGTCGATCGTCGTGGCGACCATCGGCGCCATCATCGTGCTATTTGTATATGGGCTGATCGCTAGAAGGCGTTGACGTCCTTTCCTGTCCCTCCGAGAAACGAATAGGGAGACCTCCCGATGCAGAAGCACGAACTCAAAGCGCGCGTTCAGGGACAGATGGACGAGGGGAAGCGCAACCTCGACCTCATGAAGGACAAGGCCGGATCCGCGACCGGTGACGCGAAGGTCGCGTACGGCGAGCGGGTCGTGGCACTCCAGAAGCAGTACGACGAGCTCAAGATCAAGGCCGCTGCGGCATGGGATGGCGCCGACGACAAATGGGATGGAGTCTCAGGCGATCTCGAGAGCGCCTGGGACGAGTGGACGGCACGCGCGAAAAAGGCCTGGGACGACCTCACGAAGTAGGGTGGCAAGACCTCCGGCGTTTCTTGTGAAGACCTGACGAGCCCCGGCCGCTGAGAATGCGGTCGGGGCTTCGTCGTGCGCCACGTTGGAGATCAGCGCTCCCCGCTTGTGCTCGCGTTGTGAGGACCGTCACAACCGGCTTGCCCGAAATGGAGGGCCACACTCCAGTGGCGCCGCCTTGGCACCCGATGACTTCACCAACGCCGAACGCTCGCGGCCCTCAACTTCTCGGGGTGACGACGACAGGCGCTCGCAAAACCGCTTACAAGGAGGAACCCGGCATGTTCTTGAAGAAGCTCAGATCAATTGGCATCGTCGCGCTCGCGGCGTTCGGAGTCTTTGTCGCGTTCGCGCCGGCCGCGTTCGCGTACCCGACCAAGACGGTCCCATGTAGTGGTTGCCACAGTGGTACGGTCGTCAAGGTGACCGCGACGCTGGCTTCTGCAACCGGCACGACCGCCACTTACAACGTCAGCGCTCCCACGGCGTACGCCATCGCCGTCTTCGACGGGAGCACGAAGCTCACGACCATCAATGCAGCATCCGGCTCATTCACGGTTGCGCGCGGCAAGACGTACTCGATCTTCGCGGTCGTGGGACCGACCACCTCGAGCGGCTTCGGCTCCACCTCGGTGAGTCCCGTCGCCACCCCGCCCGCAGACACCGCGGCGCCGACTACCATATCGAACGCCAAGGCCTCCTACGTCTCGGCAGCCGCCATCATGCTCACGGCGACCGACGCCGGCTCCGGCGTGGCGTCGACCTACTACAAGCTCGACGGCGGTGCCCAGACCGCAGGCACCTCGATCGCCGTGACCGCCCTCGGCGCCCACACGATCGAGTTCTGGTCGGTAGACGTCGCCGGCAACTCCGAGACGCACAAGACCGCGAGCTTCACCGTCACGGCGCCGCTGCCTCCCGCAGATACCGTCGCGCCTGTCACCACCTCTGACGCCGTCGCGACCTACGTCTCGGCAGCCGCCATCAAGCTCACGGCGACCGACGCCGGCTCCGGCGTGGCG
>JBBRSD010000009.1:0-81295 GCA_038245725.1 Coriobacteriia bacterium | reverse complement strand
CGCGTTTGACATCGTGACGACCGATCGCGGAGATGTCGCGGAGCTCACCGACGTCAGCGGCACCGCTTTCGCGCTGTACCGCTACGACCCGTGGGGCAACTCGCTTTCGACGACGAGTTCGGCCGGATCGATGGTCGCCACACTGGCCGCTGTCATCTCGGCCCGCCAGCCGCTGCGCTACGCTGGCTACGCGTACGATTCCGAGAGCGGGCTGTATTACTGCTCGGCTCGCTACTATGACCCGGTGACCTGTCAGTTCATCAGCAAGGACGCGGCGAGGGCCGGTGGGGAGATGACTCCCTACGGGTATTGTGGCGGGGACTCGGTTGGGGCGGTCGACCCGAGCGGTCAGAGGCTGATTCACAGAGGGTGGTACACGTTTTCGGGTGGTATCGAGTCACGCTTCGGACTCTTCCACGTCGGAAAGCGGTTCACGTTTGGCTTCATCCGAATTAGGTGGGGTTATCAAGTCGACTGGTACTATAGAACTGACGACGGCGCATTGTGGGTAGTCGTGACCGGTGGTATTTGGGACACGGACACGGGCTCAATCCCCTGGTACGGGTTCGACGTGATGTTCGACGGATTAGCGCGCGTCATGACTTCGGGAACCTCCTCCTACGTCAGCCGGATGAAGTTGATCGATGGTGCGGCCTGGTGGAGCGGATATTCGGCGATGCGGCCACATGGCGACCGATGCTACGCCACGTTCTTCAAGGGGCCCTACTACGGCTACTGGATCAAGCGCATCAGCATTGGACTACTCGCTAGCGGAAACACCGACGTCAACTACGGGGGTGGCGGGTGGGACAACGTACGCATCAACAATCCGTGGTCGACCTCACGCGCTGGAGCACCAAGATGAAGCGTGCCGTAATGCTCGTAATCGTCAGCATTGTCCTGGCGACGGTTCTCGTAGTTGCCGGCTGTGCTGGCGGGCGCAGCCAAGGCGATGCTCCCGCGCAGGCGATCGCTCGGCGGTTCCTCACAGCGCTTCTGCAGCAGAATTCCGCGGCGATCGCGAACGCCTCTGCAGTGGGGGATCGCGAAGGGATCCAAGCAACAGCTCAAGCTGTGCAGCGTTTCAAGTCCGACGCCGGAACTCGCACTGTCGAAATTGAGGCGCTGGCGGATTCGCAGCCCAGGAACTCAGTGTTCAGGTATGTGCTTGACGACGGTGATGAGTCGCTACTGGTGGCGATTCAGTTGGATCCGGCGCAGAAACGTGTCCTGACCGCTTGGTTCTCGGCCGGACCATAATTGGGCCAAGATGCCTACGACACGGTCTCGCGGCTTGCCTCATGGACCGCATCAGGCATCTGCGGCCTTGCCGGATCGACGACAGCGCCCTACACCTACAACGCTCAGCGCGCGATCACGACCGTCGGTCTGTCCGCCGCCGCCGGACCGTGGGCAAAGGGCACGACGTCATTCGCCTACTCAGGCACTGGTGTGCTCGTGAGCAAGAGCGCAGGCGGCGTCACGGCCCGCACCTACGGCTACGATCCGGCCACGGGCGCATGCGTCTCGGAGAAGCCCTCGGGCGGCGCGACCACGACCGTCTACACCTGGAGTGGCGGGCCTCTGGCCGGATACTCGGACTCGTCGCGAGGGAGCACCGCCACATACACGTACGACGCGAACGGGCAGCGCACCCGCTCGGTCGTCTCCACCGCAGGAGGGACGACCTCGACGGACTACGTGTACCAAGGACTGACGCTGCTCTCGCTCTCGGCGACCTCGAGCGGGAACGCGAGCTACACGATGGACTACCTCTACGACGGGAGCGGGCGGCCGTATGCGGGCTTCTACCGCGATGAGACGACCGCTGCGGCTGTCGCCTTCGACATCGTGACGACCGACCGGGGGGATGTCGCCGAGCTCGCGGCCGCCAACGGCACGGCCTTCGCGCTGTACCGCTATGACCCGTGGGGGAACTCGCTCTCGACATCGATCTCGGCCGGATCAATGGTCGCCACACTCGCCACTGTCATCTCGGCCCGTCAGCCGCTGCGCTACGCTGGCTACGCGTACGATTCCGAGAGCGGGCTCTACTACTGCTCGGCGCGCTACTTCGACCCGGTGACGTGCCAGTTCATCAGCAAGGATGCAGCCAGAGCCGATGGGGAGGACAGTGCGTACCAGTACTGTGGGGGGAATCCGGCGGGCGGGACGGACTCGTCGGGTCTACAGAGCATCCAAGGCAGCGGTGCGGGCGACGGGACCGTCAAGACGTCGCACAACGGGAGCAGCACGTGGGAGGGAATCACGATCTCGTGGAAGTGCTCTGCATCTCTGTCAGCTTCGAAGGTGAAGATCAAGGCCTCACTCGAGGCCAGCCAGAAGATGCACGAGATGTTTATCGTGATCAGGGGCACCGCCTATCAGGATCCCGGGAAGACGGACGCACCTCTCACCGTGAATCTGAGTAAGCATCTCGATAAGACTGAGACGAAGAAGCTTAAGGGCTCCAAGAAGTACACCCCGCCCGACGGAGTTATTGTGAATTGGATGACGTCGAGCGTCGACTTTTATGCGTGGAAGACTAAAGGAGGAGCTCAGTGGCATGCATCCGAGGCAATGAATCTTCCAGAAAAAATCAATTCCGCGGGAAACAAGTGATGGCTAATCGCGACGCTCGATTGTCAGGCGTGCTGGTGCTCGTTCTTCTGAGCGTTTTGTCCATTCCAGGGTGTGCGAGCACTTCCGTCTCTGAGGCGCCTTCACCGCTGCCGATTTCGCCTAGCTTAGCCGGGCGCTATGTGCCCAGCGACGTCTTGGTTCTGGCGAACGGTATGACGATGACCATTCCTGTGAGCTGGGATGTTCAACTCCGGACGCGCGGCGGTTCGGTTCGCTCGCAGCGCGACGAGGACGGGGTGACGATGAGTAGCGCGACACTCTCGGGTAGCGCATACGCCAGCGTCTACGAACACCAGGCGGACTTCGCGCAGGTGCTCGCCGGCCGGGAGAGTCTCTACGCAGCCAACCGCAAAGCCGGCACCATGCAGCTAAACGACAGGAGCGTGAAGACAGTTGTCGTGCGGACGGTGCCCGATTTCGGTGCTGAGGCGAGCGCCACGGCTTTTGTCCTGAGAATTGAGACCGGGCCCCCGTCGCGCAAGATTGAAGTCTTCGTGCAGCCGCGACGCGGAAACCCACTACTTCTTTCTGTCTATCTCGCGCAAATGCCCGTCAGCATGCGTTCAGCTCCAGATTCCGATATTCCGCAGCGACTGATTCGCTATTTCAATTTGCGTTTGCCTTAGGTCTTGGATCGTGGTGATTTCGCATGGGGGTGCTTCTTCCGGGTAGAGAGCGGGCCTCTGCCCGCAGAACCAATTGCTTGCCCTTGGACTGGCTGGCGCGATGCGTGAACCCTTGGATCGCAGCTCATGCGCGACGGTTCGGTCTCCGTCTCGCCATGCGCTTAACATCCCCGACCACGAAAAGTTGTGTCGCGAGATCTTCGAAGACGCCGACGAAGTTCCAGAAACACCGCGTTCTCGGGCCGGGCTCCAAAGTTCAAGGTGTCCGGGGGCGAAACGGCGAACGCAAGTCCAGGATCGAGCGCGAACACTTCTTTGGATTCGCCTCTTGAGCCCGAACGGACCGGCTGAAGACGGGGATGGCGAAGAGGCAAGAACGCATCGGTAAGGTAGTCGACGAGGCTGCAGAGCGTGTTCTTGCCGCGGGGATACCGCGCGACTTCGAGTCGTTCGCAGCCGAGCGCACGCACGATCGTGAGATGCCGCACGCCAGACAGGCACGCTCCAGGGCGGCGCAGCGGAAACTTGCGGGAAGATTGCGGATCCAGTCGATTACTATCTCGCGTTTCGCCCCCCACCGTCTCCCACCCCAGCACCGCAACCCCCGCCGCCAGCACCATCGCCACCAGCGACAGCGGATACATGTACCTCGGGATCGGGATGAACGCGAGCTGAACGATCGTCATCACCACCACCGACCACGCCAGCAGCCGCATGCGCCGGTCGAACAGCCCGGCCACCACCCCGATCCACCCCAGCACCAGGACGAACGCCCAGTGCATCACCCGCGAGAACCACGACGACTCGTACCACGGCATGCGCCACAAGTACCACCACTTGCCTACGGTGAACCACGCGATCCACGTCGCGGGCGCTTCGCGCAGCCCGGCCTTCACGCGCTCGATGCCGACGCGTGTCATGTCCGCGGGCGCGACGCCGGCGATGATCGACGGCCCGATGTGGTCGTACGGGTCCCACGGGTCGGTGCCTCGCAGGAACGGGTCGCCGGTCTGCGTGGCGACGAGCACCGTCTCGTGTAGCGCGACACGGTTGCGGATCCACCACGGCGACATGACGAGGCAAAACGCGAGCAGTGCCACGAGCGAGCTGGCCGCGAAACGCCAGTCTCGCTTCTCGGCGAGGTCGAGGGCGTAGACGACAAGTCCCAGCAGCGCCGCAGTCGGTCGCACGAGTACGAGCACCGCGAGCAGCGCGCCCGCGAGCGCATGCCAGCGCCACGTACGGCGCTCGCGCAGCGTCAGCGCGACGAGCAGCCACGCGAGCAGCAGCGCCGCGAACAGCGACTCGGTGAGGATGCGGCCCTGCGCCATGAGCGAGCTCGGGTAGATCGCGGCAACCGCGGCGGCGACGAGGCCGACGCGCGTATTCGCGACTCGGCGGCCGAGCTCGTAGACCAGCCACACCGCCGCCAGACCCAGCAGCAGCTGCGCGACCCGCAGCGCGATGAGCTCGCCCGCCGGCCCTGCGCCGAACGCGTCGGCGAGCTTGAAGACGCCGGTGACGAAGAGCGAGTAGCCGGGCACGGTGTAGGCGTTCGGCGAGGTGGAGTAGTAGCCGTAGACGCCGCGCGCGATGAGCTGGCGCGCCATCTCGACGTAACCGGCCTCGTCGTGCGTGCCGCCGATCACGCCGGGCGCGTGCGCGAGCAGCCACCACAGCCGAGTCGCGAGCGCGAGCGCCATCACGCCCAGCAGCGCGAGCGTCTCTCGGCGAGTGCGCACGCTAGCCTTCCTCGTAGCCGCTGCTGAGAGCGGCGAGCGCGCGCATGTCGAAGATCGTCACCATCTGGCCGTTCACTTCGAGGATGCCGTCGTCTTTCAGGCGCGAGAACGCGCGCGAGAGCGTCTCGGGCACTGTCCCCAGCGCCATCGCGAGTTCGCCCTTCTTCATGCCGAGAGTCACCTCGAGGCCTTCGCTCGTCGCGGCACCGCTTTGCAGCGAGCGCTGGAAGATGTAGCGAGCGACGCGGCCGGGGACGTCGAGCGCGAGTGTGGTCACGACGCTCGTGAAGTTGACCACGCGGCTGGCGAGGTCGATGACGAGCGAGCGCGCGACCTGCGGCTCGGCGTCGAGCAGCTCGAAGAGGGCCTCGGTGGGGATCCACGCGATCGTTGCCGGCGTCGCGGCCTCGACGTTGGCGGGGTAGCGCGTGCCGGCGATCGCAGCGACGGCCGCAAGGGGCTCGCCGGACCCGACCGTCTCGAAGGTGATCTGGCGGCCATCGGCGCCGAGGTAGAAGACGCGCGCCTTACCGGCCACGAGCACGCCGAACTCACTGGCGGACTCGCCTTCGCGGGCGAGCGATGCGCCGCGCGGCACGTCGCGCACGGAGGCGCGCCGGGCGAGCGTGGCGACAGCCTCGTCGGAAGCGGCGCGCCAGAGGCGGCACGCGCGCATCGCGGAGAGGACGTCGGGTCGGATGTCGTCGGGTGCGCTCATGCGCGCTCCTCGGAGTCGGCGATCGGGTCAGGCTCAAGGGTACCGCGACTGGGCGTGGCCGTGCGTAGCACGCGGCGGGGCGCCACGACGTCGGGCACCACGGACGCCGGGCACAGCAGCGGCGCTGCAATTAATTCAAAGAAATGTTCCCCTGCGTTGACCCAGGTCAACGAGTCGCGACAACCCAGGGCCGATAGTGTGTTTGTTGAACCTATCGCAATCACTGATTCGCCTCGAAGCGCGGGGGCGGAGAGAAGCGAGTCAAGCGATTTGGTCCCTCCCATACGGCACCAGCCCGGCTGCTCCCCCCCACGGAGCAGCCGGGCTGGTGCATTTCCAGGGAGAATGCGATTTCCTACTTTTCCGGTCACATTTGACTGGCGTCAAAGAATCGAGGCCTTCTCGGCCCGTATCGTGCGTAGTGCGGGGAGCCCGCAACGCACCTGAGAGGATCGGTCGTGAACGATAAGTTCGTCGCAAAGATGCAGGAAGACGCGGTCGTCAACGACTCGAGGACACTCGCCGACTTCGTCCAGATCTGGTGCGACGGCCACCACCGCGACCGCGAACGTCACGCGCCGCACACCGACGGCGCTGCGCTCGGCGTCTACTCGCGCAAGAAGTTCGTGCTCTGCGACGAGTGCGAGGCGCATCTCGCGTACGCCGAGAAGCGCCTCGCGTACTGCAACCAGGACCCGAAGCCGTTTTGCGCCTACTGCCCGGTTCACTGCTACAAGTCCGACGAGCGCGAGTGGCAGCGCGAGATGATGCGCTACTCGGGCCCGAAGTCGTGGCGCAAGGGCCACGCGATCGACGGCATCCAGCACATGCTTGATGGCCGCAAGTACCGCAAGGAAGCCGAGGCCCGCACTCGCGACGCCGAGAAGACCGCCGCAATCGCCGCCCACCACCAGGAGGAATCCCGATGACAACCAGCACCGTGACCCGCCAGATCATCCACATCGACGAGGCGCTTTGCAACGGCTGCGGCCTGTGCGTGAGCCCGTGCGCCGAGGCCGCGATCCAGATCGTCGATGGCAAGGCCAAGGTCATCAGCGACGAGCTGTGCGACGGCGCCGGCTTCTGCCTCGCCGTTTGCCCGACCGGCGCCCTCACGATCGAGACTCGCGAAGCCGTCCCCTTCGACCACGATGCCGTAGAAACCCGAGTGGCCGAGCAGACCGCAACCGCCGAGGCGGCCGGTGTGCCGCTCTACATCCCGCAGTCGTGCTACGTGTGCGGCCGCTCCGAGGATGAGGGGCCGCTGCTGCCGGTCAGGACGCAGGGGACCAGCACCTGGGTGTGCACGCGGTGCTTGCCGGGGTTGATCCACGGGTAAGCTCTTGGGCTCCGGGCGGATCGGCGAAGCCCCGGCGCTCGGTCAGGTCCTCGCCGGGGGCCCTCGGCGGCATGGACGCGATGCGTCCGTGCCACCTTCCCCGGCGGCGGAATCTCGCGGCGGGGCTTCGCCGAGCCGCCCGACGCACGACCCCATTCACGGTTCCAACCGCGGCAACCACAGGCCGCGCTTCTCCCTCAAGACCGATGAAAGACGACCTGACCAGCACTAGCGAGAGGAAACCTTATGTCGATGTTTTGTAATCAGTGTGAGCAGACGGCGCACGGGACCGGCTGCGACAAGGTAGGCGTCTGCGGCAAGAAGGAAGATGTTGCGGCGCTGCAGGATCTGCTCGTCAACGCGTGCCGCGGCATTGCGCTTGTGGCCGTCGATGCCGAGAAGCTCGGCGTCGACACGGCGGCTGCCGGCGCGTTCGTCGCCGATGCGCTGTTCACGACGCTCACGAACGTCGACTTCGAGGCCGCTTCCGTCGCCGGGATCGTTGATGAGGCTGTCGCGCTGCGCGAAGCGCTCAAGGCCGCGGTTGTCTCGGCGGGTGGCTCGGGCGAGTACGACGGCCTGTACGCCACGTTCGAAGCGGCCAACACCATCGAGGGCAAAGTCGCCCAGGGCATGGAGTTCGGCGTGCCGTGGAACGGCGAAGCTGATCCCGACATCCAGTCGCTGCAGGAGACCACGCTGTACGGCCTGAAGGGAGTCGGCGCCTACGAGCAGCACGCTCGCACCCTCGGCCATACGGATCCCATGATCTACAGCTACCTCTTCAAGGCGCTCGCAGCGCTGAGCGACGAATCGCTCGAGCTTGGCGACTGGGTCGCGCTCACGCTGGAGTGCGGCACGGTGAACCTGCGCGCGATGGAGATCCTCGACGACGCCAACACCGGCACCTTCGGCCAGCCGGTCCCCACGAAGGTTCCTCTCGGCCATGCGGCGGGCAAGGCGATCCTCGTATCGGGTCACGACCTCGCCGACATCGACGCGATCCTGAAGGCCACCGACGGCACCGGCATCAGCGTCTACACCCACGGCGAGATGCTCCCCACGCACGCGTATCCCGAGCTCAAGAAGCACCCGCAGTTCTACGGCCACTTCGGCACCGCGTGGCAGAACCAGCACAAGGAGTTCGCCGAGTTCCCCGGACCGGTGCTCATGACCACGAACTGCCTCATGCCGCCGAAGGACACCTACAAGGACCGCGTCTTCACCTCCGGCCCCGTGCACTTCCCCGGCCTGCCGCACGTCACCCGCGACAACTTCAGCGCGGTCGTCGAGAAGGCGCTCGCCATGGACGGATTCGCCGAGGACACCGAGAACGGTGAGGTCCTCGTCGGCTTCGGTCACAACACCGTGCTCTCGGTCGCTCCCACCGTCATCGAGGCGGTCAAGTCCGGCGCGATCAAGCACTTCTTCCTCGTGGGCGGCTGCGACGGCGCTAAGCCGGGCCGCAACTACTACACCGACTTCGTGGAGCAGACTCCGGCAGACACCATCGTGCTGACGCTCGCGTGTGGCAAGTTCCGCTTCTTCGACAAGCAACTGGGCGAGATCGGCGGCCTGCCTCGCCTCATGGACGTGGGCCAGTGTAACGACGCCTACAGCGCCATCAAGATCGCGGTCGCGCTCGCCGATGCGTTCGAGATCGGCGTCAACGACCTGCCGCTCTCGATCATCCTCTCCTGGTACGAGCAAAAGGCCGTGGCGGTCCTGCTCAGCCTGCTGAGCCTCGGTATCACCGACATGCGTCTCGGACCCACCCTGCCGGCCTTCATCACCCCCAACGTGCTGGCCGTGCTCGTGGAGAACTTCAACATCAAGCCGATCGGCGAGTCCGCCGCGGCCGACCTTGCCGAGATTCTCGGCTAGAAAGCATCAGGAGCAACGTGAGCAAGTTCGTGCCCGTCACGGTCGATCCCGTCCAGCCGGACCTTGAGTGCAAGCCACGCCGTCCGCTGTGGGTGCGCATCCTGCGCGGCACGAGCATCACGCTCGGTGTGCTGCTGGTGCTGCTGGTCGTGACCGGCCTGCTGCTCTACAACTTCGGCGGCATGTCTGGCTCCGCGGTGCCAGGAGTGCTCCAGCAGTACGACCAGATGGTCGCCGCAGGGCAGGCACAGCCGATCCAGAAGCGGTTCGTCATCCCGATCCCGGGGTGCCAGTGCCACAGCAAGGATCCGGCGCTGACAGCTCAGCACACGCGCCGGCGCATGAGCGAGTGCAACAAGTGTCACGACACGAGTCCGCCGCACATGGAGCCGGGTGTGCTGTAGAGGCTGGCAGGACAGGCGCGAAGCACACGGCCCGGTCACCGGAAACGGTGGTCGGGCCGTCGCATGTCGCTTGGCTGCGCTACCATGTATGCGGCGGGTCGACCGCCGCCCGTAGCCAAACCGCAGCCGTGTGTGTCGGAGGTCCTCGATGGCCGAGATGATGCAGCACCTAACCGCGCTCGCCGACGAGATCGGCCCGCGCCCCGCAACCAGTGATGCCGAGCATCAGGCAGCCTCCTATATCGAGGCCGCCTTCGTCGCGCGAGGCCTCGAGCCTGAGATCCAGGAGTTCAACTCGCCGCGCACGTACTCGTGGGCGTTCGTCGTCTACCACCTCCTTACGATCGGCTCTGCGGTTATCGCGGGCGCATGGCTGCTCGGCGGGATGCTCGTGTGGCTCGGCTTCGCCATCTCGGCGATCACGGCGTTCTTCCTGTGGAGCGATCTCGATACGCGGTGGGGCCTCACGCGCATCATGCCGAAGGGCCCCAGTCAGAACGTCATCGCTCGCCACATCCCCAGGACGCGTCGCGGCGAGCGGATGAAGCGGGTCGTCATCGTCGCGCACTACGACACCGCGCGCGCTTCGCTCGCGTTCTCGCCGAGCCTCGTGAAGCAATTCCCCGTGACGTTCGCGCTCATGAAGTGGTGCACGTTCGCGGTGCCGGTGCTGCTGCTCGCGGCCGCGCTGCCGCTGCCGGGGCCGGCCGCCGTCGACACGTGGTTGTGGTACGGCGCCATGGTTGTCGCCGCGTACTTACTCGTTCCGCTGCTCATCAACGTGCACCGCGAGATTGCGATGCCGTTCGTGGCGGGTGCCGGCGACAACGCTTCCGGCGTCGCGGCGATGCTCGGCGTACTGCACAATCTCGTGCCGGAGCCGGACATGGCGCGCTTCTCGACGTCGCAGTTTCCCGTAGCAGGTGTGCGCCGCTCGCCCGACATCGCCTACGAGGCCGGTGTCGTACCCGACGGCTCGCTGCTCAGTTACACGCCGGCGGGCGGTGGCGATGCCTCGACCCGGTTGCCCGAGGACTTCGCCTGGGCCGAGCCGGACGGCGCGCCTTCCCCGCGCCCGCAGCGCGGGCAGGACCGGCTCCCGGAGTTCGAGACGATTGAGTTCTCCGCCGTCGGCGGCGAGTTGCCGCCTCGCGCGAATGCGCCGGCTTCGACGCCAGCTGCCAAGCCGAGGCGCATGTCCGAGCCCGAGCCGAAGCACGGCCGTGCGCTCGACACGAGCTGGGCTGATGAGGCTGCCGACGCGCTCAGCGCCACCGGGTCGCTCGGCGTCGGCCAGCCCGCGCGCACGATGGACCCGTCACCGGAGCGTCCGCCGAAGCGCGGTCTTCTCGGCGGGTTGAAGCGCAAGAAGCGTGAGGCTGCGCCGGACATGAAGGACTGGCTCGGCGTCGACGACAAGTTCGACGCGCGCAAGGAAGGCCGCAATATCGGCTCGTGGGACAACTTCGGCGACGGCGACGGCGACAACGACGATGAGGCAGGCGGACTCGGCTGGAAGGGTGGCTGGGCCGGCGACGATCCCATCGAGGACAGCGACTTCGCCGCGAACGAGGCCGCGCGCATCCGCCGCCGCGTGACCGAGTCGGTCGACCGCGACCTTATCGAGAAGGAAGTGTGGTTCGTGGCGACCGGTGCCGAAGAGGTCGGCACCGTTGGGATGCAGGCGTTCCTGGCCGCCTACGAAGAAGAGCTTCGTGACGCGCTCATCATCAATCTCGACAACGTCGGCGCAGGGCAACTCTCGTGGGTGACCGAGGAAGGCATGGCGCGCCGTTACCGTGCGAACGCGCGCCTCATCGGGCTCGCGAAGCGCGTCTCGCGTGAGGCCGAGATCCTCGTGAAGCCGCGCGCCTACAGGGGACTGTCGACCGACGCTACGCCGGCGCTCGCACGCGGCTTCAAGGCTCTGACGCTCATGGCGTTCGACTCCGCGGCGTTGCCGGTCAACTGGCACTGGAAGACCGACACGAGCGACCAGATCGAGCCCGAAGTCGTCGAGCGCACCACCGAGCTCGTCACGCGGATGATCCGCGAGGCGTAGGCGGCGCCAAAGCGAGCGGCCCGAAGAACCCCCAGCTCAGGAGGCAATTCCGACGGTTCTCAGTGTGATGTATAATCCTATACATCACACTGACTTCCCAGCAAACAGGTTCTGTTCAGGATCTGGTTAGGCGGTGGCTCCACAATGGCTCGCATGGTGCGAAAGCAACTCTACTTGGACGATGAGACGGACCGGCGGCTGGTACAGCGCGCCGATCTTCTCGGCGTGTCGCAGGCCAAGCTGGTGAGGATTGCGGTCGACCGCTATCTGGAGGGCTGGGACGACACCGTCGGAGAGCGGGCATGGCGCGATCTGAAGGCGGCACTCGACGAAATATGGGCTCTCGGACCGGTTCCCGGTGGCGGCGGCGAACGTTCGTGGAAGCGCGAGGACCTCTATGACCGCTCCTAGCTTGTTCGTCGATACAAACGTGCTGGTCTACTCGGTCGATCGTTCGGAACCCGAGCGCAAGATGCTCGCCGACGCCGTTCTCGGTGACTTGGTTACCAGCCGAAGCGGCGCGATCAGCCCGCAGGTCGTCGCCGAGTTTGTGAGCGCGGGCTGCAACAGGCTGCGTTCGCCACTGACGAAGGAGCAGGTCGAGTCCGTGATAGTGAGGCTGCTCCCGGCCTTCACGCTCATTCCCATCGATGCGGCGGTCGTCCGCGAGGCGCTGCGCTGCTGGCGCCGCTACTCGATCTCGTACTGGGACGCCCAGATATGGGCCACCGCGCGCATCGGCGGCATCGACACGATCGTCACCGAGGACTGCCCCATGGCCGAGCTCGAGGGCGTGCGTTATATCAATCCGTTCGCCGAAGGCTTCAGCCTCGCGGATCTCAACGCGAGCTAGCTGCCCGCGTCCTCACCAGCGGCTTCCGCCTCGCCACTCCACTCGAATGGCGCTTCGACGACGGGCCGGTTGCGGTGCCAGGCGATTCGGTACGCGTAGAACGCCAGCGCAGTTCCCACGATCGTGCTCAGCGCGCTCGCCGAGAAAATCGGCAGCATCCACGAAGACTTTTGCAGCGCCACCACCACGATCGCGAACAGCACGACGCCGAGGTGCAAGAGGCCGCTGCCGGTCTTGGTGAGCCGGCCTTCCGTGAGGTAGCTCGGGCCGCGGACGCCCGCGATCGTCAGCACGACGACGGCGACCTGAATGAGCGCCGCGAGCGAGAGGTAGACGGTGAGGCCGTACACGAGCGAGCGAGTCTCGAGGCCGATCGCGGTTCCCGCCGCGAGCATCGCCGCCGAGACCGCGATGAGCACGCGCCGACCGAAGAGGCGCTTGGGCACGCACAGCCCCATCACCACCACGAGTACCACGACGAGAGGGGCCGCGATCGCATCCATGCGCGCGACGTACTGCGCGTAGCCCGCGGTCGATTCCCAGCTCGTGATCGTTCGCTCGGCCCACCAGACGTAGCCGGTGCCGATAAACGATTGCACGCCCAGCGCCGCGAGCACGATCACGGTGACGATCGTGAGCGCGAAGTCCCACGCGCGCTGCCGGATGTCGTCGATGCTCGGCATCAGGCGAGACCTCCTCGGCAGATTGCGGATGCGAGGGCGCGTGAGGGCTCTGCGGCGGCGTAGCTGTGCGCGCCGGGGACGACGTAGGTGGCGACATACGTGAGCACGAGGATCACGAACGAGAGGACCGCGAGCGCGGCGACCGTCTTCCACATGCCGCGCGTGCGCAGGTACAGGCGCGCGTGCAGGTAGGCGGTGTAGAGCATCCACATCATGATCGACATGTTGACCTTGCCCGACCACCACCACGCCTCGCCCTGCCATGACATGAGCGCCCACGGCAGCCCGAACAGCATGCCCGCCGTCAGTGACAGGTAGCCGAGCCGTGCCCACCGGTACGCGGTGGTCTCCCACGCCGAGTGCCGCTCTCGGATCATCTTCAACGTCGCGACGAACGAGAGCGCGAACGCGCCGTAACTGAAGAAGAGCAGCGGCGGATGCACCCACATGAACCATGCGTTGTAATAGAACTGCCGAGCGCTCTCCATGCCCTGGAACGCGCCGTCGGCAGCCTGACCTCCGCTCGACATCGCCTGCAGGTACCCGCCGTACTGGCCGAGCAGGTTGGGTAGCGGGTTCGTGAACGGCGTTCCCAGCAGCGCCGCACCCATCGCAAGGGCGCCCGAGATCGCCAGCACCCCGCCGACAAGATCGTCGCGGTGCCGGCGCATCAGGAGCCCCATCACGGCGACCAGCAGCGCCCAGATGTAGAGCTTCTCGGATTCGATCCACGGTGCCGCCGCGACGTGGCCGGTAGTGATCCCGGTCGACGGGTCGACAACGACCATGAGCTGGTAGAGCCGGACATGCATCCAAATAAGGACGCATTCCCCGCCCGCGAGCGCGAGCGTGAACACGAGCAGGACCCGCGCGCGGAAGCGAGCGAGAGCAGGCACGAGTGCGAATGCGAGCGCGACGAGCCCCACGCCGGCGACGGCGTCTTGGAGCGCGAAACCCACAGGCCGAAGGGCGGCGATGAGGCGCGAGATATCGGCGAATGTTGCGTGCGGGTCCATGCGCCTCAGTATAGGGTAGACGCGCAGTGCCGCGGGGCTGACGCGTGGGCGCGGTGTGGACGCCACAGCCCCGTGCGCCTCCGCCATTCGATGGTGGTGTTGCGCCCGTTCGGGCACGCGGTACACTCTGATGGCCGCGCGCGTCTCGATTCACGCGGCTGTTCTGTCCACGGGTGACACGGAGGCCCGCTTGACTCCCAGCCTACTCAGGAAGCGGCTCGTGCGTTCGCTGATGGTGTCGTGGCGCGAGCAGCCGACCCGTCATGACATCGAGGCGCTGCAAGCCAACACTCACCGCGTTGGCCTCGTCATCCGCATCCGCTGGGCGCTGCTTGTCGTGCTCGTGGTCTACTCGGTGATCGCGGGGCTCGCCTACGCGACCGTGATACCCGCCTCCGAGCTCGCGCAGCGCATGCTCGTGCCCGCGGTCACGCTGGCCCTCGTGGTCCTCTACAACTCGTTCTACCAGCTCAACTACAAGCGGCTGGGCAACATCGCGGTCTGGAACAACTTGCAACTGGCACTCGACGCCGTGGTGGTCACGGTGCTGGTTTACTACTCCGGTGGCGTGAACTCGTGGTTCTGGTCGATGTATCCGCTGTTCATCCTAGAGGCCGCGTTCATCTTGCCCACTCGCCGCGCGGCGTTCGGACTTGCGGCCTTGTGCATGGGTCTGCTCGGATTCATCGAGTTCTCGGAGCTCTTCCGCGTGCTTCCGCATGTTGTGATCCCGTTCGCCGTCAACAACCAGCAGCTCGACAGGATCTTCGTCGTGGTGCGCTACATGTGGCAGGTCGCGGTACTCGCCGGTACGGCGGCCGTGTCAACTCAGCTCGTCGGTCAGCACCGCGCCGAAGCCGCCCTGTGCCAGTCGCTGGCAGTCTCCGATGGGACGACGAGCCTCTACTCCCGCGCGTTCTTCCTGCGTGCGCTCTCGGCCGAAGTGCGTCGCGCGCACCGCGACAGCCGGCCCTTGCACGTCATCCTCGTCGACATCGACCGCTTCGGCGACTTCAATCGCCGTTTCGGTATCGAGATGGGGGACGCGCTCTTGCGCAAGCTCGCCGACGCCATCAACAGTTGTCTGAGCGAATCGGGCGACGCCACGGTCACGACCAACATCGCGGCCCGCTTCGGCGGCGAGGAGTTCGTCATCATGTTCATCGAAGATGATGCGACAGGCCGCACCCCGCTGGATGCCGACGCGTTGCGACTCGCCGAGCAGGTGCGCACGACCATCAATGCGACCACGTACGAAGGTGCAGGCGTGACCGTCTCGCTTGGCGTCGCGTCGCTTCCCACCGACGGCTCCAGCCCCGATGAGCTGCTCGACTCGGCCGATGCGGCCCTTTCGAAGGCGGTCGAGGCTGGTGGAAACCGCGTGGTCACCGCAGCAGCGCTCGCCTCTCAGCGAATCGAAGACGAGTTGGTCGACGAATCCGGAGACGGCTCCGCGCACGGCTCGGACGATACCGGCTTCGGCGCTTCGGATCCTGCGGATCCGGCCCCGCTGGACGACTGACGTGAGCCGGCTGACGACATGGGTTGGGGGGATCGCGCTCGCCCTGTTCCTTCTTGGCCTATCGGTTATCCCTCTCACGGTTCCCGCGTTCACCAGCATCGTCGGATCGAAGACGTCGTATGCGCGGCAGTCCGGTCTGGGCACGCAGCGTATGGCCCGCGTCGCCGAGCAGGTCCGTGCCTTCGTCATCGATGGTAAGCCAGACGTATTGCCCGCGACCGTCGACGGACGGCCGGGTTTTGACGCGGGCGCCATATCTCACCTGCTCGACGTTCGGCGCGTGCTCTCGGGTGCGCGCCTCGTTACCGGCATCCTCGCAATCGTGCTCGCGATCGTGCTGGCGGTCGAAGGTCTGCGAAAGCGAACGGGTTGGATTTCGGATGCCCTGTGCGCTGGGGCCCTCATGGCAACGCTGTTTGTTGCGCTCGGTGTGGTTGCTGCGACGGTGAACTTCGACTGGTTCTTCACGGAGTTCCACGGGCTGTTCTTCAAGGCTGGGACCTGGACGTTTGACTCCAACTCGCTTCTCATCGAGACCTTCCCCGAGGGTTTCTGGGCGATCGCGGGCGCGGTCTGGGGCGGCCTCGTTTTGACGGGTGCGGGCGTGCTCGCGTTCGGCTCCTGCACGCTCAAGGGCGCGCAAGCGAAGGGGTCACTCTAGCCGTTGGCTCATTCTCTCTTATGTCATTCGTGGTTTCGTGCGTGACAACCGGCGCGGATTCGGTAGACTTCTTGGCGGGAACGGGCACACTCGTTCCAGAGGGGATTGCTGATCGCTGTGCAGCACCGCCTGCCCGGGTGTGTGGCTGAGAGGGATCGCAGACGAAGAAGAGAGAGAGGTGACTGCACGAATGGCAGCTAAAGAAGGCTACTGCGTCAAGTGCAAGGCCAAGAAGGACATCAAGGACCCCCAGGACATCACGATGAAGAACGGTCGTCCCGCGACCCAGGGTCTGTGCCCTGATTGCGGCACGAAGATCTTCAAGATCGGCAAGTCCTAGGCCCTAAGCTTCACCAAGTAACGAAGCGCCGCCGGAACCTCTTCTGGCGGCGTTTCGCGTTTGCGGGCGTTCGTTGCGCTGGGATACACTCACTCGACGCGCGGCTGTAGTTCAATGGTAGAGCGTCAGCTTCCCAAGCTGAATGTTGCGGGTTCGAGTCCCGTCAGCCGCTCCAGCGCACACTTCGCGGCCGCCGTCACAGGCGGCCGCTTCGCGTTTCGGGGTTGTACGCGTCAGACCTTCGGCGTACTATCGAACACACGTTCGCACCCCCCAGTATCCGCGCCTCGCCGAGAAGGCAGGGTGGTTTGCATGCGCGCTGGGAAGAGGTCGCGAGGGGAGTCAGCAGTCGCGGTGGTCTCGCGATTCGAAGAAGCGGGTCGGAGGTCCACGATTGCGTTGGCGCTGTGGTTCGCGCTGTGCATCGGTGCGCTCGGGCATCCGGCGGTCGCCTGTGCGGGCTGGCCGCTCGCGCACGCGTCGCAGGTGACGCTGGGGTTCGGCGCGACGTACTCGACAGGCGGTAGCGACAGCTCGCGACATCGCGGTGTCGACATCGCCGCGGCTACCGGGGAGCGTGTGGTGGCGCCGCTTTCGGGCAGCGTCACGTTCGCGGGGAGCGTGCCGGGGGTTGGCGGGGGCCGGGTTACCGTCGTCACGATCGAGACTTCGCGCGGGAAGATCACGCTGCTGCCGTTGGCAAGCGTTTCGGTTTCACGCGGCGATGAGCTTTCCGAAGGCGATGCGATCGGGTCGCTCGCTTCTGCGGGCGACGGTTCGAGCGCTGGTACGCACCTGCACGTGGGCGTGCGCGAGGGGGACTTGTACGTTGATCCGCTCGGAATCATTGCGCCCCCGCCCCCGCCATCGAGCGATGGTGGACAGGGAGAGGGCGTCGGCGTGGGACAAGGTGCTGGCGTGACGGTAGGCGATGGGGCGCCAGTAGTCGTTGGTGGCGCTGCGGGGGCTGGCGTTGGTGCGGGAGTGACGGTTCCAGCCGGCTTGCCGGCCGGCGTGAGCTTGGCACCCCGGGCGAACGGCGTGAGAGCGAGCCACGCGGGCTCGGCGGTTGCTGGCGGACTCGGAGCTGGCGTGAGTCTGGCGGTTCCCTCGGCCACACGGGCAGCGATCTCGGTTGCCGCGGGCAGCCGACGGGCGGGCGTGCTATGCATGCCGACGGCGCCGCAACTCGCCCCGATACGGGCGGGCGAAGTCGTTGCGCTGGCAGTTCCGCCTGTGACGAACCCAGTCCTTGGGCGGGCGACCGCCACCGGCGGGGAGCCGCGGTGGCTGGCCGCGCTAGTGTCGGGCGCGCGAGCGTTCGTTGCCCGCTCGCTGCGCGTCGCGAGCCTCGCGCTTCTCGGCGCGCTTGTGGCGCTCGGGGCGCTGTGGCCGTTGTGGCGCGGTGGACGCCGGAAAGGAATCGGAAAGGTTCTGGTCAGTGCTGTGGGAGAGGATGTTGCTGCAGCGCCTGGCCGGTGATACACTCCACAGGCTCATTTCCTGCTCCGGACCGCTGCCTTCACAGTTCCGGGGCCGAGTCAGCCCAGGGGAGGTGACTAAATGAAGGCTTACGAACTATTGCTCATGCTCAACCCTTCTCTCGATGAGGAGGCCCGTGCGGCTGTTCTGGACAAGATCCAGGGCATCATTACCGCTGACGGGGGCGTCGTGGACACGGTCGATGGATGGGGCAAGCGCAAGCTTGCTTACGAGATCGGCAAGGTTACTGAGGGCGATTACGTCCTCATCGACTTCCACACCGCGCCGGCCGCTATCGCCGAGCTTGACCGCGTGCTGCGCATCACCGATTCCGTAGTCCGCTTCATGCTCGTGCACCGCGAAGACCGCGAGTAGTCTTCGCGTACGGCCGCATCCTGCGGGCTCGGTGGGTGAATCCCAATCCGAATCCGTGTACGTCAGAAGGTGGTTTTCACGATGAGCATCAACCGAGTCAACATCACTGGCAATCTGACCCGCGACCCCGAGCTGGTGTCGACCGCTGGCGGCATGGCCATCCTCAAGATGGGCATCGCCGTCAACGACCGCCGCAAGAACGCTCAGTCCGGTGAGTGGGAAGAGGTGCCCAACTTCTTCGACGCCGTCCTTTTTGGATCGCGCGGCGAGTCCGTCTCGCGCTTCCTGAACAAGGGCTCGAAGGTCGCCATCGAAGGCAAGCTCCGCTGGAGCCAGTGGGAGACCCCCGAAGGCGGCAAGCGCTCGAAGGTCGAGATCATCGTCGATGACATCGAGTTCATGAGTGCGCGCGGCGAAGGCAGCGGCGGTTACAGCGCGCCGGCAGCGAAGCCTTCCTCGGCGGCGCCGGTGGATCCGGTCATCGACGACGATATTCCGTTCTAGCAAACCACTTGGCGCGCCCGACCCCCGGGCGCGCACCGATATCAACACCGCGACCAAGAATCGCGGAAGGAGGTCAGAAGACATGTCCGATTTCGCCCGCAAGCCGCGGCGCAAGTATTGCCAGTTCTGCAAGGATCACACTGAGTACATCGACTACAAGGACGTGCAGCTGCTGCGCAAGTTCATGACCGACCGTGGCAAGATCAAGCCGCGCCGCGTGTCCGGCAACTGCGCCCAGCACCAGCACCGGCTGTCCATCGCCGTCAAGCGTGGTCGTGAAATGGCGCTCGTGCCGTACACCGTTCCGGTTGTGAGTGGCCGCATCGACCGCAGGGGCGGTAGGTAGCCTCTCTTGGACGCCGGCATCCCACGCATCGCTGACTCCGCACTGCTGTTCGCGGCTATCGTCATCGGCACTGCTCTGGCTCCGGCCATGGCGTTTGTCGGCGTGCCCATAGCGGCCGCCGCTATCGCCGGGCTGGCGTACCGCGGACAGACCGCCGTGGCCGCTTTCGCCGCCGCTGTCGGAGTCGCAGTCGTCGGAGTGCTCAACGTGTCCGATGTGGTGTTTGTCGCTCCGGTGCTCGCGGCCGTGGTTCTCACGGTCGTGCTGCTGCCGAACCAATCGTTCCAAGTGGTCGCAGCGGCGCTCATCGCCGTGCTCGCTCTCGCGAACATGGGTGCTGACGCGCTGCTCGCACGCTCTCAAGGCACCACACTCTCGGCAACAGTTTCACGGCAGTCGCAAGCCGCTCTTGCGGAGATGACGAAGACGCTCGGTTCCAGCACGCCCGATACGCTTCGTTCGCTGCAAGACGCCGCACACTTGGTTGTGTCGGCGTGGCCGTGGGCGTACTTCCAGATCGCCGTGTTCGTGGGCGTTCTTGCCATTGGCGCAGTCGCATGGGCTGCTCGCAGGGTGGAGTTCGGCCTCAATGTCCCGCCGCTGTCGCGGTTGGACCTTTCGCCTCACATCTTGTGGGCGTTCGTCGCCGGTCTCTTCATGCTGGCTGCTGCGCAAGTGTCCTTCGCTGGATCCGTTGCGTTAGGTATCGTGGGGCTGAATCTCGTGCTGTGTGCTCGCACGCTCTTCTTCCTTCAGGGGATGGGCGTCGCGGCGGGGATGCTCGACCGGGCCGGCGTCGGCCGCGGCGGGCGCATCCTCGCATTGGCTGCGCTCGCCGCGCTCGACGTGCTCACGCTCGTCGTCAGCTTCGCGGGACTGCTCGATTTCTGGATCAACTTTCGGCGTCTGTCCCGCGAGGGTGCAGCGCCAACAGTCGCCGAGCCTGAAGGCCGGCGCTGGTAAGCGATAGAACTGCCGTCCGGGCAGCGAGTCTGTCCGGCGACATGAAGGAGTAACCATGAAAGTCATCCTGTTGCAGGAACTGAAAGGCCGCGGAGGCGAGGGCGACGTCGTCGATGTCGCTCGCGGTTTCGCAGTCAACTACCTGTTGCCGCGTAAGGTCGCCATCGAGGCGACAAAGGGCAACCTCAAGCAGCTCGAACAGCGCTCGCACAACATCCAGAAGCGCGAAGACACTCGCCTGGGCGAGGCAGAGACCCTTGCTGCAGCACTCAACGGCAAGGTGGTCACCATCGAGGCCAAGATCGGCGAAGAGGGTCGTCTCTTCGGTTCGGTCACGCACGGACACATCGAGGACGCGCTGCGCGAGCAGCTGGGCCTCGATGTCGATCGCCGGAAGATCGAGACGCACGGTGCCATCAAGATGGCCGGCCAGCACCCCATCGAGGTGGCTGTCTACCGCGACACCAAGGCCGAGTTGTTCGTCAACGTCGTTCCCGAAGGCGGAGTCGCCGTCGCGGCCTCGCTTCCCGAGACCATCGTTGCCGAGGTCGAGGGCGTTGACGCCGAGGGCGTAGCGTTCGTCGAGATCGTCGAGGAGACGCCCGAGCAGGCCGATGCCGAGGTCGCACTCGAAGAGGCCGCTTTTGGCGAGGCTGTTGACGCAGCCGCTGGCGAGGTCATCGACTAGCACTCGCGTTCAAGCTCGTAGTGCCGCAAGCCCGCGATGCCGCCCCCGTTGAATGGGGGCGGCATCGCTGCGTTCCGCAGGCGGGCGCGAAATGCTCGGCAATCTGTGGATTCGGTGGACAGTCCACAACATTGCAGGTCGCAGGTGTCGCGGGCCTGTGGACAGTCCTTCGGGCCTCACGTAGATGTCAGAGCTCTCGTCTAGAATCGGCTCCGTCACTGGAACCGGATTCCGTGAGCTTGGCGCCGCGCGCGTGGAGGAGAGTAATGGCCGACGTTCTGGATCGAGAGTATACGTCCCGCTCGAACGGCGGGTTCGACCGCGTGCCGCCTCAGAACCTCGAGGCCGAGCAGGCCACACTCGGCGCCATGTTCCTGTCGCTCGATGCGGTCGAGGGCGCACTCACGCTACTGCAGCCCGAGGACTTCTATCGGCCGGCACACGCTAGGATCTTCTCGGCGATGTATGACCTGCACAACCGCTCGATCCCGGTCGATCACCTCTCCGTTGCGGACCGTCTCGAGTCGACCGGTGAGCTTGAAGCTGCTGGCGGCAAGCCGTACCTCATCGACGTGACAGGCGTCGTCCCCACCACGGCGAACTGGGCGCACTACGCCGAGATCGTGAAGCGCATGTCGATGCTGCGCCAGCTCATCGGCGCAGGCACGGGCATCGTGGCGATGGGCTACGACGCGCCCGACGACCTCGACGAAGTCGTCGGCGACGCGGAGCGCATGATCTTCGAGGTCACCAACAAGCGCGTCCAGAGCAACTTCAAGTACATCAACGAGCTGCTCACGGCCTCCTTCAACCAGCTCGAGGAACTCGCGCAGCGCAAGGAGCACATCACGGGCGTGCCCACGGGCTTCAAGAAGCTCGACAAGCTGCTCGCCGGGTTGCACCCCGGCGACCTGTGCATCCTCGCGGCGCGTCCGGCGGTCGGCAAGACCGCGCTTGCGCTCAACATCGCGGTGAACGCGGCCAAATCCGGCGCCGCCGTCGCGGTGTTCTCGCTCGAGATGTCGGCCGAGCAGCTCGTCCAGCGCGTCCTGTGCTCCGAGGCGCGCATCAACCTCCAGGACGTCCGGACCGGCTACGTTAAGGACGCGGACTGGTACGCGATCCACAACGCGATGGGCAAGCTCGCGGACCTCGACTTCTGGGTCGACGACACGCCGTCGATCTCCATCCTCGAAGTTCGGGCGAAGGCGCGCCGACAGCTTCGTAACAAGCCCAAGGGGCTCATCATCGTCGACTACCTCCAGCTCATGCAGCCGCAAGGAAAGCGTTCCGAGAACCGTCAGACCGAGATCGCGGAGATCAGCCGAGGGCTCAAGATCCTAGGCAAGGAGCTGGGCGTGCCGGTGTTGGCGCTCTCGCAGCTCTCTCGTGCCGTCGAGCAGCGCGCAGGCAAGCGGCCGCAGCTGTCGGACCTGCGCGAGTCCGGCGCAATCGAGCAGGACGCGGACGTTGTCATGTTCATCGATCGCAACACCGACCCGCGCAATGAGGAAGAAGAAGGCCGACCGCAGAAGGGCACCGCGGAGATCATCGTCGCTAAGCACAGAAACGGCCCCACCGACAATATTCAGCTGGTCTTCAACGACCGGTACACGAAGTTCGTCGATCCGCCCAGCGGGATGGCGTAGGAGCGGCTCACCTCACCTCACCTCACCGCCGACGGTACCTCCCGCTCAGCAGTCGCTCTAACTCGGCCTTGTCCCAACCGGTCATCGCCTGCTCGCCCACGCGAATCACCGGCACGCCGTACTGGCCTGTCATGCGCACCATCTCCTGGCGCCCGCGCGGGTCGTTGGCGATGTCGACTTCGCGGTAGGTAAGCCCGCGCTCCTCGAGATAGCGCTTGGCGACCCTGCACCAGTGGCACGAGGGGCTCGTGTAGACGGTGATTCTCGGAACGTGGCCGGAAGTACCGCTTGTCGGCATGGGTTGGCCTTTCGCTCTCGGCACATGCCCGCTGAACGCACGCAACTGAAGTCGCGGGTATGATAACCGACGGCCCGAAACCGTGCGCAGCCCGCATCTTCTACCAGCTTAACCAGCCGAGGAGTCCCAAGGTGTCGTTTCCTGCTTACAAGGTCGTCATCGTCGGTGCTGGTCCCGCGGGCATCTTCGCCGCCCTCGAGCTCGCGAAGAACGGCGTGACCGATGTGCTCATCGTCGAGAAGGGCCACGCGATCGCCAAGCGCAGGTGTCCTGCTCGGCGAACGTCGTGTGTGGACTGCAAGACGTGCGACATCATGACCGGCTGGGGCGGCGCCGGAGCGTTCTCGGACGGGAAGCTCACACTCACCACGGAGGTGGGAGGGTGGCTGGGGGACTTCGTTCCGCGCGACGAGCTCGAGCAGCTCGTCGCGTACGCCGACAGCCTGTGGCTCGAATACGGCGCCACGACCGAGGTTCACGGCCCCGACCCGCAGATCGCCGCCGCGCTCGAGAAGGAAGCGACGCTTGTCGGCATGAAACTCGTGCCCATGCGCATCCGCCACCTCGGCACTGACCGCTCGCCGAAGGTCCTCGACGCCATGCGCGTGCATCTGGAGTCGGTCGGCATCACAGTTGCCACCGAGCGCGCCGCCAAGCGCATCCTCTGTGACGCCGACGGGGTGACCGGCGTTGAGCTCTCTGGTGGCGAGATCGTGCACGCCGAGTCGGTCATCGCTGCACCCGGCCGCGAAGGTGCCGAGTGGCTCGCCGAGCAGGCCCATCTGCTGGGACTTCCGCTCGTCAGCAACGCCGTCGACATCGGCGTACGTGTCGAGTGCCCCGCCCCCGTCATGGAGCGACTTACCGATGCGCTTTACGAGGCCAAGCTCGTTTACCACACGAAGGCGTTCGGCGACACGGTGCGAACGTTTTGCATGAACCCGTACGGGGAGGTCACTACAGAAAGCTACGGCGACGTCGTGACCGTCAACGGCCACAGCTACGCCGAAGCCAAGACGCCGTACACGAACTTCGCGGTGCTCGTGAGCCAGCGCTTCACCGAGCCGTTCCGCGATCCCATCGCGTACGGTCGCTCGATCGCGAAGCTCGCGAATCTGCTCGGCGACGGGATCCTCGTGCAGCGTTTCGCGGACTTGAAGGCCGGCCGCCGCTCGACGCCCGAGCGTATCGCGCAGTCGCTCGCCGAGCCCACGCTCGCCCACGCGACGCCGGGCGACCTCTCGGCGGTCCTGCCGTACCGGCACCTCGCCGACATCATCGAGTTCCTCGAGGCGCTCGAGGCTCTCGCCCCAGGAATCTCGGGGCCGAGCACGCTGCTCTACGGCGTCGAGGTGAAGTTCTACTCCTCGCGCCTGCAGGTGAGGCCGAACCTCGAGACGCAGGTCCCGGGCCTGTTCGCGATCGGCGACGGTGCCGGCATCACGCGCGGTCTCATCCAGGCCAGCGCAAGCGGCGTCATGGCAGCGAGGGCGATCCTCGCCGGATAGCGCATGCTTCTGCACACTGGCGACGCCCGCACGCATGCGTCGCGCGCCCCCTCGCACTCGCACGCGCGGCTCAGAACAGGTACCGTGACTCCCGACCATCGATCGGGGGAGTTCGTATGCGCTGCGCAGTCGTCATCCCGACCTACAACGAAGCCGACAACATCCGTGCGCTCGCCGAGCTGCTGCTCGCCCTCGAGCCGGAACTCGACGTAGTCTGCGTCGATGACGCCTCACCCGATGGCACCGGCGCTCTCGCCGATGAGATCGCCGCTGCCGAGCCGCGCTTCCACGTCATCCACCGCACCGGTCAGCGCGGATACTCGGTGGCCTCGAAAGAGGGGATGGCGTACTGCATCGATCACGGCTTCGACATCGTGGCGACCATGGACGCCGACCTCTCCCACGACCCGAGCTCGCTTGCGTTCCTGCGCGAGAAGGTCGAGCAGGGCGCCGACCTCGCAATCGGCTCGCGCTACTGCGATGGCGGGGAATCGCTCGTCGACTGGGGTCCCGTGCGGCGCGCGGTGAGCTTCGTGGGGAGTGGCTACGCCCGCATCATGGTCGGCACGCCGGTCCACGACTGCACGAGCGGCTTCCGCTGCTACCGCGCCGAGACCTTGGCGCGCGTGCCCTTCGCCGACATTCGATCCGAGGGTTACAGCTTCCTCATCGAACTGCTCGCCGGCCTGCGCGATATCGACACGGCCATCGTGGAGGTGCCGATCTCCTACGTCGACCGCCGCCATGGCCAGTCCAAGATATCGCGTGCCATCGTCTTCGAGGCGCTCGTGCGCACGACCTCGCTCGGTGTCGCCCGCCTGACAGGTGGGCGTGGCAAGATTGCGGCCCCCGCGTTCGAGGAGTCCGCTTCGACTCCGGACGGCTCGCGTGACTGATCGCTCGTGGGCGCCACCACCCACCGCTTCGGAAGCGGTCGCACCGCAACCGTCCCAGCAGTGGCGCGCAGCGCGAAACGTCGCGATCGGCAGCGTGATCTTCTCGGCAGTGTTCGCGGTCGCCTTCCGTTACTTCGCGATCTACCACAAGTCGCTCGTGTGGGTGCCCGACGGCGCCGCGCAACACTTCCCGTCGATGTACTTCCTGAACCAGATCGTCCGGCAGTTCCTCCACAACCCGGGCCAGGGCTTCCCGTTCTGGTCGTGGCAGCTGGGGCTCGGCGCCGATACGATCAGCACCCTCTCCTTCTATGTGGTCGGCGATCCCTTCGTGCCGATCAGCCTTCTGTTCCCGATGCGGTCGCTGGAGCTCGCCTACACGGTCGTCTATATCGTGCGCATCGCGTGCGCGGGCGTGTTCTCGGCGATGTATCTGCGCAAGATGGGCGCGCGGCCCATCTCGGCGCTCGCGGGAAGCCTGATCTACTGCCTCGCGACGTTTACGCTGTACTCGTCCACCCGCCACCCGATCTTCGCGACCGCTCTGGCACTCTTCCCGCTGCTGCTGTTGGGGGCCGAGTACGCCCTCGAACGCAAACGCTCCTGGGTGCTCGTGGTCGCGGTCTTCCTCGGCGCTGTGGGCAACTTCTACTTCTTCTATATGGAAGCGCTCACACTCGTGATCTACGTGATCGCCCGGTACTTCGAGACCACGCCGAGAGAGGATCGATGGCGCCGGCTCGCACCCGATGGCTTGCGGATCGCCGGCAGCGTCGCGCTGGGCATCCTGCTCGCCGGGCCGGTGCTCCTCCCGAGCGCGGCTGCCATCTTCACGACAGTCCGCAGGCAGATCGCATTCGCGCCACACCTGTTCTTTTCGCTGCAGGACTATGGCCGCTATCTTGCCGCGCTCGTATCGACGGCGATCGGTCCCAACTCCACCGTTCTCGGCTTCGCTCCGCTTGGTTTCGTGGTCATACCCGCGGTGTTCATGCGCCGCGGCAACACTGCGCTCAAGGTCATGCTCGCTGCCTTCCCGTTCCTGCTCGGCTTGCCGGTCGTGAGCGCCGTCTACAACGGCTTCACGTTCCCGAGCGGTCGCTACGGCTTCGAGTGGGGCCTCTTCATCGCGCTCGCGGTAGGTCTTCTGCTCGCCGATGACAACGCGTTCTCGGGCCGGGAGCTCGGCGCCATGCTCGCTGCCTACGTCGTGATGTGGGCGTGCGTGTTCATGAGCGACGTCCCGATCAACGCCGTGCTCACAATGCCCTTCGCTATCGGCTTGCTCACATGGGGCGTCTTCGTGCTCGAATGGTTGCTCGCCCGCCGGGGCGGAACCGTTCGCGAGTCGCGGCGCGAGGCGCGGAATCCGACGCCGAGAAGCAAGCAGCGAGACTGGAACGTCCCACCTACGCGCTGGGCGGTGTTCGCGCTGCTTGTCGCAGGCATCGTCGCGGCGGGCGGTCTCACGCACGACGCGCGGTACGCCAATAGCCTGCGAGACAACCTTGCGGTGGGCCAGGTTCTCAACACGTATCTCAAGGCGCCCGGTGCGCTTGCCTCCGGCATCTCAGACGACACGTTCTACCGCGTTCAGGACAGCGAACCGCTCTTCTACAACGACGCGCTCGTACAGCACTTTCGCCCGACGAGCTACTACTTCTCCCTTCTGAACGGCAATGTGACCAACTTCATCGTCGACAACGACATCCGCGGCGGGTGGTCGTCGTTCTCCTACTCGGGCTTCGACGACCGTGCCGCTCTCGACGAGATCACCGCCGTGAAGTACTACACCGCCGCCGGCAAGCGATCGGGCTACGTGCCCTACGGATACGACCTGGTGAAGAAGTCGTCCAAGGGTGGTCTCTACGAGAACCGGTACTCGCTACCTCTCGGCTTCGTGTACGACCACATCATCAGCCGCGCCGCGTTCGAGGCACTGCCGATCATCGCACGCCAGCAAGCGATGCTCGAGGGCGCCGTCATAGAGGATGGCTCGGGCATCTCGCTACCGTCGGTCGTGCCGAGCGTGACCGTCGTCGATGTGCCGTTTTCGGTGGTCGCGACTAAGGGTGCCGACGTCGATCTGGCGGCTGGTCGCATCGTCAAGCTCGCAGCCAACAGCCGAATCGACCTGCGCTTCTCGGCACCGGTCGACGCTGAGCTCTACGTGCAGCTTGCCGGGTTCGACGACGTCGCGAGTTCGCCGCTCGAGCGCAGGGACTACCTGCTTGGCCCGAATCCGACTCCGGCGGCGGTCGCCGCGCTCAAGGCCAAGAACCGCCTGTTCTGGACGCCGGTGCAGGTCAAGACGTGGTACACCGCGGGCGGACCGGAGAAGTCGGAGTTGTGGCAGACGCCGGCGTACCCCTACTACTGGGGCAACCGCACGCAGACCGTGAACCTCGGATACCAGCGATCGGTCGTGACGACTGCGACGATGCGTCTCGAAGTGCCTGGCACGCTCACGTTCCGAAGCCTCAAGGTCCTCGCGGTGCCGATGGCCTCATACGTGTCGCGAGTCGCCCCGCTGCGCGCCAACCCGATGCGCGAGATACGCGTGGGCAACAACACCGTTGCCGGTGAAGTCGACTCGCCGAGAGCCGGTCTGCTCTTCCTGAGCATCCCGTTCTCGAGCGGATGGCGCGCGACGGTCGACGGCAAGCCCGCGCGCACGGTGCGCGCCAACACGGCGTTCACCGGTATCCCGGTCACGGCCGGTAAGCACGCGATCGAGCTGCGCTACACGACGCCCGGCTTCGCGCTCGGGTCGCTCGTAGCTGGCGTGGCGCTGCTGCTCAGCGCGATGCTGCTTGCGCTCGCCGCGACCCGTCGTCGCCGAGAATCCCGCAGCTAGAAGGGTTTCTCAGCAGGTTTGGACAGCCGCGCATTCTCCCGCCATGATGGCTGAGGGATGGGAGGGATCGATTGGGCTCACGCACGCTTGCGCCGCTGCGCATTGTTGATTACCGCCGCCTGTGGATAGGACAGGTCGTATCGGTGATCGGCGACAAGATCAATCAGATCGCCATGGCGCTGATGGTATTCGCCGTCACTGGCTCCATGCTGCAGATGGGCATCATGCTCGGCGTGACGGTGCTGCCGGCGGCGCTGTTCGGGATGCCGGCCGGCGTCTTCGTCGACCGCTGGGACCGCCGACGCACGATGCTCGCCGCCGATCTCATCCGTGCCGCGGTCGTCGTCTCGATCCCTTTCGTCGTTCCCCACGGCATCGGGTGGGCGTACGCGCTCGCCTTCGTCGCCTCGACGCTCGCGCTCTTCTTCGTGCCCGCGAAACGCTCGCTCATCCCAGACATCGTCCCCGAGGGCGAGCTCATGGCCGCGAACTCGCTCGACAACGCCTCCGAGGCGATCGCCGAGATCGCGGGCCTCGCTATCGGCGCGGGAATCGTCGCGACGGTCGGCTATGCGTGGGCGTTCACGCTCGACGGCGTCACGTTCCTCGTCTCGGCGGGCACCATCGCGATGATCGGCTTTCGCCAGCCACAACTGCCGTTCACCGGCGAGCGCGAGGACTTCGTCGCCGAGACGCTCGCGGGGGCGCGCGCCATCGCGAACAACGACGTGCTGCGCCAGCTCTTCAGCATCTACGTGCCGAGCGCGCTGTTCGGCGCCGCGTCGATGGCGGTCTGCTACGCGCTCGCGCTTCAGCGCTACCGGGCGGGCGCGCCCGGTCTGGCCCTGCTCGACGCGGCGAGTGCTGTGGGCATCCTCATCGGCTCGGTGCTGGTGGCGCGAAGCGGCCCGAGTCGCCCGGGGGCGAAGTTCCTCTTCGGTGTCACGCTGTTCGCACCGGCGTTCGCGCTCGTCGCCCTCGCGAACAGCATATGGACCGCGGCCGCGCTCATCGTGGTGACTGGGATTGCGAACATGTTCTTCTTCATCCCGGCGATCACGCTGTTCCAGACGCTGCCTGACAGCTCCGTTCGCGGCCGCGTGATGGCCGCAAACACCACCGCGACGCGCGTCATGATGGTCTTGGGCCTCATGGGGACCGGTGCTCTTGCCGATAAAGTAGCACTACCCATACTCGTGGTCGCGGTGGGGCTCACCGCGCTGCTCGCGGCCGGCTTCGGATGGACGCAGCGCGCGCTACGGGAGGCGTAGCGGCGCCCGATCCTTCGACTGGTGCCGCCCCACCCGGGTAGATACATCAAGCCGCCGCTGGAGGACGAGTGTCCCTGTGAAGAAATCACCCATCGAGAATCACCTCTCGGACGAGTGCCGCATGCTGCTGGAGTACGTGCGCGACGCCGTCCTTTTCATTCGCGAGGACGATGGCAGCATCGTCGCGGCGAACCGCGTGGCCGAGGAGACGTACGGATACCCCATCGGCAAGCTGGTCGGGATGCGCATCTTCGATCTTCTCGATCCGGCGCACGCCGATCCGAACATCTCGGAGGACGATTCCACGCGTGGCGGTCAGATCACGGAAGCCGGCGCGCTCTTCGAGGCCTCTCACATGCGCGCGGACGGCACGGCCTTTCCGGTTGAGAACAGCGCTCGCATCGCTGTCGTCGATGGGGTGAGGATGGTTGTCGCTGTCGTCCGCGACATCTCCGAGCGCCGCCGGGTGGAGCGGCTCGCCGAGGATGCGCTGTCGCAGATCAACCAGGTGTTTGACACGGCAGCCGATGGGATGCGCATCATCGACAAGAAGTTCAACATGACTCGCCTGAATCACACGCTCGCGGAGGTCGCCGGTATCGACTACGACACCGCGGTCGGGATGAAATGCTACGACGCCTTCCCGGGTAAGACGTGCCACACCCCGGACTGCGCCTTGCGACGCGCACTCCGAGGAGAAGAGAAGCTCGTAAGCGAGGTCCAGAAGACGCGCTCTGACGGCACGACGGTGACCTGCTTGCTCACGTCTCGGCCGTTCGTTGTCGGGGGCAAGACAGTCGGCGTCATCGAGGACTTCCGCGACATCACCGAGCGCAAAGCCGTGGAGGAACTGGCGCAGCACCTCGCGACGCATGACGCTTTGACGGGGCTACCCAACCGGCTGCTCTTCACCGACAGGCTAGAGCTGACACTGGCGCAAACCCTGCGCGGAGAAGCTCATCCGGCCCTCATGTTCTGCGATGTCGACGATTTCAAAGCAATCAACGACACGCTGGGGCATGTGATAGGAGACGGCGTCCTTCAGTCCATCGCAGACTCGCTCCTGGGAGCCGTTCGCGCGGGCGACACCGTGGCTCGATTGGGAGGCGACGAGTTCGTTGTGCTCCTCCCGCGCGTCAAGTCGGTTGCAGCTGCGTTGACAGTGGCGCGCAAGATTCTCAAGAAGACCCACCTCACGATTCCCCATGGGGAATCGGACGTCTGTGTGGCGCTCAGCATCGGCGTTGCTCTCTACGAGGACGGGGACGATGACGACACGCTGATGCGCCGCGCGGATGACGCCATGTACCGGGTCAAGGCCAGCGGCGGCAACGGCGTCATGCTCGCCGGCGAAGTCGAGCCGTCCGCCGGGTGACACACCGCGTGCCCGCCTAGTCCCCGAGCGTCCGAGAGAACCGCGTGACCGCCGCTGTGAAGATCACGAGGCTGAACAGCGCCATCGCTCCCAGCGGCACCGCGAGGTCGGCGATGCTCGCTCCCTTGAGGAAGGACCCGCGCAGCACGACCAGTGCGTAGCGCAGAGGGATGATGTAGGTGAGCGGCAGTATCGGCGCCGGCATCGACTCGAGCGGGAACATGAAGCCGGACAGAACCATCGTCGGGATCATCACGAACATCGTCATCTGTTGCGCCTGCTGCTGCGTGCGCGACACGAGCGATATGAGGAGCGCCATCCCGATCGACGTGAACGTGAACAGCCCCAGTCCCAGCGCAACCGTCCAGAGGCTGCCGTTGAACGGTACCCGGAACCACACCCTGCCGAGAAACGCGACGAACCCCATCTGCACGCTCGCGATGAGCACGTAGGGCGTGACCTTGCCGAGAAGATATTCGCCGCGCGAGAGTGGCGTCACCATCATCTGCTCGAGCGTGCCGCGCGCGCGCTCGCGGACGACCGCCTGGCTCATGACCGCCATGACCGAAATCATCAGGATCGCAGCGATCAGCCCCGGAATCATCGCGTTGACCGCTCTGATCGACGGGTTGAAGACGACGCGCACGCGCGAGTCGAGGCTGGGCCCATGCACCCGAGCGGTCTGCAGCGCGAGGCGCCGCGCATTGTACGCCGCTATCACCTGCGCCGCGTAGCCGCTCGCGACTGACGCGGTCCTGCTGTCAGCGCCGTCGACGACGATGCCAACTGGCATCGTGCGCCCGGCGAGCAGGCCGACTTCAGTTCCCGCGTCGATGACGATCGCCACCTGCGCCTTCGTGCTGTCGAGCAGCGGCAGGAGGTCCTTCTCGGCGGTGGGCCTCGCCACGATCGTGAAGTAGTTGCTGCTCGCGAAGGAGTTCACGAGCGCCCGTGAGGTCGCCGTGTGATCGTGGTCGACGATCGCGGTGGGGAGATGCGTCACGTCGGCGCCCACAACGTAGCCGAACATGAGCAGTTGCAGGACCGGCATGATCAAGACGATGCGCAGCAGCAGAGGGTCGCGCCTGAGCTGCAGGAACTCCTTCCACACGATGAGCCGGTAGCGTCGCCAGTTCACAGCCTCACGCCCGCCTTCGGTTCAGGGCGGTCGCCAGTACCAGTCCGATGATTGCGTAGAGCACGAGCTCGACTACTTGCGGCCACAGAATCGGCCAGCCGGCTCCGCGCAGAAACACGCCACGCGAGATATCGACCATGTAGCGCCCCGGAAACGCGTATGAGATGACCTGCAGGAACACCGGAATCGAGGAGAGCCGGAACGCCATACCCGAGAGCATGAACCCCGGCAGGAAGGAGACAAGCAGCCCCACCATGTTCGCGGACTCGATGGTGGGGGCCACCGCCGAGATCACGAGCCCGATCGAAAGCGAGCACAGAACGAAGAGGAACATCCCCACGCCGAGAAGCGCGATGTCTCCTCGGAGAGGGACGTGGAAGATCACGAGCGAGACCGCTGTGATGCCCGCGGTATCGGCGAAGCCGAGGACCGCCCACGGAGCCACCTTGCCGAGGATGAGCTCGACCTGGCGGACGGGCGAGACCATGATCTGCTCGAGCGTGCCGCTTTCGCGCTCGCGAACGATCGTGACCGCAGTCTGCTGCACGGTGACGATCATGATGATGACCACCATGAGTCCCGGGATGAGGAAGTCGGCGCTACTGCGTTCCGGGTTGTACCACGCACGCACGCGGGGCTCGAGCTGGCCGAAGTTGAGCGCGGCTCCGCGGGTCGCGGCCCACGTCGTGAGCACGCGTTGCCCGAAGACGTTGTTGAGCGCGAGCGCGTAGGCTCGACCGAGTTCGGCGGAGTTCGGCTCGCTGCCGTCGAGCAGCACCGCTGCGTGAGCGGCACGCCCGTCGGCCAGCGCGGTCCCGAAGCCCTGGCCGACGACGATCGCGACGCGCGCCCGCCCTTGGTTGAAGGCGTCGTCGATCTGCGAGTTGCTGTTCACGTTGCCTATCACTCGGAAGAAGCCGGAGTTCGTCGCCGCATCGAGGTATGCACGACTTTGAGCCGAGTGGTCTGCGTCGTAGAGGACGGTGGGGACGTTGCGCACGTCGAAGCCGATGGCGTAGGCGAACAGCAGCAGCTGCAGCAAGGGCATCACCGCGACAGCGACGATCATGCGCCAGTCGCGGATGATGTGGACGAACTCCTTGCGGGAGATCGTCGCTATGCGCAGAAGCGCTGCATGCATCCAATCTCCTCTGCCCGAAGAACCCGGCCGGTCAGACGCTTCTAGTGCGCGTCCCACCCCATGATAGCGAGCATCGCGTCAACAATCGCGTCGTCATTGGGAGGTGCGTCGAGAAGCTGCGAAGTCGTGAAGTACCCCGCGAACAAACTCATGAGCACGCGCACGTGTGACTCTGTCTCCTCGGCGGAGCGCTCGATGCCGAAATCGGCGTCCACGCGGGGGATGACGCCGCGCATGGCCTCGATCATCGGCTGGCCGAGATGGGCACGCAGCAGCCCCATGAACATGTCGTTGTGCGGCGCCGCGTGCATCAGGACGTGCATGACGTTGCCGGCTCCGGGGCGCGACGCGCGGGTCGTCCCGTCGTCAGACTGCGCCGCCGAGGCGTCCGCGAACGCCAAGGCCTGCCGCTTCGTCTCTATGCCTCGTCGCCGCATCTCGATGAACTGGTGCAGCATCTCAACGACGTTGGCACCGGTGACCGCGCCGAGCCCTCTGCGCATCTCGCCCGATATCCTGTCGCCCGCGGTCGCCACGATGTCGCCGAGAATCGCTTCCTTGCTCGCATAGTGGCGGTACAGCGCCGGCTCGCTCACGCCCACCCGAGCGGCGATCTCGCGCATCGTGCCGGCCTCGTAGCCTTTCTCGCCGAAGACGGCGAGCGCGGCGTCGAGGATCTCTCCTCGGCGACCTTCGACGAAGTCGGCGAAGTAGCGGGCGGGACCGGAGTCGCCCGTGATGGTCGCGCACATCACGCCCGACCTCCCTGCTGGCCGACGAGGTGCACGAACGCGTCTTCGAGCGTGGGTTCGACGGGCTCGATGTGCAGCAGGTCGAAGCCGGCCTTCTTCAGGTAGCCGGGAATGTCGGCGTCGCTGGCGCTGTTATGGCCTAGGTTGATGTTGAGCAGCGAGCCTTGCATGTAGCCCTCGTCGACCATGGGGTGCTTGAGGAGTTCGGCGAGGGCCGACTCGCCGTCGGCGACCTCGATCTGCAGGATTGTGTCGGCGGAGAGCGCGCTCTTGATCTCCTGCGGAGTCCCCTCGGCGATGATGTCGCCGCGGTAGATGAACGCGAGGCGGTTGCAGTGCGTCGCCTCGTCCATGTAGTGCGTGGTGACGAACAGCGTCACGCCCTGCGAGGCGAGCTCGTTCAAGAGCTCCCAGAACTGGCGACGCGCGTTGGGGTCGACGCCGGACGTGGGCTCGTCGAGGAAGATGAGCTTCGGCTCGTGGATCGTCGCGCACCCCAGCGCCAGGCGCTGCTTCCAGCCCACCGAGAGGTTCTTCGTGAGTTCGTCCTCGCGGCCTTCGAGGTCGGCCATCTTGAGGATGTAGGCGCGCCGCTCGATGAACTTCTCGTCGGTCAGGCCGTAGATGCCGGCGTAGAAGCGCAGGTTCTCGTCGACGGTCAGATCCGAGAACAGCGAGAACTTCTGCGACATGTAGCCGATGTTGAGCCGCACCTTGTCGGCCTCGGTCTCGATGTCGTAGCCCATGATCTTCGCGCTGCCACCGGTCGCTTCGATCGTGCCGCACAGCATGCGGATCGTGGTGGTCTTGCCGGAGCCGTTGGGACCCAGGAATCCGAAGATTTCGCCGCGTCCGACCGCGAGGTCGACGTCGTTGACCGCGACGAAGTCGCCGAATGTCTTACGCAGGCCTTTGACGTTGATGGCGACGCCACCGTCGTCTCGGACCGCTTCGGCTTCTGCTCTCTGTGACCATGGGAAACGCATAGCGCCTCGTTCTTTCTGCTAGTCGGCGAGGCGCTTGTGGAAGCGCGACAGGCCGAGAAGGAAGATAGCTACCGAGAAGACCGCCATCGCGGCGAATTGAGGCCACAGCTCTGAAAACGAGGAGCCTTTGAGGAAGTTCGATCGAACGATGACGAGAATGTAGCGCAGCGGGATCAGGTAGGTCGCGTAGTAGAGCCAGACAGGGAACGCATCGATCGGGAACATGAAGCCGGACAGCATCATCTGAGGCATCTGCAGCAGTTGCGACGTCTGCTGCGCCTGCTGCCTCGAGCCCGACATCAGCGAGACGAGCATACCGATACCGATCGCCGCAAGCATGAAGAGCATGAGTCCGCCGAAAATCACCCACAGCGACCCCTTGAACGGCACCTGGAACCACAGCACGCCGACGACGAAGATGACGGTCACCTGCACGAACGCCACCCCAATGTAGGGAAGCACCTTGCCCAGCAGGTAGTCGGTCCTGCCGATCGGCGTGACGAAGAGCTGTTCGAGCGTGCCCTGCTCGCGTTCTTTCACGATCGCCTGCGACATGATGTTCGTCGTCGACATGAGCAGAATGAACGCGAGCAGGGCCGGAACCATCGTGTTCACCGCTCGAAGCGTCGGGTTGTAGAAGATGCGTGTCTGGACGTTGACGCCGCCGGCGCTCAATCCACCCGGGCGGGGATAGAACTCCGCGCCCAGGCTGGAGAGGATGCCGCTCGAGTACTGCAATGCGACTTGGCTGGTCCGGCTGTCGGAGCCGTCGACAACCACGCCGATCTGTGCCGAGCGATGCTCGCGTACCGCGTCGCTGAGCCCTTTCGGGATATCGATCGCGATGGCCGCCTGGCCCCCGTCCAACGCTTCCTTGAGTTGAGCCTCGTTCTGCGGTCGTGCGGCAACCGTGAAGTACGAAGAGCTGACGAAAGCGTCCACCACGCGCTGCGACTGGGCCGAGTTGTCGCTGTCGAGTACCGCGAGCTTGAGGTTCTTGATGTCGCTGCCGACCACGTAGCCGAACATGAGCAGCATGATGATCGGCATGATGAACAGGATGGGCAACATCGAACGGTCGCGCCTGAGCTGCGTGAACTCTTTCCAGATGAGCAGGCGGATCCTATTCCACGACACGCGTGATCACGCCCTCTCGCGGTACATGCTCGCCGCGAGCGTGATGATGGTGACTGCGAAGATCGTCAACGCCAGCATCTGCGGCCAGAGCACTTCCAGGCCGCCGCCTTTCAGGAAGATCGTGCGAGTGATCACCATGAAGTAGCGTCCGGGGAAGGCGTACGAAACCGCCTGCAAAGCCCACGGCATGCTGCTGATCGGGAAGACGAAGCCCGAGAGCATGAACGTTGGAAGGAAGGCGATGAGCCCAGCGAGTTGGTTTGCCGAGTCGACCGACGACGCCCTCGCCGAGATGATCAGCCCCATGCCGAGGGCGCAGCTGACATAGAGCAGGCTGGAGACGGTCAGCAACAGGAGCGAGCCGCGAAACGGGATCTGGAACACGACGATCCCGATCGTGGAGATGAGGATGATCTGCAGCGCCCCGACTAGGGCCCACGGCGCAATCTTGCCGAGCATGAGCTCGATCTTGCGAATGGGCGACACGAGGAGCTGCTCGTACGTGCCCATCTCTCTCTCTTTGACCAGCGTGTTGGCGGTCTGCAGTACCAACACGGTGGTGACGAGCACCACGATGAGTCCCGGGACGTAATACGCCGCCGATTTGCCCTCAGGGTTGTACCAGACCCTTGTGTTGGAGCCGAGCGAAGCAAGCGAACCGGTTGAGAAGCCTTTCGCCTCGACCTGCGACACGACGACCTTGCCGCCGTAGACGCGGGAGAGCGCCGACGAGTACCCCCGCCCAAGCTGCGCAGAGTTCGCGTCAGAGCCATCGACGAGGATCTGCACGTTTCCAGCGCGGCCTGCAGCGAGGTTGCTGCCGAAACCGGAGCCGACCACCACGACCACTTTGTCCGAGTTGGACTCGAAGGCTTTGTCGACACCAGAGTACGAGTCCAGCCTCTGGTTGATCGTGAAGTAGTTGGACTGCTGCAACGCGTCGAGGTACTGACGCGACTGCGTCGTGCGGTCGAAGTCCAACGTGGCGGTGGGCAGGTGCTTGACGTCGAAGGACAGCGCGTACGAGTAGAGGAAGAGCTGGATGAGTGGCATCGCGAGAATGACCATGAGGAGCCGCGGGTCTCGGATGACGTGGATGAACTCTTTGCGAGTGATGGCCCAGATACGCCTCATTCCGACACCCCCAGGATCGCTTCGTGCGAGGAGGAATCGAAGTTCGAAGCGCTTGGGATGAGGGTCGCGAACGCCATCTCGAGATCGGTTGCCGCCGGCCGCATGCTGTCGACGGTGAAGCCAGCATCGCTCAAGGCCGTCGCGAGCATCTGCTGGCCGTCGTCGACCTCGTTTGAGACGAGCACTCGCAGTGCACCGCCCGAGACCTCGACGCTGCGAACCGAGGATAACGCTCGCAGCACCGGCATCGCATTGCGGTAATCGGACAGGACAACTTCCACGACGCGCCCCGGGACGCGGCGCTTCATGCCCGCGGGGGTGTCTCGGAGGATGATCTTGCCCTGCGTCATGAAGGCGATCTCGTTGCAGCGGTCGGCCTCGTCCATGTACGGCGTCGCGACGAAGACGGTTATGCCCTGGCGGTGCAAATCGCTGATGATGCGCCAGAACTCACGGCGCGACACCGGATCGACGCCGGTCGTGGGCTCGTCGAGGAAGAGCAGGTCCGGCTCCGAGATGAGCGTGGCCGCGAGCGCGAGCTTCTGCTTCATACCTCCCGAGAGGAACTGCGCCTGCCGCTTCGCGAACTCGGTGAGCCCCGAGAACTCGAGCAGTCGAGCCGAGCGTCCGGCGAGCTCGCGGCTCGGCACACCGCGAAGTTCAGCGAAGAACCTGAGATTCTCGGAGACGGTGAGATCGCCGTAGAGCGAGAACTGCTGCGACATGTATCCGATACGCGGCTTGACGTCGTGAGGGTCGCTCACGACGGACTTGCCGAAGATGTAAGCGTCGCCCGATGTCGGCGCGAGCACGGTCGCCATCATGCGGATGAGCGTCGATTTGCCGGCGCCGTCGGGCCCTACGAGGCCGAAGACCTCGCCCTTCGCGATCTCGAGCGTGACATCATCGACCGCTTTGACCTCGCGGAACTCCTTCGAGAGGTTGCGGACGTCGATGGCGAGTTCGCTGCTGGGGACGGCGTCGGTCACTTGAGCACCACGTCGGCAGGCATGCCGGGCTTGAGAGCGGCGTCGGCGTCGGTGATGTCGAGCTTGACCTGGTAGACGAGCTTGACGCGCTGGTCCTTGGTCTCGATAGAGGCCGGCGTGAACTCGGCCTGCGGCGAGACGAAGGTGACACGCGCCGAATAGGACTTCGTGGTCGAGTCGGTCGTCAGCGTGCCGCTCTGGCCCACCGTGACGCTGCCGATGCGGTTCTCGGGCACGTAGATCGTCACGTAGAGGTGGCCGATATCGCTCACGATGGCGAGCGTGGTGCCCGGCACCGCGTTCTCGCCCTCATGTACGGCGAGGTTCGACAGAATGCCATCGATCGGGGACGCGATCGTCGCATAGCCAAGCTGGACGATGGCCATGCGTCTGGCGTCGAGGGCCTGCTGGTACTGCGCTTTGGCCGCGGCCCTGTCGGCCTTCGTCGAGCCGCTGTCCTTCTTCACGTGCTTGTAGTTCGCATCGGCGGCGTTGACGCCCGATGTGGCCTGCGCGACCGAAAGCTTGAGTAGCGACGGATCGAGCCGGTAGAGCACGCTGCCCTTCGTGACAGCCGCCCCTTCCTGGGCCGGGGCCGCGACGACGCGACCGCCGACCTGCGGGGTCACCGCGATCTGGTCTGCTTCGATGGTGCCGCTGCCGCCAAGCGCAGCCGCTGCAGCCTGCGCGTTCGGGCCGTAGGTGGTCCAACCCCACCAGCCGAGCCCCGCGAGCACCGCGATCACGAGCACGATCGGGATGATGCGCTTCATATCCTCAACGCTCCTGTTCTGCCTGGCCTGAGCCGTCTCGCAGTACTTACTTGTTCGCGTTCGTGTGAATCGATACGTCGACCGGTGTGCCGGGCGGCGCCTTGGAACCCTCGTCGAGCTTGATGGTGACCTTGAGCGTGCGGGTCATGTGCACGATCTGCGTGGGGTAACTCGTTGGCGGGAAGAAGTAGCCCGGGCCAAGTTCACTGACGACGCCGTGAACGATGGCCCCCGTCGCCGAGTCGTACGTGATGTCCGCCACCGAGCCGACGCCGACCTGCGCGACTTGCTCGGGGGTCAGGTAGGTGTCGATGCGCTGTGGCCCGTCGGCATGGATGCGCACGAGCGGTGCTCCCACCATCGCGACCGTTGCGCTGCGACGCGCGAACGTGACGACTCCGTCGACAGGGGAGCGCACGTCGGCGAGAGCCCGCTTCGCCTCCGCGAGCTGGATGACTGTCCGCTGACCACGCGCAACGATGCCGAGCACGTCTTTGGCATTGCGCAGCTGCCGTTTTGCCTTCGTGAGCTGAGACGCCGCGCTCGACAGCTTCGCGGCCGCCTTCGGCAGCAACACGAATCCGGCGTTCACCTTCACGAGTCCCGCGTCGATCTTCTTGAGCCCCGCCGAGATGCCCGTAAGACCCGGGTCGATTGCGGCGAGCAGGCCCGTGATGCTGGCGATCTGCCTCTGCAGAGCGGCCGGCACGTGCCCGGGAGGGAAGGTCGCCGCCTGCGCCTTGAGCATCGCGAGCAGAGCCTTGAGCTGCGGCCTTTGCGCCTTGGCCTGCAGCAGCTTCTTCTGTTGCGCCAGCAGTTGGTTGCGTGCCTTGAGCAGCGTGGCCTTAGCCTTGGCGAGCATGGCTTTTGCGGTCGCGAGCTTCACGCGAGCGCTCGCCAGCTTGCCGCCGGCCTTCACGAGCTTGTCGATGTTGTTGCCGAGGACGAGCACGTCCTTGCGTGCCTTCGTCGCGGCATGCCCGGCCTGCACGACGCCCAGGTCGAGCAGCGTTGTGTCGAAGGTGGCGAGGACCTGACCGGTCTTGACGCGGTCGCCTTCGCGCACGTAGACACGGGTAAGCATGCCGGCCACGACCGGCAGGCCCATCGACGCGGACCTCGCGGATGAATGACCGCCCCGCTGCGAGCCGCTGGTGAGGGCGGCCGAGCCGGCTGGCTTCGGGATGCCGACGGTGTAGTCGGGCGTGGGATATGAGATTGCGGGCGCGGTCACCGTGCGGATCTCAGGGCGAACGTCGCCAGCGATATTGAGTCGTCCAGCCGGCGATGCTTTGCTCGCTTGCGACCACCAGGCGCCCGCGATGAGCACCACGAGAACGGCTGCTATGACCGCTATGTTGCGGGTCGACTGGCTCATCAAGCAGCCCTTTCGAGAGTTGAGGCAGCAGAAGTCCGGCGCATGAAGTGCTCGTACCCAGATCATCCGTAGTTATCAATCACTAACCTACTCCGGCATGAGGAATCTGTAAACCCTGCATGACAACGAACGGCGACCGGAGCGAGTGAGCCGCTCCGGTCGCCGTGAAGGCCCGGTTCCTTTCCTGGCGGTAACCGCCTAGCGATGCATCAACTGACCCGCGAAGGTGAATCCGCCGCTCTTGTGGCAGACCTTGCAGTTGTAGATCCAGTAACTGTTGCCTTGAGCCGTCTTCGGCACGATGGCGTCAGAAGCGATTCTCGAGACGTACTCGGCATGCGTGCTGTTGTGGCACGCCTCGCAGTAGATCCGGTTGTTCATGTCGCTCGTGAGTGAGTTGGTGAGCAAAGAGTCGCGGTAGAGCTTGCCGGCGTTCTCGGCGTGCTTCGCGCCGTGACACGTGCTGCACTTGGGCTCGTCCACCCACGGCCGGCGACCGGTGCTGATCGACTTCCAGACGGTGCTGATCGTGCCGTGGCAGCTCACGCAACTCTTTCCAGCGCGTGCCATCACGCCGCGCAGGCACTTGGTCTTCGGGCCTGGGTGGCAGTTGGAACACCCAGCCGTCGTGTTCGCGATCTTCCCGTCGTGCTTCTTGTGCATTGCAAGCGAGAGGCTCGGGACGCCGGCAAGTCCGTGCTTTCCCAGCGCGTTGTCGGCGTGGCACTCGAAGCAGGCGTGAGGGTGACCCGCGTTCGCATCCGAAAGGAGTGTCGTTCCCTGATCGGCGTCGTGCGCAGTGAGGATGTTTTGAGCGACTTGGGCGGCGTTCGAGCCGCTGTGGCAGTTCGAGCACGTCATCTCTGTCGATACGGGAGTGACGACCTTGGTCGCGCCAAGCACGGTGCCCAAGGAGTTCTTGACCACGACGGTCGCCGGGGCGTACGGATCCCATGTGCCGTCGTCGTCGTAGGGGGTGACCGGAATGCCCTTGGCGACCCAGCCCTTGCCCGCGGCGTCGCGGACCATCTGACCGGAAAGCCTCGTGCCGGAGATTCCCACGTTGGGCGTGGCGGACCAGCTGCTATCGAAGTTCTTCGCGTAGGTCCAGAAGTCCGTGCTCAGCGCAGAGTTCGTCTTCTTCGGGAAGTAGTAGCTCACGGTGACGCCGCTCGGAGCCCCGCCCTCGCCGGCGAAGAGCTGCACGTGCAGGGTGTTGTAAGGCGGAAGAATGCACATGTACTTGTAGCTGTCCTGATCGCAGTGCATCCCAAGGTCGTTCCAGCCCAGGATCGTCAGGCTTCGGACAGGAACGGCGTTCGTTGGATACTTGTTCGTGAGATACCAGTTGACGTAGGTCTTCTTGCCCGCGACGACCGATGCCATCTGATAGGTTCTGAGGTAGCCGGGCTTGGTGATGCTCAGGGTGTACCTGCCAACAGCTGCGCTGACCGCGTAGACGCCGTACACATTCGTGGTCACCTTGACGGTGCCTTTCGTGACGACCGCACCGGCGATGACCTTGCCAGTGGTGATGCTCCTCACGACACCGGTCACCCCTTGGGTGATGGCGAGCGCCGGAGTCGCAAGGGCCAGACACAGCGCGAGCACCGCCAGGCCAGATATCGCGATCCTTCTCATGTCAATCGTCTCCTCCGTGGCCGAGCACGCGGTGCCTGTCCGGTCGCTGATAACGGTCCGTGAAAACTACTCCTACTCCCTAAAGGTCGGCACCGCGTGTGATGGATGGATGATACGGAGCTGAGAGTTCTCTTATCTTCCGCGGCCTGAGTTTCGGTACGCCGTCATTCAGAGATGACGAATCGTTTCGACCGGCCTTCCGCGCGGGCGGAACTCGCTGGCGCTTGGCTCATCGGCTGTCGTACGGCATACTGACTCGGCGCACTCTGCTTTGATGGAGTGCCCGGCCCGGGAGCGGCGGCGAGAGTCCGCGGGGCCGAACTTTCGAGGAGTCCTCTCATGGCTGGAATCGTCCTTGTCGGCGCTCAATGGGGCGACGAAGGTAAGGGCAAAATCACCGACCTGCTCGCTGACGACATGGATTACGTCGTTCGGTACCAGGGCGGGAACAATGCCGGGCACACCATCATCCACGGCGGTCGCACCCTCAAGCTTCACCTGATTCCGTCCGGGATCATGTATCCGCACATCACGCCGGTCATCGGCAACGGTGTCGTCATCGACCCGAAGGTGTTGCTCGAGGAGATGGACACGCTCGAGGCCGACGGCCTGTCGACGCGCCGCCTGCTCATCAGCTGCAACGCCCACCTGATCATGCCGTACCACCGAGACCTCGACGGGGCCTCCGAGCACCGTCTCGGCGGCAACGAGATCGGCACCACCCGCCGGGGCATCGGCCCCGCATACATGGACAAGGCCTCGCGCCTCGGCCTGCGCGTCCAGGACCTCACCGACGAGCACATCTTCCGCAAGAAGCTCGAGGTCGCACTCGTCGAGAAGAACGACCTGCTCGAAAAGATCTACGGCATGCCCACCTACACCGTCGACCAGATTGCCGAGGAGTACCTCGCCTACGCCGAGCGCATCAAGCCGCACATCGCTGACACGTCGACGGTGATCAACAAGGCTCTCCAGGCCGGCCAGTACGTCTTCTTCGAGGGCGCGCAGGGCACGCTGCTCGACATCGACCACGGCACGTATCCGTTCGTGACGTCGTCACCGTGCACGGCGGGCGGCGCGTGCACCGGCGCCGGTGTGGGACCGCGGTCGATCGACCGGGTGCTCGGCATCGCGAAGGCCTACATCACTCGCGTCGGCTCGGGTCCGTTCCCCACGGAGCTCTTCGACGCGACGGGCGAGCTGCTGCAAAAGGTGGGCGGCGAGTGGGGCACCACCACCGGCCGCCAGCGCCGCTGCGGCTGGTACGACGCGGTCATCGCGCGTTACGCCGTGCAGGTCAACGGCCTGACCGACCTCGTCATCACGAAACTCGATGTCCTCTCGGCGGTCGACACGATCAAGGTGTGCGTCGCCTACGAACATGAGGGCAAGCGCTACAACAACCTGCCGTGCCACCAGACCGTCTTCCATCACGCGAAGCCCATCTACGAGGAGCTTCCTGGCTGGGGAACCGACATCACGCAGTGCCGTACGTTCGAGGAACTTCCGAAGGAAGCCCGCGACTACATCAGCTTCATCGAGGACCTCGCCGAGGTGCCGGTTGCGATGATCGCCGTCGGCCCCAGCCGCGAGCAGACGATCTTCCGCCGGTGGGAATCGAGGCCGTAACGGCCTTGCCGTTTCGTGGCGTGCTGCCTGTCCGCGGGTAACGACACTATTTCGGGGGAGGCACGCCCGCCCCGTGACGAGTACAATATCTCGAAGCGTTTTCTGCGCTTCGAGGGGTTCTGTTTTCCATCAGGGAGTGAATGTGACCACTGGCATCAACATCTCGGATACCTCGCGCCGTAATTTCGGGCACGCCTTGCCGGGCGTTCTCTCGTGGAGCGCCATCGCGCTGACACTTCTGGGGGCGTTGCTCGTGCCGCGCGTCTGGCTCGTCATCGCGACGGTGGTCATCGCCTACTTCATGGTTCGCATGCTCGCGACCCTCGGCTTCGCACTCTACGGCGAGAAGCTCACCGGACAGGCGCGCGAGCGCGACTGGACGCTTGACGAGGATGTGGCGGGGCCGTTCGGCTTCGCCCCCTCGGTCGTTCGCCATATCGTCGTGATCCCGAACTACAAGGAGCCCGACGAGATCTTGCGCCGTACCCTCAACGGACTCGCTGCACAACACCGCGCAAGCGAGCGCATCATCCCCGTGCTCGGCATGGAAGAGCGTGAGCCCGACGCCCGCGCGAAGGGCGAGGCCCTGGCCGCTGAATACGCCGACAAGTTCCTGCACGTTCTCGTGACCGTGCACCCCGGCAACATCGTCGGCGAAGAGCCCGGCAAGTCGAGCAACGAGGCGTGGGCCGCTAAGCACGCCCGCCAGCTGGTCAACGAGCTTGGTCTCGACCCGGAACTCGTGACGATCACTTCGTGCGATGCAGACTCGATCCTGCACCCGAAGTACTTCTCCGCGATCGGGCAGAAATTCGCCCAGGAGGCCCACCGCCACCTAAGCTTCTGGCAGGCGCCGCTGCTCTACTACAACAACATCTGGCAGGTCCCTGCACCCATCCGCTTCACCACATGGCTCTCGCACGCGGTGCAGGTCGCCGAACTCGCGATGCCGTTCTACAACCCGCTGCCCATCTCCACTTACACGCTTTCCCTCAGCCTTGCCGAGCGGTGTGGCTGGTGGGATCCGGCCGTCATCCCGGAGGACTGGCACGAGTACCTCAACTGCCTCTTCGAGACGGGCGAGGAGATCACCACGCACGCGGTCTTCCTTCCCACTCTGGCTGACGCCACCGACGGCGACGGCTTCAAGGACGCCATGGTCAGCCGCTTCCACCAGGTCAAGCGTCACGCGTGGGGTGCCGAGGACGTCGGCTACATCGTGGGCCAGCTCACAGAGCGCCCCAGTTCGATGCGCTCATCGACAGCATTCCGCTTCGGCCAGGTGCTGCACGATCACGTCATGCGTGTCGCGATGTGGTTCGTGCTCGTGAGCGTCTACCTCTTGATGGCGTACTACGCAACCCTGCACTGGTACGACCTTGGCTACCACGCATCGATCGCCCACAACGTCACCGTGCTGCGGGTGATGTTCACCCTCGGCGGGCTTTCGATGGCTGCGACCATCATCTTCGAGCTGTGGCGTTGCCCACCGCCTGACGGTGTCAGCAAAGCTAAGACCGCGCTCGAGATTCTCTTGCTGTGGCCGATGCTGCCGCTGATAGGCTTCTATCTCGGCACGCTGCCGGCGCTCGAGGCACAGACGCGTCTGATGCTCGGCATCCCGCTGGGATACCGAGTGACGCCGAAGTTCGCGGTGACGCAGACCGCGTCGGCCTCAAAGGCGTAAGCTCCGGGCATCTTCCGGCCAGCTGTCCCTTCTCGTCAGAAGGTGGTTTGCATGCGCATCCTTGTCATCGGTTCCGGCGGCCGCGAGCACGCGATCGTGCATGCGCTTGCAGAGTCGCCGCAGGTTGATGCGATCTTCGCCGCGCCCGGCAACGGCGGCACCGCAACCGAGCGGGTCACCACCAACGTCATGCTGGACACCGCCGACGGAGACGCAGTCGTCGCGTTCGCTCGCCACAACGCTCTGGACCTCGTGGTCATCGGCCCTGAGGTTCCGCTCGTGGCGGGTCTCGCCGATGAGCTGCGCGCGGCCGGGATCGCGACGTTCGGCCCGGGAGCTTCGGGCGCACGCCTGGAAGGCAGCAAGTCCTTCGCGAAGAGCCTGATGGTGCGCAATCACATCCCCACGGCGGACGCCGAGAGCTTCACGGAGCGAAGCGAGGCGCTTGCGTTTCTCGACAGCATCGGAGCTCCGGTCGTGGTCAAGGCCGACGGCCTGGCCGCAGGCAAAGGCGTGTTCGTGGCGATGTCTCTTGAGGAGGCACGCGATGCTGTCGAGGAGTGTTTCGGCGGCCGTTTCGGAGATGCTGGCGCCACCGTCATCATCGAGGAATACCTCGAGGGCCCCGAGGTCTCGCTGCTCGCATTCGTCGACGGCAGAACCGCACGGTTGATGGCGCCAGCGCAGGACCACAAGCGAGTCGGCGATGGCGACACCGGTCCAAATACCGGCGGCATGGGTGTCTACTCGCCGGTTCCCGGCATCTCATCGGGCGACCACGCGAAGATGGCCGAGATCATGCGGCGCACCGCAAACGCGCTCGCCGACGAGCATATCGACTTCCGAGGCGTGCTCTACGGCGGGTTCATCCTCACGCCGGAGGGTCCCAAGGTGCTCGAGTACAACACCCGCTTCGGTGATCCGGAGACCCAAGTCCTGCTTCCGCGACTCGAGACCGACCTTGCCGAGGTGCTCTACGCCACCGCGGTCGGTAAGCTTGAGTCGCTCGGCGACCTGGACTGGAGCGGGAATGTTGCGGTCTCGGTGGTCATGGCGAGCGGCGGGTATCCGGGCGACTATGACACCGGCAAGCCGATCCTAGGTATCGCCGAGGCCCAGTCGGTTCCCGGTGTTATCGTCTATCACGCAGGCACCAAGCTTACCGAGGACGGCATGCTCGTGACAGCTGGCGGACGCGTGCTCAACGTCACCGCATTCGGCAACACCTACAAAGATGCCATCGATAAGGCTTACGATGCGGTGGGGCGGATCACGTTCGACAGGGCGTTCTTCCGCCGCGACATCGGGCACCGGGCGCTCCAAAAGAGCGCACGAGGCGAGTAACAACCTACATCCAAGGAGCGACCCCAGAACATGCTCTCGGAGAGAGTTCTCTCATCGGTAATGCGCCGAGCGAACAATGCATATCTGACGCTGAAGCCGTCGGGTATCGACCGCCTTCCAGCGCCCGTCCCGGGCCGCCCATACCTTCTCTACGTGCACATCCCCTTCTGCGAGCGGCTGTGCCCGTACTGCTCGTTCAACCGCTTCCCCTACGACTCGGAGCGGGCGACCCGCTATTTCAAAGACCTGCGCGAAGAGATCCGAATGGTCGCCGACCTCGGCTACGACTTCCAGTCGATGTACGTCGGCGGAGGCACCCCTACTATTGACGTCAACGAACTCGTCGCCACGATCGACTTGGCCAAGGAGCTTTTCTCGATTCGAGAGGTCTCCTCGGAAACGAACCCGAACCACCTGTATCCGCAGTGGGTTGATCCGCTCGTAGATCGCGTCGACCGATTCAGCGTGGGCGTGCAATCGCTCGACGACGAGTTGCTGCGGCAGATGGACCGCTACGACAAGTATGGCTCGGCGTACGAGATCCTCGAGCGGCTCCAGTCGATCGAGGGCCGTTTCCACTCACTCAACGTCGACATGATCTTCAACTTCCCCAGCCAAACTCCTGAGAAGCTCCTGGCCGACATCGAGTTGGTAAAGCGCACGGGTGCTAACCAGGTCACGTTCTACCCGCTCATGGCTTCGCCGGCCGTGGCGGAGTCGCTCAGGCGCACGGTGGGCAAGGTCGACTACGCCCGCGAGGCTCGCTACTACGAGCAGATTTCCAGCGGGATGAGCGATACATTCGAGCCGGCCAGCGCGTGGACCTTCTCCCGCACAGGCGGCGGGATGATCGACGAGTACATCGTCGACTACGAAGACTACGTGGGCCTCGGCTCCGGAGCGTTCAGCTTCCTCAACGGCACCCTGTACGTGAACTCGTTCTCGCTCGCGCGGCATGCCGAGCGGATCGGGCAGGGAAAGACGCCTGCACTCCAGAAGCGTGTCTTCAGCCTCCACGACCGCATGCGATACCGATTTCTCATGTCGCTGTTCGGCATGAGCTTGGACAAGCAGGCCTTCCTGCGCGACTTCCGCGTGCCGATCGATCTCGCGCTGCCCGTCGAGCTCGCCTATATGCGTTCGGTCGGGGCTTTTGACGTCGACAACTCGCAGAAGTTCGTGCTCTCACCGAAGGGCCGCTACCTGCTCGTCTCGATGATGCGCGAATTCTTCGTTGGGGTGAACAACCTCCGAGACCAGGCGCGATCGGCGCTCTCTCCGGTCGAGCGAGAGCTGCTGTTCGGCGATGGGGAGGACGGTCGGGGCTGCGTCCAGCACCCGCTCGCGCAAGGCGCCAGTGACACCGAAACGGCGCAGGAGCTGCCCGTTCCGTAGGCACGCGACGATGGGACGCTGGACGTCGCAGTCGCTTCTCGGCGTGTGGCTTGCGACTCGCAGGACCTCGGTGATCACGGATTCTGATACGCTTTCCGCCGAGGAGCAGGTGCGCGACGCGTTGCCGCCTCGCTGATGCATTCGCGACCGGGAGGAATCGATGGCCGAGACGCCGCTCGTCGGCATCATCATGGGGTCGAAATCCGACCTCGGCGTCATGGAGGAGTGCGGCAGGCAACTCGATGAACTCGGAGTCCCCTTCGAGCTCGTCATCGCGAGCGCACATCGCGACCCCGACCGCGTGCGCGAGTGGGCATCAGGTGCGGCGGACCGCGGCATGAAGGTCATCATCGCAGCCGCGGGCAAGGCTGCTCATCTCGGAGGCGTCGTCGCTGCATTCACGCCGTTGCCGGTGATCGCGGTGCCGATGAAGACGAGCGACCTCGGCGGTCTCGACTCGCTGCTGTCCATGGTCCAGATGCCGACCGGCGTACCCGTGGCCTGCGTCGCGATCAACGGTGCGAAGAACGCGGCGATTCTCGCGACGCAGATCCTGGGCAGCTCGATGCCGGAGTACCGGGAACGCGTCGTGGCGTTCAAGAAGACGCTGGCTCAAGGGTAGTTCCCCGCAGGCCGATATATACGGGAATATGTATGACCGCCTGTGGGGGAGGTTCGGCACCTGATGAGGGACGTTGAGCGCTGCAGAGACGTGATGCTGGACGGCGGTTTCACGCTGCCCGAGATCATGTTCGTCGTGCTCATCATCGGGATCCTCCTGACCATCGCTATTCCGACATTTGTCGCGGCCGTGGGTGCCGCCGACACGAAGGCCTGCTTCTCGAACCAGCGAACAATAGAGGGCGTCACCAATACTTGGCTGCTCGACCCGAATCACAACACCGTCTCCTCGCTCGCCGGCGTCGTGAACTTGAGCCACACGTTCGTTGCCGGCGGCTACATCTTGCGGGCGCCTCATTGCCCCAACGCTCCCGTACCCGTCGTTCTGAGCGATCCCACCGCGGCTGAAGGCGCGTACACGCTCGACTCGAGCGGCAGCGTCATACCGTGCGTCTTCGGGTCGCTCGGGCCGCATGGCAGCTACGACGCTCCCTAGCGGCAAGCGCCACCTGCCAACTTTCCCAGCGTCGGAATCTCGTGGATACTGCTCTATGCAGCAACACCACCGCGTCTCGTAGTGCGCTCGGGTGTCGTATCCGCCGGCGGGGAGGGTTCATGCAGCAAGACGTATTCGAAGAGGTCCGGATCGAGGGCCATCTCATCGATTCAGGCATCATGTCTCAGGTGATGGACAACATCATCGCGATGGGCGGGGAGTTCGAAACACTCTCGTTCGATGTCGGTCGGACGAACGATGACTCCTCCGTGGCGGTCCTGCGCGTTCGGGGCAACGACCAGACGCATCTGAACGAGATCCTGGGCGTCATTCAGGAGCACGGCGTGTTCTCAGTCGATCCTTCCGACGCCGGGCTGGCGATTGCTTCGCAGGACGGTGTGCTACCCGACCACTTCTACTCCACGACGAACATGGAGACCGACGTCCGCATTGCCGGGAGTTGGGTGCGCGTCGCCAATCCCGAGATGGACCTGGGCGTGCGTGTTGCCGTCGGAGGGTGCGATGCAGCGACCGTGCCGATGGCCGACGTACGTGCGGGCGATACGCTCGTGGTCGGTCGCGTCGGTATTAGGGTGCACCCTCAGGAGCGTCCCCGAGACAAGCAGGCGTTCGAGTTCATGTCGAGCGCGGTCTCCTCGGAGAAGCCGAAGGCGCAGGTGGTTGCCGACGTCGCGAAGATGCTGCGCGACGCGCGCTCGGCGCACAAGGACGTGATTGCTGTCGTGGGGCCCGCCGTCGTACACACGGGGGCGGCCGGCGAACTCGCGAGGCTCGTCGAGATGGGCTACATCACCGTGCTCTTCGGGGGCAACGCCGTGGCGACGCACGACATCGAGAGTGCGCTGTTCGGGACGTCGCTGGGGGTCGGGCTCGAGGATGGCGTCCCCACGCTTGGCGGACACGAGCATCACCTGCGCGCCATCAACACGGTGCGCGGCTATGGCTCGATCCGCGCCGCGGTCGAGGCAGGAGTCATCACGAAGGGCCTCATGTACACGCTGGTCAAGAAGGGCACGCCGTTCGTGCTCGCCGGTTCGATCCGTGACGACGGGCCATTGCCCGACGTGATCACTGACGCGATCGAGGCGCAGAACGCCATGCGCGTCTACGCGCAGAGTGCCGGTGCGTGCCTGATGCTGTCGACGATGCTGCATTCGATCGCGACCGGGAACATGCTGCCGGCTTCGACGACGACGGTATGCGTCGACATCAACCCGGCGGTCGTCACCAAACTCGCCGATCGTGGCAGTTGGCAAACGGTGGGTATTGTCACCGACGTGGGCCTGTTTCTCGAGCAGCTCGCGAACGAACTCGATAAGTCCGAGCACTAGCTCAGCTGGTGCGGCATTTGCACTCCTTATCGGTATACCGAGAGGAGCTACGACATGTTCGAATCACTCCGCCAGGGGCGGACCGTGCGGCCGCTGTCACCGCCGCCGTTCGACGCGCTTGCCCCTGCGAACCTTGCCACGACTACGTTCGGCGTGGGTTGATTCTGGACACCTGACGCCCGGTTCGGGATCGTCGAAGGAGTCTGGAGAACCCGGGTCGGCTACGCTGGTGGCGACCGCGAGAATCCCACGTATCACGGGCTTGGCGATCAGACCGAGTGCTTTCAGGTCGATTTCGACCCGAGCGTGGTTCGCTATGCCGATCTCGTCGATCTTGCGTTCGAGTCGCACAACCCCACATGGCGGGCGCACAAGGCGCAGTACGCCTCGCTTGTGCTCGCACGTGACTCCGAGCAACTTGCCGTCGCCCAGGAGCGGGCGGCCGTTTTCGCGGCGAAACGCGGCGTCGGCGAACTCGCCACTCGCATCGAGCTGCTGAGCCGTTTCTGGCTCGCCGAGGACTACCACCAGAAATACTACCTGCGAAACGACCGTGTGCTTGGACGCGAGTTCGCCGAGATGTTCGGTGGCGACGAGGCCGCGATCCGCGAGAGCAGCGCCGCGGCCCGCGTCAACGGCTACGTCGCTGGCGACGGAACCCGCGTGCAGCTCGACCGCGAGATCGACGCCTTCGGTCTGAGCGAGGCCGGGCGCACGCGACTGATCTCCCGGGGCGGGAGCTCGACTGGCGGGGCTGGCTGCTCGGCGTTCTGATCGCCGAATGTGCCATTCCTTCTCAGGATGCGCGACCTGCTCTGTCGAAGTAGTACACTCGCCGAGGGAAGATCGCCGCAGCCTGGGGAGGCGTGCGCATGGTCAGGATCGATCGCTCCGACGATGAATGGCGCGAGATGCTCACGCCTGAGGAGTTCCGCGTGCTACGCCGCGCGGGCACGGAACCAGCGTACTCGGGCGCGCTCACGGATCTGACCGAACCCGGCTACTACGAGTGTGCCGGTTGTGGGACGAAGCTGTTCACCTCCGAGACGAAGTTCCACTCGGGCTGCGGGTGGCCGAGTTTCTACGCGCCGATCGAACCCCGTCTGGTCACCGAGCACGTCGATGACACGCTTGGGATGCACCGGGTTGAGGTGCGGTGCGCTGCATGCGGTGGTCATCTCGGCCACGTTTTTGGCGATGGGCCCGAGCCCACCGGTTTGCGATATTGCATCAACTCGGTCTCGCTGTGCTTCTGCCCCGACCGTCAGCTCGGACAGTCGATATAGCTCCGAACGACGTACCAGCGGCTGCCCTCTTGGCACACCCTGTCCCGGCAGACCGCCCGGCACGAAAGTTGTTGGTTCACTTGCGCCGAAGGTTTCGGAAAGGCGTCCATGTCCGCATTCGCTACCATGCGCAGGCTCGCCCTGCCGCTTGCTATCGTGGTCGCGATCGTCGCGATCGCGGTTCCGACGTGCCACATGGTCGGCTGCACGATGAACTCGGGTGCAATGGGATTCGTCCCGTTCAACGGTCCGCACTTCTCGTCTCTTTGCGGAGGCCTGTGGGCGTTCGACTCCGCCCCCGCGGGCACAGTCCCGAGCGGCATCGACGCTCTGTTTTTGATGCTCCTTGCGGCCTTCGCGGGCGCTGTCGCACTGCTCGCACCGCAGGTCACCGGCCGCCCGGTGCTGGCTCGAGCGTGCAATCCACCGCCTCCGCCCGTACGTCCTCGCGGAGAGCGCTTCCGAGTCTGATCCTTTCTCGTGTCCGCACCAGGTTGCGTGTTCGCGCGCGCCTTAGTGCGGCTATTGGCGTGCGCCCCGAATCGTGGGCGTCCGTTCCGCCCCCGCACACGAGGAGTCTTTCATCGTGATAGCCCTATTCCTGTCGATGTTCGCGCTGGGCCTCGCAACGAGCGTCCACTGCATCTCGATGTGCGGCCCCATGGTCGTCACCTACGCCGTCAAAGGCGATGAAGACGATCATTGGACCACCAAGATCGTGCCGAACCTTGCCTATCAAGGCGCCAAGATCGTCAGCTACGTACTCGTCGGTTTGCTGCTCGGCGCGGTCGGCTCGGCATTCAACCTGAACGGCGTCCGGCCGTGGATCATGTTCGCGGCGGGCGGCTTCATGGTCGTCCTCGGATTGGGGATGACTGGTCGCGTGCCGTGGGCGGCGCGCCTGAGTCCTCGTCCGCCGAAGTTCCTTGTGACGGCACTCTCGAAGCTCCGCCGGAGGGCCAAGTCCGACGCCGAGCACGGTGTGACTTCGATTGCGACGCCGATCTCCTTCGGGCTGCTGACGGGACTCATGCCATGCGCGCCGCTCCAGGCGGCTCAGCTCGCGGCTGCCGGCACCGGTAGCATCCTGGGCGGCGGCGTTGCGATGCTCGCCTTCGGGCTGGGAACTGCGCCGCTCATGTTGGGCTTCGGCGTCGCTTCGAGCATGATCCCGAAGAACTGGAAACATCAGCTGACCGTAGGCTTGGCGGTCGTGGTCATGCTGTTCGGCCTCGTCTTCATCAACCGCGCAGCCACGCTCATCGGCTCGCCGGTGACGTTCACCACCATCAAGACGGCTGTGATCGGCGGCGGCGCGACGGCCTCAACGGCGGGATACACCACCGCTGCCGACGGCGTGATCGAGGTCCCGCTCGTCATCAAGAACACGCAGTACGTTCCGACGACCGTCAACATCCCCGCCGACAAGCCCGTGAGGCTCGTAGTCGACCGTCAAGAAAGCGTGTCCTGTTCGAATCAACTGGTGTTGCCGCAGCTAGGCGTCAGCGTCCCGCTGGCCGATGATGCCGTGACCAAGGTCGACATACCGCCGACCAAGGCCGGGACGTATACGATGACATGTGGCATGGGGATGATGTCGGGCACGCTGGCGGTTGGCGCCATCGGAGGACCGACGAGCGCCGGAGGCGTTCCAGGCTCACCCCTGCTGTGGCTCACGTTGACGCTCGTCGTCACCGCGACGGCGCTGTTCGTTGCCAAGCGCCGTGCGCCGGCGGCAGCACCGAACAAGAAGGGTAAGAAGGCCGCTGCTGCTCCGCAGCCGGTCCTGCTCGGCCTCACGGCTGTCCAGCTCGTCTTGCTGGCAGGCGGCCTGGTTGCCGCGGCAATCGTGGGGCTGGCGCTTGGCGGTTTCTTCTCGTAACCCGATACTCAAAGGAGTATGGAAATGACTGAGAGCGCAGCTAAGAAGAACAACGCTTTGCAACTCGTGATCATCGCGGGCCTGCTCATGGCGGCGTTTCTCGGGGCGTACAAGTTGGCCTCCGCACGCACCGTGCAGGCCGTATCACCGGGTATCGCCGTCGCGGTGGGCCGGGCCACCCCCGTTGCCGGTGCCAGCGCGGCTGGAAAGCGAACCTGTGCTCCTGGAACGGCGGGGGGCAGTGGCTGCGCTTGTTGCGGCGGCGGTTCGAGTGCCTCTACGAAGAGTGGGGTGACAGGCGCACCCGTGGAAGGGAACGCACTACTCAGTGGGGGCATTCAGGCGATAGGCGTGAAGGTCGGCACTACGTACTCCCCGAACATCATCAAGTTGAAGGCTGGCGTTCCGGCTGAGATCACGTTTGGCCAAGGTGGAGGCTGCACGGCGCAGGTCATCTCGTCGGACCTTGGGTTCTCCGAGGATCTCTCGGCGGGCCCGAGGGTCGTCCGACTTCCCGCATTGAAGGCGGGGACGTACTCGTTCTCGTGCGGCATGAGCATGGTATTCGGCAAGATTGTAGTTGAGTAGGGGTTATGCTGACGCACACAACCATCAATCAGGCAGGTGATTCAGATGCCGTCGAGTAACGAACGCGCCGTTGTGCGCCTGCGAGTCGACGGAATGCGTTGCCACTCCTGCGAGCAAGTCCTGACCGCCTGGCTCAGCGACATTCCCGGAATCGAAGCGGTACTCGCCAACCACTCGAACGGTCAGGTCGTCATCTATGCATCTCATGATGTTCCCGTAGACGCGATGTTGACTGCAATCGTGCGAGCGGGCTTCTCGCCTGGCGCGCCGACCGTACTGAGCGGAACTGACGCCGCCATCGCCGTCGAGTTGCCCATCGAGGCCGACCGCACCGAGATCGGCAACGTGGAGCTCATTCTCCACAGCGGAGGACTCCCGGATCCGATTCCCTCTGAGCCGGCGTCCGCCGTGCCTGTGGCAGCGAGGATGTTCTCCAAGCCGACAGCTGAGCGCGAGCCCGACGTCGGCGCTCCGCCGGCACCCACGGTCGCCGAGCCGGCGATTTCGCCGGTCGCGGTCGCACCAATGGTTGCGGTCGAGCTGCCAGCACCGCCGGTCGACGCCGAGCCACCGGCACCGGTCGTCTCCCCGAAACCGGTTGAGTCTCCTGTCGCCGCGCAGCCACCGGCACATACCGGCTCGTATCGACGTCTCAAGTTGAGCTCTGAAGGCATGCACTGCGCGGCCTGCGAGAAGCTCGTGACAATGGAAGCGCGTCAGGTCGCCGGTGTGGCTGCTGCCGAAGGTGATGCTGGCGACAAGTCACTGACCGTGTACCTCGATCGCGAGGTGCCTCTCAGCGATCTTTCCAGCGCCGTGAGGGCCGCAGGCTTCACGCCGGGGACTCCATTCGTGCGTGGAATGGCGATCGTGAGCACGCTGCCCGGCGAGGCCGTCCGCGCCGTAGCACCCGCCGCATCTCAGCAGGCTGCAAGCGCCCCGGCTGCAGCGCCGATGGGGCCCGCGTCGGTTGAGGCGGCTCGCGTCGAGCCGCCGTCAACGCCCGCACCAATGCCCGTGCCCGCACCTGTCGCAGCTATGGCTGCAGCTGTTTCGGCGGTCGGCGCGAACACCTCGGAGGCCGAGGCAGAAGCCGCACCCTCCTCAGCCGTAGAGGCCGCCAAGGCGGCTTCGGCCGCGGTGGCGGCCCGCGTCGCCAGGATGGGCGTCGGCCCAGTCGCGTCTGCGCCCACACCGGCTCCCGCGCCAGCAGCCGAGACCTCGGCGCCGGCTCCCATGCCTGCACGCACACCCGCACCGCCGCCCGAGCCAGAGCCCGTACCCGCACCCGAGCTCGCGGCGTCGCCCTCGCCCGCGTCTCTCGCGGCACCCGAACCCACCGCCTGCCCGGTCGTTCCCGAGGAAGCCGAACCAGCGGCTCCTGCCGAAACGGCCCCGATGTCGGCAACCTCCGAAGCCACGTTCGCCGTGGGTGGCATGACCTGTGCGTCTTGCTCGGCGATTATCGAAAAGGTTCTCGGCAAGACCGAGGGCATCGGCTCGGCGACGGTCAATCTGGCGCTGGAGCGGCTGACGACAACCTACGATCCTCACGTGCTCGACCCCGGCGCCATCGCCGAGAAGGTCGGAAGCATCGGCTACACGGCGACGCTGCTGTCGTCGGTGGGTGACGTGAGCGCGGCAGCTTCGCGTCCCGCCGGCCCCGCCGGTCGCATCACACTCGCGATCACGGGCATGACGTGCGCGTCCTGCTCGGCGATCATCGAGAAGGTCGTCGGCAAGATTGATGGCGTCGAGAGCGTCAGCGTGAACCTTGCGACGAACACCGGCATCGTCGAATTCAACCCGGAGGTCGTGGGCGTCGACGACATCATCAGCGCGATCAAGGGCGCGGGGTACGGCGCGACCGTCAAGGTCGATCTAGCTCTTGGTTCCGAGAAGGTCGACGTGCAGGCAGAAGCGCAGGCACAGGCGTACCAGACCGAAGTACACATGTTCTTCTTCGCGCTGGCTTTCTCGATTCCGCTCGTCGTGATCGCGATGATTCCGCCGTTCATGACGCTCGTGCCGCTGAAGATTTCCGAGTGGCTGGCGAGCGCCGTCGGCGGTGCGTGGAATCCGATGATGGTCTCCAAGTACCTCATGTTCGCGCTCGCCACTCCGGTCCAGTTCGTCGCCGGCTGGCGCTTCTACCGGGGAGCATTCCACGCGATCAAACGGCTGAGCGGCAGCATGGATCTACTCGTCGCCATCGGTACCTCGGCGGCGTACTTCTATTCCGTTGCCGCTACGTTCGTCCCGGCGGTCCAGATGGAACCGTCGTTCTACGAGACGAGCGCGTTGCTCATTACGTTCGTCCTTCTCGGCAAGTTGCTTGAGGCTCGGGCGAAGGGCCGCACGAGCGATGCGATCAAGAAGCTGATCGGCCTGGCTGCAAAGACGGCGCGCATCGTGCGTGGGGGAGAAGAGCTCGACGTGCCCATCGAGCAGGTCGTCGTCGGTGACCTCATCGTCGTGCGTCCGGGCGAGAAGGTGCCGGTCGACGGCCTCGTCATGTCCGGTAGCAGCGCGGTCGACGAGTCGATGCTGACCGGAGAGCCGATTCCGGTCGAAAAGAACGCCGGTGATCAAGTCATCGGCGCGACCACGAACAAGCTCGGATCGTTCACGTTTCGCGCGACGAAGGTTGGAGCCGACACCGCGCTCGCGCAGATCGTGCGCCTGGTCGAGGAGGCGCAGGGCAGCAAGGCGCCCGTGCAGCGCTTCGCCGATCGGATCAGCGCCGTTTTCGTGCCGACGGTCATCGTTGCGGCCGTGTTGACGTTCCTGTTCTGGGCCTTCGCCGGCCCGCTCATCTTCGGGACGCAGCCGGACCCCACGGGCTCCTTCGCGCTCCTCCAGCCGATTCTCATGGCCGCCTCGATCAACGGCTGGTGGATTGCCGCGCTGCTCGCCGGCATCGCCGTCGTGGTAATCGCGTGTCCATGTGCGCTCGGGCTCGCCACGCCAACGGCGATCATGGTCGGCACGGGCCGAGGCGCCGAGAACGGCATCCTGATCAAGTCCGGCGACGCGCTTGAGACCGCGTACAAGATCTCGGCGATCGTCTTCGACAAGACCGGCACGCTCACGCACGGCAAGCCCGAGGTCACCGACATCGAACTCGCCGAGGGCCACGACACCGCGCGCATGTTCACGTTCGCTGCGGCGCTCGAGAAGAACTCCGAGCACCCGCTGGCCGAGGCGGTCATGGCGCGCGCCAAGGCCGACGGGATCGCGATACCGGAGGTCGAGGGGTTCTCGGCGATTCCGGGTCACGGCGTCGAAGGCGTCGTGACCGGCATGCGCGTCGCGTTCGGCAACCGCAAGCTCATGGCGCGCGAGGGCATCGAGATCGGGGCTTTCGAAGAGCGCATCGCTCAGCTCGAGAGCGAGGGCAAGACCGTGATGCTCGTTGGCGTCAACGGGCAGAAGCTCGCAGGGCTCATCGCGGTCGCAGACACGCTCAAGCCGAACTCGGCCGAAGCTGTCAGACGCCTCCGTAGCGGCGACGTGAAGGTCTACATGATCACGGGCGACAACCGCCGCACGGCCGAGGCGATCGCGAAGCTGGTGGGCATCCCCGCAACACAGGTCCTCGCCGAGGTGCTCCCCGAGCACAAAGCCGAGGAGGTCGCGAAGCTGCAGGCCGAAGGGCTCATCGTCGCGATGGTCGGTGACGGCATCAACGACACGCCAGCGCTCGCGCAGGCCGACGTGGGCATAGCGATGGGTGCTGGCACGGACGTCGCGATGGAGACCGGCGGCATCGTGCTCATCAAGAACGACCTGCGCGACGTCGTGACCGCGATCGAACTATCGCGCCGGACCATGCGCAAGATACGCCAGAACTTCGTCTGGGCGCTGGGCTACAACACCGTGCTCATTCCGGTGGCCGCAGTTGGGCTGCTCTCACCGTTCCCTTGGATCGCGGGCGCGGCTATGGCGTTCTCATCGGTCTCTGTGGTGACGAACTCCCTTCTGCTGCGGCGCTTCAAGCCCAAGTTCGCACCTGCACCCTCTTCTCAACCTGAAGTACCTGTGGCGGCGGCGTGAAAGCGCGCCCACCAATGAAGCGATTCTCCCGCACAGGTCTGACACTGTCGGCGATCGCTGTTGTCGCCATGTCCGGCTGCGTGAACTCCAACAGCCAGATCGCGCAGCAAGCGAAGTTGTTGGGTTATGTGGCGTCGCCGAGCAAAGCGCAACTCGAGGTTTCTGCGAGTCAGATCGGAGTCGAGCAGCTCAACATCAAACGCGTGCTCGCCCCTGACGATGCGTGGCTCGTCGTCAACGCCGATGTGGGAGGGCAGCCGGGCGACCAGCTGGCGACGTCGTTCGTTCTCTCAGGCGAGTCGCGCGACGTTGCTATTCCTCTGGAGAACCTCAAGACCCCGCAGGTCATCGTGACGCTGTACGCCGACCGCGGCACCCGAGGCACGTTTGACTTCGACCCGATGAGCAAGACGCAAAGCGCTGATCGGCCCATCATCGTCGGCGGCAGGGAACTCGCTGCGGTCGTGGCGGTGCGCCAGTATGGGATCCCAGTTGACGCATCTAAGGTCGCGCTCGTCGCAGACGACCAGATCGGAGCGTCGAAGTCGCTTCTGATCTCGCGAGTGTCGGCACCGGGAGCGGCGTGGGTAGTCGTCCGTATCGACAAGGATGGCGGCCAAGGTCAGCGGATCGGGCTCGCACACGTTCGTTCGGGTGAGAGTACGGGCGTTGTGGTCCCGCTTGATCCGCTTCCACTGAGTTCGAGGCTGGCGGTCTCGCTCTACGCCGACCGAGGCACGCCGAACATCTTCGATTTCGACCCGGCCGACCCGCTCAACAGTGTCGATCAGCCGTTCCTTGTGAACGGCGTCGAGTACGCGAACAAGGTGCGTGTTCGCTGATCGTCTGAGGGCATCGGCGCGTCGGGCCGACGGCGCCTGGCGCGCACACGGGTATAAGCGTGAAGCGGTCGCTGGCCGCCTACACATCGAGAAGGACTGACGGGAGTCGTTGTGGCGAGGCTTAAGATGCGGCGCTGGCAGCTGATCGGCGGAATGATACTCATTGCCGAGGTTGGTCTGTTGTTCGCCATCACGTTCACGGGAAACGCCACACGAACTGCGGATGGCTACAGCGTGAAGCCGGGTGCGGCCGCCATCCAGTTTTCGGATCAAACCAGTCGGTGGGAAGAGATGGTCGTCGAGCGAGTCGTCACGCCTACAGATGCGTGGCTCGTGGTCGCAGCGCCCGTTGGAACCGGAGGGCAGGCTGGCGAAGTGTATGGTCGGCAGAGAGTTTCTGCAGGTCAGAGCACGAATATTAGAGTCTCGCTCACTCCCAAGAAGAAGATGCCGAACGTATTCATCGTTACGCTCGTAGCCGATCGCGGCCAACCGAACGTATTCGAATTCACGTCGACGGCATCGGCCTCGGGCGGCGGTATGGGCGGCGGCGGTTCGTCAGAGAAGAGTTCGGCCTCGACGTCGAAGGCCGGTGCGGACAAGCAGCTGATCGTGAACGGCGAGCCTGTGACGATCACGGTCCGAGAGGTGTTCCACGACGCCCGAGGCGGGACGGTATCGCGAACGGCACAGCCGGCAGCATCTAACTAGCGACTCCGCGGACCGGGGAGCAGGAGGAGACCTATGCGGGTCCTGGTGTTCGGAGCCGCCGGGCGAATCGGCCGACAGGTCGTCGAGCGCGCACTGGGTCGCGGGCACACGGTCGTCGCGTTCCTCCGCGACTCCACGCTCGGGTTGGAGCACCCAGGCCTCATGTCCGTCACCGGCGACGTTCTCGACTTCGACGCTGTCTCGGACGCGATGGACTCGGTAGACGCCGTCGTCTTCGCACTGTCGCAGGGCTCCAGCGGCGAACACGTCCACGAACTCGGAATCGCCAACGTGATGCACGCGATGGCGTCCCACGGCGTCTCCAGGTTGGCCGCCGTGAGCGCCGCAGGTGCGTTCGCCCGCACCAGCCGCCACCTCTCGCTGGGCTACCGAGCCTTGATCGCCACGACGCTGCGTCCGGTCTACGACGACCTCGAGGCCATGGAGATGCGCATCATGGCGTCAGACCTCGAGTGGACGATCATCCGGCCGGTGGGCCTTTCCGATGAGCCAGCTTCGGGCCAGTACCGCGTCTCGCTTGACGGCGCCCTGCTTCCGAAGACGAGCCGCGTCTCGCGCGCGGACGTCGCCGCGCTGCTACTCAAGGCGCTCGAGACGGACACGTACCGGCGCAAAGCGGTCGTGATCGCGCAGTAGGGGGGCCACATCGCGCGTTGGTTCGGCGGCTACTCGAGATCCCCGGAGTCAATAAGCCGGTGGACGTAGCTGCGTGTCTCCTCGGCGCCGGGCGAGGCCGAGACCTCCATGATGAACCCCTGGAGGACGGACTGAATGCCGACGATGAGCGGCAAGACCGCAAACATCACGGTGCCGGTCGTCGTGGGGACGCCCGTGACGTTCGCGAGCACGAGCCGGTAACCGCCATACGCCGCGCCAAACGTTGCGAGCCCCGTGCCGAGAACCCCAAGGGCACCGATCGCGCCGAAGTCCATGAGCAGATACTTGCGCGCGACCCGGAAGAACCAACCGCGGATCAGCCGAGGCGGAAACGACCACACCACCCGGCCGATACGAACGTCTGAGACCTCGGCTCCGTACAGAGTCTGGATGGGAACGTCCACGACTCGCGCATCCGCCGTGTTGAGCCAGATGAGCATGTCGTTTTCGAAGAAGTAATCGTGCGCGATGGCATCAAGGTCGATCATCTTCAGCAGGTGAGAACGCATCGCGGTGAAGCCACACTGGGAATCGAAGATGTGCCAGTAGCCGCTGGCCATCTTCGTCATGAAGGTGAGGATCACACTGCCGAGCTTGCGGGTCCGTGGCATCGTCCGATTCGCGTTGATGACGTAGAACCGGTTGCCCTTCGTGTACTCGGCGTTTCCCTCGACCAGCGGCCGGATGAGCCTGGGGAGGTCCGAGGATGCCATCTGCCCGTCGGCGTCCATCTTCACAAGGATGTCGCAGCCCAGCTCGATGCCGGCCCGGTAGCCGGTGACCATCGCGCCACCGACGCCGGTGTTCTCGGCATGGCGCAGGAGCTTGACGCGTGGATCTGCCAAGGCCTTCACGACCGCGCAGGTCTCATCATCACTGACGTCGTCGACGACCAGAATCGCCGAGACCCACTCGGGAAGTCCGCGGATCACCTCGCCGATGTGTTCGGCTTCGTTGTGCGCCGGGATGACGACGCCTATCTTCGTGTCGCCGAACGGAGCGTCCACGCTGGCCTTTCGAGGAGGCGGAACGGCGGCTGAGAGGGGAAATGCGAGGCAAGTGTATCACCCGTTTTGCGCGCTCGAGCACCTTGGTACGTGGGTTGGGTCATTCGATGAGACACACGGGGCTCGTGAAGGTCTAGACTGCTGGCTGAAGCCCGCGGAAACGAGGAGTGCGGTTGACGACAGCCGGTCCCACATCGCCTACGCCCGGGCAGCCGAGCACGTCGCGTCTGCGTGCCACCCGTGCACTCGGCTTCTCGTTGCTCTTCGCACTCGCCGGAGCCCTCGTGTTCTGGTACCTGCCGCTCTATCACAAGTCGAACGTGTGGTGGCTCGACGGCATGGCCCAGCACTTCCCGGCGCTCTACTTCTACAACACCATAGTGAGAGCGTTTCTTCACCACCCGCTTGCCGGCATTCCCCAGTGGACGTGGAACCTCGGCCTTGGCGCCGACACGCTGGGGACGTTGGCGTTCTACGTGTTCGACCCGTTCGCGATAGTGAGCCTCGTATTCCCCATGCATTACCTTGAACTCGCATACCTGATGCTGTTCTTCGTGCGCCTCTTCGCTGCCGGAGCACTCGCGTACCTCTACCTGCGTTCGATGGCCGCCAAACCACTGGCGGCCAGTGCGGGATCGCTGATGTACGTATTCACGACGTTCGCGCTCTTCAGCGCCTTCAGGCATCCCTACTTCGCAGACCCGATCGTCTTCTTCCCTCTGATGCTTCTCGGCATCGAGCGGGTGCTGCATGGGCGGCGCCCGTACCTCCTTGTACTCGGCGTGTTCCTCTCGGCATTCAGTAACTTCTACTTCTTCTACCAGCTTACGTTCGTGGCAGTGCTCTACGCGGTCGTGCGCTACTTCGAGCTGAGCTCTCCCGAGGATCGCTGGAAGCGCTTCGGCTCCGTCGCGGCGAAGACGGCAGGGTTCTACCTGCTGGGGACCGCTCTGGCGGCCGTGAGCGTCGTGCCCGTGGTACTCGCGGTGTTCGGCAGTTCGCGCGCGATGGGGCAGCACGCAATCGGGCTCTTCGCGAGCATCGGGACGTACCGGTCCTACCTTATGAGCCTCATGTCGTCGCTGCCGGGGACGAACTCAGCGTACGAAGGCTACCCGGTGCTGGGCTTTCTGCTGTTTCCTCCGCTGCTCATGCGACGCGGGCGCAATCTCACCATCAAAGTCATGATCGCTGCGTACTTCATCTTCCTGGCGTTTCCGTTCTTCGGATCGCTGTTCAACGGGGTCTCGTTCCTAAGCTACCGATTCATCTTCACGTGGGGGATCTTCCTCGCTGCGGGTGCGGCGGTGCTGCTGTCCGACCCGAAGCCCTTTTCTCGTCGCGAGCTCATCGCGATGCTCACGAGCCTGCTCGTGTACGGCGCGCTCGTGCTTGCGTTCGGTACGAGGCATCAGGCACTCGCGGCCTCACCAGCGCTCGCCATCGGCCTACTGACGTGGGCGACGCTGGCGTTCGAGTCCTGGGCGAAGCAACGAGCTGACCGAAGCGCCAAGTCGCACGAAGACGGCCCGGACAAGAGGCTTCGCGGGCGGGCGATGGGATGGTTCCGATACGGCGTCGTGGCGCTGCTCGTCCTCAACATCGCCGCCAACGGCGCAGTTCTCTACAGCCGGCACGGCGCCAACTATCTCAAGCGATTCGAACCGCTCGGCGGCGTTCTCCATCTCTTCCAGGTGAACGCCGGCTCTCTCGCGGCGGGTTTACCGGGGGACGGATTCTTCCGGGTCGACAAACAGCGCGACGCCCGCGGCAGCGACCTGGGCGTCACCGCGTCCAACGACCCACTCGTTCAAGGCTACGATGGCACGAGCTTCTACTACTCGGTGCTCAATGCCGGCGTTTCGGAATACCTGCGCAAGCTCGACAATCGGCCGATGCGGCTCTCCTTCGACTTCAACGGGTTCGACGAACGTGCCGCTCTTCTCACGCTGAACGCGGTCAAGTACTACATCGCCCCGAATGCCGGTGCCGCGTATGTGCCCTACGGGTTCGCGCCGTTCGCGCGTTCAGGGGCCAGCACCGTCTATGAGAACCGCTACGCGCTGCCGCTCGGTTACGTCTACCACTCGGGCGTCTCTCGCGCCCAGTACGACGCCATGACTCCTCTCGAGCGACAGCAGACACTGCTTCAGAGCGCGGTGCTCGACACCGGCACACCCGTGTCGCTTCCCGCAGCCGCCAGCCGCCTTCCCGTCCTCGACCTGCCGTTCTCGGTCACGCCGACCAAAGCGGTCGAGATCGACACCGCGAACCACCGGTTTCGAACGCTGGCCTTGTCGCGCAAGCTCGAGCTGCACTTCAATGCCGTGCCCGATTCCGAACTCTACGTCGACTTTGTCGGCTTCACGTATCGCAAGGAGTCGCCCAAGGCCCGCAATCTCCCTCTGCCTCAGCCGTCGACATCCGCCGCGGCGAGGGCGGAATACTGGAAAGCCGACGGCAAGGTCGTTCAGCCGCAGACCATCACGCTCGTGTACGACACGGGCGGTGCGCGCAAGACCGAGCGCAACGAATCCCCAAGCAACAACTATTTCTGGGGCGACCAGTCGCAGCTCGTCAACTTGGGCTACTCGGCGGAAGGTACAACGGCCGCGTTCGTCCGCCCAACTCTGGCGGGCGTCTACACATATCAGGCGCTGAAGGTCTACGCCGTGCCGATGAAGGGTTACGCCGAAAGTGTCGCGGCATTGCGCGAAGAGTCACTCCACGACGTTCACGTGAACGGGGACGACGTCCGCGCGAACTTCTCGGCGAAGCGCGACGGGCTGCTCTTCCTGAGCGTGCCGTACAGCAGCGGCTGGAGGGCCACTATCGACGGTCGCTCGGCGAGTGTCGTTCGGGCGAATCTCGGCTTCATCGGCATTCCGGTACGAGCGGGCTCGCACCAGCTTACCTTGCGATATTCGACGCCGGGTCTGGGCGTGGGTGCAGGCGTCAGTGCCGTGGCGTTCGTTCTCGCGCTCGTGCTGTTGGGCGGCGGCGTGGTTGTTGCTAGGAAACGGGCAGGCGGTTCGGTGGACTCATCCGAGGGGGCGTCGGCCGATGCGGCCGAAATCGTGTGACGCCAGTCACAGTCCAAGGTGGAAACCCTTACGAGCCGTGCCCTGCGCGCCGATAACAACCATGGAACGGCGTCTACTTGTACGGGAGTGAGATTCAGATGTTTCGCAGACTAGCTGTCGCGTTCGCAAGTGTGATGATCATCTTCGCATTCGGCGTCTCGGACGCCTCCGCGTGGTGCAACGGCCCGTATGCCAGTGGCGTCAAGGGGAACGGCTACGGAACCCACGACTGGATCCTGGACCAGGCTCTGCGCATCGCCCGCCGCACCGACCCGAAGGCCGGTTGGTGGCTGGACAGGCGGACAGCGCTGCTCGCCACGGACGACCCCGACACATATCACTTCAACCGTGACTGGGGCCTCTTCCGCGAAGTGGGCACGAGCCGCGGGGCGCCATCCAAGATTGCGTCTCTCTACTACTCGGTTGCCCTCAATCTCAAGGCCGGCAAGAAGCAGCAGGCTTCCAAGGAGTTCGGCTGGCTCACGCACTTCGCAGGTGACGACGTCCAGCCGTTCCATCTGACATGGGCCGGCATCTTCCAGCGCGCTCTGCACGACGACCCGAAGATCGGCTACGAAGAGGCCGTCGACCACATCACGCACCATCCGACCGACATGCGCGACTGGGCCGTCGCAGTACCGCCGAAGCCACTGAAGGACGTGCGCCAGCGCTGGGTCGACGCCGCCGTCTACTCGCGCGCTTACTACACCCCTCTCATCAAGTCGTACGGCAAGGTACACAAGGTCACCAAGTCCGGGAACTACACGGTCTACAAGATCACGAGGGCGGTCCTGAGCCGAGCTGCCAATGACTTGGCAGACCTCATCTTGGCGATGCCGAAGCAGGACAAGGGTTTCGCACAGGCGCCAACGCGCGTGCTTGCGAGTGTCTCTTCGGCGTACCCGGCACAGAACGGGAAGATCTGCGCGTATGCGACGTGTCTCGACGCAAAGGGCAATCGGATGGAGGGCGTCGCGGTGACATGCGCTTGGCCCACCGCATCCGGCGGCGTCAAGAAGACGACGATCTACACCAATCCGTCCGGCGTGGCCCACCTGTGGGCGTCGATCGGCGACGTGAGACTGATGAGCCGTCAAACGATCAAGATGACCGTCAGCTCGAGCGGAACATCCACAGTGGGCTCGGCATGGTTCATGGCGACCCCGCAGCTGGCCGGCGGTCTCGCGGGCATCAAAACGACCGTTTCCGACAAGTCTCCTGACCTGGGTTCGCCTGTGACCATTTCGACCGCATGCCACGACACGAACTACAGAGTGGTCGCTGGCCTGCCGGTGAAGTTTGTCGTGGACTTCTCGAACGGCCCCAAGACGCTGTGGGGAGTGACCAACTCCTTCGGCGTCGCCACGGTCACCATCGGCACGTCAGACGCCTCGTCGGGCGAGTACGTCGACGTCGCCGGGCAGACGGTTTCCGGGAACATCCACCGAGAATCGCCATCCTGGTTCGTCCCGCAGTAGTCAGCCCGCGCACCCTCAGTCCGGTCACACCACCGGCTCGGCCGGCGGCTCCTCTGCGGGCGCTGGAATGCGCGCCGCAACATCCTTGGCGGCTTGCCGCAGTGCGGCGAGCACGACGGCGATTCCGGGATTCCCCTTGCTCCCCTTGCGGATCGCCGCCCAGATCGTGCGGTCGATCGTCACGTCGCTGACGTGGGTGATCTCGACGTTGGGGTAGCTGCCGATGAGCGCGAGAGGCGGCACAAGCGCAACGCCGAGTCCCGCGCCCACGGCCGAGAGGATCACCTGGAAGTCCATCGAGTGGAAGTCGGTGCGCGGCTCGTAACCGCGGCGTCGCGTCGCTGCGATCACGAGGTCGAGCATCGACGTGGAGTCGCGGCCGACGATCCACTCCTCGTCACGCAGAGCGTCGAGTGAGACCGGACCCGTGTTCGCCAGCCGGTGACTCGCGGGCAGCGCGAGATAGACCGGCTCGGTGAGCAGCTTCTCGCGCTCGATCCCGCGGTCGGCCAGGCGGGGGAGCAGCCCCCACTCGTAGGCGACGACGACATCGAGGTCGCGGTTCTTGAGCGCGGGCAGTGATTCCTCGGGCTCGAGGTCGACCATCGAGATGTGCAGGTTCGGGTAGCGCGTCTGGAGATCGGCGAGCGCGGGGACGAGCAAGGCTCTCGCCGCTGTGGGGAACGCCGAGACGCGCACGCGGCCGACGATGCCGTGCGACGCGGCGGCGACATCGGCCTCCGCCCGCTCGAGATCGGCGAGGATGCGCTCAGTGTTCTCGACGAGCCTGAGACCGACGTCTGTGAGGCGCACGCCTCGGCCCTTGCGCTCGAGCAGCGACGCCCCCGCTTCGCGTTCCAACGTCGCCATCTGCTGGGAGATCGCCGACGGTGTCATGAACAACGCTTCAGCCGCCGCTGCGATCGTTCCGCGCGACGCCACTTCCCGAAGCATTCTGAGCCGGTTCACGTTCAACATAATGTAGTAAATCTTACGCTATGCGTTAGCGGCCGACAATTGTTCTTTTGAGTCCAAGGGCCGAAGATAGTTGTAGAGCGACCGCGGCCACCACAGGGCCGCACTCGAAGGAGGCGTTTGAGATGTATGACAGCTTCAGCGAAGGCGGCGTCTTCTATGGCCGAACCGTGGCTATCCTCGCGGCCGTGATGGTACTCGCAACACTGTTCCACCTGATCTAGTCCCCTTGCGTCGCAGCCGGTCATCCCATCGGCTCGGCAGTCCCAAGCAATAGGCGCTCCGTGGGTTTCCCGCGGGCGCCTATGCATTTCCGGCGCAATCGCAACTCGTTTCCGTGAGTCGTCCACTTGACCCGCGCCCAGTGCGAAGTACTGTGGAAGCGCTGAGGAATCGACCGGGGGGTGTGCGTGGAGGAGCGAGGCCAGCAAACAGAAGCGCCGAGAACCGGCCTGCCGAGACGGACGCCGTCTCGCTTCGCCGTGATCTTCTGGATCGCCTTTGTCGTGTCGATGCTGCTCGTCGTGGGGCAGATCGCCTTCGTCCTGAGTTTCACGCCGGTCGCGCTGCGACTCGTCGAGGCCGCCGGTTCGGCGCTTCCGATGGGACTTCGACTCGCTCGGGACCTCGGCCCGTTCGGCCTGCTGCTGGTTTTCTCGGTGGGGGATGCGGCCGTCTTCTCGCTCTTCGCATGGTTCGCTCGTCGGTATTGGGTCGGGCTGCTCTTCGTGCCGCCGATCCTGTACTTGGCCGGCGCTTTCGGCGCGCTGTGGGTATTCGCGAGCAGCCTCGCCCTGACGCGCTGACTACGCCGGCGTGTGCGGCCGGGTGAACGCGCGGCTTTGTTGGCCATCGGGTGAGCGCGCGGTTCCTTTCGGCGAGGGACGTCTGCTACACTTCAGTAGAGTGATAGAGCGGAATCCGCCGACGCCCGCTCAGACGCGCGGCCATCACGACAGGAGTCACCGATGCTGACGATCGCGCTTCCCAAGGGTTCTCTCGGCGAACAGACGCTGCTGTTGTTCTCGCAGGCGGACCTCGAAGTCAAGAAGTCGAGCCGAGAGTACAACCCGGTCATCGCGGACCCGCGAATCGGCAAGGTGAAGATCCTTCGGCCGCAGGAGATCCCGATCTTCGTTGAGAGCGGCTACTTCGACCTGGGAATCTCGGGCTTCGACTGGGTGACCGAGACCGGCGCCGACGTCGTCGAGGTCGCCGAGCTGCCGTACGCCAAGACCGGTACCGGCGTGGTGAAGATGGTGCTCGCCGTGCCAGACGATTCGCCTGCCGAATGCGCGCGCGACATCGCGCCGGGCAGTCGCATCACGACGGAGTTCCCCGTGGTGACCAAGAAGTACTTTGACGACCTCGGCATTCCGGTCGAGATTCACTTCAGCTACGGAGCGACCGAGGCCAAGGTCCCGGACATGATGGACGCCCTTGTCGACCTTACTGAGACAGGCTCGACGCTGCGCCGCAACGGCCTCAAGATCATCGATACCGTGCTCACGTCAACGACGCGCCTGCTCGCCAACAAAGCCAGCTGGGCCGACCCCGAGAAGCGCCGCGAGATCGAAGAGATCCGCACGCTGCTGCTGGGAGTGATCGAGGCGCGCGGCCGTGTCCTGCTCTCGATGAACGTTGCGGAGAGCAAGCTCGACGCGGTCATCGGCTGTTTGCCTGCGATGAAGCATCCCACCGTCGCCAAGCTCTACGGCTCCAACGACCTCGAGGTCACGACGGTCGCCGATAAGTCGACAGTCAACATCCTCATCCCACAGCTGAAGGCAGCGGGCGCCGAGGACATCCTCGAGATCCCCATCAGCAAGATCGTGCGGTAGGATCCGGTCGCGCCCGTTGCTGGGCTGGTCTCGCCTCGTGCGGGACCGCTAGTAGTTCTCGCAGAGCAGCTCGTAGTAGGCCTGCGGATGCTTGCATGCGGGACAGCACTCCGGGGCTTCGGAGCCCTCGAACACGTAGCCGCAGTTGCGGCATTTCCAGAAGACCACGCCGTCCTTCTTAAAGACCTTGTAGCCGTTTACGTTCTCAAGCAGCGTGCGGTAGCGCTTCTCGTGATGCGCCTCCACCGTGGCGATCTGGCGGAACGACTCGGCGACCTCGGTGAAGCCTTCAGCGTCGGCGACCCGCGCGAAGTCCGGGTAGAGCGTGCCCCACTCGAGAAGCTCGCCTTCCGCCGCGGCCAGCAGATTCTCGGCGGTGGAGCCGATCTTACCTGCGGGGTAGGTGGCCGTGATCTCCGTGTCGCCGCCTTCGAGGTACTTGAAGAAGACCTTCGCGTGTTCGCGCTCGTTGGCGGCGGTCTCGTCGAAGATCGCGGCGATCTGCTCGAGGCCATCCTTCTTCGCGACGCTTGCGAAGAACCCGTAGCGGTTTCGCGCCTGGCTCTCGCCGGCGAAGGCCTTCAGGAGGTTGAGTTCGGTCTGCGTTCCCTTGACGCTGGGCATGGCGGCGCTCCTTTGATCGGTCGCGAAGTTCTCACTGATGGGTTTCCGTTCGAGTTCGTCGCGAAACGCGCAGCGCGGGTTGAATCGCTAGAGCCCCACCGCGTCTTCGTAGACGGGAATGGGGTCGGTCGTCTTCACCTTGGCGCGGCTGACGTAGGCATCCGGGAAGCCGCGTTGCGCGAATACGAGCTGCTCGGCGACGTGCTTCTTCTCCCGATACGGCTCGACGACGATCCACCATCCTGGCCGCATTCCTGCGAAGTTGTCGGACTTCTGGACGATGAAGTAGGACTGCAGATCGCCAAAGGACGGCTTGGCGGTGTCGAGGGCTGCTTGCGCCGCGGCCTCGCTCGTGGTGCTCGCGCCGATGATGAAGTAGAGCGTCTTACCCCGACGCGACTTGCCGCCGATGCTCGTCGCGTAACGCTTCGCGCCCTCCGAGAGCCGCGCGGATTGTTGCTCGGCGGTAGGCGTGGCGGCAGACGACGGCGGTGCGGTCGCCGCGCGCGATGCGCCGGCGCCAGGCGTCGCGGCCGGGCTGGTCGACGGTCCGCGGTCCGCGACGCACCCGCTCAGCGCGAAGGCGGCGAGCGCAAGCGCGATGAAAGCTGTGACGCGGTTCACCCGATGCTCACTAGTCGGCACTCCTCCACACCCCTGCGTGATTCACCACAGAGAACTCGAGCAGCCCTCTTCCGAGCAGATTGCCGAGGTAACCCTTCACTGTCGTGACGGCCAGCCAGTACTGGGCGGGGTTATCGGACAGGCCTCGGCGGCCCGAGACGAGCGCGATCGCCTCTTCGGTCGTGTGAGGCTTGCGCAGCTCAGAGAGGAGCAGCTGTTCGATCGCGCGGATCTGCGCGAGGTGGAAGTCGATGTCGCGCAGCGCGGTCGCGCGGTCTGAAAGCTCGCCGTGGCCGGGGACGAGCCAGTCGAAGTCGAGCTCGCGGATGCGGGCGAGCGAGGCGGCGACCATGTCCGGGTCGATCGCGTAGGGGAGCGGATGGCGCTTCCATAGCGCCTCCTGATAGAGCGCGTCGCCGGTGAAGAGCACGCCGTCGCGCGTCAGGAACGCCGTGTGCCCGAGAGAGTGGCCTGGCAGCGGAGCCGGCGTGGCTCGGCGGTCCCGCCAGTCCTCGACGAGCGCATCGACCTTGCACCCCACGCCGAGGAAGAGCTTCGTCACGAGGATGTCGCCGGGCTTGGCCCAGCTGAACATGCCGCGGATGTTGATGTCGGGATTCTCTACGAGTGCCGCGTCGTCGCGAGCCGCGACCACCGTGGCCCCGTGCGTGCGCAGGACCGATCCGACCGCGAAGTGGTCGGCGTGGCCATGCGTGATCGCGAGGCGGTCGATAGCGACGCCCTCGTAGGGTCCCGGCTCGGGCCCGGTGTCGATGACGAGGCCCTCGATGAAGCCGGAGTTCGTCAGGCCTGGCAGGTAGTGCGTGTCCCCGGCGATGTGGACCGCACCGGCGGGCAGATCGGCAGAGTGCGTCATCTCGAATCTCACCTCACGCGAAGTATGACACGCGGCGAAAACCGGTCGCACGCCCTGGCCAGTCGCTCCCGCGGCGGGTGAGACGCACGCTACCGCGCCTCGGCGATGATGCGCAGCACCGCGTCCGCCGCTGCCGGAATTGCAGCCTCGACCGTGGGCGTGCAGCTCTCCGAGAAGGTCGTGTCGTCTTCGATCTGCACGCCGACGACGTAGACCGTCTCGGGGACCGGCCGGCCTAGCCGGCGGCCCATCTCGAGTGCCGTGGGCAGATCGATCTGGTGACCAGCGACCAGGTGCAGCGACGGCTTCAGCAGCGAGTCCTCGAAGACCACGATGGCGCCGGGCTTGGCGTCGCGCAGTTTCACCGCGTCGACCACGATGGCGCGCTCGAAGCCCTCGAGGAGGTCGATGAGCGCGAAGCCGGCGAGCTCGGCTTCCCTGACGACGACCTCGGGGCCCGAGACCGTCTCGGCGATGTGGCGCGCGACTTTGATGCCGACGCCGTCATCGCACAGGATCGCGTTGCCGAGGCCGAGAACCAGCCAGGGGCCCGCAACCGGCAGTGAGTCGCTCGACTCCGCATGTGGCGCAGCCGTCACCCCGCCGACTCCAGCTCCGAGGTGAACTCACTGCCCGCAGGCAGCCGCTTGAAGGCCCGCACCGTCGTGCCCGCGCCTGGCGCGCTCACGATGTGCACGTGGTCAGTGAACCGCCGGACCGCGCCGAGCCCGCTGCCGAGCCCATTCCGGTGGGCTGGCGAAACGTTGGTCGAGAGCACCCGCCCCTCCGAGAAGTCATCGGCGAAGGCCGCATGCACGTCGGGGATGCCCGGTCCGCTGTCCTCGGCGGTCATGAGGAGTCCGGGCTCGGGCCCGGTCACGAACTCGAGCGTGATCTTCCCGCCACCACCGTGCCGGGTCACGTTCGTCGCGAGTTCCGAGAAGGCGATGCCGATCTCCCAGATCTCGCGCTCGCGAAAGCCATGGGCGGCGATGAGTTCGGTGGCCTGCTGCGTGCACGCCATCACGTCGATGAGCCGGTGCAGGAAACACTTCAGAGTCTTGCGGCATGTGCGTTTGTTCGGCATCTGGCTCACCCTTCGCGTGCATAGCGCATGACAACGCACGTGGCATCGTCGTGGGACTTGCCGTGGTCCTCGAGGAGCGCATCGGCGATCTCCTGCGGTTCGAGATGTGCGTATTCCGAGAGGCGAAGGCGGCTCGAGATGCCGTCGGAGCACAGCGCGATGAGGACGTCGTCGGGCAGCTCGAAGTCGAAGGTGAGGAACTTCCGCACGCGGTGCCCTACGATTCCCGGTGCGCACACCGGCTGCATCTTGACGTCGGCGACATGGTGCATCTCGATGTTGCCGACGCCGGTGAAGTGGACCGCGCGGGCGTCCTCGTCGAGGCGAAGGATTGCAGCGGCAGCTCCGCGCGTGCCAGAGAGGCGGCGGTTCGCCTCCTCCATCAACTTTTGCACGCTCCCGGTCACATCGAGCTGCAACGTGTCCGTGAATGCCGTTGCGGCTTCGCCCGCGATCGGCCCGTGGCCGAGGCCGTCGACGACACTGACGAGGGCGCCGTTCTCGAGCTCTCGGACCAGGTAGCCGTCACCGCACACGGTTTCGCCGGCACACAGTCGTTGGGCGATGCCGAAGGTCACCGACATCACCGGTACTTCCGAACGACGACACGCGTGCCCAGGCTGGAGCTGGTTTCAACGTTGAACTCGTCCATGAGCCGTCTCGTGCCCAGCAGGCCGACGCCCATGCCGGTCTTGGAGCGGTACTGTCCCGAAAGCACATTGTCGACGTCGGGGATGCCGCGGCCGTTGTCGATTGCGCGAATCTCGATGCCACGACGCGGCGCGTTGACCGCCTCGAGCTCGATGCGGCCGCGTCCCACGTATAGCACGATGTTGCGCGCCAGCTCGGAGACGATGGTGGCGACCTTGACCTGCTCGGAGGCGCTGAAGCCAAGGTCGTTGCACATGGTCTTCGTGTGGTTGCGCGCGGTGACGATGTCTATCTCGCAGCTGACGTCGACGGTCATCATCGTCAGCGCGGGAGTGATTCGCGGCTGCAGGCTGCCCGACTCGAGAACCAGCCGAAGACGCGTCGCGCATTCGTGCTGCCGGTCGGGCTCCACTACGAACGCCCGGACCCCCGCCTCGAGCGCGCCCAGATAGTCTGGGACCTGAGTGGGGGAGATGGACTCCTGGTCGAGACCGCAAGCGCTGGCCGCGCCGGTAACGATCGAGCGCGCGACGATGATGCCGACGTAGTCGTTGAGGACTTCCGTGACATGAGCTGCGGGCGTCACCTCCGCCACCAGGCTGTTTCATCGGATTCGTCGCGCTTGCGATCGTCGATGCGTGCGAGACTCGCGGCGCCGTTGATCGCTTCGTAAGCCGCCTCGAGGTGGAGGTAGGTCTCCACGCCCTCGAGATCCATGCCCATCTCGATAAGGGTCACCGCGATGTTGGGGTCGAGGCCGGATATGACGGCGTCCACGCCCATCAGCCGGGAGATCAGGCCGATGTCGCGAATCGCTCGGGAGATGTAGCTGTCGATAATCTCGACTCCCGAGACGTCGACGATGAGCGCTTTGGGCCCGAGCTTCTGGATCGCTTCGCCGATGTCGTCCTTGAGCGCCATGATGACGCTGTCGGACAGCTCGACCTGGATCGTCACGATGAGCGTGTCGTAGAGCTTGATGATCGGGATGTGTGAGGCGTTAGACATTTGCGAGCTCTCTGTGTGTGAGTGAGGAGCCTAGTGGGCGCCCTTGCGCGCGTCCATGTCGCGCAGGCAATCGCGAAGGCCCTCTTCGAGGTTGCGCAGAGTCCGGATGCTCGACAGGTCGACACCCAGCTCGACGAGGGTCTGGGCGACGGCGGGACGAATCCCCGTCATGACGCAGCGCGTGCCGAGAAGTTCGGCCGACTTCATGACTTTCACGAAGTGGTCGGCGGTCCGCGTGTCCACGATCTCCACGCCGGTGATGTCGATGATCACGTACTTGGACCGGTGGGCGACGATCTCTTGCAGCAGCGTCTCCATCATGTCCTGGCTGCGCCGCGAGTCGACCATGCCGATGACCGGAAGCGCGAGCACGTCGTCCCACAGCTGGAGGATGGGCGTCTGCAGCTGGCGCACGAGGTTCTCCATCGCGGCCTGCGTGTTCTGCTGGCGTTGGATCGTCTCGATCTGCGACTCGATGTCGGCGATGGTGGCGTTCAGCGTGCCCGCGAACTGCCGCATGAGCTCGTCGGCCGAGTTGATCGACTCTTCGCCGATACGGGCCTCGAGGTTTCCTTGTCGCACGCTGTCGAGCACGGCGAAGCACTCCGACATCGAGAGTGCCATGTTCATCGTCGCATCGCGATCGGCCGCGAGCACCTTGTCGGCATCATCGACGAGCGCGTTGATCGCCGCCTGCAGACCGTTGAAGGTGGGGTTCGACGACTTGATGTCGAGACGCTCGGTCATCTCGCGGTCGCTGATCCTGGCCAGGCCGGAAATCAGGGCGTCGTACTCGGCACGGGTAATACTCACCATGCCCTGTTCAGAGTTCTCACTCACAGGGTTCCTCCGTTCGGGGGGTTATGAAGGGTCTAGAACTGGATTTGAGCGACGGTCACGTCGCCGTCCTTGGTGACGGCGAGAAGCGTCTTGTTCATGCGGTCACACCACTTGCGAACGTCCTCCTCGAACGTCGCGCAGTCGGCGGAGACTTCGAGCACATCGCCGGGAGCGACCTGCGGCAGCATCGCGGTAATCTTCAGGATCGGCTGCGGGCAGCGCATGCCCTTTGCATCGAGCGAGTGGGTCGTCATTCTGGTTCCTCTTCCTTCCGTAGGGCTATCGGATGATTGCGACATGATCTCTAGATGACAGTGCGTGAATCTCGGCCAAGATCTGATCGTCTGTGAAGTGCCTGGCCATGATTGCCGAGGAGGGACAGGCTGACGCGCACGTGCCGCAGCCGTGACACAGGAGTTCGTTGACGATGGCGATAGCTCGCTCGTCGTCGAAGGTGATCGCTTTGTAAGGGCACGCGAGGACGCACACGCGGCATCCGCCGCACAGCTTGTCGTCAACGAGGGCGGTTGTCGCTTCCCGCACGAGCTTTCTGCCCGGAATGAGCGCCGAGAGAACAGCGCCAGCAGCCGCGGCAGCCTGCGAGGTCGCGGCCGTGACGTCCTTTTCGCCCTGTGCCGAGCCGGCGACGTAGATGCCTTCGATCCGGCTCGAGCTCGCGTTCAGGCGCTTGTTGGCGACGAGGACGTAGCCGGACTCGTCAAGGTCGACGCCCATGCGCCTGGCCATCTCGATGGCTCCCTGGTCGCCAACGTGCGGCGGCGCCATCACGACGAGATCGAAGTCGCCCGCGCGAACGCGGTCGGGCGAGGTAGCGGTGACCGTTACGGCGCCGTCGTCAGCGGCGGTCACCGCGACGCTGTCGCCAACCTCGAGGCGCACCGTGCGCAGATTCGCCGGCGTGATGCCGGCCGCCGACATGTGCGCGTAGTGCGGGCCGCCGAGCTGCCGGTCGAACGCGAGCTCGACGATCTCGGCGTCCGGGAGCTTGTGCGCGGTGTCGAGCGCCTGTTTCGCGAGCGCGAGGCAGCACGTCTTCGAGCACGCGTCCGCCGGGGCGGAGCCGCACTCGTCGGCGCAGTGCACGAGCGCGATGCGCTTCGGGACCGTGCCGTCGGCCAAGCGGATCTCGCCGTCGGTGGGGCCGTCGGGGTTGATGACGCGCTCGAACTCCCACGTCGTCATCACGCCGGGAAGCGCCCATGGGCCGTCGGCGTCGAGTGCGAGCTGCGAGCCTGTCGCGAGAATGACGGCGCCCACCGTGCGCTCGGCGAGTTCGTCGGCACCGTCGAGGCTGATGACGCCGAAGGGGCAAGCGCCGACGCATGCGACGCACTCGCCGCCGGTGAAGTGCAGGCAGCTCGCCTCATCGACCGCCGCTGCGTTGGGCATCGAGCCGGGATACGGGATGTGCACCGCCTTGCGAGTCGTCATCCCCGCGTTGTACTCGTTCGGGGCCTCGACCGGGCACACTCCCGAGCACGTCTCGATGCAGCCGTAGCAGCCGTCGACGTCGACGTGGCGTGCGTGCTGGCGGACAGTCACGGTGAAGTTGCCCAGGTAACCGAGAACCTCTTCGACCTCGGCCGACGTCATGACCTCGATGTTGGGGTGGTGGAGGACATCGTCCATGAGTGGTTCGACCAGGCATGGAGCGCACTCCATGTCGGGATAGATCTCCGAGAGGAGCACGACCTTGCCGCCGATGGCCGGCTCGCGCTCGACGAGCGTGACGGTGCGGCCCGCGTCGGCGAGAAGCCGCGCCGCCGTCATCCCGGCGACGCCGGAGCCGACGACGAGCACGCTCGTCTCGGCGTCGAGCTCGGGGGCGGTGAGGGGCTGCTGCTCGCTCACGCGGGCGACCGCCGCAGCGATCACGTCGGCGGCCTTCGCGGTCGCTTCGTCGCGGTCGGGGGTGACCCACGCGACCTGTTCGCGGATGTTGGCGCGGCTCATCGTGTACGGGTTACGGCCGGCTGCCTCGCACGCTTCGGCGAAGTCGGCGGCATGCTCGCGCGGCGTGCACGCGGCGACGACCGGACGCAGCTCGGGATTCTCGCGCATCTTCTCGGCGAGGAACGCTTTGCCTTCGGCCGAGCAGAGCGTGATGTGGCGCTCAACGCTCGCGACGCCGGGCATGTGCGCGACGTCGACCATGAGCGCGTCGAGGTCCATGAGGTCGCGGATGATGGGGCCGCAGTCACAGAGGAAGACCATCGACCGCTTTGGCGTGTGCTGGCCGCTCATCGCGTGCCTCCCTTCGCGCAGGCGTCGTCGATCTGCTCGAGCGAGCCGTCGGCGTTGCGGCGCAGCCCGCCGACCAGTTCGCCCGCCGGGCCGAAGGTGCGCACCTCGAGGGGGCTCGAGCCGGGGAGCGCGTGGGTCGCGCAGCCGAAGCACGGGTCGTAGGCGCGAAATGCCATCTCGATGCCGTTCATGACCGGCTCGGTGAGCTCGGCACCGGGCTTGACCAGCTCGCGCGCCGCCGTGGCGACCGACAGCTGGATCGCGGGGTACTGGTACGTTGTCCCGACGATGAGGTTCGCCTTCTCGACGATGCCGTTGTCGTCGGTGATGTAGTGGTGCGTGAGCAGCCCGCGTGGCGCCTCGACGCAGCCCACCCCTTCGTGCGGCGTGCCGGTGGGCACCGAGCGCACGTCGGTCGACGTGAGCCGCTCGTCGTTGGCGTGGCGGTCGACAAGCTCTGCGGCCTGCAGCATCTCGATGAGGCGCGCCCAGTGGAACGCAAGCGTGTGGTGAACGGGCTTGCCGCCGAACGTATCGAAGAACCGCTCGTACTCGGCTTGCGCGCGCGGCGTCTGCATTCCGCTCGACGCGTTGATCGAGCCGAGCGGGCCGGTGCGCATGATGTGGCGTGAGTTCTCGTCGGAGACCCCGTGCCAGCCGAACGACTTCAGGTACGGCAGCTTGAGGTAGCTCCACGGCACGACCGCCTCGGCGATGTGCTCGAGGTAGTCGCTCGGATGGTAGCGCACGACCTCGCTGCCATCGGCGTCGACGACGCGCACGTGGCCGTCGTAGGCGTCGGGTTGGTTGTCGTCGTTGACGAGCGCGAGGTACGCGGTCTCGTTGTAGTAGGCGTGCGAGAGCACGAGATCGCGAAGACGCGGGTCCTGCAGCACGATCGCGTCGAAGATCGCGAGCGACTCCTGTGCGAACTCGACCATGTACGCGCCGATCTCGCGCAGCCGCACCGCAGACTCCGCCGAGACGGGCTTCGAGATGCCGCCCGGCACCATGCCCACTGGGTGGATGCGGCGGCCGCCGAGAATCTCTGCGACTTCGTGGCCTTCCTTGCGCATGCGGATGACCTTGCCGGCGAGTTCAGGACCGACCTTGTTGATGACGCCGATGATGTTGCGCTCCGAGGCAGGTGCGTCGGGACCGACGATGAAGTCGGGTCCGCCGAGCGCGTAGAAATGCGTCGCGTGGTCGCCGGCCATGAAGGCGTTGTACTGAAGGCGCCGAGCGACCTCGGCGGCCTCTGGGATCGTGACGTTGTAGACGGCGTCGGCGGCCTTGGCTGCGGCCGCATGGTGCGCCTCGGGGCACACGCCGCAGATGCGCGAGGTGATCTGCGGCATCTCCTCGACCGGACGGCCCTCGAGGAACTTCTCGAAGCCGCGCAGTTCGGGGATGACGAGGAACGCTTCCTCGACGGCGCCGGCGTGGTCCAGGAACAGGTCGATGCGCCCGTGGCCTTCGAGCCGCGTGATCGGGTCGATGCTGATACGCGTCATGAGCGCACCTCCTCGGCGGGGTCGGTGGTTCGAGCACGGCCGAGGATCGAGGTCGGCAGCGTGAAGCAGTAGAAGGTCCCGGCAGGGTCGACGACCTGCGAGATCGCCTGGCGGATGACGTCCTCGTCTTCCGAGTCGACGAGCGTGCCCAGTACCGAGACCATCGCCGCGCCCACGTCGAGGCTGTCACCGGCCGGGCCGTAACAGCCGCGGCACGGCATGAGCGCGTCGGGACATTGGCCGCCACAACCCGAGCGTGTAGCCGGGCCCATGCACACGACGCCCTGCTCGAGGAGGCAGCGCCCGTCCTCGGCGATGATCTCGTGCGAGCGGACGAACTTCGAGACACGCGTGCCCTGCTTGGGGAGCCGGCAGTCGTCGCACACGCACTTCTTGGTGGCGCCGACGATCGCCGGACTCGGGGGCAGCTCTCCCGAGACGATCACCTGGCACAGCTCCCAGACGCGGTCGGAGGACGGCGCGCAGCCTGGCAGCAGGTAGTCGACGTTCACGATGTCGGAGAGCGCGTGGACGGTGCCGGTGATGGCCGGAAGTCCGGCAGACGAGCCGTCGTGGTGTGTGGCGCTCGCCGAAGGCCGCTGGCCGTCCGGGTCGGTCGACTGCGTCGAGAACGCGCGGTCGATGACCTCGCGAACCGGGTAGAGGTTCGCAAGCCCCGGCACGCCCCCGAACGCCGAGCATGCGCCGTAGGCGACGAGCACCTTTGACTTAGCGCGCAGCAACTTGGCGATCTCGATGTTCTCGGTGTTGCGGATGGCGCCGTTGATGAAGCACACGTCCATCTCGCCGTCAGGCATCGCCTCGACGTCGCTGTACTTGAAGTCGGTGGCGGCGGGCCAGAAGGCGATGTCGGCGGCTGCGACGATGTCGAGCAGGTGCTCGTGCACGTCGATGAGCGAGATGTCGCACCCTCCGCAACCTGCGGCGCAGTACATGCCCAGTTTCAACTTGGTCATGGGTTACATCGCCTCCTTCGAGGCGTGCGCGGTGCCCCACGAAAGCGGGCCGAGCTCGCGGACCTGCTCGGTCATCTCCTCGATGAGCTCCGCGTAGCGGGTGCTCTCTGAGGCGCTTACCCACTCGAGCCGGACGCGCTCGCGCTCGATGCCCAGCTGGTCGAGCATCGCGGAGAGCGCGGTCATCCGGCCGGCCGCCTTGCAGTTGCCGTTGATGTAGTGGCAGTCGCCGGGGTGGCAGCCGCAGATGAGCACGCCGTCCATGCCGTCGGCGAGTGCCGAGATGACGAACGCGGGATCCACGCGGCCGGTGCACATCACGCGGACGACTTCTACGTTCGGGGGGTAGGCGGTGCGCGCCTGACCTGCGCCGTCGGCGCCGGAATACGAGCACCACGTGCAAAGCATGCCGAGAATTCTCGGCTCGAATGTCGGGACCGTCATATCAGCCTCTTCTGTTACCAACAATGTGACACAACGGCCGGGTCCCGGCAGATCCGGCAACGCAGTCGCCCGAAGGTGACTGGTGTGCACGAGGCTGTGCCCTCGCGACTCAGAGCAAGGATGATGCCTCTTGCGTAGTCTGATTGTCGGCCTTATTCAGCCGTTTGCTTAGGGGTCAATTTCTAAGCGGCGTTTTGCACGCAGTGAACGGGGCTCCGTTCAGGTGCGTTCACGAGCGAGCAGCGCATGCTTTCGCTCGACTCCCCACCGATAGCCGGTGAGCTTGCCATCGGCACCGATGACGCGGTGGCAGGGGACGACGACCGCCGTGGGGTTCGCACCGCACGCCTGCGCCACCGCGCGTGTCGCCGTGGGCCGGCCGATCGCCGCCGCCAGCTGCGCGTAGGTCACCGTCTGCCCAACGGGAATCTCGCGTAATGCGCTCCACACCTGCTGCTGGAAGACGGTGCCGCGCGCATCGAGCGGCACCGCGGTCGCGGGCCCGCCGTCTGCGGGTGCGTCCACGAGCCGCACGACCGCGGCGACCCACTCGGCGTGCTCGCCACGGGCGGGCTCGAGCAACGCGCGCGGGAAGCGGCGGCGCGCCTCGGCGACGAGTTCGTCGTCGGTCTCGCCGAACACCACGAGGCACACGCCGCGCACGGTGGTGGCGACGAGCAGCCGCCCGAGCGAGCTGCTCGCGAGTGTGTACGCGATGCGCTCGCCCGGCGCTCCCTTGCGCGCTCGCGCCGGCGTCATCCCGAGCAGATCGTCCGAGCGCTCGTAGACGCGGCTCGCCGAGCCGAAGCCCCCGCCGAGAATCGCGTCGCCTACAGGAGTGCCGTCCGCGAGCGTCTCGCGCAGCCGCTGCGCGCGCCGTGCGTCTGCGTAGGCGTGCGGCGTGAGGCCGACCGCCTCGGCGAAGATGCGCCGCAGGTGTGAGGCCGAGACGTTCGCTCCGCGTGCGAGTTCGGCGAGCGTGGGCGGCGCGCATCCCGCTTCGAGCGCGGCGTCGATGGCGCGCGTCGCCGCGGCGACGGCGGTCGCGGTGGGATCGGCTGTGGACTCGGCGAACATGCGTGCGGACTCCTAGGCAATGGGGGTGCGTGCTGCGAGCAGTGTACGCGCGTCGCAGGGCGGCTTTCTATCTGAAAACGACTTGGTGAATCCAACCATTTCGGCACGGCACTCGCTGAATTGAGGGCACGGGGATTCCCGAGGGCGCGATAGTGCGACCCGCCGACCCGAAGGAGGTGAGCCAGTAGTGCGAAGTAACCACATCGCTGCGCTGGTCCTGACCGTTTCCGCTCACGCGGAGGTTGGCTCCGATTAGGACGGCGACGTTGCGAAGCCTCCCGTTCTTTCGCAACGTTTAACTCGCGAAATTGCACGTCGCTGTTCGCGCAGCGATGGGAGAGGGTCCTGCGAAGGCTGCAGGGCCCTTTCTTCGTTCGCGGCGAAGCGCGGCTCGATGGCCACCGCTCGCCTGCACCCGGAGGCGCATCTGGCGATACCGCAAGAGCGCGTAAGGTTTTGGGGGGCGGGACCCCGAAGCCGCAGTGAGGCATAGAGAGCGGGTTTCCTTCTACTCTTGGTTTGTCTACGACCCGGAGAGAAAGGAAACCCGCGTGCACGATGATACCGCGCTTCTGAAATCGG
>JBBRSD010000008.1:0-147067 GCA_038245725.1 Coriobacteriia bacterium | reverse complement strand
GTGGCTGAGCTATCGGGAGCGCGCGCTGCTCGGCCGCGACCTCAAGCCCGAGGAGGCGCGCTACGTCACCGAGATGGTGCGCCGCATCGCCGCGCTCGTGCTCATGGGGCCGGAGCTCGACGCGAACTACGAGCGCGTGAAGAGCGACGTGTGGGAGTGGGAGACGTAGGGCTCCCAACTTGATATGCCAAATTGGCATATCAAGTTGGGGCGTTGCTGCGTCTCTGGCGATACGACAACGAGGAATTCGATTTAGGTTTCGGCAAGTCCAGCGTGCGACGCTCGTGGCAGAGGTGTTCGCATGGATTCGGGGGCGTTGTCTGTTGGTGATGTCGAGCTGCTCATTCACGAAGTTCGGGGTGTCAGGGTAATTCTGGACGAAGACATCGCATCGCTCTACGAGGTCGAGACCGGTCAATTGGTGCGAGCTGTTCAGCTGAAGCGACCGTGCGATCCAGGCGAACGTGCTGATCATCAGGACGTTCGTTCGGATGCGGACGGTCATTTCAGCTCACAGAGAAATTGTTGCTCGGATAGACGAACTTGAAGTCAAGTACGACTCGCAGTTCCGTGTGGTGTTCGATGCAATCCGGCAGTTGATGCGGCCGCCGCAGTTGCCAGCATCGCGTCCAGTGGGCTTCGGCCCGCCCGAGGATCCCTCTGCTGGATGAGCCAATCGCGCTTATCGGCGAGACGTGTTTCGACGTGTGGCTCACGACCCTTGCGTGCTGGCGCTGCGTGCCGGCATGCGTGTGGCGTTACACCATCGGCGGGCTACCAGGTCATCAAGAAGTGGCTGAGCTATCGGGAGTGGTTGCCCGGCCTGAAGGATTGGCGTTCCCAAAAGTCCAGGTACTGCGTTCGAGGCACTCGGCAGACTTGCTGGATTCCCAACTCAGGTTGCAAAGTTTCGGTCGCTTTGCAAGAATCTCAATTGAAACTTGCAAAGCTCTCCTACCTCTGCAACTGGACTTTGGGAGCGAGACCCAGTGGATCCAAAGGACTACGCGTCGCCTCAGGCGGGCCAGGTCATCCGTGCTGAGGCCGGCCACTGGGCGTTCGTGCCCGCGCCATTGCCGCCAGCAATCGAGTGGGACACAGGCCTGGTCCTCGCGCTTTCGCGCGCCGATGCCGCACTCAGCCGCCTCGCGGGCATCGGCTCGCAACTGCCGAATCCACATCTGCTCATCGATCCCTACGCCAGGCGCGAAGCCGTGCTCTCATCCCGAATCGAGGGAACGCAGGCGAGCCTCTCGGACCTGTTCCTCGACGAGATTGAACCCGAGCGCGCGCAGGCGCCCCGCGACGACGTTCGTGAGGTACGCAACTACGTCACCGCGCTCGAGCACGGTGTGGCGCGGCTCTCCGAATTCCCGCTCTCTCTGCGCCTGATTTGCGAGATCCACGAGATCCTGATGACGGGGGTCAGAGGAGAACACGCGACGCCGGGGGAGTTCCGCCGTTCCCAGAATTGGATTGGGCGGCCGGGGTCCACGATCGAGACCGCAGCGTATGTCCCACTCCCGCCCGACGAAATGCTGGAGGCGCTCGGCGCGTGGGAGCGATTTCTCCACGACCGCGAGAGTCTCCCCGAGCTCGTCCAGTGCGCACTGGTACACGAGCAGTTCGAGGCGATCCATCCGTTCCTCGACGGCAATGGTCGTATCGGCCGGCTGCTGATCACGCTCTTCCTCGTCGAACGACAGCGCATGTCGCAGCCGTTGCTCTACCTCTCGGCGTATTTTGAGGCGAACAGGAACGCCTACTACGACGCGCTGCAGGCGGTACGGACTGACGCGGATTGGCGAAGCTGGCTGGTATTCTTCCTTGAGGGCGTGTCGCAAGTCGCGAGCAGCGCTGCCGAACAGGCCGCCGAGCTAGCCGAGATGCGCGAGCACTACCGCACTCTCGTCGGCGCCAAGCCGAAAGCGCTCGCGCTGGTGGACGAACTCTTCCGCTCGCCGATGGTGAGCGCCGCCGTAGCCGCCCGACGTCTCGGCGTGTCCGATCCGACAGCCCGCAAGGCGATCGCATTGCTCGAGAACGCAGGGCTGCTGGAGGAGTTCACGGGACGCGAGTGGGGCAAGGTCTGGATTGCTCGGCCGGTCATGGAGGTTCTTGAGAGGCCGCTGTAGTGCGAAACAACAGACGTCCCACTCCGCGCCTGGCGGGAAGGCGGCGTGATTTCCGCTGCGCATCGATACGCCCATCCCGAACCAGCAGCCGGTATCACCAGCCAGCGGCGCCGGCAGTTTCTCGGCCAGGCCCGCGGCTAGGCGCTTGGGAATCTATACTTGTGCACACGCCTGTCGAGCGGCCCGAGGCTCACTGGGAGCAGCCATGTTGAAAGCCGTGCCGGTACTCCTGCAACCTCCCAAGTGTTCCGACTACCTTCGCTCGCAAGAGCTGCGGCTTCTCCACTCGATGCTCGTGTGGTCGTTCGGGGTCGCCGTCGTTGGCGCGCTGGTGAATGTGGCTCTGCACGACAGGCGTGGCATGATGATCCTGGTGGTTCTTGCCGCGATATGCCTGGTCGGCGTCATCTTGAGCCATTGGGAGCGGCCCGCGATCGCAGGGCTCCTCCTGTGTTTTGCCATCCTCACCGCCGTGACCGCCGAGGCTTTCTACGGCGGAGGGATTAGACGTGGTGGGCTACATCGTTGAAGGCTCCGGCACGATCTTCGACCCGAGAGTCGTCGAGGCGTTCCTGCCGGTCATCGAGAACTGCTGACCCGGGGCGCCCGATCGCGGAACCGTCGAGCTTCGAGTCGTCTATTGTGTTCTCATCGGATCGACGGAGCTGTGTTGCGGCGCGTCCAGTGGAGGCTCTATGAGTGGAAGCCGGGTACTCTCGAATCGCACATGGGTGATCGCGGCTCTCGGGATCGTGGTCTCCGCGGTCAGCATCGTGCTGATCCGCGCTGGCGTTGGCGGTTCCGATAGCGGGCGCACCCTCATCGCCAACCTGCCGAGCCTGCTGACCGGCGGAGGCGCGGCTGCCGCCGGGCTGTGGACCGCGCTGCGCTTCGAGCGCACCGAGGGGCTTCGGCGGCAATGGCTGTTGCTTGGCCTCGGGACCGCGGCGCTCTTCATCGGCGACACGACGTTTGCGTACTTGCAGGTGGTCAATCCGCAGGAAGTCCCGTTCCCGTCGGTTGCGGACTTCTTCTACCTCATCTCGTTTCCGATCCTCGCGGGCGGTTTGCTGATGGCGCTGTTTTCGTTCCGCAGGTCGATGAGCCTGAGGGCACCCATGTTGCTGGCGACAGCGGTCGCCGCGGTGGCCACCGCCGGACTTTGGGCGATTGCCTTTCAGCCGATCCTCGCCGACACCGAGGCTTCGAGCCTGGAGAAGTTTCTGGGCATCCTGTATCCCGTCGGCGACATCTGGCTCCTGCTCCTCCCGGCGCTGGCCTTGGCGATGGCGCTCTCGCATTTCGCGGGCGGACGCCTCGCATGGTCGTGGTGGACGGTCGTGGTCGGACTGACACTTGTGATGGTCGCAGACGTGCTGTTCGGCGTGCTTGACTTCCAGGGCACGTACGCGACGGGTTCCTTCGTCGATATGGGATGGTGGTTTGGGTACACGGCGATCGCCGTGGGAGCTTCGATCGCTGTCGACGTGCACGCACCCCGCAAAGCCGGAGCGCGGTCATGAGCGAGGACATCCACAACGTTGTCCTCGACGTGCTCACGCCACTTGTGGGCCGGGCCATGGCAACGGTGTATGCCTCGAAGGCGACTCACAGGCCGGGGAAACTCCTCGTCGGGCTGACGGCAGACGACCTTCCTGCGATCTCCGAGGAGATTCGTCAGTCAGTCCGCCCGTTCACCACGCGGGCCGTCGTCGACGAGGTAATCGCGGAGATTACACGCCGCGTTCGGGGCTGAGTAGAACAGCACCATCGGCGGTTGATTGATACCATCACCAACGACCGGCTTGATGACATCGAATTGGAGCGCTGACGCATGATCCCTCGTTACTCCCGACCTGAAATGGCTCGCATCTGGGAGCTCGAGAACAAGTTCGAGATCTGGAAGGAGATCGAGATCCTCGCGTGCGAGGCTCAAACCGAGCTGGGCGTGATCCCGCGCGAGGAGTGCGCCGTCATCAAGACGCGCGCGGCGTTCGAGGTCGAGCGCATCGAGGAGATCGAGCGGGTCACCAACCACGACGTCATCGCGTTCCTCACGAACATGGCCGAGCACATCGGGCCGGAATCGAAGTGGGTCCACTACGGCATGACCAGCAGCGACCTCGGCGACACGGCGCTGTGCTACCAGATGACGCAGGCGGTCGACATCCTCATCGCCGACGTCCGCCGCCTCGGCGAGATCTGCAAGCGCCGCGCGCTCGAGGAGCGCGACACGCTGTGCGTCGGACGCACGCACGGCATCCACGCCGAGCCGATGACGATGGGCATGAAGTTCGGCCGCTGGGCGTTTTCGATGAAGCGCGCCGAGACCCGCCTGCTCGTCGCTCGCGAGATGATTGCCATGGGCGCGATCAGCGGCGCTGTGGGCAGCTACTCCAACATCGATCCGTTCGTCGAGGAGTACGTCTGCGAGAAGCTCGGCCTCACCCCCGAGCCGATGTCGACGCAGGTGATCCCCCGCGACCGACACGCGCAGTGTCTTGCGGCGATGGCCGTCGTCGCCGCCGAGGCCGAGGAGATCGCCACCGAAGTCCGCGCGCTGCAGAAGAGCGACACCCTCGAAGCCGAGGAGCCGTTCGCCAAGGGCCAGAAGGGTTCCTCGGCGATGCCGCATAAGCGGAACCCGATTACGGCCGAGCGTGTCTGCGGCCTGGCGCGCGTCATCAAGGCGAACGCGCAGGTGGGCTTCGACAACGTGGCGCTCTGGCACGAGCGCGACATCTCGCACAGCAGCGCCGAGCGCGTGGTGCTCGCTGACTCGACGATCGGGCTCGACTACATCCTGGGTAAGCTCGAGTGGATCCTCGACGGGCTGGTGCTGTATCCGGCGAAGATGCTCGCGAACCTCGAGTCGACGCGTGGGCTGATCTACAGCTCGCGAGTGCTGCTGAAGCTGATCGACGGCGGCATGGTTCGCGAGGACGCGTACGCGATCGTGCAGGCCAACGCGATGGTGGTGTGGGACGACATCCAGCAGGCGCGAGCCGGGCGGAGCTACCGAGAGCTGCTCGAGGGCGACCCGGAGTGCACGCTCACGACCGAGCAGCTCGACGACGTGTTCGACCCGCGGGCGTTCCTGACGCGGACCGGCGTGCTGTTCGATCGAGTGGAAGCGCTGGCGTTCTAGCCCTTCCGTTTGAGGTCAATTCACCATTTTGCACCCCAAAAGGGGTACGCTACTGGCAGTCTGAGCGCACTACGTTGGAGGGGACTGCCTTATGAGAACCGTTCCAAAGATGCCGTCACGCGCGCTGGCGTTCGCGCTCATCTTCACATCAATACTGCTACTACCTGCGATGAGCTTTGCGGCCCAACCAACCGTGAACCTCGGCACGACGTCCAGCTTCGCCGTGTTGTCGGGCCAGACGATCACGAACACCGGGGCGACAACAGTCGGTGGTAGCGCCGGAGGAGACCTCGGCCTCTACCCTGGGACATCGTTCCCGGGGCTCGCACAAGTGACGCGGAGCGGGGCGGTTCACCTCGCGGACGACGTCGCGAAGCAGGCCAAGGCCGACTTGGTGACAGCGTACAACGACGCAGCAGGTAGAACGCCTGTGACGATCATCCCCACCGAGCTTGGTGGCACTGTGCTCAAGCCGGGCGTCTACGCCTCAAACAGCGGGACGTTCCATATCACCGGTACGCTCTCGCTCGACGCTTCGGGTGACCCCAACGCCGTCTTCATCTTCAAGACCACGTCCACGCTGATCACCTCATCGAACAGCACCGTTGCCCTCATCGGCAACGCTCGATATTGCAGGGTCTTCTGGAAGGTCGGAAGCTCTGCAACGCTCGGGACGAACTCCCATTTCCAGGGACACATCTTCGCGCTGACGTCCATCACTGCGCAAACGGGCGCCACCGTGCAAGGACAGCTGTTGGCCCGAAACGGGTCGGTCACGCTGGACCACAACACAATCATGAACGGCATATGCGTCATCGGTTCGGCCATAAACGTTGCAAAGACCGCGTCGCCGAAGGCGCTGACCTCCGGACCGGGTTCTGTCACATACACCTACATAGTAAGCAACAGCGGGACGGTTGACCTGAGCAATGTGACCGTGACCGACAACAAGCTCGGCTCAGTGAAGTACGTCTCCGGCGACGTCAACGGCGACAAGCTGCTCCAGCCCAACGAGATCTGGGTCTTCCGCGCCACGGCCCGGCTGGATTCCACGACGTCCAATACGGCCACTGCCTCGGGCAGCAGCGAGGCTGGTGCCCCGGTTAGCGACACCTCCACGGTCAGGGTCGTGGTTTCGACCGTCTCAGGCGGCACACTCCCGAAGACGGCGTCGCCTTGGTACAACGTTCTCTTCGCTGGGATCGTGCTGATGTTCGCTGGAGCGCTTGGCTGGTGGAAAACCACCAGGAAGACCCATGGATGACGCGAGGCCGCCTCAGTACGACGCAGTAGGAGGCGCGGGAGTGCGAAACGCGCGTCTACGCAACATTCGACGCAAGAGGCGCAGGATGCTGCTCGCTCTGTCGGTGGGATGCCTGCTTCTCGGGATGGGATTTGTCGGCTGGGCGCTGACGAACATTCGCGCGCAGTCCGTGCCTTCTCACTACGTGTACGACCATTCCGTCCCGAGCGCAGTTGCCACGACGGCTCAGCCGGCTGCGTCACGCGTTGCCTCCAGCTCGCCGAAACCACTGAATCGTCGACGTACGCAGCAGGGCGCGGCCAAGATTGTGTACTCGAAGCACCCTTCGGAGGGTGACACGCTCGGCTCACTGTCGATTCCGGCCTTGGGCAAGACGATACCGATCATCCAAGGGACCCGAAGCGATGATCTGAGGAAGGGCGTCGGTCACTTCGCCCAGAGCGTGCTTCCGGGGCAGAAGGACAACTGCGTTCTTTCTGGCCATCGCGACACCGTCTTCTCGGGGCTTGGCGCGTTGAAGACAGGTGACGAATTCGTCGTGCAGACGGCGAGGGGCGACTACACGTACCGGATCAAGCGAATTCGAATCGTTCACGCCGACGACCGGACGGTCATCGTGCCCACCAACCACGCGGTGCTGACGGTGACCACGTGCTACCCGTTCGACTTCATCGGTAGCGCGCCCGACCGATATGTCTTGAGTGCGGACTTGGTAAGCGGCAGGTAGCTCGAGCGCCGTCCTCTCATCCGCACAACGCAGATCGGCCGCATGGACCTGCGGGCGTACAGCGCTCGCGCGCCGGCCCTTGACCGCGCTCCCAGACGGTCATATGGCCATCGCTTCTCTCAACGACGATCTCGTCAGGCGTGCGGCTGACGTGTGCGCCCGCACCGGCTGCGCGTTCTATGACGCACTCGCTCCGGCGCTCGCCGAGACACTCGGCGCTCCGCTGGTCTCGGCTGACCGCCGAGCGCATGGCGACTGGCCGGGGGTCGAACTTCTCGGCTAAGACGGGTCGAAGTGCGGCTGCGCACCCTCCCGCGTGCCAATGGGCATGAGCTACGCTATAGCGCGGGGGCAACGGTCGGGGAGGAGAACCACGTGGCGGACGCGGCGGATCTGACGGCAGCGAGTGAACTTCCGGCCCCTTCGGCCCGAATCGCAGCCCAGCCTCAAGACGCCTTCAACGCCTTCGCCCGTGTGGTCGCTGACCAGCAACTCGGCGTAGTGATCGAGTTCCCGAGACGGCTCGATGGCGAGCGCCTCGCCAGGGCGGTCCGCGACGTGATCGCGGCACAGCCGGTGCTCGGCTGCCGCTTCGTGGTCGAGGACCGCGACGCGTGGCACGAGCCGGTCGCGGATGCTGGTGCGGTCGAACACCACGGCGCCATCGACCCCTTCGCGCGCGCAGTTATCGAGGCAGGTCAGCCGCTCGAGTCCGACGAGCCGCACCTCGCGGTCACGCTCGTGCGCGGCCGTGCGGGGGACGCGCTCGCGATTCGCATCGATCACACCGCCGCCGACGGCCAGGGTGCGAAAGCCTGCGTCGAGCTGCTCGCCGCAGCGTACAGCGACTCGCTCGCCGACGACCCACGCGCCGCGGCGACCGACCGCGGCTGGCGGCGGCTTCGGCGCCCGGCTGGCTGGCCACGGCTGGTCGCGGCGGTCGCTCGCCGACGCTCCGACCCGCCTCCCACATGGGGGCTGCCGCGCGCCGGCGAGGCCACGGGTCGGCGCCACCACGACCTGCTCACGCTCTCAGCCGAGCAGTTCTCGGCGATCAAGGCGTGGGGCAAGAAGCGCGGCTACACCGTGAACGACATCGTGCTGGCGGCGTTCTACCGAGCGATGTTCGAGCAACTCGAGCCCGCCGGAGGGCAGCCGATGGTGATGCGCGTCTCGTTCGACCAACGCCGCTACCTGAGTCCGTCGGACCCGATGCCCGCCGCGTCGAACCTCTCGAGCGTCGAGCCGGTGAGCCTCGGCCGCGTGACGGGCGAGTCGTTCGAAGCCACCCTGAAGCGGGTCGCCGCTCAGATGTCGCTGCTCAAGAAGTCGTCGCCCGGTCTTGGCGGTGCGTTCCTGCTCGAGCTGCTGTACCGACTTCGCGGCTACGCTAAGACCGGCGAGCCGATAATCGCTCATATGGAGCGCGGCCAGCAGGCCGGCCGAACGTATCCGTTCCTGTCGAACTTCGGCGCGCTCGACACCGAGCGCCTGAGCTTCGGCGACCTCACGCCCAGTCGCGTTGTCGTGCTTGGCGTAGCGGCGCATCCGCCCTTTGCGATGCTCGGAGTCAGCAGCTACGCGGGCGACCTCACACTGTCGCTGGGATTCGCCGAGGGCGAGATCGACCCGGCCATCCCGCTCGCGATGCTCGCTTCGGTCCAGGCTGACCTGCGGGTGTAGTCCGCGGCCCGGCCGGCGGCCATTCGCGCCGCGCCGAAGGGGACTTGGGAGGCTACTGCTGTTCGACGTGCTTGCCGGAAGCCTCCTGGTGGACGCGGTAGCTATTGCCTCCGGAACGCTTGACCCGATACATCGCGAGGTCGGCGCACGCGCGGGCGCCCAGTCCAGCGATGCCGGGCCCTGCGAGCTGCGCGCGAGGTTAGCGGCGTCAGCCCCTGTCCGCGTAGAGCTTCTCGGTTGGGAGGGCGAGCTTGTCGAGCCACATGGCAAGGAGCTCGGCGAGGTCCTCCGACGCATCGGTATCGGGATCGTCTGGCTGGTCGAGCGTATCGAGCACCTCGAAGACAAACGCGCCCTCGCCGAGCCGGTTCCAATCCGCCTGCAGGTCGCGCGAGAGGTGTGACCCCGTCTCGAGTGAGAACCGCTCGCGGTTGAGCCGCCCGGCCGCGTTCGGGCTCGCGCCGACGAGCATCGTGCCGTCGGTGGTGTTGCGCACCGCCCACACGCCCATCGGCGGCGGCGCGTCTCGGTACGCCTGCCGCATCGCCTTGCGATCCATCACTCATCACCTGCCGAGAAGGCCGCGGCGGCCAGTGCGCGCGCGTGGTCGCGGACGTCCGGCGGCCAGGTGGTGGTGTGCTCCGCGAAGCGCTGCGCGTCGCCGGCGTACAGCGCGCGCGTCGCCTCTTCGAAGCCGGCCTCGTCGCCCGCCATCGCGGATGCGAAGCGGTATGCGGACTCCTGCGCCTCGCGGCGTCGGTCCGCCGGCCCGCGGTCGCGCCGCGCGCTCTCCACGAGTCGACGCAGCGCCGCCGACGCGCCGCCCGGCTGAGTCGCGAGCCACTCCCAGTGCCGCGGCAACAGCGTCACCTCGCGGGCGACCACGCCGAGCTTCGGCCTGCCGGGGGAGCGCGTCGGCGCCAGGAGCGCACCGGGCGCCGGCGCGGCCGCGGGCGCGGGAGCGAGTCGCGCGAGCACGTCGCCTACTGTGCCTCGGAAGTCGACCTCGACGGGCCGGCTCGTGACCGCGTCGAAGAGCAGCACCGGCGACTGCTCGCGAGCCTCGAGCCGCTCCTTGGCGCGCCGGACAACGTCGCCGAGATCGCCTTCGGCGATGAGCGCGCTGCCGGCGAAGGCGACGACGGCGGCGGGCGCGGAGTGGATTGCGGGCATGGACGGTCTCCTCGGCTGGATGCTGTTCGAAGGCAGATACTACCCGGGTAGAATGCCGCGCGCAATATCATCCGGATGAAACTCGGCGACGCGCCCGGTGGGTATCTACCTCCCATGACGCATCCCACACTCCATGGCGACCGGATCACGCTGCGCCTTCTCGACGACGCCGACCTGCCGCGCCTGCTCGAGATCCTCTTGCAGCCGGGCATCGCCGAGTGGTGGCCCGGCTACGACATGACGCGCCTCCGAGCCGACACACTCGAAGACCGCGCGGGCACGTCGCTCGCGGTCGAGACCGGCGGCGAGTTCATCGGCTTGATCATTTACTCCGAGGAGGCCGACCCGTACTACCGCTCGGCGGGAATCGACATCACGCTCGACGCGGCGCACCTGGACCAGGGCCTCGGCAGCGACGCGCTCCGGACGCTTGCGGCGTACCTGTTCGCCGAGCGCGGCCACCACCGGCTCACCATCGACCCCGCGGTCGTCAACGGCCGGGCGATTGCGGCGTACAGCAAGGTCGGCTTCCGGCCGGTCGGCGTCATGCGCGAGTACGAGATGGGCGCCGACGGCACCTTCCACGACAACCTGCTCATGGACATGCTCGCAGGCGAGCTCACCGCGCCAGAGCCGTCCGTACGAGGCGCCTGATCCGCCGCATAGCGGGCCCGGAATTCATCGGGGGCATATGCCAGACATGGAAACCATGACCCCCACTACCGAGAAGCCCGACAGTGCGCCGTCCTTCGACGCTGCAACAAAGCGGCGGACGCTCATCGCGATGATCATCGGCGCCGGGCTGGTGTTCCTCGACACGAGCCTCGTGGGGTTGGCGCTGCCCTCGATCCAGCGCGAGTTCCACGTCTCGACGGCGACGCAGCAGTGGGTCGCGTCGTCGTATCTGCTCACGCTTTCGGCGCTGATGCTTGCCGGCGGGCGGCTCTCGGACCTCGTCGGCAGGCGCAGGCAGTTCCGCGTCGGGGCGGCGGCGTACGCGGTACTTGCGACCGCCGCGGCGCTGTCGCCAAACGCCTACGTGCTCATCGGCTTGCGGGCCGCGCAGGGGGTCGCGGGCGCCCTGCTCGTGCCCACGACGCTCGCGATCATCAACGCCACCTTCCCAGTGGACGAGCGCGGCAAAGCGATCGGGACGTGGGCAGCGTGGTCGGGCATCGCGACCGTGCTTGGACCCGTGACCGGCGGCATCATCATCGACCACGCGAGCTGGCGATTCGCGCTACTGATCACGCCGGTTCTGGCCGTCATCGCGTGGCTGCTCGCGCGGCGCGTGCCCGAGTCGCGCGACACGACCGCCGACCCGCGCATCGACTTCGTGGGCATAGCGCTCATCGTCGCGCCCTTCGGCGGCATCGTCTTCGCGCTCATCCAAGGCCCGGTGTCCGGGTGGATGAACCCGCTGATCGTGGGCTCGTTCGTCGTGGGAGTCTTGCTGCTGCCGCTGTTCGCGTGGTGGGAGCGGCGCGCGCCGTCGCCGGTGATCCCTGCCGGGATGTTCTCGAACAGGAACCTCGCGGTGGCCAACGTCGTGACGTTCTTCATCTACGCGGGGCTGTACGGCCAGTTCTTCTACATCCCGCTGTACGTACAGTCCGCGCTTGGCGGCTCGGCCACGGTCGCGGGCACGCTCTTCATCCCGATCACGCTGCTGCTCTTCTTCCTTTCGCCGTACGCCGGACGCCTCTATGACCGCTACGGGTCGCGCTGGCTCATGTTCGGCGGCGCGCTCACGGCGGCGGCCGGAATCGTGCTCGCGTCGTTCACCGGGCCGGGACAGTTGTTCACGGTGCTCGTGCCCGGCGTGATGCTGTTCGGCCTCGGCCTCGGCTTCATCGTGACACCGGTGACCGCGACCGCCATTGGCTCGGCCGAGGAGCGCTACTCAGGCGTGGCATCCGGCTTCAACAACGCCGTCGCGCGAGTCGCGGGACTGGTCGCGATCGCGCTGATGGGCGTCATCGTCGTGCAGCTGTGGCAGTCGGGGATCTCGCATATCGCCACCGGCGCGTCGGCCGACGTCCTCGCGGCGCTCGATCCCGTCCGCGACAAGGCGTTCAACATGCCGAGAGGGACGGGTCCGGCGTCAGCGGAGGCGTCCCGCCTCGCCATCGTGGCGGCGAAGACGGCGTTTCGCAGCGGCATGTGGCTCGCCGCTGGGCTGGTCGCATTCGGTGGGATCGTCTCGGCGGTTGGGATTCGCGGCAAGGGCCGCGGCTCGACCGGCGACCGCGGCTGAGCGAGGCTCACGCCCCGCATTGGCCGGCCGGCTCGACCTTACAGGTGCTCGAGTAGCTGCAGGATGTCGGCCTCGGACTCGGCGCGGATCACGATCAGGACCTTCTCGGCGCCGCCGGCGGAGCTTGAGTAGATCTGGCCGACGTTGATGTCGTGCTCCGCGAGGACCCGCGAGATCGCGGCGAGTTCGCCCGGCTTGTTCGGGACTTCCGCGACGACCACCGACTGCATGCCCGCCTCGCCATCAAGGGTGGCGAGCGCATCGAGCGCTCGCTGGTTGTCGTCGGTGATCAGGAGGAACTCGCCCATATCGCCCTTGTCGTACGCGCCGATGGCCTGGATGTTGACCCCCACGGCGTTGAGCGCTTCGGTGACGTCGGCGAGCAGACCGATGCGGGTTGGTGCCTTGAACATGACTTCGTGGCGCCACTGAACTTTGGCCATGAGCAGACCCTCCTCGGCGGGAACGTGTGAAGTGTACATACCGCTGAGCAGGGGCGGCGAATCGGGACGCGCGACTGCAGGGTCCTGGAAAGGTTCGGGGAAGCTGTGCGTGACAACCTCTGGGTGACCTGCACGGGATGACCAGAGGGGCGGAATGAAGCCACGCAAGACTCTCGAGGCGATTCAAGCTGGTTCGCGCAACCTGAGATTCGACGATGTCCTCCGACTCGCGCTCTCGCTCGGCTTCCAGCTCGCGCGCGTCTCGGGCAGCCACCGAATCTTGCGCCATCGTTCCTTCCCAGAGTTGCTGAACCTCCAGGATGTTCGCGGTCGTGCGAAGCCTTATCAGATCCGCCAACTCATGGAGCTCGCCGAGCGGTATAGTCTGACTCTGGAGGATCGCCGATGAGTACTTACGAGATCACCATCTTCTACAGTCCCGAGGACGAAGGCTACATCGCCGAGATCCCGGACCTCGAGTACTGCTCGGCGTTTGGCCGCACCCCCGCTGAAGCGCTTGCCGAAGTCGAGCGCGCGCGCGACGCATGGCTTGCGTCCGCACGTGAGAGCGGTCGCGCGATTCCTCGGCCGCGAGAGCACGCGCGCGGGTAGCCTCTGCCTACGCTCGCGTCAGCTCCACGTGTGACGTGCGCCCGACGAAGCTGCCGTACTCCTCGGCGGCTTGCGCGAGGCCGTCGCGCTCGTCGGCCGTCAGCTCGCGAAACGCCCGCACCGTGATCTCGACGCGGTCGCGCTTGAGCGTGCGCTTCCACGTGCCAGCAACGCGCCCGTCGACCACGACAGTCGAGGAGAGCATCCCGTTCGCCGTGACCATCGAGGCGAACGTCGCGTAGTGCCCCGCGAGTTGTGGCCGGCGGTCGGTGTAGCCGAGGAGGTACTCGTCGAAGCCGGGCAGCAGGTGCACATCGGGTTCGGACAGCGGGCTGGCCGATGCGGCGGCTTCCGCGGTGCCGGCCGGCAGCCAGTACTCTGCGCCGTCGGCCTCGAACCGCCCGACCGCGTCGGCTGTGCCTGCAAGCCCGATGCGCGCGTCTGCCTTCGTGATGCCGGCCCACCATGCGAGGTCGGCGACGGTGGCCGGGCCGTGCGCGGCGAGATAGCGGCCGGCGAGCCGGGCCAGCGCCTCATCCCGAGGTGGCGAGTCCTGCTCGGCGGGACCGGGCGGCACCCACTCGTCGAGCAGCACGAACGTCTGCTGCTTGCCGCGCATCGGTCCGCAGCACAGCAGCCCGTCGAGCGCGAGGCGCCACAGGACGTGGTAGCCGCGCTGCTCGGCGGTTGGGATGCCGTCGGCTTCGAGCATCGCCATCGCCTCAGGCCGCGTGAGTTGCCGCCCTCCGGTCAGCGCCGCTGAGAACAGCTCGCGGCCGCGCTCGAAGACTGCGTCGGTGAGGCCGAGATCGCGGTGGCGCTTGCGGGCGCGCCCGATTGGGCGGGCGCTCAGGAGCCGCAGCAGCCAGCGCACGTCCTCGGCGGCTACGAAGTGCAGCGTGCCCCGCATCGGCCACGTGCGCACGATGCGACGCTCGGCGATTGCGCGCTCGATGTCGGCGTCGCGGGCGCCGGCCGGGCAGCGCAGCCCCACCGCCCACAACGAGCCGAGGTAGTCCTGCGCCTGCATCGCGCACATGCGTGCGACCACCTGCTCGGGCGTGGCGAGGCGCGCGTCGCGGGCGATGAGCAGGCGGCGCATGCGAGTCGCGAGAATGTCGGGGGCAGCGGGCATACCTACAGCATCACCCGCGCGCCCGTCGCGGACAAGGGTGGGTCGCGCAGTCCATATTCACCCCGAGTCGGAGCGCCGCTTGTTGCTCGCGCTCGCTTGCTGGCGTTACTCTTGCAGGACAACTGGGGAATGCGCCCACACCGGCGGTTGAGATCCCGGGCGCTCAGAGGGAGCTGACGGCATGGTAAGGGTGAAGTCCGTACTGGGGCTGGTTGCGCTCGCGCTCTTCGCGACCCTCGGGTTTGCTCCGTCGATGGCGGCGGCGGCCTTGCCCCCCGTCTACTATCAGCTCAACGGCCTCAGCTTCGCCAACCCCACGACGGGGTTCATCGCTGGCGGCTACGCGCTTCCGGCGACTCCTGGCAACCTGACAGGCGTGATTTCGCGAACGACCAATGGTGGAGTGAGCTGGCATGCCTCGATCGTGCCCAACTTCACCATGACCGGAGTCCGCGCCTCGACCAATCCGAACATCGCTACGGCATGGCGCGACAACTCCGACGGCATCTACTCGACCTCGAATGGCGGCGCTATCTGGTCCGTGGAGAGCCCGATCTTCAATGCCACGGATCCTCGCTTCTTCGGGATGGCGTACCTCTCGGCAGGCCGGCGCGTTATTGTCGGCGATCGCTTTGCAAACTCTCGCTACGCGTTCATCGGGTCCGCTGTTGGCGCCGGCGCTTGGGCGTTCCAGTTCCAGGGTCCAATTCATCCAGCCGTTGATCCTGACCCGGCACCGGCGACATTCGCTAATATCGTCGCTGTCGATGCGGCTTCCGGCGGCGACGTCGCCTGGGCAGTCGGCAACGACCGCCAGTCCTCAAATGACCCCACGCCGCAGACGTGGCTCATCTACCGCACCGCGAACAGCGGCTCGTCGTGGACGACGCAGATCGCAGGCACGCCGACCGCCGATATCAGCTGCGTCTCGGTCGTCGACAGCCGGACCGCGTTCATCGGCACAAGGTCGAAGGCTGGCCTGTGCACCACTGATGGCGCGACGTGGAGGACGTTCGGTCAGACGACCCCCATCGTCGTCAACGCGATCGACGCCTTCGACGCGAACCACGTGGTCGAGGTCGGCGATGCCGGCAAGATGGCGTGGACGACGAACGGCGGCGCAAGCTGGCAAACGACCACGACCACAGGTGCCACTAACAACCTCACCGGCGTCCAGATGCTTACCAGTACCACTTGGGTCGTCATCGGGCACAACGAAACCATCCTGCGCACCGTCGACGGTGGCCAACATTGGATTGGGCAGCACCAGCTCACCCCGCCGAGCGTTCGCATCACGTCGCCCACTCAGAGCACGATTCTCGACTCGGCGGCTCTCTCGGTCGAGGGCACGGCCACCGATGGCGCGGGCATCGGGGTCGCCAACGTCGAGATCCGCGTCCGACGCGCGGACGGCACGTACTGGAATGGCGCGAGCTGGGGGAGCACGGTCTCGTGGCTGCCCGCCAAGACCAGCACCGGGTGGGACACGTGGGAGGCCACGACCACGATCGACTCGATCGCATCGGTAAATGGCTCGCTCACGGTGACGGTGCGCGCGACCGACGGCATGGGTCAGATATCCGAGACTCATGTGAGTTCGAAGCTTGTGCCCGCCTTCACGCTCTCGAGGACCGGTACGATCATCACGGCGTACAACACGAACACCACGATCACAGGCACGATAAAGGCCAGCGGGTTGGGTCTTGCCAGCGGAACCGTCTACGTAAGACGGTCCGGCAGTACCGCACTGACGGCGGTGCCCATTACAGCAGGCAGTGCGTTCAGCTTCACAGTGAAGCCGTCGTCGGCCACATCGTATTGGGTCGTCTTCAACGGCAACACGACGGTCGGCTCGGGGAGCAGCGCGGTCTTCAAGCTCATCCCGCATGCCTACGTCGGCACTCCATCCGTTCCGACTTACATGACGCGCACGAAGTACTTCACCACCCGAGCCACCCTCTATCCTCGGCATGTTGCTGGCACATACGCCGCGACGTTCTACTTTGAGCGCTACGAGCGTCTGTCGAACGGCACGCACCGCTACGTGGTTCGGAAGACGATCTCCGGCAAGGCCGCGAACTACTACAGCGGCAGCCGCTGCTCGGTCTCCGTGAAGCTCGGCGCGGGAAAGTGGCGCGTGCAGGCGAGGCACTGGGATACCGGCCACGCCAAGACCTACTCGGTGGCACGGAAGTATTTCACCGTTCACTAACTCTGCAGAGCCCGCCACGTGAGCGTACCTGCGATTTGTCGGCATGCCCGAAACGTGTAGGCTAGGGCGTGCCGCGAAGAATCGCGGTCCACACATCTCCGAGTCCGATCTACCTACCGGCGCTGCGCGGCGTCCATGGTGGCCGGACCGATAGGGCGGGGAACGGAAACGACCCCGCCTCCCGTATTGGAAAGGGGATCCGTTATGCACCACCGTATCGCTGCGCCTCAAGGGAGGCGCCTGGCGGGCTCGTTGCTCGCCGCCGTTCTGCTCTTCTCGATGGCGGGATGCTCGAAGCCGGCAACTTCGTCCACCTCCGCCGAGAAGGCTGTCAGCCCCGAGGTCATTCTGGCCTCGACCACCTCGACGCAGGACTCCGGGCTCTTCGGCGTCTTGATACCGGCCTTCGAGAAGGCCTACCCGCAGTACAAGGTGAAGGTCATCGCAGTGGGCAGCGGTGAGGCCCTCAAGCTCGGCCAGAGCAAGGACGCCGACGTCCTGCTGGTCCACTCACCCGCCGCCGAGCTCAAGTTCCTGGCCGACGGTTACGCCAAGACGCGTCAAGACGTCATGTTCAACGACTTCGTCATCGTCGGCCCGAAGGCCGATCCGGCCGGGGTCAAGGGTTCTGCCGACACCACAGCCGCGATGCTTGCGATCCAGAAGGCGGGCAAGGCTGGCAAGGCGACCTTCATCTCGCGCGGGGACAAGTCGGGCACCAACACGAAGGAACTGACGCTTTGGGCGAAGTCGGGCATCGCAACACCCACGCCTGCAGCCGACACGTGGTACGTCTCGACCGGTCAGGGCATGGGCGAGACCGCCAAGGTCGCCGATGAGAAGAGCGCGTACACGCTCATCGACCGCGGAACGTGGCTGTCGATGGCGGCCCAGCTTCCCGGCCTCGAGATCGTCCTCGAGAAGCAGAAGGCGCTGCTCAACCAGTACGGCGTCATCGTCATCCCGGAGTCGAAGAACCAAGCAGGCGGCCAGGCCTTCGCGGACTGGATCGTCAGCGCTGAAGCTCAGAAGGTCATCGGCGAGTTCGGCGTGGCCAAGTACGGGCAGCAGCTCTTCATTCCGAACGCCAAGTAGACCTCCGGCCGACGGGCGGCAGCATGCAGATATTCGTCGACGCGTGGAGCGAGGGATGGGCGATGCTCATCTCCGGCTCCGTTGGCGTATGGCAGATCGTCGGGACGTCGATTCTCCTCTCGGGGACAGCGACGCTTCTCGCTCTGCTGATCGGGCTGCCCGTCGGCTATCTGGTCGGCGCGAAGCGTTTCCTGGGGCGGCGCGCGGCGCTCGTCATCTTCAACGCGGGGATGGGGCTGCCGCCCACGGTGGTCGGCCTCGTCGTCGCGATGACGTTCTCGCGCCGAGGACCGCTCGGCTTCATGAACCTGCTCTACACCCGCCCGGTCGTAGTGATCGCGCAGCTCATCATCGCCGTTCCCGTGGTCATGGCGATCACCGCGGCGGCGGTCTCGGCCGTCCCCCGCGATCTCACGCTGCAGGCGAGATCTTTGGGTGCGGGCGCGTTGCGAGTGGGCGCGCTCATCCTCTCCGAGGCGCGAATGGGGCTGCTCGCCGCAGTTGCCGGCGGCTTCGGGGCGATCATCTCCGAGGTCGGCGCGGTGCAGATGGTCGGCGGCAACCTGGAGGGCGACACGCGCGTCATGACTACGGCCATGGTGCAGTTCACCCGGCAGGGCGACTACGGTCCCGCGCTGGCACTCGCGGTCGTGCTTATGGCGATCGTCATCTTCGTCAACATCGTGCTGACCGGTTTCCAGACGTCGGCCGATCACTGGGAGGCGGGGGCCCGATGACCGCGCCCCTGGGCCTCGTCGCCGAGAACATCACGCGCGCTTTTGCGCGGAGCGGCTTCACGCTCCAGGTCGATCGCGTCGAGGTGCCCGCCGGCACCGTGCTGGCGCTGCTCGGCCCAAGCGGTTCGGGCAAGACGACGTTGCTGCACATCCTCGGCCTGCTCGAACGCCCGGACGCCGGCCGCATTCTGCTGGGCGGGCGGGATGTGGACGCTCGAGACCAGACGGCGCGACGTCAGATCGCGGCGGTCTTCCAGCGTCCGTACCTCTTCAAGGGAAGCGTGGCCGCCAACGTCGAATACGGGCTGGCGGTCCGCGGTGTCGGCGGCGCCGAGCGTGCCGAGCGCGTCGCGGTCGCCCTCGCGCGCGTAGGCCTCGCCGGCTACGAGCCTCGCAGCGCGCTTTCGCTCTCGGGCGGCGAAGCGCAGCGCGTCTCGCTCGCGCGCGCACTCGTGCTCGAACCGCGCGTGCTGCTGCTCGACGAGCCGCTCGCCAGCCTCGACCCGCTGCTCAAGCGCGCACTCACGCGCGACTTCGCGCGCATCCTGCGCGAGAGCGGCGCGACGGCGGTGTGGGTCACGCACGACCAGGACGAGGCGCTCGTCGTCGCGGATCACGTCGCGGTGATGAACGCCGGCCGAATCGTCGCCTGCGGACCTGCCGACGACGTGACGGAGCTGCCCGCCGACGAGTGGACCGCGTCGTTCCTCGGCGTGGAAGAACCGCAGACCGGTATCGTGGAGCACAGTGGCGAGGGTTTGGTCGACATTGGCCACGGTGAGGCGCGCGTGGTCGTCACGGGTTATGCGCCGGCGGGTTCGGCTGTGGTGTTCGCGGTCCAGCCGCACGACGTGATCTTGTTCGAGGCCGGCGCCCAGCTCCCGCCCACAACAGCGCGCAATCAGATCGCCGCGCGAGTGGTCTCGAGTGAGACGCGCGGCGCCACGAACTACATCGTGCTCGATGCAAGCGGTTTGAGGTTGGCGGCATCGGTGTCGCGCGCGGCTTCGGCGGACCTGGGATTGGCGCCGGGAATTCCCGTGCTGGCGGTATTCAAGGCGACGGCGGTACGCTGGAGAGTATCTGACCAGCTGCCGAACCACGCCTCCGGGAACGGGGACTCGATTGACTGAGCTCGCCACAGGTCGCCTCGCGCTGACCGCCGCCGTTCTGGCTGGTGGCCGTTCCTTGCGCATGGGTGTCGACAAGACGCTGCTCGATGTCGACGGCAGGGCGCTCATCTCACGGGTGATCGATGCTGTGGGTGAGGTGTGCGAGCACACGCTCGTCGTGACGAACCGTCCCGAAGCACTTGTCGCCTTGAAGCTGCCCGCAGACGTGCGCGTCGTGCGCGACGAGGTCGAGTACCAGGGCCCGCTCGGCGGCCTTGCCACTGCTCTGGCTGAGGCGACCTCAGAGTGGATACTCGCCGTCGCCGCCGACATCCCGCATCTCACGCCGGAGGTCGTCAGAGCGCTCTGGGACCTGCGCGAAGGTGCCGACGCGGTCGTCCCCATCACCGAGAAGGGCCTCGAGCCGCTGCTCGCACTCTACCGCGTCGAGGCGTGCCTGCCGGTTGCGCGCGAGGTCCTTGCCACCGGGCGCCGCCGTCTCGTCGCTATCTTCGCGCACGTGAAGACCGTCGAGGTACCCGCCGACGCATTGCGTGCGGTCGATCCCGACTTGCGCTCGCTCATCAACGTGAACACGCCCGCCGACCTGCTCGACGCGCGCGAGATCGTCTCGGAAGAGCCGCGCCGCGTCCGTGGCGGCGTGAAGCTCGAGGTCATGGAGGTCACGAACCGTCGTTCGACGCGGGCGATGCCCCGAGAAACGCCGGTCACCATCTACCTCAACGACCGCGAGATCGCGACCACCCAGGCCACGCCCAGCGACCTCGAGGACATGGCCGCGGGCTTCCTGCTCTCCGAGGGCCTGCTCACGGACCGCGAGAAGCTCTCCTCGATCGACGTGGACGCGAAGCGCGGCCTCGTCTACGTCTCATCTGCCGAGGAGGTCCCGGCCGACCTCGCGGAGCGCAAGCGCTACCTGACGAGCGGATGCGGTCGCGGGATGACGTTCGCAAGTGTGGGACACGCGCGCGGCTTGGCGCCGGTCGACTCGGACCTGCGCGTCAGCGCCGACGAACTCTACGATCTCATCGGCGAGATGGCGCGACGCGCGGGGATGTACCGCGACAGCGGAGGCATGCACGCTTGTGGGCTGGGCCGAGCGGGTAAGCTCGAGATTGTGCGCGAGGACGTTGGGCGGCACAACGCGCTCGACAAGGTGCTCGGCCGGGCGTGGCTCGACACCATCCCGACGGGCGACGCAATCCTGCTCTCAACCGGCCGCCTGTCCTACGAGATGACGGTGAAGGCCGCCAAGTCGCGAGTGCCGATCGCGGTCTCTCGCAGCGCCGTGACCGATCTGGCCGCCGACATCGCCGACGAACTGCACATCACGCTCGTGGGCTACGCTCGCGGCGGCAAGCTGACCGTCTACACATCCCCCGAGCGCGTCGTCGCCTCGGGCGAGGAGGCGTGAACCATGCCTGAAACGATGACCGTCGAGCAAGCGTTCGAACTCGTGCTCGGGTTCGTCGCACCGCTTCCGGCCGAGCGCGTCTCGCTGCTCGACGCGCTTCACCGCGTGCTTGCAGTGGATGCGGTCAGCGACATCGACGTCGCGCCCTTCGACAACTCGGCGATGGACGGCTTCGCCATGCGCGCCGCCGACCTGGCGGGCGCGAGCGAGACCTCTCCCGTCGAGCTCGACGTGATGGCGCACATCGCCGCCGGCGACGATGTGGCCGGCATCGACGTCGGTCCCGGCCAGGCCGCGCGCATCATGACCGGCGCGGCCGTGCCCGCGGGCGCCGACAGCGTCGTTATGGTCGAGCGCACGCATACGGTGTCGGGCGATGGCGGCATCGGCTCGCGCGTTGCGTTCGAGATCGAGCCGCGCTTCGGCGAGCATATCCGCTGCCGCGGGGAAGAGGTGCGCGCAGGCGATGTCGTGCTGACCGCCGGCGACGTGATCGGGCCGGCAGCGATCGGGCTGCTCGCCTCGACCGGGCACGACACCGTGAGCGTCTACCGCCGGCCGCGCGTAGCCGTCCTCTCCACCGGCAGCGAACTCGTCGAGGTCGCCGAGAAGCCCGGCCCCGGCAAGATCCGCAACTCCAACAGCTACTCGATCGCCGCGCAGGTACTTGCGGCCGGCGCCATCCCCGTGCGCTACCCCACCGTCGCCGACGACATGGACGCCACCCGAGCGGCCTTCGCGCTCGCCGCGAGCCAGACCGACTTCATCCTCACGAGCGGTGGCGTCTCGGTAGGTGACTTCGACTTCGTGAAGCCGGTGCTCGAGGAGATGGGCGAGCTCACGTTTTGCAAGGTGAAGATGCGTCCCGGCAACCCGCAGACGCTCGGCACCATTCACGGCGTGCCGTTCTTCGGTCTGCCAGGCAACCCCACGAGCACCTACGTCGGCTTCGAGATCTTCGTGCGCCCTGCGCTCCGCGTCATGCAGGGCTTCTCGGCGCTGGCGCGGCCGGTGACCGTCGCACGGCTCTCCCACGACGTGAAGAAGAAGCAGGACCGGCGCTACTACCTTCGCGGACGCGTGGAGCACGATCCCGCTGGCGACGGCTTCGTCGCGTCACTCTCGGGCAGCCAATCATCCGCGTTGCTGACGGCGGCACATCGCGGCAACTGCTTCGTCGTACTTCCCGAAGGCGACGGCGTCTTTACCGCCGGAACGCAGGTCGACTGCGTCCGGCTCGATATGGAGGAGGGCACACCATGAGCGACAAGGCACCCAAGGAACTCGATCCGCGCTGGACGGCGCAGGTCACCGACGAGATGAAGGCCGCCATCGCGGCCAAAGCCGTGGACGGCAAGGTCACCTGTCCGGTCTTGCGCAAGTTCGCCGAAGACGCGGGCGTTCCGTACAAGGTCGCGGGCGCGGCGGCAGACCTGGCTGGTATCCGAGTACACAACTGCGACCTCGGCTGCTTCTAAGCGGCCTCGACCAGTTAGGGGTAAGCATGACGCCAGCACCGAACACGGTGCCGATCGTCTCGGTAGTGGGGAAGGGCGACTCCGGCAAGACCACCTTCCTCGAGAAGCTGATCCGCGAGCTGGCGGAGCGTGGCGTGCGCGTCGCGACCGTCAAGCACCACATCCACGACTACGACATCGACGTCCCCGGCAAGGACTCGTACCGCCACGCGCGGGCGGGTGCCGCAGTGACGATGGTCTCTTCTCCCGAGAAGTTCGCGCTCATCCACGACGTGGAGCAGGAGATGCCGCTGGATGACATCGCCCAGATCGCCCACGGCGCCGGTGCCGACATACTCATCACCGAAGGCTACAAGCGCGAAGGCCGCAACCGCATCGAGATCAGCCGGCGCGAGCGCTCGCAGACCCTCGTGTGCGAGCCGGCCGAGATGCTCGCGCTCGTCACCGACAACGCCGAGCTCGCCGAGCAGACGGCAGCCGCGGGCGTTCCCGTGTTCGACCTCGACGACGGCTATGCGGGCGTGGCGGACCTCATCGGCGCGCGATTCCTCGGCGGAGGCGACGCCTGATGCACGGCACGGACTCCCACGGTCGCCGCATCGACTACCTGCGGATATCGCTCACCGACCGCTGCAACCTGCGCTGCGTCTACTGCATGCCCGAGGAGGGTGTGACGTGGAAGGACCGGTCCGAGATCCTTTCCTACGATGAGATCCTGCGTTTCACCCGCATCGCGGTGAGCGAAGGCATTCGCAAGGTCCGGCTGACCGGCGGCGAGCCGCTCGTTCGCCGCGGCGTGCCCGACTTCGTCCGTCGGCTGAGCGAGATCGACGGCGTCGAAAGCCTTGCTCTCACCACGAACGCGACGCTCTTGCCGCGCTTCGCCAGCGAGCTCCGTGACGCGGGCCTCGAGCGCGTCAACATCAGCCTCGACTCGCTCGATCCCGAGGCCTACGCCCGAATCACGCGAGGCGGCCGGCTCGAGGACGCGCTCGCCGGGCTCGACGCCGCATTCGAGGCCGGCTTCGGGCCGGTCAAGCTCAACGTCGTCGTCGTGCGCTCGCTTGAGCAGGACCTGCTCGGCTTCGCGAAGATGACGCTCGACCGCCCGCTGCACGTGCGCTTCATCGAGTACATGCCGGTCGGCGAAGCCGAAGAGGGCGGGGGTTGCAGCTCCGAGCACGGCACCGGCTGGACGCGCGACGACATCATCCCGAGCGAGGAGATCATCGAGCTGCTCTCAGCCAAGGGTGTCTCGGCGGGTCTCGGCGAGCTCGAGCCGGTCGGCAAGGACGATGCACCCGGCGGATGGGGGCCAGCGCGCTACTACCGGTTCGCGGGCGCACAGGGCACGGTGGGCGTCATCTCGCCGCTCTCGCACCACTTCTGCGCGGAGTGCAACCGCCTGCGTCTGACCGCGGACGGTCGCCTGCGACCCTGCCTCTTCAGCGATGAGGAGCTCGATGTCCGCAGCGCCCTGCGTGGCGGCACCGACGACGATGTCCGCGCGCTCGTGGAACTCGCACTGCGCATCAAGCCCGAGGGCCACGCCGAGAAGATCGGCACGGACCGCCACATGTCACAGATCGGAGGCTGATCATGTCCGACGAGCGACTCACGCATCTCGACGAGGCTGGTCACGCGCGCATGGTCGACGTCGCGGCCAAGCCGGTCACACACCGGCGTGCGGCGGCGGGCGGTTTCGTTTCGATGAAGCCGACGACGCTCGCGATGATCGCCGAGGGCGCCGCGCCCAAGGGCGACGTGTTCGCGGCGGCACGCATCGGCGGCATCATGGCCGCCAAGCGCGCGAGTGAGCTCATCCCGCTATGCCACCCGCTCTCGCTCACGCACGTGGCCGTCGAGCTTGAGCCGGTGTACGGCGACGCGCCCGGCGTGCGAATCACCGCCACCGCCGAGACCGACGGCAAGACCGGCGTCGAGATGGAAGCGCTCACGGCCGCGTCGGTCGCCGCGCTCGTCGTCTACGACATGTGCAAAGCGGTCGACCGCGGTATGGTTCTTGGCGACATCAAGCTGCTCTCCAAAGAGGGCGGGAACTCCGGAACCTGGACGCGAGAGGAGCAGCGATGAACGAGGAAGCGGGGTCCACCGGCCGCACCGGCAGGGTCGTCTCGGTGAACCTCTCCGAGAAGAAGACGGTGCGCAAGCAGCGATTCGAGCGCGGAACGCTCGTGCTCGACCGTGGGTTTGAGGGCGACGCGCACGCGGGCGACTGGCATCGCCAGGTCTCGCTGCTGGCGCAGGAATCGATCGATTCGATGTGCGCCAAGGGTCTCGATGTCGGTCCTGGCGACTTCGCCGAGAACATCACCACGCAGGGCCTCGACGTCATGACGCTACCTGTCGGTTCGATCGTGCATGTGGGCGACGATGTGGTCCTCGAGGTATCGCAGATCGGCAAGGTCTGCCATACCAAGTGCGCGATCTTCTACCAGGCAGGCGATTGCGTGATGCCGCGCGAAGGCGTGTTCGCGGTCGTGCGGAAGGCCGGCGACGTCGCGGTCGGCGACACGGTAGCGGTCGCGTCGCTGGGCGACGGCACGTGCACGCGCTCGCCCGAGGAGTCGCTCGCCGAGTCCGAATCGGTGCGTGCCGCGAACGAGTGCCGCAAGGCGGAGAAGGAGGAGGGCACCGATGGCTGAGCTCAACATCGGTGTGCTGACCTGCTCGGACACGCGCGGCGAGGCTGAAGACACCGCCGGGCGCGCGCTATCGGCACTCATCAGCAATCGCGGCTGGCGCGTTGCCGTCTACGAGGTCTGTACCGACGATTCCACGGCGATCCAGGCCTCGATCATCACGATGGCGGAGGCCGGCGCCGACATCGTGCTCACGTGTGGGGGCACCGGAGTGGGGCCGCGCGACGTCACCCCTGAGGCAACGCTCGCCGTGTGCCACCGCGTCGTTCCCGGCATCGCCGAGCACATCCGCGCCGAGTCGCTCAAGGTCACAGGACGCGCAATGCTCTCGCGCGGCACCGCGGCGATGCTCGGCACCACGCTCGTCATCAATCTGCCCGGCTCCGAGAAAGCCGCGCGCGAATGCTTCGGCTTCGTCGCCGACCAGTTCGAGCATGCCGTCGACATGATGCACGGCGGAGGCCACTAGCAGATGACCCCCGCCGAGAACACCGCGCCCGCGGCGCCGCAGCGCACGATCTACCTCGACCACGCTGCGACCTCGTGGCCCAAGCCGCCCGAGGTGGTGGAGGCGATGGAGCGCGCGCTCACGGAACTCGGCGGCAACCCCGGCCGCGGCGCCTACCGGCTCGCGATCGACACCGCGCGCGCCATGCACGGTGCGCGGCATGATATTGCGGCACTTCTCGGCGTGGCAGACGCGAAGAACCTGCTGTTCCAGCCGGGGTGCACCCAGGCGATCAACCTCGTGCTGTTCGGACTGCTCTCGCCGGGCGACCGAGTCGTCGTGGGTCCCGTCGAGCACAACGCGGTCGCCCGCCCGCTCAACGTACTCGCGTCGCGAGGCGTCGAGGTCGTGCTCGCCGAGGCGGACGACGCCGGCTGCGTCGACCTGCACTCGGTCGAGGCGCTTGTCGCCGCAGCTCCCACTCGGGCGGTCGTCTGCCAGCACGCCGGCAACGTGACCGGCGCGATCCAGCCGGTGGCCGATCTCGCAGACATCGCTCACGATCGCGGCGCGCTCATGATCGTCGACGGCGCGCAGGCCGGAGGGCACCTCGATGTCGATCTCGCTACGCTTGGCGTGGACGCTTGGGCGTGCGCCGGGCACAAAGGGCTGCTCGGTCCGCAGGGCGTGGGCGTGCTCTACCTCTCTCCCCAGTGCGAGCCCGCCGAACTCGTCATGGGCGGCACCGGTGGGGGCGAGAGCGAGGACCCCATAGGCCCGCGCGGGCGGCCGGACCGCTACGAGGCCGGCACGCCGAATGTGCCCGGAGTGATCGGGCTGGGCGCCGCGGCGCGGTGGATCCGCGATCACGGCGAGACGCAGCGAGCGCGCGAGACGGCGCTCACGCGGCGGTTGCTCGGCGGGCTGGCGGGCATCCAGGGCTTCCGGGTTCTCGGACCCGCAGCCGACGAGCCGCGCGTTCCGGTCGTCTCGATCGTGCACGAGCATGTCCCGGCCGACCGGCTCGCATTCGCGCTCGATCGCAGGTACGGCATCGCGGTGCGCTCCGGGCTGCACTGCGCCCCGTGGGCACATCGGGTGCTCGGCACGATCGAGTGTGGCGCCCTGCGCCTGAGCGTCGGTTTCGGCGTCACGGAGAGTGATGTCGACATGGCTCTCGAAGCGCTCGCTGTTCTCGGCGAGGAGCTCACGCGCTCCGAACACGGACGCTGACGCCCGGAAGAACGTAACGTTTGACACAAAGTTGCGCTGTCCGTAGGCTCGAAAGGAATCCACGAGCGCCGAAGACGGCCCCGGCAGGCCTCGGCGCTGGAATAAGGGAGAACTCGCGTGTTGAAGCGGGTACGGCCGCTCGACGCGGCCATTACGATTGTGATCATCGCGATCATCGCTGTCGGTGCTTATCTTGGCTACGCGGCCTGGACGAATAGCAACGACCAGCGCAACGCGTCTCCGGCATCGCGCGAAATCGAGGGCTTCAAGCAGAAGCTCAAGCAGAAGCCGAGCGACATCGACACCCGCATGCGGCTGGCTCAGGCGCTCGCGGTCGCTGGCCGTGATGGCGAAGCCGTCCAGCAGTATCAGGAGATCCTGAAGCTCAACAAGGAATTCGTCCCGGCGCTTGGCGGGATCGGCTTCGAGTACATGAAGCAGAAGGACTGGAAGAACGGCGAGAAGTACTTCCGTCAGGTGATCGCTCTCACCGAGGCCAAGACTCCGGCGAGCGCAGCGAACAGCCCGCTCGAGGTCGCCTACTACTACACGGGCGTCGCGCGGATGGAACAGAAGGACTACGCGGGCGCGGCCGGCTTCCTCAAAAGCGCCCTCAGACTGAAGCAGGACGCCTCGGATACGTCCTATGCGCTGGCGGTGTGCTATCAGCACCTTGGGGTGCCGGACGCGTATCGGGAAACGCTCGAGTACACATTGCAGTTCGACCCAAAGATGCCCGAGGCCAACTACGCCTACGGCGTTCTTCTGCTTGCTGACGGTGACATCGCCGGGGCCGCGGAGCACTTCCGAACCTCGTCGGACTCGGCGCCTTACAAAGACGAGCCGAGGCAAGCGCTCGAGAAGCTCGGGTCGTCGACGGATCGGCTCGCAAACGCAAACAAGCTTGCGTCCACCGACGCAAGTGCCGCGCTCGCGCAAGCGCGCGTCGCCGTCGCGCTGGATCCGCAGTCGGTTGATGCGCTGCTGCTGACGGCCCGGCTCTACGAGAAGCTGAAGAAGCCCTCGAAGGCCGCAGCGATCTACCAGAAGGTCCTGCTGATCGATCCCGGCAACACGACGGCCGCCGCTGGACTGAAGCGGGTGCAGCATGGCTCATGAGGAGACGCCCGGCGTCGCAGAATCTCCGGTCGAACCTCTCGGCGAGGGGCCAGGGCGGGGGCGTCCGCAGTCGAACCCGGAGCGACTGACGTCACGCGAACGCCGTCGCCGCATCATTCTGCTGACGCTTCTGACGCTTCTGCTTGCTCTGCTCGCGTACTTCGCCTACTACTTCAATGCGAACCGCCGACTGCCGAGCTTGGGCATCGCCCCTCCTGGCAGCGACTATATCGCGCCGCCGCAGTACCTGTACTCGATCTCAGGCAACGGGGCCGGCGAGCTCAGCCGCCCGGTGGGCGTGGGCATCGCGGCCGACGGCCGCGTGTACGTCGTCGACTTCGGCCATCGCCGCGTGAGTGTGTTCACGAACGCCGGGCGCTACCTCTTCTCGTTCACGAAGACCGCCGATGGCGCACTGATCAACCCGGTGCATCTCGTGGTCAGGGGTAACGAGGTCTGGGTGTCGGAGCACTATCACCGTTGCATCTACGTCTTCGACCTGCAAGGCAAGTACTTGCGCAAGTTCACGCCGAAACACGAGGCGCTGAAGTGGACGCCCCTCGCGTTCACTTTCGACGCAACCGGCGGCCTCAGGGTCACCGATGTCGGACAGACGAACAAGCATCGGCTCATCTACTTCTCGGCTGATGGGAGCCGGACGGTCACCCTCGGCAAGACGGCGCAGGTCAACTCGTTGCAGGAGTCGCCCGGCAGCTTCCTATTCCCGAATGGGGTGGCCGTCGCATCCAACGGCGACGTGTATGTATCCGATGGCGATAACCAGCGAGTGCAGGTGTTCGACTCAACAGGCACGTTCGTGCGCTTCCTCGACACGAGTGGTGTGCCGCGCGGCATCGCTATCGACGCGAAGGAGCGCGTCTACGTAGCGGACGCGCTCGCGCACACGATCGGTGTGTACGACCTCAAGGGCAAGGTGCTCACGGATTTCGGCAGTCGCGGATTCGGACCCGGGCAGTTCAACTACCCCAACGACATCAGCATCGATCGGGGTGGGAGGATCTACATTTCGGATCGGGAGAACGACCAGGTCCAGGTGTGGGGATGGCCCATCGCCCAACTGCCGAATCTGGCGTCTGTGAAGCCTGCGTTGCAGTGGCTCCTCGCGCTGTGCTTGCTGCCGTTCCTCTTGCTGCCCCTCCTGCTTCTCGCCCGCCGCAAGGTCCGCATCATCGTCACGCCCGACTTCATCGACGAGCTTTCGACGCTTGGCGAGATTCCGTCGGTTGCGAAGAAGCCGAGCGTGCGCCTCATCGCGCCGCTCACCGACCGCGAGCTGTATGAGGGCAAGATCGTCGACGGCGTCGACCTCGGTGAGCTCATCTCGTTCGAGGAGTACTCCGAGTCCGACGCCCGTGCGATCGGGGAGCGGATCAAGGTCGCCGCGCCGGTCTCGGTACTTCTCGCCATGTCCTTGCGAGCAAAGGCACTCGGCACCGAGGACCACGACCTGCGCATTTCGGCGATGCTTGCTGAGGTCCGCGTGATTGACGCCAAGGACTTCGGCGAGATCTACCTGAAGCGAGATTATCGCAGCTCAGAGGGCAAGTAATGCCACATTTGACCTAGGTCAGCAAGGCGTATAGTGTAGAAATCGTGGAGGCCGCACTCCGTGCGGGCTAGCCTCGGGCCCGGTAGCTCAAGGCGAACCACATTGAAAGCGCGACACAGATGATCTCCGAGCCCTTCAATCTACGGCGCCTTGCGGCAGCTATGGTTCTCGGGCCGATGGGTGCCAGCGGAAACGCGGTCGCCTCCCGTTTGGAAAGGAGACCACACCACCAAAGGCCCCTGTGGGGGGTTTGCCTTTGGGCTGGGTGGCGCTTTCCACGGGGTAGGGGAAGATCAACGTGCATACAAAATGGACCGGTTCACGGCTGAGGCTTGTGCCTTGGTGTGTGCCGGTTCTTTGTATTTTTGCTCCCAATCGTCTGACCGTCATGGCGGAAGGAGGCGAACCGGGAGCGGTCAACGAGCCTCACATGAGGTAGGAGCCCAAGTTTCGCCAACACATCTCCCAAGAGAAGGGACGGGGGTATGGCAACTAAAGATAAGGGGCAATCGTTTGACGGCATGACGCGACGCGCGTTTCTCAAGACCGCGGCGGTTGCCGGCGCGGTCGTTGGCTGCGGAATGGACGTGGCGTTCGACGCTGCCAAGGCGAGCGCCTATGAGAGCGATGCCATCAACTACAGGGTCACGAACACCACGTGTCCGTACTGCTCGGCGAGTTGCGGACAGCGGGTCGTGACCGCTCTGACCGGTGCGAACACCGGCAAGGTCGTCGACATCTACGGTGACTTCGAGTCGCCCATGAACTCAGGCGGTCTGTGCGCAAAGGGCGCGGGTTCGCTGCAGCTCGTGAACAACTCGCGCAGGCTCGGCGCATTCTCCGGGACACATCCCGCGGATTCCGCGTTCGCCTACGACCCCGCATACGACGCCACGGGCGTCGCCTACAAGCGGACAGGTAACGGGCCGTGGGGCAAGATGTCGCTCGACACGGCCATGAGCGAGATCGCGACAGGTCTTGTCACCGCGCGCGGTGCGCTTCCTGCGACGAACCAGTCGAAGGGCGTCGCGTTCTTCGGCTCATCGCACATGAACAACGAGCCGAACTATGTGTATCGCAAGATGATCGCGAACTTCGGTACGAGCAACGTCGAGCATCAGGCCCGTATTTGACACTCGTCCACGGTCGCCGGTCTGGCGGCTGCATTCGGACGAGGCTCGATGACCAACCATTGGTCGGACATCGGCAACGCATCAAACGTTCTCGTATGGGGAGCTAACCCGAGCGAGAACCACCCGGCGTGCATGGCTCACATCAACCGCGCCCGTGCCAAGGGTGCCAAGCTCGTCGTGGTCGACCCTCGCAAGACGCGTACAGCGCTGCAGGCCGACCAGTACATCCGTATCCGTCCCGGTAGCGATATCGCGCTCATCAACGGTATCGTCCGCGAGATCATCTCGCAGATGGAAGGCACGAGCCCCAACGGGACCGCGCCCGCGGGTGCCGTCACCAAGTTCTACGACTTCCTGAACCAGACCGGCAACGGAAGCTTCTACACCGATGGTGACGCGACGCACGCAAGCTCGCTCTCAGCGACGGTCGCCGGCAGCTCGAAGTACTCCGACGCTCGCTTCCTCGTGAATGCGACGGGTACGGACTACCAGCGGGCCACCGTCACCAACACCGGTGCAACGCCGGTCGGGGGCGAGACCGCGAACCAGCTGATCTCGAACTTCCCCGTCAAGGTAGCCGACTGCCGTCTTTCCGATGTGAACACCGTCTACAACCGCCTCAAGGCGCACGTGGATCCGTACACGCTGAGCGTGGTGGCGGACGTCGCCGGCTGCACCATGACCGAGATTCTCGACCTGGTGAAATACTTCATCGACAACAGCCGTTGCTCGAGCGTTGCGGCAGCCGTCGGCGCTGCTGGTTCGCAAGATCCCACTGCCGCCGGCTACAAGTGCCTGACGATGCTGTACGCCATGGGCATCACGCAGCACACGACCGGCAGTCAGAACGTGAAGTCGTTCGCGGTCATTCAGACGCTCATGGGCAACATGGGACGCGCCGGCGGCGGCATCAACGCGCTGCGCGGCATCCACAACGTTCAGGGTTCGACCGACCTAGGGCTGCTTAACGGCAACATTCCCGCGTACTCGAGCAACCCTGGCGTCGGAAGCACGTTCGGCGACTACATGGATGGCCTGTGGGGCAACCCGTTGACCGGTACCACCGGCACGACCGACTTCAGCGGGACCGTTCGGTCGCTCATGGACGGATCGCACGACGATGCGTACAACGTCAGCACGGGTGCCGCAGGTCTCGGTGCGACCGGCTTGCAGCAGCGTGGTTTCTTCAACATGACGCTGAAGTTCTTCGGTGGGTACGCAGAGGCGCTGGCCGCAACGACGCTGTCGGCTCGCAAGACGATCGTCGATGGCATCTACGACCTGTGGCCCAAGGGCAACGGCGACAGCCACATGACGATGTTCCGCGCGATGGCCGCGGGCACCGTGACGAAGGCAGCCGTCGTGTGGGGTCAGAACCCAGCAATCACCGAGCCGAACCAGGGCAAGGTTCGCCAGGGGCTCAAGAACATCGACCTTCTCGTCTGCACCGACATGTTCGAGAACGAGACGGCTGCGTGCGATCGCAAGGACGGCTCGGTCACCTACCTGCTTCCCGCAAGTGCGCACGTGGAGCACGCCGGCAGCTCGACCAACTCCGGTCGCACGCTGCAGTGGCGCTACCGCGCTGCCGCTCCTCTGGGCAACAGCAAGGACGACATGGAGCTGCTGCTCCGTCTTGCAAAGGCCCTCGAGACAGCCGGTGCGTTCTCGCACATCCAGGCCAAGTGGACCGCTCTGGGACTCAGCGGAGGCGTCTACGACACCCTGTACGGCACGCCGTACGACTGGACCCCGGGCACGGCGTATGACCTCGCCAGCGGCACCGCCGAACTGGCTCACGTTCGCGCAAACGTCACGGATCCCGTCACGTACGACCTGAGCGCCACGGTCACCGGTTCCGAGTGGGTCACTGAGAAGGTGTTCCGGGAGATGAACTCCCCGAGCGCGGCCGGTGGCACGATCTGGATCTACACCGGGGCGTACAACGCGGAAGCCACGAGCGCCACAGGCGGACCGTGGGCTACCGCCAACAAGGGGTCGCTGCAGGCGAGCTGGGCGGTCAAGAACCGCGCGAAGAGCCGCGACAACACCAACGATGGCGGCACCTTCGCCTACCACGGCTGGGGCTACGCGTGGCTTGTGAACCGCCGCGTGTTCTACAACAACGCCGATATCCCCGCAGAGGTCACAGACTACTTCATGGAGCCCGATTCATGCTCGCACCTCTTCGTGCCCGCGAACGCAGCGACCTTGAACTACTCACGCTGGTACCGCCACAATCACCCGCTCGTGGACAAGCCTGACGTCGTCCTTGCTGCTACGCTCAACGCCGGCAGCCCGCACTTCGTTCCGAAGCCCGGCGGCGGCACCATCACGTACGCCGGTCGTTTCCCGGCCCACGTCGAGCCGTACGAGACCCCGAAGGCTGCGCTTGCAGCTGCATGGGGCCGCAACACGAAGGGCGGGGCGGCTTTCGAGCTGAGCTTCGTCGACACACAGATCGCGGGCAGGGACGTTCCCGCATCGGGCTACCCGCTGACGCTCACCACCATCCGGTGCGTCGAGCACTTCCAGGGTGGACCGATCACCCGCAACAACTGGTCCAACGTCGAGTTGGAGCCGGAGCCGTGGATCGAGCTCAACTCAGCCGATGCTCGCTCGTTCGGCATCAGCGATGGTGACATGGTTCGGGTCCGCACTGCGCGTTCGGACGCCACCGTTTGGGGCGACTACCCGAGGGCTGCGTACGGCGACGGCTTCCGTGCCCGTGTCGGCAGCGGACTGCAAGGTAACCAGCGCGTCGCAGCAGGCGTAGTCGCGATCCCGTGGCACTGGGGTGAGAAGGGTCTGTCGACCGGCTCTCGCGCCAACGACCTGTGCATCGACGCCGGGGACGCGAACTCCATGATTCCCGAATCGAAAGCGTGTCTCTGCAAGATCGAGAAGATGTAGGGAGGTGTGACCAATGACTGTTATGGCGATTCTGCAAGATGCCGATAAGTGCATGCGCTGCAACGGATGCGTCTCGGCGTGCAAGCGCGAGTGGAACCTCAAGCTCCCGACGAGTATCGCTGACGTGAAGCCGCAGCGGTCCATCGTCAACCCGCGCCAACGGCTTGCGATCAAGAGCCTCAAGCGTGGCGACATGGGTCCGTTCATGCGGTTCTCGTGCTGGCAATGTCCCGATCCCCCCTGCGCCTATGAGTGTCCTTTCGGGGCCATCAAGAAGGAGCCGACGGGTGCGATCAGCGTCAACAACGCCAAGTGCAGTCCCAGCCTGTGCAAGACCGGGCCAGGGCCCAAGCCGTGCGAGATCGGCTGCCAGCGCGGTGGATATCCCAAGGTCGGTGTCGCGTATGAAAGCGGCACCTACGCAGGCCAGACGAAGATGAACAAGTGCACCCTGTGCACCGGTCGAGCCGGCGCCGATGGCGTCGTCGATCCGAGCACGGCGCTTCCGACCCGCGCACGCAAGGTGGGCGGGAACTTCGTGAGTGACCTGACGCTCAGCGTGGGCACACTTCCGGATCCGATCGTTCCTGAACTCGCCCACGAGCCGGCGTGCGTATCGACGTGCCCCGCCAAGGCGATGAAGTGGGACTCGAAGGCCAACATCCTCGCGTACCTGAACGACCCGATCAACGGCTACGTGCTCTCCAATGGCACGCAGAACTGGATCGGCAATGGATCGATGTTCTGGGCGAGCAGCAAGGTCATGCTCACGCCTCCGAAGGCGGATCCGTTCGTGGAAGACCACCTCGTCCCCATGGCGAGCAGCGCTCTCACTGGTGGCATGCTGGTCCCGACGCTTCTGCTCGGCGGTTTCGCGATGCTTGCCAAGCGCAAGTCGGAAGTAAAGGCCGAAAAGGCCGCATCAATCAGCGGGGAGGTGTAGGACAACATGAAGACCAGAAGATTCACGCTTGCAGTACTCCTTGTCGCAGCCGTGTTCCTGCTGCCCTCCGTCGCGTTCGCGAACTTCGCGATCCACGGAAACTACGTGTCGGACACCGACGCTTGCGCCGGCTGTCATCGTGCGCACACATCGGTTTCCTCGATCACGTGGCAGGACTCCTCGGGTGGCGCCAATCACTCGGCGTTGCTCGTGTCATCCGCGACCGAGATGTGGCAGTTCTGCTATGCATGCCACGATGCGACCAGCCAGGGCGCGGACACCAACGTCCAGGAGGGCATCTACGAAGGTACGTCCTACGGGCAGCAGGGCGCTGTCCTAAACGGCGGCGGGTTCGACTCGCTCGACCAGTCGTCGACCACCTCGACGCACATGTTCAAAGGCTCGTCGTGGGGCGCGTACGGAGGCGGGTACTTCGGCACGGGCAACACATTCGCGGCCAACTCCAGCAACGCAGGCCAGGGAGCCAACGCGTACATGACCGGTACGGGCAACGCCATCAAGATGGACTGCACCACCTGTCACGATCCGCACGGTTCTCCGAACTACCGCATCCTGAAGGCCGCGGTCAACGGCAACGCCGTCGGCGAGTACACGCCGACCGCCAACCCCTCCGACCCGGATCCGAACGGGTTCGTCTCCTCGGTCGAGACAGGTTGGCCGACCAACGGCTTCCGCCTGCACCAGCCGTATCCGAACTACAAGCCGAACTACACGACGCCGATGTACGCGAAGGGCTACGACATGCCCTCGGCGACGCTCGCAAACGGAGCCACCGGCCTCAACGTCGACAAAGGCATGAGCGGCTGGTGCTCCGGCTGTCACTCGACCTATCTCGGTCCGGTGACCACGTTCACCAAGACGAACAGTCTTGGCGTAGATACTACGTATACGAGCCTGGCGGCCACCTACAACGCTGGCGACGGCGAAGGTCTGGCGGTTCGTCACAAGCACCCGATCAACGTGGAGCTCGATTCGTATCAGGGCGCCGATAAGACCTCGATGAACATCACCGACCCAGGGCTCCCGCTCGATCACCCCATCTCTGAGCGGGGCAATCCGAGCAACAGCTCGTCGGACTGGCTCGAGTGCCTCACGTGCCACCGAGCTCACGGAACCGCCGCTGCGATGACCGGCTACGCGTCGAACAATGGCGCTGCCTCGGTCGTTGACACCGACGGCGTCGCGCGCAATGCGTTCGTGGCCCAAAACGCGGTTCCGTCAGCGCTTCTGCGCTACGACAACCGTGGTGTTTGTGAGAGGTGCCACAACAAGTAAGAAGCCGAGCGCGCGTGCCGGCGTGCTTCTGCTACCGTGGAGGGGCCGGGGAGGAATCCTCGGCCCTTCCCATCGGTGGCAGTCCTACCTCGAAGCTGGTTGGAGCTGTCTTGACCGAGCGCCGCGCCACATCGCTGCTCGCTGTTCTTGCCGCGCTGCTCGGCGCGACGGGCTCGTTCGTCGTGACGACGGTCGCCATGGACAGCGTGCCCGACACCGTGCTCGTCGGATGCGCCGCGCTCGTGGCGCTCCTCATAGCCGTCGCGGTGCAGGCCGCAGACGCCCTGCCCGGCATTCGCTCCGCCGAGAAGACCTCGCTCGCGTTGGCCGCCATCGGCGGCGTTCTGGCGTTTTGGGCGGCACCCCTCATTGCGCTGTCCCAGCGCGCTACCGACGCACCATCCGGTGCTGACACGCTGTTCCTCACGACGTCTGTGTGGGGTCTCGCGTGCGTCCTGATCGCTTTCGGCGATCCAGCCGAGCGGCCGCTCGTCACTGCCGCAGCGGGAGCGCTTGGCTGTGTCGCGGGGGCCGCAGGTCTCCTTGCAAGCTGGGAGAGTCCCAGTTCCTTCTCACCGTTCGCCAAGTTTCCTGCGCGCGAAGCGCTCATGCTCGTGGCAGGAGTGTTCTTCGCAGTCGGCGTGACGGCGCTCGCACGGGCTGTGCGCCGCTCGGGGCCGAAGGTCGTGACGCTCGTCGCGCTGTCAGCGGCTGCGACTGCAGGCGTCCTGGCCGCACTGCCTTCGCTCCCGATGCAGGCCTCGATCGGGTGGCGCGCGCTCCTCCCGTGCATCTACCTCGGGGCAGCGTACGCCGTGTTCTCGCTGGGCTTCACGCGCTCCATCGCCGAGAGCGGCGTGTCTCGTTCGGCACTGGCGCTCTTTGGGGTCCCGATCGTAGTGATGGCGCTCGCCGGGGTCGAACAGCTGCGCTCGGTGTACGGACCGAGCCCCGTCGCGTGGTCCGCGGCCGCGACCGGTGTGGCCGTAGTCATTGCCGGTCTCGTCGTCGTGGGGCTCGCCGGGCGGCAGTCCGAGGTTGGCCGCGCCGCCGCGCGTCCACTCAGGCTTCCGTTGGCGCTATCCGCCGTGGCATGTCTGCTCGGCGTGGCCTCGCTCGCGACGCCCGCTCTGAGCGCGACAGCGCAGGGCGGCACCGCCGAGACGTTCAGTGCCACGTGGACGATGGTCGGCGCCGAATCGGCAGCAGGCTGGCTCGCGCTCGCTGCCGCCGTGCTTACGCTTGCCGCGATCGTTGCGGCTCGAACCGGCACGCCAACCGCGGGCTGGCTGTCAGCCTCGGTTGCCGCACTCGTGTGCGGCCTGGCGACGATTCCGCTCGCGTCCACAACGCTGCACACGTGGAACAGCTGGGTCCCGGCCAACGTGCAACAGACCTACGGCACGGAGTACTCTCGATTCGCGGTCGAAGCGCGGGTCGATTCCGTACGCATGGCGGCGCTGGTCATGGCCGCGCTCGGCGTAATCGCGCTCGTGGCCGCGATGCGCCCCTGGCAGACGATCGGACTCACGCACGAGGAGGTCTCGCAATGAAGCGTCGACGCGGCGCACTCATGCTGTCAGTGGTACTCGCCACCGCGCTCCTGGGCGCACCGGCCTGCCAGCGTATGGTCGAGGTGCAGACCGGCACGCGGATCGTCGACTCCCAGGGCAAGCTCATCTCCGAGGACATCCACACCGTGCGCGTGCCAGCCAACACCGCCGGCGCCTACCGAGTCGTCACGATCACCCAGCCCGCCGCGAACCCGCAGATCGCATCGCTCTACGCCCAGGTGCAGACCGCAATCGCGGCCGGGAACCTCCCGCTCGCCGAGGCCAAGCTCAAGCAGCTCCTCGCAATCACGCCAACCTACCGTCGCGCCAAGCAGCAGCACGACGCGATTGCGAAGGGCCAGAAGGTCACTCCCGATCTGACGCCGTCCAAGCCAACGCCGTCGACACCACGGCCCTCAACGCCCACGCCCCCCTCCGGCGAGCCGACCGCGACCGCGGGCTCGCTGCTCCGGTGGGTGCCCGATGCGCTCGCCGGGTTCTCGGCGGCGAAGGCGGGCGTCGACCCGCTGTCGGTCTCCCGCGAGTACGTCTCGGGGGCCGGGAATCCGGCGCGCACGCTCGTCGTCGTCGCCGAGCAGTTCAGGACGGCAAGCGACGCGAAGCGGGCGCTTCAAGCCGAGGTCAAGAACCGCTATCCCTCCAGTGCGAGTTCGTCGTCGATCCACGGTCACGCCACCTACTTCGGCACCGACGGACGAGAGTTCGCGGCCATCGGTTTCACGAGCGGCGCGGTTCTGGTCGCGGCCGAAGCGTCACCTGATTCCGGCTCTCCGTCGCAGCTGAAGTCGCTGCTCGCCAAGGTCGTCGAGCAGCTGCCGTAGCGCGTTCGGGGGAGTTCCCAGCTGCCCGCGGAGACACAAGCGCCCCTGCGGGCATACTCCTCCCAGACACCCGATGCCTCCAGGAGGTCTTCCCATGACGGCACCACACGCACTCTTCCTGAACTGCACGCTCAAGCGCTCGCCGGAGGTGAGCAACACCGAATCGCTCATCGGCAAGGTGGAAGGGTTCATGAGCGAGCTCGGGGCGACCACCGAGGTGATCCGCATCGTCGACCACCACATCGCCACCGGCATCTCGAGCGACGAGGGCGAGGGCGACGGCTGGCCGGCGGTGCTCGAGCGGATCAAGGCGTGCGACATCCTCGTGATGGCGACCCCCATCTGGTTCGGCGTGCGTGGCAGCGTCTGCCAGCAGGTCATCGAGCGCCTTGACGGCACGTATGGCGAGGGCGACCCGGTCACCGGTCAGTACCCGCTCTACGGCAAGGTCGCGGGCTGCATCGTCACCGGTAACGAGGACGGCACGCACGACGTCTGCGCCAACACGCTCTTCAACCTCACGCACCTTGGCTGTACCATTCCGCCCAACGTGGACTGCTACTGGGTGGGCGACGCCGGCCCGGGCCCGAGCTACATCGCCGCCCACGGCGACCGTCACCGTTACACGAACCGCACGGCGCTCTACACCGCTCATAATCTCGTGTGGATGGCGGGAGTGCTCGCCGCCAACCCGTGCCCGACCAACCTGCGCGAGCTCGACGCCCGCGCCCTGCCCATGAGCGACGACTGACCGCCCCGCCGAGAAGGACGCCCGTGACCTCTACCGCAAACGATCGCGACAACTGGGAGCTGTGCCACGCGTGTGGCGGGCTGTGCTGCGCGATCTACCTCGCGATCGATGAGGAGGGCGACTACAACGGCGATGACTGGCTGCCTGACTACGTCGATGTCTGGACCGCGCGCCTCGAGGGCAGCGGCGCGCTGCGAATCACCGAGGACGGCGCGATGGTCGCTGGCGAGGCCGGCATCGAGCCGCTGCACGATCCACGCGTGAGCCACCTGCCCGGCGCCGAGGGCGACGCGTACCGCGCGGCTCTTCCGCAGTGGATTGACACGAACAAGTGCCAGTTCTGCCACCCCGAAACCGGCTGCCTCTTGCCGCGCGAGTTCCGCGCTCCCATATGCGGCGACTGGGTCTGTGAGCTCTGGCGCGCGGCCGAGGCGTGATGCGCCGCCGCTGCCAGCGCACGGCGTCAGCGGCCGTCGCGCCGTCAGCGTCGCCGGCTCGTGCCGCCGTCGCTGCGCCCGCGCCCGGTGCTCTCGTCGGAGAGCATCGGCACGTCGCCGCCGCGGATCGGGCCGCGGTAGAGGTCCTCGGCGTAGCGCTCGAACGCCGGAACCGTCACGAGGCCGTCCACGCGGCTGCCGATCCGCTCGGCGAGTTCGTCGTCTGAGAGGTCTGCATCGGAGGCGAGCATGATGATGTTGCGCGAGTCGTCGACGGGGTTCTCGGCGATGCCGATGGGGAAGGTCCAGACGTGGCGCCACACGTTGGACGCCGTGCGGTGGAAGCTGCGGAACTGCCTCGAGTGAGGGCCGTACACGGCGCCGAAGACGTTGTACGCGATCACTCCGTCGGGTGAGAGTATGTCGCGGCACTCGCGCATGAACTCCTCGGTGGTGAGCGTGCGCGGGACGCGGTCGTCGTCGAAGGCGTCGACCACGATGATGTCGTAGGTATCCCGTGTGAGCTGCACGAACTCGCGTCCGTCGCCCACGGTGATGCGGATGCGCTCGTCTTCGGGGAGTCCGAAGTAGCAGATCGCGACCTGCACGACATCCGGGTCGAGCTCGCAGGCGTCGATGAACATCTCGGGGTAGTCGCGCCACAGGCGCTTCACGAGCGAGCCACCTCCCAGTCCGATCACGAGCACGCGCGCGGCGTCCGGCTTCACAGCGAGCGAGATGAGCAGGTAGCCGATGTATTCCATCGTGGTCTCGAAGATGTCGCCGAGCAGCATCGAAGACTGCTGGTTGCGCTCGAACCGGAGCAACCGGACGCCGTCGTTGTCGCTGATGCGCAGCCGGTGATACGCCGAGTCGAACTCAGGCATGGCTCGCCTCGGCGCGGGCAGGTTGTCCGTTCGTAGGCGTGTGGCGGCTCATGAGGACATGATAGCGGGCGTGCCGCGCCATGGTTCGCGCTCCGGCGGGTAGGAACTCCCCACGGCACGATTCTCCCACTGCGAAAGGACCCCACCATGGCAAACCCGATCGTATGGGCCAGCATCCCGGTCATCGACCTTGATCGCGCGAAGAAGTTCTACGGCGACGTCACAGGCCGCCGCGTCGAAAGCATGCCCGGCATCGACAACGTCGCAGTCGGCTTTGGCGACGAAGGCGAGATGGGCGTGAGCTTCGACCTCACAACGGGGCGCACGCCCAGCCAGGACGGCTCGACCCCGTACCTGGACTCCGGTGGCGACATCCAGGCGATGACCGACCGCGTGAAGGAAGCCGGCGGTACGGTCCTGCAGGAGCCGCAGTTCATGGGCGACATGGTGGGCTGGATCGCGTTCTTCGTCGATTCCGAAGGCAACCGCATCGGCATTCAGCAGCCGGGCGACAAGTCGTAGCGACTCGCGCCCGCCGCACGTTCCCGGCCCGGATTCGTCTCGCGCGGTCCGGGCCGTGGTGCGCCCGGGGGTCAGTCCAGCCAGTGCACCTCGCCGCTCGCGAGCTGGTACGCCGCACCGATCACGACCGGGTTTCCTTCCGAGAAGCCCGCGCGATCGAACCACTCGCGCATCTCGGAGACGGACTCGGTGACGTGCTGGTCGACCGCCGCAGCAAGCGTTGGCGCGTCGGTGTGGATGTGGTCGGTGACCGGCGCTAGGTAGGCCGGCGCATCGCCATCGCGCGAGGCTGCGACCGCACCGCAGTCCTCGTGCCCGAGCACGACCACGAGCCGCGCGCCGAGCTCCTGCACCGCGTAGCGCACGCTCGCGTAGCCGGCATCAGAGATCACGTGGCCGGCGGTGCGCACGACGAACAGCTCACCGGGACCCACGTCGAAGAGCGCCTCGACCGGCACGCGCGAGTCCGAGCAGCCTACGATGACGCCCCAAGGCTCCTGGCCGGCCAGCGCTCCCTGCCTCTCGGCGGGCGTGAAGTGCGGTCGCTGGCGACCTTCCGAGAAGCGCTCGTTGCCCTCGCGCAGCATGTGCAGTGCGACGTCGGCCGGGTATCTCACGCGTCCTCCTCCTTCTCGGCGAGCATCGCTTCGAGGTAGCTCGGGGCCTTCTGGCTGCTGTCTGGGATGATCGCGAGTGCGACGCCAGTGGCGGAGTTGTCGCGCAGCCAGCGCAGCGCGCCGGCGAGACACGCAGCCGCCGATGAGCCCGCGAGCAGCGCTTCCTCGCGATGGAGCCGCAGCGCCATGTCGAGCGCCTCGCCGTCTTCGACGTAGACGATCTCGTCGATGATGCTGCGGTCGAGGATCTCGGGGACCGCGGTCTCCTGCATGTTCTTCAGACCGCTGATCTTGTGGCCGGGGAGCGGCTCGATGGCGATGACGCGGATGCTCGGATCGCGTTCCTTGAGATAGCGCCCGGCTCCGCTGACCGTTCCGCCGGTCCCGATGCCGGCGAAGAAGTACCGGATGCGACCTTCGGTCTGCGCCCAGATCTCCGGGCCGGTCGTTTCGTAGTGTGCGAGCGCGTTGTCGGGATTGTCGTACTGGTTCGGCATGACGAAGTCGTCGCTTGCCGAGAGCATCTGTCGGGCCATGTCCATGGCGACGTCCATCGGGTGGCGGCCAAGGGCGCCCACCTCCGGCGTCGGCACGACCTCGGCGCCGAACGCGCGCAGCAACAAGGACTTCTCGGCGGGCATGGAGGCGGGGACGACCACGCGGATGGGGCGGCTCTCGAGCGCACACAGGGCCGCGAGTGCGATGCCGGTGTTGCCGCTCGTGGGTTCGAGTACGGTGCGGCCGTCGAGCTGGCCGCTTTCGGCGAGCGCGGCCAGCATCCACTTCGCTGCGCGGTCCTTAACCGAGCCGAACGGGTTCATCCACTCGAGCTTGCCGTAGAGCTCAACGCCGTCAGGCGCGATCCGGGAAAGCGCCACGATAGGCGTGGGGTTCTCGGCGTCGCCGATCATCTGCGCAAGCGACTCGTAGCGCTTGAGGTGCGAATCCTTGCCGAGACGCTCGCGTGCGGGATCGCTCATCGCAGGCTCCTGATCGGGCGGTACGGTTGCACAAGGATAGCGCAGCCGCCCGGCCGCGTTCGCGCGGGGTTCGACTCGTTGACTTCGTTCGCTGACACGCCCACCCGCTGAAGAATCTCGCAACGGATACTGAGCGGAAGGCCTTGCCACGGGATCTTGGCGGGCTTTCCACCGTCGTCCAACTGCGGGTGAGTCAAAATGAAGAAGGCGTTGCGTCGCCGCATTAAGTCCGTAGCACATCGCGTCATGCGCATCCTGCTGGCGTTTGTCTTCGCCACTTCATCGGTGATGTCAGCCGTGCCACTGGTCTTCGCTGTCGCAGGGGATGCGGCCATGACGCCGGACTCGGCGGCTGCGGCGCCGACTTGGACCCGATACGAGCAGGCCAGCTCGAAGTTTGGGTACGCCGGCGCGTGGACAAATCAGAGCGGCGGCTCGTACTCCGGGGGCAGTCAGGTCTACGCATCAGCGGCAAGTGCGGTGGCCACGTTCACCTTTACCGGCACCGACGCCAAATTCATTGCAACGACGGGAAGCTCATACGGCATCGCGGCGATCTCACTTGACGGCGGCACCGCTACCAACGTGGACCTTTACGCCTCATCGACGGGGCTTATCAGCAGGCGATGTGCGCGGTCTCCGGACTGGCGCCGGACGCGCGACGACCCGTCCACCGGCAAGAGCACCGCGTATGAGTACGCCGCCGCCTACAACCTCACCCGCGTCTCCGTCGACGGCTCCACCACGCAAAGCTTCGCCTCCGACGCCGCCGACAGGATCAGTTCGCCCGGCTTTGCCTACGACGGCAACGGCAACATGACGAGCGACGGCACGCACACCTACGCCTACGATGCCCTGAACCGCCTCTCCGCCGTCAAGACAGCAGGCGGCGCCACGATCGCCACCTACGGGTACGACTTCCTCAACCGCCGCATCACCACCACCGACGCCTCTGGAACCACCTGTTTCCACTACGACGGTGCTAGCCCCGACGTCATCGCCGAGACTGACGGCGCAGGTAACACCATCGCGAACTACGCGCGAGATGCCGCGGGCCGGCTGGGGCGATGACGAGAGGCGGGGCGACGTATTACTACCACACCAACGGCGACATCGTCGCGATAACCGATGCGAGCGGCACCGCAGCCGACAGCTATACCTACGACCCGTGGGGCCGCGTGCTGTCGGCCAACGAGACCGTCGCCAACCCCTACCGCTACGCCGGGTATCGCTACGACACGCCGACCAACCTCTACCAGCTGTGGAACCGCTACTACTCTCCGACGACCTGCGGCTTCATCACCAAGGACGTCTATCCGGGGCAGACGATGAGTCCGGGGACGATGAATGGGTACGCGTACTGCTTCTGAAACGTCGTCGATTCTTTGGCGCGAAGTGGGTGCGGACCATAACCGATCACAATGGGCATATTGCGCGATTTCTCCGCAATAGCGCCACGCGCTTCGTGAACCGGATCGCCCGGTTGCAGCCCACGGAAAGCGGCAACGTCCCCGTCATGAACTCAACACGTCACCGCTACGACGCCTCGGGCCGCCCTACAGCTCCCGGTTACGCCGCCATCTTCCAGCGGCCTGCGACCGCTTCGACGGCCGCGCACACGACGAGCGTGCCGAGCATCGCCGCCAACCACGCGAGCACCGTCATCTGCGTTAGCGCGTCTTCCCGCACCTCGACTTCGCGCAGGTTGCGCCCTGCGAGAACGACTCGGCCGTCCTTCGTCGTGACGCTCACCGAGGCGATGCGCACACCCGGCGCCGGCTGCCACGTGACCGCGTTGTGGCCCGCCGAACGGGCGGCATCGAGCACGCCAGTCGGCGGCACTGGAGGGGCGCCGTCGAGCACGCCGGAGCCCTCGACGACGGCATTCTTGGCGTCATAGACGATCACGAACGGCGCCAAGCTCGTGGCCACGTTCACGGGTCCGTCGGGCAGCACGTCGGTCGCCGGATCGCCGGCGTCGAGGCGCGCCGCCGCGTCCTCGGCGAGCTGGATCTGCGGGTCGTCGGCGGTCGTGCGGTGCGCCTGCTGGACGCCGGCGTACGTCAGTCCGATTGCGACCGTCGCCGCGACGGCGATCGGCAGCCACAATCTCACGGTGCGAAACCACAGTGGCACGGAGTCCTCCTCGGCAGGTGGCGAGAGCGTCTTGGCAGTCGGTCTCATCGCGCCCCCCATCGTACGCTCGCGTGCGCTACGCTGTCGCCTGACGGTCGAGCGTCGCCACCAGCCCGTTGCCGAGGAGTTCGCCGATGCCCCAGTGCTCCTTCCACCCAGGAGTCGAGACCGAGATGCGCTGCGCTGAGTGCGAGCGCCCCATCTGTCCGAAAGACATGGTCTCCACGCCCGTAGGCTACAAATGCCCGATCTGCGCGAGGCCGGCTCGGAGCCAGTTCGTGGTGGTGAAGCCGGGCCAGATGGTGCGCGCGACGCTCGCAGGTTTGGCGGCTGGCATCGGCGGCGGAGTACTGCTGGCGTTCTTCGCCGGTGGCTTCTTCGGCATCATCCTCGGTTTCCTGTGGGGGAGCGGCACCGCCGAGGCAGCGCGCCGCGCGTCGGGCGGTCACCGCGAGTGGTCGGTCGGTATCGCAGCGATCGCAGGCATCGGGCTCGGCGTCCTCGCCGGCTTCCTGCTCACTGGACGCATTCCCTTCATCGTCGCCGCGGTCGCCGTGTTCGCGGCGCTCTCGGACCTCGCACTCATCGGCCGCTAGGAGGCTTCTGTGTACGACATCTCAGTCAGCTACGCTCCGCAGCGCATGGCGCTCATCGCACGGCGCCGTGCGACGGCCGAAACCGCCGCGTCGGTGATCGCCGCAGCCTTCGCCGAGGTGCTCGCGCACATCGAATCCGGAGCCGCTTGTGGCGCCGAAGAGACGATCGCGATCTTCCCGCCCGACTTCGCCGAGCCGGGCGAGCACGAGATCGCGGTCGTGGTCGTCATCGCCGACGGTGGTCCCGGGCCGAAGATCGAGCTCGACGAGCTGCCGGCCTGCCAAGTCGTGCGCACGACCCACCAAGGATCGCGCGATACGACTGCGCTGGGCTGGGAAGCGATTGCGGAGTGGATGGACGAGCACGACCTCGACCCGGCCGGCGGCCGGTGGGAGGTCTACCGCAACAGCCTCGACGACTTCGACGAAGACGAGCTCGTCACCGAGCTCCAGCAGCCGCTGCCGTGATCTGAGGCGACCGGACCGGTCGCGTCAGCGGGCTATCAAGACGGTGCAGCCCGCTCCCCACCGTCGTTGCACGGGGCGCCGCCGGAGCAGCAGCCGCCCTCCGCGCCGGGCGCTAGGTCGCGCGGTTCAGCCGTCGGTATATCGGGGCCGGCGCTCGAGCAGCATGCGTCGCCGGCGCCGCTCGGCGCGCCTTCGCCGCAGCCGCAGCTCGGCTCGGTGCCGGTGAGCCAGCCGTGGATGATCGCGCTCGCGCATCCCACACCCGGCGTCACGGTGATCGCGCCGGGGGTGCAGTTCAGCGCGCAGGCGCCGCACTCCATGCAGGCGCCGCGGTCCGCGAGGAACGCGCGCTTGTCTGCGCCGATCTCGAAGACTCCGTGCGGGCACACGAGCGTGCACACCCGGCATCCGTTGCACTTCTCGGCGTCGAGCGTGAGCGTGACCGCGTCTTCGATGTAGCGCAGTGTCTGCATCAGCTCAACCCTCCGATCCTCGTCGCCCATGCGACGGTCCAGCACGCAAGCGCGACGCCGAGAGCTGCGATCTCGACCGGGATCGCCCGGCGCAGCTCGAATTCGACGCCGCTTGGCGAGGTGTACGGCGTCGAGCCGGTGAAGTTCACGCCGATGTAGCTGGCAGCGGCGGCAGCGGCGAGCAGCACGGCGCTCCACGCCCAAGGGCTCGACATGCCCAGCATTCCCGGCAGCGCAAGCAACGCGACGAGTGCGAGCAGGAGGCCTGCGGCCGCGCCCTTAACCGTGAACGCGCGTCCCGGTAGCCACGGCAGCAGAGCTGGTACGGCCACCGCGCCAGCGAGGATCGCCAACGCGAAAAGCAGCACGGCCGGGAAGAGCGCCGCGAGCGCCGCCTGCCACACGAACGTGCGCAGCGCGATCGACGCGCCCACCACTGCGAGCGCGACGAGAAGCGGGACCGCCCACAGCGCGTAGCGAAGCGACGGCACGAGCTCCATCGGAGCAAGCGCGAGCCGCGCGGGAAGCGAGAACGTCACCGCGCGCATCTTCGGCGTCGCCCTCATCCCGGCGTCGAGGAACGCGCGCAGGTCGCTTGAGCGCACGGGGCCCCACGCCACTCGGTAGCCGGTCGCCGCGCGCACGGCGCTCGCCGAGACGCCCACGGCCCCCAACTGCGGCAGGACGAGCGTCTCGTGCTCGACGAAGTCGGCGAGGTGCGTCGCGAAGATGCTGCGCACGAGCTCGTTGGTGCCGAAGGTGCCCTTGCCGGCAGCGCACCAGACGTTGATGCCGTAGGTCTCGAGCACGAGCAGCCACGCATCGGTGCCGGCGAGATCGTGGCGCACGACGTCGACGGTCATCCGGTAGTTGCACGTGACGATGATCGGCGCCCGCTTCGAAGGGTTGCCGATGCGGTAGAGTCCGGGCTCGAAGCGCGCGCGCATCCTCCCGATGCCCCAACGGAACCTCCAGCGCGCGAGGATGTCTCCCCACGTGAGCTCCGTAGCGAGCGTCGGGACCGACGGCTCGGGCGTACTGGCGATGATCTCTGATGCAGACATCCGGTTCCTGACAACTGGTTCGAGGATTATCGAAATAGTACGCCTTCGGTCGTCATCATGCAACGCCGGGCGCACTCCAACATCATGTCGATAACGCACCCTCGGGTACATTCACTTCGATTACGATGCTGCCTTCGGGTCGGCCGGCAAACCAACGAGGAGTTGCCATGTTCAAGGAGTTCAAAGAGTTCGCGTTCAAGGGCGATGTCGTCGATCTCGCCATTGGCATCGTCATCGGCGCCGCGTTCGGGGCGATCATCAAGTCGTTCGTCGACAACCTCATCAACCCGCTCGTCGGTCTGGTGGGCGGCGGCAAGGCGGCGCTCGCCGGGCTCGCCATCCAGGTCACCCCGGGCGTCTCGATCACTTACGGGGCGTTCCTCTCGGCGGTTCTGAACTTTGTGATCGTGGCGGCGGCGCTGTTCCTGCTGGTCAAGTCAGTGAACCGGTTCCGGGCCAAGGAGGAGTCGACGGAGCGCGCGTGTCCGCACTGCCTGACGCTCGTTCCGAAGGCCGCGACGCGGTGCTCGGCGTGCACGTCGCAGCTGGCCGCCGAGTAGGGCGCAACGCAGTTCGGGTATGTCATATGGCATCGAAGTTATGCATTCCTAGCCGAGAGGACCGACCATGGACCCGCTGACCACCTCAGTCCCTACGCCGCGCAGGGCGATCATCATGGGAGCCGCCGGCCGTGATTTCCACGACTTCCTGGTCGTACTCAAGGACGATCCGGCCATCGAGGTCGTCGCGTTCACCGCGACGCAGATCCCGGGTATCGACGAGCGAACGTTTCCTGCGGCGCTCGCCGGGCCTCGCTATCCGGACGGCGTCCCGATCCACCCGGAGAGCGATCTCGCCGAGCTCATCAGCGAGCTGCACGTCGACGACGTCTTCTTCGCGTACAGCGATGTCGCGCACGCCGATCTCATGCACAAGGTCTCGCGCGTCCTTGCGGCCGGCGCGGACTTCCGGTTCATCGGGCCGGCGCGAAGCATGGTCGCTTCCACTAAGCCGGTCATCAGCGTCTGCGCCGTACGCACCGGCGTGGGCAAGAGCGGCATCTCTCGGCGCATCTTCGAGGCGCTTCGCGACCGCGGCATCAAGGCCGTCGACATCCGCCACCCCATGCCGTACCGCGATCTGACCGCGATGGCCGTGGAGCGCTACGCGAGCGTGGCCGACCTCGACCGTCTCGGCGTCACCGTCGAGGAGCGCGAGGAGTACGAGCAGCTCGTCGAGGTGGGCGCCGTCGTCATGGCCGGCGTCGACTACGAAGCGATCCTGCGCGAAGCCGAGAAGGAAGCCGACGTCATCGTCTGGGACGGCGGCAACAACGATTGGCCGTTTTACGAGAGCGACCTCGAGATCGTCGCGCTCGATCCGCACCGTCCCGGCCACGAGCGCGCCTATTTCCCCGGCGAGGTGAACTTCCTGCGCGCCGATGTCCTCGTCATCAACAAGGTCAACACCGCCGAGAAGTCCGCGGTCGACGATCTCATCGCGGCCGCCGCCCTCTACAACCCGAAAGCTCAGGTCGTCCTCACCGCGAGCGAGATCACGGCCGACTCTGGAGCGCTGGCGGGCAAGCGCGTGCTGGCCGTCGAGGACGGTCCCACGGTCACGCACGGCGGGATGCGCTACGGCGCTGCCGCAATCGCCGCCGAGCAGGCCGGCGCGGCCGAACTCGTGAATGCAGCTCCCTTCGCCAAGGGGTCGCTTGTCGACACGTTCGCCGCATACCCGCACATGGATCGCGTGCTGCCGGCGATGGGGTACTCGGCACAGCAGCTGGCCGATCTCGAGGCCACGATCAACGCAACCAATGCTGACGTCGTGGCGATCGGGACACCGATCGATCTGGCGCGGCTGATCACGATCGACAAGCCGATCGTGCGCGTCACCTATCGGGTGGCCGACACAGGCGCGCCGGGCCTCGAGCAAATCGTCGACGAGTTCTGCCGCCGCAACCAGCTGGGCTGACGCGGGATTCTGGGCTGGGTGGTTCGGCGTTGGGTATCCTCGCTTGTAGTGCCCCGACGAGGCCGTCGCGCGGGTGTAGATTACGTGGAAAAGAGGCAGGCCACGCGGCTTGGTCGTAAGATTTGCACTGGAAGCGTGTACGCACGCATGAATCCGAGGAGGCACGTATGGCCGGGGACACCCGCCGCATCCTGCTCGTGGAAGACGAGAAGACTATTCGCGATGCAGTCGCTGCATATCTTGAACGCGACGGCTACTGGGTGACGCCTGCGGGCGATGGCCAAGAAGCGATCGACCTGTTCACGAAGCACCAGTTCGACCTGGTCGTACTCGACCTCATGCTCCCGAAGGTCTCGGGTGAAGAGGTCTGCCGTCGGATCCGCAACGCGTCCGACGTTCCGATCATCATGCTCACGGCCAAAGGCGAGGAAGAGGACCGCATAGCCGGTCTCGAGCTTGGTGCCGACGACTACCTCGTCAAGCCGTTCTCGCCGCGCGAGCTCGTTGCCCGCGTCCGCGCATTGCTCCGTCGCGCGCATGTGGAGAACGAGCCGCAGCGAGACCGCCTTGTCTTCGGCGACCTCGAGATCGACGTCGCCGGCCACAAGGCCTTCGTCAAAGGCGAAGAACTCGATCTGACCGCGAGCGAGTTCAAACTGCTCACAACCTTGTCGCGCTACCCTGGCCGCGTGTACTCGCGCATGGAGCTGGTTGAGAAGGTTCTCGGCTACGACTTCGAGGGCTACGAACGCACGATTGACTCGCACGTGAAGAACTTGCGCGCCAAGCTGGGCGACGACCCCAAGGAACCGACCTTCATCTACACCGTGCATGGTGTGGGCTACCGCTTCGAAGTCCCGAAGAGCGGCACGGATGACTAGGCTTCGCAGGGATCCTCCGCCCGCCGGAACGCTCGCCGAGACCGCCGCAGCCGAACTCTCCGAGACTGACGCCGCCAACTGCGCCAAGGTTCGCTCGGCCGCTCCACGCACCTTCGGACGCCGACTCGCGTTCGCATTCGCGACCGTCGCCGCACTGACGGCGATCCTCGCCGGCCTCCTGCTCGCGGTCGTCTGGAACTACCAGTTCGACCGGTATCTCCGAGACAACCTTCAGCGGTTCTCGGATGGTGTCGCGGCAATCGTCGGCGCGTACTACCCGGTCTACGGATTCGACTACCGGACGATCGGACAGATCCCGATGCTCGGACCGACGAGCAACGTGGGCGTGCAGGTGCTCAGCCCCAGCGGCCAGCTGATTTACGACGAGGCCACTATGCGCAGGCATATGCAGACCGCACTGCAGCAGGGTGGCGCGACCTTACCGAGTCTCTCCGCCACCGACACGACCGTTCTCAACCCGCACGGCCACGTGGCGACCTCGCGCATCATAGTCAGCGGTCACGACATCGGGACTGTGCGCGTGTGGGCATACGGTGGCGCCGGGGCGCTTCTGAGCGAGCGAGACATGAAGTTCCGCGAGGGCTCGCTGGTGGGTCTCGCCGTCGCGGCGATCGTCGCGATCGTGCTCGCCTCGTTCGCGGGCGCGGTCTATTCTCGGCGTCTGGCGCGTCCCATCGAGAACATCACCGAGACCGCGCAAGCCCTGCGCTGCGGCGAACATAATGCCCGCACCGGCCTGGAGGGTCTCGACGAGATCGGGTTTCTCGGCAAGGCGCTCGACGACATGGCCGACTCGATCGAGGCCGACCGCGAACTCGAGCGGCGTCTGACGATGGACGTCGCGCACGAGCTACGCACGCCGCTGCAGGCGATCCAGGCGACCGTCGAGGCCATGCAGGACGGCGTCATGCCGGCCGACGAGGAGCACCTCGGCATCGTCCGAGACGAGACGGTGCGCCTCGGCCGGCTTGCGGGCGGCATCCTCGAGCTCTCGCGGCTCGAGAACGGCTCGGTTCAGTTCCGCACGAGTCGCATCGACCTCGCCGTTCCGGTGCGGGCGGCCCTCGACTCGCATGCGGCCATGCTCGAGACCGTCGACGTCCAGGGGTCCGCCGAAATCGTGGGCCGCGTCTTCGTGTTGGCCGACCCCGATCGTCTCCAACAGGCCGTGGGCAACCTGCTCTCCAACGCCGCGCGCTACACGCCCGCCGGTGGTCGCGTCGACGTGCGCACCAAGCGGGACGGCGACTACGGCCTCATCGAGGTCGCCGACACCGGCATCGGCATCGCCGAGGAAGACATCGGCCGGGTGTTCTCGCGCTTCTGGCGCGCCGACGCAGCGCGCGAGCGCTCGAGCGGCGGCCTAGGCATCGGGCTCGCGGTCACCAAGGAGATAGTCGAGCGCTTCGGCGGTACGATCGAGGCGCGTCGCCGAGAAGGTGGCGGAACGGTCTTCGAGATCCGGCTGCCGCTCGCGTAGAGCGCCCGCCCGCTAATTGCCGAGGATCTGCACTGCACTCGCCGAGCCTTGCACCGGGTACGACTCCGCCACTGCGCCGTTGAACCACACCCTCACGCGCGTACCGACCACAATCGACGACGCCTTCGTGGGCTTGCCTTGCGCGTCGAAGAACATCGTGGCGGGCTCGATCGTGACCTGCGCCTTGTCCGAGACGGCTCCCGACGGTTGTGCCGGCCCCTCGACCAGCATCGACGCCGGGCGCTCGTCGCCGGGAACGAAACTCGTGACCGACCCGGTGATTCCGGGCGGTGTGCCGGGCAGTACCGGAGCACAGCCCGAGAGGACCGCCAACGCGCTGAGCGCGATGATGGCCGCGAGCAGTGCGATTGCGGTGCGACGGATGAGCATAATGCCTCCCGGGATCTGCGTGGTTCGTACCCGTTGAGACGCGCCGCGCCCCCGAACGGTTCGCCGAGTCGGCCTCGGGTATGCTTCTTGTGACCCGTGATGAATGGAGCTGGCGATGGTTCTCGGCATGCCTGTGACCGGCACGATCATGCTGACGATCGGCGTGATCCTGCTCGCGCTGACGATCTTCGAAGTGTTGCTCGGCCTTCGAGTCGTCAAGCTGGGCAAGAAGCACCGGGTCGTCCACCGCTGGACGGCATTCGCGATTCTCGGCCTCGCGGCGGTGCACGGGCTGCTCGGCGTGCTGTACGTGACCGGATGGACAATCCTCTAGCTAGTGACGATCTGCGCCTGGGAAGTGGTCGCGCGCTGCAACTGATGATGGCCGCAGCGTCCGTGAATCAGTAGCGTGGCTTGGGCCGGCGGCTCGAGGGGACGCGTTCGCGCCGCTCGGGTATCCACAAGATGTCCGGATTCCCCGATAGCAGGGACGATGAAGTGGCGCTGCTCAGCCAGATAGGTCGCGCGCTCTCGATGAGCGCGGCGATGACGTGGGAGATTCTGTGGGCGCTGATCTTGGGGTTCGCCCTCTCGGCGGTCGTCCGCGCCGTCGTGCGCAAGCAAGACATTGAGCGTGCGCTTGGCGAAGACTCGCCCAAGACGCTCGTCACGGCGACTCTGCTTGGCGCGGCATCCTCCTCGTGCTCGTACGCAGCGGTTGCGCTGGCGCGCTCGCTGTTCCGAAAGGGCGCGACCTTCACTGCCGCGATGGCGTTCGAGATCGCTTCGACCAACCTGGTCATCGAGCTCGGCATCATCATCTGGCTGCTGCTGGGCTGGCAGTTCACCTTGGCCGAATTCATCGGCGGGGTCGTGATGATCGTCATCATCGCCGCTCTGTTCCGATTCTTCTTGCGTGATCGGCTTGTCGCGGAGGCGCTGGCGCAGGCGAACAAGGGCGAGGCTGGCTCGATGGAGGGCCACGCCGCGATGGACATGAGCGTGGGTGGCGACGGCACGATCTGGCAGCGCCTCTTCTCCCCAGAGGGGTTCACCGCGGTGTCGGGAGTTTTCGTCATGGAGTGGGCGGCTGTGTTGCGCGACATCGTCGTCGGACTCCTCATCGCGGGCGCGATTGCTGCGTGGGTGCCGATGGAGTTCTGGCAGCGCTTCTTCTTCGAGGGCCACGGCATCTGGTCGGCCATCTGGGGTCCGATCATCGGCCCGATCGTCGCGATCCTGAGTTTCGTATGCTCGATCGGTAACGTGCCGCTCGCTGCCGTGCTCTGGAACGGCGGCATCAGCTTCGGCGGCGTGATGAGCTTCATCTACGCTGACCTGCTCATCCTCCCGATCATCAACATCTACAGGAAGTATTACGGCGTGAAGATGACGCTGATGCTGACAGCCGTGTTCTACGCGGCGATGGTACTTGCGGGGTATTTCATCGAGATCGTCTTCGGCGTTTTGGGCCTCATCCCGACCGAGCGAGCGGCAACGGTCGTTGAAGCTTCGATCACGTGGAACTACACCACGGTGCTCAACATCGCATTTCTGGCGTTGGCCGCCGTGCTCGTGTGGCGGTTCTTCGCGACCGGCGGGATGCAGATGCTGCGCATGATGGGCGGAGCGCCATCCGACCCGCTCGCCGACGCGCGCAGCCCTCGCCCCGGCCTCCCGCTTCGCCTACAATGGCGGCGTACCGCCGTGCCCCTCTCGCCTACATCGCTCCCTGGGCCGGCTCTCTCGCCACACGACCCCTGGAGGAGCCCTCAGTGCCGATTTCCCCGCTGACGCCCGATTCGCAGGGCAAAGTCCGCGACCTGTTCGACCTCGGCGATAGGCTCTTGCTCGTCGCATCCGACCGCCTCAGCGCTTTCGACGTCGTCCTCGACGACCCGATACCATTCAAGGGCGAGGTCCTCACGAAGCTCTCGCTTTTCTGGTTCGAGCTGCTCTCCGGCGTCGTCGAGAACCACCTCATCTCGGCCGACGTCGCCGATCTTCCTGAGCGGTTCGCGCCGCACGCGGAGTACCTCGCGGGCCGATTCATGCTCGTGAAGAAGGCGACCGTCTTCCCGGTGGAGTGCATCGTGCGCGGCTACCTCGCAGGCTCCGGCCTCAAGGAGTACCAGCGCGCGGGAACCGTGTGCGGCATTCCGCTGCGGGCCGGCCTCGTGGAGAGCAGCCCCCTCGAGGAGCCCATCTTCACGCCCAGCACGAAGGCTGACATCGGCGACCACGACGAGAACATCAGCTTCGAGCGCATGGCCGAACGTATCGGCGAAGGGCCGGCGACGGAGTTGCGGACCAAGTCGCTCGCGGTCTACTCGGCGGCGCGGGATCATGCGGCCACGCGCGGCATCATCATCGCGGACACCAAGTTCGAGTTCGGACTCATTGGCGGCAAAGTCACCCTCGTCGACGAGGTGCTGACGCCGGACTCGAGCCGATTCTGGCCCGCCGACACCTACGAGCCCGGCAAGAGCCAGCCCAGCTTCGACAAGCAGTTCGTCCGCGACTGGCTCGAAGCGAGCGGCTGGGACAAGACAGCACCCGCGCCGCGGCTACCCGCCGACGTGATCGAAGCCACTTCCGCTAAGTACATCCAGGCATACGAGCTCATCACCGGCCGCACGTTCATCCCGGAAGGGAAGGCGTAACTCTCCACATGGCACGACGCAGCCCCATGAATGCGCGCTACCAGAAGCACACCGGGCCGGAGGGCAAGACCCGCAAATCCGCGGCGGCCGCCAAGCCGTCCAAGACGAACACAGGCAGCGGCTCGAAGTCGTCGGCGAAGTCGAAGTCGTCAGGGGGCTCCGCGCTCGCGATGCGCAATCCGGACACGGCGGAGTTTCGCGCGGTGCGCAAGCAATGGTGGATCTTCCTCGTTGCCGGCATCGTACTCGTCGCTATCTCTTACGGGATACTCGCCTACGTGCACACGCCGTGGGCTCGCACGGCCTACAGCGTCGTCTTGGGGTTGTCGTATGCCGCCATCATCTACGCGTTCTTCATCGACTGGACGAAGATGCGCCCGCTTCGTAAGGCCGCCTTCCAGCAGGCCAAGTCCGGGAAGACACCGAAGGAACCCAAAGCCGAGTAACGGCTCGATCGAAAGGACGATGACGATGGCGCGCTACGAGATCTACGTGACGTATAAGAAGGGCATCTTCGACCCGCCCGGCGCTACCGCCGAGCGCGCGCTCGTCAACCTCGGCTACGAGGGCGTTCACGAGGTGAAGATCGGCAAGTACATCCGCATGGAGGCCGACGCGGATCTTAGCGTCGTCTCGGAGATGTGCGAGAAACTGCTCGCGAATCCGGTCATCGAGGAGTATCGCATCGAGCTGGTCGGGGAGGCGTAGAGATGCGCTTTGGCGTCGTGATCTTCCCGGGCTCCAACTGCGAGCAGGACGTCATCCGGGCCACGCACTACCTCGGCTTTGAGAGCGAGTACATCTGGCACGGCGACACCGATATCTCAGGCTTCGACGCGATCGTGCTGCCGGGCGGCTTCTCCTACGGCGACTACATCCGCACCGGCGCCGTGGCGCGCTTCAGCCCCGTGATGGCCGAAGTCGTCCGCTTCGCCGAGAAGGGCGGGCCGGTCCTCGGCATCTGCAACGGCTTCCAGATCCTCACGGAGGCGCACATGCTGCCGGGCGCGATGCTGCGGAACCGCGGCCTGAAGTTCATTTGCAAGACCGTGAACCTGCGTGTCGAGGAGAGCGCTTGCCAGTGGGTCGACACCCAGGCAGGCAGCGTCATCCAGATTCCGATCAACCACAACGAGGGCAATTTCGTGTGCGACGCCGAGACGCTCGCAGCCCTCAACGCCAACGGCCAGGTCGTCCTGCGCTACGTCGAGGCTGACGGCTCGACCGCGCCTGGCGGCAGCGCGCCCAACGGCTCGCTCGACGACATCGCCGGCATCTGCAACGAGCGCGGCAACGTCTTCGGCCTCATGCCGCATCCGGAGCGCGTGGTCGACCCGATCACTGGCGGAACCGACGGACAGCCGTTCTTCACGACCATCGTGCAGCGCCTCGCCGAGGTCGCTGGCTGACATGGGCTTCGCGGTAGGCATCGGCGGGCCGCTGTTCTGGATCCTCGTCAGTGTGCTGTTCCTCGCGGGGATGCTCGCCGCCTTCGTCGTCATCGACGTTGTGCGCAGCTCGTGGTTCGGTGGCCCGCGCCCGACCCAACGCGTCCGCTGGTGGTACCTCGCGCCGCAGGCCGCATACCTCGTGCTCATAGTGTTCGGCCAGTTCAACGCGATCCCCATCGCGCTGACCGGCATCGTGGTGCTCTGCACCCCGCTCGCGCTGGCGCAGCAGGCGGCGTATCTGTTGCGCATCGTGTATCCGAAGCAGGCCGTAGCCGAGCCGGACGAGGAGCCGCAGCTTCTCGCCGACGGTGGCGACACGATCGAGCCCGAGAGCGTGCCCGTGAGAGAGTCCTCACGAGGAGAGTGAGCCCCGGCGACCTCATCACGCTTGGGGGCGGAGGGACCGCTCCTGAACGCCAAAACGAGGTGCTGATCCTCCGGGAAAGCGGTGCCGAGACCGACCTGCGTTGCGGTACCATGTCCCTATCCGCCGAGCCCTCCCCAAGGAGCCTTTGTGATCACCATCGAGCCGCTTGCCGAAGACCTCGCCCCCAAACTTGCCGTGGAGCTTGGCCTCAAGCCCGATGAGTACGAGAAAGTCGTAGAGATCCTCGGCCGCAGGCCCACCATTACCGAGCTCTACATGTACTCGCTCATGTGGAGCGAACACTGCAGCTACAAGCACTCGCGCAAGGCGCTGCGGATGTTTCCCACGTCCGGCCCGCACGTGCTGCAGGGCCCCGGCGAGAACGCGGGCGTCATCGGCGTGGGCGACGGCTGGGCTGTCGCCTTCAAGATGGAATCCCATAATCACCCCAGCGCCATCGAGCCCTACCAGGGCGCGGCGACCGGCGTCGGCGGCATCATCCGCGACATCTTCACGATGGGCGCCCGTCCCATCGCATCGCTGAACTCGCTGCGCTTCGGCACGCTCGACAAGCCCCGTCAGCGCTACCTCTTCGAAGGAGCGGTCGCCGGTATTGGCGGCTACGGCAACTGCCTCGGCGTGCCCACCGTGGGCGGCGAGGTCTACTTCGAGGAAGCCTACGAGGGCAACTGCCTCATCAACGCGATGTCGCTCGGCGTCATGCGCGAGGACGAGATCATCCGCGCGGTTGCGGCCGGCCCCGGCAACCTCGTGCTGCTCATCGGCTCCACGACCGGCCGAGACGGGATCGGCGGCGCGTCCGTGCTCGCGAGCCAGGAATTCGACGAGCGTGCCGAGGACAAGCGTCCGGCCGTACAGGTGGGCGATCCGTTCGAGGAGAAGCTGCTCATCGAGGCGTGCCTCGAGCTGCTCGGCCAGGAGTTGCTCGTGGGTCTCGGCGACCTGGGGGCGGCGGGGCTGACCAGTTCGGCGAGCGAGATGGCGTCGCGTGGTGGCGTCGGGCTCGACATCGACGTGCTGAAGATTCCGGCGCGCGAGGACGAGATGAAGGCGTTCGAGTTCATGGTGAGCGAGTCGCAGGAGCGCATGCTCGCGGTCGTCGAGCCGGGTAACCTTGAGGCCGCGCAAGCCATCTGCACCAAGTGGGGCCTGCGCTCCACCGTCATCGGCACCGTCACCGACACCGAGCGCTTCGTAGTCCGCGAAGGCGACGAGATCGTCGCCGACATGCCAGCTTCCACGCTCGCTCACGACGCGCCCATCTACGACCCCGCGATGACCCGGCCGGCCTACCTCGACGAGGTGCAGGCGTTCGACCCGCTCACCCTTGCGCTCCCCACCGAGCCGGCTGACCTCGGCGCGACGCTCCTGCGCTTGCTCGCGAGCCCGAACATCTGCTCGCGGCGCTGGATATGGGAGCAGTACGACCATCAGGTCATCCTCAACACGGTGGTGCTGCCCGGCAGCGACGCGGCCGTGTTGCGCATCGGCGACGAGGGCCGCGGCATCGCGGTCTCCTCGGACTGCAACGGGCGGTACTGCTACCTCGATCCGTACGTGGGCGCGCAGATCGCGCTCGCCGAGGCGTCGCGCAACGTCGCGTGCGCCGGTGGCACCCCCGCCGCGATCACCGACTGCCTGAACTTCGGCAATCCCGAGAAGCCCGAGGTGTTCTGGACGTTTTACGAGTCGATCCGCGGCCTCGCGGACGCGTGCAAGGAGTGGGGCATCCCGGTCATCAGCGGAAACGTGAGCTTCTACAACGAGTCGTTCGGTTCTCCCATCTATCCGACGCCCACAGTGGGCCTCGTGGGCGTGATGGACGATGTCACCAAGCACGCCACTGCGTCGTTCAAGGACGCTGGCGACGTCGTGTTCCTCATCGGCGAGTCGCTCGAGGAGCTTGGCGGCAGCGAGTACCTCAAGGTCGCGCATGGCATGGTGGCCGGACGTCCGCCGGCGCTCGACCTCGGTCTCGAGGGCGACGTGCAGGGCTCCGTCCGCGAGGCGATCGGCGCCGGCATCATCAAGTCCGCGCACGACTGCTCCGAAGGCGGCATCGCGGTCAGCCTCGCCGAGAGCTGCATCGCCGGCCGCATCGGCGCTGACGTCCACCTCCACGACGGGCTGCACCCGACCGCCTCGCTCTTCGGCGAGACGCAGTCGCGCATCGTCGCCACGGTCGCAGACACCGACGCCGAGCAGTTCGTGACGATCCTGCTCGAGCACGACGTGCCTTACGGCGTCATCGGCACCGTCGGCGGCGACTCGCTTAAGATATGCGAGCGGCTCGACGTCAGCGTCGAGAAGCTGGCTGGCGCGTTCGAGCCAACGCTCGAGCGGCTCGTCGCGGGAGAGTTCGCAAGCGAGGAGCTTCGCGAGGGGTAGTCCCTCTGGTTTGGAACCTCACCTGAGTACGCCGCACGTCGCAAGATCGAGATACGCAAAACGGTCGGATCACGGGGTTCATGGATAGCAGCGAAACAAAGCGCTCTGCGCCACCCAAGCTCAGCCAGGCGGATCGCGTCGCCTTGGTCGGGCTTGCCGGCATCGCGCTGTCGTTGATCGCGTGGGCGCTCCTCGCGTCGATCGACCTGATCGTCGGTCAGGCCGCATCGCTTGTCTCGGCGGTGTTCCAGCCCACCAGCATGCAGGTGATCATGCGGCTTGGCGGCGTGGTCTTCGTGCTGCTGGCCACGCTGCTCGTTCAGACGCTGATCGGGCAGCGATTCCGAATCGAGCAGCGCCTCCGCGTCGAGCGCGACCGGCTGTTCCAGATGTACGAGCATAGCCCCGAGCCGATCCTGTGCCTCGGCACCGATATGACGGTCGCGTACGCCAACCCGGCCGCCAACGAGCTCTTCGCGGAGAAGCACGGCGCCGAAACGATCGTGGGGATGGGCTGCAGCGCCGCGGTCTGGGGCGAGGGCTTGTGCGAGGACTGTCTCGGAGCGGAGGTGCTGCGCAGCGGCGAACGCTCGCAGCGGACCGTGCACGACACGGCGCACGGCGGGGACCGCTGGTACGAGGAGACAGTCTACCCGGCCTACGACGAGGAGGGCCGGATCGAGCAGCTCGTCGAAGTGCTGCGCGATGTGACCGAGCACGTCTCGGCGCAGCGGACGATCTCGCACATGGCCTACCACGACCCGCTGACGGACCTACCCAACCGCATCCTGTTCCGCGACCGTATGGGCAACGCGCTCGCACACGCGAAACGCCGCGGCGAGACCGTCGCGGTGGGCTACGTCGACATCGACGACTTCAAAGGCATCAACGAGGGGTTCGGACACGAGGTGGGCGACGCGGCGCTCAAGGAAGCCGGGGCCCGTCTCCTGAGCGCTATGCGCGAGGAGGACACCGTCGCGCGGCAAAGCGCCGACGAGTTCACGTTCATTGCGCGGATCGCGGATCGCGAGGACGCCGACACACTCGCCGAGCGAATCCTCGCCGACCTCAAGCGCGACTTCCAGGTCGACGGTCACAGCGTCAGCCTCTCGGCCAGCGTGGGCATCGCGACGTACCCGCACGACGGCGACGAAGCGACCGAGCTGCTCAGATGCGCGGACGCCGCGATGTATCGGGCTAAGGAGCTCGGTCACGGCTCGTACCGCATCTACGCACCGGAGATGAGCCGGTCGGCGACCGACCGCCTCAAGCTGGAGGCGGCGCTGCACCAGGCGATCGAGAACGGCGAGTTCGAGCTGTTCTACCAGCCGCAGATCGACTTGCGCACCGGCAGTCCTATCGGCGTCGAGGCGCTCATCCGCTGGAACCATCCTGAGGAGGGGCTGCTCGCCCCGGCCGCGTTCCTCGAATTCGCCGAGCAGGCCGGCTTCATGGGACGCATCGGGCCGTGGGTCATGCGCACCGCGTGCGCTCAGGCGAGTGCGTGGGTGAAAGACGGCGTGAAGTTCGGGAGGATGGCGGTGAACCTCTCGGCGAAGGAGTTCGAGCAGTACGACATGGTGGAGATGGTGTCGCGCATCTTGCGTGAGACCGGGCTCGAACCATCACACCTCGAGCTCGAGGTCACCGAGACGGTCGCCATGCGCAGCCCCGAGAGCGCGATCGAGACGCTCCAGCGCTTGCGGGACATGGGCGTGCGGGTCGCGATCGACGACTTCGGCACCGGCTACTCGTCGATGAGTTACATCAAGCGGCTCCCGGTCCATACGCTCAAGATCGCGCAGACGTTCATGCGCGACGTGCACCTCGACGCGCAGAACGCGGCGATCGCCACGATGCTCATCGGCTTGTGCCGGGAGCTCGATCTCGACATCGTCGCCGAGGGCGTCGAACACCCCAGCGAGCTCGAGTTCCTTCGAAAGCAGGGCTGCTTCATCATCCAGGGCTACATCTACAGCCGGCCGCTTCCGGCCGCCGAGATCAAGGCGCTTTTGGGCGCGCGCGTGCGGCCGACGTCTCTGGAACTTGCGGGCTGATCCGCGCTCAGGCCGCGCTGGTGCGAATCGTGCTAGACTACCCGCGTTCCCACCCTCCAGTTGCGACGTGAGGCCCTATTTCACATGATGCGTGATCTTGCTGAGGACCAGCTCCTCGAAGACCGCCCGGATCGCCCCGAGGAAGCCTGCGGGGTCTTCGCGGTATACGCGCCCGGGGAAGATGTCGCCCGCCTCACCTACTTCGGCCTTCACGCGCTGCAACATCGTGGCCAGGAGTCGGCCGGCATTGCTGTAGGCGACAACGAGACGGTCACCGTCACCAAGAATCTCGGGCTCGTTTCGCGCGTCTTCAAGGAGAGCGACCTGGATTCGCTCACGGGCGACGTCGCGATCGGCCACACCCGCTACTCCACCACCGGCTCCTCGACGAGCTGGGAGAATGCGCAGCCGCACCTCTCGGCAATCGGGCACCAGGTCATCGCGCTCGCGCACAACGGCAACCTCGTCAACACAGCTGAGCTGCGCGACGCGCTCAAGGAGCAGGGCATCCGCTTCCGCTCCACGACCGACTCCGAGGTCATGACCACGCTTGTGGGCTACTTCACGCAAAAGACCAGCCACATCCGCGAGGGTATCCGCGAGACGATGAAGCTCATCCACGGCGCCTACGCGGTCGTGCTCACCACCGAAAACGCCGTCTACGCCTTCCGCGACCCTCACGGCGTGCGCCCGCTCGTGCTTGGCAAGCTGCCCGACGATCGCGGCTGGATCGTGGCGAGCGAAACGTGCGCGCTCGACATCGTGGGCGCCGAGTACGTGCGCGACGTCGCACCCGGCGAGATGTTGAAGATCAGCGGCGCAGGCGTCGAAGCCGAGCAGGCCATACCCGCCGAGAAGCCCTCGCTGTGCATGTTCGAGTTCGTCTACTTCGCGCGGCCGGACTCCGAGATGGGCGGCTGCAGCCTGTACGAGGCGCGCCGCCGCATGGGTGCCGCGCTCGCCGTCGAGGCGCCGGTCGAGGCGGACATGGTGATGGGCGTGCCGGACTCCGGCATCCCCGCTGCGGTCGGGTTCGCGGCGGCCAGCGGCGTGCCGTTCGGCGAGGGGCTCGCGAAGAACCGCTACGTGGGACGGACGTTCATCTCGCCGAGCCAGACGATTCGCCAGCAGGGCATCAAGCTCAAGCTCAACCCACTCAAGCACGCGATCCGAGGCAAACGCCTCATCGTCGTGGATGACTCGATCGTGCGCGGCAACACGACCAAGAAGCTCGTCGCGCTCCTGCGCGAAGCTGGCGCCGCCGAGGTCCACATGCGCATCACATCGCCGCCGGTTGTGTGGCCGTGCTTCTACGGCATCGACACCGACACCCAGGAGCAGCTCATCGGCGCGACGAAGACCGTCGAGGAGATCCGCGCCCACATCGGCGCAGATTCGCTCGCGTACCTGTCGCTTCCCGCGATGGTCGAGGCGACCGGCTCGCCGTGCGACGACTTCTGCCTCGCGTGCTTCGACGGTGAATACCCGATCGAGATTCCCGAGTCGGTCAAGTCCGGCAAGCTCGCGCTCGAAGGTCGCGTGTAGCTCCTCATTGCCGACGAGGCCCGGTCAAGTTCACGCGTCCAGTGTGATGACTCGATGTGCAGGGGTACTCCGGAACCGTTAAGATAAGTGTTCGGTTTCGTCCCAAGGGACTACGCGAAAGAGATCGTGGAGGTCTGAATTGAGTTCCTTCGCGCCCAGACGAGCATTCGTCAAGTCATCCGTGTTCGTCACATTGTTTCTCCTGGTTCTGGGCGGCATGACCATCGCCACTGCCGCCACGCCGATTTCGGCTGGTAACGGTGGCTGGGTTTGGCAGAACCCGCGGCCCCAAGGGAACTATCTCAGCGCCGTTCAGTTTGTTTCGCCGAGCGCCGGCTGGATGGTTGGGAGTAAGGGCGTGATCCTGCGAACCACCAACGGTGGGGTCGCTTGGATTTCGCAGATCTCGGGCACTTCGAACACCCTCAATGCCGTCCATTTCGTCTCCGCGAGCACTGGATGGGTGGTTGGGGATGGCGGCAAGATTCTCAGAACCACCAATGGTGGAGCGACTTGGACTTCACAGAAATCAGGCACGACATACCGGATCACGTCCGTCCATTTCGTCTCCGCGAGCACTGGATGGGTGGTTGGAGATGGCGGCAAGATTCTCAGAACCACCAATGGTGGAGCGACTTGGACTTCACAGAAATCAGGCACAACGAACTGGCTCCATGCCGTCCATTTCGTCTCTTCGAGCACTGGGTGGGCTGTAGGCGGGAACGGCAAGATCCTCAGAACTACGAATGGTGGCACGACTTGGATTTCGCAGATCTCGGGCACTTCGAACACCCTCAACGCCGTCCAGTTCGTCTCGGCGAGTACCGGATGGGCAGTCGGGGCCTACGGCACGATTCTCAAGACCAACAACGGTGGTACCACTTGGAGCCCTCAGACCTCGGGTAGCGCAATCTGGCTCCGTTCTGTCCATTTCGTCTCGTCATCTACTGGATGGACGGTCGGGGATGCTGGGAAGATCCTCAGAACGACCGACGGTGGCGCCACATGGATAGTTCAGGGCGTGGGCGCCGAGAACTACTTCAGTTCCGTCCATTTTGTCTCTGCCAGTACGGGTTGGGTGGTCGGAGCCTACGGCAAGATCCTCAGAACCACCGATGCCGGCGCGCATTGGGCCGCACAGACGTCTGGGACGATCGGCAGCCTCACGGCAGTTCACTTCGTGTCCTCAGCCGCCGGATGGGCGGTTGGAGTCTACGGCACTGTCCTTCGGACGACCGACGGGGGCGCGATCTGGACTCTGCAGACCTCAGGCACCGCCAGTACTCTCAGATCGGTCCAGTTCGTCTCACCGAACACGGGATGGGCGGTCGGGGACGGGGGCACAATCATCAAGTCAGGCGACGGCGGGAGCACCTGGATCGCGCAGAGGTCGGGTACCACGAGTTGGCTCGACTCTGTCCATTTCGTCTCGCCGAGCACCGGCTGGGCGGTTGGGTCCGGTGGCGTCATTCTTAAGACCATGGATGGCGGCGCGAACTGGACACCGCAGCCGTCCGGTACCGCGAACGTTCTCCGTTCCGTCCACTTCGTCTCATCGAGCACGGGATCCGTGGTTGGGGCCTTCGGCACGATCCTTCGGACGACCGATGGCGGCGCCACTTGGATCCCGCAGGTGTCGGGAACGACGAACTGGCTCACGTCCGTCCACTTCGTCTCATCGAGCACGGGATCCGCGGTGGGGGCCTCCGGCATCATTCTCAGGACGACCAACGGCGGTGCCACCTGGATTCCGCAAAGGTCGGGAACGATATGCACGCTCACGTCCGTCCACTTCGTCTCATCGAGCACGGGATCCGCGGTGGGGGCCTCCGGCACGATTCTCAGGACGACCAACGGAGGCGCGACTTGGGTCTTGCGGACATCGGGCACGACAAACCAGCTCAACTCCGTCCACTTCATCTCCGCGAGTACTGGATGGGCGGTAGGCGGCAACGGCATGATCGTGGCGCTCCGCGCCCCCGGTTACACGCGGTATCGCATTGCCGAGGGGTCCTTGGGTTACGGTAAGTCCTTCGGATCAAGCGGTGGGCTTCTTGGATACGCATGGGGCGCAGGGGGGATCTCACCCACCCCGCTCGATTTTCGAGCGGTTCGAATCGAGCGCTCGACCGACAACGCTCACTGGGTGTATCTGACCGACAGGCGCGCCGACTCGTTTGGTGAGTTCTCGTACAGTTTCGCTCCGCCTCGCACGTACTACTACAGAGCCCACTTTCTCGGTGACTTCGCTTTCGCTCCTTCGGCGAGTCCTTCGAGTAAGGTCTCGGTGGCGGCTCTCCTCTCGAAGGCCAAGATCGCAACGCGGGCCCTGCATGGGACGTATCCGGCAGTTACCCATGGGGTGAGCTTCACCACGTATGCCTTTCTCAAGCCGCGGCACAAAGCGGGGACCTACGCCGCCAAGCTGTGGATCTACTATGCGAAGTCTGGGCATTTCGTCCACTACAAGACGGTTTCAGTGAAGGCGAGCAATTACGCAACGTACAGCAAGGTTGCGTGTACGCTGAAGGTGCCATCGGGCAACAAGTATTGGTACGTACTGTTCGAACACCCTTCCGACGGCGCGAATGCCTTCACGAAAGGCCAAGGGCAGGCATTCTGGGCGCGCTAGGACTGAACAGCCTCGAACTTTCGTGATCGCCTTGAAACGTGATGGGCGGGAGCCCGGGATTCTCCCACGACAAGTTGAGCTCGAACGCGCACAGGCAATACGAAGAAGATGCTGCCAAATGCCGTGCATCCATTCTCTGGAACCGCTAAGATAAGTCTTCGGTTTCGTCCCAGGGGGATTACGTGGAAGAGATCGCGGACTACATCGGACCGTTCGAGATTCGGGGCAAGCTCGGGCGGGGTGCTATGGCTGTGGTGTGGCGCGGATACGATCCGTCACTCGACCGTGAGGTCGCAATCAAGGAGCCGGTTCTCCCTCCTGAGAGCAGCGATGAGACTCGCAGCGAGTTCGCTGAACGTTTTGTTCGCGAGGCGCGAGCTGCGGCGCGGCTGAACCATCCTGGCATTGTCACGATCTACTCGGCGACTGTGTTCGAAGACAGACCGATGATCGCGATGGAGCTCGTTGAAGGCCCAACTTTGCGTCAAGTGCTGGATCGTTCGAGTCTGTCGACGGCTCAAGCGTACGCCGTCATGGAGCAATTGCTCCAAGCCGTAGGCTATGCTCACGAACACGGCGTGGTACACCGCGATTTGAAGCCCGACAACATCTTTCTGACCCTCGACGGAACGGTCAAGCTCGCCGACTTCGGCATCGCGCACATCGATTCGAATGCGACCATGACGCGTGTGGGGGCTGTACTGGGTACGCCGGCTTACATGTCGCCGGAGCAGATTCGCGGACAGGACACCGACGCGCGCGCTGATGTATTCGCACTCGGGGCGATCGCCTATGAAGTGCTCGGTGGCACGAACCCGTTCGGGACGCAGTCATCAACGCACTTCGCGACCATCGTGCATCGCATCATGAGCGAACCTACTCCCGCGCTCGAACTCGAGGACTCGCTAGGAGGTCCACTTGCGGGTGTCGTGATGCGCGCGCTAAAGAAGGAGCGCGAGAACCGGTTCGAGAATGCAATTGCCATGCTGTCAGCATGGCGATCCGCGTTTCCCGAGAAGATAGACACGCAAGCCGAACTTGCCGTACCAATGTCGTGCTGGGAGCAACTTTCCTCGAGCGATTCGCGAGAGCCGCGCGAGAAGACGGCGTTTTGGGGCGTAATCGATTCCGGTTGCATCGAGGGGGACACCGGCGAAGCTGCGGACGGCACGGCGCTCGTCGGACTGGCTGCGGTCGTTTCCAGCGCGGAGGTCGCCGAATCCGGAGTCGCTGCCGATACCCCGGCAGTTGGGGAGATCGACGAGATCGGGTCGGAGACCGTCGAAGACGGCTCGATCAGTTCTGCTGTGGTTGATGAAGTTGTCGCGCCCGAAGTAAGCCGCAAGATGCAGATGCTCCTGGTTGCGGCGGCGGTCGTCGCACTTCTTATCTCGATTCCGCTCGTGATCAAGGCGGTGGGCTCGAGGGCAAACGCAAGCGCAGCTCCCGCCGTCGCCACGAACGAGACGACCGCCGCTATTGAGTCGACTGCTTCGACTAAGCCTCGGGCGGTTGCGCCGTCTGCGCCTCGCACGCTGAGACTAAGGGTGAGTGCGAGTGCTGCTTCCACGAAGAAGGGCAAGACGTTCGCGCTAGTGGTCAAGGCAAACTCAGACGGCCTCGTGCCCAACGGGACGCGCGTACTGCTTGAGCGCTCGACTGACAACAGGAGTTGGACGCTGGTCGCGATTCTCAAGATTGCGGGTGGCTCGGCCACATACCGGACGGCCATAGCCAAGACCACGTTCTTCCGCGTGAGGATCGAGCGCTCGCGCGAATTTGTCGCGGCGCAGACCAACGGTCTCAGGGTCGCCTATGTTGCGCCCAAGCCAGCCGCGAGGCACGTCATCACGAGGCGGCGCAGAACCACGACTACGAGGTACAAGAAGACGGTGAGGCCGTCGGTTCCGAAACCACCTCCACCACCTCCCCCACCGAGCTAGTGGAGCCGCCGCGCTGATGTGGGTGCAACGCGGGTGCCGGGCAGTTTGGTGCTGATTTCGGGGGAAGTCACATGCGCACAGGATCAAAGTTAGCTCGCACGCTGATAGTCGCCTGCATGGCCGCAGCGATGTTCGGTGTCCCAGCCACTGCGCAAGCATGGCAGATCTGGTATGCGAACTACACGTCGTTTGGCGGCTACAACCACTGGCAGTACGCCGGAGGTTCGGGGACGAAGTACGGCGTAGTCCCCATGTACAGCACGGTCTGGTCCACGGGCGAGCAAGTAAACGTCGGCGGGAACGTTTGGGCCAAGATCTATTGGAATGGTAACTGGGGCTGGTGCGTGCATCTTTTGCAAGGCTATGGCTATAGCTTCAGCTACCGAGGTGTGACATCCACCCCTTGGAGCGCTCCTACTATCCCCTCCAATGGATCGTCAGTGAATGACCGTCGTTCGCAAATCAGATGGAACTACGGGGATCCGGATGGGGGCGCCTCTGACGCCGCGAACATTCAAATTGCGACCGATGCCGGGTTCGGATCGCTCATCAGAAACGGGGGCACCAATCTTGGTGCATACGACCCCGACTGGAGCATGGGGCCTGGCCAGTACTGGTGGCGCACGCAGACACACTCCTGGGTTAACGGTTGGGGCGCGTGGTCAGGGGCCTCGACATTCATCGTCAGGCATCCCACGCAGGTGGCAATCAGCGTTCCGGACGCTGCTCCCTCGATCGGCACTACTTCGATTGTGACGTTCACCGCGCAGAAGTGGCTTGACGGCGAATACAAGGGCACGGCCGGTGAGATGCCGCTGGTTATCGATAGTTCGTCAGATGGAGTCAACTGGACACGTGTGGCGAGCGTGAACACTGACGCCTCGGGTGACTACGAGTACGTCACACAGCCGTTTGCATCGACATCGAGCGTCTACTACCGAGGGTCGCTCGGCGAAACCCAGTGGAACAGCGGCTCGGAGGGCTCTATAAGCATGGCCCCGAAGTACCCTTCTCGGACGGTTGTGTGGGCATCCTCGTTCGCGCCGGAAATCGGTTCGCAAGTTACCATCAAGTGCCAGGTACAGAGGGTTTCCGGCGACGTGTACACGGCGGCTACTGAGGGCACGCCTATCACTATCCAGAAATCCAGCGATGGTATTCGATGGGTTGACGTGGCTTCTGGCCAGACAGAATCGCTAGGACTCTATTCTCTCGACACTTCGTTTGAGTCCACAGCGAGCGTCTACTATCGGGCCGTGGCAGGCGCCAGCTTCTCGAACGCGGGATCCACCAGTGAGGCCATCGTCATCGCCCCGAAGTACCGCACGGCGATTCAGGCACGGCAGACGCTGATCCGTCCGAATGCCTACTCGTCGACATTACTAGAGTTCACCGTGCGGCGGCTCGTCGGATCCACGTACCAGCCAACGGCGGGTTCACTGGTCACGCTCAAGAAATTTGACGGATCGAAGTGGGTGGTGTATTCCCAGCGCACTGACGATGCATCAGGTACATGTGTGTTCGCGGTCAGCGCGAGCAAGAAGACATCGTTCACTGCCGTGGCCGCGATGACTAGCCAAGATGGGCCATCGACGAGCCAGATTGTGGTCGTCAAACCGAGAGCGCTTGTAGGGGTGCCGGGCGCTCCGAGGAATGGTAGGCGTGGAGTCGCGCTTTCGGTCAAGGGAACGCTAAGGCCGAGACACTCGTCAGGCGCATACCCAGTTACCATCAAGGCCTATATGTGGAACGTGGCGACCAAGAAGTGGATCTATCACTCATCGTTCAAAGGGAAGGCGTACAACTTCAGTTCGTATTCCGGGTACGTCGGCAGGTTTGCGCCGCCGCGTGGCTTCCGGTACTGGAGTTTCCGAGCCTATTCTCCAGAGGACTCGCAGCACTCAGCTAGCAAGCTGGGAGGCAGGTCTTCGTGGACTTGGGTGCCATGATCGAACGGATCAGAGGCCTTCAATCGCGCGGTCCGCGCGGAAGCAGAGGTCGACGCGACGAGGGCAGGGAACGCACACATGCAATTGACGCTCGTAAAGAACGATACTCTGTTCAGACTTGACCTTCCCGAGAAGTGTAGCGGCCAATACTGGGTCGCATACATCGATGCGGATGGCTCGACCGCTAGGCTCATCGGAGTCGAAGGGATCGATGGCCGCTGGTTCCTCAAGTCCAATCGCGGTGCGGGCGTCTTAGATGCCGAGGGCAAGCGGATTCGCGATATCGAGGTTGCGCCGGACTGCTTCTACGAGATTCTCATCGCCGATACCGAAGAGCGACTTCTTCTGAGAAGCGAACCGACTACCGAAGACCGACGCCGGTTCACGAAGCTCGCGGTTCCCGAGAACGGCAAGCTCGTCATCGGTAGGACTCAGGAAGCGGACATCCTCTTCGCCAGCAAGTTCGTGTCCTCGCATCACGTCGATCTGCTTGTCAACAATGGTGCGATGAGTCTCGTGGACGCCGGCAGCTCGAATGGCACGTTCTTGAATGGGGTCAAGAGCGACTCGGCACAGCTCATCCCAGGGGACGTCCTGTCGGTTGTAGGCCTGACGATTGTCATTGGCAAGGGTTTCATCGCGCTGAACAACCCGGATGGACTTGTGACCTTCAACGAGGCCGCCCTCAAGGTCCTCGAGAGACAGAAGGTCGAGCCTGTTGACGATGACGAGATGGAGGAAGCTTCGCCCGGCGCGACCTTCTTTCGCTCGCCGCGCTTCAAACGCGATATCACCCGTGCCGAGATCAAAATCGATGCGCCGCCACAGCTCGACACCGCTGAGCAGATGCCGCTCATGATGGTTCTTGGTCCCGCTGCGACCATGGGCATGGCATCACTCTTTACGGGTCTCTTCGCGCTTAACAGTGTGCTCAGTAGCGGCGGCAAGGTGAGCCAGGCGATGCCGACGCTCGTCATGTCATTCAGCATGGTTATTGGCATGGTGCTCTGGCCGATTCTCACTAAGCGGTATGAGAAGCGTCGGAAGATTGAGCGTGAGGCCGAGCGGCAAGAGAAGTACAAAGCCTACCTCGAGAAGACCCGTGGAGAGATTGAGGCAGAGCGCGGCCGGCAGGCAGAGATCATGAATTCGAATGTTGTGACCGTGGGAGAATGCGTTGCCCGCATCCGTTCGCGTGAACGGGATCTGTGGGAACGCACGATCGGCCACAACGACTTCCTGCGCGTGCGTCTCGGAATGGGCGATTGGCCCATGGACGCGGAGATCAAGTACGCCGAGCGGCACTTCTCGCTGGACGACGACAACCTCCAGGACGACATGTACTCGTTGGCTGAAGAACCGAGGCTGTTGCGCGACGTTCCTGTTTCTCTCTCGCTCGTCGAGCAACCGATACTCGGGATTATCGGCGAGAGGGAGGCAACGAAGGCGCTACTGCGCGGCGTGATTGCCCAGCTCGTGGCGTTGCACAGTTACGACGAACTGAAGCTCGTGTTCATATACGACGAGCGCGAAGCCGAAGACTGGGAGTTTGCCCGGTTGCTTCCTCACGCATGGAGTGACGATCGTGTTGTGCGTTTTGTCGCGACACAATCAGCCGACGTCAAAGAGCTCGCGACGTACCTCGACCGCGAGTTCGCGAAGCGCGAGGCGGTCTCGAACGATAACGAGCTCGCGGAGTTGAGCCCGCTCTATGTGGTCTTTGCGCTGGACAAGGCGCTCGCGGGCAAAACGGACCTGATCGACAAGATTCTCAAGCAGAAGAAGAACCGCGGGTTCAGTCTCGTTACCCTCTACGACGAGCTGCGCAACCTCCCGAAAGAGTGCCGTGCTGTCGTGGAGGTCGAAGAGACGCAGGCGCGTATCTACGACAAGGACGACATCACCGGGCGGCACGTGGTGTTCAGCCCCGACATCGAACTTGAGGACGACGCTCGCGAACTCGCGCAGGTTCTCGCAAACACGAAACTCGACACCGCGGCGGGCGCGTTCTCGCTTCCTGACATGATCACTTTCCTCGAATTGTTCGGCGTCGGCAAGGTCGAGCACCTCAACTCGCTCGCGCGCTGGAAGGAAAGTAATCCCGTCCTCACTCTCGAGGCACCGGTGGGCGTCGATTCGAGCGGAGCGCCGTTCAAGCTCGACTTGCACGAGCGCTATCACGGCCCACACGGTCTGATTGCAGGCATGACGGGGTCGGGCAAGAGCGAGTTCATAATGACGTACATCCTGTCGCTCGCTGTGAATTACCATCCGAACGAAGTCGCCTTTGTCCTCATCGACTACAAAGGCGGCGGGATGGCGAACTCCTTTGCCGAGCTGCCGCACGTCGCAGGCACAATCACTAACCTTGACGGCGCCGCCGTGAATCGGGCGCTCGTCTCATTGCAGAGCGAACTCAAGCGCCGCCAGGCGATTTTCAACGAGGCCAGCGCGCGCACGGGAACGAGCAACATCGACATTTACAAGTACCAGAGTCTCTACCGCGAGGGCGCGGTCTCCGAGCCGCTGCCGCACCTGCTCGTGATTTCCGATGAGTTCGCCGAGCTCAAGACGCAACAGCCCGAGTTCATGTCGCAGCTCGTTAGCGCCGCGCGCATCGGTAGGAGTCTCGGCGTGCACCTCATTCTCGCGACGCAGAAGCCTTCGGGCGTGGTCGATGACCAGATTTGGTCGAACTCTCGCTTCCGTGTCTGCCTCAAAGTGCAGGAGCGAGCCGACAGCATGGAGGTCATCAAACGCCCGGATGCAGCCGAGCTCGCAGCGGTAGGCCGCTTCTTCGTACAAGTCGGCTTCAACGAGCTCTTCGAGCTCGGCCAGTCAGCATGGGCAGGTGCGCCCTACTACCCGGCCGATCGAGTCGAGAGGGCCTACGACGAGAGCGTCATCCTTATCAACAACCTCGGCCAGCCCATCAAGCAGGCGAAACTCGACAGACGCCGTGTGTCGCTCAGGAACCCGACGAAGCAGCTCGACGAGATCACGAAGTACCTCGCTCACCTCGCGGACGAGGAGCATATTGCCACCCGGCCGCTCTGGCTCGAGCCGATTCCCGAGGTCATCTACCTTGAGGACGTGCGGAAACGCAACGAAATCGCCGCGGCGACACCGTTCGTGCTCAACCCGGTCATCGGCGAATATGACGATCCGGCGAATCAACGACAGGCGGCGCTATGCGTGCCGGTCTCCGAGGACGGCAACCTCATTGTCTATGGCTCGGCCGGCAGCGGTAAGACTTCACTCGTGACGACACTCATCTATTCGATGATTGATACACACACGCCCGCTGAGGTGAACCTCTATCTACTGGACTTCGAAGCGGAGACCCTGAGCGCATTCAGGGACTCACCGCACGTAGGTGACGTGCTGCTGTCCCACGAAAGCGAGAAGATCGTCAATCTCTTCAAGATGCTTTCCGAGGAGCTCGAGCGCCGAAAGAAGGCTTTCTCGAACTTCGGCGGCGATTACCGCTCGTACATCACCGACAGCGGAGAGCATGTACCTTCGCTCGTCGTCGTGATTCACAACTACTCGGCCTTCTCGGAGATGTACGACGAGCAGGAGAGCGTGATCTCATACCTCACGCGTGAGGGCACGAAGTACGGCATCTACTTCGTCCTCACTGCGTCGAGCACGAGCTCCGTGCGATTCCGAATCCTCCAGAACCTCAAGCAGCTCATCGTTCTCCAGATGAACGATTCGACCGAGTACGCCGGAATCCTCGGCAACACCCAGGGCGTACTGCCGTCGCCGTATAGGGGCCGTGGGCTCTTCCGCACCGATGCGGTCTACGAGTTCCAGACCGCACAGATCTTCTCAGATGCCGAGAACGTGCTTGGCGATCTCCGTGCTTACTGCGCCGAGGCCGCCAAGAAGTGGACCGGCCACTCCGCTAGGCGGGTGCCGATTCTCCCGCCGGTGGTCAGCTCGACCTACCTCGCTGAGGAGATCGGCGAGGCTCAGACCGCGTCGATGCCAGTCGGTATCGACCGGACGTCGCTCTCTGTCGTCACGTATGACTTCAAGAAGCCATTCATGACCCTTGTGCTTTCGCGTGCGAACGATGACTCGACGTTCCTCCAAGGACTCGCCGAGGCTTTTGCGGTTCGCATCGCCCGGCGGGCAACCGTGCTCGATGGCGACGGCGCCTTCGCCGCCGATAGCGACAGCACCTACACCTATGTCACCGAGAAGCCCGCACTCAACGCCGCGGCGGTCGCCCTGTTCGACGAGATGGTTCGGCGCAACAACGAAGCGGTCGACTCCCGTGATTCGGCCGCCGCGACCCCGGCGTTCGACGAGCAGGTGATTGTAATTCCGTCGATGTCAGCGCTCCTTAGCGCGCTGACCGACGAGAACCGTGAGAAGTTCACCACGATGCTTGAGAAGTGCGATGCTTCACTGGGCGCGAACTTCGTCTTCGGCGAGGCAGCGCCCAACATCACGAGCATGATCTACGAGCGCTGGGCGAAGGAGCACGTCGCCACGAATGCTGGCATTTGGCTCGGAGATGGCCTCTCCGATCAGTTCACTCTGCAGGTCACGCAGGTTGCAGGTTATGATGCTTACGAGCAGATCGGCCCCGGATTCGGCTACCTGCTCAAGCGTGGGAAACCTCATCTGATCAAGGTTCTCGCGTCCAGCGTGAGTGAGGGGGAGGCGGATACTGGTGAGTAAAATCCTGGTAGAGGTCTATGTGCCGGCCGCTGGCCGCCGAAGTGACCTGTTCATTCCGTATGAGGCGAAACTGTTCGAGGTGACCGAACTGGTGAAGGCTGTCTTCTCCGATGATCCCGACAGCAGTTTCACTCCGGTCGACGACACCCTTCTCTGCGACCGCGACACGGGGGAGATCTTCAATGTGAACCGCTCAGCCCAGGAGCTTGGGCTCGAGAATGGGTCAAGGGTGATGCTCGTGTAGCACGCCTCCAAGGGCGTGCTCCGATTGGATTGGGGGGTCTGCTCGGCAAGCGCGTGACACTCAACTGTCGTTCGTCACGAAAGGAACCGAAATGGGACGCAAGATTGTTGTGAACCCGGCGGAACTGAACAGCACCGCCGGTCGGATCGACAACATGTCGGCCGAGTACCGCAAGCTCTTCAACAAGCTCTTCAGCGATGTGAACTCAATGCAGGCCGCCTGGCAAGGCGCCGACAATCAGGCCTTCTCGTCTCAGATTCAGGGCTTCCAGGATGACTTCACTCTGATGGCGAAGCTCATGGACGAATACTCGCAGTTTCTGAAGACCGCCGCCAAGACCTATCAGCAGGCGCAGGACGACACCATCGCCGCCGCCCGCAAGTTGAGCAACTAGGAGGGGATCACCATGGCCGAAGGCATCAACATTTCTTTGGGTGAAGTGAGCGCCACAGCTTCCGGTATCCGCTCCACCAACCAATCGCTTGCGAGCACTCTCGAGCAGATCAAGTCGAGCATGAACAACCTGAGCTCGTCATGGCAGTCGGACGCGTCGAACACGGTTCGCGACAAGTTCAACGCGCTTGCTCCGAAGTTCGACCAGTACCGCGAAGTCGTCGAGTCGTATGCGAAATTCCTCGACAACACTGTGGCCAACTACGAGGCGACCGAGCAGAACATCAACTCCAGCGCGAGTTCGTTCAAGTAGCGGGAACCGACAACGACGAGGTGATTGCCCATGGCCATTCGAGTCGACTACATGAAGACGCTCGCGCAGTCGCATCGGCTTCATCACATCGCATCGGAGCATCGAGGGGCCGCGCGGCAACTGGACGCGGCGAATGCGAACCTCTCTCCGGCTTGGGCCGACATGGCTGGCGCTGCATACCTTGGAGTCTCGTCGCAACTCGCAACGGACATGCGGCGTACCGCCGACGAGATCGACGCGGTGGCAGACGCCATGGCTCACGCCGCCAAGTTGCTACAGGAGCAGCAGGACCGCACTGCCAAGGCGGCCCGAGGGCTGCAGAACTAACAGCATGAGGGAGCGTTGATGGCGACAATCTCTATAGATACCGACGCTCTGACGCGCGCTGCCGAGAGAATTGTCACGTGCGCGCGGGCGGTTGCCTTAGGAACCTCTGAGGTCGAGTCCGTTCGTCGGTCATTGGACTGGGAGGTCAAGGCTCGCGAGAACTTCGACACGGAATTGAAGTGGTTGCGCGCCGACATTGAGCGTCAGGCGAATTCAATTTCGATTCACCACGCGTTCCTGATGGTGAGTGCCGCAAGGTTTGAGGAGGCCGAAGCACTGCTGATTAGTGCCGCGGGCGGCGACCGTTCGCAGGCGTCAGTGTGGGGCGGCGTGCCGGGATTCGATATTGGCGCAATCCTGGCTGGTGGAATGGGTTGCCTGATTGGTGCAGTTGGAACGGATGAAGGCTACTCACAGTTCGTCGCGGGGCTCTACGGCGCCGGCAAGATGGGGCTCGAGTTTACTGGGATCGTCGATCATGAGGCCAAAGGGCTCACGGGTTACCTTGGGGAATGGATGAACATCGCCAAGCTTGAGAAGCTCCTCAAGGCCGCTCCCGAACTGAGCGAGACCTACGGGTGGGCGCTCAAGGTGAGCAAGTGGGCCAAGCCCCTCGGATATGTCTCGATGGTCGTGAGCTTCGGCGAGGAATTCTTCACGTCCGAGGGACCGTTCGAGCGGCGGTTGAGCAATGCGACCGTCGAGGGCGTCGCAAGTTTCGTGGGAACAGCCGCGGGCGTCAATATTGGCGCTTGGGTCGGCGGAGCCATCGGAACTGCAGTCTGCCCCGGAGCCGGCACCGCAGTCGGTGCTTTCGTCGGCGGAGCGGTGGGTGGCTGGGCTGGGAGCGAGGGGGCAAGTGCCCTCGTCAACACTTCAATCGGTGGCTTGGGCTCGGTCAAGGACATGGCTGGAAACGCCGTGGAGTGGGGGGTCCACAACGCCCCCGCCGCAGCAGCTGCTGTGGGCAACGCGGTCGTCGACATCGCGGCAGGCACGGTCAACGCTGTTAACGATGCCACCAACGTAGTCGGTGGCGCAGTCGGAGGGGCTATCGGTGGCACCCTCGGCTTCCTTGGCTCGGTGTTCTAAGGGTTTGGGCAAGCTTGAAGTTCTCGCAACCCTCGAAAGAATAGTGGCGGTGGCAGCAGATGAATGTGACATTGACCGCATGGGAGATCGCGCTCTTGTTTGGCGCTCTCGAACAGCCGATGCCGCCCTCGGTCGAGGTGATTGTGCGTGAGGCCAGCAAGGTGGCGGTTGTCACCCGGCTTACGGCAGCTCGTGAGTCGCTAATCGAGCGCGGAGACTTTGTCCAGCAGGAAGGCCGCGTGTCGCTTGCGGAGCCGCTTGCATCTTTGCTGACTGCGTGCGTCGCTTCGGACATGATCCTTGTATGCGAGGCCGCGGACCACGTCACCGGTGTGCTCTATCTGAGCGACACCTACACAGTGAGTGTGAGCGAGTCCGACGGCCTGTTCGCGCTCGACCTGGCGAGGACCCGGGGGGACTCGTCAGCGATGTTGCTTGAGATGCTCGGCAAGCCGAGCACGACGCACGATGGCCTTCCCTTCTCTATGCCAATAGCGGCCGACCGCGGAGCGGCTGCCGGGGATAGCGACCTGGCGATGGCATTCGAGCAGATGAGCGAAGACGCGCAGCTTGTGAAGACGACGGCCATTCGGCAGGGTCACGAAGGCGTGCTGGTCACCCGCATTCGTCGCAGTCCGCATGGCGCTTGGGGAATCGGCGCAGTGGCGGCGCCCGGCATGGACTTAATCACGCTCGGGTGGTATTCGGAGGATGAGTTGCTGGGCGCTGTCATGGCCTTGCCCGAGCTCGAGACTGCACCAAGTCGGCACTCAACAGAGGGGTAATTCGAATGGAAAAGTACCTTCCCATCGGGTCGGTCGTGCGTTTGGTGAACGGCAACAAGCGCGTGATGATCTACGGGCGCGCGCAGAAGCAGCTCGGCTCCGAGACGATGTGGGACTACATCGCGTGTCTGTACCCCGAGGGCAACCTGAACGAGGAGTACACGTATCTGTTCAACCACGAACAGATCGAGGAAGTCTTCTTCATTGGCTTCCAAGACCCCGAGGAGCTGGAGTTTCGAAAGCACCTTGGCGACGCAGCGGCCGAGTAGCGAGATGTCGCTCGCGCGGACTTCGACAGGCCGAGGCGCGCACGCGGTACTCGCATGTTCGCGGGAAGCGCAGGTGCCAAGGCACGCCCGGAGGAATCTACTGATCGCCTTATGCATTCTTCTCATGATTGGAGTGTCAGGCTGCGTGAATGCGACGATGACGCAAGAGCGGCTTCAGGCGCACATGCTGAAGTACGCGAACGCGAAGTACAACCAGGAGTTCGTTGTCGAGCAGTTCGTCGGCAACGAATACTGGCACGGCACGGATCGCCTTGTCCTGCATGCGAAGGGCGACCCGCAGCAAGTCTTCGAGGTCATTCAGGACAGCTCCGAGAAGGGTGTCTACCGCGACACGTACCCCCTCGCAAAATGGTCGGCCGCGTTGACTGCAAGATACGGCGCCGACGCGCTGAAGGCGCTCGGTGACCCAGCTGCGCCAATCAAGGTCTATGCGTACATGCCGATCTCCAAGATAACCGCCGGCATGGCCGAGCAAACTTTCGACGGATACGTCTCGGCGGGTGGCAAGCAAGCCACGTTGATCTTCAAGGCCGCCGCGAAGGATGCGAGCGGTTCCGCCAATACGGCGAGTGCCTTCAAGTTCTACGAGTATGCCAAGAGCGCGGGTCAGTCCTTCAACATCTCAGTCGGCTTCGTTGATGATCCGAGCAAGTACTCGGAATACGTCCGCACCGCTGATGTGAACAACACAGCGTGGGGCAACCTCGGCCCAGGGGTGGCGGCATATGTGGTTGCCGGCTCGCCCGAGAGTGTGTCGTCCGCCGACGGACTCAGCGCCTTCTACAAGACGGTTAGGGCGAGGTAGCTGATGTCGCTCGCAAACCTCACAGACCGGGAGAACGATCTCCTGCTCCTACTGTCCTATCAGGACATCCCGCCCGACCAGTTCGTCCCCGGGCGGTCGATGAGTGACGTCTTGGGTTCGACGAACCTCTCGGATGGTCTGAAGCAGGAGATCTTGCGTTCGGACAACCTTAGCAGTCTCAAGATCATCGACTATGCCAACTTCAACCAGAACTCCGGCAAGACGTCGCAAGGAGGCTCGACCTACGACAGCGGCTTCGTTGGCTACTGCTTTGGCGACTCCAGCGGAGCGCACAAGTTCCTTTTCCGAGGCACCGAAGACATGGGGAAGGGACTCGAGAGTGTCGACTTGGTTGACGACATTCAGTCGTCGGTGACGAGCGACTCCCCGCAAGTGCGCGACGCACGCGAATTCTTCGACAAGAACAAGGTCGACGGCGGCAACAACTACCTTTCTGGCCATTCGAAGGGCGTTAACCTGGAGACGGAGGTCTACGTGGACAACCCTGACGACGTGGCAGATGTCTACGGCCTCAACGGACAGCCAATCTGCCTCGCCGGCTTGACCGCGGCACAGATTGTCGCTCTGAAGGATCCTAAGTATCGGTTCATCGTGTTGCCCCTCGATCCGGTGCACCACATCAAGTTCGGCAATCCGCCCTACGACACGCAGTACGCGATGGTCGATCTCGCGTACGTCTACAAGCACGGGCCACTCTCCATCCACGACGTTGGCGCGTTCGCGTACGACGAATACGGCAATCACCTCAAGCTGCCGCTCTCCGGCGTTCCCGTCGTAGGCGACGTAGTACTCGACGTGTACCGACTCGTCGTCGCAGGCACAATCACTGTCGCGACCGCGCGAATCTTCGTCGACATGGCCTGGGCGTTCGCCGTTACCGAAATGCAGAAGGGCATAGTCGAGGCCAAGAAACTGGCCGAGAACTTCGTCAACTTCCTGAAGTCGGCCCTCGTGGGGGCTACTACCTTCATCGCTACAGTGGAGGGCTTCTTCTCCAACCTCGGAGATGCGATAGCTCGCGGCATCAACTCGCTGTTCGAAGGTGGTGGTAGTGGCTGGGGTTCCGGCCCACTCGACGTCAACACCGACCGGCTGCGGTCCGCTGCTTCACGCCTGCAGGCTGCGCAGAATAGAATGGCGTCGCTCGACCATCGGCTCGCCCGACTGACTCTCCTGATCGAACCCGAGAAGCGATGGGCCGTGGCGGCAATCGACTGGTCCCTTTGCTTCGACGGCAGGCTAGGGAGATGCGTTTCCTATCTGAACTGGACTGCGGAACGTCTCGAGGGATGCGAGCGCTCGATCGTCAACCGCGCGTACGAGTTCCGGACGTGAAGGGTGGTGTGATGTGAATCCGAAAGCGGCCAGCGAGCGCGACGCAATCGTCGCCGAACTCACGTCTGTCATCCGCGAGATCGAGGCGGTCGCCGGCGAGATCACATCGGTTCGGGGCGTCGGCACCGAGAAGTGCGCGGACGGCCTATACCGGCTCGCCAATACCTACTGTGCTGCGCGCAACCGGCTCCGAGGACTCCCCTAGCCGGGAGCCGCGTCGGTCATCGATTGTGAGCACGTTTCGGTGCGGCCAGCACGCGTGCCATCGCCCGAATGCAGGCTCGGTTTCCCTCGACGCTTCGGTTCACCGCGTCAGCGGCTTGAGAATCGTCGAGCGGAAGGACTCAACCGATGCGGCTGTTCGGTTGCCGCTCCTTTCGTCAGTGCAAGAGGCTGCTTCTCGCTTTGACCTGCAACGGTATTGAGCCGAAAAGGGAGCCAGGTGCGCAACGATAGCGCACGGCATCAAGCAAGCGGAGACTCGGCACACGGCAGCTCTGTCAGGCTTCAGGGACTCTGGGGTTAGACGGACTCACACGGTCGAGGACATCAGGTCAATACGCATCGACTTCTCACGGATTTCGGGGGATGCTCCTCACCGGAGGTTCTCATGCGCATTCTGGTAGTCGAAGACGAAGTGAAGATCGCTCGCGCAATCGCGCGCGGGCTCGAGAACGAGGGCTACGCCGCCGAGGTCGTTCACGACGGCGATGACGCCGTCTTCTGGGCGACCGAGCAGGCCTTCGACGCCATCATCCTCGACGTCATGCTCCCTGGTCGCGACGGCTTCACCGTCTGCCGAGACCTGCGCGCAGCCGGCGTCTCTACCCCGGTGCTCATGCTCACCGCGCGCGGCAGCGTCGAAGACCGTATCGGCGGGTTGGACGCCGGGGCCGACGACTACCTCGTGAAGCCGTTCGCGTTCGGCGAGCTGCTCGCCCGGTTGCGCGCGCTGCTGCGCCGAGGGCCCGCCGAACGCTCGCCGGAGATCGTCGTCGGCGACATCGTGATCGACCCTGCCGCTCACACCGTCACGCGCGAGGGTGTGCCGGTCGAGCTGTCCGCGCGAGAGTTCTCGCTGCTCGAGTACCTCGCGCGCCATCCCGGCGAGGTGATGCGCCGAGCAGACATCCTCGACCACGTGTGGGCGACCGACTACGACGGACTCTCCAACGTCGTGGACGTCTACATCGGCTACCTGCGCAAGAAGCTCGAGACGCCGTTTGACAGCAAGGTTATCCACGCTGTCCGCGGCGTGGGCTACCGGCTGGAGCCGCCGCAGTGAATCTGCCGCTCAAGACCCGGCTCACGCTGTGGTATCTGACGCTGTTCGCCGTGATTGTGGGCGTGTGGGCGCTCGGACTCGTCGTGCTCGTACGCGCCAACCTCTACACGGGAATCGACCGCGATCTCGACTCGCGCGCTTCGCAGATTGCGCTCAGCCTCTCCAAGCCCAACGGCGGCAAGTTCCGCGATATCAGCGATTCCACGCTCACCAAACTGCCGAGACAACAGACCATCGCCCAGCTCCTCTCGGCGGATGGCGGGATCACGGCGTACTCCGGTGGCACGCTTGCCGCGACCGTGCTTGCACCGCCGTCGCTTCTGACCCGTGCGCTCAAAGCCTCCTCGGCGAAGCTCGCGATGATTCGGCGCGGGGAGGACCGCTTCCGGCTTCTCGCGGTGCCCATCGAAAGTGGTCGTCGCATCATCCTGGTCGGCACGAACACTGAGGCGGCCGACGATGCCGTGAGCCGGCTGATCCTCGTCATACTGCTGACCGGCCCCATCGTGTTGATCGCGGCGGGAGCGGGCGGGTGGTTTCTCGCGCACCGTGCGCTTTCGCCCGTCACGCAGATGGCGTCGACTGCAGCGGGCATCGGCATCGACCGGCTCGACGAACGGATCCCCGTGCCGCCGGGCAACGACGAGCTCACCGCGCTCGCCGTGACGCTCAACAAGATGCTCGAGCGTCTGCAGGCGGGCATGGTAGACAAGCGCCGCCTCATCGCCGATGCCTCACACGAGCTGCAGACGCCGCTCGCCGTCATGCGCACCGAGCTCGACGTGAGCCTGGCGACGTCGAACCTCACGCCGGAGTCGGTCGCGGTGCTCGAATCGGCGCGCGAAGAGACCGACCGCATGACGCGCATCGTGCGCAACCTGCTCACACTCGCGCGCTTCGACGAGGGCACGCTCAAGCTGCTTCGCAAGCCCATCAACATGCTCGCGCTCCTGACCGACTCGGCGGCGACGCTTTCTGGGCTTGCCGCGGAGCGGGAGGTCGAAGTGACCGTCAGCGGCGACGACATCGTCGTGCTAGCCGACGCGGAGTACATCCGCCTCGTCGTCGTGAACCTGATGGAGAACGCGATCAAGCACTCGGATGTGGGGACATCGGTGACGGTAACGGTCGACACTGCAGGCGCCGAGGCGCGCATCTCGGTGACGGACACGGGCCCCGGCATCCCCGAGGAGGACCAGCCGCACGTCTTCGACCGCTTCTACCGGGTGGATCGTGCACGTGGGAAGGCGCGTGGAGGCAGCGGACTGGGGCTGGCGATCAGCCGAGAGATCATTGAGGCACACGACGGGCGCATCGAGCTGAAGAGCAGGCCCGGCGCAGGATCGACGTTCCGGATCATCCTGCCCATCGTCCCGCCGAAGCACAGAAGCGCTTAGGGCCTGCACGCTCCGGCGTAGTCACCGCGGTGGTTGAGCGACGTGACGCGCACGTTCGCTCCGGAGTGCGGTGCCTCGATGAAGTCGCCGCCGCCCACGTACATGCCTACGTGGTGGATCGGGCTGCCGAAGAAGACGAGGTCGCCGGGTTGCAGGTTGCCGCGTGAGACTCGGTGGCCGTGACCGATCTGGCTCGCGGCATGGTGCGGCAGGTGCACGCCCACGTGGCGGTATGCCCACAGCACGAGGCCGCTGCAGTCAAACGTCCTCGGGCCCGACGCGCCCCACACATACGGCCTGCCGATCGCTTTCTCGGCCCACCAGACCGCCTGCGCGCCTCGGCCGCTCGTGGGCGGGTTGCCGCCGATGTCCCAGCTTCCGCCGCCGGTGTCGTGGCTGCCGTGAGCGCGTCCGTACGCAGCCGCAGCCGCACGTTCGCGGGCCAGCAGCGCCAGCAGGCGAGCGCGGGCAGCAGCTTCTTCTGCGGCCTTCTGCTTGGCGAGGAGCGCCTTGATATCTGCGTTGAGGCCGGCGAGCATCTTGGCCTTCGCGGCGGCTTGGGCCTTCACGTCGGCTGCAGCCGAGGCCATCGCCTTCTGCTGCCGGTTGGCCTTATTGCGCGCGGCGATGAGTGTGATGTGTGCGGCGACCGCTTGCTTCTTGGTCGCTTTGAGCTGAGCCACGTTCTCCGAATCGCGGCGGCTCATCTCGGTGAGCGCCTGGGCCGTGGCGACGAATTGCTGGATGGAGTCGGTGCTGAGCAGCAAGTTCAAAGCGCCGAGAGGACCCTGGCGGTACATCGAGTTGACGCGCGTGTTGAGCTTGCGCTGGAGCTTCGAGGTGCGCGCCTGGAGGTCGTCGATGTGCGCCTGGGCGGCCCGTTCTTCAGCGGCCAGCTTGTCGTAGCGACCGCGAGCGGCGTCGAAATGCTCGGTAGCGATCTCGGCTTTGGTGTCGAGCGCGTCGACTTGGGCCTGCACCGTGGCGGCCTGCGCCTGCTTGGCGGCGATGGGCTTCGCAAAGGGCGGGGCGGCGAGCGCGGGCAGCGAGACAGGCAGAATCAGCGCCGTCGTGAGTGCCACGGTGAGGAACAAGCGGGCGGTCAGTCGCACGGGTCGTCTCCCAAAAGTCGTGGCTGCGGTCGTGGCAGTCATGAGGGTTCGTCTGACCGCAGCAAGGAACAGGATGCAGGTACGACGATGAGAGGACGATGAGAGCGTTCTTAGAAACCATTCGGCCGAACCACTGGTAGAATCACAGCGCGGCGGCCGGTGAGCCACGCCGCTTCCCCGAGTCGGAGGACGACCATGCCAGATCCCACCGATCGAACTCCCATCACCTACCGCGACGCCGGCGTCGACACCGCCGAAGGCGGGCGCGCCGTCGACGGCATCCGCGAAGCCGTGCGCTCGACGTACCGGCCGGAGGTCATCGGAGACATCGGCGGCTTCGGCGGGCTGTTCTCGGCGGCGGCCTTCAAGGAGATGGACGAGCCGGTCATGGTGAGCGGCACCGACGGCGTTGGCACGAAGCTCATGCTCGCAAAGCTGCTCGGCAAGCACGACACGGTGGGCATCGACCTCGTCGCGATGTGCGCCAACGACATCATCGTCACCGGCGCCGAGCCGCTCTTCTTCCTCGATTACATCGCGATCGGCAAGCTCGACAGCGAGCTGGTGGCCTCAGTCGTCGGCGGCATCGCCGAGGGCTGCCGCCAGGCCGGTTGCGCTCTCATCGGCGGCGAGATGGCCGAGCATCCCGGTTCGATGGAGCCGGGCGACTACGACTTGTCCGGCTTTTGCGTGGGCGTCGTCGACCGGCCGAAAATGATCGACGGCTCGCAGGTCGCTGAGGGCGACGTCGTTCTCGGCGTGGCATCGAGCGGGCTGCACTCCAACGGTTTCTCGCTCGTGCGTCGTGCGCTTGTCGACGGCCACGAGGCCGAGCTCGCTTTGCCGAGAACCGACTTGGGCGGCCAGACTCTCGGCGACGCACTGCTCACTCCCACGCGCATCTACGCGGCAGCGGTGAAGGCACTGCTCGCCGCTGGCATCCCGGTGAAGGCGATCGCGCACATCACCGGCGGCGGCATCTCCGAGAACCTCGATCGCGTGCTGCCGGAGAGTTGCGACGCGCTCGTGGTGCGCGGCAGCTGGCCGGTGCCGCGTGTCATCGAACTCGCGGTCGAAGCTGCCGGGTTGCCCGAAGACGAGGCGTACCGCACGTTCAACATGGGCCTCGGTCTCATGATCGTGCTCGACGCGAAGGCGGCGCCCGAGGCCGCTATCGCGCTGCGTGCAGCCGGGGAGAAGGTCTTCGAGGTGGGCGAGATCGTGGCGGGCGAGGGCAAGGTGGCGTACCGGTGACAGTCCGTCTCGGCGTGCTTGTCAGCGGCTCGGGCACCAACCTGCAGTCGATCATCGACGCGATCGAATCCGGCGATCTGGACGCGCAGGTCACGGTCGTCATCAGCAGCCGCGAGGAGGCGCGCGGTCTCGAGCGTGCGCGCAAGCACGGCATCGACGCAGTCTTCATCGACCGCGAGCGCTTCAGCACGCCCAGCGCGTGCAACGCCGAGATCCGCGATGTGTTGCGCAACCACGGCGTCGACTGGGTCGTCATGGCGGGCTACATGCGCCTGCTCGGTACAGAGGTGCTCGACGCGTTCCCCAACCGAGTCCTCAACATCCACCCCGCGCTCCTGCCCAGTTTCGCCGGCGCGAACGGTATCAAGGACGCGTGGGACTACGGCGTCAAAGTGACCGGTGTGACCGTACACCTCGCCAACGAGCACTTCGACGAGGGCCCGATCATCGCGCAGGAAGCCGTCGGCATCGCCGAGGACGACACGATCGAGTCGCTCGCGGCCAAGATACACGCCGTCGAGCACCACCTGTACCCGAAGGTGCTCGGCTGGATCGCCGATGGCCGGGTCGAGGTCGTCGGCCGCAAGGTGAAGATCGCGCCGGGCGCGTAAGACGTGACGCTCTCTTACAAGTCGCGGATGACGCTCAGCGCTGGACGGCGCGCAGCGTTGATCGCGACAGCTCCCGCCACCACTATCGAGAGAACTACCGTAGCGGCGACGCCGGTCAGGTAGACCCATGGGACCGAGAGTGCCTCCGGGGGAGGATCGAACACACCAGTCAGGATCTTGACGATCATGGCAGCCTCGAGCCATCCACTCAGCACGCCGAGAACCGCTCCGCCGAGCGTGACGAACGCTGCCTCGCTCCACACGAAGGCCGCGAGCTGGCGCGTCGTGGCACCGAGCGCGTGAGCGATTGCGAACGAACGGCGCCTCTCGGCGAATCCGAGTACCAGCATCAGCCCCGACGCCATGATTGCCATGACCACCGCGAAGACGAGCTCGAGTTTGGTGAGCCCCGAGAGGTCGATAGCGGTCAGCCCCGAGAGGGTCGCCCGCAGCTCGGTGGTCACGTCGGTGACCTTGACGCCCGAAGCGGGGCCGAAGAGCCCGCGGGCGGCCGTCGCGACACCGGCAGGCGAGGCGGACGGAGTTGTCTTGACCAGCAGCGTCTCGAACGTAGGCGAGCCGGTCATCTTTGAGATGTACGCTGCGTTCGCGACGAGGAACGAGTCGTGAGGTGCCGTCGGGAATTCGCGCGCGACACCGACATAGCGGAACGGCACCTCGTGGTAAGCGCGGTCGGACGCGAACTGCACCCGGATCTTGACCGTGTCCCCCGGCTGGAGCTGGAAGTCCTTCACCGTCTCGTCCGAGACGAGGATTCCATCCGGCGCCGCGGCGAGCGCGTCGAGGATCTGTCTTGCGCTACCGCCCTGGAAGTATGCGTCCGACATCGGCGTCGCGCGTCCGATGGCGGCGGGGTCGATTCCGTAGAGATCCTGCAGGTCGTTACCCACGTAGCCGAGCCGGTGTTGCATCGGCTGCGCCTCCTGCACGCCCGGAATTCCCCGAACGTTCGCGACTGCCGACGGCGGAAGTCCGGTGCTCCCCGACGTCAGCGAGACATCGGCGCCGTTGGACAGCTCCGCATCGACGCGTGCCTGGGCGGCGTACGTCGTGTTGAAGACGGCCACCGAGATGGCGAACGAGACCGCCAGCGCCGTGAGAACGAGGCTGCGAGCAAGCATGCGCCTCTGTCGCGACATGCCGGCGGTGACGACGCGGGAGAGGCGTCCGGCGATCGGCTTCATGACAACGGACATGGCCTTGCGGCCACGCCCGAGCATCAGGTCGCCGACGCGCCAAGCGAGCAGCGCCGCTCCTATCCAGAACATGATCGGCGCCAGAAGCGTCAGGTAGTTGATGGAGATGCTCGGTACGCCCTCGGGAACGAGAACCACCTGGTACGCATCCTTCATCGACTGCCAGAAGATGAGCCCCGACCCGGCGAGAAGGACGAAGTCGACTCCGAGCCGCTGCCAAAGCGGGCTCGTGACCGATCCCACCTCAGCGGTCGCGGCCCGTACCGTCAACAGACGCGCGTCCCGTTGCGCGGGAAACACGATCGACGATGCGGCGAGGACGAAGCCGAGAACGGCTGCTGCCGCGGCCCAGGCGACAATCGCGCCCGAGGTTGCCATCGCCCCACCTGCGAGCACATAGCGGTCGGCGACATACGCCGCTCCAAGACCGATCGCTGTGCCGAGAAGCCCGACGAGGGCCGCCTCGGCGGCGGCGAGGCGGACGATCCGGGCGGGCGAGGCTCCGCGGGTACGCAGGAGTGCCTGCTCCCGGCGTCGGCGTTCATGCCCAGACGCTCCGGCACTCGCCGCAAGCAGCCAGGCGAGCACGACGCCCGGCAGCCCTAGGAACAGGAACAGCAACTCTGAGTAGACCGCGTCCTTGCGCGCCGCGTCGAGGGTCGCAGCGAGGTTGTTGCCGACGGTCCCCGCGCCTGCGAGCCCTGCCTCAAGGTTGTGGGCGCGCGCTACGATCTGGCTATACGCCGCTGAGGGATTCGTGGGGAGTCCCTGAGCGACCTTCAAATGCACTTGGGTCCGCACCGCATCGGGTCGAAAGCTTGCCACGCCGTCGAAGAGCGCGTGCCACTGGTCGAGCGGAAGTACGACCACGTTGTCGGGCGGAGCTGTCGCGCCGGCGCCGGGGGGAGCGCCGACGATCTGGAACAGCGAGTCCGCGTTCGGCAAGTCGATGATGCCGTCGACGGCCAGGGACGTCAGGGTGCCGCCGGGCGAACTCAGTTGTATGGTGTCGCCGACGCCGACGTGCAGGTTGGCCGCCGTCTGTTGCGCTAACAACACGCCCTCGTGCGCGCCCGCGAGATAGCGCACCTCACCGGGGAACGACTTGGCGTAATCGGCCGGCAGGCCGAGGGCTTTACCGGCGCCGGTGGTCTGCACCGTCGCGCCTGTCTTCGCGGTGAACGCGGTGATCTCGGCAAAGCCTGTCTCGCGAACGAGTTTCGCGCCGGTGGCCGAAGAGATGGTCTTGATCGCGGTCCCCGCTTCGGTGCCTGGCTTGAGTTCCACCTGCCAGTCGACTGGGACGCCGGTGATGGCACGCTGCGTCATGCTCACGTTGCTCGTCGTGATGAACGCGCCCAGCGAAGCGAACAGGGCGACCGCCAGCGCGACGCACACGGTCATGCCGACGACCCGAACCCACCGGCGTCGGAGGAGCCCTTCGATCCAGAGAAGTGCGAGCATCAGCTGCTGCCTTCGGTTGTGAGGGTGCCATCCGTCAGCACCCAGGAATGGGTCATTCGGGCGGCGACGGCGGGGTCATGGGTGGCCACCAGAATCGTGGTTCCGCATTCCTCGGCGAATGAGAGGAGGAAGTCGAGGAGCTTGTCGGCGTGGCCCCTGTCTTGCTGGCCGGTGGGCTCGTCGGCAAGGAGCAGTGCCGGCCGAATCACAAGCGCTCGTGCGAGCGCCACTCTCTGTGACTGCCCGCCCGACAGTTCCTCGGGCAGCTTGGCCGCCAGATCGGCGAGGTCCATCGCTTCAAGGATCGTTGCGGTAGCAGCGTCGGCCTCGTCCTCGGCGGTACCCGCAAGGAGCAGGGGAAGGGCGACGTTCTCGGCGACGCTGAGCGATGCGATGAGGCTGGGGCTCTGGAACGCGATAGTCACGTGCGAGGGACGCAAGCTGTCCCGCAGTCCGATGCCCGGCCACGCGATGTCGCCCGTGCTCGGGGTGTCGAGTCCGGCGATGAGGTGCAGCAGCGTGGTCTTGCCACTGCCCGACGGTCCGGTCAGTGCAGTGAGGTCGCCGGTACGCAGCTCGAAGGATGCGCCGGCCAGGGCGTGAGTCACCTGACCCCCCGCAAGGTAGTCCTTCGACAGGTCGCGTGCGTACACGAGGGTCTTAGTCATTGACGACCACCCCGTCCCGCAAACGAACGATCCTATCGGCTGCCGCAGCGAGACGCTCGCTGTGCGTGACGACGAGGACGGCCGTACCGCGACCGGCCTCGGCCCGTAGGATGTCGACGATCAGACGCTCGTTGTCCGCGTCCACCTCACCCGTAGGCTCGTCGGCAAGCAGGATACTCGGGGCTGAAGCAAGAGCTACCGCGAGGCCTGCACGCGCAGCTTCCCCTCCCGAGAGGTGCGAAGGGACGGCCGAGGCGTGGTCTCCGAGCCCGACTCGGGTGAGCAACTCATCGTCGACAACATGTTGCGAACGCGGAAGCGAGCGGACGAGACGGATGTTCTCGGCGACGGTGAGATGCTCGAGCAGATTGCCGGATTGCATGAGGATGCCGATGCTGGAGGCTCGTGTCTTGGCGCGAAACCCTTCGTGCCTGCGGCTGAGCCGCTCGCCGTGGATGCGCACGGTGCCGCCGTCGGGGTCGTCGAGTCCGGCCAGGCACGCCAACAGCGTGGACTTGCCGCTACCGGATGGCCCCACGACCGCAACCACCTCGCCGGGCCACACCGCCAGCGAAACGCCACGAAGTGCGAGTGTTTCGTCGTCGCTGGCGTGGAAGAAGCGGTACAGGTTCACCGCCTCGATCGCAGCCACGGGCTCGAACTGCGCTACTTCCATGTCAGGCTCTGGCTCACGATTCGCCACGGATCCACATTGTCGGAGCCCACGGGTGAGAGCAGCATCAAGTCCGCGCGGATTCCGTTGCTAAAGAAGCTGTACTGCTCGACGTCGAGCCTGTATCGCTTGCCGGTCACCGCGTTTGGCGTGCTGTTGATCCGGTAGACGGCGTGTACCGCGGGGCCCGCGGGCAGGGTCACTGCCTGCGCGCTCTTGAATTCGAAGGCGGCCTGCGTCCTGGCGAGCTGCGGCACGTCCGAGGATTTGAAGCTCGCGACAGTCGGAGCGGTTGTCGCCGGGACCCAGCCGATGACGATCGTGTTGAGTTTGTCGGTGAACAGCACGCTGGCGGCACTGTTCTTGCGCGACCAACCCTCGGGAACCTTCACCGTGACGCCGCCGACGGTCTTGTAGGGGACGAATGCCTGGTTGTCCGGGATATCACCCGGCGGGTTCGTCTCGGCCGGCACGGGCTTCTCGACCTTGACCGCGCCTGAGGCCTCCACTGCCGAGGAGGCCGCTGGCTGCTGTGGTGTCGGAGTCGCGACATTGGTCGACACCGAACCCGCGGGCTCGGTTGGCGTTGGCTTTGCCGCGCATCCCGTCGAAAGCACGAGCGCAACTCCGGCCGCGACGAGGCCGAGGGTAATGGGGGTTCTCACAGGAGGCTCCTCCCACAAAGCCGACTTCCGGGTGTGCCGAGCGGAAGGTCGGCGGTGACTGAAGTATCGTGCGGCACTCCTCGAACCTACGCTGAGTTGCCTGAGAGCCAGCTGAGAGGTCAGCTTCGAGGTTCGATGGGGAGGTGAACCTCGAACGTCGCTCCACCATGCAAAGACGTGACAATCTTCACGCCGCCGCCATGCGCTTTGGCAATCGCTCGCACCACGGCCAGACCGAGCCCGGTTCCGCCGTCAGAGCGACCACGACCGTTGTCGAGTCGAACGAAACGCTCGAACACGCGCTCCCGGTCTGCCTCGGCGATGCCTGGCCCGTCGTCGCTGACAAGCATCGTGGCCCCGCTGTCGTCTACGTGCACGGCAACCCAAACGCTGCTCTTCGCGTGACGCGACGCATTGTCCAGCAGGTTGCGCGCAAGCTGCCGCAGCCGATCTGGGTCGCCCGCCAGACGACTGGCGGCCACAGCGGAGAGGTCAACCTCAATCCCCGCGGCGGCTCGGACAGCCGCAGCCTCGGTGCGTGCGATGTCGTCGAGGTCGACGTCGCTGACGGTGCCGAGAAGTGCATCCTCATCGGCGCGCGCGAGGTCGAGCAAGTCGGCAACGAGATGCTCCAGCCGGGCATCCTCGCAGATTAAATCGTCGAGCAGAACCTCGATGTCGGTCGCGTCCCGGTTGGCCCGTGCGACGTCGAGCATCGTACGTATCGCCGCCACGGGGCTCTTGAGCTCGTGTGACGCATCGGCGACGAAGCGCCGCTGGGCCAGCGCAGAGGACTCGATCCTGTCGAGCATCGTGTTCATCGTCTCGGCGAGGCGGCCGACCTCGTCATGCGCGGGCGGTACCGGGAGGCGGCGATGCAGTTGAGTCCCGGAGATGGTCTCGGCCTCGATCCGGATGGACTCGACCGGCTTGAGTGCGAGACCGGTGAGAAGCCAGACGGTGACGCCCGCCACCAGGAGCGCAAGCGGAACACCTAGCGCGAGCGGGAGGATGAGGGCGCTCAGCAGCTGGTCGATCGAGTTCAACGACGCCGCGACAACAACCGTAACCGGCCCGCGGCCAGACTGCGCCCCTATCGCCGAGATGAGAAACGGCACACCGGTGTCGGCGCCACCCTCACCTCTGTTCTCGTCAGTACTCGTCAGCGCGGGGACCGTGAACTCTCTCGAAACACCGCTGGGGAGCGCGATTTTGAACAGCGCGCTCTGGCCTTCGATCGACGGGCTCGATGCGATGACGGTGCCAGAGGCGTCCAGAACCTGGGCCAGAAGTGCTTCGCCCTGCCCCGGTATCCTCCCGGGTATAGCTCCGGCCTGCGCCAACAGCGCGATGTCCTGTGCCCGAGCCTGTGCGTCGGCGGCGATCTGCCCCTGGAGCTGCGAGCGAGCCACAAGGAGCAACGTGCCCGTGCCGATTGCCAGCGCGATGCCGACAACCGCGACTGCGAGAGCGGTGGTCCGCGCCCGGATTCCGAACGAGGTCCAGGGCTTGCGGTCACTCATCGGGCACCAGCACGTATCCGGCGCCTCGGACGGTGCGCAATGTCTCCAGGCCGAACGGTGTGTCGATCTTGCGGCGGACATAGCCGACATATACCTCGACGACGTTTGGCGCGCCGTCGAACTCCCAGTCCCAGACGTGCGCCATGATCTCAGTCTTCGAGAGCACCGAACCGGCGTGGCGCAGCAGGTACTCGAGCAGGGAGTACTCACGAGGTGTCAACTCGATACGCGTGTCACCACGGCGGACTTCTCGGCTCGAAGGGTCCATGGAGAGCGTTCCCGCGCAGATGACGGCCGGGCGGGCGGGGCTGCCCCTTCGGAGGAGAGCCCGCAAACGGGCGAGTAGCACCACGAACGAGAATGGTTTGGACAAGAAGTCATCCGCTCCGATGTCGAGAGCCTGGGCTACGTCGTGCTCGCCGCTCTTCGCGGTCAGCATCAGGATTGGGACCCAGTTCCCGGCAGCGCGCAGCTCCTTGCAGATCTCGTAACCGTTCGGGCCAGGCAGCATGATGTCGAGGACCAGCGCGTCGTAAGGCTGCTCAGTCGCCAACCAGAGACCGTCGGTTCCAGTCTGAGCGATGTCGACGGCGAAGCCCTCGGCCTCCAGCCCACGCTTGAGGTATGCCGACAAGCGAATCTCGTCTTCGACTACCAGAATCCGCATGTGTCGGCCTCCGCTGTTTGTGGGACTCTCGGCGTTGACGGCAGGTACAGTCCCGGTACAGTTTTCCCTCTTCAAGCTGAGAGCAAGCTGAGAGAGACGACGTGGTACGAGGGCAAGGGTGACGGCGCCGAGGCGACACGCTCGGCAGAGTAGAATTGGCCCGATACAATGCGCGTCTTACGAGCCCCACGCTGGCCATCGAAGGAACTCTTTCATGCGACCAGGCCGAATCTCTAGCGACCTCGTTCTCGGCGACCCGCCCAAGATCGCGCCGGGCGCGTGACGCGCTCCCACGCCGGGCGCGGGCCGCTGCTGGCCGCACTCAAGGAGACATGCCGCATCGCAGGCGGTACCGTGCCGCTCTGGCCGTACCACCGCGCCCGGCTCGCAGCCGGCGGCTGCGGCGACGCGCTGCTCGACGCGATCGAAGCTCAGGTCGTCGAGACCGCCGCTCAGTGGGCCGAGACGCCCACGCGCCGTGCTCGGATCACCGTCGTCGTCGAGCCAAGTGGCGGGTTTGCGGTCGACGCCGCACGCAGCCTCTCCTCGCTCGATGTAATCGGCGGTCCTCTCGTCGCCCGCGTCGATGTCGCAGGCGCACGTCCGCTTCCTGCCGGCCCCGCCAAACCAGCGAATCGCTCGTGGTGGGACGAGGCGCATCGACGTGCGCGACAGCTCAAGGCTCACCAAGCGGTAATCGTGGGCCCCGATGGCGGCCTCATCGACGGATCGACTGCAACCCTCTGGATCGCCGAGGACGGCGCGCTCTTCACGCCGCCATCGCCTCCGGCGATTCCCGGAGTCGGCCGCGCCTTCGTGCTTGCGAGTGCCGAGCACGCCGGCTTGGGCATCAGCGTCGAGCAGCTGACATGGGAGCGTTTCGAAGCCGCCGAGGAAGCGTTCCTCACGAACGCCTTCGGTGGCGCGGTCGCCATTCGGGGACGCGGAGGCGAGCTGTTCGTGCGCGTGGTGGCGTTGTTCGCGGACGCGTGGAGGGGCACCACGGCGCAGGCTGGGTGACTCCCCGAGTCGACCACGGACCGAGCCGCGATCTTCTCGGCTGGTCAGTTCGTTCACGCGTGAACAAGAGTGCTAAACTTAACTAATCTTCACTCCCGAGACCCAAAACGGAGGAATCCACGTGCGACCGTTTCAGAGTTCTAGATTGTTGCGCGCTTTTGCGGCGCTTGCCCTGGCCTGCGTATTCATGGTTCCCGGGATTGCGATAGCCGCTCCGCTGAACACGTTTTGGCAGAGCGGAACCATCACGATGACGAACCTTTCTGTGGACTCGACACCCACCCTCATCATTACGCTCCGGCTGGACAATGCCGTGAGGCTGCCCACCAGTGGCCCGATCGCGGTTCCCATACCGAACGGGGCGAAGGCCAACTGGGCCGGCGAGATCCTCGGTACCGCTGACTCGGACGTCGCCGCCAAGGACGCCAAGCTCGTCATCAGGGGTGGCCGGTCCTACGTCACCTTCACCATGACGAAGTCGCGCGAAGCGCAGGTAGAGTGCACACCGCCGCCGGGCTGGGTCAGCAAGGACCGTAGGTCGATCAGGGTCGGATGGACTGCGGCCGACACGCTCGGCCCTGTCTATCTCAATGTCTTTGTGCCTACCGGGTTCGCTGCCACTTCGGCCTCGAAGATAACCTCGATCTCGCCCCAGCCGGACGGGACTCTCTACGTTCACAGAATCGCCTCGCTGTCGCCGGGCCGTACGGGCACCTTCAAGATGTCGCTCGTCGCGAGCGAAACTCCCGCTGGCGTGTCGAAGACTGCCACTGAGGCTGCCGCTGTCGCTTCAGCCACCGCAGCCGCTCCCGTGGTGCCGGCCGCTGTCGTCACGCCGCCTGCGTCGCCCATGACGATCGTCATCTGGGTGCTTCTACTGCTGCTGGTCGTCGCCGTAGTCGTGGTGGTCATCATCGCCAGGCAGATGCGCAGCCGTAGCTAGCACGCCGGCTCGCCAAGCGGCATGCCAGCCACGAGCACGACACGCTACAATCACACAGTGAGTCCACCGGGCCGCCCACAAGCGGCCCGGTTCCGTTCGACACCATCAGCGGGGAGCCATCCAGATGTCTGACGTTTCTATCAAGCGCGCGCTCGTCTCGGTCACTGACAAGAGCGGCGTCGCAGAGTTCTGCCGCGCGCTCGTCGATGAGTTTGGGGTTGAGATCGTCTCAACCGGAGGCACCGCGAAGGCGCTGGCCGATGCCGGCGTGCCCGTTCGCGCGATAGACGATCTCACCGGCTTCCCGGAGATGATGGACGGCCGCGTCAAGACGCTCCACCCCCGCGTCCACGGCGGCCTGCTCGCTCGCCGCGACGTGCCCGAGCATATGGCAGCAGCCGCGGAGCACGGCATCGGCATGATCGACCTCGTGTGCGTCAACCTCTATGCCTTCGAGGCGACCGTCGCCAAGGAGGGCGTCACGGAGGCCGACGCGATCGAGAACATCGACATCGGTGGCCCCAGCATGCTTCGCAGCGCGGCGAAGAACTTCGAGAGCGTCACCGTCGTGACCGAGCCCTCCAGCTACGACGATATCCTCACCGAGATGCGTGCCAATGGCGGAGCAACCACGCTTGAGACGCGCCGCGCACTCGCGACGCAGGTCTTCGGCAAGACGTCGGCGTATGACAGCGCTATCTGGATGTACCTCTCGGGATACCGCCAGACCGCGTTCCCGGATGAAGCCCGCTTCCGCCTCGAGAAGGTCCAGGACCTGCGCTACGGCGAGAACCCGCACCAGGGAGCTGCGTTCTACCGCTTCATCGACGCGAAGGAGAACACCCTCGCTCGTGCCGAGCAGATCCAGGGCAAGGAGCTCTCCTACAACAACATCCTCGACACCGACGCCTGCTGGACCGCTGTACGCGAGTTCGACGAGCCGTGTTGCGTCATAGTCAAGCACACGAACCCCTGCGGCACGTGCGTCGATGCCGACATCACTACCGCGTACCGGAAGGCGCAAGCCGCCGACCCCATCAGCGCGTACGGCGGCGTCATGGCGTTCAACCGCACAGTTCCCGCGAGTGTCATCGAGGCGATCAGCGAGAACAAGCAGTTCGTCGAGGTCATGATCGCTCCCGACTTCGAGCCTGCGGCGCTCGAACTGCTCGCCGCCAAGCCGAACCTGCGCGTTGTGCGCACCGGCGGCGTGCGCGCTACGGGTGGCCACTACGACAGCCGAGCGGTCGAGGGCGGCATGCTCATCCAGCAGTCGGATTCGGTCGCCGAGGACCCCGCGACGTTCACCGTCCCCACCAAGCGGCAGCCCACCGATGAGGAGCTTGAGCAGCTGCTCTTCGCCTGGAAGGTCGCCAAGTCCGTGAAATCCAACGCCATCGTCTACGCTAAGGATTTCGTGAGCGTGGGCGTCGGTGCCGGGCAGATGAACCGCGTGAACTCGGCGCGGATCGCCGCCCAGAGCGCTGGCGAGGCGTCGACAGGAGCAGTGTGTGCGAGCGACGCTTTCATGCCTTTCGCGGACTCGCTTGAGGTCGCAGCTGCTGCAGGCGTGACCGCCGTCATTCAGCCCGGCGGCTCCATGCGCGACGAAGAGGTAATCGCGAAGGCCGACGAGCTCGGCGTCGCAATGGTGTTCACAGGGCACCGCCACTTCCGCCACTAACGGAGAGCCCGCCGCGCGAGCCTTTCTCGTGAGGAAACCTTGCGCCCGCAGGTCCCGAAAGCCCACGGGCGCCCGCTCGTCAGAGAATGATGCCCCTAGTCGCCAAGACCGTGCCTAACGCCGTCCTGTGCCGATATACACGTTGTGGGAAAGAACGTTAGCGCGAGTCCCCGCCCCGCGCCGGATCGCAAGCGTCTCCTTGAGGAGGTCGCCATGATTCGCGCAACCGCACGTATCGCGCTCATCACTCTGGCCCTTGTGGTCAGCGGGGCTGTAGCGGCGCACGCGGGCACCGCATCGTATCCCGGCGTTGGCAGCACGAGCGGCCAGGTTATCGTCCAAGCGACGATTCGGCCCCACATCGTTCTGGAGATCCAAACTCCGCAGACTGAGCCGGGCGTGGGTTTCGGGGCCGTCGATCCGGGAGTCGCGACCGCCTCGCAAGCCGTCGATCTGATCGTGTGGTCGAACCGGACGTTTCAGATGACGAGGACCACAACCGGGGCGGCGTCGATCGGACTAAGCACCACGCTCGCCGACTCGTCGGACAACCCCAAGACAGTCGGGGCCCTCTTTACCGACGTCTACTCGCTCAACGTGCCGATGGCGACCGATCCCGGCGACTATGCCGCCACCGTCGAGTACACGGTCGTCCAGCAGTAGCGTTACGCCGGGGCCTTCGGCGCCACGGTGATCCCCGTCCCGAACCGAACGCCATTCTCGGCGAGTTCGCGGTACAGGCGCTCGACGATCTCGGAGATGACCGGCAGCCGATCCTGGAAGCGCGTGACTCGGACAGTCACGGCCGCCGAGACCCCTTCGGATGCGAACGCGCGAAAGGTGCAGGTCGGTTCGAAGTCCTTGACCGCGCCGGCGTGCGAGTCGCGCACGTCTCGGACGACCGTGAGGGCGATTCGCTTCACGTCGTCGAGGTTGCTCCCGAACGCCACCGTGAAGGGGACCGCCTCGACGTGCTCTTCACATGCGGCGGTGAAGTTGGTCACGAGGGTCGTCGCGATGATTGAGTTCGGGATGATCATGAGGTCGTTTCCGGGGGCGAGCAGCAGAGTGTTGCGCCATGTGACGTCGGTAACGAGGCCTTCCTGCGTGGTTGCGAGCCGGATGTATTCGCCCGGCTGAATCTGGCGCGACAGTGTGATCTGGAGGCCCGCGAAGAAGTTGGCGAGCGTGTCTTGTAGTCCGAGCGACACGGCGATACCCACGATGCCGAGAGAGGCCACCAGCGGGCCGATCTGCGCCCCGAGCGCGCCGAGCACGAAGGTCAAGCCTACCGCCCAGATCACGAGACGCGCGAGGTTCACGAAGATCGAGCCGCTCGGCGCGTTGACGCTGTCCTGGCTGAGGTAGGCGCGGATAAGCGAGCCGGCGAGCCGGGCCAGGAACACCGTCACCGAGAGCACGGCGGCCACGATGACGAGCCGATGAACCCACAGCCGCGAGTTGGACGTGAGGAAGTCGAAGAGCTGGAACATCGCCGTGCCGAGAAGAATCGCCCAGATTTCGAACTGGCCGAGAAGCGCTTTGGCGAGCGCGCGGCGCGCGCGCAGGGCAGGGCCGGCTTCGTGTTCGAGGAGCCTGCCGACGATCAGATCGGCGACGAATCCCACCAACAGCGAGCCGACTATGACCGTCAGCGCTATGAGCCAACCGCGCACGAAATCAGACACCCGGAGCCTCCCTCCCAAGCCGTGGCAATCGTAGCACGGCATCTGGAGGGGGAAGCCCCGGCGTTGAGCACCTCGCCGGTCGAAGTGTACCCGCGTTGACCCTTCCGGGATGCGCGGGTACACTTGCCTGCGCGTTGCTCCCGCGGGTGTCTCGGGCCGTTAGCTCAGTTGGTAGAGCAGGGGACTTTTAATCCCAAGGTCATAGGTTCGATCCCTATACGGCCCACCAAGACAGCCTTGCCCGCGAACCCGTCTCTCGCTGGCCCGAATCTTGCACGCACCGAGGCAGACCTCGTCGGCCACGACGCGTGGCCGATACCAGCTGGTCTGGTTGGTCGAACACCGTCGGCGTGAAAATCGGAGGCGCGACTTGATTCGCAGAGTGCGTACGCTTCTGTTCGCGATGCTCGCGTCGCTGGCACTCGCTTGCGGCCTCGCGCCGCTCGCGCTGGCGATACCGACGTATTCGCTCCAATGCACGAACTGTCATCCGGCGAATCCGGCGGTGATCGTCACCGTCCGTCAGCTCGCTGTTGACAGCGCGATCGCGACGTACAGCGTCGAGGTGTCGACAACGCCTGGCTTCAGTGGCTGGGCCGTGTTTGGCGATTCCGGCAAGGTCGCGTATGGCTTCAAAGCCAGTGGCCAGTTCAGTGTGTCAGTTGGGAGCACTTACACCGTCTACGGGGTGGGTCACCAGACGAACAACTCGGGTTCGACAGTTATTCACCCTCTGGCGCCTGCCCAAGGTTCTACCTCAACGCCGACTGCGACACCGCTCTCAGTACTAATGATATCCAGGCCCGCGCTGTCCCGTCGGATTCCGATTCATGGTCGTTTCTTCCGAGTATTCGGGACCCTGGGCCGGGCTCACCCCGTTACTGCCCGCGTCACAATCGTCATCCAGCGGCTCATCGGTCGGCGCTACAAGGCCTACGGCACGCGAATCGGCTCGATCTCAGCGGGCGCGTCGAGATACAACTGCAGAATGCGGTTGGGCAGGCGGGGCCACTATCGGATTCGAGTCTTGCATCATGACGCCTACGACTTGCCGTCCAAGAGTGCTTGGCGGGCGTTTCGCGTCGCATAGTGCCGGCCTACTTCGTGGGCGGCAGGTCCCCGGCGAACCACATGTCTTCGCCGGACAGGATGTGGTTGAGACCGCCGCTGATCGCTGCGAAGTTCCCCTTGTAGCGCGTCTTGGCGGCACGCATGTAGTTGCTGACCACCGAGTTGTTCCGACCCCCGGACACTGTCCCGGCGACGTCCGCGCTCGCGAGGTTCTCGTCACCCCCGCTGATCGCATTGGCGAAGCCGGCGGTGATCTTGTTGCTTCTGCCGCCCGAGATTGAACTGCACGTGTTGGCAAAGCCTCCGTCGCCACCCTTTGACGCGGCAGCAACATCGACATCCTCCGAGTCGATGAGGTTCCCGTAGCCGCCGCTGATCGTGCCCACGCCGCCACCGCCCGGCGACATCCGGATCTGATTCTGTCCGCCGCCGCTGATCATGTTGTCGACCCCAGCTCCGGCAACCGTGTTGGACTGGCCGCCGATGACGCAGCTGAAGGCGATGGAGTCGACGATGTTGTTGCCGTAGCCACCACCGATTACGTTGTCCTGACCGGTAGAGTCGATGTGGTTGCGTGCCCCTCCCACGATCACGCCAAGCGGCGAGTTCACTGCGTTGTTGTCGCCGCCGAGAACACTTCCCCCAGCCGAGCCGATCGAGTTCGCCCAGCCGCTGACGATACCTCCGGGTCCCGACCAGCTGTTTCCGTCACCGATGACGAGTGTGTGCGAACCGGTTCGCTTCGCCACGGCCTCGGTCGCGCTCCACGTGTCGAGCGGCGCGTCGTAGCCGAGAATGAGGTTGCCGCTACCCCTCTTCCCGCCGTTCTGGATGTGGATATTCACGCCGTGAAACATGATGTTGGGCCCGCCGACGCCGTTCTTGGCGGCCTGTGAGACCTCGAGGTAGGGGGCCAGATCGAGAACGGACTGTGCGCTGTCGAGCCGATTCTTCAGCATCTCGATCTTCAACGCGAGCACGGAACCCTGGGCATCTTGGCCGATTATCGGTGTGCTCACAGGGCTGGCGAGCGTCGTCTGGAGCTGGGCGATGCGTTGCTGCTGGTCGTCGATCGTGACCTGTTGTGCTGCTATCGTTTTCTGCATGTCGGCAACTGTAAGCGCCAACTGATCGAGCGTAGGTGTCTGGCCGTAGGCAGTCGAGGCCGTAGCGAGCGCGACCAACACCGTCACGGTGATTACTACCGCAGCACGAAACCTCAGCATCTTGCCACTCCCTTCGAGCGTGGCAAGCACCTCCGGCTCACAGATGTTCCCCCATCGAGACGCGCGAGTTTCTGAACAGTGTTGCTGCAGAACCGAAGCCTCAGCAGCACGTTTCTCCATATCGCACGCCGGCCGAAGGCGCCCCCTCCTTGTACTGGTAAAGGTACCCTAAGCTACGCGCTCGTCACTATCCTCCGAATGACCCTTGCGCGAGACGCAGAGAATGTGGAAACTATCTCGGGCACCGCGAGGGTCGGCATCTGGTTTGCGAACTAGATCGCTCTCCGCACCTCGTGGCGCGATCAGAACGCACAGGCCCCCATCGTCTAGTGGCCAAGGACTCCGCCCTTTCAAGGCGGCAACAGGGATTCGAATTCCCTTGGGGGCACCATAAAACCGCAGGTCAGAGGCCTGTGAATCCCTGAAGCGTGCTTGAAATCGGGCACCAAATCGTGTCGTTCTGAGGACCATGCTGAGGGCAAAATACCAGCTCAGGGTCCATTTCTGCCCGGTCTTGTTGCCCAAATATCCCTGATGTTGAGGACCAGCCTTCGGCGGCGGCTCGTTGCCCGATTTGTTGCCCGATTGCAATCGATGCCCGTTGCTCTCAACCGCCTTCTGAAAGCGCCAATCTACTTGCGTAATGCAGCGCTCAGCGCTACCTTATGAAAGTATGATGGCGAATCAAGATGCGATAGCTCCTGAAGCGGTCTCGGCATTCGTCGAAGGCCTGCAGGCGACGGGGACGTACACGTTCTCCAAGGCGGACGTGCGAGACGCGCTGCCGACGTCTGAGATAGCGATCGACAACGCTTTGCGTCGGCTCAAGAAGCGCGGCCGCATCGTCGCTCCACGCCGAGGCTTCTACGTGGTCGTGCCCACCGAGTACAAGACGGCCGGCTCGCCACCGCCCTCATGGTTCATCGACGACCTGATGCGGTTCCTCGATCAACCGTACTACGTCGGGCTGCTCTCGGCTGCGGCCATCCATGGTGCGTCTCATCAGCAACCGATGACGTTCCAGGTCGTCACCGACCGTCCCACCCGCCAGGGCATGGCGGGACGGGCGCACGTCACCTTCCACATGAGCCGACAGGTCGCGGAGACCGCGGTAGCCCGCGTGCAGACGGAGACCGGCACCATGGCCGTGTCCACGCCAGAATCGACTGCTTTCGATCTCGTTCGTTTCCCGGCGGCCAGCGGTGGCTGGAGTAATGTCGCCACAGTGCTGCTTGAGCTGGCGGAGCGTCTTGAGCCCGAAGCTCTGAGCGCTGTCGCACAACTGCGCAAGACCCCCGAGATCCAGCGCCTCGGCTACCTCTTGGACCAAACGGGCCAGCCCCGGCTCGCCGACCCGTTGCTCCGTGTGCTTGGCTCCAAGCGGTATCGGCCCGTTGCACTCGCTTCCGACGCGCCCCGGTCCGGCGCCGATGCGGTCAGTCCCTGGCGCGTGATCCCGAATCTGGAAGTGGAGATCGATCAGTGATACCTCGAGCCCAGATAACGGCGTGGCGAGCCTCTGCGCCGTGGCCCCAAGACGAGCAGGTCGAGCAGGACCTGATCCTGTCCAGAGGCCTCACCGCAATCTTCGGCCGTCATTCCTTGCGAGAGGCGCTCGCCTTCCGCGGTGGGACCGCGCTGCACAAGCTCCACTTCGATCCTCCTGGGCGCTATTCCGAGGACCTTGATCTCGTGCAGGTCGAGGCGGGTCCGATCGGCCCAGTGCTGGCAGAACTTCGCGAGGTGCTCGACCCCTGGTTGGGCGAGCCGGCCTGGAAACAAGGCTCCACCAGCGCCAAACTGCTCTACCGCTTCGAGACGACCACACTGCCGGTGCAGTCGATGCGGGTCAAGGTCGAGATCAACACTCGGGAGCACTTCAGCGTCGACGGGCTCCAGCATGTGCCGTTCGCTGTAGCCAGCCGGTGGCACTCGGCCGATGAGCTGATCACGACGTTCACGCTCGAAGAGCTGCTCGCCACGAAGATGAGGGCGCTCTTCCAGCGACGCAAGGGGCGCGACCTCTACGATCTGTGGCTCGGGCTCACAACGCTCGGCCCCGATGAGGCGCACATCATCGAGTGTCTCGGCGAGTACCTGGCGCGAACGGAGACTTCGATCTCGCGCGCGGAGTTCGAGGCGAACATGGTCGGCAAGCTAGCATCTTCTGACTTCCGGGCCGACGTGACCCCGCTCCTACGTGACCCCGCGGGCTACGACGTCGACGCAGCGGCGTCACTCGTACACGACAGTCTCATCGCCCGTCTTCCCGGCGACCCGTGGAAGGGTCTCGTTTGAGCCCGAGCGGGGCGTGCCGGTTGATGAACGCGGGCGCAGGGAAGTGCTCCGAAATTGTTGCCCGATTTGTTGCCCAAATACATGGTGACTGTTGGTACTCGTTGGTAGCTATTGGGACTCACCGCAGCTCCGCCGTACCAACGAGTCCCAACAGTCACCAATAGTCACAAGCGCAATCAGGATTCGAATTCCCTTGGGGGCACCATAAAACCGCAGGTCAGCGACCTGTGAATCCCTGAAGCGTGCTTGAAATCGGGCACCAAATCGTGTCGTTCTGAGGACCATGCTGAGGGCAAAATACCAGCTCAGGGGCTATTTCTGCGTCATCTTGGTGCCCAAGAATCTCTGTTGCCGAGGATCGGCCCTCGACATCGGCTTGGTGCCCGATTTGGTGCCCGAATTGCATTGGCATAAAAACGACTACAGTTGTCGAGAACTGTGGTAACTTATATGCCATGAGGACACCTTCGGACATGGAGCTCGCTCGCGCGACGGCCGCATTCGAGAGCGCAGGCGGAGTGCTCGGCACCTCAGAAGCGCTTTCCTCGGGTATCGAGGAGCGCACGCTGTACTGGATGCGCGACACCGGTCTCGTCGAACCACTGTCGCGAGGTGTCTACCATCTTGCCACGTCGCCGCTGCCTGCATACCCAAGCGTCGCCGCCGTCATGAGGCGTGTCCCTCGCGCCGTCCTCTGCCTGGTGAGCGCGCTCGAGTTCCACGGCATCGGTACGCAGATTCCGGCGGCGGTTCAGATCGCGCTGCCTCGAGGAGTCAAGGCCCCGAGGATCGCCTACCCGCGTATCGAGCGGTTCTCGATGAGCGCAGAGGCCATAGTGACCGGTGTCGAAGAGCACGACATGGACGGGACACCCATCCGCGTGTTCGATCTGGCCAAGACCGTCGCCGACTGCTTCAAGTACCGCAACCGTATCGGACAGGACGTGGCACTCGAAGCGCTGCAAGAGACGATCCGCTCACGTCGGGCGAGCCCCGCGCAGGTGATGCGCTATGCGAAGGTCGACCGCGTGGAGCAGGTCATGCGCCCCTACCTCCAGGCCCTGATGTGAGTGCCGAGACTTCAATCGAGATACGCCGCCGACTGAAGGGTCGAGCAGCGGAGCTCGGTCTGGACTTCCAGCAGGCGGTCCTCTACTACGCGATGGAGCGCTTCCTCTTCCGGCTGTCGCAGACACAATGGTCGGATCGGCTCGTGGTCAAGGGCGCCGTCATGCTGCGCGTGTGGGATGCCGTTGTCGCCCGGCCGACCCGCGACATCGACTTCCTCGGGCGCGTCGAGAACACCCCGGAGGCCATCCGCGGCCTCGTCGCCGAGTGCCTCTCGATTCCGCTCGACGATGGCCTCGTGTTCGAACCCGAGATACACGTCGAGCCCATCGCCGTCGAGGATCGATACCCCGGTGTCCGCGCGAAGGTCGCCGGGCACTTGGGCGGCGCGCGGTTCGTCCTGCGGCTCGACATCGGGATCGACGACGCCGTGGTGCCGGATCCGGGCTGGGTCGACTACCCGGTCCTGCTGGGGGACGAGGCCCCGAGGATCCTCGCCTATCAACCGGCCACCGCCATCGCCGAGAAGTTCCAGGCGATGATCGAGATTGGTCTGGCCAACAGCCGGATGAAGGACTATCACGACATCTGGATGCTCTCGCGCACCCTGGAGTTCGACGGTCAGGATCTCGCGGATGCGATACGCGCGACGTTTCAGCGGCGCGACACGGCGCTGCCTTCCGAGACGCCTGCCGAGCTGAAGCCGGAGTACACCCTCCAGCCGGAGACGTCACGCATGTGGGACACCTATCGGAAGAGATTCTCTGTGTCGGCAAGCGATCTGCCTGAGGATCTTCAGGATGTGGCCGATGCCATCGCAGCATTCGTGATGCCGGCTGTCATCGCGGCGGCCCACGACTTCGATTTCGACCAGGCATGGACGCTGGCAACCGGGTGGACTCGAAGGGGCTGATGGCGCCCCGGATTTGTTGCCCGATTTGTTGCCCAAATACATGGTGACTGTTGGTACGCGTTGGTACCTATTGGGACTCACCGCAGCTCTTGAGTACCAACGAGTACCAACAGTCACCAATAGTCACAAGCACAATCAGGATTCGAATTCCCTTGGGGGCACCATAGAATCGCAGGTCAGAGGCCTGTGCGCGCGATTTCGGGGTTGAAATCGGGCGACAAATCGCGGGGTCTTGGAGCTTCCCATAAGACAAAACCCCAGCTCAAAGCGTGTGTCGCTCCCGCTCAAATGCCTCTCAGCAGTCCCTGTTGCTCAAGAACGCCGTTGTCGCCCGATTTGTCGCCCAATCGGGTTGGCATATAGACGGACGCGACCCCCGACGCCCAGCGTGGCGAGGCCAGCCCCCTTACCTTTCTTCTAGGCCCGAGCGCGCTATGCTCGGGACGACGCCCAGGCGGGCCGGGCATGGCTCTTGGCCCCTGCCGATCATGGCCCGGGGGGCATTGCCACCCGGTCCGCCCGGACACTTCGACCGCTGATAGGGATCTGCGCCTCGGCGCTTTGTAAGGTGATGTCGGCGGAGGGTCTGCGGGTGGGTATCTTCGGTTCCCGAGGGAAGGGGGACGCCATGGGGCGTGCGTGGATCGGTGTCGACATCGGCAAGGACTTCCACTGGGCGCTTGCGATCGACGAGACGGGGCGCGAGATCTTCTCCCGTCGAGTCGAGAACGAGCAGGGCGACATCGAGGCCCTGATCGAGCAGGCGTTTGTACTCGGATGCGACCTCGTCTGGGGCGTGGACATGAGTCACGGGCCGGTCGCGCTGCTCGTGGCTTCGCTGCTCGCGGCCGGGCAGGAGGTGGTCTTCGTACCCGGGCTCATGGTCAATCGCTGCCGCGGGGCGTTCGTCGGTGCGAACAAGACCGATGCGCTCGACGCCCGCGTGATCGCCGAGAACGCACGGATGCGCCACGTGAAGGCGACCGTCGAGTGTCCGAGGCGCTTGGATACGACATGTGGCGGTGTGCCGGCCTTGCGCAGGATCGTCGCGTGGGCATGCCGCAGGTCGTGGAAGCGAACCCCCGCAAGGCCACATGTGCCGACCACGGCGCGGAACCGGCCTGTATCACGAGCCGCTGACGTTGCGCTCTTCGCGAGTCGTGGCCCCGTTTCCAGAAGCGCACGCGCACCTGCAGATCCCGCTTGCAGCTGATGCCTGAGCCAGCTTCTCGCGACCAAGGGTCATCGGAGGAGAAGCGATCGGGAGCTCATACGGGCACCCCCTGCTACGCCCCCGGATCCGATACGGCAAGCACGGGTTCCGCCATCGCACAGCAAGCATGAATCGTCGCCAGGTACATTGTGAGCTGCGTTCTGACAACGGGTACGAATCCTCCAGATTGCCAATACCGCCCAACCCTTGGAGTTGATCCACATGCTCTGGACCATCATCGTCATTCTCGTCGTGCTCTGGCTGCTCGGTTTCAGTTTTCACATCGGTGGTGGACTGATTCATCTGCTCCTCGTCATTGCCTTGGTCGTGCTCGTGTACAACCTGATCACGGGTCGTCGGGCTGTCTAGGGCGGCATAGTGCGAGTTCTCGAGCGGGGGCCAGAATCGTCCGCGCGGGAAGATCGATTGTCACAGCGCGATCCATCCGCGATGAGGTTTGGATGAGGCCCGGCTAGAGCCGAGTTATCATCGTTGCCCTGGTCGCCATGTTTCTCGTGTCGGTTGTTCTCGGGGATTCTCTTGAATGATCGGCGATCTCGGGGTATCGCAACGTCAAAACGCCCTAGCAGAGTCAGCTGCGCCGAATGCGTTCAAACCCACTATCCCTAGGAGGACCTGATGGCCGGGTATTTCAAGATGCAGACACGCGAGGACGGGCAGTTCATGTTCATGTTAAAGGCGGGCAAACAGACCGTTCTCAGCAGCGAGGCGTATACGACCAAGGCCGCCGCCATGAACGGCATCGAATCGGTGAAGACGAACGCGTCTGACGAGGACCGCTACAAGCGCACCACCACTCCGGACGGCAGGTTTCGGTTCGCCCTACACGCAGCCAACGGTCAGACAATTGGCTCGAGTGAATACTTTGAAACTGAAGCCGCGCGTGACGATGGAATCGAGTCATTGAAGAAGAACGGCCCTGACGCGGAGTTGGAGGAGTAGGGCGTTCCTCCAAGACGACCACCGATTCGTTGGCCTCGCATCTCCGGATTGTTGCGGGCACCTCCCACAGTCCGAATTGCTTTCCCTTTAGGTCCGAGGCGCGCGGCAGGGAACGCAGCCAGTTGATGACGCGTGCCGAAAGCTCAGGGTCCCTGTCTAGGAACAGCCGGGTGAGGTCTGACATGCTGCTGCCACGGCGCGTGTAGGCCGCGCCAATCGCGATCGCCGGTGCCAGCTCCGACGATTGTACCCAGCGGCTTCATGGTGGTTGGAAACGTCCGGGCGCTTCGCGACCCCGCCGAAGACGTGCCATCTGTGTGCCTTATTGCATTCCGGAAGCGCCCTGACACGGGCGATTCAGCCGCAGGCGTTGAAGCGCCATCATCCGCGTGACCCCACCTGACCTGCGACAACGGGGCTCCGGCTATCTCTGTTCGGGCGCAAGAGGGACGCTAAGGTCAGGTTTCGGTCGATTACGGCTCCGAAAGGGGCCGCAGCATCGATCCTACGAGGATGGCACGATGGGCCCGTCAGGCCCCGCGTCTCTCGTCGGCGGCATGCAGGCGATTCGCGAGTCCTGTCAGAACAGCGTCTCTCTGTGCGACATTGTCCCCAGGTACTCCTCGCCATCGCTGGTCGAGCTCGGCGTGCTTTACCACGAGATCGTAGAGCGCTGGAGCCGCGACGTAATGTGCGCTGCGCCCGGCGCCCCTCGCTTCGAGAGCGCCGGATGCAACGAGCTTCGCCAAGTCGTGTGACGCTGTCACTTCGGAGACGTCGGCCATCCCACGGTAGTAGCGGTTAGTGACCTCGCGCGCGAAGAATGCGTCGTAGAGCGCATGCGTGGCACGTTCGTTCAGCCCCATGTCTCTTACGGCGACGTCCTGCAGTACCGTCCACAGGGCGCGCTCGGTGGTGTTGCGAAGTGAGAGCGCCTCGACCTGTGCGACCTGTGCACACACATGGGCCTCTAGGAACGGAGTGACGTCGGTATCAGGTGCCCACTCTGTGCCGAGGCACTCGAAGGCGCCGTAGTAGTCCTCAAGATGACGGCCCCACCACTCCTCGAGGCTGGTGAACTGGGGCAATCGGTATCCGGCGCGATACATCGCTAGAGATGCGACGATGCGCGCGGTTCGGCCGTTGCCGTCGCCGAACGGATGGATACCCGCCACGCAGACATGTGCGAGTGCTGACTTCACTGGTCCGGGCTCGTCTGCCTCCTGAAGCCACGCCGTCAAGTCATCAATGAGCGAGGGCACCTGTTCGGCAGGCGGGGGCAGATACACCTGCTTGCCGCTTGCGCTGTTCGTGAGCCAGTTCTGGGTTTCCCTGAATCGGCCCGCGCCCTTTGCGTACGAACCGCCGAGCACCAGGTGGTGCAGCGAGAGCAGAAGCTCGCTTTGCCACTGGAATGCGTCGGCATCGGCGCGCGCCAGCACGAACCGCATAGCATCGCGGTAGCCGTCGACAAGATCGATGTCTTCCACCGAGACGCCGGTCGGTTTGTCGCCTGCCAGAATGCGGCGCGCCTCGTCGACGGTGACCGCCACTCCTTCCATGATGGTGGAGGCGGCAACAGCTTCCGCCTCGAGGTCGCGTCGCGTTCGGCCAAGCCAGATGCGAGGGAGTGGCCCTTGTGCGTCTAGGCTGGCGCGGAGCTCTGCGATCCGGCGGACTCCGACGACGACCGCCTCTGTCATGTCAAATCTGTACACGGTGAGGAACCTTCCTGATTGAATCGATAAACGCTAACGCGATTATATGATTAATCACAAAGACGGCAAGGGCTGCTTCCGTTCTCGTCGCAAATCGATTGCCCTGACTTGGTGCCCGATTTGGTGCCCAAATACATGGTGACTGTTGGTACTCGTTGGTACCTATTGGGACTCACCGCAGCTCTTGAGTACCAACGAGTCCCAATAGTCACCAACAATCACAAGCACAATCAGGATTCGAATTCCCTTGGGGGCACCATAGAATCGCAGGTCAGAGGCCTGAGTAGCCCGATTTCGAGCGTGAAATCGGGCTACAACTGTCTTCCGGCTGAGCGCCGACCTGGAGGAAAGTCGCAGCTCAGAGGGCGTTTCGACGCCTGCATGCGGCCCAATAGCAGTCCCTTTTGCCCATAATCGGCGTTCGGCTGAGTTGTTGCTCGATTTGTTGCCCAAATCTTGCGGCGCGGACTGCGGGACAAAATCTAGAACACTTGGACCGCAAGTGCTGTACTATATGTCCCATGAGAGAACCAAGCGACAACGCACTCATGGCAGCCGAAGCCATCTTCGCCGCGCATGAAGGAGTCATGCGCACCGGTGAAGCGCTCGAGGCTGGCATACATCGGCGGACCCTCTACTGGATGAGGGACCACGGCGACCTTGAGACTCTGAGCAGGGGCGTATTCGTGCTTGCATCGGCGCCACTACCTGAGAGTCCGGATGTCGCTGCCGTGATGCGGCGGATCCCTAGGGCGGTACTGTGTCTCGTGAGCGCTCTGGAGTATCACGGCATCGGGACGCAGATACCCAGTGCCGTGCAGATCGCGCTGCCACGCAACGTGACGCCTCCCAAGTTCAGCTACCCGCGTGTGCAGGTGTTCAGCATGAGCGACGCGGCGTTTCGGGCCGGGGTGGAGGAGCACTCGATGGCGGGGGCGCAGTTTCGTGTGTATGGCGTCGCCAAGACCGTGGCCGACTGCTTCAAGTACCGCAACAGGATCGGCTTCGATATCGCGATGGAGGCACTTCAGGAAGTCGTGAGGAAGCGGGCCGCCACGCCTTCAGAGATCATGGAGTTTGCCCGTATCGACAAGGTCGAGTCCGTCATCTCTCCCTACATGGCGGCACTCCTGTGACCGCCGAGAACCCGACGAATCTTCCCGCATCGGTTCGTGCTCGCCTGAAGAACAAGGCCGACGAGATCGGCCTCGACTTCAACCAGGTGCTCCAGTACTACGCGATGGAGCGCTTCTTGTATCGCCTGTCCAAGACCAAGTGGGCCGACTGCCTGATCGTCAAGGGCGCGGCGATGCTTCGCGTCTGGGACGGTGCTGTAGCTCGGCCGACCAGGGATATCGACTTCCTCGGGCGAATCGAGAACTCACCCGAAGCGGTCGCCGCGATGGTGCGCGAGTGCCTCGCAATCGAGTCGGCCGACGGTGTCGAGTTCTCGGCCGATGTGGCGGTCGAACCAATCACCATCGAGGACCGTTATCCAGGAGTGCGAGCGCTCGTCACAACCAGATTGGCCGGCGCGCGGATGCGCCTCCAACTCGATATCGGCGTCGCGGACATCGCAGTACCCGAGCCTGGATGGGTGGACTACCCGACACTGCTGGACATGGACGCGCCACACATCCTCGCGTACCAGCCCTCGACTGCCATAGCCGAGAAGTTCGAGACCATGATCAGCAAAGGGCTGCTGAACAGCCGAGTGAAGGATTACTACGACATCTGGATGCTCTCGCGCTCCGTCTCCTTCGACGGTGGCGACCTGACAGAGGGCATCGCCGCGACCTTCGAGCGACGAGGTACCGATGTGCCATCTTCTCGGCCGGCCGTGCTTTCCGACGACTACGCGAAGCGACCGGAGAGGATGACGCAGTGGTCGGCTTTCGTGACGCGACTCGGAGTGTCGGGAATCGGAGCGCCGGACAGTCTCGTCGACGTCGTCGACGACATCAACGTGTTCATCATGCCGCCTGCCATTGCGGCGGCAGCCGGACAGTCGTTCAGTGTGAAATGGGTGCCGGGCAAAGGCTGGTCATGACGATCCTCTTCAGCGACGGACATTTCGGACTCTGACGACGGTCCCCACAGCGTCGCGCCCGTGGGTCTTGCACCAAGCATCCCAGCGCACTCGAGGGGTTCGGGAATCGTGGGATCAGCACGCTCCAGATTTGTCGCCCGATTTGTCGCCCAAATACATGGTGACTGTTGGTACGCGTTGGTACCTATTGGGACTCGCCGCAGCTCTTGAGTACCAACGAGTCCCAAGTAGTCCCAATAGTCACAAGTGAAACGCCCCGGGTTCCACGTCGGCTCGATTATGTGGAAGCCACGGTCTCCCGGGCGACTTCCTGATTGTAGCGGTCGAGGGCCTGAAGCGGCGTCTGTCGCCTGACCCTGCCGTCCTGAACGAACTTCAGCGAGCGGTGCTTGCGGCGGGCGTTGTACCAGCCGATGTAGGTCACCAGCGCGAGCTCGAGGTCGAGCCTGGTCCTCCACGTATAGCGTTTGGTGAGCTCTCTCTTCAGCGTCGCCATGATGCTTTCCGCCATCGCGTTGTCCAATGCGGTTCCGGTTCTGCCCCTGCTCGGGACGATGCCGGCCCTCTTCAAGCGCTCGGTGTACTCGTAAGACGTGTATTGGCTCCCGTTGTCGGAGTGTGCGATCATGCCGTCTTCGTGAACGATCCTCGACGCGTCTGCCATCTCGAATGCGTCTGTCACAAGGGACTGGCGCATGTGGCTCGCGAGCTGCCAGCCCACGATGCGCCTCGTGTGGATGTCGAGCACGATCGAGAGGTAGCTCCAACCCTCCCAGGTCCTGATGTAGGTGAAGTCGGAGAGCCACACGGCATCCGGTCGGTCTGCGGAGAAATCGCGGCACACGAGGTCGTCTGCAGCCACAGGCGAGAGGCCGGGCAGGGTCGTGACCTGGACTCTCCCGTTACGGCAGCCCTCGATACCGTGCTTGCGCATCAGGCGTTCGACCGTGCACCTTGCCACGGCTATGCCCTCGTCATTGAGTTCATCCCAGATCTTGAGCTGACCGTAGATGCCGGCGGAATCGGCATGCACGCGCCTGATCTGTGTGAGCAAGAACTCGTCACGCATCGCACGCGTCGACGGTGGCCTCGTCTTGCGAGCCCGGTATGCGGAGGCTGACGCCTCGATCTCCCGACACATCGGCTCGACCCCGAAGCGGTCGCGATGCCTGTCGACGAACGCGCTCACCTCGGACGGGGCTGGTCGAGCTCGCGGGCGAAAAACACGCTCGCGGCTTTCAGGATCTCGTTGGAGCGTTTCAGATCGCGGTTCTCGCGGCGCAGTGCGGAAAGCTCCTCGCGCTCGGCTGTCGTCAGCCGGTCGGTGCGGGTGCCGTCGTTAGCCTCGTCCTGACGTACCCAGAGCCGAAGCGTCTCGGGGTGGATGCCCAGATCGTGGGCGACCTGAGTGATCGGGCGCTCGGATTCTCGGGCGACTCGGACGGAGCGCTCACGGAACTCGGGGGAGTACTTCGAACGTCGTGCCATGGGTCTGACTCCTTTCTCCAGGACCAAGTAATCCTGGAAACGGAGCCTCCGTCAAACCCGGGGCGTTTCACAAGCGCAATCAGGATTCGAATTCCCTTGGGGGCACCATTTGTTCGCAGGTCAGAGGCTTGTCGGGGCCTATTTAGGGCCCGGAATCGGGCACCATCGGAGCCTTCTGAAACCCTGCCGACGGCAAAACCGCAGTTCAGAGTGCATGCTATCGAGGTCCGAACGCCTCTCAGCAGTCCCTTTTGTTCAGACTCCGCGTGTCGCCCGACTTGGTGCCCAAATGTCCGGCGAATGTCGCGCTGGTGGTACTGCTCACTGGAAACCAGGCCGCGGGAGCAAAGCCAACAGCTCAGAAACATGGGAGGCGGTCGTCGTCTGACCAGCCCACAAGCCCTTCTCGAGGATATATGCTTCCCCCTTTACTCGAATTTGTCGTTGTTGATTTAGCTGGCACGAACGACGACAAATTGCTAAGGAATCGAAGTACTCGAGAAGCGGCAAGGCATGACGGCGCTCTTCTAGGCGTGCTGTTCCCTCAGGATCATGGAGTGGCGGCCCGCTGTGCGGAAGGGCCGGCACTCCTCCGATTCTAAGCCGGCACGCGGACACGAAGCGCAGCGACATCAGCGCGCAAGTGTTGCGCCAGGAACGCTCGAGTTTCCTGCCATCACACGACCCGCCGAGAGGCTCGAGACCTCCTCGGCGATGGGTAGTGGCGTCAGACGGCAGTCCGCGGGCGGCTCCATCAGCTCCGGCTTGCGGGAGAACAACTCGAGCATGAAGGGGAAGCTCTCGTCTGCCGGCTTGCTGAACCGGTAGAGCGTGGGCTTGTCGTTGCCCTTCTCCTTGAACTCGTAGCCCCCGTCGGCGACGAACTCCCAGAAGGCTGCCGCGAACTCTGCGTCAAGCGCCTCGACGTGCAACACGATGTCGAGGTCATTGGTCACGCGGAACTGCAAGCCCGCCGCATCCATCGCCACTTCCACAGCGGCTCCGCCGATGAGGACGTATCGGTCCGCGAATCCGGCGAAGTGCTCACGGAAGACGCTGAGACCCCTTACCACGTGACGCCCCGCATCATCTCGTCAAGCGCGGACTGGACCCTCTCGTCAGTGTCGTCTCGAAGCGAGAGGTAGAGCGAGAGCCGGTCGACCGCCGGACCTGCCGAGAGGAGGCCCGGCTCGTAGGACCAGACGCGCCAAGCCACTCGGAGTGCCGGAGGCGGGGGAGCGGTTCGCGAGCACGTGCAAGAACAGCACCTGCGCTGAGGGGCGCAGCCGGTCTGTAGTGTGCACCCGGGTCTGGTACCTCTCTCGGAGGTTCACGCCGAGGGTCGGAAGGTAGACCTGATTCCCCGGGACCACGAGCGACAGCCCTTCGCTGACCATGCGCTGGCGGGTGCGCGGCGCGCGCCGCTCATCCTGACGGAGCTGGTTGGCTTGATGAGCTTCACGTACATGGCCTGCGGGCGGCTCTCAAGGCACGAGTCGCTATCGGGTGGCCGCGCGCGGCCCAAGGTGGCGAAATGCCAGCAGGGCGATGTCGTCGGTCAACCGCCCGCCGGTGAATGTCATCACCGCATCGAGGATTGCCCGAGGAAGCGTGGCCACGTCTGGGGTGTCGATCGATTCCAGCGCAGAAAGGAGCCCCTCTTCGGTGAAGAACGCGCCTTCGCTGTTGCGCGCCTCGGTCACTCCGTCCGTGTAGAGAAGCACCGTCTCGCTCGGCTCCAAGGATACGGTTCGCTCCTCGTAGGCGAGGTCCCGAAACGCGCCGATCACGGGAGATGTCCCCTCAAGCAGCCGCACCGACCCGTCGGCTGAGAGCACCGCCGCGGGCGGATGTCCGGCGTTGCAATACACAAGCGAGTTCCGCTCCCTGTCGACGACCGCGTAGAAGACGCTCGCGAAATCGGGGAGCCGTGCAGCTTCGCCGAGGGCGACGTTCGCGCGGGCGATGGTAACTGAGGGCGAGGACGTGTCGTGGGCGTAGGCCTTGATCGTGTCCTTGATGATTGAGGTGAGCACGGCGGCCCCGAGACCCTTCCCGGACACGTCGCCGACGAGAACACCCACCTTGCCCTCGGCCATCGGAAACACGTCGTAGAAGTCGCCGCCGACGCGCGTCGTGGAAGTCGCCGAGCGATAGAGGTGCGAGAAGACGACACCGGGAACCGAAGCAGGCATCAAGAGCAGCGCCTCCTGGAGAGTCTCAGCGATGTGGTGCTCCGCCTCGAACTGCGCCACGTTGGCGAGTGAGAACGCGAGCGATTGCGCAAGCCCTCGGAGGAATTCCAGCGACTGGGCGTCGAACGTCTGCCCGCCCGCTGCCCGCCCGAACACGAGCGCCCCGGTCGCTCCGCGAAGCCCAGGGACGGGCGAGACGATTGCGTCGGCGAGCCCCAGCTCGCTGCTCAGCCAGCCCGCCTCATCGGTGCCGGAGTTCGCGAAAGCGCGCTCTTCGTTCGAGGACAGCGCAGACAGGAAGCGCCTTTCGATCTCGCCGCTGTCGATTGTATTGCCGGACACGAAGGAGTGTTCTACGAGCCAACCGCCGAGAACCGCGCGGCCGAGCAGTGCGACGTCACAGCCCAACGCCGAGCAGGCCATCTGGAGCACGTCGTTGAGGGCGCTGTCGAGTTCGAATGAGGCGTTGATCATGGAGCTCACCTCGTTGAGCGCTGTGCTGAGGTGTTCGCCCCGGCGAGAGCCTTCCAGTAGGCTGCGCTCGCGCTCGCGCAGATCACTCTCCGCCTCTTTCAGCTCGTCGATGTCGGTGAAGGTCATCCAGGTGAGGTCGGTCTCGCCCTCGAGCGCACGTTGCCGCCGCCACTCGAGACGCGCCCAGAAGTGACGCCGGGGTGCCCTCGCTTCGTCCTCGCCGGCGAAGCGATACAGACGCAACTCGCACGTCTGCGGCTCGCCGGTTTCCTCGAGCGCCTTCTTGCGCCGGTAGTAGACGTCGCGGTCGGCTGCCAAGACAAAGGCGCTGAACGGCTGGCCGACGAGCAGCTGCCGCTCCACTCCAAGCATCTCGGCGGCGGTGAGGTTTGCGTCTGCGACGACGCTCCTGTCGCTAACGGTCACGTATCCGACGGGCGCCAAGTCGAAGAGTTCGAAGTACTTCTCTCGCTGCGCATCGAGCTCGAGGTGTGCTCGGCGCAGCTCATCGTTCTGCATCTCGAGCTCGACCTGGTGCACCCGCAGTTCGTGCACGACCGTCGCGACCGCGTCGGGCATGGGAGCCTCTGTTGCGGCAGCAGTCAGCTCGTCAAGACGCTTCTCGGCCTGCTGGCGCAGTTCATCCGCGCTCGGCGTATGGTTCTTGCGCGGTGGTCGGCTCCCGGGCATCAGTTGTCGCAGTCCAGATTCGTGATCGTGAGCAGCATGAGGCGGCGCTTCTCGGGCTTCTGGATAAGCTCCAAGGCGTTGAGGGTGGCAGTGCAGCGCCCGAGCGTCCCCGCTGTGAGGACGAGTTCGTAGTCATCCAGCTTCTTCTTCTTGGGCAGCACCTTCAGCAGCAGTTTGAGCAGCTCGGGGTCGTCCCATGCCGCGTCGTCGATCTCGCGCAACGAGTGGCCGACGATATCCGGCGCCTGTTTGAACGAGGCGAGGAACGCCTTGTTCACGGTCACGACAGTGAGCTCACCATCGAGAACGAGCTGCGGCTCGCGAACCGTGTCAAGGACGCTCTGCGCGAACTCGCCGGTCTCGGCGACGGACCTTGCCGCGTCGTCGAGTTGGGCCTGCAAGTGTGTTTGCGCCGTGACGTCAACGAAGGTGAGTACGGCGCCGTCGATCACGTTGGCCAGCGTACGGTAGGGCTGCACGCGCATCTGGTAGATCCGCCCCGCGCTGTCTTCGATCTGAACCTCGGCGGGGGTCAGAGTATCGAGCACCTTGGTCACGATACCGGCAAGGTCGATGTCGCTCTTCAGACGCGGCATGATGTCGCTGATGGGGCGTCCGATGTCGGTCGCGATAAGGTTCATGATCGCCGTGACTGTCGGCGTGAAACGCTGTATGAGCAGGTGCTGATCGATGAAGAGCGTGCCGATGCCGGTGCCGGCGATCATGTTGTTCATGTCGCTGTTGGCCCGCGAGAGCTCCTCTATCTTCTGCTGCAGCTCGCTATTGACGGTCACGAGTTCCTCATTGACCGACTGCAGTTCCTCTCGGGAAGTCTCAAGCTCTTCATTGGTGGACTGCAGCTCCTCGTTGGAAGACTGCATCTCCTCGTTGGTCGACTTGAGCTCCTCGTTAGAGGTCTCGAGTTCCTCGACGGTGGTGCGGAGGTACTCCTCCTTGGCCGACAACTCGCGGTCGAGGTCGGCTATGCGCTGCTCGCGGTCGGGGCCGGATTCCGGGGTAATCGCATGGGCGTTGTCGTCGGAGGCCGGAACGTCCTCGAACAAGACCAGGAGTACGCCCTTGACGGCGTCGGCCCCCGTCATCGGCTCGATGATCAGGTTGACCAGCGCGTCGCCGCTGGTGTCGACTCGCAGTCGGTCGTAGCGCACGGGCTTCTTCTCGGCGAGGACCTTGCGGACCCCGGCTGCGAGTTCGAAGCGCAGCCCGTCTCGGGCCATCTTGAACACGCTGACGGTCGGCTCGCCGGGAGCCGGTTCGAGGTATCGGCCGGTGCGGCCGTGTATGTAGAGCACGTTGCCGTCGGCGTTGATGACCACGCTGGCGGGAACGTGCTTCTCGAGCAGGGTCCTTTCGGCCAGATCGCGCACGCGAACTCGGAGAGGCACGGCCTTCAATGCTGGCCGGCGTCCCTCGCCCGTGCCTTCGCGCTGCGGCATGCTCGTGGTCAACATCTGCCGAGGGGTGATCGTCCCCCGTCGCTTGAACAGCTTCCACTTCTTGTCGATTGGAGCGAACAGATCGGTAGCGGCGCCGACCGTCTCGGAGCTGCCTAGGAGGAGGTAACCCTCCGGATTCAGCGCGTAGTGGAACAGCGGCATGAGTTTCTGCTGCAGGGGAGCGTCCATGTAGATGAGCAAGTTTCGACAGCTGATGAGATCGACTCGCGAGAATGGCGGGTCCTTGGTCACGTCTTGCTTGGCGAACACCAGGCAGTCGCGCACGGCCTTGGCGACGCGGTACTTTTCGCCGTCCTTGACGAAGAAGCGGTCGAGACGCTCCGCCGAAACGTCCGCACTGATGCTTTGCGGGTACACGCCGGCCCGGGCGCGTTCGATGGCGTCTGCATCGATGTCGGTCGCGAACACCTGTAGCGGCACGTTACGCTTGGCGATGCCGGCCTGCTCCAGCAGCAGAATTGCGATCGTGTAGGCCTCTTCGCCCGTCGAACATCCGGGCACCCAGACTCGCACCGGATTAGCAGAGTCGTGAGCCGCGACCAGCGAGGGCAACACCTCGGTCGCCAGCGCCTCGAACGCAGGCGCGTCTCGGAAGAAGTTCGTTACGCCGATGAGCAATTCGCGGAAGAGCGTCTCCACCTCAAGGGAGTCGCGCTTGAGCAGTTCGAGGTAGTCGTCCATCGTGTCGACGGTCGTCACGGCCATGCGGCGCTCGACTCGTCGCTGCAAAGTATTGGTCTTGTAGTGCGTGAAGTCATGGCCCGTGCGGTCGCGCAGAAGGTGCAGCACCTCGAGCAACGTGTCGCCGACCTCCGGTGTCTTAACACCATCGGTATTGGGCGGCCGCCCGAACGCGCGGCCCACATAGCCAAGGAGTTTCTCCGGCATGTTGGCGGGCGTCACGATGTAATCGACGAGCCCGGTGGCGATGGCGCTGCCGGGCATGCCGTCGTACGTCGCCGACTCGGGGCTCTGGGCGATAGCCATTCCGCCTTCGCCCTTGATGGCGCGCAGCCCCAGAGTCCCATCGCTGCCGGTGCCAGAAAGCACGATGCATACCGCGCGTTCGTGTTGGTCGGCGGCGAGCGAACGAAAGAAGTGGTCGATGGGGAGACGCAGGCCGCGCGGGGACTCGGGCTCAGTGAGTACCAGCCGGCCATCTACCAGGGCCACGTCCTGGTTCGGTGGCGCGACGTACGCCTTGCCGGGTCGCACCTGCACGCCGTCTGCGGCCCACTCCACGTCCATGTCGGTGTAGCGTTTGACCAGGTCGAGAAGCAGGCTCTTGTGGTCGGGATCGAGATGCTGCACGAGTACGAACGCCATCCGCAGCGATTCCCCGGCCGGCATGGCCGCGAGGAACTCTTCGATTGCGGCGAGCCCGCCTGCTGAAGCGCCGATACCGACGACGGGAAAGGGCGCTTGCGGGGCCGCCGCGGACGCGGTAGACACTCGACGAGCGGGCTTCTTGGTTGCCATCGCGAATCCTCTGTCTTATGCCTAGGTTCAGACGGGAATCAGAACTATACGCCTGATGCGACGTTCGAATCGGGGCGGGGAGCCGGCGCGCTTGAGTGCGGGGCCAAACGACGACCGGGCAAACGTGTCAAAGCCGTCCCGTAGGACATCTGTTTACAGAAGCGGAATCAGGGCTTCATGGCCCTCGGCAGCCTCGGTGAAGACAAGACCGCAACTCGGAGCGCAACAGAGGCTGCCAATGACCACTTCGAGCACTGCGGGAGAGCGCGGGAAGCGCTCGATCAGAGACTCGCACCGCATCAAGTTCCGCGCGGTGGGTATGAAGCGAGAGTGCCGGGCCGGCAGACCGCGGTACCGCTATTTACCGTTGTGTCTGCCGCGGATGGAGGAGCAATGCCCAAGCCTACATTCCAACCAGCCGCCGGGCTCCTGAAACCGCCAGTCTTCCGCGACGCGCATCTGAACGAGACCGCGAGTCTCGTGTACTGGATCGCGATCTCCTTGATGACCGCCGCCGTACTGACCGTTCCGATTCTGGTTGTGACCTCGGCCGGTGCTGTCCTGCCGATGGTGGGCTTCGTGGTCGGTCTGGGTGCGGTGAGTGTGGCGGCGTTGTTGGTGGTCCGGTTCGGGCGTCCGATGGGCGGCGCTCGACTTATGGTTTTCGGCACGATCGCGATGGCTTCTTGGTTCTTCGTCAACTCGGGCGGCATCGGGTCGCCCGCGATCGCGGGGATGATGATCCCGGTCGCAATGGCGGGAGTCATGCTCCGCTATCGCGATGCCGCGATCGCCGCCGGGATCGCGGTGCTCGCCGGATTTGCGATCACGGTGTTCCAAACGATCGGTATCATCCAACCGATCGCATGGGACAATCCCTGGCTTCACGCAGTGTTCCTCGCAGTCGACGCCGTGTGCGTGATCGCGCTGGTGCTTGTCGGCGCCACGCACCGCAACAGGGCGACTGAGCTTGTGCGCAAGGCCAACGAGGAATTAAGCCTCGCCGGCAAGGTCTACGAGACCACGAGCGAGGGTGTTGTGGTGACCACGCCTGATGGCTCGATCGTCGACGTCAACGACGCGTTCCTGCGCATGCACGCTCTCGAGCGAGCCGACGTCATCGGCCAGAATCCGCGGATCATGAAGTCCGGCAGACACCCCCGCGAGTTCTATGACGAGCTGTGGGCCACGCTGCTTGATACAGGTCAGTGGCAGGGCGAGATCTGGGACAGGCGCTCGGACGGTTCGATGCTGCCCAAGTGGCTGTCCATCTCCACCGTTACGGACGACGAGGGCACGACGACGCACTACGTGGGGGTATTCTCGGATATCAGCGTCATCAAGAAGGGGCAAGAGGATCTGGAATGGCTCGCGACGCATGACCCGCTGACCGCCCTGCCGAACCGCGCTTTGCTTTGGAGCCGGCTGTCCGCCGAAGTGGCGCGCAGTCGACGCTACGAATCGAACTTGGCGGTCCTTTACTTCGACCTTGACCATTTCAAGGACGTGAATGACACGCTGGGCCACGCGATGGGTGACCGATTGCTCGTGGAGATTGCTCATCGGTGTATGGCGGTTGTGCGCGAAAGCGACATGTTGGGACGCATGGGTGGTGACGAGTTCACGGTCATCGCCTCTAACTATGCTTCGGTCTACGACTTGAAGCTCTTGGCGGAACGGCTACTACAAGCCGTTGAGAAGACCGTCCACCTGGACGAGTCCGATGCGTTGGTGACTGCGAGCATCGGAATCGCAATCTTCCCGAAGGACGGCGCCGATGCGGCCTCCATCGCGACTCATGCCGACGTAGCGATGTATCGTGCCAAGGAGCTCGGCAAGAATCGTGTCGAACTCTTCGACGAGGCGATGCAGGACGACATCGAGCGTCGCATACAGGTCGAGACGGCTCTCAGACGCACCATCTCAGAGGATCGATTGTTTCTGGTATATCAACCCCAAGTAAACCTCAGAACAGGCAAGGTAACCGGAATCGAGGCCCTCGTGCGCTGGCGTGAGCCGGACGGCTCGGTGGTCATGCCGGATGAGTTCATCCCGGTGGCCGAAGCCACCGGACTCATCTTGGAACTCGGCGGATGGGTGCTTCGCCGGGCATGCGCGGACATGCGAGTGCTCCGCGACTCGGGTCATGCGCTAACGATGGCGATTAACTTCTCGGCGCGGCAATTTATGGAACAGGACGTCGCCCGAGACGTGTTGGCAGCCGCAGCGCTCGAGGGGATTCAGCCCGGGTCCTTGGAAGTCGAGGTCACCGAGTCGGCCATCATGGTTCGGACCGAGGTTGCTGCGAACAAGATCAGAGAGCTGCTGGCCGCCGGCGTGCTGGTCTCAATCGACGATTTCGGCACGGGGTACGCCTCAATGAGCTACATCCAGGAGTTTCATCCGACCAAGATCAAGATCGACCGTAGTTTCGTCAGCCAAGTGCCAATGCACTCGAGCGCTCGTGCGATTGTCAACGCAACAGTGGCTCTGGCCAAGGGCATCGGAGCAGAGGCTCTTGCCGAAGGTCCGGACACAGAGGAGCAGGTGCGGTTCCTCCTCGAAGCAGGCTGTGACTCCGCGCAGGGCTACTACTTCTCGAAACCCTTACCGATTGCGGAGCTGTTGACCCTGCTCGAACAAGGACCTGTGGCCGTGCCGCGCCTCGCCGGGACCGTGTGACCCCAGCACCTGCCGTGCTGATTTACGCGCTGGGTTGTCTAAGTGCTCCGGGCCGCCGACAAGCTCTACGACGATGCGTCGCTCTCAGGTCAGACGACTCCCACTTCGGCCCCAGCGGGAGAGTCACCTCCATCCTTTGAACTGAAAAACTCGAACCGATTGCGACCGAGGCTCTTTGCCCGGTACATCGCTTGGTCCGCGTGCTGAACAAGACTGGGGGCATCGCGGCCATCGGCGGGGAAGACCGCGATACCGATACTTGCTGTGACGCGTGCGTCCCCGTTGTCCCCCAGGTGAACTGGCGCCTCGATCGCCGTGAGCAGGCGTTGTGCCAAAGCCCGGAGAGCCTCCCTGCTTGAGGCGTCGGATACGACTATCTTGAACTCATCTCCTCCGACACGAGCGACATTGTCCTCTTCGCGCACCACGGACAGGCACCGTCGGGCCACCTCGACGAGCAGATCGTCCCCGCATGTGTGCCCCATTGTGTCGTTGACTTCTTTGAAGTGGTCGAGATCGAAGTACAAGACCGCGACATGCGCATCGCGACGCCGCGCGTATGCCAATGCCGCCGTGAGCAGGTCGTCCACGAGCGCGCGGTTCGCGAGCTTGGTGAGTGGATCGTGCGTCGCGAGCCATTGCAGATTCTCCTCGCCGCGCTTAATCGCGGTGATGTCTGAGAGGACGCCGACGTAATCCGTGGTGATTCCGCAATCGTCTTTGACAGAGGAAATGGACAGCCATGTCGGAAGCAAGCTGCCGTCGGCTCGGCGGTTCCATACCTCTCCCTGCCACGCGCCGGTAGCCGCGAGAGTCTCCCACATGCTCTGGAAGAACTCCGGTGGATGTCTGTCGGACTTCATGAAGCGCGGGTTCTTGCCGAGAGTGTCCGTTCGCGCGTAGCCCGTGATGGAACCGAACGAATCGTTCACGTCCGTGATCTCGCCGTTCGCGGCCGTAACCATGATGCCTTCACTTGTCGTTTCGTAGATCCTGGCGGCGAGGCGCAGCTGCTCAATGCTCCGCAGCTCGTCAGTCACATCGCGAAGAGTGATGAGGCGCGCAGACCGCCCGGTGCGGCCCGAGGGCAGGAGCGTGACACCGAGGTCGACGTAGCGCCGGTCGCCATGGGTTTCGAGCGACAGCACTGCATGATCTGAGCCGCTGCCGTCGAGAACTGCAGCAGCTCCCTCCAGGCCTTCGAGGACAGTCTCGACCGGGTGGTAGAGCGCTCCGAGGGCGGGCTTGTTAAGCATGGTGAGCGCAGCCGGGTTGGCGTCCACAACCCGGTAATCCCCGTCGACGACAATGACTCCGTCCGGCATCTGTTCGACGAGCAAGGCGCGGGCCTTGGGGAGGATGTCGAGCAGGCTCCCACGAAGGATGGCATACAGCCAAAGCGAGCCGGTACCAAAGAACGCAAGTGGTGCGATGTCGAGTCCGGTCAGTGAAGCGAGCGCGGACTGAGTGCCAACGCTGGCGACGAACGGGATGATCCCACCGACAAGCACGATGGCGGCCTGAGTCCGCTCAGCGCCGGAAGAACGGAGATACACTCGGCCGATGAGGACGAGGCCAATCACGATCAGGGAGTATGCAAACGCGATGAACACCCAGTACAGGGGGCCCTGCACAATAACGAAACGTGTGTGTGGGCCGAGCGCCTGCGGCACGATCGCCGCGTCGAACAGGCTGCCAGGATTCCACCACTCGATGTTGTTGAGCGCGAAAGCCGCGAGCGCGATGGGCGCAATGCGGCGGGGAGTCAGCCACTGCCGCCGCCCTGCGATTTCGAACGCGAGAGTCAAGAATGCGACAGGGACCAACCAGCTACCGAGAGACTCGGCTCTAGACCAAAAGATCTGCTCGCCACGAGACTCTGCGTTCCACATTACGACTGCTGCGCCAGACCAGATGGCCACGCCAAGCATCATTGCCGAGAGCGACCGCGCGCCGCGATCAGTGCGGTGCCGCCAAGCGACCGCCGTCACCACCAGGGACAGAATGGCGCAGGCCGCGTACAGAACGGCGTAGATGCGGTGAAGCTCTACCACGGTTTCCCCCGTCGCTTGGGCTTCGGCAGCAGTCTAGTATGGATACCCTTGTTCCTGACGGCTTAAGTGTTCTGCTCCAGCGCGGCAGCGCGAGTCCGCAACGGGCCTTGATGGTCGAGTAACTCTTCATCAGGTCTCATTTGATGGCACGGCGAACGGTCCTTGCTGGAGCAGCTTAGTGAGGTCCACAAGCGAAACGACTGCGTTCCTCTATACTTCGAGGTCAGCACGGACGCCGTCTTGCGAGGTTCACACAGCATGGAACCCGAGCGCGCAAGCTCGACACCCGAAACCCCCACGAACGAGGCACGCCGTGGCGAGACGCGGCGGGGTATCGAGCGTCTTGAAGTCGATCGCGGGGGCCTTGGCCAACTTGTGGTCATGCTCGTCGTCGGCATGGTCTTGTCTGTTGCGGCGATCAGCGTTGCCGTGGTCAGGTCCTTCGCGCTGAGCAAGGATCCGGTGCCGACCCTCCCGATGCATATCGGGCCGTGGACGACGTACGTGTCGCAACAAATGCCCGTGGCCTCGTTGGTGATCGTCGCCCTTGCGGGAATCGCGGGCGTCGCGGTTGCGGCGGTCAGCCTGGAAGTCGGCTCCACCCTCCTGGCGACTCTGAACCCCAGCCGCAGAAACCTCGCCGCCTGTCGTCGGGTTCACGACGATCCCGAGGTATTCGATGGGCCGGTGCGCGTCGAGGTCGTGATCCCGGCCCATAACGAGGAGGGCACCCTGAGCGCCACCCTCGAGGGACTGGCGAACCAGACGCGCCGTCCTGATCGGATAGTCGTCGTCGCGGACAACTGCATGGATGAGACAGTCAACATCGCCCATGAATACGGCGCGGAGGTCTTCGAGACCGTGAGTAACTGGCAGAAGAAGGCCGGCGCACTTAACCAGGCGCTCAGTGTGATCCTGAGCGGCAAGGGGCCGTCCGATGCCATTCTGCTCATGGATGCAGACACCGTGCTCTCGCCCCGTTTCATCGAAGTCGCCGCAAGTGCGCTGGAGGAGGATTCGGAGCTTGCAGCGGTGGGTGCGAGATTCAGGGGCGCGGAGGGCCACGGCCTGATCGGACAGTTCCAGCGCAACGAGTTCCTTCGCTATTCAGCTCAGATCACCGCGCGCCGAGGACGGGTCTTTGTCCTCACAGGAACGGCCACGATGTTTCGTGCGGATGCTCTTCTCGACATCGCGGCCGCTCGGGGCGTCTACATTCCGGGAGAGAGCGGTCAAGTCTACGATACGGCGGCTCTGACGGAGGACAACGAGATAACGCTCGCGCTGAAGTCTCTGGGCGGCGAGATGATCTCGCCGGACGACTGTTGGGATGTCACCGAGATCATGCCGAGCTGGCTGGAGCTGTGGGTGCAGCGCAAGAGATGGCAGCGCGGAGCGCTTGAAAACCTCAACCAATATGGCGTCACCTCAAGCACGGTGCGTTACTGGGGACAGCAGTTCGGTATCGGCTACGGCGTCGTTGCGCTGAACTCGGCGATCGTGTTCATGATCGTTACCGCCATATCGGTCGAAGCGTGGATCTGGTACCCGTTCTGGATGGCGGTGACCGCGATGTTCCTTATCGAGCGGACGATCACCGTCTGGCACGGCGGCTGGAAGGCTCGCGTGCTATCGGTCCTGCTCATCCCGGAGATCTGCTACGCCGTGTTCCTCCAGGGAGTGTTCGTGAAATGTCTGCTTGATATCACGCTCAGACGAACCGCGACGTGGGGTCACGCAGGGGAGGCCTCGAAGCCATGACCAGCGTCTTCGCCGGAATGGCGCTACCTCCGAGTACGCTGACCTCGCCGTGGTTCACCGTGTTCGCCGCATTCGTGGGCGCGAACACGATCATCTACCTGGGGCTCACTCTCTCGAAGCTCATCCCGTGGCCGCGGCCGATCCACCCCCAGCGGGTCCGTGGACTTCTAGGAATCAAGGCCACAGCCCGAGACGACGCCATGGAACCTCTTCGTCCCCGAGTCAGCAGGGAATCGCCTGCCGACTCCGGTGTTCACGACATTGCGGGAGCGTTCGGATGGCTCGGCGGCATCACGCTGCTCTTGAGCGCGGCGCACGCCCTCAAAGGTCCGAGCCCCGTGTCTGACTACGTGGCTATCGGCGCTGGGCTGCTGTTTCTGGCCGTCGCCCAGGTAGTCTCTCGTACCAAGATGTCTCTCAGAGGCGCATCGTGGCTCTGGACGCTGAGCGTGGCCGGTCTTGCTGCAGCGATCGTATTCGATGCCTCGCACGATGGACTCGAACGTCTCGGCTACATCCTCATCCTCACCGTTGTGGTCGGCGCGGTGTCGTACACGTGGCCATCGTTCTCCGTCGCCATGGTCTGCCTGCTGGGCTCGTTCGTCGGTCTCGGATTCAGGCTGACGAACACCATCGACCCGGCGTCAATCACTCCCGCTCTCGCGGCAGCGGTTGCGGGCGCTCTGTTGCTGGTCGTACGCCGACGGTCGCTGATGATCCTCATGGACGTGGACCGGCTCGAGAACCAGCTTGGCAGCACCGACACCCTCACCGGAGTCCTCACCCGACAGGGCCTGATCACGCTCGGCCCCACCGTGCGACGGGCTGCCCAGCGCTCGAACCAATCCGTGTTCGTGATGATCGTCGATATCGACGGCCTGGGACTCGCCAACAAGAACTATGGAACGGGCTACGGAGACGACCTGCTTCGCACCGTCGCCGAAGCGATCAGGACGGCTGCCCGGGACGCCGACCTTCTCGGACGCTGGTCAGGTGATGAGTTCGCGCTGATAGGGATGGGTGCCGAGGAGAGCGTCAGCGCCCTGAGCGAGCGCATTCCGCGCGTCATCAGCGAGTCCACGGTCACACTCGGCAAGCCGCCCCTGCGCGTGAGTATCGGCTCGGCGATCGGACCCCCGCACCACTTCGTGGAGGTCCTCGTGGACGAAGCACTCGCCGACCTCAGGCGACCGGCGGAGCCTGTCGAAGAACTTGAGACGACGTAGGGCTTCCGCACGGGACGCGACGGCGAGAGTCGGAGCGGTCGTCGACTCCCACCTCGGGTATATCTCGGGCGAGTCACACTGAGGCGCGGGACGTTCAGCGGCCGTGCCTCACTACCTCGGATGGGGTGGTCGAGTGCCCGATGAAATGTACGACCTGATCGTGCTCGGTGCCGGTTCCGCAGGCCTCACGGCAGCGATCGTGGCCCGAGGCCTCGGCGCGGCGGTCGCGCTCGTGGAGCGCGGGCGGCTGGGTGGGGAGTGCACCTGGCGGGGCTGCGTGCCCAGCAAGACACTTCTGGCTGCTGCCCGGGCTTTCGCGACTCCTGCGGGGCTCGGACGATTCGGTCTGGCACTCGAAGGACCGGCGAAGATCGACACTACCGGTGTGATGCCTCATGTCCGTTCCGTGAGCGCGAAGGTGGGGGAACATGAATCCGCCGAGGTCCTTGCGGGCTATGGCATCGACGTGTTCTCGGGTGATGCGAGCTTCATCGGACCGGGCGAGGTTGACGTGGATGGCCGCAGGCTGAGTACCCGTCGCTTCGTGGTGGCCACAGGCTCGCGGTCTCGATTTCCGGATGTGCCGGGCCTCGACGATACGACCGCGCTCACGTCAGACACCCTGTGGGATATCGATAGACTGCCCTCCACGCTAGCGATTCTCGGTGGCGGGCCGGTCGCGGTCGAGATGGCGTCAGCGTTCACGCGTCTTGGAACCCGCGTCACCCTGCTGGTTCGATCGCGCCTCCTACGTGCCGAGGATCCGGAGATCGTGGAGCGTCTCTCGGCGACGCTCGTCTCCCAAGGCGTTGACATCGTCATGGGCGCGTCTCTCGAGCGGGTGGAATCGGATGGTGTCGGAGTCATCCTCACCGTGAACGGCGTGGCGCAGCATGCCGATAAGCTCCTGGTCGCGGCCGGCCGGAGCCCCGTCGTTCCGTTTGGGCTCGACGCTCTCGGCGTCGAGATTCACGAGGACGGCATCGTGACGGACGCGCACATGCGGACGTCGGCGCGCCACATCTTCGCCGCCGGCGACGTCACAGCCGGCCGATATCACTTCACTCACGTCGCCGAGCGCGAGGGTATCGCAGCGGCGACGAACGCGCTTCTGCCGGTTGGTCCGAAGGTCACTTGGGATGACATCCTGTGGGTGCTGTTCACCGAACCTGAGTTCGCCCACCTCGGCATGACCGAGGAGCAGGCGCGCGCCGAGCACGGCGATACCGTCCATATTCGCCGGTACGAGTTCGCAAAGCAGGACCGTGCCCGCGCCGAGAGTGCCACAGCCGGTCTCGCGAAGTACGTGCTTGATCACAGGGGGCATCTCCTCGGAGCTCACATCCTGGGCGCGCGCGCGGGCGAGCTCATACACGAGGCGGCCGTCGTGCTCAAGAACGACCTGCCGTTCTCGTCACTGTCGTCCGTGCTGCACGCGTATCCGACGTTCTCGGATGCGGTGAAGCGTCCGGCGGACGCCGAGTATGCCGCCAGGCTGCGCGGCAACCCTGCGGTGCGAGCGGCGCTGCGGGTCTTGGTGGGGCACAACGACTTCGAGGCCGAACCGTAAGGCGCTCTGATCCCGCTAGCGGATCGTGATCGTCTTCGACCAGAGTGATGTGCGTGCGACGCAACGGCCGCCCGAGACGAGGGTGCGCACGCGGAACTTCCCGGTGCGAAGGCGGAAGGCAGTCGCGTACTTCGAAGCAGGGTTGAAGAGCAGTTTCGTTGAGTAGGTGCTCCACTTCGTCCTGCCGTGCCGCTGAACGCACACCTTGAGCACGACCGGGGTCGTTGCTGCGGAGTACGAGGCGAGCGTCACTCCCGAAATGGAACCCACTCGGACCGAGCCCTTGACGGAGGCCGTTCTTGTGCCGGACTTCTTCTTCACCACCGGTTTGGTTATCACGGTTGATGTGCGAGCAAGCACGGCGAGAGACACCGTGGCCGCGCCGGAGGTGGCCACGCCATCGGAGGCGATGTACTTGAACGAGTCTGTGCCGGAGTAGCCGGGGGCGGGCACGTAGACGAAGGAGCCGTCTGTACGGAGCGACAGTTTGCCGTGCGCCGGCTGTGTCACAGTCGCGGCGGTCAGCGTGTGACTCAGGGAGTCCTTGTCGTTGGCGAGCACACCCGCGGCAGGCACGGTCAGTGTCGCGTCAGCGCTTGTGGAGTACGCGTCGGCGATGGCCACCGGAGCCACCGGTTTCGTGTCGTAGACGCGGACGTAGTCGATGTCGTAGTTGACCGGGAACGTCGTCGCCGACGTGGGAGAACCGGGCCACGAGCCGCCGACAGCAGTGTTCAGGCAGATGTTCAGCGGGTCGGACGGCATGGGCGCGTTGTAGGTGGTCGTGAGCACGCCGTCGATGTACCACTTCACATATGTCGGCTGCCAGTCGATCCCGTACGTGTGGAAGCCAGCGGAATAGTCGGGCCCATCGACGATTCCTTGGTAGACCTGGTGCTTGTTCTCATGCAGCGTTTGATAGATGCGAGACGGACGATCGCCGAGCATCTCGAGACCGTCGATCTCAAGCGTACTGTCGTTGGTCAGCCAGAAGGCCGGCCAGATGCCCGGACCTTTCGGGAGCTTGGCGCGGATCTCGAAGTATCCGTAGGAGAACTTTGCGCGGTTGAGACTCGTTGCGATGCCTGACGTGTAAGCGAAGGGACCCGTCCACGAGTAGCCGCTCGTAGTGCGATTCTCGGACTTCAGAGTCATGAGGCCGTTGGCCAGCGTGCAGTCCGCGGGATCGTAGAATTCGAGCTCTCCGATTGTGTACTGCGTGTTCCACGGAGTCGCATTGGCCCAGGTGGCCGTGTTCAGCGGACCGGTGAACTCGTCGGCGTACACGAGTTGAGAGCCGAAGGCCGCGGAGCTCATGGAAGCGAGGGCTGCGACACAGATGACGAGGGCGATGATGATGCGGGACAGAATCTTCATTGCGAGATACTCCTTGGGGGATGGCGGATCCGCTTTGCGACCGCGCACTTATCTCATCGGCCGTGCATGGGCGCGACTTGAAGGGTAACTGTGATTTGGGTCACAACGAACGCAAGGGTCAGAAGGCCATGAGAGTTCCACAGCCAGCGACTGACAGCGCGATCAGCGCGCAGGGCCTCGGCGCAGTGTCAGGAGACGCCGTCCCGCGCTCGCGCACGATAGACGGATTCGATCCGGTCGACGATCACGTCGGCCTGGAACTGCTCGAGGAAGCGTTCGCGAGCCGCGGTGCCCATCCGATCGCGGAGGGCCGGGTCGGCGATGAGTCGCGCCATCGCGTTGGCGAGCGCAACCGGGTCTCCCGGCGTCACGAGGAAGCCGGTCACCCCGTCGGCAACCTGGTCGAGTAACCCGCCACGCGCCGATGCGACGACAGCCTTGCCGGCGGCCATCGCCTCGAACGCGGTGGTCGGACAGGGGTCGAGGAAGATCGACGGCATCGTGCCGAAGAGACTGCGGCGCCAGGCCTCGAGCACGAGGTCGTGCGGCCACGTGCCGACAGCGATCACCCCCCTTGGCAGTGCGTCGCGAGTCTCGTCGGCGATGCGGCCGATGAGGACGAGCGGTGGCGGAGACGCAAGACTGCGATACGCCTCCAACAGGGTGCCGGCGCCCTTGTCGGCGACGATGTCGCCAACGAGGAGCACGAACGGCTCGTCGGGCAGGAGGCCGAGTCGCGGGTCGTCTGGGTTCGCAAGGCCTTGCACGTCGATCGAGAAGTTCGGCATCACTTCGAACGGCAGCCCGTCCTCGGCGAGATGGTTGGATTCGGCCACGGCGCGGCTTACCGGGAGGAACAGGTCCACCCGCCTCGCCTCGGCGCTGCGAGCGAGCAGGTTGCCGGCGTAGGTGATGGGGCCTTTGAGCGCGCCGAAGTGCACCGAGCAGCACGTCAGGCAACGGCTGACGGACGGGCCGCTGCACAGTTCCGCGTCCCGGTACATCATGCGGGCCTGCGTGCAGATGCGGCTCGAGTCGTGCAGCGACACCAGATACGGAACGCCTACCGAGCGCTTCAGCGGCAGATACGACCGGCCGAGCCAGTTGTGTGCGTGTACGATGTCGGGCCGGAACTCGGCCACGAGCCGACGCAGGCCCAGCGTGACCTCGGGGTCGGGCAACGGGATGGCGTGGCGCCGCTCGCTGGAGAAGAGCGGGCCGATTCGCTGCACGGCGCCCTGCATGGCGTGGATCCGCACACCCTGGTCGATTCGATCGCCCGGACCGTCGGCGCTCGTGGCGAACGTGGCGACGGTGACCTCGTGCCCGCGTTTCACGAGATTTCTCGCGAGCCCGGCGACGTGATTCTCTATCCCCCCCACGACAGGGGGATAGAACTGCGCGAGCATCAGGATGCGCAGTGCGGTCTTCTCGGCGACGGCTCGGCTTTGATCCGGCGCGATCACTGGGCCGGCCAGACTGAGACGGTACGGGCTGGCAAGATGCCGCTCTCGTCGGCGAGTTCGGCTGTGACGGGCGCGCTCTTCGTCCACGTCGCGGATGCCTTCACTTCGAAGATTCGCTCGGCGTTGCTAGGCATGTCGACCTCCCGTTGCGTGATGATCCGGCCCCCTTGCTCGATGGTGAGACGGTAGTGCCGCGATTCCGCATCGACGTTTCTCGTCCCGATGCGCAGGCTGCCCGAGGTGCTCGGCAGACCCCAGAGTTGCACGGTGCCGGGGCCAGACGTCGTCGCCCTGGGAATCGAGAGGAGAAGAACGAGGAGCGCGCAGGCCAGGAGCGCCAGCGCCCCGGTCGCCATGCGCAACACGGGTGCGTGCCTGACAACCACCGGACCCGGCTCCGACGCCTGCCGCCGTGCGGCGACCATGAGGGTCAGCAACGTCACGGCCGCGAGCGCCACGACCGTGCGCTCGGCGGTAAGGCCGAACGTGGCGGCAAGGCCCATGCCCGCGAGGATCGTGCTGGCGATACTGGCGCCGGCCGAAAGAGCGAACCACTCCAGACCGCCGAGCCGCCCCTCCGGATCGCACAGGAGTGTGGCCGCCTGGCCAGGCAAGAGCAGGACCAGCGGAATTCCGAAGATTACACGCAGCCAGACGTGTCCGGTACCCGCGAGCGTCAGAACCAGCGCGCAGAGCGCGGTCGCGAACGCGACAGCTAGGAGGACTCGATTCCGACTCATTGGACCAGCCTGTGTACATCGAAGAACTGAACGTTGCCGCTGTCGAACACCTTGTTCGCGTCGCGCAACAGACTGAACTTGTTCACTGTCTCGCTGCTGACCGAGGAGCCGTACGATCGCACCTGACGCTCCCACTTCTCGTAGATGTAGCCCTTGAGTGGCTCGGCACCGACGATACGCCGGTCGACCATGATGTAGCCGATGCGTCCGTCTCGGACGATCGTCTGGTCGCTAAGGTCGAAGGTGGGAGTGAGGAAGAGCTGCGAGATCGACACGTCTCCCTGGGATGCGACGGGCTCTTGCCGCCCGATGCTGCCCAGGAGGGAGCCGCCCGCCGAGTCCGCGGCGAAACGGTGCCCCGGCCCAAGCGTCGTCGCAGCCCACTGCGCGGCGGCAAGCGACTCGACATCGTAGGGCACCCAGGCGAGCCCGGGGTTGTAGGGCGCGGGCTGCCGCGTGGTAGGCGATGTCACTGCAACGATGCCACCGACGAAGACGAGGGACGCCACGGCCACGACCGAGACCGCTCGCAACGCTACGTGCCGGACGTGGCGAGTCATGACCACGTGCAGGCCGGCGGCGATGGTGAACGCGAGCGGAATGTAAGCGAACGCGGTGGCGCGCGAGCCGATCTCCCAGCCGCTTCGGGTGAGGCGCAGTGCGAGGGTCGCCGGGTACGCGAGTGAGCCGATAGCGAGGAATCGAGAGAGCACGAGGGCGTCGCGCCGATTCCACAGATACCTGATGCCGAGTGGGATCAGCGCCAGGATGATCAGCACCGAGCCGATCCCGAGCGAGCGCTCCAGAATCGAGGCCGTGTGCCCCGCGTTGGACTGAAACAGCGTTCGGCCGGTTTCTTCGAGCCTGATGATCCTCACGAACTCGGCCAGACCGGATATCAGCTGCGGCCCCAAGTACGAGATCGTGACGGAGGCGATGTTCAGCAGCCACGCCAGGAGAGCCACGACACCGAGCACGGGCACCCAGGTGCCCCCCGGCAGATCGACGAGATACACCAGAGGCTGGTCCGTCTCCGAGTCGAACCAGAGGCCCTCGCACGCCTTGGCGCGAGCTCTCAGCACCGCGAAGAGCTCGCTGAGTGTCCACGCGACGAGGGTCGCGACGAGGATGAGCGATGTGATGTGGTGCGTGACGACGACCGCCAGCAGGAGGAGTGTGGCCATGTAGTTGAGACGACGCCGATGCCGACCTTGTTCCAGCTGAGCTGCGCGCAGGGTGAACAGGCATGCGAACGACAACGCGATCGCGAGTGACTCGTACGCGAACTGCGAATCGAAGTAGAAGAAGGCGGGGCACGCCATATAGAGCAGGGCGGCCGAAGCGGCGAATCTCGGCGGCAGGGCGATCCGCTCGAACAGAAGAAACAGGGAGACCACCGTTAGCGTGCGAGCGATTCCGATGAGGACGAGCCCAGCCTGAACGATGTTCAAGCCGGTGAGCTGGACTATCACAGCGGTCACGGTTTCCATGCCGGGGTAGTACGGCGAAACCGGCAAGAGCGAGTTGGGCGTGAAGAGGCGGTGCGTCGTCAGAAGCGCATCCACGGTGGGGTAGTGCAGCAGCTCGTCGAACTCCCAGAGCCGCCCCGGCGCGTATACGAGCTTGACCCCGTAGAGAGCGATTCCGGTCACCAGCAGGATGAACGCAGCTTCGGAGCGCGACACCTTCGCGAGCAGCAGCGTCGCGGCCGCCGGTGCGAAGATCGCGAGGAGGCCCAGCCACCACAGCGGCTGCGTTCCCGGGACCCCTTGGCGAGCCGAGGAGTCGGCAGCGGCGACGCACGCGACGCCGATGACCGCCATCGCGACCGGGGTGACAAGGAGTCGCCAGCGCACGCTCACTCCACCCGCCCGTCCGCCGCTAAGCCGGCCGCCGGCATGCTTTGCAGCGGCGCGAGCACCTCGACATAGAGCGCCAGCAGCTTGTCGGCGCACTCCTCCCACGTCCCCGCTGGAACCTTGGATTCACTGTGCGGTCGGCTCAGCTCCTCGACGATTGCGGCCGCGAGTTCGTCGGGCGTGCTGTCGAGCGGAATCGCTCGCGCCGACCCGTGCTGCGCGATCTCGCGCAAGCCTGACGTATCGGCGACGAGCGTCGGCCGCCCGAGCTCGAGGGCCTCGATGATCGAGAGGGGGTGTGTCTCGAACTCGCTCATCAGCACGATCAGCGAGCTCCAGACGAGCGCCTGAGCCATTGCCTGGCGGTCGTCTGGGGAGATCGCCCGGATCGTGACCTTGTCGTTGAGGCCGAGTCGCTCGACCAGCCGCTCCAGTTCCGGTTGGTACGGGCCCGAGCCGATCACGTGGAGGGTGCTGCCGGGCAGTTTCGCGAGCACGCCAGGCATCGCCTCGATGACCCGCTGATGCCCCTTGTACCGCTCAAGACGCCCGACCGAGAGGATCGTCGGTCGGATGCCCGGCCGGCGGCGCTCGGGCTGGACGGGAAAGGCCGACATGTCCGAGCCGTTGGGGATGACCACGAACCGCTCGCGCGGAAGCCTCAGGACCGACGAGAACTGCTCGGCCTCGAATTCGGCGACGGCGATGAGCTTGCGCGCACGCGCGAGTAGCGGCCTGAGCACCTGCCACTGCACGTGACGCAGCGCGTTGCGCACGCGCGACGAGTGGCCGCCTCCGTGAAACGTCAGGACGTAGGGGATGCGGGCGCGCAAGGCGGCCAGCATCGCCATCGGAGCCACCGCCGAGTGGTACGACTGCACGTGGATGAGGTCCCACTTCCCGTCGGCGATGACCTGGCGGATCTGCGGAGCGAAGTAGTAGTCGCGCTTGCGCGGCCACGCGGGAACGCGCAGCACCGTCACGCCGTCGAGGACCTCGGAGGCGGGAAGCTCGCCGGTCGTGTCTGTCGTCAGGACCGTCACGTCGACGTGGGCGCGAAGCAGCCGAGCCACCTGCGCGACGTGCAACTCCACGCCGCCTACGAGCGGCGCGAACCGCGGAGTTACCATGAGCACGCGCGGCCGCACGCGCGGCCGGGGCGTGGCTTGCGAAACCGGTGCGGTCAGGTTCGCGGCCGCTTCCGGTTTCGCGCGCGCGGCGAGACGTCCGGCGACGTATCCGGCCCCCGTGAATCCGAGACCTGCGACGATGGCGGCCGCTCGGGCCAGCCCCGCGCGGTCTCCGCCCAGAAACGCCCGCACGTTTCGTGCGACGCCGGCGGGTAGTGTGACGAGGACGTGGTGGCGCTCGGATGCCAGCCCGTCGCGGGAGCCGAGAGCTTGGGAGAGGCGGGCCTTGGAGATGCCCTCGCCATAGCAGCGCTCGCGAAAGTAGCGCGACGTGGCTCGCGAGTCGGGCACGTGATGGTCGACCAGAGCACGAGAGGCGTACACGAAGACGCCGCCGGGGTTTTCACGCGCCGCCCGGATGCACACGTCTGCTTCCTCGCCAGCCAGCGCCTCGGTGCTCGTCCGCCCCAGCCATGAGTTGAACCCGCCGATCGCCACGAGCACGTCTCGGCGAAACGACATGTTCGCGCCGATGAGGTTGCGCACCCGAGCACCCTCAGGCATGCCGAGGTACGTGCAGCCGACGACCCAGTCGAACTCCTCGGGAAGCCAGCCTGGCCGTTCGTGCTCCCACATGGGGACGATGAGCCCGCCGACACCTAGAATGCTGTCCGCGGAGTACGCCGCAACGAGCTCTTCGAGCCACGTCTCCCGGGCGGTCGCGTCGTCGTCGATGAAAGCGACGATCTCGCTGGTCGCGTGTGCAAGCCCTGTGTTGCGAGCGCCAGAAAGCCCCGGTGACTGCTCGCTCGGGACGACGGTGACGTCGTGGAGGGCTTCTTGAGCACGCGCGAGAAGCTCGGTGTTGTGGTCGATCACGACGATGAGCTGCGACGGCACGACGGTCTGACAGCGGACCGAATCAACCGATGCGAGCAAGTCGCTCCAGCGATTCAGAGTGTAGGCGCAGATAATAACCGAGCAACTCATGGAGTTCCTATGCACCGCTCGCCCGTCAGTCAGATTGGGCTCGATTGACCTCAGCATCATACGCCGACACGGGCCGCCCAGTGCGGAAGCGCACCCTTGCGGAGCCCTGAAGGAGTATCGTCTTGAGTACCTATCAACAGCGCAGATTCCACCCAAGGCGCTTTCGTTAATCAGACAAGGTGCGCAGAATGTACTCGCACGGAGCCGACTCAATGCACGCACGCCCGACGCGCCGAGCAGGGCGTGCCGTCCGCCTGGCTATTCCGGCGGTAGTGGTGCTGCTTGCGGTCGCCGGCGCGCTCTCCGCGTGCGCGCCGAACGCCGACATCCGGCCGGCTTCGGTCGACACCTCCGTCACCGTTATCACCACACCCGCCCCAGTGCCCGTACTGAGCCCTGCGTCACTGTCGCCAACGAGCGCACCGAGTAAGCCGGGCTACAAGCTCGTCTTCGACGACGAGTTCACGGGGAGGTCGCTCGACACGACGCGTTGGGCGACATCGCTTCCCTGGGGCAACACCAACCGGGCCGAGCTTCAGTACTACACTCCTCGGAATCTGAGTCAGAAGGGCGGGTTGCTGAAGATAACCGCGCGCCAACAGGCCGTCCGTGGTAAGCCGTACACATCGGGCGTCATCAGCTCGTTCAACCGCTTCGCCTTCACGTATGGGTACGCTGAAATTCGCGTTCAGGTGCCAGCCGGCACCGGGCTGTGGCCAGCCTTCTGGCTACCCACAACAGTGCGCGGGCTCAACGATGAGATCGATATCATGGAGCTGCTGGGCTCGGATCCGAGCCTCGGCAACGCCGTGCTCCACTACGGCACGACCGCGAACAAAGGCATGTCGAACGGCACGTATCGGGATCCCGATTTCTCGATAGGGTTTCACACGTTCGCCATCGACTGGCAGCCGGGGCTCATCGTCTGGTACGTGGACGGCGTCGAACGCCGCCGAGTCGACGCGAACGTCCCGTCGCACCCCATGTACATGATCGCAAGCCTCACCGTGGGCGGGCCGACGAGCTGGTCGGGCGCTCCTGACCGCTACACCGCGTTCCCCGCAGATATGACGGTCGACTACATCCGGGTGTACCAGCCCCACTAGGGAGGGTCGCCCCACCTCGCCTGGGGTGCGACTCGCGGTCACGCCCCGGCGACGATTGCCGCCCTCCGCGTGAGCACGTCTCGGGAGCTGAGCAGCCCGGTGATCGTGACCGGCACCTGGCTCAGAATCCATGCGATGCCGACGCCCGTGATACCGAGCGGGTGGAGGAAGGCGTATCCCAAGCCGAGCAGAAGCGCCGAGCTGAGGATCTGCAGCCACACGACCTGCCTGATCCGGCTCATCACCCGAGCGTACTGCAGGTACCACGTGTTGAAGATGATGAGCGGGCTTGAGATGCAGAGCCAGCGCAAAAGGGCCGACCCTTCGGCTGCATACGCCTTGCCGAACAGGGAGAGGATGAGCGGCGCACCGAGGCCGATGACAACAGCCGCCGGGATGATGAGCATTGTCATCTGGCGCAGGATATCTCGGCTGTGACGGCCGATGTTCGGTCTGTCGCCCGCGGCCTCGGCCATGAAGGCGTCCGTCATGCTGCCGGCAAGTAAGCCAAGCGTCGTCGCCACGAGCCAGGCCTGGTAGAAGTAGGCGTTTGCAGCCGCCCCGAGCACGGCGACGATCAGCAGCGGCAAGAGGCGAGACGCTGCATCGGCGACGAGCGAGCCCACGTGGTCGCCACCGGAGGAACTCGCGACCTCGCGCAGGGTGAGCGGTGGGCTGCCAGCGGGCGCAGGCGCAAGTCGGTCGCCTCGCGTGTACACGCCGAAGATCAGCCAGGCGCACAGCACGACCACGAACGGCAGCGGGATGAACCACGAGCCGACGATGCCGGCATTCGCCAGGTACCGCACACCGAGTGCGAGGATCGCGATCTTGGCGACGTTGTATATCGCGTTCTCGATGAGCACCCACCTGGCCTGCTTGAGCCCGGTGAGCACGCCGTCTTGCAGCCGGAAGAGCGTCCGCAACACCGCAGCCAACGTCACCCACACCGCGGCGAGCAGTCCGGACCCGACCACGCCGCTCAGGGCCAGCGTGCCTCCCAGCACCACGAAGATGACACTCAGCAGCACCGAGGCCCCGATGCTGGCCGCATACGCGAGCAAGATGACCTGGCGGGTCCGCGCGCCCCCGCGAGGGAGAAAGCGCACCATGCCACCGTTGAGCCCGAGTTCGGCGATGCCGGAGATCAGCAGCAGCGTCGATATGACCGCCGAGCTCGTGCCGACCACCACGACCCCGTACAGCCTGGCGGCGAGCATCCAGTACACGAGTCCGAGACCCGCCGACAACACCTGGTTGGCGACCAGCGCGTACGCGTTCCTGCGTAAGGGGGTGCGATCAGACAACGTAGCCCACTCGGTCGACCATCCCGTCGTTCATCTCATCGCGCATCGCTTTGGTGATGCCCTTCTCCATCGTGTACTCGTCTCCGAAACACGGGGCCTCGCCCATCTCGCTCTTCTTGCGGGCGACGTACTCGTCGAGGTCGACGAGGGCTTTCGCAGGATTGCCGGCAGCCACCACGTTGTCGGGGATGTCACGAGTCACGATGCTTCCCGCTCCGATGATGACGTCATTGCCGATTCTCACCCCGGGCAAGACGATCGAAGACGCGCCGATGAACACGCGGTCGCCGATATCGACCTTGCCGATTCGCGTGTAGCCCAGATACGGCTTGGTGCTGGCGTCATGAGCCAGGATTCGGACACCGGGGGCCAGAGTGACGTCGTCTCCGATCGTGATGTGCCAGCAGTGGCTCCAGTCGATCTGGACGCCATCGAGCATGTTGAAGTTCTGACCCACTGTCAGGCCGCGTGCCCTCAGGTCGTTGGCCACGTTCGGCCTGAACCAGCGCTCGTAGATGCGCCACAGAACGATATGAAGCCAGTTCATCGAGAAGCCCTTCTTCCTCGCCCAGATGCGCCCCGCTCGGGCGGCCGTCGCCCGTCGACTTGAAGGGTACCTCTTAAGTCCGTAGCCAAAACGGCCGTTATGAGATAGTAAGGGCCGCAAATCCGCGCATCTTGCAGGGAGCGCTCGTTGGGTATGGTGCTCGTTTGGTCTGGGGTTGCACGTGGGTCGTCGCGATCGTGAAGTGCAGGAAACAGGCAGCGCAGTGATTGAGCAACCGACATTCGTCCGAGAACCGTTGGTTCTGGTCTCGCCCCACGAGCCAGAAGGCGTCGGCACGCCGGTCATGCCTGAGCGACGGGCGAAGACGACCGCGGTGCTCGTACCCTGCCTCAACGAAGCCGGGACCATCAGCAAGGTGGTCCACGACTTCCTGGCTGCCGATCCAAGCGTGACAGTCTACGTTTTCGACAACAACTCTTCGGACGACACAGCTCGACTCGCCGAGGAAGCCGGCGCAATCGTGGTACGCGAGTATCGCCACGGAAAGGGCCGGGTCGTTCGCAGTATGTTCCGGAGTGTGGAGGCTGACGTCTACCTCATGGTGGACGGCGACGACACGTATCCCGCAGACGAGGCGCTTGCCATGCGCCCGTATATCCTCGACGGCAGCGCCGACATGGTGATCGGCGACCGACTGACCAGCACGTACTTCTGTGAGAACACCCGGCGGTTCCACAGCTTCGGCAACAAGCTCGTGCGTTTCCTGGTCAACAGACTCTTCGACAGCGATCTGCAAGACATCATGACCGGCTGCCGGTGCATGAGCCGAGAGTTCGTCAAGACCATGCCGGTTCTGAGCTCCGGTTTCGAGATCGAGACAGAGATGTCCATACACGCGCTGGACAAGGGGTTCCTCATCCGCGAGACGCCGATCACATATCGCGATCGCTCTGATGGGAGCGTGTCGAAACTGCGCACGTTTTCGGATGGCGCGCGAGTGATCGGGACCGTAGTCAGGCTGTTTCGCGACTACCGTCCGCTGGAGTTCTTCGGCCTCTCGGGGGCGATTGTCGGGGTGCTGTCGATCGCACTCTTCTTGATTCCGCTGCAGGAGTATCTGGCGACTGGCACGGTGAACAGGATTCCCACGCTTATCTTCGCCGTTGCGCTGGGGATCAGCTCGGCGATTATTATCGTCTGTGGAGTCCTGCTGGACTCGATCCTGGGGCAGGCGCGGCAAGCCTACGAATTCCAGCTGACGATGTTCAGGGAGCAGGACGCGACGCGGGCCGAAGGCCGGCGTCGCACATAACAGCGCACTCCGCCGTGGCCCAGGCGCCGTCGTGCTGTCACTTTGCCAGCCAGCCGCCCGTGAAGCCCGCGCGACGCAGGCCCGTCACGATGTATGGGCACCCGCGCATGATCTCCCAGAACGCGCCGGTGAGGTGGTTCTCGATCATGCAGACAATTGGACCTTGGTCCAAGCCGTAGTAGCCCTTTGAGATCCACCCGACGCCTCGTTGGGTGCCGCGTGTGAATGTGGGGTTGAAGCTGCATTTGAATCCGTAGTGGCTGGTCATCTGAGGGTATTCCCGGTAGAAGAAATCTATCGCGGGAAGCACGATCTCCGGCGCGAAAGGCAGCGATGCGATCGCCGCCCACGGCGCAATCGTCCCATCGTCGGGGCCGTTCGGGATCCCGCGGGCTCGGTAGTCCCAGAAGCGCCGCATCACGCCGTCAACTTCGAATCGCGCGGGTCCGGGACCGTCCGTAGCTGTGAAGCCCCAGCAATCCGGTCCGTAGCCTCGGAAGCCCGAGGTGTTGCGTTTCGCGTACTCGCGCTGCACGTATGTCGCGCGCCGGCTGTTCTCGAAGTAGTCGATACCGTGGTCGCGCATGTAAGCGTCGGCGATGCCGCGTGTGTCAATCCAGATGTGCGACAGCTGGTGTTCGAAGAGCGAGCGCGCGTGAAGGTACTCCACGCCGTAGAGTCGCTTCCATTGGTACGTCCGCGTCCATTCGGCATAGCTTTCGGGCGGTAACGTGTGCGTCGGCGAGCCGAGCGCGAGGATGTAGAGCAGCAGCGCCTCGCTGTAGCCGTCCCAGCGATGGCGGATGAAGCCGTGCTCGGGTCGCCAGCCGTGGCTCACGAGCAAGCCGTCGTTGCTGGCCCACTCCCAGTCCGCACGCCGGTACAGCAGCTCGGCCGTCTCGCGGATCTCACGCTCGACGGCAGTGTCGCGGTCGAAGAACGTCCCGGCCGCGAGGACCCCGGCCAGCAGGAACGTCGAGTCGATCGTGGACAGCTCGCAGTTCCAGACGCGCCGGCCTGTCTTCATGTCGAGGAAGTGGTAGTAGAAGCCGCGGTATCCAGTGGCATCCGGTTCTGGGCTTTGCGACGAGTCGCGGAAGAAACGCAGCGTCGTCAGTGTTCGCTTCGCGGCCTCGGGGCGGGGGACGAATCCGCGGGTGACGGCCACAGGGTAGGCCGCGAGTCCGAGGCCGACCGCCGTGATGCTGCAGGGCGAGTCCGGCCGCGTGTTATCGGGTACGAGGCCGTTGGCCAGGTTCGTCTCGCGCACGAAGTACTCGAACGTGGCGCGCTGCAGCTGTTCGAGTGACTCGGCCATCCGGCACCTCCTCGGCTCATGCAGGGATTCCTCATGCGCGACGTGTGACCCCCGGCTGAGGGGTTCGTACCCGCCGAAAGGAGTCTGGAGTGCCGCGAGGGTAGCTCCAGGTGCCCCTCCGGGTTGTCGCGGCACGCTTCTCGCTCGATGTGGTGTCAGCCGCGAGTGCACTTGGTCGAGGCGGCCGCGCGAGTTCACGCGTTCCTTACGACGGCCTGCGAAGAGTCGCACGCAGTGTATAGTCATGAGTCATCAAAGCGTGGATGCTCGTCAAGTCGAAGGGGTCTTAATGAAGGCGCGTAGCCTCACCAGTCGAATCTTCCTTGTGCTCGGCGCCACGCTGATGCTCACGCTGTCCGCCACGCTGGCGTGGGCGGCGGTGAACGACTACAAGGTACGCGGGTTGGTCCCCAAGGGCGTTACGCTCGTGAGCCGCGATCTCAGCGGCATGACCGAAACGCAGGCGCGCGATGCGATGGAGAATGCCGTTTCGACGCCCATGCTGCGGCCGGTTACCGTCACTGGCGACAAGAAGACCTGGACGTTCGATCCCAAGGGCGTCGTCTCGATCGACGTGGAATCGATGCTCAACGAAGCGTATTCCACTCGTCGTTCGGCGACCTTCGCAAGTCGCCTCAACAGCGAGCTGCGCGGCGTTCCGCTGCCAAACGACGTGAAGCCGAAGTACGCGATCGACTCCAGCGCGGTGGCTCAATGGGTCGCGCAGACAGCTGTCACGGTGAACCGTCCGTCGATCGACTCTAGCCGGACCATCGTGAAGCACAAGTACAAGTTCAAGATCACGCCAGCGGTCTACGGCGCCAAGGTACTTAAGACCATCTCCACGCGGACGATCGTCAGCGCACTCAGCGCCGAGGCGGCGCTCTCGAGTGCGGACCGCAGCGTTACGCTCGCGGTCGTACCCGTCAAGCCGAAGGTGCTGCAGTCCAGCTTCAAGACCGCCATCATCGTGTCGCTGTCCCAGTGCCGCATCCGCCTTTACAAGGGCGATAAGCTCGTCAAGAGCTATAGCTGCGCACCTGGCCGGCCAGCCTTCCCCACGCCGACTGGTGACTTCAAGATCAACAATAAACAGCGCTTTGCCCCCTGGATCAACCCCGGTTCTGCGTGGGCGGCAAGCATGCCCCCGATGATTCCCGGCGGCCCCGGCAACCCGATGGGTTCGACGAAGATCGGCATCGACTACCCCGGCGTGTTCATGCACGGTGTTCCACCAGGGGAGTACGGCAGCATCGGGACTCACGCCAGCCACGGCTGCATGCGAATGATGCCCAGCGCTGTTCTGGACCTCTTCGGTCGTGTCCACATCGGAAACCCGGTCTACATCCGGCCGTAGTCGCGGGCCGCACCCACTCGAGAACGGGCATTGCGCTGACAGCTCGATGCGCCCGGCTTCGTGTGAACTGGTATCCTGTGCAACGCCCCCATCGTCTAGCGGCCAAGGACGCCAGCCTTCTCGGGTTGGAAACAGAGATTCGAATTCTCTTGGGGGCACCAGCGCGTATCACGGGCGATTAACTCAGCGGGAGAGTGCTTCCTTTACACGGAAGAGGTCGGGGGTTCGAATCCCTCATCGCCCACCACGCAAAACCGCAGGTCAGAGGCATAATCTGGCGGTCGCCAAGCGTTGTGCCGAACGCCTGAATGTAGCAACGAATGTAGCAACGCGATTTCACATGGACCTGTTTCGGGCCGATCACGATTCGGTCGCAACCGTCTGAGCTGCGGAAATGCAAATCGGGTGATGGTTTGAGTTCTTCTGATTCGCGTCTCCGCAGAAGAGGTCATCGAGATTGTCAGAATTGACATACAACATGCCACTATCCGACGCGATAGATGTATGAATTGACAACTGCATTGTCCCGATGTACGTTCAACTTGTCATCTGGCGACACGATAGGTGCTCGAAATGACAGCGAGAGACGTAACAAGGACGCTGGCCCCGCTGCTGCAAGAGCTTGAGCTCGAGCGGCCGCGCGTCGTGACCAAGATCGAATTGGAGTCCTACGCGACTTCGGTGGGACTGGATTGGCCCGTCGAAGTGGTGGTTCGGCGGCTTCGAGAGGCTGGCTGGCTGCTCGACCTGAAGACAAAGGGCGCGTGGGAATTCGCACCTGCGGCTCGTGCGGGAGCGTTCAGCTCGGGCGATCCGATGATCGAGTTCCGTGCCACTCTCGCGAGAGATGGGCGTAGCGGACTCGCCGTGGCCGCAGAGTCAGCGGCCTATCTCCTCGGACTCGCCAGCAGGCGTCCGGACGAAGAGGTGATAGGAGCGCGGAAAGGCTCCCGGCTGCCGAAGGCTCTTGGAGACTTCAGGGTCGTCCACTGGGCTTCGCGGACCGAGCCTGTCGTGAAGGATGGTCTGCCCGTGTGGGCGGTCGCGACACTTCTGGCGTTCATGGCCGCCAAACCGGGCGGATACCGTGACTGGCCCAACGTCGGCGAGTGGATGGGGCAGGTGGCGAGGAACGTCAACATCGACTCGATCGCCGCCGAGCTCGCCGGTCAGTGTCGTGCGGCTTGGGCGCGGGCGTCCTATCTCCTCGACCGAGGCGGGAACCGCGAAGCGGCGATGAACCTGCTTGCATTTGCCCCGCCCGGCGCTGGACCGTTCTACTTGGGCAGGCGTGGGATGCCGGGGCGCTACGATGCCCGCTTCGAAGTCGTCGACTCGACCGGCTTGGAGGTAGGAGGCGAGTGATCACCGAGGGCTATCTGGTCAGGCACTATCAGGGACGGCGCGGTGGGCGCGGGCCGGCGATCATCGACATTGCCCAAGACCGTTCTACTCGCTGCAACTGCCGAGGGCTGCATCCCTGATCACTTCCTGGCGAAGTACGCTGGCGCCGGCAATTCGCTCGCTGTGCCGTTTGCCGTGCTCGTCGGCGTGCTGCTTTGCAGCAACGCTGAAGGCGTCGTGCCGCTCATCGGAGTGCTGACGCAGAACGGCGTGGCGGATTGGCAGCGCGCCCGCCTTCGTGATGGCGGTCGTCGCCCTGTCGCTCCTCGAGGAGATCATCCCGTGCAAGGTGCTCAAGCCCAAGCTCAGCGCGGTCAACTTCGGCGTCAACGCCGTCGGCATCATGATGATCGGCTGTCTGTTCAACCGGATTCTCCACCAGGCGTCCGGCCGGGCAACCGTTCACCGCATGCGCTCCCGGCGCTCATGCCGAATTCACATTGTCGGCCCAATCTGACGGTGTCAACTGGAACAGCGACAGAAGGAGATACGACATGTTCGATACGAAGCGTGTGCTGGCATTCGTCGCCGGCGGACTCGTCGCCGGTCTCGTGCTCGGCAGCGTCGCATCCGGTTTCGCCGCGAATGCGACGGCATCGACGACCCCGGCCCAAGTGATTGCGAGCTGTGGTCTCGGGCTTGGCAACTCGATGAGAAGTGCCGGGGGAAGGCTCGTCGACGTCGTCGCCAAGCTGACCGGGCAAACGACCGCGCAGGTCCAGGCCGCGCGGGCATCCGGTAAGACCTTCACCCAGATTGCGGCCGGCACGAACGTGAGCGCCGCCAAGGTGGTCGACGAGGCTCTCAGCGTTCGCCAATCGGTTCTCGCCGGTCAGGTGAAGGCGGGCACCATCACTCAGGCGCAGGCCGACGCGGCGCTCGCGACGATGAAGACCCGACTAACGCAGCGGGTCACTGACCCGGCTGCTTGCGTCGGAGGTGGCATAGGGCGCGGTGCTGGTGGCGGCGCAGGTCGAGGTGCCGGATGCGGCGGGTCTTGCGGAGCCAACCAGTAGGACGGCCCAGTTGCCGTCGTCTGCGGGGACGGGCGCAACTTGCGTCCGTCCCCAATGCGTTGCCTCATCGCGCTACGATGAGAAGGAAGCCAATGAACGGAGCCGACTGATGCCGACCATACTGGTTGTCGACGACAACGAGAAGATAGTCTCGGGTCTGGCGCAATATCTGACCGCCGAGGGATTCGTCCCGGTCACGGCCCTCGACGGCCCAAGCGCTCTTGCCGCAGCTATCCGTCATCGGCCGGATCTGGCGCTTGTGGATGTCATGTTACCGGGCATCGACGGCCTGGAACTCACCCGACGATTCCAGGCCGACGGCATCCCTGTCATCCTCGTCACCGCTCGGTCAGATGAAATCGACCGGCTCGTGGGTCTTGAGCTGGGTGCGGATGACTACATCACAAAACCCTTCAGCCCGAGAGAGGTCATCGCCCGCGTGAAGGCAGTGCTCCGGAGGTGTGAGAGGCAGGGTGGGGGTATCACGGAGCTCCGCGTCGGGGACCTGGTAATCGACCGGGAGCGGCGCCAAGTGCGCATCGGGGACCGCACCGTAGAGCTCACGCGGTCCGAGTTCGATATCGTTGCGGTGATGGCAGCGCATCCTGGACGGGTCTATTCCCGCTTGAAGCTGCTAGAGGCGACTTCAGGTGATGCATTCGATGGCTACGAGCGCACCGTTGATGCGCACATCAAGAATATCCGTCGCAAGATCGGTGATGATCCACGCAGGCCACTCTATCTCAGGACTGTCATCGGGGTCGGCTACAAGCTGGAGGCGGACGAGTGAGACGGTTCTCTCTGGCGTTCCAGGTCTTCCTGTCAATCATGCTGGTCGCCGTCGGGGCGGTGGCGGGGGTCGGCCTGATTGCTCGGGACGCTCTGTCGAAGGCATTCGACTCGTACTTGGCCTCGCTTCCCACTCCCATGGGTGGAGCGGCGAGGCCACACATGGGGCGCGTGATGCTCGGAGCCGCCGAGCAGACGTTCGTCGCGGGCGTCGACCGGAGCGTATATCTGGGTGCCGCCCTAGCGGTCGTGGCCGCCGGGGTCGTAGCCTTTCTAGTCGCTCGATACCTTACTAGACCCATTCTGCGTCTTGAGGATGCGGCCAAGGACTTGGCGGCCGGTGACCTCTCGCACCGGGTCAACGCCTCCGGTCCCGCCGAGGTGGCTGCGCTCGGTGATGCATTCAACCACATGGCGGATTCACTCGAAGAAGCGGAGATGCTCAGGCGGCGGCTCGTCGCGGACGTCGCGCACGAGCTTCGCAATCCAATCGCCGTGCTTCGCATTCAAGCGGAGGGAATGGCCGAGGGTATTATGGCTGCGGAGCCTCCCGTCCTCGACTCGCTCGTCGAGGAACTTCAGCATCTTTCGTCCCTCGTCGACGACTTGCAGGAGCTCTCCTCGGCTGAAGCAGGGCGTCTGAACTACGAGATGGAGCCGATCGACCTCGCCGAGCTCGCGCGACGTGAAGCCGAGAGGGCGGCAAGGATCGCGGCGGATGGAGTCCGCGTGACGTCGCAGGGTCTGACGAGCGAGGCCATCATCATCGGCGACCAGCGAAGACTCTCAGAAGTGATGCGGAACCTGCTCGGCAATGCGCTCAAGTACACGGCGCAGGGCGACGTCTCTGTCGTGATTCAAACGATCGATGGCGAACAGGTCGAGGTGGCCGTGCATGACACGGGTGCCGGCATTTCGCCGCAAGATCTGCCGCACGTATTCGAGCGTTTCTATCGCGCCGACAGGGCCCGGTCGGCACGCACCGGGGGTGCAGGTCTGGGTCTTGCCATCTCCCGCCGCATCGTCGAGGACCATGGGGGAGCCGTGTTCGCCGACGCCGCGGCGGGTGGGGGCGCGATCGTAGGATTCCGTCTGCCGCTCGCGTGACTCAGCAATACCCATAGGGGTATACTCGTGTTTCACGAGGCAGTGCCAAGAAGTCATGCTCAGATCGCGAACGTTGCCAGCAAGAGGCCGCGGTGTCCGAACGTGAAAGGGAGGCCTGAGATGAAAGTGAACGAAGGTCCTGTCGACCGAATCATCCGCGCGGCTCTCGGTATCGCGCTACTCGCCCTAGGAGTGTTCGTCGTGAGGGGGACTCTGGGCATCGTGCTCGACGTTCTCGGCGTCATCGCACTGGTCACCGGCGCAGTGGGGTTCTGCCTGCTCTACAAGATCTTCAGCAACTTCAGCACCGCCAAGAAGGCATAGCGTAGCTACCACGGAGGCAACTCACATGAGCGAAAGCATCAGGCTCGCTATTCCGACCGAGGGCATGGGCGGATTGGATTCGGCCAGGTCGGCGCACTTCGGCCACGCTGATTCGTTCACAATCGTCGATGTCGTCGAAGGTCAGATCTCTGGTGGCGACGTGATTGCGAACCCGCCGCATTCCCACGGTGGCTGTGGCGCGACCGTCACCCTGCTCGCCCAGGCGGGCGTAGGCGCGGCAATCGTCGTCGGCATGGGAGGCGGACCACTTTCGGCGATGCAGGCAAACGGGATGGTGGCGCTGTTCGACGACCAGTCGCCCACGCCGAGAGCGGCAGCCGAGGCATACCTTTCCGGCACGTTGCCGGCGTTCGGCGGCAATCACGTCTGCAGGGGCCACTAGCGGCTCAAACGTCTCCCGAAACAGCACGACCTCTCCGAGACCCTCGCCTGCAACGGTGGGGGTTTCGTACTTTGGGGGCCCGACGTTCACCACTGAATGCGACAAAGCCTGCCGGATGAATATAGAGGTCTCGGCCACAGCAGGGGCTCTTGAGGTCAAACGGGTCGGTGGCAGCGCGATCACACCGGCGATGAGTACCGGAATCGTCGTCGCCCTCCTAAACGCCGTCATCGGCTTGAGCATTGAGGCGGGATTCCTCGTATGGACGACGCCATCGCTCGGCGAGGCAGTGAGCCAGCAGCAAGAGCCCGGCAGCAGCGCCGGCACCAACGCATCCGACGCGACGCTGATCAAAGCTACATGTCGATGAAGGAGATTTCTGGAGGCCTCCGGCGTTCCGGCGGAGGAGTTCGTGAAGAAGTGGGGCGTGCCGGAATCAGATATGGGCAAGCCGATGAAGGACATCAAGTACAAGTACGGATTCTCGCCCGACGACGTGAAGGCGTGGGTGGGCGAGAAGGTCGGCAAGTAGATTTACATCGCCCCTGGGCGCACCGTCTGCGTCGTGAGCGCGTAAGGTTTTGGGGGGCGGGACCCCGAAGCCGCAGTGAGGCATAGAGAGCGGGTTTCCTTCTACTCTTGGTTTGTCTACGACCCGGAGAGAAAGGAAACCCGCGTGCACGATGATACCGCGCTTCTGAAATCGGT
>JBBRSD010000007.1:0-167368 GCA_038245725.1 Coriobacteriia bacterium | reverse complement strand
GTATCATCCGAAACTGGCGAATGGAGTGGTGGGGGGGGGGGGCCCCCCCCGGCACACCAAAAAAGCGGGTGTGGGCGGCGCCCCCCCCCCCCCCCAGAAGGGGGGGGCCCCCCCGTGTGGCGCCAACAATGGGGCACACCCCCTACTTGGTGGTGGGGGGGGCGGCGCCCCCACCCCCCACTTCATTGTGGGCGCGGGGGCCCCCCCCCCCCACCACTCCATTCGCCAGTTTCGGATGATACCGCCCTATAAGGTAGGTGACGAGCGGCCCGACGATCGCAACTGCGCCGAGGGCAGTCATCTGAACCATGTCGAGATCAGCCTTGAACGCCCACATGAAGTTTGGAAGCGTCCAGGTGACCGCGAATCCGTACCACCAGTAATACCATGCGACCTGCATCGCGAGCGTAGCTTGAATCGCAAGAACGGTTGAAGGGCCCAGCGCGAGCCATCCGCTCAGGAACCACGGGGTCTGCGGGCCTCTCGGCGATTCGCGCAGCGTGGGATAGACGGCGCCGGCCACAGCGACAGCAACGATTCCCGCGACGACACTTTCGATCAGGCGCCCGTTCATGAAGGCCTTCACGTATGTCTCGGTGTTGAGCGCCGAAAGCGACCAGTTGAAGCGGTGCACGCCGAAATACAGCGTGTTGTAGAACGCGTAGTACGCAGCGGTTCCAGACAGTGTGGCAACAAGCGCCCGCCATGACACCAACCCGCCGGCGACAACTACCGCAATCGCGACGAAGAAGGCCAGGAAGGCCATGGGCGCGCGTTGGCTGCGTCCGATGGCGAGACGCTCGTTCTTGGCTCTGGCCACGATCGCGTCCGCCTCTGCCGGCGTGCCGTCCACCACTTGGCGCGAGTTGATCGTGCTGTTGCCCTGAGTGACAACGTCGACGGAGTGCGCGTCAAAGGCGACATGGTGCGCATCGTCGCCGGCGAAGACCGTCGGTGAAGTCGTCGCAATAACCGCGCGAAGGGCGGTCGCCGATGCAAAAGGGGGCGGGGAGATGCCAGCGAGCACGGCAATCGTCGGCGCGACCTGTTCGAGGTTCCCGGTTCCCGACCCCAACCTGATCCCGGCACCGGCAAAGACGCCCGGGACGCGCACAGCGCTTCTCTCCCAACCGCCGTGACCACCGGAGTCGATATGGCCGTGGTCGGCGACGACGACAAACGTCGTGTCCGTGCGCTGGAGCCCCGAGACGAGTCGTCCGAGGTCGATGTCGATCTTGTGAGCGACTTCCGCGAACTGCTTCGACGCCCCACCGTGGCTGTGGCCCGCCTCATCGAGGTCCGGCAGATGGACGATGACGAGCTGCGGATCGGTCACCTTGGCGATCTGCAGCGCATCGTCGATGAGGGTCCCACTCAGGTAGCCACCCTCAGGCCACGCGCGAAGCGAGACGTACGGCCCCGGGACCACGCCGAACAGCGGAGAGAAAGCGTGGGGACCGACTACCTCCACCCGTCGCCCCGCAAGGTGAGCCATGTCCATGAGCGTCGGCGCCAGGACCCGGCCGTCGTACCAGTTGGTGGTCACCCCACTGATGACCTGAGGTGCTCCAGTAAGGATGGTAGTCCAGTTCGGGAAGCTCAATGACGGCTGCGGCACGGTGAGCGTGAAATCCGATCCGTACGCACGCAATCTATTGAGTGTCGCCATCTGCGCGCGGGAAACGTCTTCCCGCATGCCGTCGACGATCACGAGCACTAAGCGCCCCGAAAGCACGGGCGCCGAAGCGTCGACAGCGGGCTGCAGTTCCTTGGGCACCCATGTAGCCGCAGGACTCGTGCCGACCGTACCCGGCTGACGGACGTAGGGGCTCTTGTAGGTGACGACCTGATTCCATGCGTATCCCGCTAGGATGTAGGCACCGTATGCAGAGGCAAGCGACGCCACGATGCCCGCGACCAGCATCAGCCACGACAGCATCGACCTCGATCTCAGCGTCATCTCACTCCTCGAGTCCCAACACGCGCTCCAAGTCGTCAAGTGTACCGATAGCGTTCGGTGCGAGCACCACTCCCTCGCCCATCCGACGATCGATCAGCACGGGAAGCATCCCGACCGCTGATGCGCCCACGATATCGGCGTAGTAGTGATCTCCGACGTGCGCAGCATCCCCGGGCGCGATCGACAGCCGCTCGCACGCAAGCTCGAAGATCCGCGGATCGGGCTTGTGAAGACCGACGCTCGCCGAGCAAACCACCGTGTCGAGAAGCCCCGCGAAGCCGAGCCCGTCCAGCAGGCCCTGAAGTCTGCTATCCCAGTTCGAGATGATCCCAACCCGGAGGCCCCGCGCCCGGAGTCGCTTGATCGCGCGAAATACGTCCTCATAGGTGCACCAACGAGCCGGGTCGCCGAACTCGTCATACACGCGGCGAGCAATCCTCTCGGCACCGTCTTCGATTCCCAGTCTTCGGCACAGCAGCGAGTACATGCCGATCCACACCTGCGATGTCTCGGCCTCATCGGTCCAGAACGTGTCATCGGTCCGATAGCGGTCTTCGTAGTATGCGTCGACGAGCGGCATGAACGCGTCGATGGCCGCCAGGTCGTGCACATGACCCTCCTCGGCGAGAATCTCGCGCACGACGCTCGCGACACTGGGACAGGGATAAAGCAGCGTGTTGCCTACGTCGAAGAAGACCGCTTTCAGCATCGTCTGGAACACTCCCTGTCAGTCATCGCATTGCTGCGCGCACGCACCCAAACGCCTTCGTAATTCGCATCCAGGCGCGCAACGTCCTGCGCCACGATAGATTGCGTCCTCTCGGCGGCGTCCGCGTCACAGATGTGCGGCGGCGGTCACGCCGTGTCGACCCGGCAGTCGCCGGCTTCGACACTATCGGGACCAGCAGAGAATCATGGAAGATGAGGCATGCGACCCGCCGAGATCACGCGGCGGCATGATTTCTGTGCTTGACCAAACGAACGCGTGTGCCACCCTCAGGCGGATTCTCGAACTCAACCTTGTCCATGAGCGCGCGCATGAACATGATTCCTCGCCCGCCAGGGGCATAGATGTCCTCTGATTCGGTGTGGACGCCATCGAACCCGGCGCCCGAATCGCAGACTTCGATCATGATCCGGTCCTTGAAGACCAGGACGCCGACGTTGACAACCGCTTCGCCGCCGACTCGCGATCCATGGCGCACGGCATTGGCGAGCGCTTCACCGAGAGCGACACGAATGTCGAACAGAGCGGAATCTGCGAAGTCGAGCGGTCCAAAGACAGAACAGACCCGTTCACGTACCTCGGCCAACTTGTCGACGTCGGCCTCCATGACGATATCTTCGCGCCAGAGCAGCTCCGTGGGCTCGTCGACCAGGTCCAGCCCTGCAAGCGCAGCGGATACATCGCTGCTCGTCCCGATCGAGGAAGCGAACGTGACCAGGCCAGAGAGCTCCAGAATCCTCTGGACGTTCGTATTCGCCCCCGATAGCACCAGTCGACCGCCCGCAGGTCCGAGCTTGCGGTCAAGCCATACGAGCAGGCCGAGCGCCGAGCTGTCGGCGTAGACGACGTCCTTCAAGTCGAGAACCACGTTGTTGCACCCGCCGACGAGAGCTGAGCCCAGCCCCTCCTTGAGTTCGGGAACCAGCGCTATGTCGATATCGCCCGACAGCGTAATCACGCACGTTCTCGAGGTGTCGTGCTGTGCAATCTCGAAAGAGGCCATCGAGTTCTAGATCCCTTCCCCTGCCCACGCGACATTCGCTTCGTCTTTCGGTACAAACCGCACTGCGAGCACCGCGACGTCGTCGCGCAGCACCCTCTGGGCGAACCTGCGCACGGCGGTCATGAGTCTCTCGACTATCTCAGCCGAGGTCCCACCGGGGCAAAGCGCCTGGCCCACTCTTTCTTCGCCAAAGAAGGTATTCCCGCTCCTCGCCTCGGTCACTCCATCGGTGTACAGAAGAATGGCGTCCCCTGGTTCGAGAACCGCGATCTCATCGAGATACATCACGTCTGAAACCGCACCAAGAAGAGGCCCTTTCGAGATGAGCCGCACGATCTCTCCGTTCGAGGCACGAAGCAGAAGACCTGGTGGATGGCCGCCACCCGACCAAGTGACCGTCCTGTTCGCCGGATCGATGCTGCCCACCCACATCGTGACGATGTCGGTAGGATCGCCCCCTTCGCCCACCATCCGGTTGACCTCAGTGAGGACGCGTCCAGGCGTGAAACCGGCGGCGACGAGCGAACGCACAGCGTACTTGATCATGGAGGTCTTGGTGGCCGCGACAACGCCCTTACCACATACGTCGGAGATTGCCACGCAGATGCTTCCATCCGGTGAGCGGAACAGGTCGTAGTAGTCACCGCCGATCTCAGCGTCTCCGCCTGCCGGTTCGTACGCACTCGCGGCATCGATGTCCTCGAAGGTCGGCAGCACACCCGGAAGGATGGAGTGCTGGAGGATGGAAGCTACCTCATGCTCCCGGCTGTAGAGGCGCGCCGTGTCGATGGCGAGCGCAGCTTGAGACGCGAACGTCCGCAGCATGCTCAGATCGTTGTCGCTGAATGCACCCTCCATCGTCGAGAAGGCGGTGAGCACGCCGATAGAGCGGCTCCGGGCCAACAGAGGTACCGCCAGCAACGAGCGAAGGCCATGTCGTGCCGCATCCCCAGCGATGCCCTCCATTCCCTCATGGAGATCTCGTAGCGCAACCGGCTGGCCGGAGGCGAACACGTACCCGACTACGTCATCGCCAGGTCTGAACACGCGTTCGACGATACTTGCCGAAACGTTTCCTCGGGCCATCTCAGTGGAGATCGTCTTACGTCTGGCGTCATAGGTCATTAGAGCCACCGCGTCGGCCGACAGGATCTTCTGGACGACATCGAGCACGCGATCGAGTACGACCTTGACCTCGAGCGACGATCCGACGGCCTGGCTGATGTGAAATACGGTTTCGAGGCTGTTTGCCCGCTCGAGCGCCCGTTCAAAGTTGTAGGCGTTGTCCAAAGAGAGCTCAATCTCATCAGCGAGTGCGTCGGCAAGCTCCAAGTCGCGCGGGCTGGCGCTCCTGCCCGCCAACGAGATCACGATGACAGCTCCATGGTCGCTCTCGAGCCCGATCGGCACGACGAGCAGTTCCTTGGAGCCCGTCCGCGCCATGTAGGCGTCGGCCGAGGCATCATCGCCTGCTCTTATGACGGCCGGCCGCTGAACTCCGGATCCGCCCAAGATCCTCATCGCGAAGCCGATCATCTCACCCTCGGTGTCGTGGTCGATGGCTGGCGGCAACCCCAGTGCGCGTCGATCGACGATCGCGAACGACGCCCGCTCTGCGCCGAACAGCTCGGCGATAGTGGTCTCCACCCCGGTTAAAGCTTCCAACAATCCGCCCGGCCTTACGAGTTGTTCCGCAACGATTCGCAGTCCTTCCGCGACCCTTCGAGATTCGATCTCGAACGCGAAGAGACGCGAGTTGTGGACTGCGACTGCGGCTTGCGCCGAGAACGTGCGAGCCATCTCGATCACGGCGTCACTCACGTCGTCGAGCGAGTCTCTCAACGCAACGACGACTCCGAGCGTTTCGTTGCCAGATACGAGCGGCGCGACGAGGGCGCTGGTCTCATCAAGCACAAGCCCGGGGAGTTCCTCGGCCAGAGATCGCGCGCCACCGCTGAAGACTGACGGCCCGGTTTCGTCGAGGGCATGCGCTATCCACGTGTCGCCGGTCGAGTCGATCGCCGGGGCGAGGGCAATATCGGCTCCGCGTGCGCGCACGGGCACAAGCCAGCGTCCGCCCTCGTCGAGCAGATAGATGGCGGCGACTCCCGGCCCAACTATGTGTCCCATCGCGGAAAGGATGCCATCGAGCACCTGATCGAGCTGAGAGGAACTGGCCAGCAGTTGTGACAGGTCGTGAAGCGCATTGAGCCTGAGCGCCACCGCGTTGAAAGCACTTGCGACCTGACCGACCTCGTCGGTTCGGCTCGTCTCAATAGGTTTCACGTAGGCGCCGCTCGCGGCCCTCAACGCCGCCGACTCGAGCAGTCTGAGCGGCGCTACAAGTCGACGAGCGGCCAGCCAGGACGTTGCGATGCCCACCAGGCCGCCCAGCAAGAGCACGAAGGTTGCGGGCACGAGTGTGGCCAGGGTGTTGCGGAGCACCAGAGCGGGGGGCTCCAGGATGACAAGCCTCCATTTCGCCTGCGCGAGACCACCGATGTCGTCATAGAGACCTGTCACGTTGCTGCCCGATGCCGGGGCGACATCTACCGTTCCATGGCCATTCCCCGTGTCGCTCCAGAGTGCGGAAGCGAAGTCGACAGGCCCTGAACCCGCGCTGAATAGGACCGAGTCCTGGTGCAGAACGTAGGCAGAACGGCCATCGACCGCAGCCTGGCTGACCATATCGCGCAGAAACGTCGTGTCGATCAGGGCGAGGACGACAACCGGAGAACCACTGCGCGAAACAACGACGTCGGACACCCAGAGTGAGTTGATGCCTGCCGATGCGGCTCCGTAGCTCAGCCTCGGGGCTCCGCGAAGTGCCGCCGACGCGGCTTGCTGCGCTTCGATGGAAACACCGGGCGTCGCTGTAGGCTCGGAAGCCAAGACGTTCATCTCGGAATCGACGATGATCAGCCGCGCGATGTCGTCTTTTGACGACAGGTACGCCGCCCGTAGCTGCTCACGCAGGCGGCTCGGATCACGATTGACCACAGCGACCCTACTGGCCCGACCCACAACGGCATCGACTCGAGAGATTCGATCAAGCACCGCATCCTCGATGGACTGCAGCGAGGCCTGGTCCTTGGAGGCGACGAGGTCTGTCACGAGACGCGACGTTCCCACCGCTGTGACGACGCTGGCGGCAAGCACCGTGGTCAGACCGATCACCAAGGTGACCTGAACAATCTGTCGGGCGAGGCCTGCACGATTGCGGCTGTCAGACGCCATGATCACCCCCGCACCAAGTCGGTTTCTCAGCTAGCACGAGGTCAATGGTACTGCACGCGACGGCATCTGCGTGACACGGACCGGCGTCGGAATGGCTCGTGTGAGCCATGTCCTGAGCGCAACCAAGCCCCACATGAGCACACCGCTGCCGGCAGGCTCCGCCGCGGATACATGCCGGTCGTCAGCAAAGAGACGCGCGATGAAACGGCACCACGCACTCGACGTTGAGCCGTCAGGACGCCGGCTCGGCCTCGTATCCGGCGCCGCGTATCGCCCCAAGGATGTCGTCTATACCGACAACCGCGTCATCGAACGTGACGATGGTGTCTCCTGTGTCGAGGTCGGTTCGCACCTCGGAGACTCCTTCGAGCTCGTCGACGGTCATGTCGACCAGCATCGAACAGGAGCGACAGTGCATTCCAGTGGTCTTGATGTGCTTGGTCGTCTCGCTCATCGGCGATCCTCCAATAGGCGTCTGAAGCGCCGGAACGGCAGCGTGCGTGAAGACACGCCAAGAGTACCGCGCCAGACGGTCGGACGCTACGTGATGAGCGTCGATGACCCCGGATCCTCGAGAGTGAGCTCGTAGGATTCGCCGCAGTAGGGACACATTCGCCAGTCCTCGAGCACGTCGGTCCCGCACAAAGGACAAGGAACAGTCGACGGGGTGCAGCTCACTTCACCAAAGGTCGTTCCAGAGAGTATGAGCCAGGAGAATGCGCCCACGGCAGCGCCCCCGACGAGAGGAACGATCCACCCAGCGCCTCGCACGAAGGCGAGGCCCGCGGGCTGACCGCCGCCTCGCATCGATGCGACAAGCGCCCCAAACGCGACCACGACAGCGAGTCCGCCGAGCGCCACGACGGTTAATCTAACGATGCCCGTGCGGCTCATGGCCCCTCTCCATCGACAGACTGCGATGAAACTCAGGGTGCAAGGGATGTGCCAAGCCATTTAGGCCCATTCGTGTCACAGCCCCAGTCGCTGCATACGAGCCTCAAGGGTCTTCACTGTCAGCCCCAGAAGCCTGGCTGCTTTCGGGACATTGGCACCGGAACGATCAAGGGCTTGGCGCACGAGATCGAGTTCGACCTCTTCGAGCGACACACCATCATCGGGCAGGATGAAGCGCGATGTGGTGCGTCCGCTCGCGAGCACCCCGGACTGAACCTCCGCAGGAAGATCGGACGGTCCAATCTCATCCCCGTGCGACAGAATCACGATGCGCTCGATCGTGTTCTCGAGCTCGCGGATGTTGCCCGGCCACTGATAGCTGACAAGAGCCTGCATCGCATCAGGATTGATCCGCTTGGCCTCGGCTTTGTACTTCTCCAGGAAATGCGCAACCAGGACCGGAATATCGCCGGGACGTTGGCGCAGCGGCGGCAGCGTAATCGGCACCACGTTGAGTCGGTAGAAGAGATCCTCTCGGAAGGCACCGTCGGCGATAAGCTGCTGAAGATCCTGGTTGGTGGCGGCGATCACGCGCACATCGACCTCGACGCTGCGCGTGCCGCCGAGCCGCTCGAATCTGCGCTCCTGGAGCACGCGCAGGAGCTTGACCTGAGTTGCAGGCGAGATATCCCCGATCTCATCGAGGAAGAGTGTGCCGCCGTTGGCCATCTCGAAACGCCCCGGCTTCGCGGCTACGGCGCCGGTGAAGGCCCCCTTTTCGTAGCCGAACAGCTCGCTTTCGAGCAGGGTTTCGGGCAACGCTCCCGCGCTGACGGATATGAAGGGCTTAGCTCCTCTGCTTGAGAGGTTGTGCAAGGCGCGCGCAATCAGCTCCTTGCCCGTGCCGGACTCTCCGTAGATCATCACGGTCGCGGAGGTCGGAGCCACCTTGTGGACCGTCTCCAAGACGTCGGTCATGCCGGGATCGGTCGCGACGATTCCCTGAACGTCGTACTCCCGATCAAGTTCACCGCGCAGCCGCTGGACTTCGGCGGCCATCTCCGAGTAGGTCAGCGCCTTCTCGATGGCGAGCTTTAGCTCCTCGAGGTCGAACGGCTTCGTAAGATACTCGGTGGCTCCCGCCTTCATCGCTTCAACGGCGGTGGCGACGTTTCCGTGAGCTGTCAGCATGATGATCGGGAACGCGGACCCCTTGCTTCGCAGGGAGCGGAGCACCTCCATACCGTCCTTGCCTGGCATCCGATGATCCAGAACCATCACGTCGGGCTCGAGTTCTGCGACGGCGGTCATCGCCTCTTTGCCGTCGGCGGCTTCCGCGACCTCGAAGCCCTCTCCAGACAGCGCCTGGCCGAGAACCCAGCGCATGTTCTTCTCATCGTCGACGATGAGGACTCTCTTGGTCATGAACTGCCTCTCTACTCGCCCATGGCAATGGGCAGCGAGACGGTGAAGACCGTCCCGAGCTGGTCACTTTCAACTTCGATATGCCCGTCGTGCTCGTCGATGATGCGATGCACGATCGTCAGGCCCAGTCCCGTTCCTTCCGCGCGTTTCGTGAAGAAGGGATCGAACACCTTCGGCAGATCTCGTTCGGCGATTCCCGGGCCGTCGTCGGAGACCTGAACCTCGACGTATTCGCCTTCCGCGCACGTCTTCAGAGTAATGGTTCCACCGCTGCTCATCGCCTGAACGGCATTGGTGACCAGGTTGAGGAACACTTGTTTGAGCTGATCGGGGTCGCCGAGAACCCTGGGAAGATCCGGCGCAAGCTGCGACTCGATCGTCACATCGGAGCGACTCGCGAACCGCTCCGTGAACAACACGACATCCTCGATGACCTCGTTCAAGTCCGCGCGAACGAGCGTAGGCTTGCTCGGTCGCCCAAAATCGAGGAGCGCTTTGATCACCCGGTCGAGTCGGTCGATCTCCTGCTTGATGACTTCCGCCGCCTCTTTCGCCCGGACACGATCGGAATCAGGATCCTCGAGAAGTTGAACCGAAGCGCGGATGACTCCCAGAGGATTTCGCACTTCGTGAGCGACGCCGGCGGTCAGCTCGCCCATCGCGGCCAGGCGATCGGCGCGGATGAGCTGGTCGGTGAGCGCCTTGATGTCCGACACGTCCTCAAGCGTCACGACTGCGCCAAGGACCGTGCCGCCGACAGCACGCATCCGAGATGTCGACGCTTGAACATGCACCTCTTGCCCGTTCGCGGTCATCAGCGTCGTCTCGCGCATCGCGAGAGGAAGGCGCCCTGCGAGCACCTTCGACACGTCTCCCGAAAGGCCGCCGTCAACCTTGAATAGCAGGTTCACCGGCCGAGGAACCATCTCGAACTCGGACATGTCCAGCATTCGCTCGGCAGCCGGATTCGCCGTAGCCACCGAGCCATCCGGACCAACGGTGATGACCCCGGACGTGATCGATCGAAGGATCGACTGCGTGTAATCCTGGATGTTGATGAGCTGGATGGCGCGTTCTTCGAGTTTCTTGTAGGCGTCCTCAAGCTGAATTGAAAGCTGACGGAGATCGCGCGTCTTCTTCTCCTCGGTATCCCGAACTATGCCGAAGAGCATGCCGATGGCGAGGAATGTCGCGACCTGGAACCAGTCGTCGGCGGTAATGGAAAGGCCAGCAGCCAGCTCTGGTCTCGTGTACACCAGCAAGGGGACGGATGCGGCGAGTGCGGTCGCCAGCCCACCACGTCGGCCGAAAACGAAGGCTCCGTAGATGATCGGAATAAGGTAGAGGCGCCGAAAGAGCAGGTGGACCGGGACATTGGCGATGACCTGACTCGAGAACATCCGCAGCAAGGTGACTACGGTGAGCATCGTCACGACGGCTAGCAGCGCCCTGATGTTGCTGGCACGAACGTCTGTCGGCGTCGCTGTCGTCGCTGGCGGGACGAGTGAAGCGGGGCGCTGGGGCAGACCCGCACGCTCCGGGGTCATCTGCGGCGCCTCGCCCAGCTTGGCTCGATGCGAAGCTCCTCGCGGTACTTGGCTACCGTGCGGCGGGCCACGGTCACGCCCTCGTCGGACAACAACTCCGCAAGCTTTTGATCGGACAGCGGCTTGGCGGGATCCTCCGCATGCACAAGCTCCTTGAGGCGCTGCTTGATGCTCGTTGCGGCGACGTCGGAACCCGTGCTCGTCCTGTAGCCGCCACTGAAGAAGTGCTTGAGTTCGAACAGGCCGTAGGGTGTGGCCATGTACTTCCCGGTGACACCACGAGACACGGTCGACAGATGTACGCCCAGCTCGACGGCGACATCCTCCAGCCTGAGCGGACGCAGCGTCCCTCGGCCATCTTCGAAGAACTCGGCCTGCACTTCAAGAATGATCTGAGTGATTCGTGTGACGGTGTCTTTGCGACGGTCCACGTTCTTTATGAAGCTCTCAGCCGAACGGATCTTGTCCTTCAGGTAGCGGCGAGTCTCGTCATCAGCGGTCGAGCCGCTCTTGAGCATGGAGCGGTACCGTGGCGAGACTCTCAACCCCGGAATCGCCTCGTTGTTCGACATGATGAGCCACTCCTCGTCGAAGCGGCGAAGCGTCACGTCCGGCACGATGTAGCCCGGGGAGGGCCCCGGAGAGAACGCTCCAGCCGGTCTCGGGTTGAGAGCTCGAAGCACCTCGACGAGCCTTCGCACCTCATCCTCGTCGAGCTTCAGCGCGCGGGCCACCTTGCGATAGTGATTCGCCGCTATGGCGTCGAGGTGTTCCCGGATGATCAGCATCAGATTGGGTTCTTCGATCCCGAGAGACTCCATCTGAAGACAGAGCGCTTGGGTCAGGTCCTGCGCGCCAACTCCCGGCGGGTCGAGCTGCTGCACAGCGGCGAGTCCGGCCTCGGCTTCCTGCCGCGTGACTGAAGCGAGCGCAGCTATCTCATCAAGCGAGCCGACGAAGAATCCGTCCGTGTCCAGAGACCCGACCACGAGCCTTGCGGCACACGCGACGGGTTCTGGGATGCTCAGCAACCCGATCTGGTCGAGGAGATAGTCGTCGAACGTCTGCACGCCACCGACGAACTCCTCGGTGTTGGCCGACTCGGCGTTCGGATCCCTGGGAGCTGTCTGCTCGACCGTGTCGAGATCCTCGTACATCTCGATCCACTCGTCCCACGAGCGCTCATCATCGCGCTCTTCCGTGGGCTCGTCACTTTCAGTCGGCTCATTCTCCGATTCATCAACCTCGAGCAACGGGTTCTCGAGCATCTCCACTTCGATGAGCTGCTGAAGATCCGCAATCGGCATCGCGAGGATGCTCAAACCCTGGTAGACCTGGGGTGAGAGGGTGACTTTATGCCGCAGTTCCGGCCGCTGTGAGATCTCCACGGCTGCTCTCCCCCTCGCTCTAGTGCCGACCGAAAACGAGCGGCCGGGGCTGCAAAAAGTATACCACCGTCATAAGGTCGGAATATCGCTTCGTCGGCGACCAATCAGCCCGGGCGATCGTCACTCTCCTGGCGGCAGACCGGGTGCCGATCCTCGTTCGGGCAGCTGGACCGCGATGATGGCGCAGACCACGAGAGCGCCGCCGATCGCCTGGGTCAGAGTGAATGACTCACCGAACAGTGCAAACGCGCCCAAACCAGCCAGGAACGGCTCAACAGTCGACGTGACAGTGGCGTTGGTCGGCGCAATGTGGCGCAAGGCGGTAAGGAACGCCGCGAACGGAACTATGGTCGAAACAAAGGCCATGAACATCACGGCGCCAGCGGTCTTGGGATGGGCGAACACTCCGAGAACGGCCCTCGGGCCAAGAACGAACAGCCAGAAGAGCGACGCGAATCCCAGTCCCCAAACGAGGATCGTGTAGGGCGAATAACGCGTAGCTGCGTATGCGCCCATGAGCGAATACGCCGCGAAGAAGACGGCCGAAAGCAAGCCCCACCCGATCCCGGCCGGTGACACCGCCAGCCCGGAACCGCCCACTGCGCCCACCACGAGAACGGACCCGAGAACCGAGAGCGCGACGCCCACAGGAAGCGACCACGTGAACCGGTGGCGCATGAAGGCCACCCCGACGACGAGCACGATGACCGGCGCGAGGTACTCGAGAAGGATCGCGGTAGCCACGTTGGTGAGCGAGATCGTCTTGAAGTAGGCGAAGTGGACCATAGCGAGCCCGACCACTCCGAACAGTGCGAAGAACGGCATGTCGCGGGGGGCCGCCCGAAGGTCCTCTCGCCTACCAAGAAGCAATGCGATGAACAGTAACGCGAACGCCGCCCACGCCCGCCCGCCCGCAAGCACCGTGGGCTCGATGTGGATTCCGAGCGGTGGAACTGGCCACCGTGCGGTCGCCGCAGACGGGTCCGAGAAGAGCCACTTCGCCGTCAACCCGCCGGTCGCCCAGCACGCCGCCGCAATGAGTACCAGCACGTAGCCGGTGAACCTTCCCGCCCACGCACGGCCCGCCCTAGGCAAGACCGACACGCGACTCCCTCTCGGTCTTCGCCTGCTGGTATTCGTCGAAGGGTTCCAGATGGGCGATCACGTCCATCACCTCGTCGTAGTGATCGGCCAACTCGCGCTCGACCTCCTCGGCGATTTCGTGACCAGCCGCGACGCTCACGTTCGGATCGACCTGCACATGCAGGTCCACGTGGACCTCCACCTCGGAACCGCGAGTTCGAACGTGATGGCAGCCGAGCACCCCGGGAACGGTCATAGCGACCGTGCATATGTCGCGAACCGGGATACGGGCCGAGTCCGACAGCGTCGCGCTCGCCTGTCTGAAGACCCCCAAAGCCGTGATGACTATGGCCACGGTCACGAGCAGGGCGACGATCGGGTCGGCCTTCGGGAAACCCGACTTCACCAGCACGAGGCTCACGATGACCCCGACGCTGACGATGGCATCCGAGCCCGTGTGGCTCGCGTCAGCCACGAGTATCGCGCTGCCGAGCCGCCTGCCGACCGCACGCTCCCACACGGTCACCCCGAGGTTCACCGCGAGAGTGCCGATCATGACGACGAATGACATGGCGTCGACAGTGGGCGGCGGCGCGCCATGCAGCAGGCTCGCGACGGCCTCGCTTCCGATGCGATAAGCCGCGAAGAGCAGCATCGCCCCGATGGCTGCCGAGGCGTACGTCTCGAACTTCCCGTGCCCATAGGGATGATCGCGATCCGCTGGACGGCCCGCGATCGCCATACCGATCAGTCCAACGACGTTGCCCGCACCGTCGAAGAGCGAATGGAAGCCGTCGGCCTGCATCGCTGACGACTGGGTCACCAGTCCCCACCCCAGTTTTGCCACCGCCACTGCCACGTTGAGTAGCAGAATGACCCACAGCATGCGCTTGATGACGGCAACGCGGTCGTCCTTGCCGCTCCGCACGGTTGTCCGGCTATAGCCCAACGGACTCTTGCACCCCCCGATTGATTGCGCCACATACCCCTAGGGGGTATGATTGAGCAGGTACTTCAGGATACTCCACTACCCTCTCACAGGAGTACACATGAGCGAGATCATCACGCCTGACCTCATCACCGATGATTCCGAGCGTCGGCGCATCCTCAACCGGCTGCGCCGGCTTGAAGGCCAGATTCGCGGGCTTCAAACGATGATCGAATCCGGTAAGGAATGCGACGCGGTCCTCACGCAGATCCTGGCCGCGAAGTCGGCGCTGAACCAGGTCGGACTGCATATCATCGGCCACTCGATGAAGACGTGCCTCGTCAGCGAGACAGCGACCACTCGCGAGGAACTCATCGATGAAGCAATCAAAGTGTTCCTCAAGTACTCGAACTGTGTGAAGTAGCTCACGCTCTGAGTTCGACCTCGATATTCAGGAGGCCCCGACAACGTCGGGGCCTCCTTTCATTCTCAGTCGCGGTCCGCGTTACCCTTCGATGCCCAGCTCCCGGCCCAGTGCGTCTGCACCACGAGCGCCGACGACTTGGGCAGCAATCTCACCGTTGACGAACTTGGCGATGGTGGGAATGCTCATCACCCCATAACGAACGGCGAGTTCCTGACTTTCATCGACGTTGACCTTGACGAACTTCGCAGCACTACCGACACGCGCCGCAAGCTTGTCGAGTTCCGGAGCGACAACGCGACAAGGTCCGCACCACGGGGCCCAGAAGTCGACGATCACGGGAACTTCAGACGCGGCGACTTCCACGTCCCAATCTGCCGTACCAATGTCCTTCGCTGCGCTCATGAGCGGTTTCCTTCCATAGAATCCTTACCAAACTAGTCCGGATTATACCCACGGGGGTATGCCGCGTCAACTACTTCCGCGGCGTTGCCTCTCCCATACGAGTATCATCCCTTCGGGAGGTGCGTGTGATATCCACTGCAGCATTATGGACGTCCTTGATCGCTGGCGCGGTGCTCTTCGGCGCGACGCTGGTGGGCATACTTGTCGCGCGTCGTTCTCTCGAGCCCGTGTTCGCAGCTGCTGCTCTGGGCTCCTTCGCGGGAGCTGCCTGGGCCTTCGGCGAGCTGAGCACCGTTTATGACCGCTTCGACATTCTGCTGTGGGCGCTGGCCTTCGGTCTCGCTGCTTTCGCCGGCGGATACGCTCTGGCCTCCACACTTCTCGCGAGCATTGCGACCCGACCGCCACGCCTCGTCCTCCCCGCGCAGCTCCCTCCCGACCACGGTGCTGCTGCGCTCATCGTCTTGGGCGACGTTGACTCGGAGGACTACGACGAGCGAGCAACCGCATCGGATCTCGACAGGCTCTCCGAGGAAGGGCTCCTTGCCGTCTCCATCGCCATACTTCCGTTCTTGTTCTTCGCCCAAAAGGCCCGATACCGTGCTGTGGGAGGGACGAGCCCAGCCACCAAACAGCTCGGCATCCTTGCCGATCGGCTCGGCATGGCCCTGCGCGGATCACCGTTCGATCACGTCGAGCCGGCATGGCTCGGGGGGGAACGAGACCTCGCAAGCAGCGTGCTATCGCTCGCTGAAAAGGGCTATCGGCGAATCGCCGTGGCCCAGGCGATGATCGCCGAGTCGCTGGAGCTCGACGAGGCAAAACGTCGGGTGGATGCGCTGCGACTTGAAGAAAGCGGGATCTCGGTGCGCTACACCGACGCGCTGTGGAGTGCGGAACGCGCGGCGGCGCTCGTCGCGATGCGTGTCATGTCGGTCATCAGCGATCCATTGGAGGCCGGCGTCGTTGTGGTCGGACTGGGCCAACCCACGGAGCGCGCTCAGTCGTGTCGGACGTTCGACGAACACGAGATGTCTTTCATGAACCGGATTCGAGGACTCCTCATCGAGCGTGGAATTCCCGAGACGAACGTCCGACTGGCCTGGGCGGACTGGCATGGCCCGGACGTCACGAGCACCGTTCGCCACGTCGCAGCTCTCGGCTGCACTCGCCTCGTAGTGGAGCCGGCGTGCTTCCCCCTGGATACCGTCGAAACGCTGCTTGACCTGCCGCTGTCTGTACGCCAGGCGCGGGTCGAGGACGCGATCTCCATCGTCACGCCGGCAGCGTGGCACGACGATCCGCTGCTGGTGGAAGAGTTGCGCGAGCGCGCCGTCGCAGTTCTTGCAGAGCCGATAGCACCGTAGCTGCTACTTGGCCTTGCAACGCTCCCAGTTCCGCGACTGCATGCGCCGGATGCTCATGAAGTTCACCGCGTAGCGCCAGACGAGCGACAACCCCTGCCGCGATGCTTCAGCACGCGTTTCGAGATTCAGGATGCTCTCGCGAAGATCCTCGCGCGACGTGCCTCGGAACAATGTGTAGCCCTTGCCCACTGCTTCGAGCACGTGTGCATCGCTGCCGCCAGTGGCCGCAACTCCCCGCCCACCAGCAAGCGTCTTGGCCGCCATGCTGTTCGCCCAGACGAGGAACGGAAGCGAGTTGTATACCTCGAACGCGTGAAATGCCCAGTCGTTGGCGGCAGCGGCGAAGAGGTTGCGACCGGTCGGGCCGAACACTCCCTTGGCCGAGAACGGGTGCGCGATAACCGCGATTCCGCCCTGCTGCTCGATTGCACGAACCGTATCGGCCGCCGACATTCCGGCGCGAACTTCCTCCGTCAGGAACAATCCGATGACGTGGCCCTGCTTCGAAGAGACTTCTTCGCCGACGACGACTTCGAAGTCGTAGAGCTCGGCGAGGGATTCCGCGAACCGCGCACCTTCGAGCGTGTTGTGATCAGTGATCGCGATGACCTTCAGATCAGTGTGGTACTGAACGTAGTCCATGATCTGAGGGATCGAGCTCAAGCCGTCGCTGTGATTCGAGTGGATGTGAATGTCGGCCTTGCTCCATACGTCCGATGTACTCAGTTTATTCACGCGGGTCTGATTCCCCTCGTTCGCGGTTCGAGGTGCCGAACCGGCCACTCGCCCAGCAGGAAGATAGCAAAGCCTGAACCAACTCCTGCTTGCGCTTCTCACAGTGCTTTCCGAGTTGAGTATCGGAAAGACGGCCGTGATTCATGAGTCTACTCCGATGGATGGCGGCATGGTGCGACCGGTGGCTCAGGCGTTGATCTTGGCCCACGCACGGAGTCTGTCGACGCCCTCTTGCAGTCGTTCGATATCGGTAGCGTAGCTGAACCGCAAGAAGCTCTCGCCGCCCGCGCCGAAGTCGATGCCTGGCGCGCATGCCACACCTGCTTCGTCGAGCAGCCGGTAGCACAACTCGAGAGAATCGCTTCCCCAAGCGCTTGCGTCGGCAAAGACGTAGAAGGCGCCGCACGGTTCGCAATCGATTGTCAGCCCCAGGCTGCGCAGTGCCGGCACCAGGAACTGGCGACGCTCGTCGTAAAGCTCGCGCATCCGACTCACGTCAGACTGGGCAAGCGTGAGTGCGGCCACGCCTGCCTGCTGTACGAACGTGTTCGCTGCCAAGAAAAAGTTCTGCTGGATCTTCTCGGCGGGGCGGATGAATTCGGGTGGCGCAATCAGGTAGCCCAGACGCCAGCCGGTCATGGCGTACGCCTTCGAGAAGCCGTTCAGGACGAACGCTTTGTCCGTGTACGACAGGATCGTGCGGTCCGGCCCGCAGAAGTCGAGGCCGTGATAGATCTCGTCGCTCGCTATGTGGATGCCGGTATCCTCGGCAAGTGAAGCAAGCGCGGCCAGGTCCGCGTCGCCGAGAACCGCGCCGGTGGGATTGCCTGGCGAGTTGATCATGATCGCCTTGGTACGCGGTCCGATGGCCGCGCGAACCTCGTCGAGCCGGTAGCGGAAGCCGTCTTCGGCGCGGACGCGAATGAGCTTCGGCACGGCGCCGAGGAACGTCACGTAGTTCGGATACGCGGGGTAGCACGGGTCCGGCATGATCACTTCATCGCCTGGATCGAGCAACGCGCCGAACATCAGCAGCATCGCCGGTGAGGTGCCCTGTGTGACCACGATGTTGTCCGGATCGACGCCGGCATCGTACCGGCTCCGGTAGTGGGCGCTGAGGGCCTCTCGGAGATCGGGAAGCCCTGCCGACTGCGTGTAGTGCGTGCCACCGGCGGCCATCGCGTCTTCGGCGGCTCTCGTTATGACGTCGGGCGTGGGAAAGTCGGGGTCGCCGATCTCGAGCCGCACGATGTCGCGGCCGGTCGCCTCGAGCGCCTTCGCGCGAGCGACGATGTCCATGACGACGAACGGGCGTATCTCCGTCGAGCGGCGAGAGACGGTCACGTGGGAACTCCTTCGCGCGAGCACTTGGATGAGTGGCCGGCCAGATACCGGACCGCATCTCAGGCTACCACTCTCATCGTGCTCTCATCGAGGTAGCGGCATCATCACACCATGACCCAGACGCAGTACGCCAGCATGTCACTCCCCGACCGGCGGCCGATCGGACCGCTGGTCTTCGGCGCGTCTGCGCCTCTCGCCCTCATTGCGCTCGTCGTGATGGGCTACTTCTCGCTCACCATGCCGATCCAAGTCGGTCGAGCGTCCACCCGGGTGTGGGTCTGGACGAACACCACGGAGCTTCTCAGCCATGCGCGCCTGACCGCGTCCGCCGGCGATCTTGTCTCTGCACGCGACCACCACGTGCTCAAATCGGGTGCCGGGTTCCCCTCGATCCTCGTCGTCGACGGCAAGACCGCCACATCCGCCGAGAAACTGCATGCTAACGCCGCGGTCGATCGGCAAAGAGGTCGTGACCGTGTAGAGGCACTTGTCACGCGCGACCGGGTCACTCGGCCCAAGGTCGTCTTCCGAGGAGCCGGACCGATCGAGTCGGTCGTTCAAACGGGCTCGCCGGGACTTCGCCGGCTCACTCTCGGCAGCATCTCTCATCAAGTGGTCGGGTCCGTGCTCATCCGACCAGCGGTTCCAACCGTGGTGGTGCGACGGTGGCCCGCCGCCGGCAGAGTCGTGGCATTGACCTTCGACGACGGCCCCCACCCCACTCAGACGCAGCAGGTCCTCGCCGTTCTCCAGACCGAGCACATCAAAGCCACCTTCTTCATGGTCGGCAAGATGGCGCGCTACCACCCCGAGGCCGCACGCGCTGTCGCACGTGCAGGCATGCTCATCGGAGACCACACCGAGAATCACGCACTGCTCCCTGGTATGACCAAAGCGCAGATCGCCCACGAGATCCAACAGGGCCAGACGAGTATTCGCACCGTCACGGGCCTCACGACCCACTGGTTCCGCTCGCCCTACGGTGCGGTCACCTCCGCGACGAGGCAGATGGCCCGCAGATTCGGGATGCAGACCGTCGCATGGGACGTCGACGCCAACGACTGGAAGAGCCCGCCCGCGAAGGCAATCTCGAGCTACGTCCTCGGACGCGTCCGGCCAGGCTCGATCGTGCTTCTCCACGACAGCGGCGGTCACAGCCGCGCGAACACGATCGCGGCCCTCCCCTCCATCATCAAGAGGCTGAAGAAGCAGGGCTACCGCTTCGTCACGCTCGACCAGCTCTAACGTCCCTACACGCAAAACGGCCCCTCGCATTCGCGAGAGGGCCGTTGGTCATTCTTTGGTGTCGGAGAGGAGATTTGAACTCCCACGAGGTTGCCCTCACTAGGCCCTCAACCTAGCGCGTCTGCCGTTCCGCCACTCCGACGTGGTGAGCGCCTTTGGGGCGCGAGTCGGTAGTGTAACAAAGGGTGCGCACCGAGGCTAGTACGAGATCACAACAGGTCCCGAACGCGCCACGAACCAGGATGATCTCCACCCGACCGGGCTTAGCCGAGGACCGCCTTGACCGCCTCTTCGCTCACGATCGGCGCCGATTCGCATTCGATGGGGAACGGCTTTGCGAAATGGCACGACGCCAAGTGATCGCCCCCCAACGAGCGGAGTTCCGGCTCCCGTTCCTCGCAGATCGGGAACTGTGCGATCGGGCAGCGCGTGTGGAAGTTGCAACCCGTGGGCGGATCGATCGGGCTGGGTGGATCGCCCGGCAATAGAATGCGCTGCCGCTCCCTTTGTACCTTCGGGTCCGGGACCGGGACCGCCGAGAGCAGCGACTGCGTGTACGGGTGGCTCGGCTCGGCGTAGAGCTCGCGCCAATCGGCGATCTCGACGATCTTCCCGAGATACATGACGGCCACCCGATCGGAGATGTGCTGCACCACAGAGAGATCGTGGGCGATGAAGATGTAGGTCAGGTTGAACTCGTCCTGCAGCTGATCGAGCAGGTTGAGCACCTGTGCCTGGATCGACACGTCGAGCGCCGAGACGGGCTCGTCACAGACGATGAGTTTCGGATTGAGGGAGAGTGCCCGCGCGATGCCGATGCGCTGGCGCTGGCCCCCTGAGAACTCGTGCGGATAGCGGTTCGCGTGCTCCGGGTTCAGGCCGACGACGTCAAGCAGGTCCTTGACGCGTTTGGCCCTCTCAGATCCGGTGCCGATGCGGTGAACCACGAGGGGTTCGCCGACGATCTCACCGATCGTCATGCGCGGATTCAGGCTCGCGTACGGATCCTGGAAGATGAACTGTGCGTCTTTCCGGTATTCCTGCAGATCCCTCCCCTTGAGGCCCACGACGTCGCGACCCTCGAAGGTGATGCTTCCGGCAGTGGGCTCGAGGAGACGGACGAGCATGCGCCCGGTCGTCGACTTCCCCGAACCGGACTCGCCCACCAGTCCGAGCGTCTCGCCCTGATTCACCGAGAAGTCCACGCCATCGACGGCGTAAACCTTGCCCTTGTCGCGCGAGAACACGCCTTGGTGGATCGCGAAGTGCTTCTTCAGTCCCTCGACTCGGATCAGCTCGCCCATCAGGCGCTCACCCCCGCGCATTCCATTTCGCCACGTGTGAAGCCCGGCGTCCCAGCGAAGTGACAGGCCGCCATGTGCGTGCCGTCGATGTTCCTGAGCAGCGGCGTCTCGATTCGGCAGCGCTCCTTCGCATACGGACAGCGCGGGTTGAACGAACATCCTCCAGGAACGTGGATGAGGCTGGGTGGCTGCCCCTTGATCGGGCACAACACGCCCTTGACCGTCATATCAGGGCGAGGCAGTGAGTCCATGAGTCCCCAGGTGTAGGGATGGTGCGGCTGATAGAAGACCTCGTCTACGGTGCCGTATTCGACCGCACGCCCCGCATACATCACGAGAATCCGATCGGCCATGTCCGCGACGACACCGAGGTCGTGCGTGATCATGATGATGGCCGCGTTGGTCCTCTCCTGCAGCTCCTCCATGAGCTCGATGATCTGAGCCTGGATGGTGACGTCGAGCGCAGTCGTCGGCTCGTCGGCGATGAGGATATCGGGGTCGTTGGCGAGCGCCATGGCAATCATGACGCGCTGCCTCATGCCCCCCGAGAACTGGTGCGGATAGTCCTTGATCCGGCTCGACGCATGCGGAATCCCAACCAGATCCAGCAGTTCGGCAGCGCGAGTCTCGGCCTGCTTGCGGTTCATCCCTTTGTGCAGCTGGAGCGGCTCGGCGAGCTGCTTCCCAATCCGGTACACGGGGTTGAGCGAGGTCATCGGGTCCTGAAAGATCATCGCGATCTCGTTGCCGCGAATCGCGCGCATGTCCGCATCGCTCATCGTGAGGAGCGACTTGCCCTTGAACAGCGCCTCGCCGCCCTCGATTCTGCCCGGAGGCATGGGGATCAGACGCATGAGCGTCATCGCCGAGACGGACTTGCCCGAACCAGACTCGCCTACGACGCCAAGGGTCTCGCCGCAGTCCAGGTCGAAGGACACGCCATCGACCGCTTTCACGACGCCGTCGCGTGTGTGGAAGTGCATCTTGAGGTCCGAGACCTCGAGGAGTTTGTGATCGGCCATCGCTAATCCTTCATCTTCACGTCGAGTGCATCGCGCACGCCGTCGCCGAGCAGTGTGAATGCGAGCACTGTCGACAGTATCGCCAGACCCGGCCACAGTATCAGCCCCGGGTTCGACGTCAGATAGCTCTGCCCATCACTGATCATGCGGCCCCACGTGACGATGTTGGGGCTCTTGACCGGATCAGGCTGCACACCAAGGTTGAGGAATGAAAGCGCCGCCTCGGTCAGGATCGCGCCACCGACCGACATCGTGGCGTAGACGACGATGGGGGCGATAGCATTGGGCAACATGTGCCGGAGCATGAGCCGTGCGTCCCCCGCACCGATCGCGCGTCCGGCCTCGATGTAGTCGCTCTCCTTGACCGAGAGGATCGATGAGCGGAACACGCGCGCGATCGATGGCCAGCCGAGCAGGCCGATCGTCACGATGACAGGCCACAGGCTCTGTTTGGCGCCCGGAATCACCGACAACAGCAGGATGGCGAAGAGGATGTACGGGAACGCCAGAAAGACGTCCGCCACCCTCATGATGCCCGCATCCATCAGCCCTCCGTAGAAGCCGGAAAGAGCGCCCAGCAGCAATCCTATGAGTACCATGACCAATACGGCTGCAACGCCGACCATGAGCGAGATGCGCGCTCCATACACCACCCGCGAGAAGACATCCCGGCCAAGGTCGTCGGTACCCATGGGATGCTGAGCTGTCGGCCCCTTCAGGGCGGTGGCGGTAGCGGTCGCGGTGTTGATGAAGTTCGGCGAACCGTAGTGCTGCGGCACCCACAGGTCCGCGCTCACCGCGGCGATGACGACGATGAACAGCCAGGTAAGCGCGGCTAGAGCCATCCTGTTGCGCCGAAGGCGGTACCAGGCATCGCTCCACAGGGTCCGGGAGCGCTCAGGCGCTCGCTCGGGCCCACCGGCCGCTTCGGTCACGTCTTGGCTGATCTCGTCTGCCACGCTACTCACCTGCCCCTCCGCCGAAACGGATCCTCGGATCCAAGAAGGCATAACTCACGTCAACGAGCAGGTTGATGAGCATCACCGCGAACAGGATGATCACCGTGCATCCGAAGACGACGGGGTAGTCGAGGGACAAGGCGGCCCTCGCGATCGTGAATCCGATCCCTGGCCAGTTGAAAACGGTTTCTGTGAGAACCGCGCCGGAGAGCATCGCACCAAGATCGAGGCCGACAAAAGTGACGACCGGAATGAGCGCATTCTTGAGCGCGTGCTTCCAGAGCACCGCGCTTGGAGTCAGTCCCTTCGCGTGAGCGGTGCGAATGTAGTCCTGACCGTTGACCTCGAGAAGCTGGCTGCGCATGATGCGCGCCGCATAGGCCGTCGAAACCGACGCGAGCGTGATCGCAGGCAGAATGAGATGGACCCATGACGGGAAGCCCCCACCGCTCGCTCCCGAAACCGGGAGATACAGCTGCGAGCCCGTGAGGTTCTTCAGCCATATGCCGAAGATGTACTGCAGCATGATTCCCAGCCAGAACACGGGTAGTGCAACAAGGACCGATGTCGACAACGTCGCCATCACGTCCCATATGGTGTACCGCTTCACGGCGGCGATCACGCCCACTCCAACGCCGACTATTACTTCGATGATGATGGCCGCGAACGCGAGCTTCATCGTGTACGGATAGGTGTCGACGATGATGTCCCGCACGGGTCGACCCGTCGTGATCGACGTGCCGAAATCACCGTGAGCGAGAGAGTCCAAATAGTGGCCGTACTGCGCATACCACGGCCTGTCGAAGCCGTAGTCGTGCCGAAGTTGTTCGTACACCGCAGGCGACATCGACTTCTCGCCAGCCCTGAGGCGTATTGGATCACCAGGCAGAATCGTCGTGACGAAGAACAGGATAAGCGTCACCCCGAAGAAGACCGGGATGAACTGCAAAATCCTGCGATAGATGTACTGGAACATCGAAACCCTCTATCTCAGCCGTTCAACGTGAGGGGTGGCAGAGCGATCGCCCTGCCACCCCCGTTATTGATTACACCGTGATCTCGGTGACTACTTGCCACCGTTGGTGAGCCACACCGACGCGAAGTCGGTCAGACCCTGAGCGCTGTACACAAGAGCGTGAACGCGGTCAGAGCCGACGTGATGGTGTCGGTAGAACATCAGAGGCGCGACCGGATCGTCAGCCTGGATCTTGGTGTTGACCGCCTGGTACTTGGCGATGCGCGCTGCACCGTCGACAGCCGTGCGGGCGTCCAAGATACCGGCGTCGACTGCAGCGTTGTTGTAGGCGGACTTGTTGTCCGTCGACTTGCTGTCGAAGAGCGGGAAGATGAAGTTGTCCATGATCGGGTAGTCGGCGATCCAGCCGAGACGCGCGATCTGGTGCTTGCCCGCATCGAGCTGCTTCAGGTACGTGGCGAAGTCAGCGGAATCAAACGTCGTATTGATTCCAATGGCCTTCAGGTCGGCCTGAACCAGCGTCATGATCTTTTGGTGGGCACCGTCGCTGTTAAACGACAGCTTCAAGGTCGGGAGACCCTTGCCACCGGGGTACCCGGCATCAGCCAGAGCAGTCTTCGCGGCGGCGATGTCGTACTTCGAATCCGTCCAAGCGCCAGCCTGATAGCCAGCGATGCCCGGGGGCACGATGTTGTCGGCGGGCTGGCGCGTGCCTTCGAAGACAACGTCGCAGATCGTCTGACGGTTGACGGCAAGGGAGATCGCCTTGCGCAGTTTGGCGTTGCTGAGGTACTTGTCCTTGCAGTTCAGGATCAGGTAGTACGTGGCGTTCTCCGCGCCAAGCAAAGCCTGCTTGCCCGGCTCGACGGTGTAGCCGTCGGCGGATTCGCCGTACTTGGCCAAAGAAGCCTTGACCTGACCTTCCGCTATCTGCGTGAAGTCGAGGTTGCCCGCCTGGAAATCCGTGAAGGCGGTCTCAGGCGTCTTGTAGATCTTGAAGGAGACACCGTCAAGCATCGCCTTCGTCCCGTAGTAGTCACCGTTGGCGACGACGTCGATGCTCTGGTTGTGCGACCACGGCTTCGACATCTTGAACGGGCCGTTGCCAACCGGCATCTCGCCGAACGCTACGGTCTTGCCCTGATAAACGACGCCGGCCTCCACGTACTTCTGCGGCACAGGCGCGAGCGCGGGGTGCGCGACCACGTAGTTGAAGTCGGCGAAGGGCCTGGTGAGCGTGACCTGGAACGTCAGGTCGTCGACAGCCTTGATCCCCGACATCTCGGTGGCCTTGCCCGCCTGAACGGCGTCGAAGCCCATCACGGGGGCGAGGTGGTACGAGATGATGGAGGGATCGGACTTCTTGGTGGCCGTGTTGATGGTCTTAGGATTGGCGACCCGGTTCCACGAGTACACGAAGTCCTTGGCCGTCACCGGCGTCCCGTCCTGGAACTTGTCGGCCGGGTTCAACTTGAACGTCCAGACCGTCGCATTGGCGTTGACCGTCCACGTCTCAGCTGCAGCGGGGAGGATGACGTCGGGGTGAAGCGGGTCGATCTCCGTCAGGCTGTCGAAGACGGCTTGCTCAACCTGCGTGCCTTCGGACTCCTGCGTGTTGTACGGATCGATGTACGCTGGCTCGCCGATGTAGTAGGACAGCGTGCCGCCCTTGACGGGCTCGGTCGACGTACTCGTTGAACCGCTGCTCGTTGTCGTCGTCGTCGGCTTACAACCGGCGGCGGCAAGAGCAGTGACGACCACAAGCGCGAGCAAAAAAACAGTGGACTTCTTGATACTCGAATGCACCTGACTGCCTCCCTTCGTGTTCGGACAGACCTACCGGCACGACTGTTTCCGCCATCTCAACGGAAAACGGCCCCCGGATCGTGCGTGCGTGCGCTGCCCGGGTAAAAGCGCATGGCACCATTAGCGAGTTTCCCGCTTCACGGGACGCATGGCAAGGGCGCCGAATACAAATCTGCCCCCAACGCATGACGCCACGCCCGCACCAGATGATCTGATGCATAGGGCGTGGCGCAGAAGAAGCCCGACGAATTGGCGAGCGAGAACCTCGGGCTAGAGGGCCTTCGGGTAGATGATCATCAGAATGATGAGACTCACGCCGAAGGCGACCGCAAAACCGACGGTGAGGCGATCGAGGTTCTTCTCGATGAGGCTCGTGCCGGTCGCGCTGGTTGACATGGCCCCGCCGAGCATCTCGGACAGGCCAGTGCCCTTTCCGGAGTGCAGCAGCACGAAGATAATCAAACCGACGGCAGAAACCGCCCATATGAGAAGGGTGAGGACGAGAAGGGCTGTCACAGGTGACTCCTAGGTGATCGTTTTGGTATCGATTCATCACGGCCCGGCCGTGACACGATGTATCAGTATATCAGCAAGCTTCGACCCGTCCACTCCTCGGGTTGCTCGATTCCGAGCAGGTCGAGCAGGGTGGGCGCGACGTCAGCGAGAATGCCGTCAGAGGCAAGATCCCGAACCCCGTCGGCGATCACGATGAGCGGAACATCCGAGAGCGTATGAGCGGTAAACGGCGTGGCACCGTCAGCGTCCACCATCGACTCGGCGTTCCCATGGTCCGCGGTGATGAGCGCCGCGCCACCGCGCGCTTGAATCGCTCGGACGACCGCTCCGACCCCGATGTCGACCGCCTCGACCGCTCTCACGGCCGCCGAGAAGTCCCCCGTGTGCCCCACCATGTCGCAGTTGGCGAAGTTCACGATGTAGACGTCGGCCTGGCCGGCTTCAATCGCTCTCACAAGCTCCTCGGTAACGGCCGGTGCGCTCATCTCAGGCATGAGGTCGTAGGTGGCGACCTTCGGGCTGGGAACGAGGATTCGGATCTCCCCCGCCTTCGGAGTCTCCGCGCCACCGTTGAGGAAGAAGGTGACGTGGGCGTACTTCTCGGTCTCGGCGATGTGGAGTTGCCTGAGGCCGCATTCCGCCAGCACGTCGGCGAGAACATGACGCGGCACGTCCTTTGAGAACGCTACAGGCGCCGGAATCGTCGGATCGTATTCGGTAAGACACACGAAGTGCACGGTTGGCCGTACCGGCCGCTCGAACCCCTCGAATGTCGGATCGGTCAGCGCACGAGTGATCTCACGTGCACGGTCCGGACGGAAGTTGAAGAAGACGACCGCGTCACCGTCTTCGACGCGTCCGTCGGCGCACACCGCCGGTACGACGAACTCGTCCGTGACGCCGGCCTCGTAGGATGCGCGCACCGCCTGCTCGGGTGAATCGGCGTGCACGCCTTCGCCAAGCACCATCGCGCGCCAGGCCTTCTCGACGCGATCCCACCGGTTGTCGCGGTCCATCGCGAAGTAGCGCCCCATGACGGTCGCAATGCGCCCGACTCCCAGCTCACGCAGCACCGCCTGCAGCGACTCGATGTAACCGAGACCGCTCTTCGGCGGCACGTCTCGGCCATCAAGGAACGCATGGATGAAGATACGCGAGGCGCCTCGGTTCTTCGCCATGTCGAGCAACGCGTACAGATGCTCCTGGTGGCTGTGCACGCCGCCGTCGGAGAGAAGCCCCATAAAGTGCACAGCGTGCCCGCCATCAACCGCTGCATCGATCGCCTCGGCGAGCACGGCGTTCTCGAAGATCGAGCGATCCTTCACGGCAAGGTTGATTCGTGTGAGCTCCTGGTAGACGACGCGGCCGGAACCGATGTTGCGGTGCCCAACCTCGGAGTTGCCCATCTGTCCCTCGGGAAGGCCGACGGCGAGACCTGAGGCGCACAGCCGCGTGTTCGGGCTCTCCGAGAACAGACGGTCGAGATTGGGCGTATCGGCGGCCTCGATGGCGTTACTTGGTGAGGCCGCGGCCAAGCCGTAGCCGTCCATGATGACGAGAAGTGCTGGCAGGTTCTTCGCCACTTACGCGTAGTCCTTCGCCGAGGAGAGCATCGACACGAACGACTTCGCGTCGAGCGAGGCCCCGCCGACAAGAGCGCCGTCGATGTCGGGTTCCGGCATGAAAAGCGCGATGTTCTCGGGCTTGGCCGAGCCTCCGTAGAGCACGCGCACCTGGATGGCGACCGGCTGGCCGAAGAGCGCGCCGACGGTGGCCCGGATCGCGCGGCAGACATCGTTGGCCGCCTCGGGTGTGGGCGTCCGCCCGGTCCCGATCGCCCAGATGGGCTCGTATGCGATGACGATCTTGGCGGCCTGATCTGTCGTGATGCCCTCGAGCGCGCCGCGGATCTGGCCGCGTACGTACGTGTCGGTGTCGCCTGCGTCGCGCGTCTCAAGCGTCTCGCCGCAGCAGACGATGGGCGTGATCCCGCCGGCCAGAAGCGCCTTGACCTTCAGGTTCACGGTCGCGTCGGTCTCGCCGAACATTTCGCGACGCTCTGAGTGCCCGACGATGCAGTAGTCGCAACGGAGGTCGGAAAGCATGCGCACCGACACCTCGCCGGTAAACGCTCCCTCCGCCTCCCAGTGCACGTTCTGCGCGGAGAGCTTCAGCCGCGCGTGGTCGAACTCGATGACGTTCGCCACGGACTTGAGGTCGACGAATGGCGGGCAGACGACCGCCTCAACCGCCGAGGAAAGCTCCGGATCGTCACCCAGTTCGAAATCGATCGCCTGGGCCAGCACGACCGCCTCGGCCGGCGTCTTGTACATCTTCCAGTTCCCCGCGATCATCGGTGTGCGTCCCATGCGGATCTCCCTTCATAGTGTGGCCGGCGCGTTGAGCGGCGAGCAAAGCTCGTCCGTTCGAACTCGCCGCGTACGGACGGCCTAGGTCCGTCCGTACGCTATTTGTCGAGCAGTGCTTCAACGCCGGGAAGCGTCGCGCCTTCCAGCAGCTTCATGCTCGCGCCACCCCCGGTCGAGACGAAGGTCACGCGCTCTTCCAACCCGAACTTCTTGAGTGCTGCTACGGAGTCGCCGCCGCCGACCACCGACGCAGCACGGTTGTTACGCACGACAGCCTGAGCGACCTCGCGCGTGCCCGCCTCAAACGGCGTCATCTCGAAGACGCCCATCGGGCCGTTCCAGAAGATGGTGCGGGCGTCTGAGATCGCACCCTTGAACAGCTCCGTTGTCGCCGGGCCGATGTCGAGACCCATCATGTCGTCGGGAATCTCCTCGCGGCCCGCGATGCGCGTCTCGGCGTCCTCCGCAAACGTGTCTGCGAGCACGAAGTCGACCGGCAGCATGATCTCAACATCTTTGGCAGCCGCCTTGATGAGCATCTTCTTGGCCGGCTCGACCCAGTCGGGCTCGACGATCGACTTGCCGATGGGAAGGTCCTTCGCGACAAGAAAGGTGAACGCCATGCCGCCGCCGATGATGAGCACGTCGACGACGTCGATGAGCTTGTCGATCACGCCGAACTTGTCCGAGACCTTGCTGCCGCCGAGGATGGCGACGAAGGGGTGCTCGGGACTCATCAGCATCGTGGTGAGCGTTTCGATCTCGCGGGCGAGGAGCAGCCCGGCGTAGGCCGGCAGGAACTCGGCGACGCCGGCGGTGGAGGCGTGCGCGCGGTGAGCGGCTCCGAACGCGTCGTTGACGTAGATGTCGGCGAGCGAGGCGAGCGCCTTGGCGAACTCGGGATCGTTGGCCTTCTCGCCCGGCGCGAAACGCACGTTCTCAACCATGAGGATCTCGCCGTCGACCATGCGATCGACCGCCTCGTGGGCGTCTCGGCCCACGATGTCGTCGACGAAGACCACGTTGCGCCCGATCAGGCGCTGCAGGACGCGGCGCACGGGGCGAAGCGAGAACTGCGGATCGGGCTCACCTGTGGGCCTGCCAAGGTGCGAGCACAGGATCACCTTCGCGCCGTGGTCGATGAGATAGCGGATCGTGGGGAGCGCCGCGCGAACTCGGGTGTCGTCGGTGACGGCACCTTCCGCGATAGGCACGTTGAAGTCGACGCGAACGAGCACGCGCTTCCCGGAGACGTCGACGTCTTTGATGGTCTTCTTCGAGAACATGCTTCCTCCGGCATCGGTGATGAGCAGGGCCCCGGATGCCCGGGGCCCTGCCGTCACAATCCAACTGTTCGCGTTACGCCATCATCTTCTTGGCGAGGTCCTTGACGCGGTTGCTGTAGCCCCACTCGTTGTCGTACCACGAGATGCACTTCACGAACCTGCCCGTGCCGCCCATGACCATCGTCATGAGCCCGTCGTAGACCGACGACGCCGGGTTACCGACGACGTCGACCGAGACGATCGGGTCTTCGGTGTACTCGAGGAAGCCCTTCATCGGACCTTCTGCGGCCGCCTTCATCGCGGCATTGACCTCTTCTTTGGTGACGTCTCTGCCGAGCTGGGCGACGAGATCGACGACAGAGCCGTCCGGAGTCGGGACGCGCATCGACATGCCGTCCAGCTTGCCCTTGCAGCTGGGAAGCACGAGCCCGATGGCTTTCGCTGCACCGGTCGACGTGGGGATGATCGACATCGCGGCTGCGCGAGCACGGCGCAGGTCCTTATGCGGGAAGTCGAGGATGACTTGGTCGTTGGTGTAGCTGTGGATCGTGTTCATGAAGCCTGATTCGAGCCCGAAGCTGTCCATGAGCACCTTGGCGAACGGTGCGAGGCAGTTCGTCGTGCACGACGCGTTTGAGACGATGAAGTGCTTCGACGGATCGTACTCATTGTCGTTGACGCCCATGACGATCGTGATGTCCTCGTTTGACGCCGGAGACGAGATGATGACGCGCTTCGCGCCAGCGTCGATGTGCGCCTTGGCCTTCGTGGCGTCCGTGAAGAAGCCGGTCGACTCGACGACGAGTTCTGCACCGAGTTCGCCCCATTTGAGGTCGGCCGGGTTGCGCTCGGCTGACACCGCGACGAAACGACCGTCGACGGTGAAGCCGCCTTCGACGACCTCGACATCGTGATCGAACTTCTTGTGGATCGAGTCGTACTTGAGCAGGTGCGCAAGGGTCTTGGCATCAGTCAGGTCGTTCACGCCCACGACTTCGACTGCTGGGTCGTTCGCCATCGCGCGGAATACGAGACGGCCGATACGACCGAATCCGTTGATACCGACTTTGATAGTCACGCCTATCCCTCCTTGGACTACGGCCGCTTCATTGCGACCACTGCACGACACGTCACGCGCGCTAAAGCGCACGAAGCGTTCCTTACCCCCCGGCGACGATTCCTTCTTCGAGAAGCTCGTTCGCCAATTCCTCGATGCGACGAACCCTATGATACACAGCCGATTTCGTGAGAGGCGGATCGGCCAGCTCACCGAGCTCTCTGAGCGACACATCAGGGTTCCCGAGGCGCAACTCCGCAAGCTCGCGGAGCGCCGGCGGCAGATTGTCGAGACCTTTGATCGAACCGAGCATGTTGATAGCTTCAATCTGGGTGAACGCCGCCTCAGCGGTCTTCTGCTGGTTGGCAATCTCTGCGTTCACAAGGCGGTTCACGTCGTTGCGCATCGACTTGATGATGCGCACATCTTCGGTGCGCAGAAGCGCACGGTGCGCTCCGACGAGCGCGAGGAAGGTGACGATCGGCTCGGCGCCTTTGAGGTAGACCGCGAACGTGCCCCGGCGCTTGGCGACCCGCGCCGGGATCTCGAAGCGGCCCATGAGCGCGACGAGATCGTCGGCGAGCTGCTCGGTCTCGGCGGTGAGCTCGAAGTGGAAGTCACCGTGCGGGTCGGCCACGAAGCCCCCGCCGAGGAACGCTCCTCGAAGGTACGCGATCGCGCAGCAGTCCTTCTTGACGAGCTTAGTGTCGATGCCGAGCGAGAATCCCCGCTCGCCGAGGATGCCGAGTTCACTGAGCGCGGTGGACAGCTTCGGTTGCGTGGGCACGGTGATGAGGTAGTTGTTCGTCTTATGCAGGACGCTACGGCGGACGGTCAGCTCTGTCTTGAGCCCGTAGACACCGTGAAGCAGCTTGATCACCGTGCGCGCGACCGGCGCCGTCTCGGTGGCGACTTCAAGCCGGTAGCGATCGGGTCCGCTGATGTGCAACGTTCCCTCGATGCGCACAAGCGCCGCCAGCTCCGCCCTCAGGCAGCACTGCCGTTTCGGCTCGATCCGAGACAGCTCGTCTTTCACCTCGGCGGTGAACGACACTACTCGACCACCCTCTCGATGACGCGACAGAGAGCCGCGCGCGAATGACGGACCGGGTCATCGGGGTCGGCCAGCTCATCGGCGATCACGCGCGGCCCCAATGCTTCGATTCGCGCGAGGACCGCTTCGCCTGCGGTCACAGGCTCGACTCCGCTGGCATCATCGCACACGACCGCGGTGTCGGAGCAGGGAACGTGCACGAGAACCAGGTCAATGGCGCCTTCGAGCCCGTGGTCGGCCAGCGCGGACACGTGGTCGGCGGCATCGAGCCCGCCGGTCTCGCCCCGCATGTTCGCGACGTTGCAGACGTAGATGCGAAGCGCATGCGATTCCCGGATGGCCTGGGCGACTCCATCGACGAGCAGGTTCGGGATGAGGCTCGTGTACAGCGACCCGGGGCCGATCACGATCACGTCGGCCGCATTGATGGCGTCGAGCGCGGGAGGATACGCGGTCGGCCACTCGGGTTCGAGATGCATACACTCGAGAGGGTTCGGGCTGACGGCGAGGCGTGCTTGTCCCGAGAGCTGCCCACCTGCGCGGTCGACGCCATGCAGCTCCACATCGACCAGCGTCGACGGGTACACGTGGCCGCGCGTGCGCAGGCAGTGCTCGGCGGCCTCGATCGCGGCGGGGAACGAGCCGGTGATATCGGCGAAGGCGGCGAGGATGAGGTTGCCGAGCGCGTGCCCGGCGAGACCTTCGCCCTCAGGGAAGCGGTACTGGAAGAGCGGGCCGAGCAGTCCCGAAGAGTCGTCAGCGAGCGCGACGAGGCAGTTGCGGATGTCGCCAGGCGGCAGCATGCCGAGCTCTTCTCGGAGCTTACCGCTCGACCCGCCGTCGTCGGCCATCGTCACGACAGCACTCGTGTCGAAGCCGAGGTTGACGAGGCAGCTCAGCACTGAGGGAAGGCCGGTACCGCCGCCGATAGCGACGGCCCGACGTCCGGAACCCACGGTCACCTGTGCTCCCGGTCCTTGCCGACGTCGCGATGGCTGACCGCCACGCGGTAGCCGCAGTCGCGCAGGAACGCCGCGGTCGTCTCGGAGAGGGCGACGCTGCGATGCATGCCGCCGGTGCACCCGAGGCTGATCGCGAGATGGTGCTTGCCCTCCATGATGTAGCCGGGCACAACCGTCTCGAGAAGCGGTAGCCAGCGAGAGAGGAACGCTTCGGTCTCGGAGTGGCCGAGGACGTATTCGCGGACCGGCTCATCGAGCCCGGTGAGCGGGCGCAGGTCGGGGTCGTAGTACGGATTCGGCAGGAAGCGGACGTCCATGACGATGTCGGCGTCGACCGGCAGACCGTACTTGAAGCCGAACGAGGAGACGGTGATCGCAAGCGTTCGCGCGAGGGATTCGCTGAAGTAGCGGTCGCGGATCCTGTCACGAAGCTCGCGCGGGATGAGGTCGGTGGTGTCGATGATGACGTCGGCCCGAGCGCGGATGTCGCCAAGTGCAGCACGCTCGAGTCGGATGCCGTCGAGAAGCGGCTCGCCTTCTTCGCACAGCGGGTGCCGGCGGCGCGTCTCTTTGAAGCGGCGCAGCAGGGTCTCGTCATCGGCCTCGAGGAACAGCACGTGGTAGTCGATGCCGCGGTCATCAAGCGTCTTGAGCTCGCCGGCGAGTTCGTCGAAGAAGTCGTGTGCACGCACGTCCGAGACGACCGCGAGCCTCCGGATCCTGCTTCCGGGAAGCTCGGCGAGGTCGACGAGCTGCGGGATGAAGCTGGGCGGCAGATTGTCGATGCAGAAGAAGCCGAGATCTTCGAAGGTGTGGATCGCCTCGGAGCGCCCTGCCCCCGACATGCCGGTGATGACGACGATCTCCGGTGCGGGACCGCCGTCGTCGGCCACAGGCCCGCCGTCGGCCGGAACGGGGCAGTCGAATGGCAGCTGGTCTGTCATGAGCGGCTCCCCCTCGGCGGATTCGGCAACGACGGCCTCCAGTATACCTGCCGAGAAGAGCTTCGGAGCGGCGATCAACGCCACTCTTGGAAGCTGTCTCCAAGCCGACTGCGGGCGTCTGAGATCACCGTACGCTGCCACTCCCACGTGAGCGCGATGACGAGCATCGCCGAGCCGATGAGGCCCAGTAGCAACCACCACACCTGCGCGAGGAACGTCAGCGACTTCCATCCGACGACGAGGGCCAACGCGACCACGCCGCCGAAGAAGTACGCGCGCACCCGCAGCACGACGCCGGCGACCATCGCGATGATCGACAGCCCCACGGTCCACGCGACGTGCACCATGCTGTCGGCCCCGCCGCTCCCGAGAGCCGACAGTGCGGGTACCCCGAGCGCCACGAGGACCGATAGCAGGTCGATCGTCGGCGGTACTGCGCGCTCACGCTCGCGGCGGGCGAAGAGTTGGCCCATGGCGACGAGGTAGAGCCCCAGAGACGTCGAGTAGAGTTCGACTGTCGTGAAGCTCGCGGCATGCATCTCGGCGAAAAGCGCGAGCAGCACGACTCCGTAGCCGCCGTAGACCCCCGGCTCGATGCGCCACCGTTCGGCCTGAACGACGACGTACGCGCCGAGCACGAGCAAGACGACCGCCTCACCATGACCGCCGATGTCGAGCCATCTCGCGCCGGTCAAAACCTCGCCCCACACACTGGTCCACGAGCCCACGGCAGCGAACCACGCGAGCCCCAACAGGCCCGCCACGGCAGACGCAGCACCGGTACGAGACAGCAGGCCCTCCGGCCCCGTCGCCGAGAAGAACGCCGGCATCCCGAGCGCCAGACCCGCGAGGCTCAGGACGATCACCGCAACGATCGGCGATGCGTCAGCCGCTGCGAGCGCCGCCCCGCAAGCCGCGAACGCGGTCAATCCGCCGAGAAGCACGAACGGCGCCTCGCGCGCCGCCACCGCGGTGCCCATCCACGCAAGCGCGGCGAAGGCGAGAGCGCCCGCCAGCGCCCAACCTTCTGCGCCGGTGAAGCACAGCGCGGTGGCTGCGAGCGCCGCGGCGCCCGCGAGCCAGCCAGCGTAGTCGCGTCGCACCGCGCGCAGCCACACGCCTGCTCCTGAGACCAGGACCGCTGCTGCCGCGCCGGCAACCGCCTCGCTTGAGGCGGTGCCGCCGGCGTGCGCATTCGCGAGAGTCGCGGCGACCACGGCGACCGCACCGGCGACAGCGGCGGAGATCGTCGGGCCGCGGAACTCGGCATCTGCGACGAAGAACGCCGACACAGCTACAGAGAGTGCGACGCCCTGCCACGTGGCAGCGGTGCCGAAGAAGAACGCTTCGGCGGCCAGGCCACCGATGAATATCACGAACGCCATGAAGCGCATCGCCCAACCGAACGCATCTTCGGGAATCGCGTAGAAGCGACACATCGCGCCGCGCGCGGGAAGCCATGCCGCGGCCAGCACCAGGAGTGCGAGCGCGTAGGTGGACGAGTGCACGTTGGGAAGGCCCCACGCGAGCGCCGCCGCAAGCGTGTAGAACGACCACAACGCTGTAGCGAACGCCACAACTGGATTGCGACGCGCGAGCGCGGAGGCGGCCCACGCAGCAAGCACGACGCCGCTTACGACGACCGCCTCCGCTCCGAGCCGCAAGCCGCCGAGCGGGACTCCGTGGCTTGCGATGGGCGCGAGAATGGAAGCGCCGACGAGTAACGCGAATCCGGCGAACTCGAGGACCGGTCCCGACTCGGCGACGCCCGTCCACACGCCCGCTTCCGTCACCTCGGCGGCCCTCTCGGCACGTGCGGAGGCCAGTACCCACGTGAACGCAAGCGGCGCGAGTACGGCCACGCGAACGCTGTCGGACGCCGAGAACACCGTCAGGGCCCCGAGCACCGCTAGCAGCTCCATCGACGGTGCGGCTACCGCGAACGGCACGCCACCGACCGAGAACGCTGTGAGCGCGTACACGGCGGCCGCGGCGGCCATGAAGGCGACCTTCGGCCAGGTCATCGCGCCCGGAAGCATCACAACGATGAAGAGCGGGATCTGGCCGACGCCAGCGATCCAACGCCCCTGCGTTTCCGGAATGAGCCTGCTTCGCATCGTCACCACTGCAATCGCAGCCGAGACGATGGCAGCTGAACCGAGCACCGTCCACGTCGACGTGCCCACGAGTAAAGCGTCTGAAGCGATACCGAGCGCCGCGGCTGCGGTCACGACCGGCGCCGCCCACACGAGCACCGTCGCGAGCGACCCGACCGATTCGCTGAGCTCCGCGCGCTCGGCCACCAGCTGCCAGAGGAGCGCGATGAGCGCGATGCCGGCCAACCGCACCGGCGCCTCCAGGCTCAGCCCCGAAGCCATCAGCCACCACCAGCCCACTTGCGCGGCCGCGCCTGCGACCCCGTAGAAGCCGTCGCCGAGCCGCACCTCGGTGAACCAGTACACGGCGGAGCAAAAGAAGAGCGCGGCCGCCCACGGAAGGGTGCCTGCGAGATGGTAGCCGCTGATGAGTATCCAACAGTCGAACAGCAGCATCGCCGACCCCACGACGGTGAGCGCGACACTACCGGCGCGCAATCCGAACTTCGCACGGGCCACGTACCCGGCCGAGTAGAACGCAGCCGTGAGCGTGCTCAGGAAGCCGAGCCTGAACAGCACGCCGGTCGTGTTCCACACGGCCAACGCGAAGAGTGCCGAAGCGACGATGACGAGGAACGCACCGAGGAAGAGCAGGATCGTGGTCCATGCGACCGGCTCGCGCGAGGGCGCGGGACGCCGCGAAGGCCGCGCGCCCATCTCTGGGGCGGAGCCTTCCCAGCCCTCGACGACCTCCCGGCCGCGGGCCGGCGCCGACTGATTCGTCCGTTCGGTGGCCGCGGGCTGACACTCAGCCCGGCTCGCGCCGGTGAGTATCGCGATGAGTTCTTCTCGGCGAGCGAGGTAGCGGGGGGCGAGCGTGTCGTAGGACGATCTCGGGACCTCGCCTCGCTCTACCGCACGCGCGAGTTGGTCGAGAAAGTAGTCCACGCAGGCAAGCTTGTCGCGCTCGGCAGCGTGCGGACGAACATCCCCCACAGTCGATCCCCTCGGTCGCGTAAGGCCCCTGCTCACAGCGTACCTCAAGACACCCCGAGCGGTGTTCACCCCGCGAGCACCGCGACGATCTCATCGGCGAGGTCGCGAGGGATGCCGGGGACGGCGGCGATCTCATCGGCGGTCGCCTCGCGTAGGCGCTTCACGCTGCCGAACGCCTTGATGAGCAGCTTCTTGCGCTTCGGGCCGAGGCCGGTGATATCGTCGAGCACGCTCGCGGTCATCGCCTTGCCGCGCAGCTGTCGGTGGTACTCGATCGCGAAGCGGTGTGCCTCGTCGCGCACGCGCTTGACGAGGTAGAGCGACGGCGAGCCGTTCTGGAGCACGACGGGCCCGTCGTCCCATGCGACAAACAGCTCCTCCTCGCGCTTGGCGAGTCCGGTGACCGGGATGTCGGTGAGACCGAGGTCGGCCAGCACCTCGCGCGCAGCGGTGAGCTGCGGCTTCCCGCCGTCGACGATGACGAGGTCAGGGCGCTTGCCGAAGCGACTGTCTGCCATGCGCTCCGGTGCGAAGCGGCGGCGCAGCACCTCGCCCATCATCGCGAAGTCGTTCGCTTCGCCGGTGTCGAGGCGCACCTTGAAGCGACGGTAGTTCTTGTGATCGGCGCGGCCTCCGGTGAAGACGACCATCGAGCCCACCGAGTGGCGCCCGTGCAGCGTCGAGATGTCGAACGCCTCGATGCGCAGGGGCGGCGCCGGAAGAGCAAGCGCGCTCTCGAGCTGGAGAAGTGCCGCGTTGAGTCGCTCCTCGTCGTAGCGGGTCCGCACCTTGAAGCGCATGAGCGTGTGGCGCGCGTTCGTCTCGGCGAGTGTGAGAAGGTCCCGGCGTTCGGCGCGCTGCGGGACGGTGAGGCGCACGCGAGCGGCGTGCTCGGGACGCATCGACGAGAGCCACTCCTCGACCGTCTCCGGATCCTCGGGCAGCTCGGGCAGGACGATCTCGCGCGGGATCTGCGGCACGTCGGCGTAGTAGCGGAGCAGGAAGCCGTCGACGAGCTCCTGCATCGACACGTCGAGCCCCTTGTCGAGCACGAACTCGTTGCCGAACAGTACGCGACCCTCGCGCACGACGAAGACGTGGACACCCGCGACGGTCTCCTCCCGGAAGAAGCCGACCACATCGAATTCGAGCGGCCTCGCCGAGACGACCTTCTGCTTGCCGCGGATCGCGTGCACCGCCTCGAGCCGGTTGCGGTAGCGAGCGGCGCTCTCGAAGTCGAGATCGTCGCTCGCATCGCGCATGCGGCGCTCGAGCTCGATCTCGAGGTCATCGCGCTTGCCCGACAGGAAGCTCGTGATGCGCGCGACGCTCTCGGCGTACTCCTCGCGAGAGACCGCGCCGGCGCACGGGCCGGGCCCGAGACCGACGTGAAAGTCGAAGCAGGGCCGCGCGGTGGGTTCGCCGCCGTGCGCGGTGACCCGCTTCCACTCAGGGCACGTCGCGCGGCAGATTGGCACGATGCGGCGCACGGTGTCGATTGTCTCGCGCGCGGCGTGGGCGTCGGTGTAGGGCCCGAAGTAGCGGGTGCCCGGCTTGTGCCTCTCGCGCGTGAACTTGATCGCGGGGAACGGGTCATCCATGGTCAGCGCGATGAACGGGTAGCTCTTGTCGTCTCGGTAGTCGACGTTGTACGGCGGGTGGAACTGCCGGATGAGGTTCTTCTCGAGGACGAGCGACTCGACCTCGGTGTTCGTCACGACGTAGTCGAAGCTCGCCACGAGTTCCATCATAAGCGGGATCTTCTCGCGCTCGTCCTGGCCGCTTGTATATTGGCGCATCCGTTTGCGCAGCGACTTCGCCTTGCCCACGTACAGCACCGAGCCGTCGGCGGCCTTCCACAGGTATACGCCGGGCGCGTCGGGCGCGCTTGCGACCTGCTCGGCGATCGTGGGGTACTCGGGCCGATCAGCGGTCATGGACTAGCCCTTCCGTCGGTAGACTTCGCGTCGATGACCGACCTTCACGACGAGCACGACCAGCTTGTCTTCCTCGATGGCATACACGACCCGGTACGTCCCCACTCGCAGTCGATACAGGTCGTTCGTGCCAGCGAGCATGACGACTCCTTCTTGGCGAGGATCAACGGCCAGCGAGTCGATCGCATGGGCAAGGCGCCGGCGAACTGCGGGATCGAGCTTCGAATACTGCCGATACGCCAGAGCCGAGAACTCGACGGTGTAGTGTTCCATCCTGCTAGAGGTCGAATTCGCGCTTCATGACGTCCCACGCGACGCGCTCCTCGCGCGCCTCCAGCAAGGCCGCTCGAGCCTCAGCAACGTCAGATTCATCCTCGAAGCGCTCGATGAGCGCGTCCAAGAGTCGCAGCTCGTCGATAGAGATGACCGCCGCCACGTCCGAATCGCGCCGCGTGATCAGCGTTCGCTCGCGCGTGTAAGCGGCGCGGTTGATGATCTCGGCCAGGTCCTTGCGTGCCTCAGCGACGCTCACTCGTGTCATGTTAGTACCTCCTGTACGTTATGTACATCACGTACAGGAAGCATGTCAAGCTCGGAGCGCCCCACGCCTTCGACGCGGCCACTTACTTCGTCGCCTTCGGCGCGCGCTTCTTCGCCGCCGGCTTCGCCTCGGCCGCGAGTCCGTGGCCGCCGCCGAGCTCCGGCTCCACGCTCGCGCCACGCCCCGCCAGCACCGGCGCGAGGAAGCGACCTGTGTGGCTGCGCTTGCACGCCGCGACCTCTTCGGGCGTGCCGGCGACGACTATCTCCCCGCCGCGGTCACCGCCCTCGGGGCCGAGGTCGATGATGCGGTCCGCGGACTTGATGATGTCGAGGTTGTGCTCGATGACGAGCACAGTGTTGCCGCCATCGACGAGGCGCTGCAGCACGATGAGCAGCTGGCGCACGTCGTCGAAGTGCAGGCCCGTCGTGGGCTCGTCGAGGATGTAGAACGTGCGACCAGTACTGCGGCGCTGCAGCTCGCTCGCGAGTTTCACGCGTTGCGCCTCGCCTCCGGACAGCGTCGTCGCCGGCTGGCCGAGGTGCACGTAGCCAAGGCCGACGTCGTAGAGCGTCTGTAGCTTTCGGCGGATCGGCGGGATGTTTTCGAAGAAGTGCAGTGCTTCCTCGACGGTCATCTCGAGCATGTCGCTCACGTTCTTGCCCTTGTAGGTGATCTGCAGCGTCTCGCGGTTGTAGCGCGCGCCCCTGCACACCTCGCACGACACATACACATCGGGCAGGAAGTGCATCTCGATCTTGATCTGGCCATCGCCCTTACACGCCTCGCAGCGCCCGCCGGCGACGTTGAAGCTGAACCGCCCAGGGCTGAAGCCGCGCGCTTTCGCGTCCGGCGTCGAGGCGAAGAGCGAACGCACGTCGTCCCACAGGCCGGTGTACGTCGCCGGGTTCGAGCGCGGCGTGCGCCCGATCGGTGACTGGTCGATGTCGATGACTTTGTCGATGTGCTCGAGCCCGGTCAGAGAGCGGTACTCACCGGTCCGACGCCGGGCGCGCTGCAGCTTGTTGGCGAGCGCAGGTGCGAGCGTGTCGCTGATGAGCGAACTCTTGCCCGAGCCGCTGACGCCGGTGATGACCGACAGCGTCCCCAGTTCGATCTCGACATCGATGTCCTTGAGGTTGTGCTCGGACACACCGCGAAGCGCGATGGCACCCTTACCGGGCGCACGGCGCTCGGCAGGGATCGGAATCTCTCGGCGGCCCGACAGGTAGGCGGCGGTCAGCGACTCCGGGCATGCGAGGATGTCGGCAGGCGTCCCCATGCACACGATGTCGCCGCCGTGCTCCCCCGCTCCCGGCCCCATGTCGACCACGAAGTCGGCCGCGCGGATCGTCTCCTCGTCATGCTCGACGACGATGACGGTGTTGCCGAGGTCTCTCAGCCGCTCCATCGTCGCGATGAGGCGCGCGTTGTCGCGCTGGTGCAGGCCGATCGAGGGCTCGTCGAGGATGTAGAGCACACCCATGAGCCCGGCACCGATCTGCGTGGCAAGCCGGATGCGCTGCGCCTCGCCGCCGGAAAGCGACGCCGTGCCACGCCCGAGCGTCAGGTAGTCGAGCCCCACGTCGACGAGGAACCGCAGGCGCTCGAGGATCTCCTTGATCACGCGCCGGGCGATCGTCTCGTCCCTCTCGGAGAGCTCGAGGCTCTCGAAGAACCCCAGCGAGTCCTTCGCCGAAAGGACCGTGACCTCGTGGATGTTGCTCCCACCCACGGTGACTGCGAGGATCTCGGGCTTCAGTCGCGTCCCGCCGCACGTGTTGCACGGGATGACCGCCATGTACTCTTCGAGCTTGTCCTTCACGTTCTCGCTCTCGGACTCGCTCCAGCGCCGCATCACGCTCGAAAGCGCGCCCTCGTAGCGCGAGAACCAGTGCGTCTCGCGGCCGTCCCGAGTGACGTAGTCGATCTTGATACGCGTGTCGCCGAGCCCTTCGAGCAGCGACTTCCGCACCTCGGCGGGTAGGTCGCGCCACGGCGTGTCGACGGAGACGCCGAGATGCTTGGCGGCTGCCGCAACGAGCTGCGGGTAGTAGTTCATGCCGGGGGTGAACGGCGCGATGGCACCTTCGGAAAGCGAGAGCGAGCCGTCCGGCACGACAAGCCGCGGGTCTGGCTCGAGACGCGAACCAAGCCCCACGCAGTCTGGGCACGCGCCATAGGGCGCGTTGAAGCTGAAGTCGCGCGGCGCGAGCTCGTCCATCGAGACGCCATGGACGGGGCACGCGAGCGCCTGCGAGAACGAGAGCTCCTCGCCATCGACGATGGCGACCACCACCGTGCCGTCGGCAAGACGCAGTGCGGTCTCGACGCTGTCGGCCAGCCGCGTGCGGATGGGCTGCTTCATGACGAGGCGGTCGACGACGACGTCGATGTCGTGCTTGTACTTCTTGTCGAGCACGATCTCCTCGGCGAGTTCGCGAAGGTCGCCGTCGACGCGCACGCGCGTGAACCCCTCGCGCTTGAGGTCGTCGAGCAGCTTGCCGTACTCGCCCTTGCGGCCGCGAACGATCGGCGCAAGCACCGAGAACTTCGTGCCCGTGTCGAGTTCGAGGATGCGGTCGACGATCTGGTCCGGCGTCTGGCGCTTGATCTCGCAGCCGCAGGTGGGGCAGTGCGGGATGCCGACACGCGCGTAGAGCAGGCGCAGGTAGTCGTAGATCTCGGTGACGGTGCCCACGGTCGAGCGCGGGTTCTTCGATGTCGTTTTCTGGTCGATCGAGACCGCCGGCGACAGACCTTCGATGTGGTCGACGTCGGGCTTCTGCATCTGCCCGAGGAACTGCCGTGCATACGCCGAGAGGGACTCGACGTAGCGCCTTTGGCCTTCGGCGTAGATGGTGTCGAAGGCAAGCGAACTCTTGCCGGACCCGGAGAGGCCCGTGATGACCACGAGCTTGTCGCGCGGGATCTCGAGGTCGATGTTTTTGAGGTTATGCTCACGGGCTCCGCGAATCGAGATCCGGTCGAGAGGCAAGGATTCACCTTTTCTGAACGTAGGAAGTGAGTGTTGCAAGCAAACCCCAAGTATACGCGCGCTGCCAAACCTGATGTCGTGCGCCTACTTCGGGGGCACGCACCGGGTCCGGCCTCTATCAACGGTGCACCTTTCACGGGGGTGACACCCGGTCGAAATGCTCTCGAAACAACGCGCGCATACGGTGAGCACTGGTAACTCGCCAGACGTGGTGCAGACACATAGTTGAAACGCCGTGCCTTACAGAGGAACAAGGAGGAATATGATGCCCCAGTACAACACCGGCGACACCGCGTGGATGCTGGTTTCGGCTGCCATGGTGCTGTTCATGACACCTGGACTCGCCGCATTCTATGGCGGCATGGTCCGTCGCAAGAACGTCCTGGACACCACGATGCAAAGCTTCTTCGCGATGGGCCTCATCGGCGTTCTTTGGGCCGTGATCGGTTACTCGCTCGCGTTCACCGACACCTCGGGAGCGCTTTCGCCCTTCATCGGCGGGCTCAAGTTCGTGGGGCTCAACCACATCGCGAACACGGCGCACGTGCTCGCCGCGACGGTTCCGCAGTCGGTCTTCGCGATGTATCAGGGCATGTTCGCGATCATCACCGTGGGACTCATCACCGGCGCAGTCGCTGAGCGCATGAAGTTCTCGGCGTACGTGGTGTTCGCCACGCTGTGGTCGCTGCTCGTCTACAGCCCGCTCGCTCACTGGGTCTGGCAGCCGACCGGCTGGCTCTTCAAGCTCGGCGCGCTCGACTTCGCAGGCGGAACTGTCGTCCACATCTCGTCGGCTGCTGCCGCTGTCGCGTGCGCGATCATGCTCGGCAAGCGCCAGGGCTACGGCAAGGACAAGTTCCACCCGCACAACCTGCCGCTGACGATCATGGGCGCCGGCATGCTGTGGTTCGGCTGGTTCGGCTTCAACGCCGGCTCCGCGCTCGCCGCCAACGACCTCGCCGGCTCGGCGTTCCTCAACACGAACATCGCTGCTGCTGCTGCCGTTCTCGCGTGGACAGCAGTCGAGTGGAAGCACGCCGGCAAGCCCACGGCGCTCGGCGCTGCGTCCGGTGCGGTTGCCGGCCTCGTCGCGATAACCCCCGCGGCCGGTTTCGTGGAGCCGTGGGCGGCGCTCGTCATCGGCGTTCTCGCTGGTGCGGTCTGCTACTACGGCCTCTTCATCAAGGGCAAGTTCGGTCTTGATGACGCGCTCGATGTTCTGGGCGTGCACGGCGTAGGCGGTACGCTGGGAGCGCTCCTCACCGGCGTCTTTGCCACGACCAGCGTCAACGCGGCGATCAAAGGCCATGAGGGTCTGCTCTACGGCAACCCGTCGCAGTTGCTCATCCAGCTCGTCGGCGTTCTCGCCGCGTGGATCTTCTCGTTCGGCATGAGCATGCTGCTGCTCGCCGGCATCAAGGCCGTCATGGGCCTGCGCGTCGACGAAGAGGCCGAGGTTCGCGGCCTCGACCTGGCCGAGCATGGCGAAGAAGGCTACATCTTCGAGTAATCTGACCCTGGAGAGGTTTCTGCTCCGGAAGGCATCATGGGAACAAACTGACCACGACGGTGAAACGAGGAGACCGCTGTGAAGAAGATCGAAGCGATCATCAAGCCGCACAAGCTCGACGACGTGAAGGAAGCGCTCAACGCGCTGGGCGTCGCGGGCATGACCGTGACCGACGTTCGCGGCTATGGCCGGCAGAAGGGCCACACCGAGATCTACCGTGGCGCCGAATACACCGTGGACTTCGTGCCGAAGGTCAAGATCGAGATCGTCGTCGACGACTCGATCGCCGAGCCCGCCGAGAAGGCGATCCTCGAGGCCGCGCGCACCGAGAAGATCGGGGACGGCAAGATCTTCACGTTCGACGTCGAGTCCGCGGTTCGCATCCGCACCGGCGAGCGCGGTCCGGACGCGCTCTAGCATCTTGGAAAGCTACCTCGCGGCGCGCGAGACCCTTCTCGCGTCCGCCGAGCCCGGCCTCGCCGCGGCGCGGCAGCTCTCTGCATTGACCGACGAAGCCGTCCGGGAACTCGCCCGGGCGGCTTCGTCGCCCGCTGTCGGCCGGTTCGCGCTCGTGGCCCTCGGCGGTTGGGGCTGCGGGGCGATGACGCCCGCGAGCGACCTCGACATCCTCGTTCTCTCCGACACGCCGCCGGACTCGCTCAAGCCCTTCGTCGAGGCGGTCCTCTACCCGCTTTGGGACGCAGGACTCTCCGTCGGTCACCAGGTCCGCACCGCGCGCGAACAGCAACGCGCCATGCGCGAGGACGTCGCCACGTGCACCGCGGCGCTCACCGGCCGCACGCTGGCGGGCGACGTCGCGTGGTCGGATGCCACGCTCGCGACCTGCGCCGCCGACGCGCGCAAGCGCTCCCGCAAGCTGCTCGCAGAGCTCGCCGCTCGTCCGCGGCCCGGCTCCCCCTACCTCCTTGAGCCCGATCTCAAGGAAGGTGCCGGCGGCCGACGCGACTACGACGAACTCACGTGGAGCGCGGCTATCCTGAGCGGCAGCGTCCAGCGCGATCCCTCCGGCCTCGTCGATGCTCGCATCCTCACCGCCGAGGAGTTCGCAGCACTCGCAGCCGCCGCCGAGACCGTCGCGGCCGCCCGCTGGTCGCTCGCGCTGGCGGGCGCGGGCAACCGCCTCTCGCTAGACGCGCTCGACGCGCTTGCGACCGGGCTCGCTGACGCCACGCAGCTCGCCCTCGCGCAGACGGCGCTCGTGCACGCACGCGCTCGCAGGCGGCTCGCGGGCCACGCGGTCGCGGCCGAGGCGCCGCTGGCCGCGCCCGAGGTGTTCGCGCTCCTCGACGCCGGCGAGAGCGCCCTCTCGGTGCTCGAAGAGGCCGCGCAGGCGGGCCGCCTCGAAGCGCTCGCGCCGGGCTACCGCGACCTCATGACGCTGCGACGCCCCGGCCTCGGCCACGAGTTGACCGTGGGAGCGCACTCGCTGCGGGCCGCGGCGATCGTCCTGCGGCCCGACATCGACGGCCCGTTCGCACGCGCGACGAGCACGCTCGAGCATCCCCGCGTCCTGCAGGTGGCCGCGCTCGCGCACGATCTCGGCAAGGTGCAACCGGGTCCCGGTCACGCCGAGCGCGGTGCGTCGGCCGCCGCCCACATCGCCCGCCGCTTCGGTCTCGACGAGCGCGACGCCGGCGACGTGGCCGAACTCGTGCGCCACCATCTCGTACTCGCGGTGACTGCCACGCACATCGACACCGACGACGAGGACGCGGTGCTCTCGGCAGCTGCCAAGATAGGTCGCCGAGACCTGCTCCTGCCGCTCGACCTGCTGACCGCGGCAGACTCGCGCGCCACCGGTCCCGCGACGTGGAGCGCGTGGAAGGCTGCATTGATCGGCGGGCTCGTCATCCGGCTCGACGCCGCGCTCTCCGAAGACGTCGACGGCGCGGGCCTCGTGACGCGTGCGGAGGCGGTCCGCGCCGAGACGATTCAGTCGATGCCGCCCGGACTCGACGCGGAGCGGGCGTTCGTCGAGGTCGCGCCGCTGCGCTACCTCGCGAGCCGACGTCCGGCCGAAGTCGTGCGCGACGCGCGCCTTGTCGCCGAGCTCTCGCTTGGCGGAGCGTCCACCGAGGCGCGCGTGGCGGTCTCCCCGGGTCCCGCTCACGACACGTACGCACTCACCGTAGTGGCGCTCGACCGCCCGGAACTGCTCGCCCGCGTCGCCGGCGCCATCGCTCTTGCCGGGCTCGACATCCTCGGAGTCGACGCCTACAGCGCGCTGGGACGCCTGGCGCTCGACAGCTTCGTGGTCACATCCGCGACGCTCAAACCGGTCACCACCGAGATGTTCACGAACTTCGAGCGCCTCCTCGGCGCCGCACTCAGAGACCGGCTCGAGCTCAAGACGCGGCTCGCCGAGCGCCGCCGGCACTACCCCGCGCGACTCGACACGCCGGTCCGGGTCAAGACGGTATCGGTCGGCTACGACACGGCCGTTCGCGTCTGGGCGCCGGACCGCCCGGGGCTCCTGCACGATCTCGCGCAGGTCGTCTCGGCGACGGGGCTCAACATCCGCTGGGCGAAGGTCCTCACCGTGGACGGCATGGCGATCGACACGTTCCACGTTGTCACCGAGGAGGGCTCCCCCGTCGACGACGACGGCGTCCTCGGACACCTCGCGATGCGCCTGCGCGAGATTCGCTGAGCGAGCCATCGCTGCGTCACGCTGGTCGGGTACGATTGCAGGAGACCATCGACTCGGGAGCGATTCCATGAGCATCTACACCCGCCGAGGAGACCGCGGCGAGACCTCGCTCGCAAGCGGTGCTCGCGTGCGCAAGGACTCGGCTCGCGTCGAGGCGTTCGGAGCAATTGACGAGGCCAACAGCTGGATCGGCCTCGCGCGCGCCTCAACCGGCGACGAGTTTCTCGGCGACGTGCTGTGCTTCGCCCAGCACCGGCTCTTCAACTGCTCGTCCCTCCTGGCCAGCGAGGCCGCGCCAACTCACGAGTCTCCCGCGCTCACCGCCGACGACACTCTCGCTCTCGAGAGCGCAATCGACCGCTTCGAGCTGCGCTCGGGGCCAGCGACCCTGTTTGTGCTCGAAGCCGGATGCGAAGTCGCCTCGCGCTTGCAGGTCGCGCGCGCAACCGTGCGCCGCGCCGAGCGCCGGGTTGTCTCCCTCGCAGCCGAGGCCGACGTCGCTCCCGAGGTCGCCGCCTTCCTCAACCGGCTCTCGGATGCGCTCTTCGCCGCCGCGCGCTACGCTAACGCACTCGCAGATACTCCCGACGAGCCATGGGACGATCGCGCCGTGGCCGCCTGGCACACGCCGTAAAGGGCTTTCGCAGCCACACCCGCCATCTCACTCTGCCGACAGGAGCGCTTCACGTGACCACTTCCGATTTGTATCAAGAACTGCTCGCCCGCCTCGAAGCCCTGGGCAGCGTCCTGGTCGCATACTCTGGCGGCGTCGACTCCACGCTACTTGCCTTCGCCGGGCACGCCGTGCTCGGCGACCGGTGCCGAGCGGTTCTCGCGACGTCGGACACGTATCCCGAACGCGAGGCGGCCTCCGCACGCGCGACCGCTGCTGAGCTCGGCCTGCGCCTGCTCGAAGTCGAGACGTCCGAGCTTGCCGACCCCCGCTTCGCCGCGAACACGCCCGATCGCTGCTATCACTGCAAAGGCGAGCTCTTCGACCTGCTCAAGAAGGTCGCCGACGTCGAAGGCCTCGCGTTCGTCGCCGATGGCACGAACGCCGACGATCTGCGCGATCACCGCCCGGGCAGACGGGCCGCCGCCGAACACGGGGTGGTCAGTCCGCTGGCAGACGTCGGCCTCACCAAGTCCGACATTCGAGAACTCGCACGCGAGCTCTCCCTGCCGAACTGGGACAAACCGTCGATGGCGTGCCTGGCCTCGCGTTTCCCCTACGGAGTCCCCATCACCGACGACGGGCTGGCGCGCGTTGCGGCGGCCGAAGACGCGCTGATTGGACTGGGACTCCAGCAGTTCCGCGTTCGTTCCCACGGTACCGTCGGCCGCGTCGAGGTCGCGCCCGAGGAGCTGGACGCGGCATGGTCGCGCCGGGCCGAGATCGCGCTTGCGCTGCGTGCGGCCGGCTTCGCGTACGTCACGTACGATCTCGAGGGCTACCGATCCGGATCGATGAACGAGGTACTTCCCGACGCAGAACGCGAGACGAGCGGCGCTTAGTTGATCTGGGAAAGGTTCGAGATGGGCCCCTTCGACAGAATCTCGAGAAGGTGTTCCTCGGGAACGGGCGCGGAGAACAGGAAGCCCTGAATCGCCGTGCAGCCGCGCTCCCTGAGAAAGTCCAGCTGCTCCTGGTGCTCGACTCCTTCGGCCACGATGTCGAATTTGAGTTCGTGGCACAGGTCGATCATCATGCCGGCGATCGCCGCGCTTTGTGCGTTCACATGGACGTCGCGCATGAAATCCTGAGCGATCTTGAGGGTGTTGATGGGGAAGCGCTTCAGGTAGCTCATCGACGAGTAGCCGGTGCCGAAGTCGTCGATCGCGACGCGCACCCCGATTCCGCGAAGCTCGCCGAGAACCGCGAGAACGTGTTCGAGGTTGTGCATCGCCGCGCTCTCGGTGATCTCGAGCTCGAGCATCGAGGGCGGCAGTTCGGTTGCCGCGAGAACCGCACGAACGTTGGCGACGATGTCCTCCTGCACGAACTCCCGCGCGGACAGGTTCACGCAGATGCGCCCGAACTCGTAGCCACGCTTGTACCACTCGCCCGCACGCTCGCACGCCGTCCGCAACACCCAGTGCCCGATCTCGCCCATGAAGCCGGTCTGCTCGGCGAGGCGGATGAACGAATGCGGAGGCAGCATACCCTCGGATGGATGCTCCCAGCGGATAAGCGCCTCAACGCCGACGGGGAGACCGGTGTAGACATCGATCTGCGGCTGGTAGTGGAGCACGAACTGCTGCAGTTCGACGGCGGTGCGCAGCCCCGATTCCAGCTTGAGTCTGTCGCGAGCCGACTCCGACATCGCGCGGTCGTAGAGCTGGAACACGTTGCGACCCAGCTCCTTGGCCCGGTACATCGCCGTGTCGGCGTGGCGCATCAGCTCGGCTTCCTCGAGACCGTCAAGCGGGTAGACCGCGATGCCCACACTCGCGCTCACGTGCAGCTCGTAGCCGCTGACGCGAAGTGAGTTCTTGAGCGAGTCGAGGACGCGCGAGGCCAGGAAGGCGGCCCCGTCCCGGTAGTCGACGCGCGCAATGATGGTGAACTCGTCGCCGCTCTGCCGGGCGATCGTGTCCTCTTCCCGCAGCAGGTCCTTGAGCCGCTCGGCGACCGCTTTGAGGACGGCGTCGCCGACCACGTGGCCGAGGGTGTCGTTGATCGTCTTGAAGTCGTCGAGATCGACAAAGACCACGGCGACGAGTTGACCTCGACGGCGGGCGCGAGCCAGCGCCGCTGAGAGCCTGTCGTGGAAGAGCACGCGGTTGGGCAGTTCGGTAAGCGGGTCGAAGAACGCCATCCGCTCGATCGTGCGCTGCGCATTGACGCGCTCGGTGACGTCGCGAACGACACACTGAATCGCAGGCGCGCCCGCGTATTCGAGCTTCCCGACAGACAGCTCGACGTCCATGAGCTCGCCGTTGGCGCGACGCATGAACACCGGCATCGGCCGGCTCAGCTCGCCGAGCTCCATCGCACGCTCGATATCGCTCGCGCAGAACTCCGCGCTGCTGGGCTCCCAGAGGTCGCGAACCATCAGACCGACGCCGTGATCCGGCTTGTCGAGGCCGAGAAGCCACGCACCGGCGGGGTTGAGATAGACGACCTCGCCCGCGCTGTGGACGAGCACCATGTCCGGCGATTCGTCGACGAGCAGGCGGAACCGTTGCTCGGACTCGCGCAAGGCACCCGCGTTCCGTTCGCGCTCAACGACCTCGGCCTGGAGCGCGTCGTTGGTCTCGGCCAGTTCGTGGGTCCGCGCCGAGACGCGGCTCTCGAGATCCCTGTTCGCTTCGCGCAAGCCTTCCTCGGCGTTGCGCAACGAAGTGACGTCGCGGTACACCTCAACAACCGAGGCGACCGATCCCGTCGGGCTGATGACCGGATAGACGTCGTGATCGAACCAGCGGTCACTGCCGGTCGACGTGTCGTGCAGGTCTCGCTCGCGCCGCCCGCCGGTAGCGACGACCTCGGCGGCGGGACAGTCGTCGCAAGGCTCGTCGCGCGCCCAGATCGCCTTATGGCACGTCTGACCGACCATCGACTCGGTGGAAGTCCCGACCATCGCGGCTGCGGCAGGATTGCCGTACTCGATCGTCCGGTCGGGCGTCAGAGAGAACAGCGCGTCGGCGCTGTTCTCGCAGAGCTGCTCGACCCGGCTCCGCTCGATGCGCAGCCTCTCGACCGTCCGAAACCAGCGTGCGTAGCCTGTCTGCGCAAGAAGCGTCCCCAGCATGACTACAACGATTGCCGAGAGACGGCCGACCACGTCACGGTAGACCGGCGCGAAGGCGGCGTTGCTTAGAGACTCGTTGGAGAGGATGGCAGACACCCAGGACCACAGGAACCACACGACGATCGACACGATGACGCCAGCGAGCGCGATGAGAGCGGTCCTGTCTCGCTCGCCCAGGCGTTGTCTGGTCTTGTTCGCTACCACGCGCGTCCCCCCACGACCCGTTTACGGCTTCATAACTATGTCGGCATTCAGGGAGCGTCACTGAAGCGCCGAGAACCAGAGAGATTGCGCCAGCTCGCCGTCATCACCGGTCGCGGCTAGTCCGCGGCAGGCTTCGCACCTCGGCGCGCATGATCGGTAGTAGCCCTGAGCAGGCGCATGCCGTTCAGGATGACGAGCAGCGCGACCCCGGTGTCGGCGAACACGGCAAGCCACATATCCGCCCGACCCATCACCGCGGCGACGAGCACGATCAGCTTCGTTGCCACCGAGAACGTGACGTTTTGCCAGACGACTCGAAGCGTTCTGCGACCGAGCGCGAGAAGGCGCGCGAGTTCGCGAAGATCGTCTCCCAGCAGCGCGACGTCCGCGGTCTCGAGAGCCGTATCCGACCCGGCGACACCCATTGCGATGCCGATATCGGCCGCTGCGAGCGCCGGAGCGTCGTTGATGCCGTCACCTACCATCGCTACGGTGCCGTAGCGCTCCTTGAGCCGGACGATCGCTTCGACCTTCTCGGCGGGAAGGAGGCGTCCCATGTGTGCCGAGACACCCACGCTGGCCGCGACGGCTGCAGCGGTCCGCTCGTTGTCGCCGGTCAGCATCACGGTGTGCTCGATCCCGCTCGCGTGCAGCGCGGCAACGGCTGCAGCAGCCTCCTCACGCTGAGGATCCGACACGCCGATCAGCCCGTCGGCCACACCGTCGCGCGCGAGCACGAGCACCGTGCGGCCGCGAGACTCGAGGTCGGCGATCGCAGCGCGCAGCCGGTCGTCGATCTTCGCGGTCTGCCCGGCGAACGCCGGGCTCACGAGCTCGCAGCGGGCACCGTCGAGGCGCGCCGTGACGCCGCGGCCGGGCAGCTCTTCGAGGTCCGCGACGGGGCCGGGCTCGACGCCCAGCTCGCGTGCCCACGCGACGACCGCGCCGGCGAGCGGATGCGCGGAGTGCGCCTCGAGCGATGTGGCCGCCAGCGCGATTCGGCCGGCGTCGGCCCGCGGCACGACGTCAGTGACGGTCGGCTTGCCTTGCGTGAGCGTGCCGGTCTTGTCGAACGCGACTGCGCGCACGCGTGCAGCGAGTTCGAGGTAGGCGCCGCCTTTGACGAGCACGCCTTCCTTGCCCGCACGGGCGATCGCGCTCACGAACGTGACCGGAGTCGAGATGACGAGCGCGCATGGGCACGCCGCGACGAGCACCACGAGGCCGCGGTGCAGCCACGCGACCCACGACGTCGTAAACGGGACGGCTTGCGCGCCCAGCACGACGCCGAGCAGCGGCGGGCCCACGGCGACGAGCGCGGCAAGCGCAACGGCCGCCGGCGTGTACACACGGCTGAACCGGTCGACGACGAGCTGTGTGGGCGCCTTGGACGCCTGCGCCTCCTCGACCAGGTAGACGATGCGCGCGAGCGTCGAGTCGGCGGCTGCGGCCGTGACACGGGCTTCGAGCAACCCGCCGCCATTGAGCGTGCCAGCGAACACCTTGTCGCCCTCGGCCTTGACCGCAGGCACCGGCTCCCCGGTGATCGCGGACTCGTCGACCGAAGACGACCCGGCCGTCACCACAGCATCGAGCGCGATCCGGTCTCCCGGCCGGAACAAGGCGGTTTCGCCGATTTGGGCGTCCTCGGGAGCGACCTCGACCACGTCGGCGCCCCGGCGAACGCGCACCGTTGCCGGCGCGAGCTTCATGAGGTCCCGGATCGAGTTGCGAGTGCGCGTGAGCGCGCGTGCTTCGAGCCAGCCTCCCAGCGCGAACAGGAAGACGACCGACGCTCCCTCGGCCACCTGCCCGATCGCCACCGCGCCCACGATCGCGATCGTCATCAGCACGTTCATGTCCAGACTTCGAGCGCGAAGCGACGTGAGCGCACGCGGCCCGAGCAGGCTCTCGCCGCACGCGATGGCCACGATGTAGCACGCCCACGACGCCCACCCGATCGCGCCCGCCGAGACGTTCCCGCGCGCCACGAGCGATAGGAGCGCGCCCGCCACCATGAACGTACCGGACCCGATCACGGCGAACTCGGTCCTTCGTGTGCGCAGCCACGCCACCGCGCGCGCGTTCCCGCCGCGGCCCACGGCTGCATGCGACACCGGCATCGCTGCTGTTCCACCTGCAGGCTCGAGCGTGTGGCCTGCTCGCCTGACCTCCTCGATGATGCCGGCATTCGGATCGCTGCCGGCCTCGTGCTCCACGAGCAGCATCGCACTCGCGAAGTTCAGCTCCGCCGAAACCACGCCGGGGACGAATTCGATCGCTCGAGCGAGACTGCGCGCGCAGTCAGGACAGTCGAGACCGCCGATACGCCACATACCGTGCTCAAACACGCCTCGAAGCTCGGCTCCCTGTCGCACCGTCTCGGCTTCAAGCTCGCCTGCGGTCAGCCGGCTCTCGTCGTAGTCGACACGCATCGCGCCGCGGTCGTCGCACTCGACGCGGAGCACGCCGTCGAGCTGCTCGATCCCGGCGCACACCCGCGCGGTGCACTGGGCGCAGCGAACGCCCTTCTCGGCGGGAAGCGGTATCTGGAGCGTGGCGGTGGCGCGCTTCATGATGGTGGCTCGCTGTGCTCGGCGGCGTGCTCGAGACCTTGCGCGAGAAGCGTCTCGACGTGATCGTCGGCGAGGCGGTAGAGCGCGCGGTTACCGTCGCGCCGAAACGCGACGAGCCCGAGCGTGCGAAGCAGCCGAAGCTGGTGGCTCACGCCCGACTGGCTGATGGCCGCGATCGTGGCGAGGTCGCACACGCACAGCTCCTCGGCGGCAAGGGCCTCGAGAAGCCGCAGCCGAGTAGGGTCCCCCATCGCCGAGAACAGCGCCGCCGTGTGCGCGCGGAGCGCAGACCCTGACAGGCGCCCGCGGACGCGGGCGACGGCATCGGTGTCGACGACCAACGCCGAACACAGGTCGTCAGGCTCGCATCTATCTGAACGGTTGCTCATACACCGAGGCTACACCGATCGCGTGCAAAAGAAAAGGCGGCCGCAAAGGCCGCCTCGAAACGTCGGTCGCAAGCCGTCGCTCACTCGTTGCGGAAGCCGAACTGATCGAAGAGCGGGTCGTAGGCCTGCACGTTCCAGTCGATGCCGAGCGCCCGCAGGGTGTTGTAATACTCGTCTTCGACGTACTCCTTGTTGAGGATGTGGAACCGGGCGCCGTTGAGCCCCACGCAAAAAGCGCAGTCGCGACAGTCGATGCATTGCACGCACTCGATGATGCTGTCGCAGTTGTGGCAGCTGATGCATGCGCGAGAGTTGTACGTGTAGTTGCAGTTGCGGCACGCCTCGACGTTGAAGCACCCGTAGTTGTTCATGCTGTCGCGGTCGTGCGTGTGCTCGACCTTGAGCTTCGACCACTCGCGAGCCAATTCCGCATTGTCGATCATGCTGAAGCCCTCCCCCTCATGTGACCCATCCTTCCCTAGCGTAGCACCATGCAGGAACCACGCACATAGCGCTTAGGGGTACCATCACCGCATCCGAACAGGGAGGTCACATGTCATCGAACAACCGAGTGTGGATCGCTGCATCCGCTGCCGCGCTGTGCGGCGTGCTCGTTGGTGCCGGAGTCGTCTGGTTCGCCCAGCAAAGCTCCGTCGCACAGCTCACCGCACGCGTCACCCGTGCCCATGCCGACACGCAGGCAGCGCTCCAGAAGGCTGACGAACTGCAGACCGCGTTGACGGCCATCCAGGCGACCAACAGCCAAGCCGCTGCGGCGAGTTCGTCGCCAGCCGCTGCCGCACCGCCCACTCCGGCCAAGCCGAAGCCGGCGTCCAAAGCATTGAGGAAGTTCAGCTACATCAAGAAGGTCGACACGTCGGGGAGCGCCCCCGTGATCACCGCCGACTACGCGCAGATGCTGAGCGGAAAGGCTGCCGCGAACGCGGCCGCGGCCCACGGCGACGAGTCTCCCCCGCCGAACGACTACTACATCGTCAACGACAGCACGCTTCTCAGGAAGCTGAAGGTGAAGACCGGCCTTACCGTGACGGTGACGACGAACGACGACGGCACAGCCGATCCCACGGGGCACGTCATCACGTTCGCGAAGTGGGCGAGCTACTACGCTGCTCCCGACGCCGATAACGCGAGCCTGCGCGAGTCCCCCTACTGGATCACGCTCAAGGACGGCGTCGTCACCCACATCGCCGAGCAGTATCTGCCGTAGTTCTTGTCGCCGATGTCCCGAGAATACCAAAGAGCCCGTGCCTTTCGGCACGGGCTCCCTGGTTTCCTGTGAAGGTTGCGCTAAGCGCCTAAACGCTAGGGCAGACCCTTGAGCAGGAGTTCCCAACCAGTGACGTGGTTCGGAGCGGTGTTGCCCGAGACGTCGAAGTTGGACGGGAAGTAGTACTTGTCGATGTACGCAAGCTGGCCCTTATAGGCAGTTGCGTCGCCGTGACAATCGATACACACGGAGTCGAGGTTCTCGACCTTCGTGTTGATGAGAGACGCGATCTTCGCGCTCTTCGGGTACGTCGGGTCGGTGCGACCGAAGTAGATGTCGCTACCGGCCTGAGTCGCAGGCTGACCGAAGTACGCTGCGATGGTGCTATCAGTCTTGCCTGCGCCACGAGTGGCACCGAAGGCAAGCTTCTTACCATCGAAGTCGACACCGTAGAGGCTGTCCTTCAGCATGTTGGCACCCAAGGTGCGGTGCGGGTAGCTGAAGCCGCCGTCAACGCACTGACCGTTGATATTAGCAACGGCGCTCGCGCCAACGTACGCAGGCGGGATGTAGCCGGACTTGCCCTCGAGACCGATGGTCTGCGAGGAGACCAGGCTGTTCTGCTGGCCATCCCATGCGGTCCAGTCACCGTCGGTCCAGTAGGACTCCCAGTTCTTACGGCTCATGGCAGAGTCAGAACCATCAAGCGGACCATGGCACTGGTTGCACGACGCAGCGCCAGTGTGGCAGTTGCGGCAGTGCGGGCCCATGTTGTCCTTGTTCTGCGGGTTCAGGATCTGCTGACGCGCGCAGCCCTTCGGGTTTGAATCGTGGCTGTAAGCGGTGAGGTACGCGCCTGCATCGTTCTTGCCATTCTGCAGCGGATCGGGACGCCACACCTTGGCGGCCTGCTGAGACTCACCAGCGGCACCAGCGTGACAGTCAGCGCAGAACTCGTTCTCCATGCCAACGCCGTTCGGTGCCCACGGGAACTGCAGCGGGAAGACGTCGGCACTCTTGGACATGCTCAGCGGGCCCCAGGTAGCGGCAGGACCGTTGGGCTTGGCCCAGTCGATCGGGATCTTGTGGTAACCGAAGGCCGTGCCCGAACCAGCGATGGAGCTCTTGTCGTTCGGGTCGGTCGCCAAGGTGTCAGGAATCTCGACAGGGTTGGCGCCCGTCGTCAGAGAGACGTTCGGGTCCTTGAGAAGCATGAAGCGGCCCTTCGGGAACAGGGGCTTCTTCCAGGTCTCAACGCGAGGAGCGACGTCCGGCTGACCAGCGTCCGCGATGCCGAAGCCCGCGAGGGCGCTGTTGATCATGCCGATGTTCCAGAACTTCGTGACGATGTTGCCCTTGTCAGCATCGAAGCCCCAACGGACATTGTAGCTGCCGAAGAAGCCCATACCGTGGGTCATGACGGCGCCGACCAGCGGGTCGACACTTCCGCCCATGCCCTCGTCGAAGGCGTCCATTGCGGTCTTGCCGGCCGGCGTGCCGTAGCCCGGACGAGCCATGGAGTACGCCTGAACGGCACCGATGAACTGGTTCATCTCTGACCAGACCGGCGCAGCCGCAGCCGGAACAGCGTCGATGTTCTGACCGGCGTAGTTACCTACGACAGTCGGGGTGAAATCGACGCCATAACGGAAGCGGAGCATCGTGTCCAGGAGCGAAGCCTGGTAGATCGGGCCCTGAACGGTACCAACGCCGGCGATATCGCCAGGGGCACCGAACGTCGCGAGGATACGCGCCGAGTTGCCGTGAGGCGAGTGACAGTCGAAGCACGCGAAGCCAGCCGTGTCCGAGAACGCAGGGTCGATACCAGCAGGAGCCTTACCCTTGTAACCAAGAGTGTGGCCGGTGCCGAAGCCCATGCTGTCACTCGTGATCACGCTGGTGGCGCTGTACTGGTTGTCCATCTGGATGTTGGTCTTCGAACCGCCGCCGCCGACGTGGCAGAAGTTGCAGGCGTCTGTACGGTTGTCAGCCCTGAGCAACATGTAGCTGCCAGTTGCGTAGTGAGTCGAGTGGCAGTCCTGGCACTTATTGGTCGTAGTCGCGTACCCACCGTGCGGGCCTTGGAACGACTGGATCATCGAAGTGCTGCCAGGCTGGGCGGTCGTGGTGGTCTGGTAGAAACCAGCGTTGGCACCATACGTGGCCGAGTTGGAGCCGTCGTTAAAGTTGTAACCTGAGTTGTTGTAGCCCTCTGCAAACGCAGGAGCTGCCAACGCGAACATCATGGCCACAACAGCGACCATAACGATCAGCGCTTTCTTCATGGTTCCCTCCCTATTGGATTGCTTGGTTGTGTTTTGCACCATTTACACGCACCTCCTTTCCGGCACAGGATTGAGTCCTTTCAGACTCTGCAGTCTCTCGGAGTCGAGCCCCGGGGAAACTTCTGTGAAACACGGTCAGTTCTGTGGAACCCCCATGCGGCAATGATGTAGGAGCTGTGAAGATTATCGAGGATGAACTAAGGAACCGCAATGGGTTCGTTCAATAATTCACAAGTTTTCGCCGAACGGTAACATTCGTTCAGCATGATGCCCCCACCCCGCTTGGCGCCACCGCGTTCCCGTGGAGTCGCCGTGAAGATTATTGAGCATGAACGACGGAATGGCAATATGGTCGTTCGATGCTTAACAGATTCCCGACGAACGGTAGGCACGCCGGTGGTCGCGATCCTCTGCGGTCCTGAATAACAGAGACGTCGTCACATCGGTTTTGCCACCCATGACCAGCTAGTTTCTCGCCTAGTGCGGCGAATTCGCCTGGACCGAGAGCGCCTTACGGTCATCGGGAACCACGAGGAGGATGCCCTCCGCGTACGTGAACGCGCTACCGGAGTCCCCCGCGAGGAGCGCCGCCTGCATTGCCTCTCGGCGAACCTGAATTCCCAGTGGGTAGGCCTGGACAGCCGCCTGATACGCCCTCAACACGTCGGCCGCTGAGGCGTTTCGCGCTTGGGCAAGGCGAGCCCGTGCGAACAGAAGGTCGAAGTCGAGGGGCTCCATCGTTAAGCCCTGAGCGAGCGAATTGAGCGCGGCATCGATGCCGGCGACGTCAGCCGGCTGGTTGAGGGCCGTGTCGCTCAGCGCGATTCTGGCGACGTCTGAGTACGGATCGATCGCGATTGCGCTGCGTTGAGCTGCTGCAGCATCGGTGAACTTGCCGCCGTCGAACAACGCGAGACCGCGCGAATACGCGGCATCGCCACGCATGTACACGATGCACGCGACGACGATGCCCAGACCGAGCATGACGAGACCCGCCCGAGCCGCGATTGCGCCCACGCCCTGCGCGACTTCCACAGGGTTGACGACCGTCTTCGTGTTCCGTTTCGCCGGAACCTTCAGGGTCAGGTCAACGGTTACCTGCGAGTCGTACCGTGCGAGGGCCATGCCTCCAAGCAACCAGGCGATCGTTTCGACCTCGACGGTCGGGATGCCGAACACACCTTGCGCCACATACGCGACGAGTCCCACGAGCACGATGAACGACGTCGCGTCGCCCAGCCGCGCACCCCTCCACCCCGCCGTCAGGCAGAGCGCAACGAGCGCCAACATCACGACTGCTGCTGGGACGCCGCTTTCCGCGGCCGCCTGAAGGAACACGCTGTGCGCCTCGTCCACGCGCACGTCAGGCCCTTCTATCTGGGCGTGGCGAACCGTCTCGAACTGCGGGAACGTGAAGAGCAGCCTGCCGGGCCCGACGCCCACGAGCGGGTTTCGCGCCACGAGCGCGCCGGTGGACTTCCATATCTCGATCCGGCTCGATGCCGAGCCATCCGCCGACGTCGATGTTGCGAGCTTGTGCAGCGCACCCCCGCTCGCGAGCACGCCGATCACCAGTGCGGCGACCACCACAGCGCTAAGAGTCCAGACGGTGCGATTGCGGCGGACGAGCACGAGGGAGACGAGCAGGCCCGCGAGCAAGCCGACCCAGCCGCCACGCGACCCGGTCATGCCAAGCGCAACCGCGCCGAGCGCCCCCGCAGCCGGCAACAGCCATCGCCCGATTCCGCGCTCTGTGCGACCCGCCGCCACAGCGAGCGCGATGGTCATGGCCAGCCAGCCGCCGGTGAGCGCGCTGTTCCCCATCGTTCCCGCGAGGGCCTGACCGCTCGTCGACTGGCTGATCACAACGAGTCCCTCGACGGCGACGCACGCTGCGGCCGCCCGGCCGAGCCACCGACCCTCGACGTTCAAAGCGAAGTAACCAGCGACGCCTGCCAGAACATAGAGTGCGCTCGAGACGACGCCTTGGAAGCGCCCATGGACGCCCCAAACAGAGGACGCGGGCGCGCCATGGAACACCGATGCGATGTAGAGAACGGCGAGTGTCGCAACGAGCGCAGCACCGATGGTGCCGAAGCGACCGGGCTTTCGAAGCGTCGAGGCACCGATAGCCAATGCGAGCACACCTGCCAGCACGGCGGCGCGCAAGGGTTCGCGCGAGTCAGAGAGAAGGGGTGTGCTGAAGAACACAGCTGCGAAGAGGCCGATTATGGAGATTCGGCGATTAATGCGGCTGAACGAGAGACCCGCGCTTATTGTTGGCGTCATAATGCAGTAGAGACTAGGGGTTGCGGCGGGGGCGCGTCAACGCGGGGGACCGGTCTGCTTGTCAAGGTCACCGGCCCAGTGTAGATTCGCTAACTGCCGTCCATTCTCTGGACACGAGATTCGCCCAACGAACGCATGGAGGACCATATGACGCGCAGGCGCCTTGTCGCGATTTCGCTGGTGCTGACGGGCTTCTTGCTCGCCGCCGCCGGACTCACCGGTTGCTCATCCACCGCCCCGAACACCGTGAGCGTGCCGGACTTGGCCGGCGGGTTCCACTTCTACATACCGTCGACGTGGCAGCAGAACCAGACACCGGGCCTTATCGCCGTGTACGCATCCGAGAAGCTGCCGTCCAACCCTGCAGACGCTGCATCGTCGATCAAGTCGGCTCCCTCGCTCCTCGTGCTGACGTCCGAAGTTCCCTCCACAGCGCCGGTGGGCAGGGAGCTCACGCACCTGGTTGAGTTGCGCGCCGCTAATCGTGCATGGAGGCAGCAGAAACTTGCTGCACCGGAAAGTATCCAGATAGGCGGACGCAGCGCCAGCCGCGTCGCCGTCACCGGCGTCGACTCCACCGGTGCAGACTTCAAGGGTGCCTTCTACCTGATTCGCACGAACAACAACGAGTACTTCATGGCTGCGCTCTCGACGCCCGACAAATGGGACGCGTTCAGCAGGCAGCTCGATGCGATCATGAAGACCTGGTTCTGGCAGGGAAAAGCTGCCAACGCAGCGACCTCGACTCCTACCCCCAAGAAGAAGTAACGCAAATCGACGGATCGAAGACTTGAGCGGACCGCTGGATTCATCTGGCGGTCCGCTCTTCGTTCCCCTGCGCCAGAACCGCCTCGTCAGCGTCAGCGGTCAGCGCCGCTTGCGCCGCCCGTACTCCGAGCCTCGGCGCGCGCCCTTCTTGAGGCGGTCCAATACCTCGTCGGTTGGGGTCGACTCGACCTCCGAGCGCAGCTTGACGGCCTGATCGCGCAAGCGGGCCGCAGCCTCGAAATCCAGCGATTCCGCCGCATGTGCCATATCATCTTCGAGTGTAGAGATGAGCCGCATGACCTCGTCACGTGGCATCTTGGCGAGCTCCTTGGCAGCCTCGGCTGCTGTGGTGAGCTGGCTCTCCCCCTCATGCATGTACTGGACGATGTCCGCGATCGCCTTGCGGATGGTCTGCGGTTCGATCCCGTGCTCGGTGTTGTAGGCGATCTGCTTCTCTCGGCGACGGTTGGTCTCTTCGATGGCGAAGGCCATCGAGGCCGTGACCCGGTCGGCGTACATGATGACCTCGCCGGACACGTTGCGAGCCGCGCGTCCGATCGTCTGGATGAGCGAGCGTCCGTTACGCAGGAAACCTTCCTTGTCCGCGTCGAGGATCGCCACGAGCGACACTTCGGGCAGGTCCAGCCCCTCGCGCAGCAGGTTGATGCCTACGAGGACGTCGAACTGCCCCATCCGGAGGTCTCGAAGGATCTCGATGCGCTCGAGTGTGGCGATGTCCGAATGCAGGTAGCGCACCTTGATCCCCTGCTCAGACAGGTAGTCGGTGAGATCTTCCGACATCTTCTTCGTGAGCGTCGTGACGAGCGTTCGCTCGTCGGACTCGGTGCGTGCCTTGATTTCGCCCACGAGGTCATCAATCTGACCCTTGACCTGACGTACAACGATTTGAGGATCGACGAGTCCGGTGGGCCGAATGATCTGCTCGACGATCTGTTGCGACACCTTGAGTTCGTAATCCCCCGGCGTCGCGGAGACGTAGACGAACCGCGGCACGCGGGCCTCGAACTCGTCGAAGCGCAGCGGGCGGTTGTCGAGCGCGCTTGGAAGCCTGAATCCGTGCTCAACGAGCGTGAGTTTGCGGCTCCGGTCGCCCTCGTGCATGCCGCGAATTTGTGGAATGGTGACGTGCGACTCATCGATCATCATGAGGAAGTCCGTGCCGAAGTAGTCGATAAGCGTGCTGGCGGGCTCGCCCGGCTGCCGCCCGTCGAGATGTCTCGAGTAGTTCTCGATACCGCTCGTGAAGCCCATCGTCTCGAGCATCTCGAGGTCGTAGTTCACGCGCATCTCGAGCCGTTGTGCCTCAAGCAGCTTGCCATCCGCCTTGAGCTCGCCGAGTCGCTTGGTCAGCTCCTCCTGGATTGTTTCGACGGCGTGTGCGAGCTTGCGCTTCTCGGTCACGTAGTGCGTGGCCGGCCAGATGGGCAGCTCGTCGAAGGTGCTGAGCACCTCGCCGGTGAGGTGGTCGACCTCGGCCACCGTCTCTATCTCGTCGCCGAAGAACTCGACGCGAACGGGGTGGTCCGCGTAGGGCGGGAAGATGTCGAGCACATCACCGCGAACCCTGAACGTCCCGCGCGAGAGCTCGTAATCGTTGCGGTCGTACTGGATGTCGATGAGATCGCGGATCATGTCGTCGCGGTCGAAGGGCTTGCCCTTGCCCAGAAAGACCGCCATCCCGGCGTAGTCCTCGGGAGAACCGATGCCGTAGATACAGCTCACGCTCGCGACAACCACGACGTCTTTGCGCGACAGCAAGGCGGCAGTCGCCGCATGGCGTAACTTCTCGACCTCGGCGTTGATCGACGCGTCTTTTTCGATGAACGTGTCGGTTGAGGGCACGTATGCCTCGGGCTGGTAGTAGTCGTAGTAGGAAACGAAGTAGACGACCGCGTTGTCAGGCAGGAACTCCTTGAGTTCCGACGCCAACTGCGCGGCCAGCGTCTTGTTGGGAGCCATGACGAGCGTTGGTTTCTGGACCCGCTCGATCACCTTCGCCATGGTGAACGTCTTTCCCGAGCCGGTGACTCCGAGTAGCGTCTGATAGCGCAGCCCGTCTGCGACACCTTGCACGAGCTGCTCGATCGCCTTCGGCTGATCTCCCGCGGGTTCGAACGGCGACACGACGCGGAATCGGTTCTGACTCACGAGTTGCCCCTCTGTCTCTGTGCTCACCGAGAAAACGCGGCGGGGTAGAGCTTCTCGTAACGCTCCTTACCCCGTATCACTTTGAGCACGTAGTTCTTGGTCTCCGGGAATGCGATGGCCGTGCGGATATCGCCGCCCTTGCCCGCCCACCTGTCGGCGTGGCGAAGCCCGGCGTTGTACGCCGCCAGCACGGTCTCGATCTCGTGGTACCGTCCGACCAGGTATCGCACGTATGCGGTCCCGTATTCGATATTGACACGGGGGTCTGACAGATTTGCGACGGGAAACCGGGTCGCATCGACACTACCCCGCCGACCGAGATCTCTCGCTGTGGCCGGCATGACCTGCATGAGCCCGACCGCGCCCGCCGAGGAGCGCCGCTGGGGCTTCCATCCTGACTCTGCGTTGATGATCGCAGCGACGAGATAGGGGCTCACCTTGTGCCGAACCGAGGAGTCCGCAATCTCGCCTTGGTAGTGGAGAGGATAGTACTGCCGCTGCCAGAAGGAGGGGCCGCGCAGGAAGAGCGCTGTCGCCACAGCCAGGAGCAGCACAACGCCAACGATCACGGATCTGACGGTCATGCGCCTCAAGAGACGGCACCGCCGATCGCGACGTACTCCTCCCAAAACTCGGCGAGCTGCTCGAAGAGTCCTTCGGGAGAGCTGTCGTTGACGATGACGCGGTCGCTCAACTCCGCGCGTTCGGCATCGCTCGCCTGCGTCCGGATCCTGCGACGAGCATCAGCTTCAGCCATGCCCTTCTCCACTGCACGCTGTACCCTCACCGCTTCCGGAGCCACGAGCGACAGCACTCCGTCGGCAAGCTCGGCGAAGACCGGTGCCTCGACGAGAAGTGGAACCTCGAGCACGACAGCCAGCGGCGGCTCGGCCATCAGGCGCAGCATGGCGATGGCTTCTCCGACCTCCTGGGCGACCGCCGGATGCACGATGGCATCCAACCGCCGGGCGGCATCGGGCGACGCGAACGCGAGTTCCGCCAGGGCAGCTTTGTCGAGACGACCCTCCGCTCCGACCAAGATCTCATCGGCCCCGAACTCACATGCGACGCGGATCAGGGTGGACGACCCGGGCGCCATCAGCTTCGCCGCGACCTCGTCAAGGTCGAGCGTGATCGCGCCCTTGGAGCGGAAGTATCCCGCAGCCGTGGACTTCCCCGAACCGAGGCCACCTGTTATCACAATTACTCGCATGCACTAGACGTACCACAGCTTGGGCTCTACGCCCACCCCTGCGGGCACGAACGTTGCGAAAACAACGGGGCCGGACTGCGCTCGCGCGCTGTCCGGCCCCGACGAAATACGATCTGGCGCAGGTTACTCGGCGGCTTCGTCAGCCTTGGCGGGAGCTTCCTCCGCGGCTTCGTCAGCCTCGACAGGGGCTTCCTCGGCGGCTTCTTCGACAGGGGCCGGCGTCTCCTCGGCGACTTCTTCGACAGCGGCCGGAGTCTCCTCTGCGACCTCGACTGCCTCAGGTGCCACCTCAGCCTCTACCTCAACTTCAGTGGCGGCCTCGACAGCGTCCTCGGCCACAGGCTCAGCTTCAGCTGCAACCTCCGGAGCGGCTTCGACGACGGGCTCTGCCTCGACTGCCTCGGCCTCGGTCTCTCCTGCTACGGCCTCCGCGGCCTCGGCGACGGCGACGGTTTCGTCGGCGGTCTCCTCGGCGCCTTCGACGCCCTCTTCCTCGGAGTCCTCAGTCCCTCCGGTGATCTCGATCGTGATGCCGAGCGTCTCGGCAGCGGCGCGCATCGACAGCGAGATGCGGCGACGGTCGAGGTCGACGTCCATGACCTTGACGTGCACGACCTGGCCTACGCTCGTGACCTGGTCCGGTGTCTCGACGTGGCCCTTGGCCATCTCGGAGATGTGGACGAGACCCTCGACGCCGTCGCCCAGCTCGACGAACGCGCCGAACGGGACGAGCTTGGTGACGGTGCCCTCGATGATCGAGCCCACCGGGAAGTTCTTGACGAGCATCTTCCACGGGTCCTCGGTGGTCTGCTTGAGGCCGAGTGAGATGCGCTCGCGGTCGAGATCGACGTCGAGCACCTGGACGTTGACCGGGTCGCCAACCTTGACGACCTCGGACGGGTGGTTGACGTGGCTCCAGGAGAGCTCGGAGATGTGGACGAGTCCGTCGATGCCGCCGAGGTCGACGAACGCACCGAAGTCGACGATCGAGGATACGGAACCCGGCAGGATCATGCCCTTCTGCAGCTTGCCGAGGATCTCGGCGCGCTCGGTCTTGCGGCCCTCTTCGAGGACGACGCGACGCGAAAGGACGACGTTGTTACGGTTGCGATCCATCTCGATGACCCTCGCCTCAAGGCGCGTGCCGGTGTAGGCGGCGAGGTCCTTGACGCGACGGAGGTCGACGAGGGATGCCGGCAGGAAGCCGCGCAGGCCGATGTCGAGGATGAGCCCGCCCTTGACGACCTCGATGACCTCGCCTTCGACGTTCTCGCCAGAGGTGAACTTCTCTTCGATCTTGGTACAGGCACGCTCGTACTCGGCGCGCTTCTTGGACAGGATCAGTCGGCCGTCCTTGTCCTCCTTCTGGAGAACCAGGGCCTCGATCTCATCGCCGCAGGAAACGATGTCGGCGGGATTGGCGTCTTTGCGGATGGAGAGTTCGCGGGCCGGGATGACACCCTCGGACTTGTAGCCGATGTCCAGGAGCACTTCGTCGCGCTCGACTTTGACAACGACACCGCTGACAAGGTCACCCTCGTCGAAGTCGGTCATCGTACCGTCGATGAGAGCATGCATCTCCTCGTCGGTGTACTCGCGTTGCTCGATGATCGTGCCGTGCGTTTCCTGCGCTTCCAACTCGCTCACGTCGTGGACCCCTTTTCACTCATCGGGGCCCCGAATCATGCTTCGTCGCCTACAGTTACGTCAGTCTCGGGTACAGGACATCTCGTCGCCGATGGGGTCTGGTACATGTCTCCGGGGGCCAATATTGTCACGGCTCGGGGTACGGCAAGGCCGCGACCGCTGGTGAGCCAGTGCGTAGTGTATACCACGGCGCCGGGCGGTGCCACCCGCACCGCGCCACTCCGCCGAGAAGGTCGAGCGGTCGCCTACTTCGCGCTCGCCCAGTTGGGGCCGAAGGCCACGCTGACCTCGAGCGGGACGGCGAGCTGCGCCACCCCGGACATCGCCCCGGCCGCCATCGCCGAGAGCCGCGAGACTTCCTCCGCAGGTGACTCGAAGACGAGCTCGTCGTGCACCTGCAGGACCATGCGCGCACGGAAACCGTCGGCGCGCAGGCACCGGTCGACCTCGATCATGGCGAGCTTCATGATGTCGGCCGCCGTCCCCTGCATGGGGTGGTTCATCGCAGTGCGCTCGCCGAACGCGCGCAGGTTGAAGTTGCCGCTTGCGAGCTCTGGGATGCGGCGCTTGCGGCCGTACAGCGTGGTCGCGAAGCCCTCGCGGTGCGCGTCTGCGACCGTCTCGTCGAGGTAGGTGCGCACGCGGGGATACGCGGCGTAGTAGCGGTCGATCATCGCTTGAGCTTCGGCGCGCCCGATCTTGAGCGTGTCTGCCAGCCCGTGCGCTGACTGGCCGTAGACGATACCGAAGTTCACCGCCTTGGCCCGAGAGCGCATGCCGGGCTCCACTTCAGACGGATCGACGCCGAAGACGCGGGCGGCCGTGGCTTGGTGGAAGTCCATCCCGCTCGTGAACGCCTCGATGAGCCCGGCGTCGCCTGACAGGTGCGCGAGGATGCGCAGCTCGATCTGGCTGTAGTCCGCCGACACGATCAGGTCGCCCTGCTCCGCCGGGACGAACGCGGCCCGGATGCGCCGTCCGTACTCTGTGCGAACGGGGATGTTCTGCAGGTTCGGGTTGCTGCTGGAGAGCCGTCCGGTCGCGGCCACGGTCTGGTTGAACGACGTGTGCAGACGTCCATCTCGGCCGAGCATGCGCGGCAACGCGTCGAGGTAGGTGCTCTTGAGCTTCGTGAGCTCGCGATATTCGACGATCTTGGCCGCGATGGGATGCAGCGGCGCCAGATCGGCGAGCACCGACGCGTCGGTCGAGAAGCCGGTCTTCGTCTTCTTGCTCGATGGAAGCCCGAGCTTCTCGAAGAGAACCTCAGAGAGCTGCTTCGGCGAATCGATGGTGAACTCGTAGCCCGCGAGGTCGTGGATGTGCGTGCGCAGCGCATCTATGCTCGTCTCGGCATCCACCGAGAGGCCAGAGAGCACGCTCGCGTCCAGCCCGACACCGACGCGCTCCATGCGCGTGAGGACCGGCACGAGCGTCATCTCGATGTCGCGGAAGACCGCAAGGGAGTCGTCGGCGATGAGACGCTGCTCGAGCTCCGCGGCGAGATCGGCGGCGGCCGAGGCGAGCACCACGGCGCGCGGCGTGTCGTCTGAGGGCTCCGGGAGCGGTTCGCCGAGGTAGTCAGCGGACAGCGCCCCGAGCTCGTAGGAGGAGCGATTCGATTCGAGCAGATAGGCGGCGACCGCGATGTCGAAGATGCGAGCTGGCTCGACCGCCTCGAATACGGCGTCGCACGCATCGGCCTCGTCGGGCGGGCACACCTCCTGGAGCAGCGTCTTCACGTCGCCCGCGGCGACACGACCCGAGCGCAACAGCAGATCGAGCGCTCCGGCCTCCGCATCGGGATCCGTGAGCACGACCCCGTCGGGGCCCGCAATGGCGAGCTCGCGATGGTCGCCGAAGAGCGACGCACCCGCGCCGTCGTCGATGGCCACGCCGAGCCACTCTGCCGGCGCAGCGATCCACGCACGCACCCGCTCGAGACCTTCAGCGCCTTCGATGCAGGCACGGTTCGCACAGCGAGGAGCAGCGGGCGAGGCGGCGGCCGAGGCGCCGGTCGCGCCAGCATCCGGAACCTCTGGTGCTGCCGCGGGCGGCTGGTGGGGCGTTGCGCCGGCCGTCCCGCGCAACGCGAGCACGCGATCGAGCAGCGACGTGAAGCGCAACGCCGCGAAGGCCGCGGCGACATCATGCGGATCGAACGTGCCGAACTCGACGGAGGCGAGGTCGAGGTCGATGGGGACGTCGCAGACGATCGTTGCAACCGTGCGGCTTGCCAGCGCCGAACCCCTGTGCTCACGCAGGTTCTCGCCGAGCTTGCCGGGGATGTCGCCTGCACGCGCCAGCACCTCATCGAGCGTGCCGTACTGCTGCAGCAGCTTTGCCGCAGTCTTCTCCCCCACCCCCGGAACACCCGGGATGTTGTCGCTCGTGTCGCCCTTCAGCCCGAGGAAGTCCGGCACCTGCCCCGCCGTCACGCCGTAGCGCTCGAGGACTTCGGCTGGACCGTAGGTGACGATGTCGGTGATGCCTTTCTTCGTGGTGACCACCTTGACCCGCTCGCTCACGAGTTGGAATGCATCGCGGTCGCCAGTGACGAGGAGCATCCGGATTCCCGCCTCCTCGCCGCTCCTCGCAAGCGTGCCGAGAATGTCGTCGCCCTCCCAGCCTTCGATCTCGACGATCGGGACATCGAGGGCGTGCAGCAGCTCCTTCACGATTGGGAATTGCACTTTGAGCTGCAAGTCCGTTGGCGGTCGGTGCACCTTGTACTGCGACAGTGCCTCGACCCGAAACGCCGGCTTACCGAGGTCGAACGCGACGACGACACCGTCAGGCCGCAGGTCCGCGACCATCTTCGCAAGCATGGAGATGAACCCGAACGCGGCGTTGGTCGGCCGTCCATCCGGCGCCGTCATCGTGGGAGGCAGTGCATGGAAGGCCCGGTGAATCAGGCTGTTGCCGTCAATAACGGCGATGGTGCGCTCAGACATGGATCGCCTTCGGATGGTGGCTACACGGCCGGCTCGGCACACACCCGAGCGCTCAACGAGGAGTGTACCCGACGGGTATGACTGCCAGGAACTCGACGACGCGAGATGAGGGAACCGGGGTCAGCCGGAAGGAGTCGCACTGGCGCGTCCGGGCACCTGCAGCGAGCCTCTGCAGAAACGCGACCGAAAGGTCGCGTTTCGAAGCCAGCGAGCGAAAGGTGTCGGGACGCGCCAGTGCGGTCCTACCCGTTCCACAAATAGCCGACGTTGCGCACGGTCTCAAGGCGCCGAGAAAGCTCGCCCTCGATCTTGGAGCGAATGCGCCGGATGTGCACGTCGACGGTGCGCGAACCGCCGTAGTAGTCGCTGCCCCAGACACGGCGAAGCAGCACCTCTCGAGAGTAGGTGCGTCCAGGGTGCGTCACGAGAAACGCGAAAAGCGCGTACTCGAGGTACGTGAAGTCGATCGGCTCGCCGTGGAGGTAGGCCTGGTAGGTCGCGAGGTTGAGCGTGAGGTCGTCGATGCGCACGAGCTCTTGCTTCGTCGCCTCTTCGCCGGGCCACAGCAGGCTGCGCACACGGACGGCGAGTTCCTCAGAGGTCGCACCGCGGACGAGGAAATCGCTGTTGACGCGCACCGGGAGCCTGAGCGTCTGCAGCCCCTCAGGCTCGACGAGGACGAGCAGCCGTAGATCGACGCCCCCCGAAGCTGCGAGTTCGACGATCTGGCCGAGCGCATCGGGGCTGCGGCCGCCATCGAGCACGACGAGTCCGGTATCACCATCGAGCAGCTGCTTTTGCATTTCACCGGGGCCGCACTCAGACGGCTGGACATCGAGCGCGCTGACGGCCTGAGATACCCAGGCACGCGTATGGGTGTCGTCGGAGACGATGAGGACTCGCTTCATGTGCATGATGATACCGTTTCCGTCCCGGCTGCCCTAAACGAGCGGCGCCGGACGAGAATGCCTCGCCCGGCGCCGTTGCCGTTGTCCTTTGCGTGTGACCCGAATGGGCGCCCTGCTAAATGATCGGCAGGTACTTGTCGAGCTCCCACTGCGTGACCTGGGTCCGGTACTCGTCCCACTCGGCACGCTTGTTCTTCGTGTAGAACGAGTGGATGTGCTCGCCGAGAACTTCCTTCATGAGCTCGGAGCCCGCGAAGAGCTCAATCGCGTCGCCGAGGCTGCCCGGGAGGGTGTAGATGCCGGCGGCATCCAGCTCGTCCTGGCTCATGTGGAAGATGTTGTTCGTGGCTTCGGGAGCCAGCTCGAGCTCCTCCTCGATACCCTTCAGGCCGGCGCCGAGCATGCAGGCGAAGGCCAGGTACGGGTTGGCCGAGGGGTCCGGCGAACGCAGCTCGAGGCGAGTGGCGTTCTCCTTGCCCGGCTTGTACATCGGAACGCGGACGAGAGCGGAGCGGTTGCGGCGGGCCCACGCGATGTAGACGGGAGCCTCGTAGCCCGGAACCAGGCGCTTGTAGGAGTTGACGAGCGGGTTGGTGACCGCGCAGAACTCCGGCGCGTACTTCAGGAGACCAGCAATGTAGTGCTTGGCCAGCTGCGAGAGGTTGAAGCCCTCGGGATCATTGGCGTCGAAGAAGGCGTTGCCGTCCTTGCTGAACAGCGACTGGTGCACGTGCATGCCCGAGCCGTTCTGGCCGTAGATCGGCTTCGGCATGAAGGTCGCGTACACGCCATTCTGCAGCGCGATCTCCTTGACGATGAGGCGGTAGGTCATGACGTTGTCCGCCATCTGGGTCGCCTCGGCGTAGCGAAGGTCGATCTCGTGCTGCGAAGGAGCGACCTCGTGGTGCGAGTACTCGACCGGGATGCCCATCTTCTCGAGCGTGAGAACCGTCTCGCGACGGAGGTCAGACGCAGCGTCGAGCGGGGTGAGGTCGAAGTAGCCGCCCTGGTCGAGGACTTCGGTGTCCTGATCGTCGGCAAAGTAGAAGAACTCGAGCTCCGGGCCGACGTACATGGTGTAGCCCATGTCGGCGGCCTTCTTGCAGATGCGCTTGAGCGCGTAGCGGGGATCGCCGTCAAACGGCGTTCCGTCCGGCTTGACGATGTCGCAGAACATGCGGCCGACGCCCTGCTCGGTGGGACGCCACGGGATGAGCTGGAAGCTGTCCGCGTTCGGGTAGGCGACCATGTCGGACTCCTCGAGGCGGGTGAACCCGTCGATCGAAGAACCGTCGAAGCCCATACCTTCCTCGAACGCACCCTCGAGCTCAGTGTCGGTGACGGCGAACGACTTCAGCATGCCGAGAACGTCGGTGAACCAGAAGCGAACGAAGTGAACGTCGCGCTCCTCAACCGTCTTGAGCACGTAATCCTTGTCGAACTTCGGTGCCATGCGCTACCTCCTTCTACGTGAGACACGAAACAGGCCTGATCGGCCGTTGTTGGTCCCGTACGCCTTGTACCCAAGGTAGCGGAGCTATGTTTCGGAGGTGTTTCGGTTTGGCTATTTCAGCGCGCCGAGCGCACGGGCTTCGACAGAATCGACCCGCCAGACTGAGCGGCCGGCCAATCGCACGAGTACGAGGCTGTAGGTGGTCTCGTAGCTGGCGGTGTACGGAGGCGAGATCGCGCGGGTTCCGTCAGCCGACAGATAGCGATACGTCCATCGCTCAGTTGCGCCGACAGTCGCGCGCGATCCGTGAATGACCGCGGGCCGAGTCTTTAGCTGGTCGACGTGCTGGTCGATGCGCCTCTTGCGCTCGAGATTGAGCTGAACGTACGAGTCGACCCGCACTCCCTCGTCGCCCGTCATCGTGGGTGTCGCCACGTTCGCGTTCGCGATGCGGTACGCATATGACGTCCAGTCGAGGTAGGCACGAACCGCCGAGACGGGCGTCGACAGATCCGGAGCCGCGGGGGCCAAGGGCACAGCAAGCGGTGTCTCGACGCGTGGTGCTGGGCGTAGGGCGCAGCCCGGCAGCACAACGAGGGCGCACGCCGCCGCGCATACGAGGAGCGCGACAACGATCCACCTGTGGACACGCACGTTCATCGGCACGCCTCCTTCTGGTTCGTCGCCGCGGACGGTCAACACAAGAGCCGCCGCACTGAGTGCGACGGCTCTATGGTAAGCGACGGCGGGCCGTGCGCTACATATACGTGTAGAGCTTCCCGTACGGGCGGTGGCTGACCGGGATGAGCTTCGTGAACGGCTCAGAAAGAACCTCATCGAGATCCATCCCCATCGCCTCGCAGTACTCGGCGAGCACCGGCTTGATGTCGGCGATGTCGTCCTCGCTCGCGGCGAACACGCCGACCTCCTTGCCACACTGCCACGGCTCGACCTCGCCACGGAGGTAGATCGCTCCACCGTGCATACCGGTGCCGACGTATCCGCCCACGAGCGGGCCCTCGAGCCGGGAGTTCATCCCGAGCAGAATCAGCAGACCACCGGCCATGTACTCGCCGAAGAAGTCGCGGGCCTTGCCGCCAGCCACCATGATCGGGCGCAGGCCCTCGTAGGCTTTCATGTGGATGCCGACGCGATAGCCCACGTCGCCGTTGATGAAGACTTTGCCGCCGCGCATGCCGTAACCGAGCACGTCGCCGGCGTCCCCGTGGATAATCACCTTGCCGGCGTTCATCGTGTTGCCAACGCCATCTTGGGCGTTACCGAAGACTTCGAGCGTCGGGCCGTCCATGAGCATCGCCATGTCCTGGCCAGGCGTCCCGTTCACCGTGATCTTGAGGTCCTTGCCCTTGATGCCGGTCCCGATGTAGCGCTGGCCGTTCACGTGGTTGAGTACGACGTGCTTGGCACCGTCGGCGAACGCAGCACGAGTCGCCTCGTTGACCTGGCGGTAGTAGACGCTCTGCGCGTCGATGGTGACGGTATCGCCGTCGCGCGTGCTGCTGGGCGTGGTCACGATGTAGCCCTCGATAGGGCCCTTGGTTGTTGTCGTCATCTTCGTCTCCCCTACAGCCCGGCCGGCTTGACGCCGAGAATCTCGCAGGTCTGGGCGTCGAGGCCCACCGCACGCAAACGCTCGCGGCTTCCACGCAGCGACTCGACGGCGTTGACGCCGAGCGCGCCGAGAATCTCCTGGAGCTCGTGGCTCCACGCGTGCACCAGGTTCGTGAGCCGCTCGGCTCCCCACTCGGGGTCGACACGGCGTGTGAGCTCCGGCTTCTGCGTGGTCAGACCCCACGAGCAGCAGCCCGTGTGGCAGCCCTGGCAGAGGTGACAGCCCAGCGCCATGAGCGCCGCCGAGCCGATCGCCACGACATCGGCACCGAGCGCGATCGCCTTGGCCATGTCGGCCGAGGAGCGGATCGAGCCCGCCGCGATGATGGATGCCTGGTTGCGGATGCCTTCGTCTCGCAGCCGCTGATCGACCACCGCGATCGCGATCTCAAGCGGGATGCCCACGTGGTCGCGGATGATGGCCGGAGCCGCACCGGTGCCGCCCTTGAAGCCGTCGAGGTACACGTAGTCCGCACCGGCGCGCACGATGCCCGATGCGATCGCGCCCACGTTGTGCACGGCCGCGATCTTCACGCCGACCGGCTTGTAGCCAGACGCTTCCTTGAGCGAATAGATGAGCTGACGCAGGTCCTCGATCGAGTAGATGTCGTGGTGCGGAGCCGGCGAGATGGCGTCGCTCCCCTGCGGGATCATGCGAGTGGTGGAGACTTCCTTGTTGATCTTCTCGCCCGGCAGGTGCCCGCCGATGCCAGGCTTGGCGCCCTGTCCGACCTTGATCTCGATCGCGGCACCGCGCTGCAGGTACTCCGACGTCACGCCGAAGCGTCCCGATGCGACCTGGACGATGACGTTGTCCTGGTACGGATACAGGTCGGCGTGCAGGCCGCCCTCGCCGGTGTTCATCAGGATGCCGAGACGTTCGGCGGCCATCGCGAGCGACTTGTGCACGTTGAGCGAGACCGAGCCGTAGCTCATCGGCGAGAAGATGATCGGCGCGTCGAGCTTCACGTTGTTGGAAACGCCGCCGCCTTCCTTGAGGCGGAAGCCACCTTCGCCGTTGGACTCGACCTCGACGCTGTCAGGCTTGTGGCCGAGGTAGGTGCGCAGCTCCATCGGCTCGCGAAGCGGGTCGATGGAGGGGTTGGTGACCTGGCAGGCGTCGAGCACGAGGTGGTCGAAGATGCTCTGGTAGGGCTTGTCGTTGCCCATGCCGGTGAGCATGACTCCGCCCGACTCTGCCTGGCGCCAGATGTTCTTGCGCTGCTCGGAGGACCAGTTCGCGTTCTCGCGGAGGGCCAGGTCGTTCTTCTTGATCTTGATGCAGTGCGCCGGGCAGTAGGTCACGCAGCGGTGGCACGCGCGGCATTTGCTGTCGTCGGGGAACGGGCGCTCGTTAAACGAGTACACGCCCCAGCCGCACTGCTGCACGCAGCGACCGCATTTGTGGCACTTGTCGTAATCGATCTCGACCAGGAACTCTGGCTGAAGAAGGCTCGTTGGCATGGGTTATCCCACCTCGACTGTCTCGCAGGAATCGTGCGCGCCGGTGACGGCACAACTGACCTCACTGGCGGAAAGATGCAGGTCGCCGTGGATCGGCCACTCCATGCCCTTGACGCGGGCGATGACCGGCTCGCCGGCCTTCGGCGCCCAGACCTGGTCCGGCGCGTCGAGGACTTCGCGCATCGCGCTTTCCTCGGAGGCGACCATGATCTTGGTGCCCTGCCGCGCCGCGACGAGCGGGCGCAGCTTGATGCGGTCGTTCAGCGCGACCATGCCGCCATTGAAGCCGAGCACGATCGCGAAGGGGCCGTTGAGCATCGCGGGGCCGTAGACAGCGCGAAGCGAGCGGTACACCGCAGCCTCCTCTTCCGGCATGCGGTCGATCTCAGTCCACAGCGGGCTCGCAAGCGCTTTGCAGGCGAGCTCGAGCGGCAGCTTGTGGCGTCGGAGCAGCAGGTCGAAGAGGTAGGCGGCCACCTCGGTGTCGGTGCCAAGCGTGCACTTGTAGCCGAACGCCTCGAGGTAGCGACTGTTGATGCCGTAGCTCGAGATCTCGCCGTTGTGCACGATCGACCAGTCGAGCAGCGTGAACGGATGCGCTCCGCCCCACCAGCCCGGCGTGTTCGTGGGGAACCGGTTGTGGCCGGTCCACGTGTGGCCCTCGTACTCCTCAAGCAGGTAGTAGTGGCCGATCTCCTCGGGGAATCCGACGCCCTTGAAGGCGCCCATGTTCTTGCCGCTGGAGGCGACGAAAGCACCGTCAACGCTGCTGTTGATGAGCATGACCGCGTGGACGATGTAGTCGTCGGCGCTGATCTCGGCGTTCTCGAACTTGTGCGGGTCGGGCTGCAGGAAGTAGCGCCACAGGAGCGGCGCGTCGCTGATGCCCTTGACCGCGCGGGTGGGCATGGGCTCGGCGAGGTCGATGACGAAATACTTGTCGAAGACCGCCTCGGCGTCCTCTTTGGCCTTGAGGTCGTGATACATCATGTGGAAGCAGTAGTGGTCCGGGAACTCGGGGTAGATGCCGTAGCCGGCGTAGCCGCCGCCGAGCCCGTTGCCGCGGTCGCGCTGCACGGCCATCGCCTTGATGGCCTCGACGCCGCTCATCAGCGTGCCGGACTCGTCGCAGATGCCCATGAGGCCGCAGCCGCCGTGGATCTTGAAGTCGGCCTCGCTCGAGTAGCTCGGGCGCTCGCCGAGAAGACCGGATTGGTCTCGCATCGGCGCCGGCCGACTCGTGGGCATCCGCTCAAGAAGCGGTTCGAAGGTCATGCTACTCATCCCCCTTGGGATCGTCGGTGGCCAGGAGCCGCGCGATTGCGTCGCCGCCACCAACGGGCAATGGCTCGAGGCCGAGCTTCTTGCGGGCACCCTGCTTCGGCTCGCCGAGCCGCCCGGTGTCGAGGAACATCTGGTAGGACTGCGTCACGGACTCGGGACCCGCGCCTTCGCGCAGCGAGATCTCCTTGAGCTTGCGGAACGTCTCGGCCATGCCGATGTCGGAGTGGCACAGCTCCGAGCATGTGTAGCACTCGAGGCACTTCCACAGCTCGCCGCTGGCGATGACTTCGTCGAGGTTGCCCTTCACGAGTTCCGCGATGATGTCGTTGGGCTGGAACGCCGGGTCGACCTTGCACACCGGGCAGTCGTCCTTGCAGGCACGACAGGCGTCGCACTTGTTGAGGAGCGCAACGTCGAAGTCGAGCGCGAGCTGCGTCTTGTCCGCCGATCGGGCCTCCCACTTGTCGAGGAACGGCTTGACGCTCACGCGGTGCATATCGAGGCCGAGCTCCTCGGGAGCGTGACCGTAGGCGAGCGCTATGAGCTCCGAGAGATAGAGCACCGGCACGTTGACGTTCTCATTCGCACGCTGGAGCGCGGCCTGGTTCAGATCGAACTGCTGGAAGCAGCTGGGGCAGACGACCACGAGCGCGTCGACGTCGTGGTTCTGCAGGTCGTGGAGCTTGCGGCGACAAAACGCAAGTGAGGAGTCGCGCTGGCCCACGCGGTCGAGCGCGCCGCCGCAGCACTGCATCTTCGTGGGGTAGTCGACCACGCGCGCACCAAACGCCGAGACGAGCGCCTCGACCTTGGTGGGGTGCAGCGGGTCGTCCCAGCGGACGGCCGGCTGGGGCCTGAGCAGGTGACAGCCGTAATGCACCGCGATGCGCATGCCCCAGAAGTTCTTCTTCGCGCCGCTGGCGATGAGCGCGCCGCCCATGGAATCGGAGAGCCACTCGGCGAAGTGCACGACGTTGAGTTTGCCGTCGTAGTGCAGGTCTTCTGTGGCGAGACGCTCGTTGATCTCGTCGCGCTCGCGCCAGTTCGTCTTCAGGTGGCTTTGGCACTCTTTGAACGTGGAGTAGCAGCCGTTGCACGGCGTGACGAGATCGAGCCCGGCCTTCTCCACAAGCGCGAGGTTGCGCGCTGCCGTGGTGTAGAACGCGCCGGGGTCGTTCGCCTTGACGAGGGTGCCTTCCGGGCAGCACGTATGCCCCTCGAGCTCATGGATGCGAGCGCCAAGGTCGCCGAACATGACTCTGGTCGCCTTCTCGATGAACGGGAACCGCGCGGGGATCGTGCACCCCCAGAAGACCGCGAACTCCTTCATGCCGTCTCACTTTCGTCGTCACGTCCCGAGAAACGAAAAAACACCCGCTCAGCCCCCGAGTTTGGGGCCGCGCGAGCGTCGGTGCTCGTCTCTTCGATTCAGCACGCCGTTGTGCTGGTTTAGGAAGTATATCACGCGGTCAGCGCCGTGGAAACACGGCGGAAACACCGTGCGGGGCGGGATGCGGACCGTGCGGCCTGGCTAGAGCTGCCCGCGGACACCGGCAACCACCGCGACGACGCCGAAGACCGCGATCGCGCCCCCCGAAACGCGGTTCACCACGACCATCGCGCGATCGCTGACGGTGTGGCGCACCGCCGAGACCGCCGTCGACAGCGCAAGCCACCACGCCAGCGAGCCACTCGCGACGCCGAGGGTCGCGACGAGCGCCGAGCGGACGCCGTCGAGCGCCCCAAGGCCCGCCGAGGCGAACACCGCAGCGAACGCCATGATCGTCATCGGGTTGGTGAGCGTGAGGCCGACAGCGCTCGCGTAGAGCGCGCCGGGCGTGCATGCCGCGGCCTTCTCGGCGGCCGCTTCATGCTGCGGCAGGGCGACGATCGCGCGCACGCCCAGCCACACGAGCACGAGCCCGCCCGCGATGCGCAGCGGCGACTGGAACGCGACCAGCGTCGCAGAGACCGCCGCCACGCCGAACGCTGCAAGCGCCGCGTAGGTGCCGTCTGCGGTCGCGATGCCAGCGCCGGTCGCCAAACCGCCAGCCCAGCCGCGTGCGAGCGTGCGCTGGATGCACAGCACGCCCATCGCGCCCACGGGCGCGGCGACGGCGATGCCGATGACGAAGGTCCGCGCGTACAGCGCGACAAGGGGCATCATGCTGAGCGCCTACGCCTCCGCTTCGGCCGCGATGATAACCGCCTCGGCGATCTCGCGAAGCGTCTTGCGCTTGTCCATCGCGAGCTTCTGGAGGCGCTTGAACGCCTCTGGCTCGTCCATCCCGCGCGTCATGAGGATGCCCTTGGCGCGGTCGACGATCTTGCGCGTCTCGAGGCGGTCGGTGAGGTCTGCGACCTCCTCGGCAAGGGAGGTCGCTTCGGCGTGGCGCGAGACGGCGACCGCCATCGCGGGCAGCACGTCGGCCGCCGAGAAGGGCTTCACGATGTAGGCCATCGCACCTGCTGCTGCCGCTTGTTCGACGTAGCTGGCCTGCGAGAACGCAGTCACCATGACGACCGGAGCGATGTGCTCCTCGCACAGCACGGCAGCAGCCTCGATACCGCCGACGCCGGGCATGTTGATGTCCATGAAGACGACGTCGGGCCGCAGAGAGCGCACGAGTTCGATCGCCTCGGCACCGTCGCGCGCCTCGCCCACGACCTCGTGGCCTTGCTCGAGGAGCATCTCGCGCAGGTCCATCCGGATGAGTGCTTCGTCTTCGGCGATGAGTACGCGCACGCTGCGTCAGCCTTCCGAGGTGTGGTCGGTCGCGATCTCGCCAGTATCGGCCAGCGGGACGCGCACTGTCACTGTCGTCCCGCGGCCGCCCGAGAATGTGAGCGTGCCGCGCAGGTCGTCTTCCACGACGGTTCGCACGATCGCCAGCCCGAGGTTCGCCGAGGAGACCGGGTCGAAATCGGCCGGCAGACCGCGGCCGTCGTCGCGAACCGTGAGCACCAACTCGCCGCCGACGCGCCGCATGGCGACGTCGACGCGGCCGTGGTCGCGTTCGGCGAAGCCGTGCTCAAGCGCGTTGTGTACGAGTTCGGCGAGCGCGAGGGCGAGCGAGGTGGCCGCGTGTGCATCGACCTCGCCGGTCGAACCATCGACCACGACTGTGATTGCGCTCTCCTCGCCCACCATGCCGCTGCGCACGAGGTCCACCACGGTGCGGGCGGCTTGCGCGAAGTCGACGCGCTCCTCTTCGGAGCCGGCGAGCAGGTCGTGAACGACCGCCATCGAGCCCACGCGTTCGGTCGCCTCAGCAAGTGCGCGGCGCGTCTCGTCGGAGTCGCTGCGGCGCGCCTGGATGCGCAGCAGACTCGCGATCGTCTGCAGGTTGTTCTTCACGCGGTGGTGGACTTCTCGGATGGTGGCTTCCTTGACCTTGATCTCGGCCTCGCGGCGGCGCGCCTCGGTCATGTCCTCGACGAGCACGAGCGCGCCTGCCGGCAACCCTATCGAGCGGTAGCCGAGCACGCGGCCCGAGACGTCGGTGTCGACGGCGATCGCATCGCGCGTCCCGAGCACCGGCGATATACCGAAGCCGCCACCGGGAAGCGACGAGGCCTGGATGCCCGCAAGCGAGTTGTCGACGCCAGCGAGCCGCATGATGTTGACGGCGTTGGGTGAGGCGTATGCGACCTGTCCCGACGCGCTCACGCGCATGACGCCGTCGCCGGCGGTGCGGACAGTCGCGAACGGCTCGCCCGTGCGAACGTCGCACAGTGGGCCATCCGAGAGGCTGTCGAGCAGCTCCTCGGCGACGTCCATGAACGCGTTCTCCATCGCTCCCGAGGACTCGAGGACCTGCTCGGCGAGGTCGCGGACGACGACTGCGTAGGGTTCGGGGCGGCCGATGGGCCATGCGGCCGTGGAGTATTTGATGCCGCGGGCGACACGCCTGCGGCCGTCGGAGAGCATCTCGGCGCTGGTGAAGGCGGCGTAGGCCTCGGGCTCGTCGTCGCGCTCGAGGGTGCGGCCCACCCGCGTCGAGGCGAATGGCGCGACCGCGGTGTTGGGCCGCGCGTCGGCGATGACGGTGAGCAGACCGTCAGGGCGCGCTACGGCGAGCGCGACGTCGCCGTAGCCCATGTCGGCGACGAGCTGCAGGTTCGCCGAGACGTTCGCAAGATGCGAGCGAGCGGCGTCGGGAAGCGATGCTGTCGGGCTGGAAGCTGCCATGGGAGCAGTATACGCGCAGGTCGCGCCGTCGCCGTGGTGCCGCTATACTCTGCGATGCGCGCAGATGCCCGGGTGGTGGAATGGCAGACACGGAGGTCTCAAAAACCTCTGGGGGAAACCTCGTGCGGGTTCGACTCCCGCCCCGGGCACCACGAAACGGCACACGTCTACTTGACCTTGACCAGCTTCCACGCCGTCTTCGTGGCCGCATGGTCAACATCCTTGAAGATGGCCCGGACGCGCCACGTGCCGCTTGCAAGCTTCGCCCGCTGTGAGAACTTCGTCACACCGCTTGCGAGGTTCTTGCCGCTGACGCTCACGGTCATCGTGTGCTTCCACACGGTGCCGACGATCTTTTGCGCGACGAACGTGATCGGTTTGCCGGTGCCCAGGTACGTGGGACCAAGTTGGATCGACACCGTGAACCACGAGTTCTTCCTGGCTTTCGTGGGGACGCGGAAGCTCGTCAGCGCGTACGGGACCGGATATTGCGCGGCGTGAAGTCGGTACGAGACGGGACCGGTGACAGACGTTTCACTCGCGCCGTTGTAGACGTCGAGGTAGTACCACCCCGACTTCCTGACATCGAACCACACGAGCTCCTTCGAGCCTTCCCGCGCGTCGTAGGCGATGGGCCTGCTCGTCACAACGTTGGTCGCCGTGGACGAAAAGAGGAGCAGGTCGATGTTGGAACCCGCGGTGGCGCTCGTGATCTCCGCGCCATACTCCTTGCGGGCGTACAGCCACACCTTGTAGACGTCTCGGACATCGGTCGTGGCGGTCAACGTTCCGGTGATGTTGATTGAGGGGCTTATCACCTCGGCGGTAGGGATGTTGCTGCCGACGTCCGGAATCTCGGCCCACGAGATGATCGGCAGCGCGAGCGCAGCGGCGAACAGTGCGGCAAGCGCCATCAGGTGGATATGGGATGTGCGAATCCGCATGCAGCCGCCCTTCCCGGGAACACACGAGCGTCCGGCTCGAATTCCCTGAGGCCCATGGTACAGGGCTTCGTCCCCTATCCGCCAGTGCCACACCAGCCGGGATCGGTCGCCGCTGCGTTGCCGCCCCGTGCTGTCTCGGTTCGCGGAATCGAACACGTGTTCGACACCAATGGCCTGAGCGTGCTACGCTCGGCCTCCCTCACAGTCGAACAGGAGTTCGCCTCATGGATGCCGAGACCCCCTCGTCCGCCGGCGTCGAACCGGCCACCACGACCGCCGAACCGGGCGCCGTCTTCGCCGAGGCGCTTCTCGTCGACCTCAACGCCGAGCAGCGCGCGGCAGCCGCGCACGGCGACGGCCCGCTCCTCATCGTAGCGGGAGCCGGCACCGGCAAGACCGCCACGCTCGCGCACCGCGTCGCCCACCTCATCGCGCGCGGTGCCGACCCCGGCCGTCTGCTGCTGCTCACGTTCACTCGCCGTGCCTCGAGCGAGATGATGCGTCGGGTCGACGGCATCCTTCGATCGAGCGCCGAGCGCGGCGGCCCGGAGCTGTCCGGCGCGCGCGTCTGGGGCGGAACCTTCCACGCGGTCGCCGCACGCCTGCTGCGCATTCATGCACGCGACATCGGCATGGAGCCGGACTTCACCATCCTCGACCGCGGCGATTCCGAGGACCTCATGCACCTCGCGCGGACCGAGCTCGGCTTGGGGCGCAACGGCTCGCGCTTCCCACAGAAGTCGACGTGTCTCGACATCTACTCCCGTTGCGTCAACTCGCAGCTGCCGCTGCCCGAAGTGCTGCGCACCGCGTTTCCGTGGTGCCGTAAAGCCGAAGACGATCTGAAGCCGCTCTTCGCGCGTTACACCGACATGAAGGAGGAGCAGCAGGTTCTCGACTACGACGACCTACTGCTGTTCTGGCACGGGCTTCTCGGCGATCCGGGGGCTGGGGACAGGGTGCGCGAACGCTTCGACCACGTGCTCGTTGACGAGTACCAGGACACGAACGTGCTGCAGGCCGACATCGTCTCGCGGCTTCGGCCGGACGGTACCGGCGTGACGTGCGTGGGCGACGACGCGCAGGCGATCTACAGCTTCCGCGCGGCAACAGTGCGAAACATCCTCGACTTCGAGCTGCGCTTTCCCGGGGCCGAGGTCGCCACGCTCACGCGCAACTACCGCTCGAGCGCGCCCATCCTCACCGCGACCAACGCCATCATCGCCGAGGCGACCGAGCGCCGCGACAAGGAGCTGTGGACCGCCCGGGAAGGCGGCGGCCGCCCGTCTCTGGTCACCTGCCGAGACGAGGCCGAGCAGACCACGTGGCTTGCCGAGCGCATCCTCGACCACCGCGAGCAGGGCACGCTCCTCAAGCACCAGTGCGTGCTCTTCCGCGCGCAGCACCACTCGATGGCGCTCGAGATGGAGCTCTCACGTCGCAACATCCCCTTCCGCAAGTACGGGGGCCTGAGATTCGTGGAGATGGCGCACGTGAAAGACCTCGTGAGCTTCCTGCGCCTCGCCGAGAACCCACGCGACGCGATGGCGGGGCTGCGCGTGCTCGGCCTCGTGCCGGGCATCGGGCCGCGCACGGCGGCGGTTCTCATGACCACGCTGACCATGAGCGGCGGCGACTTCGATGCGTGGGTCAGTGCCGAGGTGCCCGAAGCCGCGCGCGACCTGTGGCCAGACGTCGTCTCGCTTATGCGCGGGCTTGCTGGCGCCGGGCCGGGAGACGTGCCAGCGCAAGTCCACGCAGTGCGCACGGTCTACGCGCCGCTGCTTGAGCGCCGTTACGACAACGTCGAGGCGCGGCTGCGCGACATCGAGCAGATCGAGTCGCTCGCCTCGCGCGCCCAGGACCGGTCGCGCTTCCTCGCCGACCTCGCGCTCGACCCGCCCGCCTACACGCAAGAGCTCGCCGGTCCGCCGGTGCTTGACGAGGACTACGTGATCCTCTCGACGATGCACTCAGCAAAGGGGCTCGAGTTCGACTGCGTCTACGTCATCCATGCCGCCGACGGCAACATCCCAAGCGACATGGCGACCGGCTCTCCCGAGGAGATCGAGGAAGAGCGCAGGCTCTTCTACGTCGCCTGCACGCGCGCGAAGAACCACCTCTACGTGAGCCATCCGCTCCGCTACTACACGCAGCCGTGGGGCAAGTCCGACACGCATGGCTATGCACAGCGCAGCCGCTTCCTCAGCGAGAGCGTGCTGCCGCACTTTGTGGAGTTCCAAGCGTCACCGGATACGCTGACGGCAGATGACGAAGTTGCGCCGAAGACGACGAGCGCGTCGATCCGCGCGGGCGTGCGAGGGTTGTGGAGCTGAGCGGCCCGATCGGGCCGTCCTTACGGCTCGATGATGACCTTGACGCTCTCGCCGGCGCCCGCCACGAGCCCGAACCCTTCTACCGTCCGCTCGAGCGGCAGGCGGTGCGTGACGAGGTCGTCGACGCGCACGCGCCCGCTCGCGATGAGATCGAGCGCCATCGCGAGGTCGGCCGGCGCGGCGCCGTAGGCGGTGCGCAGCGTCACTTCTCGGCGCCAGAGCTCATTGAGGGGCATGGGGTGGTCCTGGCCGGGCGCAGGCACCGCGAAGACGATGAACGTGGCGCCGTTCTCGAGGCACGCGAGGCCCTGGTCGATTGCACTCGGAGCGCCCGTACCGAGGATGACGAGGTCCGCGAGGTTGCCGTCGTTGGCGTCGCGCAGCAAACCGGACAGCCTGTCGCCCGCGGCGATGGCATCGAACGCGGCCGTCGCTCCGCTGCGGCGCGCCCAATCGAGCCGGTACTGCGAGACGTCGGTCGCGAATACGCGGCCGACGCCCAGGGCGAGCGCGAGCCGGATATGGAGCAGCCCGCTGATGCCGCTGCCCATGACCAGCACGGTGGATCCGGGGCGGATACCCGCTCGCGTCTGCGCGCGAACGACGCAACCGAGCGGCTCTACAAACGAGCCCTCCTCGTACGTCACAGAATCCGGCAGCCGCAGAATCCCTCGGTCGGTTTGCAGCGCAGGCACCCGCACGTACTCCGAGAACCCGCCGGGGTCGAAGTTGGTGGTGTGCAGCGTGTGACACGCGGTGTGGTTGCCGGTCAGGCAGTAACGGCACACATTGCACGGCACATGGTGCGACACGACGACGCGGTCACCGACGGCGACATTCTCGACACCCTCGCCCACCGCGACAACGTCGCCGGCCACCTCGTGGCCGAGCACGAGCGGCGCCTTCGGCACGCGATACCACTCGAGCACGTCGGAGCCACAGATGCCGCTCGCCTTGATGCGCACAAGCGTCTCACCGGGACCGATCGCCGGAACCGGGCGCTCCTCGACGCGGATGTCGGAGTTGTTGTAGTAGACGGCAACGCGCATCGGCTAGATCTTACGGGAGTCGTCGACGAACACGTCCCGTGCCGCAGCCGCACCGCTTGTGCTCTTCTCGTCCATATAGATCGTGAACCCGTCGTCGACGCTCGCACCGGCGTGCACGACCGCGTTGACAGCCTTGATCATCCCGAGTGGTGAATCGCTCTGGAAGATGTTGCGGCCCATATCCACACCCGAGGCACCGCGCGCCATCGCGCTCCACGTCATCTGCAGCGCATCGCGCTCCGGCAGCTTCTTGCCGCCGGCCATGACCACCGGCACCGGGCATGTCGAGGTGATGCGCTCGAAGTCGTCCTCGACGTAGTACGTCTTGACGATGTGTGCGCCCATCTCGGCGGCGATGCGCGTAGCAAGCGACAGGTAGCGCGCGTCGCGCACCATCTCCTTGCCAACGGCCGTGACGGCGATGACGGGGATGCCATAGCGCTCGCCCTGGTCGATCAGCTTGGCGAGGTTGGCGATGGTCTGATGTTGGTAGTCCGAGCCGACGAAGATCGAGAGCGCCATGCCGGCTGCGTTCAGGCGGATGACGTCCTCGATGTCGGTGATGATCGTCTCGTTGGAAAGGTCGTCATCGAGCACGCTGTTGGCGCCCGAGACGCGCAGTACGATCGGCGTGCTCGTGCTCGTCGGGATCTCGGAGCGCAGCATGCCACGCGTGAGCATCAGCGTGTCGGCGTACGGCGCGAGCGGCACGATGCTCTTCGCGATGCTCTCGAGGCCGGTGGTGGGTCCAAGGAAGTACCCGTGGTCGACCGCGAGCATGACGGTACGGTTGTCCTCGGGACGAATGATGCGGGAGAGGCGGTTCTCAAGACCCCAAGACATGGCGACGTCCTCCTGTGGGCACTCAGACGGTTGGCGTTTTCTGGCGCGCCCTCGAGCGACGGGCGCAGCCGCTTCATGCTAGCAGAAGCCACCTGCGCGAGGCCGCCGCTTGATGACTTGTGCGCTGCCGACGAGCTCCCCCGCTCAGCACTCCGGCTCGGGCGTTTGGCACTCCTGGTACTCGAGCGAGCGCGCCAACTTGTAGAAGTCGCTGTCGCGCTCGATGAAGCGCACCTTCGTCTTCAGCGTCACAGGGTCGATCAGCTCCGAGAACGGCACGTACTTGATCTGAAGCTGCTTCTCGACGCTCACCATCGAACCGCTCAGGCCGTCATCGACGAGCGCGCGGCACGCGCCGACACCCAGCTGCGTGGCGAGCAGCACGTCGAAGGCGCTCGGATCCGCGCAGCGCGCCTCGTACCCGATCTGCTTACTGCGGACCTTCATCGACGCGCCGGTCAGTTCCTCGAACTTCTTCTCGGTAGCAGTGGCAAGAACCTGCCCGATGTGCGCCGATCCCAAAATGATGTTGCCGTGCTCGTCGGTCTTCTGCGGGCGCTGGGCGTCAGGGAGCTTATCGGCGAGGCCTTCGGCGACGCAGACCACTCCGTACTCACGTCCGTCACGTGCGCGTATCTGCATGAGATGGGCGATCTCCTCGGCCGCCTTCTCGACGTCGAACACGTCGTCGAAGTCCTCCACCGAGATCATCTTCGTGGCTTCGCCCGCGATGCCAGCGGCATACGTCAGCCAGCCCGCCTTGCGCCCCATCACCTCGAGCACGTACCAGACACGGGTGGACTTTGCGTCGGAGCCGAGGTTGCGGATCTCCTTTGCAGCGAAATCGGCCGCCGTCATGAAGCCGAACGTCCAGTCGATGCCGTTGTAGTCGTTGTCGATGGTCTTAGGCAAGTGGACCATCCGCACCGGTCGCATGTCGGGAAGGGCCTCCTGCATGCGGTAGAGGTAGTTCGCGGTCTTCAGGGTGTCGTCGCCGCCGATCGAGACCAGGGCGTCGATCTCGAGCTGGTCGAAGGCGCAGTAGACGGCTCTGAGCTTCGCGTTCTTCTCGGCGTCGGCGAGGTCTGCAAAGGACGCGACCTGTTTGCCGGGGTTCGCGCGCGACGTGCGCAGGATGATGGCGCCTTCGTTTCGGATGTGGGACACGTCGTTTCGCGACAGGCAGCGGTAATCGCGTCCTACGACGAGCGGTGACTCGGCCGAGCAGCGCTCGAGGTTCTCGTAGCCGTCATTGAAGCCGTAGACGGCCACACCGGCGTTGATGAACGAGAGCGTGGCAGCAGAGATGACCGCGTTGGCCGCCGGTGCGGGACCACCGGAAAACAGGATGCCGACTCGTTTGATGGGCGTGGAACTCATGCGCCGACCTCTCCTAGCGGGCGAAGCGGACGCTGTAGTTCTTTCCCTAAGCCTCGTCCCCGAGCTCGCAGAACACGCCGATGTCGCGAAGCCGCTCGTAACGGCCCGAAACCAGCTCTCCTGAGGGGATCGCTGCCAGCTCGTCAAGCGCCGATCCGATCGCCGAGCCGACCACGTCGAACACCTCCTCAGGCGCGCGGTGTGCGCCCCCGACCGGCTCCGGCAGGACCGTGTCGACGATCCCGATCTGCACCAGGTCGGTCGCCGTCATCTTCAGGCATGATGCGGCACTCTCGGCCTGCTTTGTGTCCTTGTAGAGGATCTGCGCGCACATCTCGGGACTGATGACCGAGTAGTACGAGTTCTCCAGCATCATGAGCCGGTCACCGAAACCGATAGCGAGCGCGCCGCCGCTGCCACCCTCGCCGATGCCGACGCACACGACCGGCACCGAGAGCGCCGAGAGTTTCGCAAGCGATTCCGCAATCGCCCACGCCTGGCCTCGCTCCTCGGCTTCGATGCCCGGGTACGCGCCGGCGGTGTCGAGCAGCGTGACGAGCGGCAGGCCGAACTTCTCGGCGAGGTCCATGATGCGCATCGCCTTGCGGAAGCCTTCCGGATGCGGGCTGCCGAAGTTGCGCCGGATGTTTTCCTTGGTGTTGGCGCCCTTGCGGTGGCCGAGAATGGCGACGCGACGACCGCCGAGCGTGCCGAAGCCCGCGAAGATCGCCTCGTCGTCCCCGAAGTGCCTGTCGCCGTGCAGCTCGACGACGTCTTCGAAGATCGTGTCGACGTAGGCCTGCGTCTTCGGGCGATCTGGGTGTCGCGAGATCTGGACGCGGTCCCACGGCGACAAGTGCTGATACGTCTCGACGCGCAGTTCCTCGATCTGCTGTGCAAGCGCGTCGATCTCATTAACGAGCTCGGGATTCTCGGTCAGGTCTAAGCGCCTGAGTTCTTCGATCTTCTCTTCGAGGTCGACGAGCGGACGTTCGAACTCCATGACGTAGCGGGGCTTGCTCATGACGCCTCACCGGACTTCGCGCCACGCGGCGTCAGGTAGCCGAGCAGCACCTCGATGCGGTCCTTGAGCCCGTGTCTGGGAACGATATCGTCGACCATGCCGTGCGTCATGAGGGACTCCGCGGTCTGGAAGCCCTTCGGCAGCTTCTGGCGAATCGTCTGCTCCACGAGGCGTGGCCCCGCAAAGCCGATCATCGCGCCCGGCTCGGCGAGCACGATGTCGCCGAGCACCGCGAAGGAAGCCGTGACGCCGCCATACGTGGGGTTGGTCAGCACCGAGATGTAGGGCAGCCCCGCGTCACTGTGACGGCGGGCGGCAGCGCTGGTCTTCGCCATCTGCATGAGCGAGAGCATGCCTTCCTGCATGCGAGCGCCGCCCGACGCCGTGACGATGACGATGGGCAGACGCTGCTCGGTCGCATGCTCGAAGGCGCGCGTGATCTTCTCGCCCACGACAGAGCCCATGGAAGCTGCGATGAAGCGGAAGTCCATCGCCGCCAGCACGAGGGGGCGACCACCCACCGTCGCCCGACCGCACACCACCGCTTCCGGCAGCTCGCTGCGCTCAGCCGCCGTCTCGAGCTGGTCGGCATACGCTTTCGCACCCACGAAGGCGAGCGGGTCACACGGGCCGAGACGCCCGTCGATCTCGGCAAAGCTGCCCTCGTCGACGATCTGCTCGATGCGCTGGGGAGCAGTCAGGTCGAAGTGAAAGCCGCACGACTTGCAGACGCGCATCGTCTCGGCGAGCTCGCCCTCGTAGATGGTGCGCTTGCAGCCCTCGCACTTGACCCAGACGCCGTCGGGCACGTCCGGAGCGCCCACAGGCTGCTCGGATGTCTGGGTGTAGCGCTTGGACTCGCGCGCCGAGAACCAATCTGCGATCGACATGTATCTGCGTCCGCCTGCCTACTCGAACTGACTGGTCTAACGTACCCTCGAATGCCACCGCGACACCGCCCGGCCGACTACGACCGAACGGTGCCGCGGCGCGAAAACCACGTCCCGCTGCGCGAGCCTGAAGCTACAGCGAGAAATCCTCTGCGCCGTTGAACACCGCAAGGGCGCGCTCGACATCGTAGTCGCCAAGGGTGATGGCGCTGATCGCCTTGGTGAGGCGAACCGCCTCGTCCAGCGAGCGCTGGTGGAGGTTTCGGCCGGTCGCATTGCCGATCGCGCCGCCCACGTGGATCTGCTCCCACAGCTGCGTGAGGAACGTCGTGGCGTCCACGGTCGAGCCGCCGGCGCACACAAGACCAGTGCGGCCGGACGCCTTTGAGGCCTCGACGAGCTTTTGCGCGGAGCTTGCCGCGTCGTCGCCCTTCGGCGGGTTGCACTTCACGAAGTCAGCGCCGAGACACGCCGCGGTACCGGCGGCACCCGCGATAAGGTGCGCGCTCTTCTCGTCGGCGACGGCCTTGCCGCGCGGATACATCCACAGCACGACCACGAGGCCGAGTGCATGCGCGTCGGCGATGAGCTGGCCCGCCTCAGACATCATCGTCGACTCGTACTCCGAGCCGAGGTAGATCGTGTAGCCCACGCCAACGCAGTTAACGCCGTTGTCGACGAGGTCGGCAACGACCTGGATGTCGTAGAGCTGCGGCGAGTAGGGATCGTCCTGCGACGTCTTCACCAGGTGAGTTTTTGAGTTCATCTTCACGAGATAGTTGATGCCGGGGTAGTCCGGCGCGAACTGCGCGATAAGACCGCGCTGGCCCGCGAGCACGCCGCAGACACCCTGCGAACCGATGCGGAACATGTGCTCCGGTTCGGCATCGGCGAGGTCGATACCCTCGCCGAAGAAGTCGTCGTTCATGTGCTCGATCTTCTGGTCGCACGCGAAGAGCATGAGGCGACCGGAATTGCGCGTCGCCTTGAGGTAGTTGTCGATGTAGCGCTCACGCATATCTGCCGGGACATCGGCCGGCACGCGGACCGCATCGCGAGTGATCGTGGGCATCAAGACCCCCTTCTTTCGAGAACTACTCTGCCGGAACCTGCATCGACGCACGCAACGCGCGCCGTTTGAGACCACGGAACAGGGTACGCGAAGCGGGACGCCGGCGCCACACGCGCGGGCGGTTCAGCCCAGCTTCTTCCGCATCCTGCGATGCTCGATGCCGGTCACTTCGCTGACGAAGGTGTCGCCCTCGGCGATGTAACCAAGCCGCTCGTAGAAGCCGTATGCCGAGTGGCGGGCGTTCAGCCACACCGCGTCCGCGCCCTCCTCGGCGGCCTTCGCTTCGAGCGCGAGCATGAGCGCGCGCCCCACGCCCAGCCGCCGGGCGCCGACCGATACGGCGACCTGTCGCACCTGGCGCTCCGCATCGCCGTCTCCCGGCAGCAGCCGCGCCCCGCCGAGAAGCTCGCCGCCCTCCCCGATCGCCACCGCGATGCGGGTGCCCGGCTCGGCGTGCATCCACTCGGCGCCCTTTTCGGAGGGGTCGATCGGGCGCAAGAGGCCGAACGGCTCGTAGAGCTCGGCGAACGAGAGGTCGAGTAGTTCGTCGAAGCGCTCCCACGTCGTCTGCACGAACTGGGCGGTGTAGCGGCTCACGGGCGCTCCGGAATGTGTCGGGGTCGGGCGATTCACAGCGCAGATGATACCGCCTCGTGCGCGGCAGGCGCGACGATTTCCCCGAAAGCAACACCTGCGGACAGCACACAGTGCTGCGTCAGAGTTTGAGTTCCATGCGCTTGTGAGGCAGCGCGACGTCTTCAGCGGGGATGAGCGGGCCCACCTCGGCGAAGCCGAGGCGACGGTACACGCCCAACGCCGTGAACCGGGCGTTCAAGAAGACCGTCTTGGCGCCGGCGTCGCGAGCACGCTCGATGAGCGTCTTCATAAGCTCGGTGCCCAGGCCTCGCCCCTGCACCTTGGGATCCACACAGAGGTGGCGGATCTGCGCCTCGTTTCCCCGCCTCACGAGGCGCGCGTAGCCGACGACCCTGCCACCGTCGAGAGCGACCACATGGGTCGAGGCGGGATCGGTGTCGCCGAAGTCCGTGTTCTCGGGCACGCCGAAGGGCTTGAAGAGCGCGCGGTACCGAAGCATCTTCGCCTGAGTGAACGCCGGATCGCTCGCGCGTATCGCGCGCACAGCAGAGTGGACCATCATTTTAAGCCCCTATCGCCGGAGGACCTGTGCCCACTCTACCGCCTGACCGCCCCGAGGCCTGCCCGCTCACCGAGCCTCACACTCCGCTCGGCGGCATCAACCCCCGTAGCGGTTCGTGATGGGCACGCGCCGGTCCTTGCCGAACGCCTTCGAGGTGATCTTGACGCCGAGAGGCCCTTGGCGGCGCTTGTACTCCGCGAGGTCGGTGAGGCGGATGACGCGGTCGACGATCGCCTCCGGAAAGCCCATCGCGATGATCGCCTCTCTGCTGTCGTCTTTCTCGACATAGTGCGTGAGCACGGCGTCGAGAACGGCGTATGGCGGAAGCGAGTCCTGGTCGAGCTGGCCGGGGCGCAGTTCGGCACTGGGAGCCTTGTCGATGGTCGCCATCGGGATCACGGGCGACTCGTCCTGGAGGTTGCGCCACTTCGCGAGCTCGTAGACGCGCGTCTTGAAGACATCCTTGATGGGCGCGAAACCGCCCACCATGTCGCCGTAGAGCGTCGAATAGCCCACCGAGAGCTCGCTCTTGTTGCCTGTCGCAAGCGTCATCCAGCCGAACTTGTTCGACAGCGCCATGAGCAGCGCTCCACGCACGCGCGCCTGCAAGTTCTCCTCGGCGACGTCGGGTTCGTGGCCAGCGAAGGCGGGCTCGAGCGCCTCGAGAAACGCCTGGAAGGGACCCTCGATTGGCAGCTGCATCGTTTCGACGCCGAGGTTGGTGGCGAGTTCGACCGCATCGTCCACGCTCCCCGCTGAGGAGTACCGGCTCGGCATCATGACGCCGTGGACGTGCTCCGAGCCCAGCGCGTCTGCCGCGATGGCCGCCGTCAGCGCCGAGTCGATCCCGCCCGAGAGCCCGAGCACGACATCCGAGAAGCCGTTCTTGCGGGCGTAGTCGCCCAACCCGAGCACGATCGCCGAGTAGACCTCTTCCTCTGCTCCGAGTTCCGGCTCGATATGCGCCGACGCGCCGAGCTGCGCACCCACGGTGAAGTCGGCGATAACGAGGTCCTCGGCGAACGCCTTTCCCCGAGCGATGACTTCGCCCGACGGCGAAATGACGACGCTGCGCCCGTCGAAGACGAGCTCGTCCTGCCCGCCGACGAGGTTGCAGTATGCCAGCCACACGCCGTTGTCCCGCGCGCGGGCCTGGAGCATCTCCTCGCGCTCCTTCGCCTTGCCCGCGTAGAAGGGCGACGCCGAGACGTTGAAGATCACAGACGCGCCTTCAGCGGCGGCTTCCTCGGCGAGTTCAGGAACCCAGATGTCTTCGCAGATCGTGCTCGCGAACATCGTTCCTCCGAGCTCGAAGAGCCCCGGCTGACTTCCGGGGGTGAAGTAGCGCCGCTCGTCAAAGACCCCGTAGTTCGGCAAACGCCGCTTGTGGTAGGTCTTCAGGACCCGGTTGTTGCCGCACAGCGCGACGGCGTTGAACAGATCGTCTCCGTCGCGGTCGACGTAGCCCACCAGCGCGAGATGCGAACTCGCGGCGGCCACCATCTCCAACGCGTCGAGCTGCTCTTCGATGAAGTGCGCCTTGTGGACGAGGTCTTCTGGCGGATAGCCGGTCAGCGCGAGCTCCGGAAAGAGCGTGATGCCGGCCCCGGCCTGCTCGGCAGATTGCATGGCTTCGAGAATGTGTTGAACGTTGCCCTGAAGATCACCCACGGTGACGTTGATCTGTGCGAGTGCGACACGCATCTTCGAACTCCGATCTCAACGTGTGAGGACGACTCGGTCGCGCACGACGAGTCTACCCGAACAGGCAACCGACGCTCCTTCCGATGATACCCCTATGGGTATTCCACGCAACCCGGTCACCGTTCGCGCCCATGCCCTCGCAGAAGCGCCGCCTGCACGGCCGTCTAGCTGCGGCGATACCCGAAGTGGCATCGTAATCGCTCCCGTCCCCTTGGTCGCCGCCCACACGCAAAGGAGATCGTTCGTGTCTGCGTGGGCGAATCGACACGCTCGCGAGCAACGGCTGCACTATCGGCACGGCCTCGCAAGCGTCATGTAGCCGGCGAAAGGCAGCCGTGTGAAGGTAAACAGTCGTGTCGTGAAGTTCTTGTCCCGCATGGGACGCACTATGATCGCCATCCCGCTCGCACTGGCGGTCTTCTCGGGAGCCACTCCGGCCACCGCATCTGCGATCACCCGGGCAACGGTGATCAAGCGAGCCCACTCCTGGATAACGCGCCGCGTGAAGTACAGCCAGAGCGCTTACTACCATGGCTATCGGCGAGATTGCTCTGGTTTCGTCTCGATGGCGTGGAAGCTCAAGCACTCCTACACGTCTTCCACAATCCGCAGCCGCGCCAGACGAATCTCCTGGCGCTCCCTCAAACTCGGCGACGCAGTTCGCCGCGCCGGCCACGTCGAGATCTTCGGTGGCTGGAAGAACCGCGGCAAGCGCCGGTACTGGGCGCTCGAGGAATCAACGAGGGGCAAGCCGGCGCTCAAGGCCGTCAAGACCTTCAAGCGAGGCTACAGCGCGCTGAGGCTTCGCGGCATCACAGAGGTCGCGCCGAGGCCCATTCGGCCGCCGGCGCCGAAGCTTCCCGTCTTGCCGAAGCCGCCCGCAATCATCGTGCCGCTCCCGACGCAGGACGCGACATCCTCGGTCCTCACCACGACCGTGATCATGCAGCCTCTCATCCGCTAGCAAGCAACGCGGGCCCGCATCCCGAGTGGACCGCGTCCGCGAGTTCGGCGACGAAAGCGCGCAGCTCAACTGAGTCGCGCTGGCGCCGCACGATCGCGCTTCCCACGACGACGCCGTCAGCGATTCGGGCGACCGTGCGCGCCTGCTCGGGGGTCGACACGCCGAACCCGACGGCGACCGGCAGCGACGTGGCCGCCTTCACGCGCGCGACGAGCTCCCCGAGCTCGGCCGGGAGCTCCGAGCGCTCGCCGGTGACCCCCGCGGTCGATACGCAGTAGACGAATCCGCTCGACATCGCGCCGACCTTCGCAAGACGCTCGGGAGTCGACGTGGGAGCCGCGAGGAAGACGGTGTCGATGCCCGCGGACGCCGCAAGCCACGGCCCCGCCATGTCCGGCGGCAGGTCCGGCACGATGACCCCGCTCACGCCAGCCTCGCGCATCGCAGCCGCCGCCTTCGGCAACCCCATGCGCATGAGCGGGTTGAGGTAACCCATCAGCACAACCGGCGGCGAACTCTCGCCCGCCTCGCCGAGAAACTCGCGCGCAAGGTCGATCGTCTCGGCAAGTCCGAAAGCGCCACCGGCCGCCGAGCGCGCCTCATCAGCCGCATCGCGAATGACCTGCCCGTCAGCCAACGGGTCCGAGTAAGGAATCCCCAGCTCGATGACGTCCGCCCCCGCGTCAGCCAGCGCATGAAGGGCCGCCAGCGACGTCGCACGGTCGGGATACCCCCCCATGATGTAAGCAACGAGGGAGGGCCGGCCTAGGGAGAATGCTCGCCCGAGCCGAGAAGCGGCAGCGGGCGACGCGCCGTCGTTTGCCGAAGCCTCCGCAGCCGGGGCAGACGCCGAAGGCGTCAGGGCCCCCGGCGAGGACAGCGAGGCAGGCGGCGGTGCGTCGCCCGCGGACAGCCGCTCAGTCAACTCCGAGCCCCGCCTCTCGCACGATGTCGATGTCCTTGTCGCCTCGGCCTGAGACCGTCACGACCACGATCGCGTCCGGGCCAAGTTCCTCGGCGAGGCGCGGCAGAAGCGCGAGCGCGTGGCTGCTCTCGATCGCCGGGATGATGCCTTCCATGAGCGTGAGCTGCTCGAAGGCCGCGAGCGCCTCGGCGTCGGTGACCGCTTCGTAGCGAACGAGCCCCTCGTCCTTGAGATACGCGTGCTCCGGTCCCACGCCGGGATAGTCCAGCCCGGCCGAGATCGAGTACGCCTCGAGCGGATTGCCCGCCTCGTCCTGGAGCAGGTAGCTGTAGAAGCCGTGGAGGATGCCGGGCGAACCGAGCGTCATCGACGCGCCCGTCTTGTCGGTATCGATCCCGAGCCCCGCGGCCTCCGCTCCGATGAGCGCAGGTGAGCCGAGGACGCCGCCAGCGACCACGAACGGGTGAAACGTCCCGATCGCATTAGAGCCACCACCCACACAAGCGATGACGGCGTCGAGTTCCTCGATACCGCGCGCCTTGCACTGCTCGATGATCTCCGTGCCGATGACGCTTTGGAAGTCGCGCACGATCATCGGATACGGGTGAGGACCGACGGCCGAGCCCAGCACGTAGAACGTGTCATCGACGCGCTCGACCCAGTGGCGCAACGCCGCCGTGACCGCATCGGCAAGGGTGCCCGCTCCTTCGTCGACCGGGATGACCTCGGCGCCGAGCAGCTTCATCTTGTAGACGTTGAGCGACTGGCGGCGGATGTCTTCCACGCCCATGAAGACTGCACATTCGAGATCCATGAGCGCGGCCGCGGTGGCCGTCGCGACCCCATGCTGGCCGGCGCCAGTCTCGGCGATCACGCGCTTCTTTCCCATGCGCTTGGCGAGCAGGCACTGGCCGATCGTGTTGTTGATCTTGTGAGCGCCGGTGTGGCAGAGGTCTTCGCGCTTCAGGTAGACAGCTCCCAGACCGACCGCGTCGGCGAGCCGGTTGGCGCGGTACAGGGGCGTGGCGCGGCCGATGTAGTCGCGGCGCAACACTTCGAGTTCGGCCTCGAACGCCGGGTCGCTGCAGGCCGTCTCGTAGGCTGCGGTCAGCGCCTCAAGCGCCGGGATCACGGTCTCGGGAACGAAACGTCCGCCATACGCGCCGAAGAAGCCGGCGGCGTCGGGGCCCGCGTACACGTTCTCGGCGGAAGGGAGCAGGTCGCTCATGATGTGGCCTCCAGGTCGGCTTCGCGCACGGCTGCGCAGAAAGCGGCGATCTTCTCGGGATCCTTGATACCCGGCGACTGCTCGACGCCGGATGAGACATCGACGGCGAACGGGCGCAGCGCGGCGATACACGCGCCCACATTGGTTGGATCGAGTCCCCCTGCGACGAAGCACGGAGCCCAGCCGGGGACATCACCTGTCGCTTGCCAGTTGAATGTTTGCGAGGTACCGCCCGCTTTGCCAGTCACGAGTGTGTCGAGAAGAAGGGCGGCGGCGTGGCCCCGGAAGGGCTCCGCCTCTTCAGAACCGAAATGCGTGCCAACATGCAGGACCTTGATCGCCGGGAACGGGAGCGCATCGATGTCGGCCGGCGACTCACCACCGCTGAGCTGCACGGCAGTCAACTCGCATGCGGCCACGGCTTCGGCGATCTCATCGGCGGACGCGTCGACGAAGACGCCGATGCGGGCGACGCCCGGCGGCACATCGGCGAGGGCCTTCGCCGCCTGCGCGATCGTCACCCGCCGCGCCGACGGTGCGAAGATGACGCCGATCGCGTCAGCCCCGGCGGCAACAGCTGCGGCCGCGTCTTCAGCGCGCGTGACACCGCATATCTTGATGCGAGTTCGATGCATGGAAGGGTTCTCCTAGTAAGCCAGCCGATTCGGACGGGGCCGGTGAGCCGCAGCGAGCACTCCGCAGGCGAGTTCACCGCAAGAGCGGTGAACTCGCCGAGGACCGCGAGCGAAGGCTCACCGGCCCCGTCCGCCGCAACGACGTCTTACAAGTCGTCGCCACACAGGGTTGAACCCGCGGCGAAATCGTAGTCCTCAAGCTCGCCGGCGTTGTAGGCGGCGTACGCGGCCAGGTCGAAGTTACCGTGACCTGAGAGGTTGAACAGGATCGTCCGGTCGACGCCGGCCTGCTTGGCTTGAAGCGCCTCGTCGATCGCGACGCGGATGGCGTGGCTCGACTCCGGTGCCGGCAAGATCCCCTCGGCGCGCGCGAACTGCACCGCCGCAGCGAAGCACTCGGTCTGGTCGACCGCGACCGCCTCGGCTTCGCCCTCGTGCACGAGCTGGCTGACGAGCGGCGAGTCACCGTGGTAGCGAAGGCCGCCCGCGTGGATGCCGGCGGGCACGAAGTCGTGGCCGAGCGTGTACATGAGCATCTGCGGCGTCATGCCTGCCTCGTCGCCGAGGTCGTAGCGGTACTCGCCGGCCGTGAGCGTCGGGCACGCCTTGGGCTCGACCGCGACGAGGCGCGCGTTGCTCTTGCCGTCGAGCTTGCGCTTGTAGTACGGGAACGAGATGCCGGCGAAGTTCGAGCCGCCGCCCACGCAGCCGATGACGACGTCGGGCTCGGCCTCGGCCATCGCCATCTGCAGGATCGCTTCCTCGCCGATGATCGTCTGGTGCAGGCAGACGTGGTTCAGCACCGACCCGAGCGCGTAGTGCGTGTCGTCGTTCTTCGCAGCCACCTCGACGGCCTCAGAGATCGCGATGCCGAGAGAACCGGTCGAGTTCGGATCCATCTCGAGCACGTGCCGACCGGCGGCGGTCAGGTTGGTGGGCGATGCGTGAACGCTCGCGCCATACGTCTCCATGAGGATACGGCGGTACGGCTTCTGCTCGTAGCTCACCTTGACCATGAAGACCTCAACATCGATGCCGAACAACGCACCGGCCATCGAAAGCGCACTGCCCCACTGGCCGGCGCCGGTCTCGGTCGCAATCTTCGTGATGCCTTCCTGCTTGTTGTAGTACGCCTGCGGGATGGCGGTGTTGGGCTTGTGCGAGCCTGCCGGCGAGACGCCTTCGTACTTGTAGAAGATCTTCACGCCCGCGGGAAGGCCGAGAACGCGCTCGAGCTGGTGTGCGCGGATGAGCGGCGAGGGGCGATACGTCTTGTAGATGTCGAGCACGGCGCCCGGGATGTCGTGGTAGCGCTCGCCCGACATCTCCTGCTTGATGCACTCCATCGGGAACAGCACGGCGAGCTGGTCGGGCGAGATGGGGCTGCCGTCGGGTGCGAGCGGAGGCGCCGGAGGCGTCTTCAGGTCCGGGATGATGTTGTACCAGGCCGTGGGCATGGCCTTCTCGTCGAGCATGTACCGTGTCATGTCTGCCATGGTGGTGCTCCTCCCTTGCTGCTTACGTGTCCCTGTCGCAAACCTTCACGTGCTGTCGAGCGGTCGCAAATCCAGTCATCACGGGCACTTGTGCACACCCGTCAACTCCTTGAGAACTTCCTCGGGGAACTGCGTGCGCATGAGCGTCTCGCCCACGAGGACGGCGTCCGCTCCGTGCGCCGCAGCCGCCTCAACGGACCGGCGCGTACGAATGCCACTCTCGGCGACCACGATCGCTCCCGACCCCTTGGCGGCCGCGATCACCGGCGCGACCTTCTCGGGCGCGACCGCGAGCGTCTTGAGGTTTCGGCTGTTGACGCCGATGAGGCGGGCCCGCGCGGCGAGCGCGATATCGAGCTCGTGCTGGTCGTGCACCTCCACGAGCGACGTGAGCCCGAGGGTACCTGCGAGGTCGATGTACTCGCGAATCGAATCGCCGAGAACGCTCACCATGAGCAGCACGGCGTCGGCGCCGTGGCCCCGTGCAACGTAGAGCTGCACAGGATCGACTACGAAGTCTTTCGCGATCACCGGGATGCCGACCGCATCGCTGACGTCCGACAGGTCGGTGAAGGAGCCGCCGAAGTAGCGGGGCTCGCACAGGACGCTCACGCACGCGGCACCGCCGTCTTCGTACCGGAGCGCCTGCATCGACGCCTCGCACTCCGGCGCGATCGGTCCGGCGCTGGGCGAGGCCTTCTTGACCTCGGCGATCACGGCCACATCAGGACGCCCGACGAGCGCGCCGATGAAGTCGCGCGGCGGACGGGTGGCTGACGCGGCAAGCAGCTCGCAGTCGGCCGGCGTGTACCTGCCGTACGCGAGCGCGAGCGCGACCTTGCGCGCAGTGACCACGGACTCGAGGAAGCTTGCGGTCATGCTGTCGTTACCTCCGTTGTGGGATTGGCGCGCGACGCGACTGCGGCGAGGCGCCGCGAGAGGGCTCCGAGCTCGTCGAGCGCACAGAGGGCGCGCCCGTTGTCGATCGAGACGCGAGCGAGTGCGACGCCCTCGGCGAGGTCGCCGGCCTTGCCCGCGGCCAGCAGCGCCGCGGCTGCGTTCAGCAGCACGACGTCGCGGCGCGGGCCGACTTCGCCGCCCAGGATCGCTCGGACGATCGCGGCGTTCTCGGCGGCGTTGCCGCCCGCGATATCGGCCAGCGTTCCGCGGGCGATACCCAGGGACTCCGGTGTGATGGTGTATGTGGAGACGGCGCCGGTCTCGGCGTTGAACTCCGCGACGGTCGTGGGACCGGAGCCGCTCACCTCATCCATACCGGGGTGGCCGTTGACGACGAGCACGCGCTCCGCCCCAAGGCGCCCGGCCACTTCGGCCATGACCGGCGCGAGACGGGCATCGTAGACGCCGAGAAGCTGACGTTTGGCGCCGGCCGGATTCGTGAGCGGCCCGAGGATGTTGAAGACGGTCCGGATGCCGATCTCACGGCGCGTCGGGCCCGCATGGCGCATCGAGGAGTGCAGCGCCTGTGCGAACAGGAAGCCCACGCCGGCCTCGTCGACGCAGCGCGCTACGTCGGTCGCGCCCAGGCCGATGTCGATGCCGAGCGCCTCGAGCACGTCCGCGCTCCCCGCCGCCGAGGAGACCGCGCGGTTGCCGTGCTTGGCGACCGGCACGCCCGCGCCGGCGACCACGAACGCGGTCGTCGTCGAGATGTTGAAGGTGTGCAGCCCGTCGCCGCCGGTCCCGCACGTGTCGATGTAGCCGGCGACGGTCGGGCGGACGGGAGTCGCGTGCTCGCGCATAGCGCGCGCGAAGCCTACGATCTCGTCGACGGTCTCGCCCTTCATCCGCATGCCGGTAATGAGTGCGCTGATCTGGGACGGCGTCGCCTGCCCGTCCATGATCTGGTCCATGACCGAGTACGCCTCGTCTTCGGAGAGCGAGGCTCCCGTCGCGACACGCCCGATCGCACCCACGGTGTCGACCACCGCGGCCGCCCCGGCACTCGCCCTCGTCGAACCGCCCGCAGCCGAGACGATCGCGGCCGTGCCGGAGGCGCCTCGAGCAAGCGGCACCTCTCCTGTCACGTCCAGGAAGTTCGCGAGCAACTTCGTACCCTCCGGCGTGAGCACGCTTTCGGGATGGAACTGCACGCCGAAGATGGGCAGCTCGCGGTGGCGCAGCGCCATGATGACGGCGTCGGGCGTCGTGGCCTGTACCTCGAGGACGTCAGGTACGCTGCCGGCATCGACGCACAGCGAGTGGTAGCGCGTCGCTGTGAACGGGTTCGGTATGCCGGCGAAGAGCGCAAGACCGTCGTGGCTGATCTCGTCGGTCTTGCCGTGGACGGCCCGTGGTGCGCGGCATACCGTCCCGCCGAACACCTCGGCGATGCACTGGTGGCCGAGACACACACCGAGCAACGGCACCTTGGCGGCCGCCGCCGCCCGAATCACATCTCGGCTGATGCCGGCGGCGTCCGGCGTGCCCGGACCCGGCGACACAACGATTCCGGCGGGCTTGAGCGCCAGCGCCTCCTCGGCGGTCAGCGCGTCGTTGCGGTGCACTTCGACCTCAGCGCCAAGCGCCGCGAGAAGCTGCACGAGGTTGTAGGTGAAGGAGTCGTAGTTATCGATGACGAGGATCATCGTGCGACCTCCTCTTCAGCGTTCATGCCCGCTGCCAGCTCAAGGGCTCTGTGCATCGCCTGAGCCTTGTGCATGCACTCCTCGAACTCTTTCTCCGGGTCGCTATCGGCGACGATTCCGGCGCCGGACTGCACGTACGCGCGGCCGTTGGCGATGACCACCGTGCGGATCGTGATGCACATGTCCATCGCCCCATCGAGCCCCACGTACCCCACGGTGCCGGCGTACGGGCCTCGCGCCTCGGGCTCGAGTTCGCGAATGATCTCCATCGCGCGTACTTTGGGCGCACCGCTGACGGTACCAGCAGGAAACGTGGCCTCAAGCGCGTCGAATGCATCTTTGCCGGGCGCGAGCTCGCCGGTCACGTTGCTCACGATGTGCATCACGTGGCTGTAGTACTCGACCTCCATCAGCTCATCGACGGTCACGGTCCCCGGTGTCGAGACGCGCCCGAGGTCGTTGCGACCCAGATCGACGAGCATGACGTGCTCGGCGCGCTCCTTCTCATCGGCGAGGAGATCGGCGCGCAGGCGGCCGTCTTCGGCAGCGGTCGCGCCACGAGGCCGGGTGCCGGCGAGCGGGCGGGTGAGCACGCAGTCGCCCTCAACGCGCACGAGCGGCTCGGGCGACGAGCCTACGAGCGTCACATCACGAGTGCGCACGTAGAACATGTACGGCGACGGGTTGACCGCCCGCAGCACGCGGTACAGATCGAGCCCGTCACCCTCGTAGGGCGCGGAGTAGCGCTGGCTGAGGACGACCTGAAAGATGTCGCCCGCAGCGATGTACTCCTTGGCGCGCTCCACCTGGCCGATGAACTCCTCGCGGGTAGTGTGCGCATCCATCGGGACCGGTACGGCGACGCCGTAAGCGCCCAGCTCCGCACCGCGCGGCCCCTGGTCGATGCGCTTGAGGTAGCTGTCGATGCGCCGGAGCGCTGCGTCGTACGCGATGTCGGGCGCGCCGCCGGGCCGAACGGGAGCGATGACCTGCATGACGCGGCGGGCGTGGTCGAAAGCCACGACCACGTCGGCGGCCATGAAGCTGAAGTCCGGTACGCCCAGCACGTCGACGTCATGGCGAGGCACCTTCTCGAAACTGGCCGCCGTCTCGTAGCCCACGTAGCCGACAGCGCCACCAACGAACAGCGGCAGCCCCGGCACCCGGGCGACCTTGCCGACGCCGAGCTCACGGGAGACGACCCTCAACGGGTCGTCGGCGTACTCGCCAGAGACACCGCCGCTCTCGATGACGACCTCGTGGCCGCGGGCGCTGATGACTTGCCGATCCCCCACGCCCAGGAAGCTGTAGCGCCCCAAACGCTCCCCGCCGATGACGCTCTCGAGCAGGAATGCATGCTCGGCGCCTTCGGCGAGCGCCATGAACGCGCTGATGGGGGTCGCAAGATCGGCGTAGACCTCGCGTGCCACAGGGACCACGTCGTAGTCGGCGGCAAGTCGCGCAAACTCTTCTCTGCCAGGCAATATCATCTTCGGTCCTGCCTTCTTTCGGTCGCCTGTTCGTCGACCGCACCGCGCGCTGAATCGGCACTCCGAGAAAACAAAAAACTCCCGTCCATCAAGGGACGAGAGTTACTCTCGCGGTACCACCCTTGTTGACATATCGCGGTTGCAACATGCCCACTTTGGTCTGTCGGGTACTCGGCTTGCGCTCGCCTTCATACCCTGCCCCTTGTATCGGTTGGGATCCGCCCGCACTAGTCAGCTCAAGAGCCTTTGTGCAGGAGTCTCAGGGGCCCATTCCTTCAGTCAGTAGCGCCGGGTTTCCACCTGTCCCCGACTCTCTAAAGCTCTTGAACTGAAGTACTCTTCCCCGTCACAGACGCGCTGTTCGGTTGCCGAGCAGTCTACGCCTTCGGGCCGGGGCGATGTCAAGAGGCCTTCCTCGGTAGCGGCGTTCCAAACTGGCCGAGGCACATCTCCGCCCATGTGTTTAAGGTTCGCTCACGCGATGCCGAAACACTCAAGTAGGAGGAGAAGTGCAGGATCCTCCGAGGGGGATGTGGTTCACAAGAAGTGCCCCGCCTGTGGGGGGTGCGGGTTCAAGGCGACGCTGCAACGATAGCGTCGCTCGACGTCCGGCCGTTCGGACCGCCCCCGCGGCGGTCCGTTCGTGTATCCGACTTGGGGCTATTTGGTCTTCAGATACGCTTCGATGCCGGTGGCGAGACCTTTGGCCAGTGTCGCCTGGTACGCCGAGGTGCCAAGCTTGCGATCCTCGGCCGGATTGCTCAAGAATCCCAACTCGACGAGGATCGTCGGTACCGTCGACCAATTGAAACCGCTCAGGTCCGACCTCTTCTTCACGCCGAGGTCCCGGGCCCCCGAAGCTGCGAGAACTGCGCGGTGCACGTAACCGCCCGCCCGTCCGCTTCGGTCCACGATCGGCCCAGTCCACTGGTTAGCGCCCGGCACAAGCGTGGACAACCCGTACTGCGAGCGGTTCGTGGAGCCGTCGCAGTGTATCCGGATGAAAAGCGCGGCGTGTGCGGCGTTGGCGATCTTCGCCCGCTTCGAGTTGGCGATGTTGACGTTTTGGGTGGTCCGGATCATCACGACTTTGACACCCGCGCGGACAAGATTCTTCTGCAGCTTGAGCGCGATCTGAAGGTTTACCGAGCTCTCGGTGTTGTGTGTCGCTATTCCGGTGGCACCGCTGGCGACCTTCGGCTTCCTCGTTGACGACCCGGGGCCGATGGGTTCGAGCGACGAATCGCCCTTGCCCTGGTGGCCGGCGTCGATGACGACCACCTTGCCGCCAAAGGGGCTGGCCGGGGTCTTCACGGGCGGTGGCGTCTTCTTGGAAGTCGGCTTGGGCTTCGGTGGGACCGCCGCTTGCACGCTGGCCGGGACGCTGGCAGGTGCCGCGACCGGGACCGCGGGTGCAGGCGTCGCGACTGTCGCCTCAACCGACGCGGTCGCGAGCGACGAAAGGCGGGAACTGACCGGAAGCGTGGTCGGAGAAGTCTTCGGCATAAGCGCCGAAGACGCAGCGAAGATGACACCTCCCATGACGAGCAGGCCGATGACCCACGCCGCAAGGGTCATCGCCATCTGTCGTCCGGTGGGTCGGTCGTGATTCATTGCCACATGTCCTTTGCTTGCACACCTTGGCCGATACCCTCTAGCCGCGGTGCGGGAGGCACGCCTGTCGCTGCTGTCGACTGCGCCATGTCAGCTGCTGGGTCGTATCCCATGACCCCGAGGACTTCGCGCAGCCGCGCCACGCGTTCCCACTCGGGATCGTTCTCGTCGTCGGTCGAAATGCCGGTCCAACAGTAAAACAGTTCAGCAAATCCCTCACCAGCAACGGGAACGACGTTGTCCAACTCGATGCAGTGCTTCAGCGCCGACAGCATCGCCGTGGGATCCTTCAGGTACAGCATGCCCTCGGCGTCGGCCTTCTCCGCGGTGGTGAGTTGGGCGCGCCGGTTGCCGGCGGCAACGAGTTCGGCGAGCAGCGCAAACCCGAAACCGAAGATGACGAACGTCATCCCGATGCCCGCTGGACCATCCCCCGCCTGGACCGCAACCTGCCGGGGAGGACTGCCGACGATCGTTGCAGACATCGCGCCAAACGTGTCGTCTCCCGCGGTCATGCGCGAGTCTCGCCACGTCTGAAGGGGCCACATGAGTGCGGCGACGCCAGTGGAGACGATCGTGTCGCCCGACACGAGCCTCGCGACGAGGTTCGCAAATACCGCCCGCTGCTCGTCGACGGAGAGCTTACGCGTGAAGCCTTCAGTGATGCCGATGACGGCGCGCCGGCGCCTCGCCGCAAAGACGAACGCGTTGGTGGTCGTCTCGGGGATGAGGTAGAGCGCCGGCGCGACATCGAGGCCCGCGGCGATCGCCATGTCCTTGAGCGCGAACTTCGTGTCGAGCAACTCGCCCTTGGGGACGAGCCGAGCACCAAAGCGCTTGAGCAGCCACTTCTCGGAGCGCATGAGTGTTGCCGCGGACCACGATGCCGCCACAACCGTGAGAACGACGCTCAGTCCGGCCATCGCCGTCCAGTAGGCGCCCCACGCAGCCGCGATGGTGCCCTCGCCGAGCGTCCTGAATACGACGAAGAGAAGAGGCAGCGCGAACAGGAGATCGAGCCCGGCGACGGATGCGAGAACGAAGACGGCGACGTAGCCGAACAGCCGAGCGCGGTTGCGATCGACACGGTCCCAGAGCGGCTCCATCGCTTCTCGCCGAGGCGCGCGGCTGACGGCTGCCATCATCGTCGCGGTTCTCGGCGTCAGGAACGCCGGGCCGCGAGCTCCTCGGCGAGGTCGGACGGGCTCAAGCCGTAGCGCGCGAGCACGACGAGCAGGTGGTAGACGAGATCGGCGACCTCGTAGCGCAGATGGTCCTTGTCGGCGTCCTTCGCGGCCATAATGACCTCGCCGGACTCCTCGGCGATCTTCTTCAGGAGGCTGTCTTCGTTGCCGGTCAGGAGACGCGCGGTGTAGGAAGTCTCCGGGTCGGCGCCTCTTCGCTGCTCGATGACAGCGAACAGCTCGTCGAGCACCTCGCCGATGGTGGGCTTGCTACTCACAGCCCGCCCCTTTCGCAAGCGAGGCGGCTTGCGGGTAAAGCGTGCGGTAGAAACAGGTGCGCTCGTTGGTGTGGCACGCGCCCGGCCCGATCTGGTTCACGAGTATGAGCAGGCAGTCCGCGTCGCAGTCATAGCGGATCTCGATGACCTCCTGCGTGTGGCCGGAGCTCTCGCCCTTCATCCAGAACTTGTGCCGGCTACGGCTCCAGAACCAGGTGAAACCCGTCTCAATCGTCTCGGCGAGTGACTCGCGGTTCATGTAGGCGACCATGAGCACCTCGTGGGTGTCGTGCTGCTGGATGACCGCCGGGATCAGCCCGTTGGCGTTGTAGGTGAACTCGTCAATGCCGAGAAGATCGTGCTCGAGGTCGGCCATGATGCACTCCTGAACGGTAGTCGTGGTCTGGTCCATTCTAGCTGCTTGCACAAGGCGGCTGACTAGAGCCGAACCGGCACGCCCGCCTTCGCCATCGCTTCCTTGACCTGCCGCACCGTAAACGTCCCGAAGTGGAAGACGCTTGCCGCAAGCACGGCATCGGCATCGGCCTCGATGACCGCCTCAGCGAAGTGGTCGAGTTCGCCCGCTCCCCCGCTCGCGATGACCGGGATGTTGAGCGCCGAGGTGACGGCGCGCGTGAGCGCGATGTCGAAGCCGTCTTTCGTGCCGTCGCAGTCCATGCTGGTGAGCAGGATCTCGCCAGCGCCGAGACGCTCGGCCTCGCGAGCCCACTCGACCGCGTCGAGTTCGGTATTGATGCGGCCGCCGTTGATGAAGACCTCCCAGCGATCGCGCCCCCCGGCTACCCGGCGCGCGTCGATCGCCACGACGATGCACTGCGCGCCGTAGATGCGGCTCGTGTGCGTTATGAGCGAGGGGTCGCGCACGGCGGCGCTGTTGAGCGAAATCTTGTCGGCACCCGCTTTGAGCATGGCGCGGATGTCTTCGGCAGAGCGCATTCCGCCGCCCACCGTATACGGGATGAAGCACTCCTCGGCGGTGCGGGTGGCGACGTCGAGCATGCTGGGGCGATCCTCATGCGTGGCCGTGATGTCGAGGAAGACGACCTCGTCGGCGCCGGCCTTGTCGTAGATGGCGGCCATCTCGACGGGGTCCCCGGCGTCGCGCAGGTTCACGAAGTTCACGCCTTTGACGACGCGGCCTGCGTGGACATCGAGACAGGGTATGACGCGCTTCATGAGCATCGCGACCTACGCCTCCCCTCGGCTTGCGGCGAGCGCCTCTTCAAGCGCGAAGGCGCCTTCGTAGAGCGCGCGCCCCACGATGACGCCCTCGATCACGCCGGGACCCAGGTCGTAGAGCGCCCGGATGTCATCGAGCGTCGAGACGCCGCCGCTCGCGACGACCGGGAAGCCGGCGGACACCGCCACGCCCACGTACGCTGGCGCATTGATGCCTGTCTGCATGCCGTCGCGCGAGATGTCGGTGTAGACGAGGTGGCGCATCCCGAGGTTCCGCAGCTCGCCCACGAGCACCTGCGCTGAGGTGGCCGTGCCTTCGCGCCAGCCCTCGACGCACACCATCCCGTCGCGCGCATCGACGCCGGCCACGATCTTGTCGCCGCAGCATTCCACGGCCGCGCGCACGAAGTCGGGGTCGGTCACGAGCTTGGTGCCAACGACCACGCGCTCGACCCCGGCCTCTTTGAGCCTCTGCATCGTCTCGAGGGTGCGAACGCCGCCGCCCACCTCGAGACGGGCTCCTGTCTCACGCGCAATGCGCTCGATGATGGCGATGTTGCCGGGGGTGCCGGAGCGCGCGCCGTCGAGGTCGACGACGTGGATCCACTCGGCGCCGGCGTCGACGAACCGGCGCGCCTGGTCGACGGGATCGTCGTTGTAGACGGTGACGCGTTCGTAATCGCCTTGGGCGAGGCGAACCGCTCGCCCTCCGAGGATATCGATTGCCGGAAGAACGATCACGCGCGTGCCCCTTCTGCGATACGGCCAAAGTTGGAGAGCAGGTGCAGCCCAGAGCTCGAAGACTTCTCCGGGTGGAACTGCACGGCGAAGATGTTGTTGACCTGCACCGCAGCTGCGAATCGCACGCCGTACTCGGTCGAGCCAACGATGGCGCTGCTGTCTTTCGGAGAGAGCCGGTAGCTGTGCACGAAGTAGAAAGCCGTCGACTCCGGGATGCCGTCGAAGAGCGGGCTGTCGCGGGGGTACTCGACGGTGTTCCAGCCGATGTGCGGGATCTTCACGCCGCCCGGCAGCTTGTCGCACACGCCGGGGACGAGACCGAGCCCCGTCCACTCCCCCTCCTCGAGCCCCATATCGGCAAGGAGCTGCATACCGAGGCAGATGCCGAGAAACGGCGTACCCGAGCCGATCTTATGGCGAAGAGTCTCCTCAAGGCCGCTCTCGCGCAGATTCGCGGACGCGTCGCGGAACGCGCCAACGCCTGGCAGCACGATCGCGTCGGCAGCCTCTACGACCGCAGGGTCGTCGGTCACGACGACGTTGCTCACGCCCGCATGCTCGAAGCCCTTCTGGACGCTTCGCAGGTTGCCCATCTTGTAGTCGATGATGGCGATCCGCGGGCTCACAGGCTGCCCTTCGTCGACGGCACGCCGCTCACGCGCTCATCGAGCGCGACCGCGTCCTTGAGCGCTCGCGCGACAGCTTTGAACGCGGCTTCGATGATGTGGTGCGCGTTCTCGCCGGCGAGCGTTCCCACATGAAGCGTGAACCCCGCGTTCGTGGCGAAGGCCACGAGGAACTCCTTGGCGAGCGTCGTGTCGAACGTGCCGATGATCTCGATGGGCAGATCGACCTCGTAGTAGAGGGCACCTCGGCCTGAGATGTCGATGGCGGCCAGGACCAATGCCTCGTCCATCGGCATGGCGCACGAGCCGAAGCGCGTGATACCGCATTTGTCCGCGAGCGCCTCAGCGAACGCCTGCCCCAGCACGATGCCCACGTCCTCGACCGTGTGGTGCGCGTCGATGTCGAGGTCGCCGGAGGCTCGAACCGCAAGGTCGAAGAGCCCGTGGCGCCCGAACGCGTCGAGCATGTGGTCGAAGAAGGGCACACCGGTGGCAATCTTCGTCGTTCCCGAGCCGTCCAGGTCAATCGACACCGAGACGTCGGTCTCTCCTGTCGCCCGCTTCACAGTTGCCACGCGTCCCATGGGCCTGATCCCTTTCCGTCGTCTTACTGCGTTCGCTCGCCGGCGGCGAGGACCCCGTTGGCCTTGCGGTGAGCGAGGCAGTCAGCCATCGCATCGAGGAAGCGAGCGTTCTCCTTCTCGGTACCGATCGTCACGCGCAGACAGTTCGACAGGCCGGGCGCACGCGCGAAGTCACGAATGAGTACCGAATGGTTCTGCAGAAGGTCGCGCCAAAGTGCTGGCGCGTGCTCGACTTTGAAGAGGATGAAGTTCGCTTCACTGGGGAAGACCTCGACACCATCCATCGCGGACAGACCTCGCATCACCTGGTCGCGACCGCGGATGAGATCGCGGATACCCTGCTCGAAGATCACGCGCTCACGAAAGACCGTCGAAGCCACCCACTGCGAGAATGCGTCGACCGAGTACGGCTGGCGCACCTTCATGAACTCGCAGACGACGTCTGGATGTGCGAGGAGGTAGCCCACTCGCAGCCCGGCGAGCGAGAAGGCCTTGGAGAACGTACGCAACAAGATGAGGTTCGGGTGCCGGGTCATGTGAGGTCGCATCGTATGGCGCGAGAACTCGAAGTACGCCTCGTCGACCATCACGATCGCATCTGTCGCCGCCAGCAGGTCGATGAGGAACGACTCGTTCGCCAGTCCGCCGGTAGGGTTATTCGGGTTGGCGACGATGACGATGTCGATATCGCCCTCGGCCACGCGCGCGAGCACGGCTTCCTCGTCGATCGAGAAATCCGCGTTCCGAGGAATTCGCACGACCTCGGTTCCCGTGATCTGCGCGTCGATCCCGTACATGGAAAACGTCGGCGGCATGTCGAGGATCTTGCGCCCGGGACCGCCCCACGCCAGCAGCAGGTCGAAGATGAGCTCGTCACCGCCGTTGCCTACGAGCACGTTCTCGGAGTCGAGACCGTTCGCCTCGGCGATGAGTTCCCGAAGTCCGTGCGCGGTTGGATCCGGATAGCGGTTGAACTTGAAATCGCCGAGACGCGATTTCAGCTTGCTCAAGATCTCGCCTGGCAAGTTGAGCGGGTGTTCGTTGCTGGCGAGATTGACTTCGGCCTTGACCTCTTTGGCGTCGTAGGGCGCAAGGTCCTCAAGCTCGGGCCGTGCAGGTCTGATCGGCTTCACGTCAGGATCCACCGTCCTCTTCTTCGATGATGTCTGCGGCAAGCCTGCCGGCCTCGTCGGCCAGTCCGGGCTGCCCGGCATCGTCGACCACACCGAGTTCGCCGTCGAGATTCTCGAGAACCTCGAACTCATCGGCGTATTCCGCGACCGACTCGAGGCGCAGCGAGACCGAGCGGCCATGCGCCCACAGCCCTTCCCTGCTTGCGAGCTCAAGCACCGTGTCGCCGTCCATCTCGAGCGCTTCGAAGCTGTAGCTCAGCACGCTCGACTTCTTCATGAAGTCATCGACCGACAGCGGCGAGGAGAAGCGCGCGGTGCCACCGGTGGGCAGGACGTGGTTCGGGCCGGCGACGTAATCGCCCACGCTTTCCGGCGTCCACGGCCCGAGGAAGATCGCTCCGGCGTTCCTGATACTGCCGAGCAGGTCGAAGGGCTCAGACATCATCACCTCGAGGTGCTCGGGCGCGACGAGGTCGGCGGTGTCGAGTGCGGCCGTGATGTCGGGACAGATGATGATGACGCCATTGTCGGTGAGCGAGCGAGCCGTGATGTTGCCGCGCGGCGACTCTTCCAGCAGGATCTCAAACGCTTCCTCGACGAGGTCAGGGAGTTCGGGGTCGGTGGTGACCAGATAGGTCGCCGCACGGGGGTCGTGCTCGGCCTGCGCCATGAGATCGATTGCGACGAACGCGGGGATGGCGGTCTCATCGGCGAGGATGAGGACCTCTGAGGGGCCGGCGAGCATGTCGATACCGACAGCTCCCATGACGAGCTTCTTGGCCGCGGTGACATAGGCGTTGCCCGGCCCGACGATCTTGTCGACGCGCGGGATCGAGTCGGTGCCGTGGGCCAGGGCCGCGACCGCCTGAGCTCCGCCGACCTTGTAGATCTCGTCGATGCCGACCTCGGCAGCGGCCGCAAGGGTGTAGGGGTTGACGCTGCCATCGGCCGCGGGCGGTACCACCATCGCGATCTCGTCCACGCCGGCCACGAGCGCAGGAATCGCATTCATGAGCACGCTCGACGGATACTTCGCGCGACCGCCGGGCACGTAGATGCCCACGCGCCGGATGGGCGTGACCTTCTGGCCGAGGAAGACGCCGCCCTCCTGTGTCGTGAACCAGCTCTGCGGGAGCTGGCGATTGTGGAAATCTTCGATGGAGGCGGCAGCTGCCGCGATCGCGGCCTTGAACTCCGGCTCGACGGCGGCCACGGCGGCCTGGATCTCCTCCGCGGTGACGCGGAAGTCGGAGAGTTCGACCTTGTCGAAGGTGGCGGTGTACTCGCGCACCGCTACGTCGCCGCGGGCATGCACGTCGTCGACGATGCGTGCGGCCACGCCGATGATCTCGGCGTCCACCCCGCCGCTGCGAGCGAGGTCCTTCTCAGTGAGGCGCTGTCCGCGCTCAAGTACGATGCGACGCATCATGGCTGCATCGAGTCCTTTCGATCGGTTCCGGGGCGCATCATTTCGCACCCTTCGCAGGCTTCGTACCCGCGCACGTTGATTCTACCGAGAGCGCCGACAACGTGTCGGCGAGGGCTACGACCCGCGGATCGGTGCGCACCGCGGCCGGGTTACCGACGAAGCGAGCAGTGCTCGGGAGCACGTCTTCGACGATGCGCAGCTTGTTCTCGCGCAGCGTGGTGCCGGTGGCAGTGATGTCGACGACCACGTCCGCGATGCCGATAAGCGGCGCGAGCTCGATGTTGCCGTTAAGCTTCACGATCTCGATCTGGACGCCGCGCGCATCGAAGTGCGCCTGCGCGATGTTGGGATACTTCGTCGCCACGCGGATCACGCCCAGGTGGCGCGCTCGCTCGCTGATCTCGGCGCCTGCGTTCTCCGGTTCCGCGACCACGAAGCGACAGCCGCCGAAGCCGAGGTCGACGAGCTCGACCACCTCGAGTCCCTGCTCGACGAGGGTGTCCTTGCCGCCGATGCCACAATCCGCCGCGCCGTACGCGACATAGACCGGAATGTCGGTGGGCTTGCCGATGATATATTCGACGTCCGACATGCGGATGATGAGCGTGCGCCCAGGGTGCTCAAGCGCAGTCGTGTCGAAGCCGGCCTCGCGGAGCACGCGCACGCTGTCTGCGAAGAGCGCGCCCTTCGGCACGGCGATGCGAAGCGGGCGGTCGGGACCACCCGAGCGAGTCGCGATCACAGCTCCTCACCTCGCGTCGCCCACGTCGTCGTGGGCGGGTACGGGACCGGCTCCTCGAGCGGCACGGCCGGCTGCCCCTCGCGATCCAGCCGCACGATGCCGGTTGCGGTGACCTGCAGCGCCTCCCGGGCCTCGAGGCGCGTCGCCTCTGCGACGAGGTCGCGACCTGAACGCGCTGAGAGGGCGACGCGCCAGCCCGCAGAGCGCAGTCGCCGCGCCGCGGCGAGTGCGCCGGCTGGCTCGCCGCCAACGGCGGCGTCGAGGCCCCGCACAGCAGGCTGCGCGCCCTGCTCGACGAGCGCGATCATGAGCCGCTCAAGCCCGAGCGCGAAGCCGGCGGCCGCGGCGGGCGCGTCGAAGGCGGCGAGCACGCCATCGTATCGGCCGCCGCCGCCAAGCGGCACGCCGAGCCCGGGCGCGTAGGCCTCGGCCACGACGCCGGTGTAGTAGTCGAAGGAGCGCATGACAGAGAAGTCGACGACGACGCGGTCGAGCACACCGGCAGCGTCGAGGAGGTCCCAGGTCGCCTCGAGCTCGTCGAGCGCGGCCTCGCAGCCCAGACCCGCGGTCGCTTCTCGGCAGGTGATGATCGCTTCGCGCCCGCCGCGGATGCGCGGCACGGCTGAAAGCGCGCCAGCGACCGCTACGTCGTCGGCCTCGCACGCGAGCGCGTCGAGTCCCACGAGATTGCGGTCGTGCGCTGCAGCCAGGACCGCTTCGCCCCACGCGGCCGGTGCGTTTGCGGCCTCTACCAGCGCGAACAGCACCGCGACAGTGCCCACGGCAACAGTGAAGTCGCGCAGGCCGGACGCTTCGAGCGCCTCGACGAGGACGGCGATGATCTCGGCGTCTGCCGCTGCCCCGCCACCGCCGATGAGCTCGACGCCCACCTGCGAGAACTGGCGCGCCTGACCGCGAAGCGATTCGTGCTCGCGGAAGACTTCAGCGGCGTAGCGGAAGCGGTGCGGCCCCGGCTCGCCGGTGAGGCGCGATGCCGTCAGCCTGGCAATCGGCACCGTCATGTCGGGTCGAAGAGCAAGCAGCCGGCCGTCGAGGTCGATGAGGCGAAACGCGGTACCCTCGAGCGCACCGGCGGCCGCCTCGAGCGACATCAGATCCTCTACGACCGGCGTCTCGACAAGCCCGTAGCCCCACGCCGAGAAGACCTCGGCAATCGCTGCCGAGACTGCTTCACGCTCCGCGGCCTCGGCCGGGAGCACATCTCGAAATCCTCGTGCGGTGAGCGGGCGCATGGTAGTGACGATTCCCCTTTTCGTGCGCTGCGGTAAAAGCGCTGGGCAGAGCGGTACGTGCCGTCGTCAGGGGCACTCTATCACAGTAGAGTGCTAGAGTGCAACGGAGTGAAGGCTACCGTTCAACGTTCCCCGCCCTACTCCTCGGCGATCGCATCGGCGCCGAAGAGAAGGATCAGTTCGGCGTGCAGCCCGTTGGAGTTCCGGTCAACGAGGTACGGCATGCGGCACTCGAGCAACAAGCACTGCTCTTCGTCCCACGCGAAGAGCACGACGACGTCGCGACCGGGATAGTGCTGAAGTGTCTCGAGGAGCCGCGCGTGCCGACCATTGTGAAGTGCGCTCGCGTCGGTTCGAATGGTCACGCGACCCGGCGGTTCGGCGAACGCGTCGCCGTCGAAGGGCTCGACGAGCTGCACCATCAGCTTCTTGCCGCGGTCGGAGTCCTCGAGTTTGGCCCGCACGCGAACAACTGCGTCCTCGACCACGATATCGCGGAACTTCTCGTAGACCTGCGGGAACATGACCGCCTCGATCTGGCCGTCGAGGTCTTCGAGCTTGGTGACCGCCATCATCAAGCCCTTCTTGGTGGGCTTGCGCTCGACACTGGCGAGTATGCCCGCGAACCATCCGGTCGCGCCGTCTTTGAGCTCGTCGAGATCGCCGAGCGAGTAGTCGGCGGCCTGGCGGACCTGCTCGGCGATGCCACGCAGCGGGTGGTCGGAGACGTAGATGCCGAGCATCTCCTTCTCGAATGCGAGCTTGAGCTTCTTGTCCCACTCGTCGCCGTTGGGCTCGGGGATCTCCTCGGAAAAGCCCGAGTCTTCGGCGGCGAACATGTCGAACATCGAGACCTGGCCCGAGTCGACGTCTTTTTGCCGCTTGATCGCCGAATCCACGCACGAGTCCATCATGGAGAGCACGTGCTTGCGCGTGTAGCCGGTCGAGTCGAACGCGCCGGCCTTGATGAGCGCTTCAAGCGTCTTCTTGTTGACCTGCCGCATGTCGACCCGAGCGCAGAAGTCATGCAGCGACGTGAATGGTCCCCCGTCGTCGCGAGCCTCCGTGATCGAGTCCACGACGCCCGCTCCCACGCCGCGGATGCCCGCGAGCCCGAATCGGATTCCCTCTCCGGTGACGGGCGTGAAGTCGCGACCCGAAGTGTTCACGTCCGGCGGCAGCACGGTGTAGCCGGCGCGGTTGCACTCCGCGACGTAGTGGACGATCTTGTCGGTCTTGCCGGTGTAGCTCGTGAGCACGGCCGCCATGTACTCGAGCGGGTAGTGCGCCTTGAGGTAGGCGGTCTGCATCGTGATGACGCCGTAGGCAGCCGAATGGCTCTTGTTAAACGCGTACTCGGCGAACTTCTCGATGTCTTCCCACATGCGGGCGGCGAGCTTGGGGTCGTAGCCGTTCTCGCCCGCACCGTCGATCCAGTCCGCCTTGAGCAGGCCGAGGATCGCTTTGTCCTTCTTGCCCATGGCCTTTCGCAGCTTGTCGGCCTTCGCCGCCGAGAAGCCGCTCATCGTCATCGAGATCCGCATGACCTGTTCCTGGTAGACGACGGTGCCGTACGTCTCCTCCAGGATGGGTTTGAGGCGGTCGTCGTAGTACGTGATCTCGCGTCTGCCGTGCTTGCGCTCGACGAAGTCCTTGACCATCCCTGAGCCGAGCGGGCCCGGACGGTACAGCGCGAGCACCGCGACGATGTCCCCGAAGACCGTGGGCTTGAGGTCTTTGAGCAGCTGGCGCATGCCGGGCGATTCCACCTGAAACACGCCGACGGTATCGGCCTTCTGCAGCAGCTCGAACGTCGTGGCGTCGTCAAGCGGGAGCTCGTCGGGGACGAGCTTGACCCCGTGGTTGCGCTCGATGTTTCTGACTGCGTCGGCGATCACGGTCAGCGTTCGCAGGCCGAGGAAGTCCATCTTGAGCAGGCCCATGTCAGCGACGGTGGGCCCGTCGTACTGGGTGATGACCGCGCCGCCCTTGGTGTCGTACTTGACCGGCACGTAGTAGTGCAGCGGGTCTCGGCAGATGACGACGCCGGCGGCATGGACGCCCTCGCCGCGCACGATCCCCTCGAGCGAGCGCGCGGCGTCGACGATGCGTTTCGTGTCCGGATTGGCCGCGTAGTCCGCCCCGAACTCCTTGTTCTGGTCGAGCGAGGAGTCGATCGTCGCCCCGAGGTCTTCCATGATCATCTTCGAGATCTTGTCTGGCACGCCGTACGGGTAGCCAAGAACGCGACCTGCGTCGCGGACCGCGGCGCGAGCCTTCATCGTGCCGAATGTGATGATCTGCGCGACCTTCTCGGCGCCGTACTTGTCGCGGACGTAGTCGATGACCTCGCCACGACGCTCGTCGTCGAAGTCCATGTCGATATCGGGCATCTCCGTGCGCTCGGGGTTGAGGAAGCGCTCGAAGAGCAGCCCGTTGGCGATGGGATCGAGGGCCGTGATGCCGAGAGCGTAGGCGATGATCGAGCCGGCCGCGCTGCCGCGCCCGGGACCGACCCCGATGTTGTGCTCCTTGGCCCACAGCGTGAAGTCCTGAACGATGAGGAAGTACGCTGCGATGCCCTTAGGTACGACCACGGACAACTCGGTGTCGAGCCGATCGAGAACCTCGGGCGCGAGCGGTTCGCCATAGCGCACCTTGAGCCCCTCGAGGCACCTCTCGCGCAGGTAGCTCTCTTCGCTCTTGCCTTCGGGCACGTCGAACTTCGGGAGGATGATCTTGCCGGTCTCGATCTCGACGTTGCACTTGTTCGCGATCTCGAGCGTGTTGGCCATCGCTTCGGGATACGCGTTGCCGATCGACGTCGCCATCTCGTCTGCGGTCTTCATGTAGAACTCGTCGCAGGAGAACTTCATGCGTCCCGGCTGGTCGACGGTCGAACCCGTGCCGATGCACAGCAGCAGATCCTGGGTCCTGGCATCCTCGCGGGTGAGGTAGTGGATGTCGTTCGTTGCCACGGTTCCGAGGCCGAGATCCGAAGCGAGCGACGCAAGCTCGCGGTTAAGCTGCGTCTGGCTCACGCCGTTGTTCGCGACGATGCCCTGCTCCTGCAGCTCCACGTAGAAGTCGCCCGGTGCGAAGATGCCTGCGTACGTCTCGGCCCAGCGGCGCGCCTCTTCCGGCTGCCCGAACTCGATTGACTTGCTGAGGATCCCGCTCATACACGCAGACGTGCCGATAAGACCTTCGGCGTAGCGCTCGAGCAGCTCAAGGCTGACCTGCGGCTTGTAGTAGTAGCCGGCGACCGCGGCATCGCTGACAAGCGCCATGAGGTTGCGGTAGCCCTCGTTGTTCTTCGCCAGAAGTAGCAGGTGGTAGAGGTCCGGACGCCCTTCGCGCTTGGTGCGGTCCCCCGGGTTGAAGTAGACCTCGCAGCCGATAATGGGCTTGACGCCAGCCTTGGTTGCGGTCTTGTAGAAGTCTACGGCGCCGTACATGTAGCCGTGATCGGTGATCGCGAGCGCGGGCATCTCGAAATCGACCGCCTGCTTGACGAGTGCCTTGACCCGGGCCGCGCCGTCGAGCAGCGAGTACTCCGTGTGTGTATGGAGATGGACGAAGGACATCGCGCGGCGTCGCCTACTCCCCAGCCGCAGGAACGCTGCCGAGCTTCTTCAGTACCGTGATGTAGCCGTCTGCGCCGTAGTTCAGCGACTTGCTCACGCGAGAGATCGTGGTCGCCGATGCACCGGTCGTCTCCTGGATCGAAGCATAGTGCTCCCCCGCAGCCAGTCGCCGCGCGACTTCGAGTCGCTGCGCCATGTCGTGTATCTCGCGAATGGTGCACAGATCGACGAGCAAGGCGTAGGCCTCGTCGTCGGTCTCGAGAAGCAGCAAGGCTTGAAGCAGGTCGTCCACTTCGGGCGTGCGGACTCGGTCATCGACCATGGCGAGGACTCCCCCGAAATTGTTGGTGAAACCACAAGATGTCGGGGTTCAGAATAGCACCAGAGACGACATGATGGGCCCGTGAAGAGCTAAGCGGCCGGGCCTCTGCGACAAGCGGCGGACGCGTCAGGGCGGGCGCGCTACAAGACCTCGTCGCCCCATCCCACGCGCGGTTCCGACCGCCGCGCGGGTGCGAGCAGTCGGCCCTCGGCGGCGAGCTCGCGGTCGATCGAAGCGGCCACAGGCCAGCTCGCGAGAACGACCGCCGCGACCACGACGCCGCCTGCGATGAGCGTGGCCTGCACGCCGAACGCAGCCGCGAGTGCAGGCGCGTACGCGAGCGGCACGAGCTCCCCCGCGCTGCGGTGGTACTGGGCGGTGCCGATGACCCGCCCGACATACCCTTCGGGCGACGCGACGTGCATCATCGTCCGCATGAGCGGCTCGGCGGCGCCGATCACGAGTCCCCAGATCGCGGCACCAACGGCGATGAGCCGCAGGTCGGTCGAGCCCACGTACGCGATGGCTCCCAGCCCGCACAGGATCGTCAAGGTCGCGAGCCCTCTGGCCGAGACGACCTTGCGCGGCAGCTGCGGCAAGAGCCACGAGCCAGCGATCAGCCCGACGGAGAACGCCGTGTTCATCCAGCCGATCCACTCCACGCCCACGTGGACGACGTCGCGGTAGAAGAGCGGCTCGAGTGCCGAGAACGCCCCGAAGCCGAACCACACCGCGGTGCCGGACAGGATCACGTAGCGCAGTGTGCGCACGGAGTACGCGACCTTCAGGCCGTCGCGCAGCTCGCGGAACGGGTGATGCGCGTCGGTACGAACGGTCTCGTCGATCGAGACACTCCAGGCGAGCAGTGCGGCGGTCACCGAGCACGCGGCCATCAGCCAGAACACCGACGACACCCCCGCGAACTTCGCGATGACCGCGCCGACCGCCGGCCCCAACACGAATCCGGCCGAGCCGGCTGCTTCGACCGCCGCGTTGACCCGCTCGAGGTCTGCGGCACCGCTCACCAGAAACGGTGCGAAAGAAGCGCCGGCCGTGAACGTGGGCGTGCCCACGAGCCCGATCAGCCACGCGAGGCCCACGAACGCGGGCCACGAGTGTGCGAACACGAGCGCGACGACGACGGGGATGGTGAGCAGCTCCGCGCCGAGCAGAACGCGCCGCGGACCGATGCGATCGATGAGCACGCCCGCCGTGATCGAGCCGACGATCGAAGCGATGCTGTTGCCTGCCATCACGAACGCGAGCGTGCGAGCGCTCGCGTGGAAGGTGTATGCAGCCACGCCCCACACGCCGATGAAGAACACGGCAGTGCCACCGACGCGCGAGATAAAGCGCGCGGCCACAACGAGCAGGATGTTGCGGTCCTTGAGCAGCGTGAGCACCACCGGTCGGAATCGTCAGGGCCGCGAGTCGACTATGCAAAGGGCGGCGAATTCCAACCATATCATTACTCACGGGAGCGGCGTCGAGGGACCTGCGCCGCAAGAATGAGCGGCGGCGTCAGTGCTATTCGGCCTCTGTGCCCTGCTCAGCGGCGTCCGCCACGGGGTTGCACAGCGAGCCGACGCCTTCGATGCGCACCTCGACGGTGTCGCCCGAGTGCAACGGGCCGATCCCACCTGGCGTTCCCGTGAGCACGACGTCGCCAGGAACGAGCGTCATCACGTTGCTGATGAAACTCACGAGTTCCCAGGGGTGGAAGAGCATGTCGCTCGTGCGCGAGCTCTGTTTCAGCTCGCCGTTGACGAGCGTCTCGAGAAGCAGGTCGCCGGGGTCGACGTCGGTAGCCACCCACGGACCGAGTGGGCAGAACCCGTCGAAGCCCTTCGCGCGAGTCCACTGCCCGTCGATCTTCTGCAGGTCCCGCGCGGTCACATCGTTGCCGCAGCACAGTCCCAATACACTCTGGGACACGTTCGCGGCAGGAACGCGGTGCATTCGTCGGCCGATGACCACGGCGAGCTCACCCTCGTAGTCCACGCGCCCAACGCCCTCGGGCAGCGGGATCGGCTGCATGGGGCCGATCACCGCGGTGGACGGCTTAACGAATATCACGGGCTGGGAGGGCACGGCGTGGCCCATCTCGGCGATGTGAGCGCGGTAGTTCATCCCGACGCAGACCACTTTGGTGGGAGCGACCGGCGCCACGAGACGCGCCTCGGCGAGCGGGATCGTCGATTCCGGCTCCCAGGCCGCAAACGGCTCGTCGCTGATCAGAGTGACCGTCGATGCGTCGGCCAGTCCGTAGCGGCAGTCGCCCTCGTGCATCAGACGCACGACTCGCATGCGCGTTCCCCGAATCCTCAGCAAGGAGTCCCCATGCGTGTGAGCTTCCATGGTCAGCCATCATCTCCTGCGAATTGGTGCGGTTCTAACCGGCGAACGGGTCAGGGTTTCGAGTTCGGAGCTACGAGCAGCCCCGGAAACCGAATGACCTGGACGCGGCCGTTCTCCTTGTCGGCGACGAGGACGAGATCTCCCCTGACCGCCACGTCGTTAGGGAACTGGAAGTCGCCCAATTCCGCGCCTTTCGACCCGTAGTGGCCGACGTAGCCGCCCTGTGGGGAGATGGTGCCCACGCCGAACAGAAACGCGTCGGCGAACAGGATCGACCCGTTCGGAGCCACCGAGAGTCCACGCGGCAGACCCACGGCACGAACGGTACCTTGAGATGGCTGCAACACCCACAACAGCGAGCCGCTCGATGTCAGCGCCACGACTCGCGCGTTGTTCGTGTCCGATATGAGCACCGAGCCATCGGCGCGCACCGCTACGCCGTTCGGATACGCGAACGGAGACCCCTGATATGCGCTGTCAAAGCGACGCACGACCTTACCCGTCGCCGAGAAGACCGCGACACCCTTTCCGTCTGAGACGTAAAGCTTCCCGCCGTAAAGCGCGACGTCGGTCGGAGTCCAGGGTGCAGAGTGGGCCGACAAGCGCGGGCTGATCCTGCGCAGGAACTTGCCCTTCGAATCGAAGACGACCACGGCGCCTCCGCGAACATCGGCGACGTAAACGTCGCCGTCCGGCGAGGCGAAGAGTCCTGCTGGTTGCTGGAGCGTGTAGATGTAGGGAGACTTAGCCAGCCTCTTCGTACGGCCGAACTCCCGAATGAATCGACCTGATGCGCTGAAGACACACACCCGCCTGTTGCCCGTGTCCGACACATAGATCGTGCCGTCGGGACCCCACGTTGCGCCGAGGGGACGGACGAAGAAGGGTGCGTCCCCGCTACGGGGGCCGGCGATCGCGAAGAGCGGCACCGGACCTGGTCCTCGTTGCGCGCTGTTGCTCAGGTCGTTGTTCCGCATGACAAGCAATCCGGCGATGACGATCAGCAAGGCGATCAGCCCGATGAGCGTGAGAATCAGCACACGCCGGCTGAACGCAGCTCCGAAGACTTGGGGCTCAGAGTGCTCGGCCCGCGTCGCGGCTCGGCGTGTCCGGTGTGCCTTGCCCGTCACAGCCCGTTGCCGACGTGCCGGTGACAACCGAACGCGGTGCAGTCGAGCGGGAACGTGTTGAGGTCCGCGCCTCCCGCGCCGGCGGCCGGGTGCGTAAGCGCGCTCACATCGTGGCACGACGAGCAGAAGAAGCGCAGGTCGGCGCCTCCGCCTGAGAGCGGCACGACAAGAAGGCCGTCAGCGGTCGTGGTTCCCGTCTTCGAATGCACGGTGTCGAGCAGCGTGAAGCGGTTCGGCGAACCGTGGGGATCGTGACACGCGTTACACGTCATCGTGTCGCCCTTGGAGTAGCCCATCTCCGGACGCAGGTTCGGGTTCGACGCCGCACCGCCGCCATGGAAGTTCGTCGCCCACGCACCGGCGATGTCGACCGTTGCCGTCGAGCCGCTGGCGGCGAGCGGAGCCGCGGCATAGCCGGAGGTCTCCGCACTCGTGGGCAGCGAACCGTCGTGGCACTTGAGGCAGAAGGCAACGCCAGTAGCAACGCCGCCGGAAGTGGTGGGGTTGTCGGGATCGACGCAGGGCGTCGTGACCGACGCGGCATGCGGCTCGTGGCAGTTCGCGCACGACAGCCGCGATCCGGTCGCGCTGGAATCGGCCGAGCGGAGGTCGTGACGCGTGCTCGAGTCCGGGCCCGAGAGCCGCGACGCGACGTCCACGGTTCCCGACGCCGTTGCGCTCGTCGAGTGGCAGCCAAGACAGCGGTCGTCGCCCGAGTACGGGAACATCGCGGCCTCGCGAGACGAGTGCGCGACGTGGCAGCTCAGGCAGACGACCTCGGTGCCTGACGCCGGCGGGGCGACGGCGGTCGCATGCACTGAGCCCTCGAAGACGCGCAGGTCGCCGCGGGGGCTGGATCCAGCCGTTGCCCCGTGACAGGTGTAGCAGTATGCGTTGCCGGACTTCTTGTCGCCGGCAAGCAGAAGGCCCTTGACCGTGTCGGTCTGCTCGGCGGAGTGCACACCGTGGCAGTTCGAGCAGACGAGTGTGCCCGTGTGCGTGTCCACGGTGACCGCGTGGCGGGATGTACGGGTATTGTCGGTGTACTCGTTGAGGACATCGGACGCGGACGTGCCGTCGTGACAGCTCAGGCACAGAGGCGCATCGATGGTGTTCGTGCCTTGCAGCAGCATCGTGGGAGACTGCGAGCTGTGCGTCGAATGGCACATCGCACAGAAGTCCGAATCTTCTGTATACGAACCATGCGGTGTCCCCGCGGTCGCGGATGCTTCCGTGCGGATGTAGACCGGAGGACTGGGAACGCCCACGTTACCAGACGCGTCCACGGTCGCCACCCGATACCAGTACTCGGTGTAGTCGGCGGTACGCGTGTCGTGGTAACTGGCCAGCCCAGACGCGGGTTGAGGCACAGGTACGACCGTCTGGGTCTCGGGCGTACCGGTGCTGGTCGTCGCTCGATACACGTCATAGCCAACGACACTCGGAAGCGGCACGGGGGTCCAGCTCACGAGGACCGATGCCGTGTTACGAACGACGAGACCGATCGGCGTCGGAAGCCCGGTGGTGATCGTCGAGGTATACGTGGTGGGGTCGCTCAATACGCCTTCGCCGCGGCCATCCACCGTCGAGATACGGTACACGAGCTGGCTGAAGAAGGGGGCTGCCGCGTCCACGTACGAGCGGGACTGCCCTGGAGTGATCGTCGCAATCGCCGAGAAGGCTCCGCCACCCGCAGAACGCCACACTCGGTAGCCTACCGGCCCGACGGTGCCGGTGGCCTCGCCCCAGTCGACGAACGCGCCACAGCTGCCGACGCCTCTGGCGTACGCGGCGACGGCCGGCCTTGGGGACGCGGCCAGGGTGATGATCTGCGTCGAAGCGGACTGGCCGGAGATGTTCCCGGCCATGTCGACGGCCCGCACCGAGATTGAGTACGAGGTCTCGGTCGAGAGCCCGGCGATGGTCGTGGTCGCCGCGGCCGAAGTTCCGACGACCGAGCCGTTCGCAACGACCTGGTAGTAGTCGACGCCGGACGCTGCGTCCGCCGATTCCGGCCACGAGACGGCCACGGTGCTCGTAGTCGGCGAAGATGCCGTGGGAGTGCCCGGCGTCGAGGGCGTCGCCGAGTCGACCTTGCCGATGGTGCTCTTGACCGTCTCTTTAGCGCCACCGGGATCGATGGAGTAGTAGTAGAGGGTCCAGATGCCGTCGACGGGCGGAGTGACCGGGACAGAGAACGTGCTCCACGGGCCAGCGGCCGAGTCCCAGCTGTAGTAGGTGATTCCCGACTCACTGGGGATGAGGGTGATCTGTGGCTGGCCGGTCCACCAGCCGTTGCTGCCATCGGGTGTCGAGGGCGCGACGACGAGTGTGGTCTCCGGGGCGGTATTGTCGGTCGTGCGCAGAATCGTCCCGCCCGCGCCGACGAGCCATCCATGGTCGGCATCGGTGAAGCCGACGGCGTTGAGGTTGAGCGACGTGCCCGGCAGCTGCGCCGTCCACGTCGCCCCGCCATCCGTCGTCTTACACAACGTTCCGGCGTCTCCGACGAGATAACCGGTGAGCGAGTCCAGGAAGGCTATTCCTCGGATCGTGTTCCCACCGGCGTTCGTAGTCTCGGTGGCCCACGTCGAGCCACCGTCGACGGTCTTCAGAACGGTTCCTGAACCGCCGCCCACCCAGCCCGTCTGGGGATCCACGAACTTCCCGGAGTAGAGATCCGCGGTGGAGCCCGTGGACATCGTGACCCAGGTCTGTCCGCCGTTGGTCGTCCTGATCGTGGTGCCTGCACTTCCCCAAGCCCACACCGTCTGAGCGTCGACGGCCGACACGCCGTACAGAACCGTCGTCGCTGGGAGGCCCGAGCTCTGGGCTGTCCACGTGGAGCCACCGTCGACCGTGATCAGAACCGTCCCGCCGTCACCAACCGCCCACGCGGTCGAGGCGGTAACAGCCGAAACGGCGTAGAGGGTCTGCGTCGTACCCGAAGACTGGTCGTTCCATGAAGCGCCGGCATCGGTTGTCTTCTTGATGGTCCCGCCTGCTCCGACGATCCACCCGTCTGTGGATCCGCCGAAACCGACGCCATACAGGTCGTCAGAGCCGAGGGTGCGGCTCGCCCATACGTTACCGGCGTCGACGGTGTCCATGACCAAGCCGCCCGCGCCGACGACTACGCCGGACGTCGGGCTTGTCCACGACGCCCCGTTGAGTCGAGTCGTGGGCCCTTGCGACTGGCTGATCCAGCTCGCACCCTCGGTGGACGTGCCGTACATAGCCCCGTTCGCGCCGACGATGCTTGCCGTGCCACCCGCACCGGCGGCGACCCCGTGGAACGCGAGCGTCCCCGCCTGCTGTGACGTCCACGTGAGCCCGCCATCCTGCGTGAACAGCACGAGCCCCGCGGCGCCAACGATCCATCCGTCGGTGGCGTTTCGGAACGAGACGCCCCGCATGTCGGACGTGAGCGCGACGGTCGTATCGGTCGAATCGAGATAGGTGACGCCAAGAGCGGTCCACGTGGTTCCACCGTCACCGGTCTTCAGAACGGTGCCCGTGTCGCCAACCGCGTAGCCTGTCTGCGTGTCTGCGAAGCTCACGCCGTTGAGGGTCTGCGCAAGTGGATCGGTCTGCGTCGCCCACGTGGTGCGGTCCTTGGTGGCGACGATAGTGCCGGCAGCTCCCACGGCCCACGCCGTCGACGAGTCGACCGCGCTCACTGCGTTCAGTGTCGATCCCGTGCCCGACGTTGCGTCGGTCCACTCGGCGCCGCCGTTGACGGTCATCCGGATCTCGCCACCGTCGCCGACGATCCAGCCGATCTGCTCGGTGGTCATGGAGACACCGCGGGCGGTGATCGCAGTCGCGACCGTTTGGGTGGCCCACGTCGAGCCCCCGTCAGAGGTCACGCGAACGGTGCTGTTGTCACCGACGACCCAGCCATGCTGGGCGTCAGTGAAGTCGACAGCACGCAAGACGTCTTGCGTGTTCGGATCCTGGTCTTCCCACACCGCGCCGTTGTCGCTCGAATGAAGAACGATGCCGGGGCCACCAACGGCCCACACATCAGACGTGCCAGCGGTCGCGACCCCGTTCAACAGGTCGCCTTGTGGAGTAGGATTCTGCCAGTACCACGTCTTCTGGCTGGTTGGGGCGGTCGACAGCGACGCCCGCGCAAAGGAGAGTGCGCCCGCAACACCTACGACGACGGCGACGGCCACCACGCGAAGAACCAAGCCTCTGGCACTCATGAGTGCCGAGCCGGAGGAACGCCGATAGTTGACCGTGCGCATGCTTACGCCATGTCGCGGGATGCGAGCACCTCCTTCGCGGCATTGATTTCATTAAGATACTAGCAGGTTCCAGGCCATTCTTGCAGCTCACGGCACGTGGAACAGATATGGAGATAGTGGGGAGCAGCCGTGTGGCTACGGCTCGCGATCCTCCGCAGGGGGCTGTACCTGCGCCAAGCCGTATTCGATGGCGTCGACAAGCGCTTCCCACGATGCCTCGATGATATTTTCCGAGACGCCAACGGTGCCCCAGCTGGTCTCGGCGTTCTTGGTTTCGATGAGCACACGCGTGATGGCGCCGGTTCCCTTGTTGTCTTCGAGGACACGAACCTTGTAGTCATCGAGCGCCATCGCATCGAGCTGCGGATAGAAGCGGCCGATCGCCATGCGCAACGCCGTGTCCAGCGCGTTGACCGGGCCGTTTCCTTCAGCGGTGGCGATATAGCGGTCGCCACCGACATGTATCTTGATGGTCGCCTCGGTCGACACTCGTCCGTCTTTTCGCTTGTCGGCGATGACGCGGAACGATTCGAGGGTGAAGGCGGGCTCGTAGGTGCCTAGGCGCTTCTTGAGCATGATGGCAAGCGACGCGTCGGCGGCCTCGAAGCTGTAGCCGTGGTACTCCAGATCCTTGATCTCGTCGAGCACGGTCGCGGCCTCACGGCCCGTGAGATCGATGCCGAGTTCGGCGGCCTTCATCGTGAGCGAGGCGCGACCGGCGAGTTCGCTCACAACCACGCGAGCGAGGTTGCCCACGCTGCCCGGATCGACGTGCTCGTACGCGCCGGCAAGGCGGCCGGTCGCGCTCGCGTGCAGGCCGCCCTTATGCGCAAACGCGCTCGCGCCCACGTAGGGCGCCTGAGCGTTCGGCGTGAGGTTGGCGGTCTCGGAGACGAAGTGGCTGACCTCGGTGAGCAGGCGCAGCTGATCGCGGGAGATGCAGTCCTCCCCCATCTTGAGGACGAGCCCGCCGATGATCGCGATGAGATCGGCGTTGCCGGTGCGCTCGCCGTAGCCATTGATGGTGCCTTGCACCTGCGTGCAGCCGGCACCGACGGCGATGAGCGAGTTGGCGACCGCGCAGCCGGAATCGTTGTGCGTGTGGATGCCGAGAGGTGCCGCCACACGCTGCGCCACGTCGGTGACGATCCGCTCGATGTCGGCGGGCAGCATGCCGCCGTTCGTGTCGCACAACACGATCGCATCGGCACCCGCCTCGGCGGCCGCGGTGCACACGGCAACGGCGTAGTCGGAGTTGGACTTGTAGCCGTCGAAGAAATGCTCGGCGTCGAAGAAGACGGTGCGGCCCTCACCCTTCAGGTACGCCACAGAATCGCGCGCCATCTCGATGCCTTCTTCGAGCGTGGCACCGAGCGCGTCGGTGACGTGCAGGTCCCACGTCTTGCCCACGATGCACAGCGCCGAGCAACCGGTGTCGAGCAGCGCTTGCAGCCCGGCGTCGTCGGCCGCCTTGATGCCCTTGCGCCGAGTCGACCCGAACGCGCTGATGACGGCGGACTCGAGCTTGAGAGTGCGGGCGCGCTCGAAGAACTCGATGTCCTTCGGGTTGGACGAGGGAAAGCCGCCCTCGATGTAGTGCACGCCGAGCAGGTCGAGTTTGGCCGCGATACGCAGCTTGTCATCGACCGATAGCGACATGCCCTCGCGCTGGGTGCCGTCTCGAAGTGTGGTGTCGTACAGCGTGACCACGGGGGTCCTCCTCGGCTGGGAACGACGGTCGGTCGTCCGCTATACCCGCTCGAGCCATTCCTCGTAGTCGGATTCTTCGCCGTGCACGACGCGGAAGAACGCCAGCTGGAGTTCGAGCGTGACCGGACCGGCGGGACCGATGATGCGGTGGTCGACCGAGCGCACCGGCACGACCTCGGCGGCAGAGCCGGTCATGAACATCTCATCGGCGGTGTAGAGGTCGGTCCGGACGAGGGACTCCTCGATGACGTCGTAGTCCATGTCGACGGCGAGCTGCATGATCGAGTCTCGCGTGATGCCTTGGAGAAGGCCGTCGCTGACCGGCGGCGTGGAGATGACACCGTCGCGCACGATGAAGAGATTCTCGCCGGTGCCTTCGGTGACCTTGCCCTCCTCGTTGAGCAGGATCGCCTCGGCGTATCCGTGCTGGTTCGCCTCGATGCGGGCAAACGAGCTGTTGAGGTAGTTGCCGGTGGCCTTGATCGCCGGAGGCATCGAGTTGATGCCGCGTTGGCGCCACGAGCTGATACCGACGTCCACGCCTTCGCGCAGCGCCTCCTCGCCCATGTACGTCTCCCAGCGCCACGCGGCGATGGACACGTTGACGGGACACGGAATGGGGTCGAGACCCATCACTCCGTAGCCGCGAAATGCGATCGGGCGGATGTAGCACGCCGGGAGCTTGTTGACCCGAATCGTAGTCTTGACGGCCTCGACCATCTCCTCCACCGAGTATCCGAGCTCCATGAAGAGCATCTTCGCGCTTCTCTCGAAGCGCTCCATGTGCTCGGTAAGGCGGAAGACGGCGGGACCGCCCTCGGTCTCGTAGCAGCGGATTCCTTCGAAGACGCCGGAGCCGTAGTGGAGCCCGTGGGTGAGTACGTGGACCTGAGCCTTGTCCCAGTCGACCAGCTCGCCGTCCATCCAGATCTTGTCGACCTTCGGCAGTTCAGCCATCGTCGCTCCCCTCGCTGCTCGGGTGATGTGAGGTCATAGTGTACCCGAGGCGGTCGCGTCGTGGGGCGCTACGCCAAGCTCAATGCGCCGATCACAAGGTCGCCCATCGCAGCGGTGCCGACGACCTTATCGGCAGGTGTGGTGGCACTGGCGATGTCACGCGTGCGCCAGCCGTCGGCGAGCACGCGCTCGATCGCGGCGGCGAGCTCGTCGGCTGCCTCGTGCATCGCAAAGCTGTAGCGCAGCATCATCTCGACCGAGAGCAGCATCGCGAGCGGGTTCGCGACGCCGAGGCCGGCGATGTCAGGCGCCGAGCCGTGGCTGGGCTCGTAGAGCGCGGTCCCGTCGCCGAGCGACGCGCTGGCGAGCATCCCGAGCGAACCGGTGAGCATCGAGGCTTCGTCTGAGAGGATGTCACCGAACATGTTCTCGGTGACCATGACGTCGAACTGCGCAGGCGTGCGGATGAGCTGCATCGCCGAGTTGTCGACGAGCTGGTCGATGAGCTCGATCTCGGGGAACTCCTCGGCGTGGATGCGGTGGACGATCTCGCGCCACAGGCGGCTTGTTTCGAGCACGTTGGCCTTGTCGACGCTGTGCACCTTCTTGCCGCGGGTACGTGCCGCGTCGAAGGCCACCCGCGCGATGCGTGCGATCTCGAACTCGCGGTAGTCCATCGTGTCGTAGGCGCGCATGCCGTCGGTGCCGTTCTCGCCGGCACCGGGCACATCGCGCATCCGAGCGCGGTCGCCGAAGTACAGGCCGCCGGTGAGCTCGCGGACAATGAGCATGTCGACGCCTTCGAGGAACTCCGGCTTGAGTGATGAAGCGTCGCGCAGCGCATCGAAGATCTTGACCGGACGCAGGTTAGCGAACAGTCCCAGCCCCTTGCGGATGCCGAGCAGCCCCTGCTCCGGCCGCGGCATGTCCGGGTCAGTTGTGTCCCACTTCGGCCCACCGATCGCCGCAAGCAGCACCGCGTCGGCCGCACGGGCCTTCGCAAGCGTCTCGTCGGGCAGCGCACTCCCCGTCGCGTCGATCGCAGCCCCGCCGAGAAGTGCCTCGTCAAACGCGAAGGCGACGCCATGCTTCTCGCCGATGGCGCCAAGCACCCGGACCGCCTCGGCCGTGATCTCGGGACCGATGCCATCACCGGGTAGCAGACAGATGCGATAGGTATGCGTCGTCACGAGCCGACCTTCACCTTCGTCGCCTCCACAAGACCGCCGCCCTCGATGATCGCCTTGACGAACGGCGGGAACGGCTGCGCGGTGTAGGCCTTGTTAGTGGTCTCGTTCGTGATGGTGCCTGCGTCGGCGTCGACCGTCACGACGTCGCCGTCGCTGATGCCGTCGACCGCTTCGGGCGCCTCCATGATGGGCAGCCCGGTGTTGATGGCGTTGCGATAGAAGATGCGCGCGAAGCTCTTGGCGATGACCACGGAGACACCAGCCGCCTTGATCGAGATCGGGGCGTGCTCGCGGCTCGAGCCACAGCCGAAGTTCTCATCGGCGACGAGGATGTCTCCTGCCGTGACCTTGCCTACGAACCCGGCGTCGAGGTCCTCCATGCAGTGCTTGGCGAGCTCAGCCGGGTCTGACGTGTTGAGGTAGCGTGCGGGGATGATGACGTCGGTGTCGACGTCGCGGCCGTACTTGTGAGCGGTACCGGAGAACTTCACGGTTGCTCCTTTGTCCAGAGTGGTCAGAGTGACGAAGCCAGCCCACGACCGAACGTGCGCTGCCGCGATGTATGGTACCCGACTCCGGATCGCGGCGCTTTCACTAACGCGAAGGCTGAGGTCCGTGGCAGAAGGCGCAGAGCTTCTTGCGAGGACCGCCCCTGGTGTGGCAATAACACGAGGCCGATTCATCGTTGAATGTTCGACCCAGCTTCGAGTGGTCGGAGACGAACTGCGCCCTGTTTCCGTGGGGGCCGAGCGGAAGACCACCCGCCACTCTGAACTGGTGACATACATTGCAGAAGCTGGCCACGCCGTGACACTTCACGCATGTCTTCGGCTGCAGGAGCGCTTTGCGAGCGTGCGAGCCTCCCCTGAACTGGCCAGAGTGCGGCAGCTCGATTCCGTGGCACTGGATGCACGGAGCCATCGAGTGGCACCCCCGGCAACCGTCAACGACGATCTGCGCCTTAGGGATATCGGTCGCGATGGCACGCCGACCGGATGCGACGCCCACGTCCTTGCTATGACACGTCGCGCAGCGGCTTGACGCCGTTGTGCCGTCGTGACATTGGAGGCACTGCGCCATGCTCGGGTTCCGCTTCGCGATGACGGCCGTACCGTGTCCAACCGTGTGGCAGTCGGCGCACCTGTAACCGACGGAGAGGACGTCTGAATGACGCATGCGGATCGAAGACGCCACCAGGACTCCCTGTGCAACGCTCTTATGGCAGGCCAAACACGCAGCGCTTTGTACCTCCGCCCGGGATGACGGACGCTCGGGAGGCCCGGCGAGCTGCGACCGCAGATTCTTGACCGCTGTGACCGCGCCCAGGAACGATCCTCTCGCCCCAGGCGCCACGTGACATGAACTGCACGCCACTTTCGCATGAACGTCTGTGGCGCGCGACGCAAATGCAGACTCCGTGATGTGGCATCGGGCGCAGGTCCTGTCGCTTATACCGTAGCGCCACCCAACGTTCACGCCGCCCACCAAAGCAAGGATGACGATCAACCACGTGAAGACCTCGATGAGAGGATTCCGCTCGGCAGCGACCGTCTTCATGCGAGCCACAGGCGGAGGAGGGGGATTGCGCCAATCCTGTACGAGCCTCACAACCAACGCCACGACGAGCAAGATGATGAGGAGCAGCACCGCGACGACCCCAAGAATCACCAGCATGACGATGGGATTGTGTGCGGGATCGCGCAGCGCAGTCGTGGCGGTCTGCACGATGATCGCGAGACGCTCCTGAGATGCGGCCGGATCGACCGTTCTGCTTGCCGGAGAGCTGAAGATGTTCATCGGGGGATCGCCGGCCCAACTCCCGGTCCGTGGGGATGAGTGTGGTCCTCATGACACGACAAACAGTCGTCGGAGAGGTGACACCTGGCGCATCGCGGATCCTGAACGCCCTTGGCGATCTTGGGGTGGCTCGCCAAGAAGCCGACCGGATGCGGGACCGGCATTCCGTGGCAGTCGTCGCAGAACGACTGATTATGACAGTTGAGGCACTCGGTCCTCGCCTTAAGCGCACTAGCGCCATGCTCGGCGATGAAGCTTGTATCGTGCGGCAGCGGCACACCGTGACACCGCTGGCACATCTGAGGGGTGTGACACAACGTGCACGTGGAGAGGTCGCCCATGCCGTGCATCGTCCGCCAGTTCCGACCGTGTGTCTTCGACCATTCCGGGTCGCTACGTGACACGACTCCGGTCGACTTGGCCTCAGCGTGACACAGCGAGCACTTGCCCGAGAGTTTGACGTTGTTGTGGCAGCGGGCGCACACGCTCATGGTCGCCGCAGATATGCGGGCTACCGGCACGCTGTGCGCAACTCCCGCGTGGCAATCGGTGCAGCGGTAGCCTCCCTCAGTCAATCCCGAGTGAGAGATGCGCAGACCTTTGACGAGCGTGGGCTTCGCGAGTTCGGCGGGCGGGTGACACGCCGTGCACGCGCGGTCCTGCACAGCCACCGCCGCGCCCGAGGTGCCGATAACCGTCCGCACGACGTCTTGCGCGAGCGCGAAACTGTTGCCCACGCCTCCGAGAGACCCTCTCTCTGTGTGGCAACTCACACAACGGACATATGAGTGAGATGAAGCACGCCAGTCCGAGTACGCCTTCTGGGTGGCGTGACACGAGCCGCATGACCCGGTCTGTGCAAGGCTGATCGGACCGGAGATAACGAAGAGCACGACAGCGAGGACAGCTAGCAGCATGGTCCAGCGGAAAATGCGTCTGACGGCATAGGGCGTCACACGCGCCTTCGGCACGGCGGTTTCGTGCGACTCTGGAAGGGTAGTCGGGTCAACCATGCAAAGGGCCTCGTCGCCAGCTCAGAGAAGTTCGGACATGTCTGCGGTGTCATGCGGACTTGCGCGACACACTTCTTAAGCAATGCAGGAATCGTACCAGTGACACCATATCGAAGATGCCCCACGAGAAATACGCATCGTACTCAAGCGACGCATCGATCCAGTCGAACGCAGGGCGACGTTTGGGACGGCCCGCCCTGACGCGAAAAGAGTGGGCACCGGGAGAGTTCCCGGTGCCCACCGTCGTTCCAGAAGAGCGTCGTGGAGAAGAACGTTGTTGCCTAGAAGTTTACGCCAACACCCTCGGTGGAGTCGGACTTCATGTGGCAAGAGATGCAGAGACCGTCAGCGACGCCCTCAGCCTTGTAAGAGCCAGGGCCGTTGTAGCCCATGCCGAGACCCCAAGTCGTGAAGGAGGTACCAGTTGCCTCAGTCGTGAAGCTCTGGAACGGCTTGGTGCCGGTGGCAGCTGCGCTACCCGTGAGGGTGAGGTAGTTGCCAGTGGCGCCCTCGGCGGCCTTGGTGGTGCCGGCCTGCTGGGTCAGGTTGTGGAACTCGTTGACCGCGTGGCACTTGATGCAGGTCTCAGAGCCGTTCCAGGCAACGGTGACGCCAGTGCCGAAGTTCGACGTGTCCATGGTGGTGGCCGACGTCAGGACGTGAGTCGTGCCGCCAAGGGTCAGCGTCATGTTCTTGTCGTGGCAACGTGCGCAGAACTGGTTGACCGGCGAGCCGCCGTACGGGGTGAGATCCACGCCGGTGACCTTGGTGTACATGCTCTTGGTGGCGCCTGCGGGGTCGACCATCGTGAGCGTGCTGCTACCGTTGGTCCAGGTCTTGCCGGATGCGGCAGCGTGCGGAAGGGCGTCGTGGCAGTTGATGCACTCGAGGCCACCTGCGCCAAGGGTCTTGGTGGAGTTCGGGATCGTGGCTGCGCCGATCTGATGCGCGGCCATCGAGTTGACGCCCTCGGTGAGGCCAGCGCCGTAGACCTGGTCGATCACGTGACCGCCGTAAACGTGGCAATACTCGCACAGGTTTTCAGTGTTTGCATTCGTGAAACCTGCAGCAGGAATAAGGCCAGGTCCGCCGGTGCTGGTGACGCCAGTGGACGAAACAGCCGCGCCGTACGGGCCAGCAGCCTTGAAGAACAGATAGCCATTGGTGCCAGGGGCCTCAGCGTCGTGGACTGCGTGACACTCACGACAGCTGGCTCCGGTCGAGTTGTACGCACCGTGCAGAGCGAAAGCCGACGGCACGATCGCCATCATCATCGCCGTGGCGAGTGCGAGAACGAGAAGTGCTTTCTTCATTATCTGGATCCTCCCTTAGTGCTTGTTTGCGTTTCTGCCTTTGCTTGGTGAAGGAAACTTGGTGCGCTTTCTCAGTGCAAACCCATCCACGAGTTCGACGCTCTTCAGAATGACTCCACATCACCTCTATCCGTCGACCACAACTCGACAAGAAACGTTAATCGAACATCGAAAAGCAAGAGCCATGCCCACTTCGCGTGATTGTGTAATTCATGAGGAATTCATGAGTTCATTGAGCGTCGCTCGGGGCTACCCTGCTGGTCAGGCTGGCCTACAACAACAACGAGGAGCGCCTGACGGCGCTCCTCGTCTGAATCTCCAGCTTGCGATCATTGTAGTCCGCACGGTGCACTCGGAGGTCGACCGCCGGTCTCAGCGGTGCCCGGTTTCAACAACGTGTCAGGACGTTACTGCTATTTCTGTCCGAATGGCTGCGGGGTGAGGCGAAAGCCAACGATGCGATTGTGATACTGATCGGCGATCACGAACAGATCGCCCTTCATCCAGTAGATGCTTTGCGGCAGACGAAGTTGGTCGTCTCCGCTGCCACCCGCGCTGAGCGGCGGCGCAATCTGCTGACCAGCCCGGTTGTAGACCAGGATTCGACTACCCATGCCGTCAACCACGTAGAGGTTGCCGTCGCCGCCAAGCGTGATGCCTGTCGGAAGTTCGAGGCTTCGCGCGGCCATGGACGCTTCCGAGCTCCCCGGCTGTCCGGATACCCACGTTGCGGTGAGCGTGGAATCCAGTGCGATGATACGGAAGTTCTCGGAGTCCGTGATGTAGGAGGTTCTATTCGTGTCCACCGCCACGCCGGTCGGTCCGTAGAGACTCTCCAACCCACTCCCGCGTTGGCCCGAACGAGTGCCGAAACGATTGACCACATTGCCGTTGAGGTCCGTGACGACGAGTTGCCCCGGTGACAACAGGATGTAGAGACGGTTGCCCACAACGGTGACTCTGGCCGGCTTCGCAAACGGCATCTGGCGGATCTTGTGGCCGTCAGGCCCGAAGACCAAGACGGCACCCTTCACTGGGTCAGCGATGTAGACCGAGCCATCCGGGCCGACATCAACGCCCTCGGGTGAACTCACGGTGGTCGTGGCGATTTGTGCTGCTTTGGTCTGTCGGCTCTCATCTTGGACGAAGATCTTGCCGTTCCTGCCGTTCCCGTCAAAGACGAGCACCTTGCCAGCCACGGGTTCCGTCGCGTAGATCTTGTCGTTGACGCGATCGTAGGCGACACCCAGGGGATGGTCCAGGAGTCCGAACGAACCGGAGAGGGCCTGAAACGCTACGACAACGCCCTTTTGCTGGGTGAGAACAGCTTTGCGCTCCGGTACGTTGACCAGGCTCCACAACGTGTAGAGAATGCCGCAGAGAAGAAGCAAAAGGATGATGACCGCGGCCAGCAGAACCATACTCGTGCTTCTACGGCGAGGGTTGGCCTGCTCGTTGACAGCGCTTGTCATTGCTTCTTACCTTCCAGTCGCTTGATCGCAGCCACTACCGCCGGCTGATTGGGGATGAACGCGTTCGACTTCCGGTACGCGGCGAGTGCCTTTTGTGTATCCGCCGCGCCCTCGTAAGCGGCTCCGAGCTTCGCAAATCCACCCGCATCGCCGGGGACGAGCACCACGTAGTGCTCGAAGTCCTTGGCGGCATCGACATACTTCTTCTGATCGAGGTACAGATTCCCGAGCGCCCACCTGGCTTCCGCCGTCTCGGTGACGCTGACGGACTTGAGGTAATCGTCCAGCGCCGCGTTCTTGTCGCCGCGCACCTCAGTGATTCTGCCCTGCGCATAGATACTCTCCGCAAGAGTCGCCCCCGTGGGATTGATACTTTGCAGATCCTTGAGGGCCTGGAGCGCCTTGTCGTACGCCTGCACGTTGTAGAACTCGGATGCGAGCTGAAGGTACAGGGTCCCGTTCTGAGGAGTCTTCTTGATTTGCTGCTGAAGCTGCTGGACCTGCAGGTCCGTCATTGTCTGCGGCTGATGGCTCGTCGTGGCGACCTGCACCACGAAGAACACCGCGACGCCGACGCCGACCAGGAGAACGATGAGGGCGACGGCGAGGATCAGGTTCAGCGGCGAGCGGCGGGGGCCGCCGCCATCTGCCACCCCTTCCGAAACCCCCTCCTCGGCCGCGGGATCTTGCTCAGACATCAGTTCTTCTCTCGCTTCATCGCTCAAGTCATGCCCTCTCTGCTCTACGGGAACACGCGGTCACCCCACGCGTGCAATGCACCTGTCGTACCAATTGACACCGTTAACATCGATTCAGGTACGAAACACACACCGTCATCACATCTCGCCGAAGTTAAGCAACCTTCAGACCAAGTCCTCTGGCAGCCCGATGTGCCCCAAGACAGCAGTCGCCGCAGCTACGGCCGGTGATGCGAGGTAGACCTCAGACGTCGGGTCCCCCATTCGGCCGACGAAGTTGCGGTTCGTCGTTGCGAGTGCCCTCTCCCCTGCTGCGAGGATACCCATATGCCCGCCCAGACACGGCCCGCACGTCGGCGTGGAGACCGCGGCGTTCGCATCGAGGAAGATGTCGAAGAGCCCCTCGTGCATCGCCTGTCGGTAAATCTCCTGCGTGGCAGGGATGATGATCGTGCGCACGTTCTCGTGCACCTTGTGGCCTTTGAGCACCGACGCTGCGATGCGCAGGTCCTCGATGCGGCCGTTCGTGCAGCTGCCGATCACCACCTGGTCGACCCAGACGTCGCGCGCCTCGGTGACCGGGCGGGTGTTGCTGGGGAGGTGCGGGAATGCGACGGTTGGGACGATCATGGCCGCATCGATCTCGTAGACGGCGGCGTAGGTCGCCTCCGGGTCGCTGTAGTACTCGGTCCACGGCCTCTCCATGCGACCGGTCATGTACGCGCGCGTCGTGTCATCGACGGCGATGATGCCGGACTTGCCACCCGCCTCGATGGCCATGTTGCATATCGTCATGCGGTCATCCATGCCGAGACCTTCGATGGTATCGCCGGTGAACTCCATCGACTGATAGAGCGCTCCGTCGACGCCGATCATGCCGATGATGTGCAGGATGATGTCCTTGCCGCACACCCAAGGCGCGAGCGCGCCTGTGAGGCTAAACTTGATGGATGCGGGTACCTTGAACCACGCCTCGCCGGTCGCCATGCCCACCGCCGCGTCGGTCGAACCGACGCCGGTCGCGAAGGCGCCGAGCGCGCCATACGTGCAGGTGTGCGAGTCCGCGCCGATGATCACGTCGCCGGCACCCACTACGCCCTGCTCGGGCAGGAGCGCATGCTCGACGCCCATACAGCCGATCTCGTAGTAGTGCGTGATGTGCTGCTCGCGGGCGAATTCGCGCACCATCTTGGCCTGCTCGGCGGACTTGATGTCCTTGTTGGGTGTGTAGTGGTCGGGCACGAGCGCGATCTTGGTGGGGTCCCATACCTTGCCCACGCCGATCTTCGCGAACTCCTTGATGGAGATGGGCGCGGTGACATCGTTTGCGAGCACGATATCGAGCTTGCAGTTGATCAGCTGGCCGGGCTCGACCTCAGGTAGACCTGCATGGGCCGCGAGGATCTTCTCGGTAATGGTCATGGGGCGGGTCATGGAATGCTCCTTCGGCACGCGTACTTGATGTATGTCGGTCATCTACCCAGCGCACCCGGCTTGGCGCCGGACGGTGCTTAGATCTCGTCGGCGACGGTGCGATCGGTGGCCACGAGCAAGCGGTTGAGCGCGTTGGTATAGGCCTTAGCGGACGCAACGATGATGTCAGAGTGCGCGCCTCGGCCGGTGAAGATTCGGCCGTCGGGCGATGTGACGCGGATCGTGACCTCGCCCAGCGCATCGATGCCGCGCGTAACGGCCTGAACCGAGAACTCGGAGAGCTCGTTCTCGACGTGGACGATGCGGTTGATCGCCTTGTAGACCGCGTCGACGGGGCCGGTGCCGTGGCTCGAGTCGATGAAATGCTCGCCGTCCTTGTTCACGAGCTCGACGGTAGCCGTAGGGATTCCCGGCTCACCGCTTGTGAAGTGAACCTGCTCGAGGTGGAATACCTCATTGATCGTCCGCTCGCTCTCGCCCACGAGCACCTCGAGGTCCTCGTCGAAGACCTCCTTCTTCTTGTCGGCCAGCTCGAGGAATGCCGTGTGCACGCGTTCGAACTCCTCGTCAGGCAGGACGTAGCCGAGCTCCTCGAGGCGGTGCTTCAGCGCGTGGCGCCCGGACCGCGCCGTCAGCACGATCTCCGAGCCGCCCGCGCCCACGTCGACCGGGTCGATGATCTCGTAGGTGGAGCGCTCCTTGAGCACACCGTCCTGGTGGATGCCGGAGCTGTGCGCGAACGCGTTCGCGCCCACGATCGCCTTGTTCGGCTGCACACGGATGCCCGTAATGCTGCTCACCAGCCGAGACGTGCGCATGATCTCGCGGGTGTTGATGCTGGTATGCACGCCGAGGATGTCGCCGCGCTGGCGAATCGCCATGACGACCTCCTCCATCGACGTGTTGCCCGCGCGCTCGCCGATGCCGTTGACGGTGCATTCGATCTGGCGCGCTCCCGCCTTCACGCCCGCAAGCGCATTCGCGGTCGCCATGCCGAGGTCGTTATGGCAGTGCACTGAGATGATGACGTCCTCGATGCCGCGAACGCTGTTCGCGAGCCCGGCGATGAGCGCGCCGAACTCCTCGGGATACGTGTAACCCGTGGTGTCAGGGATGTTGACGACGGTCGCACCGGCCGCGATGGTAGCCTCGATCATGCGGTGAAGGAACGCAGGCACGGCTCGGCCGGCGTCTTCGGCGTAGAACTCGACGTCTTCAACGAACGTGCGGGCAAGCTTGACCGCGGCGACAGCGCGCTCGACCGCCTCGTCCTCGCTGATGCGCAGTTTGTCGCGCAGGTGGCTGACGGAGACGCCGATGCCGGTGTGGATGCGCGGACGCTTCGCGGTCGCAAGCGCGGCAGCCGCCGTCTCGATGTCCTTCGGGATCGCACGGGACAGGCCGCAGACGACAGCAGCGTCCCCCACCTCGGCACCGATGCGACGGACGCTCTCAAAGTCGCCGGGGCTTGAGATCGGGAAGCCCGCCTCGATCACGTCGACGCCGAGCCTGATGAGCTGGCGCGCGATCTCGAGCTTCTCCTCAGCATTCATGGAAGCGCCCGGCGACTGCTCGCCGTCGCGCAGGGTCGTATCGAAGATGTAGACCTTGTCGCTCATGGTGTCAGACCCTCCTGGTACGTTGGGATGGACGGATAGGTTGCCGGACCCGCACGCATCGCGGGTGCCCGGCTACCTAAGTCGCCCAGCCTGCTGTAGGTGAATCTGCGGCGCGGACATGGGGGCCCCGGACAGGCTGGTGCCCGCGTTGAGCGATTCGCGAGGGGCGTGTCCATCGGGGGTTTCGATGGACGCGCCACAAGCGCTGGAGCGAGCGCGGGTGCCGGTATGTCCAGGGCGGCGAGTCATGCCCTACAGCTCCACGTACCAGGCGTCGTCCATGCCGGCCGCAGCCGAGATGTCAGCCAGCAGCTCCGGCGAAAGCACGGCGTCGACGGTGATGGCCATGAGCGCCTGGCCACCGGCTTCCTTGCGGCCGACCTGCATCGAGCCGATGTTGACGCCTGCGTCGCCGAGCGTCGTGCCGACCTTGCCGATCATGCCGGGGCGGTCGGGGTAGATGAAGACCGCCATATTCTTGGCAGGCGCCATGTCGAGGTCGTAGCCGAACAGCGACACGATGCGCGGCTCGTCCTTCTTGCCGATGAGCGCAGAGGCGATCTCGACCGGGCCGTGCGGAGTCTCCGCGCGGAGGATGAGCATCGAGACGTAGTCGTGCGTCTCGGCGCGCTTGGTCTCGGTGATGGTGATGCCTCGCTGCTCGGCGAGGTACTCGGCGTTGACGAAGTTGACACCCTCGTCGCTCGCGCGGGTCAGCAGGCCCTTGATCGCAGCCGTGCGCACGATGCGCGTGTCGTCCTCGGCAAGCGCGCCGACGGTCATGATGTCGAGCTTCTCGACGCCGCCGCGCGCGAGCTGCGCGATGATCGTGCCCATGTCCTGCGCCAGATCGATGTAGGGGCCGACCTTCTCCATGACCTCCTGCGGTACCGGCGCGACGTTTACGGCCGTGGGGACCATGCGGCCCTCGAGGCCGAGCGCGACGTACTCGGCGATCTGCTCGCCGGCGCGGTCCTGCGCCTCAGCGGTCGAGGCGCCGAGGTGCGGCGTGAGCACGACGTTCTCGAAATCGATGAGCGGCGAGTCGGTGGAGGGCTCGACTTCGAAGACGTCGATACCTGCGCCGGCGACCTTACCGCTCTTGAGCGCGTCGGCAAGAGCCGGGATCTGGTAGATGCCACCGCGGGCGGTGTTGACGACGCGCACGCCGTCCTTCATCTTCGCGAACTGCTCCGGCCCGAACATCCCGATCGTGTCCTTGGTCTTGGGCAGGTGCACGGTGATGAAATCGGCGAGCGGCAGCAGCTCGTCGACGGTGTTGTAGAGCGTGACGCCCATCTTGGCCGCACGCTCTTCAGAGGTGTACGGGTCGTAGCCGATGAGCTTCATGCCGAATCCGCGCGCGCGCTCGGCCACGAGCGATCCAATGCGGCCGAGGCCGATGACGGCGAGCGTCTTCTCGTAGAGCTCGGCGCCGGTGAACTTGGAGCGCTCCCACTTGCCTGCGTGCATCGACGCGCTCGCTTGCGGCGTCTTGCGCGCGATTGCCAGCATGAGCGCCATCGTCTGCTCGGCGGCGGAAACGATGTTGGAGGTCGGGGCGTTGCAGACGATGATGCCGCGCTCGGTGGCGGCGTCGACATCGACGTTATCGACGCCCACACCCGCGCGTCCGATGATCTTGAGGTTCACGCCGGCCTCGATGACCTCCCGCGTAGCCTGCGTGGCAGAGCGCACGATGAGCGCGTCGTAGGCAGGAATCTCCGTGACCAGCTCCTCGGGCGTCAGGTCGGTCCGCACGTCGACATCGAACTTGTCCTTGAGGAGCTGGATGCCGCTGGCGGCGATCTGCTCGGCAACAAGTACCTTCATGGTGCTTCCCTACCCTTCCATGAATACGGTCTCGGCCGCGACGACGCCGGCCCCGCGGGTGAATTCAAAGCCCAGCTCCGCGAGGGTCATCTCGAGCGCCGTGAGCGTGGTGATGATGTCGAACTCGCCGAAATAACCCAGGTGCCCGATGCGGATGATCTTGCCGACGTAGTCGTCCTGGCCGCCGGCGATGGTGACGCCGTACTTGTTCTTGAGGATGCTGACGACCTTCTTGCCATCGATCCCCTCGGGCACCCACGCCGGCGTCACAGCGGAACCGCGGCCCTCAGGCGGGGCGAACAGCTTCAGGCCCAGGGCCTCGCAGCCCTTGCGCGTGGCCTCGGCGAGGCGCGAGTGGCGGATGATGGTGTTCTCGAGGCCCTCCTCGCGGATCATCTTGAGCGACTCGTTCAGGCCGAGGACGAGCGTGACCGCGGGCGTGAACGGCGTCGTGTCGTTGGCGATGTTCTTCGCATACGGCTTCCAGTCGAAGTAGAACTTCGGCAGAGTCGAGCGCTCGTAGGCACGCCACGCCTTCTTCGAGACCGTGCACGCCGCCAAGCCCGGCGGGAGCATGAGCCCCTTCTGCGACCCGGTCATAACCACGTCGAGATTCCACTCGTCGGTCTTGCATTCGACCGCGCCGATGCCGGTGATCGAGTCGACGATGAGCACGACGTCTTCCATCGGTCCCACGATCTCGCCGATCGCTTTCACGTCGTTCAGCACACCGGTCGACGTCTCGGACTGCGTGACGATGACGCCGCGTGCCTCGGGGTGCTCGGCGAGCGCCGCAGCGACGTCGGCTGGCTTCACGACTTCGGTCCAGCCGTACTGCAGGTCGACGACGGTCAGCCCGTACGTCTCGGCGATCTTCTTCTGGCGGTCGCCGAACTTCCCGTTGCGGCACACGATGACGGTATCCCCCGCCGAGAAGCAGTTCACAATCGCGGACTCCATGACGCCGGTGCCCGACGACGCGAAGAGCAGCACATCGCCCTCGGTCTGGAAGACGTACTTGAGGCCTTTGATGGACTCGGCAAACGCCGCCGAGAAGTCCGGCGTGCGGTGATGGATGATTGGCGCGGCCATCTTGAGCATGACCTCGGCGGGTACGGGCGTCGGGCCCGGTGTCATGAGGTATTTCTTCTGCATGTTAGGCGTCCTTCCGAATCCAGCTGAACATCGAGCGCAGCTCGCTGCCGACTTCTTCGACGTACGCATCCGCATGGATCTTGCGCATCGACTTGAACCACGGCTGGCCGGCCTTGTTCTCGAGGATCCAGTCGCGAGCGAAGCCGCCGGACTGGATGTTGTAGAGCGCCTCGGCCATCGCGTCCTTCGTATCCTCGGTGATGATCTTCGGGCCGGTGTAGTAGTCGCCGTACTCGGCGGTGTTGGAGATCGAGTCGCGCATCTTGGCCATGCCGCCCTCGAACATGAGGTCGACGATGAGCTTGACCTCGTGCAGGCACTCGAAGTACGCGATCTCCGGCTGGTAGCCCGCCTCCACCAGCGTGTCGAAGCCCGCCTGGATGAGGTGGGTCAGGCCGCCGCAAAGCACGACCTGCTCGCCGAAGAGGTCGGTCTCGGTCTCCTCGGAGAAGGTGGTCTCGATGACGCCGGCACGCGCGCCGCCGATGCCCCACGCGTAGGACTTCGCGAGCGCCCAAGCGTTGCCGGTGGCGTCCTGGTGGACGGCGATGACGTTGGGCACACCCGAGCCCTCGGTGTAGACGCGGCGCACCATGTGACCCGGGCCCTTCGGCGCGATCATGATGACGTCGACGTCTTCGGGCGGCGTGATCGCGTCGAAGCGGATGTTGAAGCCGTGCGCGAACGCGAGCGCCTTGCCCGCGCTCATCGACTCGTGGATCTCCGAGTAGTACGTGTGCGACTGAGTCTCATCGGGCGTGAGTATCATGACGAGGTCGGCTTCGGCGGCCGCCTCGCGCGGCGTCATGACCTTCAGGCCGGCTTCCTTGGCCTTGTCCCAGCTCTTCGAGCCGGTGCGCAGGCCGACGCGCACGTCGACGCCGGAGTCATGCAGGTTGAGTGCGTGTGCGTGGCCCTGCGAGCCGTAGCCGATGATGGCCACCTTGCGGCCCTTGATGATCGCCGGATCGCAATCGCTCTCGTAGTAGATCGTTGCCATGGTCGTTCAGCCTCCACTAGGTTCGTCGTGCCGTGACGGACATGCCGATACGTGCGGGTGGTCGTATGTGTGCGCCCTTACGCGTCGCGGGATCCGCGAGCGAGAGCGATCTTGCCGGTGCGAGCGAGCTCCTTGATGCCGTACGCGCGGAGCAGGTCCTCCATCGCCTGAATCTTGTCCGACGAGCCCGTGGCCTCGATCGTGAGCGAACTGCGGCCGACGTCGATGACCTTGGCGCGAAAGACGTTCGCGATCTCGATGATCTCGTGGCGCCGGTCCGAGGCCGCGTTCACCTTGAACAGCACGAGTTCGCGATCGATGGAATCCGCAGGGTCGAGATCCTGGATCTTGATGACGTTGATGAGCTTGTGCAGCTGCTTCGTGATCTGCTCGACCGGCGTGTCCTCGGCGCTCACCACGATGGTGATTCGAGAAAGCGTGGGATCCTCGGTTGGACCGACCGCAAGCGAGTCGATGTTGAAGCCGCGGCGCGCGAACAGGGACGTGACGCGCGTGAGCACGCCGGGCCTGTTCTCGACGAGAACTGACAGTGTGTGCGTCATGGCTACTCCCACACCTCCTCAAGCAGGTCGTCGTCGAGCATGTCGGACACGGGAGCGCCCGGCACACCGCCGAGCATCTCGTCGATGGATCCGCCGGGTGCCACCATCGGGAACACGTTCTCCTCGCGCTCGACGCGCACGTCCACGAAGGCGGGGCCGTCGTAGTCGAACGCCTCGATAAGCGTCTTCTCGAGATCGGCGGGATCGGTGACACGCAGCCCCAACCAGCCGTACGCCTCGGCGAGTTTCACGAAGTCGGGGCAGGTCTGATCGAGCGTCGACGTCGCGTAGCGCCTACCGTAGAAGAGCTCCTGCCACTGGCGGACCATACCCAGGTAGCCGTTGTTGAGCACGACGACTTTGACGGGGATGTCGTTGATCTTGCAGGTCGCCATCTCCTGGCTGTTCATCTGGATCGATCCGTCACCGGCGATGTCGATGACGATGTGATCCGGCCGTCCCACAGCCGCCCCCATCGCCGCTGGCAGTCCGAAGCCCATCGTGCCGAGGCCCCCAGACGAGACCCACGTGCGAGGCTCAGTGATGTGGGTGTACTGACAGGCCCACATCTGGTTCTGGCCGACCTCCGTGCAGATGATGCGCTTGCGGTCCTTCGTGAGGCGGTCGATCGTCTGCACGACGAGCTCGGGCGCGATCGTGCCTTCCACGGTGCCGTAGTGCAGCGGGAACTGCTTGCGCCAGTCGTCGATCGCGTGCACCCACGCATCGGTCTTCGGCTCGGCGCCGGTCTTTCTCAGCTCGCCAGTGATCGCCGCCAGGATCGGCTTCGCCTCGCCCACGATGGGAACGTCGACCGCCTTGTTCTTGCCGATCTCGGCCGGGTCGACATCGATGTGGATGATCTTGGCCTTGCTGGCGAACGCCGCGAGCTTGCCGGTCACGCGGTCGTCGAAACGCACGCCCACCGCGATGAGCAGGTCGGTCTCGGTGATCGTGTAGTTGGTGTACTTCGCGCCGTGCATCCCGGGCATCCCGATCCACAGGTGATGGTCTTCGGGAAACGCGCCTTTGCCCATAAGTGTGGTGACGACCGGCAGCTGCATGAGCTCGGCGAGCTCTTTGAGTTCCTTCGAGCCGCCGGAGGCCAGCACGCCACCGCCTGCGTACAGTAGCGGCCGTCGCGCCTTGGCGATGAGGCTTGCCGCCTGCTTGATCTGCTTGCTGTGCCCTTTGACCGTGGGCTTGTAGCCCGGCAGGTGCACCGTTGTCGGGTACTCGAAGTCGAGTTCGCCCTTACTCACATCCACCGGCACGTCGATGAGCACCGGACCGGGACGTCCTGTCGAGGCGATGTGGAACGCTTCCTTGATTACTTCGGGCAGGTCCGCCGCGTCCGTCACGAGGTAGCTGTGCTTCGTGATGGGCAAGGTGATACCGGTGATGTCGGACTCCTGAAAGGCGTCGGTCCCCAGAACCGCCTGCGAGACCTGCGCCGTGAATACGACCATCGGGATCGAGTCCATGTAGGCGTTCGCGAGGCCGGTGATCGTGTTCGTGGCGCCTGGCCCACTCGTCACGAGCGCCGGCGCGATGCGACCGGTCGCGCGTGCGTAACCATCCGAGGCGTGCACCGCGCCCTGCTCGTGGCGCGGCAGGATCGTGCGTATCTGCGTGCTGTCGTACAGGGCGTCGAAGATCGGCAGTGCGACGCCGCCGGGATAGCCGAAGAGCGTGTCGACGCCTTCGGCCTCCAGGGACCGCACGATCGCCTCGGCGCCGGTGATGCGCTCGCTCATGACAGCACCGCCCCCTTGTCCGCACTCGAAACCAGCTTCGCATAGCGCGCGAGCACGCCCGAGGTCGCGCGCGGCGCGGGTGGCGTCCATGCGGCCTTGCGGGTGGCGAGCTCGGCGTCGTCGACGTGAAGCGTGAGCGCCGCCGCGTCGATGTCGACGGTGATGGTGTCGCCCTCGGCCACGAGCGCGATCGGGCCGCCAGCCGCCGCCTCGGGTGAGACATGGCCTACAGCCGGACCCTTCGTGGCGCCGGAGAAACGGCCGTCGGTGATGAGCGCGACGCTCGTGGCGAGCGCAGGCATGCCCGCGATCGCCGAGGTCGGCGTCAGCATCTCGCGCATGCCGGGGCCGCCCTTCGGCCCCTCGTAGCGGATCACGACGATGTCGCCCGGCTGAATCGCCCCGCCGAGAATCGCAGCAACCGCGGTCTCCTCGGTATCGAAGACCCGCGCGGGGCCGGAGAGCACCCGCATCTCCTTCGGCACCGCGGACTGCTTGACGACAGCGCCGTCGGGCGCGAGGTTGCCGCGCAGCACACGCAAGCCGCCTTCGGGGTAGTACGGGTTCTCGAGCGTGTGCACGACGACCCCGTCGGCGTCGCGTGCGCCGTCCGCGATCTCGCCGATCGTCTGACCGTTGACGGTGAGCGCGTCGCGCACGACCAGGCCGCGCTTGTCGAGCTCGCGCATGATCGTGGGGATACCGCCGACCGCGTAGAGGTCCTCCATGTGCAGGTTGCTCGCCGGGCTGATGCGCACGAGGTTCGGCGTCTTCGCGCTGACCGCCGCCCAATCGTCGAGCGTGACGTCGGCGCCGGCCTCGTGCGCTATCGCCGTGAGGTGCAGCACCGTGTTGGAGCTTCCTCCGAACGCCATGTCGAGCGTCATCGCGTTCTTGATCGCGTCGGCGGTCATGATCTGCCGAGCGGTGATGCCGCGCTCGAGCAGCTCCATGACGCGCATGCCCGCGTGCTTCGCGAGCCGTATCCTCTCCGAGTACACCGCCGGGATCGTGCCGTTGCCCGGCAGCCCGATGCCGATAGCCTCGACGAGGCAGTTCATCGAGTTGGCAGTGAACAGGCCGGCGCAGCTGCCGCAGGTGGGGCAGGCGTGCTCCTCGAGCGCGATCAGATCTTCAGCGGTCATGGTGCCGCCGGCGACCTTGCCTACTGCGGTGAAGACGGTGTCGAGATCGACCGCCTCCCCCTTCGGCCCACGTCCGGCGAGCATCGGTCCGCCCGAGATGACGACGGTGGGGATGTCGAGGCGCGCCGCGGCCATGAGCATGCCGGGGATGACCTTGTCGCAGTTCGGGATGAGCACGACCGCGTCGAAGGCGTGAGCCGAGACGGCCAGCTCGACGGAGTCGGCGATCACCTCTCGGCTTGGGAGACTGGCGCGCATGCCTGCGTGGTTCATCGCGATGCCGTCGCACACGCCGATCGTCGAGATCTCGAGCGGCGTGCCGCCGGCCATGTAGACGCCCGCCTTCACGGCGGCGCCGATCTTGTCGAGCATGAGATGGCCGGGGATGATCTCGTTCTTGGAGTTGATGACCGCTACGAGCGGTCGGGCGATCTCCTCGTCGGTGAGACCGTCAGCCTTGAGCAGGCTGCGGTGCGGAGCCTTGGAGAGGCCACCTTTCATGCGGTCGCTGTTCAGCTGCATGCCACGCCCTTCCCGTTTTGGGACGGCGACGCCGCGCTACACTCGGCCGCACGGGTGCGAAGACGCCCGCTGCGCGACTGCGCGGCGGGGTCGAGAACTGAAGCGAGAGGGTCCACAAGACGACGAAACCGCGGATAAGCCCGTGCAGTCGCCCCGTGCCGGGACGAAAGCAGATGCTTCCGCGGTACCACCCCGCTTGGCGCCCGGGAATCTCGGCGAGGTCGAAGACTTCGCGAAGCAGGCGCCCACTCGTACGGCAGGTAACGGATGCCACCGACCCGGCCTACTTGTCGCGGCACCGTGCGAAGATCGTTCGCGTGCTGGTGCCGGTCGTTCTTCCGGATGGCTCAGGGGCGAGATTCGAAGCGTCCTGCGCCGGGCTTCCACCGTGACCCGGCTCTCTGCTGCGAGGATTGGCCTCTACTGTCCCCGTCAACGCCTATGCGCTGTTCGGTTGTGTGCGGATACTAGCGCATGCCGCGCCGCTGTCGCAACCTCGCGAGCGCGAAGCAACACGGATGCAACCCGCCGAGAAGCCCTTCGCGGTGGGGACGGTGTAATCGAGCTGCCTGGGCGACCTCCGGGGTCGAGTGGCGGCTGCGGTGCCGCGCCGAAGGCGCTGCGTTACGTGCTACGCGCGAACCCTCTTACAGCGTCGCACCAGAAACGAGCAGTCTACGGTGGCGTTTGGCCAGGTCGGTGAAGTACAGCGACGTCGCCTGGCCCTGAAACGCGTTGCCTTCGATGAAGTAGATTCCCTTGCTGTCGTCCGACCAGCGAAGCGCGTAGCCATCGCGCCTGCCGGAGATCTCGTGGGGAGAGCCGCCATCTAAAGCGACGTACCATAGACGCGAGTAGCCGTCGTCGGCGTCTGCCGCATAGAGCAGCTTGGAGCCGTCCGGCGAAACCATGAGTTCGCCATAGGTAACTGCAAGTCCTCCGGCCGAACCGGGCGACACGAGCCGCTTCGCGCCGCTGCCATCCGCGGCCATCGACCAGATCTCCGCGTTGCCCGCCGACGTCAGCGTCGAGACGAAGATGCGGCTCCGCCCGACCGCTACCGCGCCCGGGTCTCCTTCCGGCACCGGGACCGAACGCGCCACGCCGTCGACGCCCCACACCGTAAGCGCTGTCGTGCTCGCGTTCTCGGCGGGCAACGCTGCAATGACGCTCCCGTTAGGCGAGACGGCCACTGCGGCTCCCGGGCCGAGGTCCTTCACGAGTCTGGTCGCGAGCGTGTACCGCCAGATGTGCGACATCCCGTTCGCGCTGGCGCGCACGAACAGCACCGCCGAGGAGTCCGGGAGCCAGACGGGCTTGACGTCCTCGGCGGTCAGTCCCGGCGTGACAGACGAGTTCGCTGAGGGAAGCTGCCCCGACAAAGCGACGACGAGTCTGCCGTTCTGGGCGGCGGCGATCCGCCTCCCGTCCGGCGAGAGAGCGTAGCTCAACCCGCCGATGCGCATGGTGGCAAGCGTACGCGCGTCGAGCGTTGCGACCGTGAGCGAGCCGGCGAGACGGAATGCGAGCCGGTACTTCGGGCCCGACACCGTCGTCCCCGTGGCGGCCGTGAGCGTCGCATCCAACGTCCCCGTGTCTTCCGGAGATGTCGCCGATCCATCCGCACCCGTTGTCCCGACCGAGCCCGACGCGGTCGCGCTCGCCGAGGTGTCCGGCGCACCGATAACGGTGGCGGGTGGGACCGCCGACGGCTTCGGGCGCGTCAACGCCCAGGTGGCCGCGCCCACCATCGCGATCGCTACGACGGCCGCCGTGGCGATGAGCGCCACGTGCAGCCAGTGACTTCGGTCGCTCGGGATCGGGTTCGGCATCAGGGACCTGTCGCGCTTGCTACAGCGCTTCGATGAGCGCGTCCGCGTACGCCTGCGTGCCCACCGCGCCATCGGTGCTGCCGGTCACCGATCGCTTGACGTCGTAGGTCACCTTCTCGCCCTTGCCGATCACGGTGCGCACGGCCTGCAAAACGCGCTCCGACGCCTCGATCTCACCGATGTGCTTGAGCATGAGCGATGCCGAGAGGATCTCGGCGGTCGGGTTCGCCATGTCCTTGCCAGCGTACTTGGGCGCCGAACCGTGCACCGGCTCGAAGACGGCGCAGTCGGTTCCGATGTTCGCGCCCATCGCGATACCCAGCCCGCCGATGAGACCGGCCGACAGGTCGCTGATGATGTCGCCGTAGAGGTTCGGCAGCACGAGGACGTCCCACCACTCGGGGTGCAAGACGAGCTGCATGCACGTCGCGTCGACGATGTAGTCCTCGAACTCGATGCCAGAGTCCTTGTACTCCTCGGCGACGCGGCGGGCGACCTTCAAGAACAGGCCGTCGCTCATCTTGAGGATGTTGGCTTTGTGGACCGCCGTGACCTTCTTCCGGCCGTTGGCGATGGCGTAGTCGAATGCATAACGCACGATGCGCTCGGTGCAGAAGATCGAGATCGGCTTGAGCGAGATGCCTGAGTCCGGGCGGATGATGCCCGCGCCCTTGTCGGCGGCGAACTTGATGAGCTCGAGCGCGGCCTCGGAGCCTTCCTCGAACTCGATGCCAGCGTAGAGGTCTTCGGTATTCTCGCGCACGATCACGATGTCGATGTTGTCGTAGCGTGCGCCGGAGCCCGCGATGGAAAACGCAGGGCGCAGGCAAGCGTACAGGTCGAGCTCCTTGCGGATCGCGACGTTGACGGAGCGGAACCCACCGCCGACCGGCGTGGTGATCGGGCCTTTGATCGCGACCTTGTTCTTGCGCACCGAGTCGAGCACCTGCTGGGGCAGCGGCGTGCCGTACTTCTCGACGACGTCGGCGCCGGCTTCGACCCTCTCCCACTCGATGTCGACGCCGGTGGCCTCGACAACGCGCGTCATCGCGCTTGTGAGCTCAGGACCGATACCATCGCCGGGAATGAGCGTGATGGTGTGCTTGGCCATACTTCGACTTCCTCCTGTGTTGTTAGTCCTGCGGCTTCTTGCGGCCGCGCTTCTTCGGAGCCGCTGCGACGATGCTGCTCGCGCGACGCTTGAGCAGGCCCTTGCCGAACTCGGCGTCGAATGCCATGCGCTCTGCCGCGGCGATCTTGACCGAGTCGGCAGCGCCGCCGGTCATCATCGCGATGAGGCTTGTCAGCATCGCCGGGAACTCAGCGTCCCCGTGGTAGCAGCGGATCGCTTCGTCGATGAGCGGCCACACGCGCTCTGAGCGATGCTCGGTCGTCGCGCCGTACGCGCACAGCAGGCGAAAGGCCGCCAAACGCACTACGCCGGACTCCTCGTCGTGCAGCGCAGTCTCGGCGCCGCCGAGCGCGCGGTCCACGAGCCGGGCGTCGACCGGCACGAGGTCCTCGAACGTGCCGAGCACCTCCCAGCGGGTCTGCGACTCGGGACGATGCAGCGCGTCGGCGAGTTCAGCCGCAAACGGCTTGAGCATCGCCGGGGCGATGTTGGCGACGCCGTGGACGACGCTTGCCGCAGCCTGACGGGCGCGGCGTTCGTCACCAGCGAGCGCCGCGATGACCTCGGCGAGCAGTGCGGGTTCGACGGTGGCGCGCTCGGCGAGGACGACCTTGTCACCATCAGCCGTGAAGCCCTTCTTTGACGCTGCCTTAGCTTTTGCCATGAGTGAACTCCAGGATCGAAGTGAGGGGGACGTCGGTGTCCACTTCCCACGCAGGCGTCTTCGTGCGGCGCGGGCGCCGCGAGATTATAGCATATGACGGGTATCGCTCACGGTCCGACGGCACCGATCTCGACGACGCCGGCCCCGCGAGTGACGTCGCGTCGTCAGCGTCCGGTGGCGGTCGGCGTAACCTCGACGTCGACGTTCGCGCGCTGGGCCGCCTCGGCAAGTGCGCCGGTCCAATCGGCCTCGGAAAGCCCAGGCGGGACGACGACCGAAGCCGTCATCTCGAACAGCGGCGAGCCGCTCACCGGCGCCTCGCTGATGGCGGTCTCCATCGATTCGATGCTGATTCCAGCCTGCGCAAGGCCGCGCGCGATGTCGTGGATAATGCCTTCATGATCGGCGCCGCGCACCTCGATCGCGTACGGCAGCCAGCCCGGATGCGCCTCGGCGCGGCCGAGTGCCGTGTGCGTGGTCGTGACCTTGTAGCCCTCGTCAGTGAGATGCGAGAGCGCCGCGTCGAGTTCGGCAAGTCTCTCGGCGGATAGCGAGAGGAGCACGAGCATCGCAAACTCCCCACCGAGACGCGCCATGCGGCTCATCTGGATGTTTCCATCGAGGCCCAGCAGAACGCCGGTGACTTCTTCAACGATGCCGACCCGGTCGGTGCCGGTCAGCGTGAGGACGATGTCGCTGCGCATGGAGCGTGGTCCCTTCTCGGTGAATGACGCGCCGGGTACCAGTCTATGCTTTCCTGTCGTGGGCGGCTCTCTCTCGCCTCAGGAGGAGTGCATGCTCGACTGCGATCGGCACCGATTCGCCGCATGGATTTCGCCCGTCAGCACGCCTGTTTGTCGGGGCTGATGAGGGGGTATAGGACGCGTGTTGTGACAGAGGTCACAACGGGGCGCTTGCTTGGGGGGTGAGCGGCAGCGACGCAGGCCTTTGCGAGGCTGAGCGCCCATGGGGGTGGCCAGTGTGAGCCATCAAAGTGTGAGAAGCGTGTTCGGTCTGATTGTGCGTGTTCTCGTGCTGGTCGCGGTCGCGACGGCGCTCCTGTGGGCCGCAACGAACAGGCCCCCGCCCTCTCGACTTACCCAACAAGGGTATCGCGAGCTGGCGACGACCTCGCAGTACGGGGTCTTCGGCACGTATCCGAAGCTCAGGCGCGTCGTGGTCGAACCCGTGAAGAAGACCTATGTGAGCTTGGCGATCGACTACGCTCAGACGTCGTTTTCCCACGCACTCGTCGCGGGTGGGGATTACGAGTGCCGCACGCGGACAGTCTGCATCCTGAGCGAGTTCGTTCGTGCGGAAGCGGGCCTGCCCGACCGGTTGCGACCGCAGTTCGTGCATGCGTTGCGCCACGAGTACGGCCACGCACTGGTGGAGGACCTGCTCAAGATCAAGTTCGCGGGCAGGAGAGTCGGCAATGAGCTCTATCCCGCGTTCGACGAAGCGAACAAGCCGAGGCAGACGTCTCAGGAGCTGACGGTGATCTCACCTGTTCTAAAGCCTGTCGTGAAAGAGTGGCTGAACGCTCCGCCCACCCTCTACGGTCTCGAACACAACACGGAGACCTTGAATGAGTTCGTGGCCGAAAGCTACGCGCGCTTCATGGAGGGCAAGTCGATTCCCGACGCCACGCGGCGCTTCCTGCAGTCGCAGTCTGTCCCCGGCAAGAACTGAGACCCGGACTCCAGCAAAGCTTGTGATTCGCGCCTCAGTCGGCGTTCTGTTCGAAATGCGCCCGCACGATATTGCCGGCCGGCGCCACCTCGACGACGTGGGAAACGAATGCGGCACGATCGCTCAGGAACAACGGAATCCACATGCGCTGCTCGCTGTCACCGAACGTCACCCGCAGACCCGGGAGTCCCAAGAGGTTCACCGCGCGTGCGGAGTTCATGACCGTCCATGCAGCCTCGCGCGGAGCGCCGAAAGCGCCAAGGCCCCTGACACCCGAATCGTCAGCTTCGATGGGACACAGCCATACCACGAGCGCCACGCTCGGAGCCACGACGGCGATTCCGCAAACGAACGCCAGCCCGATCACGATCGACCACAATCCGAGCAGGAATGGGTCGCCATCTCCAAGCGGTTGCCCCTGAATGGCGGAGGCGAGAAGACCGCCGAGCAGTGCCGAACCGACTCCGAACACGATCGCCCGGTCCATGATCGACCGGAAAGACATCCTGAAGGTTCCGCCTCTGCTGTCGCTCATTGCCTGCCTCCCGCCAACACCCTACCCGCTTCTATCGACGCGCCTGTGGAGCTTCTTGAGCCTCAACTCGTGCGTCGAAATCGAGCAGCGAGCGGTCGTCAGAACTCTGCCGGCAGCGCCTTCATCTGCGCGGCCGTGAACACCGGGCCGTCCTTGCAGACGTACACTCGGCCCACGTTGCACCGCCCACACTTGCCGACGCCGCACTTCATCCGGTTCTCGAGCGTCGTGAAGATCGAGTCGTCGCCGAAGCCGAGCTTTGCGAGCGCCGGCAACGTGAGCTTGATGACGATGGGTGGGCCGCAGATGACAGCAACGGCATTCTCCGCGCTGGGCGCCGTCTGCTCGACGACCGGCGTAACGGAGCCGACCTCGCCTGCCCACTCCGGAGTCTGGCCGCCGGGGTCGACCGTTGTCACGAGCCTGACGTCGCTGCGCGCCGCCCACTCCTCGAGCTCGCGCTTGTAGCAGAGGTCGCCCACCGAGCGTGCGCCGTAGACAATCGTCACATCGCCGAACTCTTCTCGGCGGTCGAGGACGTTTTGGATGACACAGCGCACCGGCGCCAGGCCGATGCCGCCGGCCACGAAGAGGATGTTCTTGCCGAGCCACTCGTCGACCGGGAACGCGTTACCGTACGGTCCGCGGAAGCCGATCGTGTCGCCCACGTTGACCTCGCGCAGCGCAGTGGTGACCTTACCGGCCGCCTTGAAGCTGCACTCGATGTAGCCTTTCCGCGTGGGCGGGCTCGCGATGCAGAACGTGCTCTCGCCCCAGCCGAACATCGAGTACTCGCCGAACTGGCCCGCCTGAAACGCGAAGGACTCCGCCACGTCGGGATCGATGAACTCGAGTCGCAACGTGCGCGTGTCGGCGGTCTCGTCGACGACCTGGGTCACGCGGGCCAGATGCGGGGTGTAGAGGTGCGCGGCCTGGGTCTCGGCCGCGCAGGCGATGGCGTGGTTCACGGCGTGGCCTCCGTCTCGGTCGTTGCCAGCTGGTCGATCGTCTGCAGGATCTCGACGAGGTCCTGGCCGCTCGGGCAGGCACGCACGCATCGGCCGCAGCCGGTACAGAGCACGTCGCCGAACTTGTGCGGGTAGATGTAGAACTTGTGGCTGATGCGCTGGCGGTGTCGGGCGTTCTGGTCGCCTCGCGGGTTGTGGCCACTCGCATGCAGCGTGAACTTGCTCGACTGGCACGTGTCCCAGTTGCGGCGCCGGATCCCAGCGCCAACGCCCGCAGGCTCGTCGACGATGTCGAAGCAGTGGCACGTCGGACACACGGACGCGCACGCCCCGCAGCCGTTGCAGCGCGGGCCGAGTGTGGGCCACAGATCGTCGTCGAAGTGGCCGTCGATCCAGTCAGCGATGCGCGCAGTGTCGACGCTCAGATTGCTCTCGACACTCGCGCGAGCGGCCGCCCGTGACGACTCCGCCGCGGCCACGGCATCGCTCCCGGCGTCGTCGAAGAACCGCCCGTACTCGCCGAGGAACGCCTCGCCCTTCTCGGAAACGGACTCGAGGAGGTAGCCGCCCTTGACGGGAACGAGTAGCGCATCGGCGCCGCGCGTCGCGTCGGGGCCACTGCCGACTGCGGTGCAGAAGCAGCTTTCGTCGACGCCCGGGCAGGCCACGGAGATGATGGTGGTTGCGGCGCGGCGCCCGTTCCACAGGTCGTCGTGGTAGTCCCAGTTCATCACGGCGTCGACCACGTCGAGGGCGGCCACGTCACAGGGCCGCGCACCGAGCACGATCTGCGCCGGGAAGACGTTGGCAGCCGACGTCAGCTCGACGTCGCCGCCGTGCTGGCGCCAGCTCAGCAGCGCCTCGCTCGGAGGCAGAAAGTGTGCCTTGAGCGACGGCATCGGCAACACACCATTGAAGGCGGCCTGGGCCAGGCTTGTGATCGCAGAGTAGCCCGCGCGGCCGTCGGCGGCGGTCACCGGAGCGACGACTCGAGTGCCTGATGCCACGACCGCGTCGACGAGTTGGGCGAGGTTCTCGGCGGAGATGTAGGTCGTCTGGCTCATAGGATGAAGTCCTCGCGATCCTCTTGGCGAAACGCGCCGATCGGCGAGATGCGCTCCACGTCATCGCTCGCTTCGAAATCGAAGCTCTCGGCGACCACCTGGGCCATCTTGCGGTTGAGCAGGGAGAGCGGGATGCCTGCCGGGCAGGCGCGCTCACATTCGCCGCAGCCCACGCACCGACCGGCGAGGTGAAGCGCGCGCGTGAGGTGCCACGCGAGATTGCCGCGCGCATGCGGCGCGCGCTCGATCCACTGCGGGACGGTCTTGTCGGCGACGCAGCGGTCGCAGACGCACATCGGACACACTTGGCGGCACGCGTAGCAGCGTACGCACCGGTCCATCTCGGCGGCCCAGAATGCGAAGCGCTCGTCGGGTGTCATCGCATCGAGCTCGGCCACGCGGTCGTCGATGGTCGTGACCTGCGGCGGCTCGGGGAGGGCCTCGCCGACGATGTAGTCGGCCAGATGCGGCTCCCGCACGTCGCAACCGGCACACCGAGGCGCGACCGACTCAGGCGTCAGCTCGACGTCTCCCGCCGGGTCGCTCACCACACCGCCGCAGTGCACGCCGATGAGAACGACGTCGTCGCGCGTGAACTGCGACTCACGCAGCAGGCCGGCGACGGCCTTCGTGTCGCACCCCTTCACGACGATCGCGGGTTTGCCGAGCTTGCGCACCTGGCTTCGGCGCGGATCGAGGTAGGTCGAGAGGTTGTGCACACAGCGCGCCTCGAATACGAGCCGCGATGCTTCCGCAGCGTCGGTGATCGTGACGGGGCGCGGGCCTCGACGGCCTTCCTCCCAGCCGATGACCACCTGCACGGTACCGTCTTCGAGCAGCTTGCGCGCGAGATCCTGGAGTTCGCTCACGATTCACCACCGGCCTCGGCGACGCTCGCTTCCGTCGCATCGGGAATGGCGACGTCGGTCAGAATCGCCGAACCGGCGGCCGGGCGCTGTGCAAGGTCGTGGTAGGCAGTGAACGGTCCCATCTCACGGATTCGGGTGACGGTATCGTTGACGACATCTCGCCACTTGGCGCCCTCGCCTGCCGAGACCCAGGAGAACGTGACGCGGTCCGGGTCGATGCCCATGAAGCTCATGAGCTCGCGAAAGACGATGAAGCGCCGGCGAGCGTGGTAGTTGCCCGCGGTGTAATGGCAGTCCGCGGGATGGCAGCCGCTGATGATCACGCCGTCGGCGCCGCGCTCGAATGCCTTGATGATGAAGAGCGCGTCGATGCGGCCGGTGCACGGGAGTCGGATGATCCGCACGTTGCTCGCCATGTGCATGCGGCTCGTGCCAGCCATGTCCGCACCGGTGTACGTGCACCAGTTGCACACGAAGGCGGTGATGCGCGGTTCGAAGTCGGTCGCCGTCTCGATCATCTCTCTCACCATGTCAGGAGCGCGTTTATCTCGGCGAAGATCTGCTCGTCGGTGAATCCGAGCAGCTCGACGCTCTTGCTCGGGCAGGTGGCGACGCACGTGCCGCACCCCTGGCAGACGCCCGGGACCACGCGTGCGACGTGCCCGCAGATCTCGCCGTCGCGGTTGCAGACGTCGACGTGCTCGATGGCGCCGTACGGGCATACCCGCTCGCAGGAGTAGCACCCGATGCACGTGCGTTCGTTGACGATGGCGACCGTGGGCTCACGCTCGAGGTCGTCGCTGGAGAACATGCCGAGCACCTTGCTCGCCGCCGCGCTCGCCGTGGCAATGGAATCGGGGATGTCGCTCGGACTCATGCACGCTCCGGCAACGAAGACACCGGCCGTGTTGGTCTCGACGGGGCGCAATTTCGGGTGAGCGGCGCTGATGAAGCCGTACTGGTCGTAGGCGGTCGAGAGCATCCGGGCGAGCTGCTTGACGCGCTTGTGGGGCCGCACCGCCGTTGCGAGCACGACCATGTCTGCGTCGATGATCGCCGGCTCTCCTGAGAGCGTGTCGAAGCCGACGACCTTGATGACATCGCCGTCGCGGTACATGCGGCTTATGCGCCCGCGAATGTACTGTGCGCCGTCTTCCTCGATCGCCCTGCGGACGAACTCCTCGTACCCCTTGCCCGCCGCGCGAATGTCCATGTAGAAGACGATGGCCTCGCCGTCGTGGACCTTGTGGCGATAGAGCATCGTGTGCTTGGCGACGTACATGCAGCAGATCTTGCTGCAGTAGCTGATCCCCTTCTCGGGATCGCGGCTTCCGACGCATTGCACGAAGACGATCCGCTTGGGCACCTTGCCGTCACTGGGACGGCGGATCTCGCCACCAGTGGGGCCGCTCGCGCTCGCGAGGCGCTCGAACTGCAGCCCGTCGATGACATCGGGGATCTCACCGTAGTTGAACTCGGCGTAGCCCTTCAGGCCGTCAGGCTGGTCGCGGCCGACGCTGTAGGGCACGAATCCGGTGGCGATGACAATCGCACCGACGTGTTCTTTCACGAGCGTGTCGACCTGTTCGTAGTCGACCGCGTTTCGCAGGCAGCTCTCTTTGCACTTGCCGCACAGGTCCTTCTCGCGGCCCTTCGCTCGGCCCTTGAACAGGGTGCAGTGTTCGCGATCGATGACGGGGATGTTCGGGACGGCCTGCGGGAACGGCACGTAGATCGCGGGTCGCAAGCTGAGATTGGCGTCGAACTCGTTGGGGATCTTGCGGCTCGGACACGCAGCGGTGCAGTCGCCGCAGCCTGTGCACAGACTCTCGTCGACGCTGCGCGCCTTCTTGCGGATCGTGACAGTGAAGTTGCCGATGAACCCCTCGACCGATTCGAGCTCACTGTACGTGTGCAGCGTGATCCGCGGGTGCTGATAGACCTCCACCATGCGCGGCGTGAGGATGCACTGCGAACAGTCAAGCGTCGGGAACGTCTCGGAAAGCTGGCTCATGTGACCGCCGATGGACGGTTCCTTCTCGACGAGGATGACGTCGGCGCCGCCGTCGGCGATGTCGAGCGCAGCCTGGATGCCTGCGATACCGCCACCGATGACGATAGCGCGCTTCGTGACCGGGATATGTATCGTCTCAAGCGGCGCGTTGTTCTTGACCTTCTCGACGATGGTGCGCACGATCTCGATCGCCTTGTCGGTCGCTTCGACCTTGTCGTCGTGGATCCACGAGCATTGTTCTCGGATGTTGGCCATCTCACACAGGAACGGGTTCAGGCCCGCCCGCGCAGCCGCCCTGCGGAACGTCTTCTCGTGCATGTGGGGCGAACACGCGGCGACGACCACACCGGTGAGGCCGTGCTCTTCAATCGCCTGCTTCACGAGGTTCTGGCCGGGATCGGAGCACATGTACTTGTAGTCCAGACTGACAACAACTCCGGGGTGGTCCGCAAGCGTCTCGCTGACACGGGCGCAGTCGACAGTCCGAGCGATGTTCTCTCCGCAATGGCACACGAACACGCCGATGCGAGCCACCTACACCACCGCCCCGTCGCGAGCCTTCGTCTTCGCGGCCGCGGCCGCCTGAGTCTTCGCCGCGAGCTCGTGCGCCCGCGTGTCGAGTGTGTCGAGCAGCGGCTTCGTGTCCACGAAGTGGCGCTGCAGGCCAAGCGTCTCAGGCGTCATCCCCATCGCGAGTCCCACGAGCTGCGTGAGATAGAGCACAGGCAGCGCATCGCCGTCGGAGCGTGCGGCCTGTCGGAAGTCGAGGTTGGCGTGACACATCGGGCACGCGACCACGATCGCATCGGCCCCGGCCTTGCGCGCGTCGTCGACGATCGCACGTCCCAGCCGCATCACCGAAGACGTGCGCGACATCGAGAAGCTTCCGCCGCAGCACTCGACGGCCATGTTCCACTTCACCGGCGTCGCCCCGCACGCCGAGATGACCTGCTCCATCGTGGTCGGGACCTCAGAGTCGTCGGCACCGGCGACCTCCACGGGTCGAACGAGCAGGCAGCCGTAGTACGCCGCCACCTTCAGCTGGCCCACAGCCGCCGTGCCCGAACCCGCCGAGACACCCTCGCGGATCTTCTCGGCGTGCGCGAGGAGGAGCTGGACGATGTTGACGACGTCGACCGAGTTCGCAAACGGCCGCTCGATGATGCCGGGGATGGCCTCGGCGAGATTGGCATCGTGCGCGATCTCGTAGCGCGTGGTCGCGAGGCGGCTGAAGCACGCCGCGCACGGCGCGACGACAGCGTCGTGGCCCTGCTCCTCGGCGAGCGCGAGGTTTCGCGCCGGCAGTGCCACGCCGAGAAGGTGACTCGAGCTGTGCGCAGAGCTGGCGCCGCAGCAGGACCAGTCGTCGATCTCGCGCAGCTCGATGCCGAGCGCCGGAGCGACCGCACGCGTGCTCTCGTCGAACTCGCGCGATGTGCCATGCAGCGAACAGCCGGGGTAGTAGCCGATGCTCATCGGTGACCCCTCTGCGTCCCGGCCTTGCGTTCCGCGGCAGCGACGTTGTCGAAGATCCGGCGCACCTCGGCGATATTCTTGACGGACGCCGGCTTGACCCGAAGCTTGCCTCGGCTGAGCAGCGACGGCATCGCTGCCGCGTCCTGCAGAAGGTGCCCCGAGCGCAGGTTGTATTGGGCGGCGAGACCGACTTCGAACATCCGCCCGGTTTGCTTGATCTGGCCGAGAAACGAGCGGTTGAACGCTCCGATCGCACGCGGCGCGAGCGTGGTGTCTTGCTCGAGTGCGATTTGGCGCACGGTGTCGATGACGCGCGCGGGGTCGGCGGCGTTCGGACAGCGCGCGCTGCAGGTCTCGCACGTCAGGCACAGCCAGATGCCATCGCTGCCGAGAAGGTCGTCGCGCCTGTCGCGCTGCACGAGATTCATGACCTCGTGAGGTCGCCGTGTCATCTCGGTGGCCATGGGGCAACCCGCCGAGCACTTCCCGCACTGGTAGCATCGCATCACGTTGACGCCGGTGCGCTTGAGGATCTCGGCGACGAGCGTCGCGCGTCGCGGCGCTACGGAAGCGGAAGGTGCCGTGTCGGCTGCGCGGGGCTCATCGCCCGTCGCGCTGATGTCGCCTGAAGTGGCGAGGGGTCTCGAGGATTCCATTGTTTGTACTCCGTGTGCGGTGCCGGCCGCGTCAGCCGCGCCAACCTACGCGCGGCTTCCTACCCTGTCGCCCAGTGTAACAGCCTCCGACTCTACTCGGAAAACAGCGAGGTACGTGCCGATGTGTGCGTCCGGCGTCGCACCGTCGGCAGACGGTGCCGAGCCGTGGGTCAGTGGTCGTCCGCTCGCCGGTAGTGGAGCTGCACGATTCCGCTGTCCTAGATCTGGCTCCGCTCCAGGCGCAGCCGTTCCAGCCCGCCGGGCCCGCCGAAGAGGGGGATCCGTCGCCTAGAATGACCGGAACGACCGAGAGAACACTCCCGCAGGAATCGTTCTCGGACTGGTCATCACGATGATGGCCTGGCTCCGGGACTCCTGGGTTCTCGGAGTCGTTCGAGCGAGTGATTCCCGGCTTGAGCGCACCGGCGTCAGGAGCCGAATCTGGCCTCTGCACGCGCATGTGCCCTGGCGGCCTCCGTCTCGCGATTCCGAGGTGATCGCGTCGTGACCAGCCCGCCGAGAAGTGCCGACGATGCGAGCGCGACCTCGTCCACGGCTCGGTCAAATGCCTCCTGGTTCGCCGCGGAAGGTTTGACGAACCCGCTGATCTTCCTCACGTACTGGAGTGCGGCCGATCGAATCTCTTCATCGGTTGAGTTCGGCTCGAAATTGAAGAGGACCTTGATGTTGCGACACATGCTGATCGCCTCGTTTCATTCTGGAACGCGCCATGGCATCGGCGTCGTTACTCCGATGCCATGCGAGTGTTCTCTTCGACCCTGAATTCGACTATCCGGCGGATCAGGTCCTCGGGTATCGGCTTGCCGAGAGGGAACTGCGCCGAACCCTTGCCGCTCTTGTAGGGCGTGAGTTCCTCCTTGAACGCCTCAATGCCGCTCGGCACTGGATAGAAACCGACGTGGTGCTTGTAGCCCGCGAAGTGCACCAGATGTCTGCCATTGAGGTCGAACGTCGGGATCGCATAGCTGATGGTCTCCGTCGCTTCAGGTGCCGACGACCTGATCAGCTCTCGCATCTCTTCGAGCACCTGACGAGTCTCTGGCGGAAAATCCGCGATGTACTCATCGATGGAGCGGGCGGTCGACCTGTCCGGCATCGTTCTCATCTGCCCTTCGGTTGTGTTCGGATGTCGAGCTGGCGCAAGCCGACCACGGGCGCTCTCGGAAACGTCACTACTTCAGAGGCTGTGACTCCGCATACTCCCGGCCACGCTGAAGCCATCTGAGGAGTCCGTCGCCGGCAGCTCCTTCCGGGCCGACGGTGACCCAGCCCGGCATGGCGTGCGGCATCATGTCGAACGCCGCGACGTCGGGTTCTGAGAGCGCGACCGCGCCCTCCTCCTCGCCCAGGCGCACGAGCACGCGCTGCTTGTAGACGCCACCGATCAGGTGACCGTTGAGCATATAGCCGGTGCCGCCGAACATCGTCTTGCGAGTCGCTCCCCAGGGGGTGACGATTTCTGAGACCCGGACGTCGAGCTCCTCGTCGTACGCCAATCTGATCACCCGTTCCATCTGATCGAACGTCATGCGCGGGCAGCCGCCGTCGGTCTCACGCATCGGCCTTCTCTGCGACGTCGATGCGCGCCGACCGTTCTCGCAGCTCGACCTCTCGCTTCCTCCAAGGCCACATACCTTCGAGTTCCACGTCAAATGACCACGAGAGGAACGTCCGAATAAGCACGAGCAGGCCCAGGGCCATCAGGTTGTCCAACGTCGGAGCGACGGCGATCGTGCGCACGAGGTCTGCCGCGACGAGGATCTCCAAGCCGAGAAGTACGCTCCTGCCGAAGATGTTCCGGACGACGACGTATGCGCTCGTGCCGGTCTTGCCTCTCGCCGCGAACGCGCATACCAGAGCCCACACAAAACCGCCGACGATAACCGCCACACCCACGACTTCAAAGGCCGCCGATACCAATACCGCTGCGTTCGTCAGTTGCTCCAGCATGCCCACTCCCTGCCGCGGAACCCGGTCCGCAAGATGATGGGTACTCACGGCCGTCGCACTCACGAGCCACGGCTCACACTGGGTATTCCCTCGAACGCCAATGAAGCGCGTCACATAGCGGTCCAGCCGGCGCCTGAGCGTTTGGTCCGCGGACTCTCGAGGAGGGCGAACAGCCCGAGGGTCCCGCTCGATCGGTATCCGATCGCCGCTCGCAGACACTCACTGCAATATGGCAGACTGTCCTCACAGAATCTGCGAGTGGCCGAAGCGTGTGCGCAGTGATTCGACGGCGACGCTCAAACACGGAACCCGAAGGAGCGACAATGGCCACCAAGGTGCTCGACACGAGAGGGCTGCGTTGTCCGCAGCCCATTCACGCGATCATCACGTGCATGCACGAGACGTCGCCCGGTGACATTCTCCAAGTCACGGCCGACTGTCCGACGTTTGAGGATGACGTTCGAAAGTGGTCCGGCCGTGCGGGCAAGACCCTGCTCGGCCTCACGTTCGACGGAAACGACGTAGTGGCGCAGATTCTCGTCTAGGCGCCAGTCGCCGAAACCGCCGACAACGGCATCGCGGGTCGTCAGCGGACCTTGAAGGCTCGCCAGGCCGACACGGCCGACGCGTACTCGCGATAGCGATCGACGATCGTGCCAGCCACCGTGGTCCGAACCCTGAAGGATCCCGCCTTCTTGACCAAGATCCTCGCAGTCCAGATTCCCGTGACTTTGGACTTCACGTTGAGTGTCTTGTAATTCTTCCATCTACCGCGCAGTCGGCGTTGGATACTCACTCGGATCGTGGCCGCTCGGCGCGGACTGAGAGTCGCGCTGAATGCGATCTTCTTGCCGTGCCGTGGATTCTTCTGGACCCTTGGAGCCGTGAGCTTGACTCCGAATCTGGTCGGCGCAAGTGTGATGTAGCGTGTCGCCTTCCAACTTCGGACTCCCCCAATCGCGAACCCTTCTGCGAACTCACCTTCCATCACCAGCTTGTACGCGCCTGGCACGGTAGACGTGAGAGGGTAGCTGCACCCTGCTGGGTAGCCGTCCGCGAAAGCAGCTTGAACGCTGCGCATCAGACCCCAGTAGCGGGTGGTCGCTGCGCGACCGGTGCTCGCCGTCGACCAGTAGTAGCCCCTGGCACCGCCCGGCCTCCGAAGCCGGACCTTCTTCGGCTGGAGACGGTAGACCTTAATCGCAGGGGCTGCGCGGAGTTGGGGACTCCAACTGATCGGATTCGATCCCATGGAGTTGTTGGCCCCGTCACCGGGCACCCCGATCTGGATTACGAAGCGCCGCCGATACGTCGTCTCCCCGTAGCGCCTGCTGAGGGCCGGGCTTGCAGCGTAGCCGGTCGAAGGACAAGAGATCGAAAGATCAACCGGAGCGGTGATCACCACCGACGCTTCGGCGGGCACCGACATCGTCGTTCCGCCGTCGTAGTAGGCCGAGCCTCGAAGTGAGTATCGAGCGCCCATCGGAGCGGAGACACGCGCCCAGGTCGCGGGAGGGTAGTAGGTCTCGTACTCGTGCCAGGCGGAATCAAAGCCCGTTCCCCGATGAGCGTGGTCGGTGTACCACTCGATCAGCGTGCCTGAGTACGGCGCGGCAGGGTTCGTCCAACTGATCGCGATGATGTAGCCCTGGGCGCTCGCCTGCAGACCAGCCAAGGGAGGGTGAGGGGGTATGGCCAGCGCACGCACGGTTGCAGTCACCGTGATCCCACCGGGCAAGGCGCTCGCAGAGTGTCCGGTAGTGTCCAATGCCGGCGCGAAGGTGAGTGCAATCCCGGCCAGAAGGCACAGAATCGCGAGTGCTCTGGTGAGACCCCCCATCGGTACTCCCTTCGTGCCTCGTCGCCTCACTTGTCACGTCGGCTGAACCCCGCTGTTGCGACCTGCTCCGAGGCAAGTACGCATGCGGTCATGCTCGTCGCCATGTCCGTCGAGCGCCCCCATCGGCGCACATCCACAGGGTCGTCGCCCGGGGAGCGAGTGACGGCTCACCCCTATTGTCGGCGCGTTGGGCAGGTTTCTGGACCATTTGTTCGGAGCGAAGCCATAAGACGTCGCGATCGCGCGTGAAGATCAGCGGGTGTCGAGATCGCCAGCATGGTCGCGTGAGCTCGGGAGTCGCTCGGGACGCTGCTCCCTGAGGCGGTTCGATCCATCGACGAAAACGACGCGAGGACGCCAGGTGCGAACCTCCGCTTCATCGAGGCAAACGAAGCTCGCGATGATCACAAGGTCGTCTCGCCGAGCGTGATGGGCTGCCGCACCGTTGACACAGACAACGCCGGATGCGCGGGGCCCTGCGAGCGCATAGGTGGTCAGGCGGGCGCCGCTCGTGACGTTCCAGATCTCGACCGCCTCGTTCTCGGCGATGCCGGCCGCATCGAGCAGATCGAGATCGACAGTGACGCTGCCCTCGTAGTCCAGGCAGGCATCGGTGACAGTGGCGCTGTGAATCTTGCCACCCAGCATGGTGCGTCTCATCCGTATCTCCTTCCCGAGTACCCGCCGCGCACGGTCGGATCTCGGTCCAAGGGGTCGTTCGGGAAGGGTAGCACGGGCTGGCGCGTGATGACGCTACGGCGTCGTTCTTCTTCTCAACCGAGGGTCCAGGCCGGCGGTGCGCGTCACGAAGGTCGGACTGCTTCGCTCACATCAGCCCGCGGACCATACGTCTGCGCGCATCCGTCTTTCGAGGCAAGACCGGCACCGCAATCGCGAGCGGCTTCGCGCTGCCCGAGAGCGGGACACTCATTCCACCAATCGATGCCTTGATCCCGTCGAGATCCATACTGATCCGCCTCGATTCATCACCTGCGCCCGCGAGGGGCGTTTGGGTATGGCTCATCGAGAAGCCAGGGCAGCGCGATCACGAACTCGATGCGGAACATGGGGACGTCGCCGAACGCCGAATCCGGGAGCGCCGCGTCTGCCATTGGGAACAGCTGCAACTCGCGGGTGATCTCGGTTGGGCTCGCCGCGTCGTCGCACAGGAGCCGACCGATAACGTTGAACCATCCGCCGTAGAGATATAGTCCCGAACGATTGGCTCCCGCGTCCATCGCATAGACTTCGCTTTCTCGCGCGGCGTCGATACCCAAGCGCTTGAAGATATTGAGTGTATGGGCCGAGTAGACCAGGCCGTCGACCCTCGCCTTCACAAAGTTCAGACACTCGGAGCACGAGCACTCCTCAGCCGCACTTCGCGGAATCTGGGCGTAGGCGGCGCGATTTGCGATGGGGTCGACCTCCGCGCGCCAGCCGTCAAACTCTATTGTTTCCAACACACCTCCCGTTCGTAGCCCTGACGTGCTGCGCGTGCGCAGCGCTCCAACGCTCTGTGTGGAATGACTACAAGCTCCCCAGGAACTGGGCGAGAGCCGCGGCATCCTGCGTGTCGAGTCGCCATCGCGGCATGCGACCACCCAAGTGATTACCCTCAGGGGTCACACCCGTCGTGACCGCTTCGATTGTTTGCTGCATGGTCCAAGGGCCCTCGGCGACAGCTGGTGGCGGTGGCGAGCCGAGTACCGGCTTGTGGGCGATGGTGTGGCTGGTGCCAAGCACGGCGCGAGTTACCGCCGGCGCGATGCCGGTACCTGCTCCTTCAGACCCATGACAGCCGGCGCAGGACAGGCCTTCCGTCGCATAGGGTCCGTCGCCCATCGACCGCGGAATCGATCCAGAGTGGCCGACGCCCAAGGCGAAGATCTTCTGGCCCGATGTATTCGCGGCAGGCGCTCGCGTGCACCCGGCAAGAAGAACGATTGCCCCTATCAGGCCGGCACGGATGAGGCGATGGCGCGTCATAACTAAGACCTCCAAGGTCGACTGCAGCGCGGCACGAAGAACGCGATAGGCTAACCGCCGCCGACTTCTTCGCCCTCGAAGCCTTCAATACCGTAGCCCGGCTTAGTCTCCTCGAGGACGAGATCCTGGATCTGGGCCGTGGCCTCGAGGTCGCAACTGGGATCCTGGCTGACGCCCTCCTCGGCGTCGCAGTCGCCTCGGCTCACGCCGGCTGGATTCGAGAACTCCTCGGGCGGCGTTTCGTGCTCCTCGTCAAGCAGAGGATTGAAGGCGTACGCACCCGAACTGTCGAGCTTCCCCTCGTAGTCCACGCCGACCCTCCTCAGGTCAATCTCCGATAGTGCAGAGAGCATCTTCCTTGGCAAAATGTCCGCCGCGCTGTTGTCGAGCACGAGCCGTTCATACCCGCCTGAAGCGGGCCGCTCGCGGGTGCCCGTGCTACCCGGAAGGTCTCAGCCGGAATGCCGACCACGTCTCATCAACACCGACCAGGCCCAAGGGACGCAGGTCCAGCTTCTCGGCGATCGCCCAAATGTTGTCGCGATTCATATCGAGCCCTACCGCCTTGGAACCTTTTCGGTAGAAGACCCAGATCGAAGCCTCGGGAGCGAGCTTCGAAACCGCTTCCGGCATCTGAGCTTGGAGTTCAGTGAGTGTGTTCACGAACAAGAACACGAGCTGAGCGTCTTCGGGTTCGACGAACGTGACGTCCACTGGCAAACCCAAAGACTCCACGACGTTCGTAACCGGGTTCAGAACAGCGATGCTGGCGCCGGGCTTCACACGGCCCCTCTGAGCTACCGTCTTGTCCGCCATCGAACACCTTCCGCAATCCGCTGGGAGCGAGTGAACCGCCACGGCCCTGGCCCGTCGAAGGATCTACTCTTTGACGGGAAGGACGTTGACAGCCTTGACGACCAGGCTGACCTTGTCACCGACCCGGAGATCCATCTCCTCGAGCGACTCAGTCGTGAGCACAGACGCCATCTCGCAAGGGGCGACGTCGAGCTTCACCAGCGACATGATGTCGCCCTTCTGAACCGACTTGACCTCGCCTTTAACCGTGTTGCGCGCGCCTATTTCATCAAAGATCCCCAATCCCGAGACCGGTTCGGCCTGTCGTATCATGCGTGAACAAGAGCCTACGCCTTACAAAAGTCCGGCGCTTGCGACGACGGCCCGATGCCTGCGTGGGGAGGCACGTTAGTCCCCGCCGACCAAGTCCTCGTACACGGGTACCGGGGCCGACACGATCACCACCGCGCGCTGCACCTGCGCGGCCGGGAAGGCGCGGCGTACATCCTGCAGGTTCTTCGGAGACGGCTTGGCACGATAGGCTTCGACGACCACCCATGGCCCAGGCGTGAGCCCTCTGAAACTGTCCGACCGCTGGACTATGAAGAAGGGCTGAAGGTCGCGCAAGGCCGGGAGCGCCTTGTCGAGCGCCGCCCGCGCCTCGCGTTCCGTGGCGACGCTCACGCCCACAATGAGATAGAGGGTCTCGCCTTTGTGGTCCCATCCGCCGACGCTCTGTGCGTACGCACGGGCCTTCGCCGAGACGCCCGATCTCGCCGATTGGGCGGGCGACGTCACCGATGTCGTGCTTGGAACCGAGGGAAGCGGTTCCGTCGCGCCGTGCGCCGCGCCGGACTCGGGGGGTTGTGCTCCAGGGGCTGCCTGCTTTAAGCCGGGCTGCGCAGTGCATCCTGTCGCGGCGAGCGTGACGAGCGTCGCCAGGACGCACAGCGATCGAAACAATCGATTCCTCACTCGAGCCCCCTCCTTTTGTTCCGACCGACGTCTCCAGTGAGTAGCAGTCCTGCACCCCGGTTGATTCTACCTCGCACCGTGTTCAAGAGCCTGACGCTCGATGGTGCGATGCGGGCTCCGGGCGACCGCATGAAGACGTTCGCGGCGGCTTCGCGGACAGCGGATGGGCAACGCCGTACACCAATCCGGTGCAGGGTCGTATTGTCGCCGAGTCGATGGCGTCGATTGGTGCGCTCCTGCTCGGGCGCCGTACGTAACGCGCCAACGTCTGGCGCCGGTGGGCCATCCGGCCACTTGCTGAATATGCGCGGCGACAGGTCCATGGCTGCCAGTACGCCAGACGGCTGGCTAGAATCGGGTCAACAGTCGAAGAGCGTCCAGAACTTGGCATTCCGTTGCACCTGGTCGGAGATTACGAGGTGTCGGACGGCATCCGGAAGGCGGTCATGCTGCCACGAGCATTCAGCGATGCCTGCCGCATCTCGCTCACTCGCGCACGACGCGGCACGGACCGCGCGGATGGCGTACGCGGCGGCGGCCAACTCGTGATCCGCCATATGCGCGGTCGCTACAGCGTGACCAGCTGCTCGAGCCGCCTCACAGGCGGCACCTGAGGAGGCCTTAGCGGCATCGTGGGCGGCATATGCAAGCTCACGCGCTTTCGTCATCGTGGTCTCGCCTCGAGCCCAGGCGCGTGCGCCTTCGATGGCGAGGCGGGCCCGATCGTCTTCAGGACGCTCCACGGTGAAGAAGGCGAGGGCGTGTTCAGCGCAGTCGGCCGCCCAGAACACCAGCAGACGGTGCCGCTCTTCGTCGAGCGTGCCGCCGCGACGGACCGTCACGAAGCGCGCATCTCGACGTCCCGCATAAGTATCTTGTCCCGCCACGAGACCTCCCTTTCTGCGCAACGTACGTCTCGGGCACGCGCCGCGGTCAACGCCACTCAAAGTCGATCCCCCACCTTGCGCCTACGCTCGATGCCGTGCTCGACAAGCGAGAGCTCGATCGCTAAGGGCACCCTTTCGTGCCGACATCCGCGAGAATGGCTTCACCCTTCGTGAGCCACGATATGCCGAACGCCAGCACCGCTACCGACTCGAGCCAGAAGACCGGATCGACGACCTGAAGTACGGAGTGCTTGAGGAAGACGAAGTCGATGACCACGAGCCCGAGGCACGAGAGGATCGTGTAGCCGCACAACGCGTAGACGATGTTGCGCTGCTTCTTGCGCGCAGTCATCGCCTTGGCCGGATTCGTCTTCCTGAACAGCGCCAACGAGAAGTACGCCAGTGTGAGGAAATACGCCGAGGCGAAGATCAGGTGAACGTGACCGACAAGGGTCTGGGTCGCCGAGGCACCGGTTAGTGGCGTGGTCGGAAACAGCGCGATTCCCACAGCGAAGATGCACGCAAGATTCCCTGCCACGCGATCAGCTCGTTCGTAGCCGCGATACGAGAGCAGGAACACGCCTGTCGCGCAGAGGCTTCCGACAAACACATCCCGCATGCTCGTGTAGTAGTAGGCGCTCATCGACGCTTGAATTCCCCAGCCATCGAGGAGCCACTTGCCCAAAACGAGCGTAAACGGCAGTGCCGTGCCGATGATGCCGATGGCGCGGCGCAGGTGCAGGTAGGAGATGACCAGGTCGGCGTTGGCCACGTGTTGTGCCGTCAATGCTCCCCTTCGCCGAGCTACTTCTTCTTGGCTTTCTTGGTCTGATTGTGTGCTACAGCAGAACGAATGAGAGTCTTGAGCGACTCCTCATTGATGCTATCGCCTTCGTAGAATTTGATGGCTCGTCTTTGTTTGCCCGAAAGCTCATCGTTGAACAGCTTGTCCGGGTCCGGCAGACTCGCGCCGTATAGAAAGCCTAGCTTTATGGCAGTCTTGAAAGCGCCTCCAACTGCTATACACCCATCATGCGACCAAACGGGCGCACCCATGTACTTCCATTCCTCCACCACTTCAGGGTCAGCCTCGTGGATCAGTTGGCGAAGCCTGGTCAACATCGGACCGCGCCAGTCGGTGAGACCCGCTATCAAACTATCGATCTCCTCGGTCGGGTTCATGAAGTCAAACCTCCAATCCTCCAATTGTTCTTTTCCGGATTCTAAGCTAACCACATAACCTGCGATCCCGGCTCGAAATCGCTGTCTTCACGCGCGGGAGCGCCGCGCTGATCAGACCGGCTCCCCCTTGTGGCGCTATCAGCGGTCAATGCCCTGGCGGATTCAGATACTAAACGCAACACCCCCGCTCCCCGAGGGTGGGACGATCTGGGACACTCTCGATTCCCTCCTACCGCCAAGCAAAAGGGAACCGATGAGCGCCCAGATCACCCTCGAGGAACGATACGCGATCTCACTGCTGCGGCAACACGGACTTTCGCTGCGGGCGATCGCGGCAAGGCTCT
>JBBRSD010000006.1:0-181275 GCA_038245725.1 Coriobacteriia bacterium | reverse complement strand
CGCTCGCAACGCGCTCTACCCGCCCGGCTCCACCTTCAAGGTCGTCACGCTCACCGGCGCGCTCGGCACCGGCGTCGCGAAGCCGAGCGACACGTTCACAGGTCCGGGCTCGCTAAAGATCGGCAACGCGCCGGTCACCAACTTCGAGAGCGGTTCGTTCGGCACGATCGACCTCACGCACGCGACGATGTACTCGGTGAACACGGTGTACGCGCAGCTCGCGGTCAAGCTCGGCGCGCCGGCGCTCGTCAAGCAAGCCGACCTCTTCGGCTTCGACCGTACGTACGGCTACGAGATCGGCTCGAAGAAGTCGCTCATGCCAAACCCTGCTGAGATGACGACGTGGGAGACCGCGTGGTCGGGCGTGGGCCAGCCGGTCGGCGAGCACGCCAGCCCCGCCGGTCCGCAGGCAACGGTCATGCAGATGGCGCTCATCTCGGCGGGTATCGCGAACGGCGGCACGGTCATGCGGCCGTACGTGGTCGGCTCCATCCGAGACCGCCTGGGCACCGAACTCGCTTCTACGACTCCCGGCACGCTCAGCGTCGCGACCGATCCAGGCACCGCCGCGACGGTCGCCGGCATCATGCAGAAGGTCGTCAGCGGCGGCTCGGGCACGCGGGCGCGCATCTCGGGCGTGCATGTCGCGGGCAAAACCGGAACCGCCGAGGTGGGCAAAGGACTGCCCACGAACGCATGGTTCATCGCCTTCGCCCCCGCCGAGAAACCCACGGTCGCCATCGCGATCATGATCGAGGGCGGCGGCGTGGGCGGAAGGGTCGCCGCTCCGGCCGCCAAGCCCGTCCTCGAAGCCGCGCTGGCGGCGCAGAAGAGCAAATGAGCACGGCCGCGCGAGCGGCAACACGGTGTCAACGCCCGTATCTCCTCGGAGGGCACCTCGAGGAAGTGGGCTAGAATGTCGGAAGCGGGAAACATTCCCGCAGGTGAGTGAGCACGGGAGCGCGACGTGGAAGAGCTGTTTTTCGGACGCAGATACAGGGCTACCGAGAAGATCGGTACCGGCGGGATGGCCGACGTCTACAAGGCGGTCGACGAGACGCTGGGCCGAACCGTCGCGGTCAAGGTGATGCACCCGCGTTACGCAGCCGACCCCGCGTTCGCGCATCGCTTCCGCCAGGAGGCGCAAGCCGCAGCCAACCTCGTTTCGCCCAACATCGTGAACATGTACGACTGGGGCCAGGACGGCGACACCTACTACATGGTCATGGAGTACGTTCGCGGCGCCGACCTCAAGTCGATCATCGAGCAAAAGGGCGCGCTGCCCTCACGCAAAGTCGCCGAGATCGGCATCCAGATCTGCTCGGCGCTTGCCGCTGCCCACGGATACGACATCATTCACCGCGACATCAAGCCGCACAACGTCATGGTGCAGCCCGACGGCACCGTCAAGGTCATGGACTTCGGCATCGCACGCGCCGGCAACTCCACGATGACGCAGACTGGCTCGGTTCTCGGCACGGCTCACTACGTCTCGCCGGAGCAGGCGCAGGGCAAGACGCTCACCAACGCGAGCGACCTGTACTCGCTCGGCGTGGTGCTCTACGAGGCGTCGACCGGCAATGTGCCGTTCGACGCCGACTCCCCTGTGGCCGTCGCGCTCAAGCAGGTCAACGAGGTCGCGCCGCGCCCCAGCGCGCTCAATCCCGAGATCGATCCCGGCCTCGAGGCGATCATCCTTCGCGCGATGGCCAAGCGCGTCGAAGACCGCTACACGACCGCCGATGAGATGCGCCGCGACCTCCTCCGCGTCGTCCAGGGCCAGCCAGTGAGCGCGGAAGCGGGTCACGCGCGCGCCGCCGCCGCTGGTGCCTACGCCCTCGCCGATGAGACCTCGGTGATGCCCACGGTGAGCGCCTACACGCAAACCCCCGGACGCCGTCCCAGCCCCGCGCCCAAGAAGAGCCCGGTGTGGCGGTGGGTCCTGCTGACGGTGTTGCTCATCGTCGCCGGCCTCGGCATGGCATGGGGGGTGGGACTGCTCGGTACGCAGTCCAAGGCGATCCCGGATGTCACCAGCATGGACCGCGCTGCGGCTACTACGGCCCTCGAGCAAGACAACTTCGTGGTGGGCGCCGTGGGCTCGCAGTTCGACCCGAAGATCGCCGCGGGCGAGGTCATCAGCCAGACGCCGCCGGCCGGGACGATTGCCAAGAAGAACACTGCAGTCGACCTCGTCATCAGCAAGGGCCCCGACCTGGTCACCGTGCCCGACATCGTGGGCAAGACGCAAGCGGAGGCCGATGCCGCGCTGCAGCGTGCGGGGCTGAGCGGAAATGCGGTCTCCTCCGCCCACGACGCGAAGATTCCTGCTGGCAGCGTCATCAGCCAGACGCCCGCCAAGGAAGTGCGGGCTGCGCGAGGATCCGAGGTCACATACGTGATCTCGCTCGGCCTCGAACAGGCGACCGTGCCAGATGTTACGGGTCTGAGCCAAAGTACGGCTACCAAGCGGCTCAAGGACGCAGGCTTCAAGGTGAAGATCACGCATGCCGCGAGCTCGTCGACCCCCTCGGGCAAGGTCATCTCACAAGACAAGTCAACGGGCGCCGCTTACCCCAAGGGTTCAACGGTCACAATCACCATCTCGACCGGCCCGCCGCTCGTCAAAGTTCCCAATGAGAAGGGCAAGGCGTCCGACGTCGCCAGCGCGGATCTGACCGCGCTCGGGTTGAACGTCATCGTTACCTACAACAACGTCACCGGAACCAACCTCGTCGCCGACCAGCTTCCCAACGCTGGCGCCGAGGTCAGTCCCGGGGCCACCATCACGCTCGAGATAGACGGCGACAAGCCGCCGACTCTGCCGTAGCGCACGCGGTGCGGGGGAAGCTCGTCGGTCGCCAGCTGCAACTTCGCGGCGAGCCGCGACTGCGCGTGCGCTGTCTGCGCGGCCCTGCCCGGTCCTGCGCTGCCCTACAATGCAACCTATCGTCCGACCGTCTTCCAAGGAGGCCCCATGGCCGGCTCCAACGGTTTGCCCGTTCGCCTCGAGATCACCGAGATCCTCATCGGCGGGGAGTGCCCCGTCGGTCACAAGGTCGGCGACTGCTGGACGATCACCGACGGCATCGTCCCCGAGGGCATCTGCGCGGCTGCATGGAACGCCATCCAGCCGTACGTGGTCTCGATCCGCTACGGCGGCGTCATGCCGTGGAGCGGCGAGCCGAAGTTCAGCGCCTGCTGCCCCGACCCCGGCAATCCCGTCGTCTTCAAGATGGAAGCGCTTCCCGAGTAGCAGCCGCGGGCGTTGTCCCGCATTACCGTGCGAGGTGGTTGGGGTGACCGGTGGCGGGGCTTTGCGTGCGCTGACGCTCGCGCTCACCTGCTGCGTCGCGCTCGCTGCCGCCGGGTGCTCGCGACCCTCACCCGCCTCGCCTGCGACCACGACGCCGGCGCACGTCTCGGCGATGGTGCCGGCCGACCGCCTCGATGCGGCGAGAGCGCAGAAGGCCGTCCTCGCCTACATCGCCGCGCTACGCAGTCACGACGCGACTGCCGCAGCCGCGCTCATGACGCGCTACCGGCGCGCTGAGACCCGCATGCCCGGATGGGCTGCGAGTGTGAGCCAGTGGAAAGCCGCTCGGGTGAGCGCGGTCGTGCGCCCGGGCCGCTACATCGCCGATGAGCGTACATTCGCGGAGCTCTACGCCCGGCGATTCGGGCGCGAGCCCTACAAGCTCGTCGTGCTCAACGTGAGCTACTCGCGCGGAGTCGGCAAAGCGGCCGGCTCGACCGACTTCGTCGTCACGCAGGGGTCGGTTACTGAGCCGTGGCTCATCAACGACTTCGGCGGCGCGCCGAGTACCGGCAACTGACGCGTCCCTAGAACGGCCACTCCCAGTTCCGAATCTCCGGCATGTCCTCCCCGCGCGTCGTGATGTAGCGCCGGTGGTCGACGAGCTTGTCGCGCACGAACTGCTTCACGTACGCCGAGCGGTTGTGGAGCTTCGGGACTCGCTGCACCGCGTCGGCAAAGAGGTGGAAGCGGTCGAGATCGTTTTGCACCGCCATGTCGAATGGCGTGGTCGTGGTGCCTTCTTCCTTGTAACCGCGAACGTGGATGTTGGCGTGGTTGGGCCGCCGATACGTGAGCCTGTGGATGAGCCAAGGGTAGCCGTGGTAGGCGAAGATGATCGGTTTGTCAGCCGTGAACAGCTCGACGAACGCCTTGTCGGTGAGCCCGTGCGGATGCTCCTCGACTGGCTGCAGTGTCATCAGGTCGACGACGTTGACGAGACGGATCTTCAGCTCGGGGTCTTCTCGGCGAAGCAGTTCGACGGCGGCGAGCGTCTCAAGTGTGGGCGTGTCGCCGGCGCACGCCATGACCACGTCGGGCTCGCCACCCTTGTCGGTGCTCGCCCACTCCCAGATGCCGAGGCCCGCCTGGCAGTGCTTCTCGGCGGCGTCCATGTCGAGGAACTGGAGCGCGGGCTGCTTGCCCGCGACGATCACGTTGATGAAGTCCGTCGAGCGCAGACAGTGGTCGGCGACCGAGAGCAGGGTGTTGGCGTCGGGCGGAAGGTAGACGCGGATGACGTCGGCGGTCTTGTTCACGACCATATCGATGAAGCCGGGGTCCTGGTGCGAGAAGCCGTTATGGTCCTGGCGCCACACGTGCGAGGAGAGCAGGTAGTTCGCCGAGGGGACCGGCATGCGCCACGGCACGAGATTCTTGCTGACGTCGAGCCACTTCGCGTGTTGGTTGAACATCGAGTCGACCACGTGCACGAACGCCTCGTACGTGTTGAACAGCCCGTGGCGGCCGGTGAGGGTGTAGCCCTCAAGCCAGCCGAGACAGGTCTGCTCGGAGAGCATCTCCATCACGCGGCCGTCCGGGGCGAGTTCGCCTCCGTCGGCGTCTTCGGGCTGGTACTCCGCAAGCCACGTCTTCTTGCTCGCCTCGAAGATGGCGCCGAGGCGGTTCGACGCGGTCTCGTCGGGGCCGAAGACGCGGAACTTGTCCATGTTCTCGGCCATCACGTCGCGCAGGAACACGCCGAGGGCGCGCGTCGCCTCGGCTACGGTGCGGCCTGGCTCAGGCACGGCAACGGCGTACTCGGTGAAGTCCGGCATCTTGAGGTCGCGGCGCAGCAGGCCGCCGTTCGCGTGCGGGTTGGCGCCGAGGCGGCGTGCACCCTCGGGCGCGAGCGCGCGCAGCTCCGCCTTCGGAGCGCCGCTCTCGTCGAAGAGCGCCTTCGGGTCGTAGCTGCAGAGCCACTTCTCGAGCTGGCGCATGTGCTTGGCGTCGTCGCGGACGTGGTCGATCGGCACTTGATGAGCGCGCCACGTGCCTTCCACCTGATGGCCGTCGACGGTCTTCGGACCGGTCCATCCCTTGGGGCTCCGCAGCACGATCATGGGCCAGCGTCGGCTGACGCATGCGCCGGTCGACCGACACTCGGCCTGGATCGAGCGGATCTCGTCGATCACGTGGTCGAGCGTGGCCGCCATCGCCTGGTGCATCGGGCCGGGCTGGTCTCCGCACACGAAGTACGGGCGCCAGCCGTACCCTTCCAGCAGCGACTCGAGGTCCTCCTGCGGAATTCGCGCGAGGAGCGCGGGGTTGGCGATCTTGTAGCCGTTGAGATGCAGAATCGGCAGGACGGCACCGTCGCAGGTGGGGTTTAGGAACTTGTTCGAGTGCCATGACGTGGCAAGCGCGCCGGTCTCGGCTTCGCCGTCGCCCACCACACACGTGACGATCAGGTCCGGGTTGTCGAACGCAGCGCCGAACGCGTGCGACAGCGAATAGCCCAGCTCGCCGCCCTCGTGGATTGAGCCCGGCACCTGCGGCGCGACGTGGCTTGGGATCCCTCCGGGAAACGAGAACTGTTTGAACAGCCGAGCCATGCCCTCGGCGTCTTGCGAGACGTCCGCGTAGCGTTCGCTGTACGAGCCCTCGAGCCAGGTGTTCGCGACGATTGCAGGCCCGCCGTGGCCGGGGCCGCTCACAAGGATCATGTCGAGATCGCGCGCCTTGATGACGCGGTTGAGGTGCGCGTAGATGAAGTTGAGACCGGGCGTGGTCCCCCAGTGGCCAAGCAACCGTGGCTTGATGTCGTCGGCGGTGAGCGGGCGTTCGAGCAGCGGGTTGTCGAGCAGGTAGATCTGGCCAACCGAGAGGTAGTTCGCCGCCCGCCAGTACTCGTCGATGAGCCGCAGCTCCTCGGCGGAGAGCGCATGCTTGTCGCTTTGCTTCCAGGTCGCCTTCTGGCCCCCTGCGTGCGGGTCGGTCGGGCCGTGATTCGATCGCGTTGCCATGCAGCTCACCTCTCAGTCGGTCGACTGGTCCGCGCACGCGACTGCCGCGCGTGCGAGTTCGAACTCCTCGTCGGTGGGGATCACCATGACAGCAACCTCGCACCCGTCCGCACTTATTACCCGCTCGCCAGCGTCTGCCGCGGAGTTGCGGGCCGGATCGACCTCTATGCCGAGACGCACAAGGCCGTCGCAGATTCGCGCGCGCACCAGAGCGTCGTTCTCGCCGATGCCTGCCGTGAAGACGACCGCGTCGAGGCGGCCGAGCGCCGCATAGTACGCCCCGATGTACTTCTTGGCGCGGTAGCAGAACATGTCGACGGCAAGTTCAGCATCCTTGTCGCCGATGGCCGCAAGCGCGTGCACCTCTCGGATGTCGCTCTCCCCGCACAGGCCCTTGAGGCCGCTCTCGAAGTTGAGCACCCGGTTGACCTCTTCGCGGGATCTCCCGCTGATCTCGCCGATCAGCCCTGGCACCGCCGGGTCGACGTCGCCGCAGCGGGTCCCCATGACGAGGCCCTCAAGCGGCGTCATGCCCATGGACGTGTCGATGCTCTTGCCCCCGCGGATGGCGGCGACGCTCGCGCCGTTTCCGAGATGCAGGCTGATGAGGTCGAGCGTCTCAGGGTCACGCCCGAGCAGCAGTGCGGCGCGGCGAGCGACGTACTCGTGCGAGATGCCGTGGAAGCCGTAGCGCCGGATCCCGTAGCGCTTCGCCATGGCGCGAGGCAACGCGTACTCGCAGGCAACCGCCGGAATCGTGCTGTGAAACGACGTGTCGAAGACGGCGACATGGCAGACGTCCGGGAAGGCCGCACGCGCTGCCTCGATCCCGGCCACGTTTGCTTTCGCGTGCACCGGCGCGAGGAGTTCGAACGATCGGATGCCGTCGAGCACGTCGCCGTCTATGCGCGTGGGGGCCGTGAAACGGGAGCCGCCGTGGACGACGCGGTGCCCCACAGCCACGATCGTGCTCAGGTCCGCCGGTGACTCAGCGCTCCTGAGCGCTTCCAGCACCGAGAGCAGCGCCTCTCTGTGATCCGCCGCGCGCACCGGACGTTGCACGCGATGGGGCGCGCTCGCCGAGAGGTCCTCGACCCACATGCCCGGCTCAGCCTGGCCGATGCGCTCGACCTCGCCCTCGAGAAGCGCGCGCTCCGGCTCCATCTCGAACAGCTCGAACTTCACCGAGCTCGAGCCCGAGTTGATGACTAGGACCTGCACGTGGCCACCCCCGGGAGGTTGTCTATTGTGTCGGCGTGCGTTCTGCCGCCTGTACCTCGTACCCGGTTCATGCTTGGACGCACCCGGCTGCCGCAGTCGTTTCCACCCGCTGCGGCGCGGAGAAGAACCAGTTGGGCCGATGGAGTGAAGGGAAAGACAGTGATCCTCCCCAAAGACCGCGATTCCAGATTCATCACCATCCGCCGCGGTGGCACGCTGCAGGACTCGGACCACCGGCTGCTTGCCGAATGGGCGGCCGACTGCGCGGAGCACGTGCAACACCTGTTCGAACAGGTGCAGCCCGAGGACGAGCGTCCGCGTAAGGCGATCGAGCAGGTGCGCGCCTGGGTTCGAGGTGAGATCATCATGCAGCAAGCGCGCACCGCCGCTGGCAAAGCGAACGCAGCGGCACGGGACTTGAGCGGGGCGGCACGGCATGCCGCGTACGCTGCCGGCCAGGCCGCGAACGTCGCACACGTCGCCGCGCACGAGCTCGGTGCGGCCGCCTATGCGATCAAGGCCGCACGCGCTGCCGCGCCGGAAGGAGAGGGCGGGAGCGCAGCGCGACTCGAGTGCCGGTGGCAGCGCGCCCAGCTCCCGGAGGCGATTCGCGAGCTCGTGCTCGACGACCAGCGGTTGCGGAACGATATCTGCTGGTCGGTGTTCGACTTCTGAGAGCGCGTCGGAGCGCAGCACTGCATGACTTCAAAAGCATCGAGCGGTCGGCGCAAGGTAGAATCCACCTGAGCGACATTGGCCGCGGCTCAGACCCGCGAATGACGAGACGCCGATGATTGGAGCTGGTCGACATGACGCTACGCCGGCGATACCACCTCCTGGTCTACCTGCCCGGTCAGAAGAACCCGGATCTGTTCGCCAAGAGCCCACTGATCTGGTATCCGACGATCGAGACGGCTCGGCAAGAGGCCCGCGAGTTTGCCTGCAACTACGATCACGGCGTGCGCGTGGACATTCTCAGCGACAATCACGTTGTCGAGCAGGTGCGCAGCTGCGCGGACTGAGTGCGGAGTACGGGCGGCGGCGTGCCGCCAGTCGGGCTTCCCGATTAGCAAGATCAGGCGGATGGGCAACGCCGGCAGAAACGGCGGCGAGTACAACACGCCGCGCCCGCTTATCCGAGCGATCGTCGGCGTCGTCGACCCCCGCATAGGCGAGACGGTCTACGACGGCGCCGTGGGCTCGGCCGGACGCGTTGAGCGAATCACGATCAGCGGGTTCTCGCTCGGCGAGGTCGGTGTCGATGCCATGGCGGACCTGTGGCGTCGCGGAGGTTTCCCGCTCTCATTCCTCGCCGCCGCGGAAGAGGACAGCCTTGCATGGCGCGACCAGTTCATTCAATCGCTCCTCGAGCGAGACCTCCCGCAGTGGGGCGTGCGTGTTCCAGCAGTCGCATTGCGCCGTTTCTGGACAATGCTCGCCCACTATCACGGGCAAACTTGGAGCGCAGCCGATCCGGCGCGAGCGCTCGGCGTCAGCGAATCCGGGTGAGTTGCGATACTCGCTAGGCGAGCGGGTAGAGGCGGTACCCGTCGCAGAGCTGGCGAACCCCGGTCGGCTATTCAGCGCTTGACTGATTGCTTAACCGATACTGGACTCACCGCCGGTTCTTGACCGCTTGCCGTAACCGATCGGGGACTCAGTGAATAGACTCCCTGGCTCGTTTCGGTCAAAGCCGCCAAGGTTCGCAAGGAGAATGCCTTGCAGGACTGACAACGCGGGACTGCCGCCGAGTTGCATCGATGGTTCCCGTCGACGAATGATAGATAGTCGTCTTTGTTTCCTTGTTGGAAGGACACATAACTGATCATGTGTCCTTGAAGAAAGGAAACCCATGGACGCAATCGAGCAACTGATAGCCGACTTCCAAGAACGACCGCTGCCCATCGTCAGCCCACGGCTGACGGCTCTCCCGGATGCATCGGACATGGCTCGGGTCATCATGGGGATGCGTCGGTCGGGCAAGACCTACCTGCTCTTTCAAGAAATGCAACGGCTCATCGATGCAGGCATCGAGAAGAACCGGCTCCTGTACGTCAACTTCGAAGACGATCGTTTGCAGCCGCTCGGGCCCGATGTACTCGATCGAACGCTCGAGACCTTCTACCGATTGAATCCCGCTGCTCGCTCCGAGGATGCATACCTCTTCCTCGATGAGATCCAAGTGGTCGACGGCTGGTCGCGATTCGCGCGCTGTGTCCTCGACACCGAATCGGCACGGCTCTACGTGTCAGGATCGTCGGCCAAGATGCTCTCAACTGAAGTCGCCATCGAGTTCCGAGGACGTGGCTACACCGTCGAGCTGCTCCCGATGAGCTTTGCAGAGACACTGCTGTACTCCGATATCGGGCTGCCAACAGGGACACCTGGATCCCGAATGCGATCGCAGCTGGAGGCGGCATTCGGGGAGTATCTTCGAGTCGGCGGGTTTCCCGATGCGCAGAAGCTGGGTGAGGCCGAGCGCATCCAGACGCTGCAGGACTACGTTCAGCTTGTGCTGCTGCGCGATATCATCGACCGGCACCAGATCAAGAACGTCCATGCGGTGCGGTACTTCGCGCTCGCGCTCCTGCAATCATCCGGCTCGCTCACCTCGGTGAACAAGATCGCAAACGATCTGAAGTCCCGGGGCATCGCGGTGGGAAAGGACACCCTCTACGAACTCCTCGGCCACTTCATCGACGCGTTCCTGCTGTTCACCATCCCTGTCTTTGACCGTTCATTGCGTGTCCGAGAGGCGAATCCAAAGAAGGTGTACGCAATCGACCCGGGGCTGGCATTCGCCGTCTCGCCCGCGGGTGTCTCGAATCTGGGGGCGCGCTTGGAGAACTCTATCTACCTTGAGCTGCGTCGACGCCAGCGGGGAACTCGAGACGGCGCCATCTCCTACTACTCCAAGGCGGCAGGCACCGAAGTCGACTTCATCGTTGGTGACCCTGAGACCGGTCACGCGACTCAACTTCTGCAAGTCTGCGCGGACATGTCGAAGGCGAGCACACGTGAGCGCGAGGTCCGCGCACTAGCAGACGCAATGGGAGAAACGGGGCTTCGCGAGTCGACCATCGTGACAATGCATGATTCCGAGGAGATCACAGTGGACGGGGCGGTCATCCATGTCGTGCCCGCGTGGGCCTGGATGTTGGGGGTCTGAGCCCCGTCTGCGCTAGAATGGCGCACGCTACAAACGCCTCCGTAGCTCAGGGGATAGAGCACAGGTTTCCTAAACCTGGTGTCGCAAGTTCGAATCTTGCCGGGGGCACCACACGAAGAATGGGAGGGCGGAGCGATCCGCCCTCTTCTTGTTTCTTGGGGCCGCAAGCTGGCCCGGTTCAGCCCTTCGCTACAGGTCTCTTCGGGCGAAGGTTCGCGCGGCAAGCGCGACGAGCGCCACGATGTAGAGCGCCGCGTACACCACCATCCAAACGCTCGGGACGCTGCTGCCTCCCATTCCCGGCGGTCCGCCGTTTTGGAAGAGCAGCCCTTGCGGAAGCAGCAGCGACAGCGCCTTGCGGTGCAGCGCGTCGAGCGGCATGAGCAGGCTCGCGACGATGCCGATGTTGCCCATAGTCGCGTTGCCCAGAACCGCCCCGACCGCCTCGATCAACCCGCCGATGAACGCGATCCCGTACGCCGCCGTGCACATCACGCCGTTCGCGAGCGTGGGCAGGCGCGTGCTGCCCAGCACCGAGAGCGCGAGCAGTGGCACCGACTCGAGGACCAGCAGTGCAAGCCCCGCCGCCCACGAACTGAGGATCGGCGCGCGCACCTGCCAGCGGGCGAGCGCGATAACGCCGCCGTCGAACGCCGCCGCATACGCCGCAAGCATCGTCGCGAGCCCCAGGAACTTGCCGAGCACGAGCTCGCCTCGGCGGATCGGCCGGGCGAGAACGGCGTAGATGACGCCGCTGTCGAGTTCGCTCGACACGGTACCTGCCGAGGCGAACACCGCGGTCAGCGCGACGAGGAAGCTCGCGGGGAAGAGTCCGATGTAGACGAGCTGCGCGGCAACGAGGCGACCGGTCATCTCGGCGAGTCCGCCCGGAGCTGCGCTCCAGATCGCCGAAGCGCCCACATGGATCGCGAAGCCGTAGATCCCGAGGAAACCGGCGGACATGAGCAGCGCGGCGAGAACCACCTTGCGCCGCATCGCCTCGCGCAGTGTGAGTCCTGCGACGAGCAGCACGCGCCGTGTCGCGCCGCCGCTACCCACGTCGGGCCTCCGGCTTCGCGTCCTCGGCGGTGACCTCGAGGAAGAGGCTCTCAAGCGTTCGGTGGCGACGCTCGACGCTGCAGACCCGCGCGCCCGCCGCGACGAGCTGGGCGACGAGCTCCGGGATCGCGTCCTCGGCGGGCAGGCCCGCGGCCACCATCGTCGGCCGACTCTCGAGCACCCGCGCCCCGACGCCTGCGACGATGCGCTCGGCGAGCGCCGGGTCGACCGGCTCGGCGAACGAGATCGCGACTTCGCACGGCCCGGCGAGCAGCTCCGAGAGCGTGCCGCTCGCGACGAGCTGCCCGTGGTCGATGACGGCGACCTCGTCGCAGACCTGCTCCACCTCACCGAGAAGGTGGCTGTTGAGGAACACCGTGGTCCCGCGCTCGCGCACGTCAAGAAGCAGCCGCCGGACCTCGGCGCGTCCGAGGGGGTCGAGCGCAGACGTCGGCTCGTCGAGAAAGAGCAGTTCCGGCTCGCCCAGTAGCGCGCACGCCAGCCCGAAACGCTGCTGCATCCCCTTGCTGAAGTCGCGCAGCTTCACGTCCGCGTGGTCGGCGAGCCCCACGCCCGCCAGCGCGCGGGTGGTCGCGGCCGCGATCGCAGGCGCCTCCATCGCGAGCACGCCGCCGTGGAATCGCAGCAGCTCTCGCGGCGTGAGCCACTCCTGGTAGCGGAAGTTCTCGGGCAGGAATCCCACACGACGCCGCGACCGAAAGTCGCCAAGCCGCCTCCCAAGCAGCTCGCCCGTCCCCGACGTGGGCTGGTGCAGCCCGACCATCATCTTGATGAACGTCGACTTCCCAGCGCCGTTGGGCCCGAGGAAGCCGAAGATATGCCCCCGGCGAACCCGAAGGCATATCTTCTCGCAGCCAACGCTGCGTCCGTAGTACTTGGTGAGGTCTTCCGTTCGGATGACCAGGTCGCTCGTCTGTGTCATTTCACCATGGTCTTCGCCAGACTGATGGCCGCTTCCTCGTTGATCGGTCCGCCGATGGCGCGAATCACACCGTTGTCGTTCCAGATTACGCTTGTGCTGTCGGGAAGCGGACCGAATTTGGCCCGAGTGTCTCGTGCGGCACTCTTCGGAGTGATCACAACCGCCGGCACTCCGTCGATCGTCACGTCGTGCGCGGTCCCGTCCACGTTCGGGATGATGAGCGTCGACTGCCAGTTCTGGACCGCCGCGATCTGGTTGCGGACGCTTGCCGGGATGAACGGCAGGTTCAGCAGCACATCGCGCAGCTGTGCCGCGTCTACACCGTCGGGCACCACGATCTCGGGGCTGCGGGCCTGACCGACGTACAGGCCGCGCGACTTGCTCGGCCATCCGGCTGTGTTCGTGCCTGCCGGGACCGGATAGCGTGCGATCACGATCGGCGGCACGTTGATCGAGAACTCCTTGTTGTCGAGCGCGGAGGGTAGCGTGCGCTCGCTTCCGTAGGACGTGAGCGCCTCGTTGATCGCGGCCACGTGCAGCTTGAACTTGTACGTCCGACCCTGCTGAAGCATGATCACCGGCTCCGCGGGAGCGTTGCTCGGCAGTTTCACCGGGAAGCCGACGGTGGCTTGCGCCTGCGATAGCGTGACCGTCGTCGCGGCTGACGACCCGCCGACGATCCACGCCTCGCCGAACGACTTGAGGTCGACATGCCCGCCCGCCTTCAGCGCCGTGCCGATGCTTTGCAGGTCCGCCTCCGAGAGCGTGACCGTCTGCACCTTCTGCATGCGGAACACCTGCAGCAGGTTGGCCGCCGCGGTTCGCACCGGGCGCAGGCCGAACGAGCTCAGCACGAGCGCGACCGCGGCGACTGCCGCGACCTGCGTCCAGCGGATGCCGCCCGCGCTCGCCCTCGCCGAGACCCGCCTGCCTTCGAGCGGCGTCGGCAGCGGGACCACCTCCGCCGTCGGCTGCAGCGTGCCGAGCGCGGCAGCCGCGAGAGCGCTGTCTGTCGCGAGCCGCTCGAGCACGACCGCGCACTCGCCGCACTCGGCGACGTGAGACGCGATCTTCGCGCGCTCCTCGGCGGTCACTTCGTGGTCGAGGTACGCCATCAGACGCCCTTCGTCGTAGCACATTGCGATCACTCCTTCTCGGCGACGCCGCGACGGGCGCCTTCGTAGATCGTGCGGAAACGGCGCTGCGCGCGGGCAAGGATCGTCCCAACCGAACTCGGGGCGATGTCGACCGCCTCGGCGACTTCGGCATAGCTGAAGCCCGAGTGGCGCAGCATCAGGACGATGCGGTCGCGGCTGTCGAGTTCGCCGAGCGCTCGGCGGACATCGAGGACGTCATCGAGATCGGCTTGAGGTCCAGCGCCAGTCGCGGGTGCCACTCCCGGCAGCGTCTCCCGTGCGATACGGCGCGACTCGCTCCGGAAGTGGTTGTACGCGAGGTTCGACGCCACAGTGAACAGCCACGCCTGCGGGTTGCGTAACTCGGTGCCGCTGGCTTCGAGTTCGTGCTCGTAGAGCTTGCCGAACGTTTCCTGCGTAAGATCCTCGGCAAGTGTCGCGTCGCCGGTGAGGAAGGCGAGATGGCGGCGCACAGCGGGACCGTGCGCCCGATAGAGACGGACGAACTCGGCCTTGGTTTCAGACGACGCGTCGTCCCTCAAACTCTCAGCCCTCCGATGCACTCCAACACCAGCCAATCTTCCCTCGATGCATGCATGCGCGCCACAACCGTGGACGGGTCGTTCCATCGTCCCTCACACACTAGACACCGCCGCAGGGCCGGGATGTGACAACACGAGGAAAGTTGCGCGCGGAGGTTCCGTCGCCGAGACCCCCCGGGTGGCCGCGTTCGCTCAGCGCCCCAGCAGCGCGAACACGACGAGCGCGATCGCGCTGCCGCCCATGAGCAGGGTCACGACCCAGCCCCAGATGTTCACCCACCGTGAGCTCGTGAAGCGGCCCATCACCTTCTCGTCTCGGCCGATCCGGAAGATGAAGAACATCAGGATCGGGGCGATGGTGCCATTGACGATCGCTGCGTAGTACAGCGCCTTGATGGGGTTGATGCCGATGAAGTTCAGCGCCATGCCCAGCACCATGGAGGCGATGATCACCCAGTAGAAGCCTTGGGCGGCATCGAAGCGCTTGCTGAGGCCCTCGTGCCAGCTGAACAGCTCGGCGACTGCGTAGGCGGACGAACCGGCCAGTACCGGCACGGCCAGCAAGCCCACGCCGAAGATGCCGGCGGTGAAGAGCAGCGAGGCCAGGTTGCCAGCGAGCGGCTTGAGCGCCAGTGCCGCCTTCTGCGCAGAGTCCACGTTGGTGATTCCGTGATCGTGGAGGACGAACGCGGTGGTCACGATGATGAACAGGAACACGACGTTGGCGAGCGCCATGCCCGTGTAGGTGTCTTTGCGCATCTCGGCAAGTTCGTGTTTGACGGCCGCCACTCGGAAGTCACCGATCTCGCCCTTGTCCTGCTCTTCCTCGACCTCCTCGGAGGCCTGCCAGAAGAAGAGGTACGGCGTTATCGTGGTGCCCATGACCGCGACCATCGCGGCGAGGAACGCGGCGTTGAGCTGGATTCGGGGGACCGCCAGGCTGCGGAGCACGGCGAACCAGTCGGGCCTGATGATGAAGCCGGTGATGATGTAGGCGGCAAGCGACACGGTCAGCCACTTGAGGATCGGCGCGTAGCGGTGGTACGGCAAAAGGATCTCGAGCGCGGACATGGACAGCGTGAGGACCACCACGATGACGAGGAAGCTCACGGGCACCAGCAGCTGCAGCGACGCGGCCATCGCGCCGATGTCGGCTCCGATGTTGACCGTGTTGGCGATGAGCAGCAGCGCCACGATCGGGTAGAGGACGCGCTTCCCGTACGTGCGCCCGATCACGCGCGCAAGGCCGTGCTGAGTGACGATCCCGATGCGCGCGACCGTCTCCTGCACGGCGATCATCATGGGCAGCAGGTAGACCGCGAGCCACGACAGCGACAGGCCGTAGGTCGATCCGACAGAGGAGTACGTGCCGATACCGGACGGATCGTCGTCGGAAGCTCCGGTGATCAAGCCGGGACCGAGCGTCTTGAGGTAGGAGACGTGGTGCGCTCGGATGACGTCGCGCGGTTGGCTGAGGTACGCCGCGAGGTTCTCCCCCTCTACGACCAGCCTCTCACCCTCGAGAACCGCCTCGAGCACTCCCGTCCGAATGAGGAACGCCAGCTTGCGAACGGGGATGCCGAACTGCCGCCGCGCCTCCTTCAGTGTGAGGTGATCGGGCACCACGGGCTCCCATCGATTGCGTGACTCGGTTGGTTCGTTCCCTTTGGGCGCGCTGCGGCCGCCGAACCGCGGCTCCTCGCAGCGTCACTTCTGTAAGGTTGGCCCGAAAGTCGCGTCCTACTAGCTGACATGGCATCCAGATCTCTCACACTCAGCGCGTGGGCCGCTCGCAGGCGCCCGGACGAAGACATCTTCGCTCGGACGCTTCGTGGCGACCCGGTGGCGTTCTCCGAGGTCTACCGCCGCTACCAGAAGCGGGTCTACGGCTTCTGCCTCGCGCGCTCGCTCGACCCCGGCGCGGCCGCCGACGCCACACAGGAAGTCTTCATGCGGCTCCTCCGAGCCGAGCCCGGTAGCATCGACACGCCGCGGGCGTGGCTCTTCGCCGTCGCGCGCAACGTGGTCATCGACGTCGTGCGCAAGCGAAGCCGCACTCCCGAAGACGTGGGCGTCGACGAGGGCTCGCTCGCGTGGGACCGGCTCAAAGCAGCCGACACCGCCGATGAGGTCCTCGCCCGCTCCGATGCGCGCAACGTGTTCCTGGCGCTCAGGAGCCTGCGTCCGAGGTACCGCATCGCGCTCATCATGCGAGAGATCCACGGCGAGTCGGCCAAGGACATGGCTGACTCCCTGGAGACGACCCCCGGGGCGATCGACACGCTCGTGAGCAGGGCGCGCGACGCGTTTGGCGCAGCGTACTCCTCCGTTGGCGATCTGCCCTCGGCGTGCCGCGCGAGCATCGAACTCGTCTACCGAAACCAGGGCACCGGCATCACCGCCGAGGAGCAGTCGGCGCTGCAGGTCCATGTGGCCTCGTGCGAGCGTTGTGCGGCAGAAGCGAAGAAGGCTGAAGATCCTCGGCACCTCGGCGCGCTGCTGCCGTTCCTCATCCCGGCGAACCGCCTCGGCCACGGGCTCATCGAGCGCGCCGCGATGACTCTGCGCGCCGTGCCGGACGCGGCGATGCTGCAGGCCCCGACGTTGCTCTCCCAGCCCCACACGTGGGCGCTCGGCCAGAAGATCGCGGTGGGCATCGCCGCCGCCGCGATCATCTCGGCACCTATTGCGGTGACGACGATGAAGAGCTCGCATTCGCCGAGAAGCACGCCGGTCTCGGCCGCACGCCAGCCGGTTACGTCGGCGCTCGGTCACGGGAGCGCTGGCGGGGCGGCGGCGTCTGCGAAGTCGGATCCGCAGCGCGCGGCGATGGGCGCCTCGGCGGCACGCTCGCACGCGTGGAACGCGACGGTCTCGGGCAGCTTGATGCGCGGTGGGTCGAGGGCTGGGACCGCTGGTCACGCGGCCAGCCACGCTTCGCCGAGCAGCAAGACCGCCTCGGCTCAGCCTACGATGTCTAGCGGCCACAACGCGGCCGGCACGCACGCCAGCACATCTGCACAGCATTCGAGCGGCGGCGCCTCCGGATCGGGTTCGAGCAGCACGATGCACGGCGGCGACGGCGGCTCTTCCATGAGCGGCGGCTCGGGTCGCTGATCGGCCGTGAGCCCCACCGGCGCGACGTGAAGTGTAAGGTTCGCCGCATCCGCACGTCTTAACCTCTCGAGTCGATTGTCGACTCTTTTCATCCCAGCGCCGGACTCAACGTGTCCGGGCGAGACGAAAGAGGTTCACCTAGTGAAGAAGAGCAGAGCAGCAACATTGATCGCGGGAGCGCTGGTCCTCGGACTGGCTCTCGGCGGTCTTGGCATCGCCACCGCGCGGAATGGCTCGGCAGCGTCCCTGTCGACCGCAACCAGCTCGGCAAGCCAGATGCGCGGGGCGAGCCTCATCCAGGCGCTGTCCAGCCTGACCGGCCTGTCCGTACAGCAGATCATGGCGCTTCGCGCTCAGGGCAAGTCGTTTGCCACCATCGCCACCGACAATGGCGTGGATCCGGCCGCTGTGGTCGACAAGACCGTGGCCGCACGTCAGGCCAAGCTTGACGCTCTTCTCGCGTCGGGCACGATCACTCCAGTGCAAGAAGCCGCGTCGCTCGCCAAGATGAGGGCGCGCGTTGAAGCCGCGATGAATGCGGTTCCCACCTTCGGCAACTCGCCGTCTGGCGAGCCGACCGCAACGCCGTCGATCCCGACGACCGGCGGACCCGGAATGGGCTGGCTGCACGCCAACCCGCGTGCGAATCTCGACGCGACCGGGACTCCCAGTGCGCAGCACGCGTCAATGATGGGCAAGACGCAGAGCGCCGCCCACCGAAACTTCCACTCCACGACCGTCAACGGCCATCACCGCGGCGCATCGTCGATGCACCGGAGGAACGCTTCGGCCGGTGCGCAGAGCAACTCGGGCAACTCTGGCCACGCCTCGAACAGCGGTAGCCACGGATCGGGCATGGGCAGTCAGTCCGGCATGATGGGCTCGCGCAACTAACTCGCAATCGAGCATTGAGCTCGAGCGATACCGTACGAACACGGCAGGCCGGCAGTGGTGCGAAACCGCTGCTGGCCTGCTCTTCGCTACGGCGACATTTCTCGGCGGATCGCTGCGAGGCCTCGGGCTTGCAGCGCTTTGACCGCCCCCGGCCGCTTCCCCATCACGGCCGCCACCTCATCGACGGTCAGCTGGGCGAAGTAGCGCAGGAAGAGAACGTCGCGCTGGTCATCAGTGAGACGCTGCAGCGTCTCGATGACCGAGCCGTGCGCGATGCGGCGCATGGCTTCGTGTTCCGAGTTGCCGCTGCCAGCCTCCTCGGCGAGCACTTCGTGCGCAACGACATCGACTTTGCTGCGGCCGACGTGGCGCCAATGATCGACGAGGCGATTGCGCGCGATCATGAAGACCCACGACCTGAACTCGCGCTCGGTACCGTCGAAGCCGCCCAGATTGCGGACGACCTGCACGAACACTTCGCCCAGCAGGTCCTCGGGCTCGTGCGCCCCCTGCCCGCGGAAATAGCGCAAAACCGCCGACGAGTACTCCCGGTAGATGAGCGTCCATGCCCAGTCGGCGCCGCCACGAGCTGCGGCAAGCACCGTTGGGAAGTCGGACTCAAGGGCCACTCAGGCTCCCAACTGCGCGAATTCGGCTACCCACAGTATCGGCGCTGAAGGGGTTCCATCCAAGTTGGACCACGCGTCAGAGCTGACAGCCGATCATCGGACAACCAGCCGCCCCGAGACCATACCCATCGCGCAGTTGAAGCGGTAGGTGCCGGGCTTGAGCTTGCCCAGCGAGAAGGTCACCGTCCCCTGCGAGTTGTCCTTCTGGATTCCGAGGGAAGGCATCACGAAACCTGCAGCGCAGCCCTGGCCCTTCCCTACCGACAGCGTGATCGGCGATTTCGACGACGCCGAGACGACAGAGGGCTCGTACCCGGTGCGGCCGATCCTGATGGAGAAACGCTGCGGCGCTGCGGCGATGGGGCGGACGACTCTGCGGCGCGGTTGCTGGGACGGCGTCGCTCGCGGCGTCTTGGTCGCGGTCGCGACTTTCGGTTCCTTGGCGACCGCGGCTGCGGGACCTGCGACCGGGGCGGCGACCGGCGCTGCCGAGACGACCGGGAGAGTGGCCGCGACCGCTGGCAGCGGTGCGGCGGCGGCGACAGCATTTCGCGACGCAGCTGCCTGCGCGCTACGCACAGCCGGCTTCGCCGAGTGCCCGAGAGCCGCCACCCCGCCCGCAAGCAGCACGGCCGCACCGAGCACCATCGCCGCGATCATCGCCCCCTGACGCTTCTGCTGCCGGCGCCGTTCCTCACGCTGGATGCGCCGCTGCATGAGGCCTGCCTCGGCCTCATGCATGCGGCTCTCCACTCGCTGTTCGCGATCGGTCGTCATATCGCCTCTTTGTGATTCAAGCTAGGCCGCCTTCGCGGCTGCCTTGGACAGGCTCGGCTTGAACTTCTTGAGCATGAGTGAGCTCGTCACGACGCTGACGCTCGAGAGCGCCATCGCTGCACCGGCGAGCTCGGGGCGGAGCAACCCCAGAGCAGCAATCGGGATGCCGAGCGTGTTGTAGCCCAGCGCCCAGAAGAAGTTCTGGTGGATCTTGCGCATCGTCGCGCGGGACAGTTCGATTGCAGTGACCACGTCACGCAGGTCGTTCTTGATGAGCACGATGCCGCCGGTTTCCATGGCCACGTCGGTACCCGCGCCCATCGCGATGCCGACGTCGGCCTTGGCGAGCGCCGGGGTGTCGTTGATGCCGTCTCCGACCATGGCGGTGACAAGACCCTTGGCCTGCAGCTTGCCGACTTCCTCGGCCTTGTTCTCAGGGAGAACCTCGGCGAGCACGTGATCGGGCTTGATGCCGGCCTGCGAGGCAATCGCCTCGGCCGTGCGGCGGTTGTCGCCGGTGATCATGAATACCTCGACGCCCATCTTAGTGAGGCGCGCCACGGCTTCCTTGCTGTTGTCCTTGAGCGTGTCGGCGACGGCGATGAGGCCGGCGGCCGCACCATCGATGGCGGTGAGCATGACGGTCTTGCCTTCGCCCTCGAGCTGCTCGATACGCGCCGAGTACGCCGAGACGTCGACGCCCTCGCGCACCATCAGGCGGCGGTTGCCGAGCGCCACGCGCCTGCCTTCGACAACACCTTCGACGCCGTGACCGGGGATAGCCTCGAAGCCAGCGACGTCTGAGAGCACGACGCCTGTCTCCTTGGCGTGGTTCACGATCGCCTCGGCGAGCGGGTGCTCGGATGACTTCTCGAGCGCGGCGGCCAAGCGGTAGAACTCGGCGCGGTCGAAGCCGGTGAACGGCTCGGCCTCGGTCACGACGGGCTTGCCGTGCGTGAGCGTGCCGGTCTTGTCGAACACGATCGCCTTGATCTTGTACGCGGTCTCAAGCGCGTCGCCGGACTTGATGAGGATGCCGTTCTCGGCGCCCTTGCCGGTGCCGACCATGATTGCGGTCGGCGTAGCCAGACCCAGTGCGCAGGGGCACGCGATGACGATGACCGCGGTGCCTGCGAGCAAGGCCATGACGAACGGAGCCGTGGTCGCGTAGAACGCGGCCGGCATGAAGCCCGGCACGACGAACATCCACACGAGGAACGTCGTGACGGCGATTGCGACGACGGCCGGTACGAAGATCGCGCTGATGGAATCGGCGAACCGCTGGACCGGAGCCTTGGAGCCTTGTGCGTCCTCGACGAGGCGCACGATCTGCGCCAGCGCCGTATCGGCGCCAACCTTCGTCGCACGGAACTTGAAGCTGCCGAGCTTGTTCATGGTCGCGCCGATGACGGAGTCGCCAACGTGCTTCTCGACCGGAATCGACTCGCCGGTGAGCATCGACTCGTCAACCGCCGAGGAACCCTCGACGAGCACGCCGTCGACCGGGACCTTCTCGCCGGGACGGACAACGATGACGTCGCCCACGACGACCTGCTCGACCGGGATGTCGATCTCGTCGCCGCCGCGCACGACGCGGGCGGTCTTGGCGGCCAGACCCATGAGCTTCTTGATGGCGTCGCTTGTCTTGCCCTTGGCGCGAGCCTCGAGCAACTTGCCGAGAATGACGAACGTGATCAGCAGGCCGGCGGTCTCGTAGAAGACCGGCTGGCCCTCGAGCGCGGGCACGAACGTCGCCGCGACGCTGTAGAAGTACGCCGCCGACGTACCGATGGCGATAAGCGTGTCCATGTTGCCGCTGCGGCGCTTCAGTGCATGCCAGAAGCCGCGGTAGAACTGAGCACCGGCGTAGAACTGGACCGGCGTGATGAGCAAGAACGCGAGGTACTTCTGGACCATCATCGGCTCCATCATGCCGCCGAAGAGCTTGGCGACGGCCGCCGGAATGACCGTCATGAACGGTGGCACCATCGAGACGAGGAACGCGGGGAGCGAGAAGACGAGAGCGAAGATGAACAGGTTGCGCTCGTGCTTGGCCGCCTTGGCCTGCGCTTCAGCCTGGACGTCGACCTTGTTCTCGGCGCCCGGGATCTTCTCGACCTTCACGACGGCGTCGTAGCCAGCACCCTTGACGGCTTTGATGAGGTCGTCGATGCCGACGACGCTCGGGTCGAAGTCGATCGTGCCGGTGTTGGCGGCGAGGTTGACCGTCGCTGTCGTGACGCCGTCGAGCTTGCCGAGCGTCTTCTCGATCACGCCCGCGCACGACGAGCACGTCATGCCGATGAGCCCGAGCGTGACGCGCCCCGGCGCCGCGGCGGCGACTGCAGGCGCCCCGAGCTCGGTCGCCGTGTAGCCGGCCGCCTTCACCGCAGCGGCGATGCCGTCGGCGTCGATGACATCCGGGTCGTAGGTGACCGAGAGCTTCTCGGTGGCCAGGTTCACAACCGCCGAGGAGACGCCGGCCTTCTTGGCGAGCACCTTCTCGATGACCGCCGAGCACGACGCGCACGTCATGCCGCCGACCGCGAACGTCGCGTCACGAGTGATCGGCGCGGCCGGGGCAGCGCTAGCGGAGGGCTCGGCCGGGGCCGCAGGTGCGGTCGACTCGGCCGCGGGCACCTCGAGCGGCACCGGGCACCCAGTGACCGGCGCGACCATCTCGGCCGGTTCGGCCTGGATGCCGAGCACGGCCTCGGTGAGTGTGAGGTCGACGACGGGCACGAGCGCCATGTCCGCTCCCAGCCCGACCGGCGTGAACCCCGCGGTGACGATCGCGCGAGCGATTTCCTCGGCGGAGGTGTCGGGGTCGGCAAAGATGGTGAGCGTTCCAGAGTCCGAATCGGCGAAGCCGGTCAGGACTCCCTGGACCCGCTCGACGTGCTTGATCAGGAGCTTCTCGCAGGCGCTGCAGTCCATGCCGCCGACGCCGATGCGATACACCTGTCGTGTGGTTGTCAGATTCACTGTCGTCTCCCTATTCCGCGATGAGCGTGCCGTGGACCATGTCCATGCCGCATCGGAATCCGTAGGTACCCGGCTCGAGCGCCGGCAGCTTGACGATCGCGCCGCCCTGCTCGAGGTCGGCTTCTATTCCAAGGCCATCGAACACGACGCGTCCGAGGCAACCGTGCCCTTCCGAGAAGTCGATCTCCGCGGGCACGCCCGCTTCGACGATGATCGTTTCGGGGTCGTAGCCGTCGGTCACAGTGACGCGCACCCGTTGGATCGTCTCGACCGTCGCGCGAACAGGCTCCTTCGGCGGCTCGATGAGGCCGAGCCGTTCCGCCTCCTCGATGGAGAGCGGCGAGGGGGCCAAGGCGCGTTCGAGATCGGCGACGGTGACGCGACGGGGATCGAGCCCCGACGTGACCACGGCGCGAACGACGTCGTCGTAGATGTCGCCCTCGGCCGAGGTGACCGCGAGCAAGGTGTCGTCCTGGCCGAAAGTCACGACCTCGACTCCGTCGACATCGAGCAGGTTCAAGGTCGTAAGCGCCTCGACCGAACGGCACGCGTACCCGCCCACGTCGATGCGGTAGACCTCCCTGAGTGTGTTGTGGCTCATTTCAGCCTCCTCCATCTCTACTGGACGACGATCGTGCCGCGGACCATGTTCATGCCGCAGGCGAAGTTGTACGTGCCTGCGGGAAGACCCTTGAGCTTCACGGTCTTGGGGCCGCCGGAGAGGTCCTCCTGGAAGCCGAGGTCGGCGGACTGGACGATCGCCGTGCAGCCCGCGGACTGGCTGAACGTGATCTCGGCGGGGACGCCGGCCTTGAGCTGGATCGTGTTCGGGTTGTAGCCCTGAGACGCGTCGACCTTGATCTTCTGGACACCGCCGACGATCTTCGCGGCACCTGTCGTGGCAGCTCCACCGCCGCCGCAGCAGCCACCGCCGCCACCGCCGGCGCTGGCGCTGCCACTCGTGGCGCCGCCGGTGCTGCCGCCCGTGCCGCCGTACGTCTGCGCAAGTCCGGATCCTGCCGATGCGCCCGCGCCAGAGGCAGGCCTGCTTGCCTCGGCGAACTTGAAGGCGCCGAAGAAGGACGCCATCACGAGCACCGCCACGAGGATGTAGCGCGTCGAGTTCGAGGTGACCTCAGGAGCAGGTGCGGGGGGCGGAGGAGTCTTCTTGCGGTTGTTGGTGTGCGTTGTCATCTCTTTGACCTCTCGTCTTGGGTGGCGGTCTACGCCAGGATTTCGGCTTCGTAGCCGGCGGCACGGATCTCGTCGGCGATCTTCTCGGCGCTTACTGCGCTCGAGTCGAAGGTCACGGTGGTCAGGCCGTCGGCGTGCGAGGCGCGGACCGAGTCGACGCCAGGCAGGTCCGAGACGTTCATCTCGATGAGCATCGAGCACGACGGGCAGTGCATTCCGCTGGTCTTGAGCTTGATGGTGTTCATGTCGGTGGTTCCTTTCGAGTGGGACGGTTCTCGTGTGAGTTCATGGATTCGGTCAGCCGAGGAGGCCACCGCCCGTGGCAAACCCGATGATCATTGCGAAGCCGATAAGGCTGGCGATGACTATCGCCTGCTGGGGAGAGAACCCCGCGATGAGCGTTCGTGCGGGGGCAGAGGCTTTCGACTGCGAGTGGCTCGAGGCGCCCGAGCGCTTCGGCGTGCTCGAACCGCGCGCGGACCTCGGCGCGGACGTGTGCGATGCCGACGCGAGAACCGGGACCGCCTGGGGAGCCGGCTTGATGCCGCGGGCCACGTAGAGTGCGCCTGCGGTCGCCGCGAACGTGAGCAGCAGCCACGGCAGTGGCGAAGGAGCTGAAGCGGAAGCAGGTGCGCCGCCGCCGACCGCGAGCCGGCCCGACATCATGCCCATGCCACACGTGAGCGTGTACTGCCCGGCCTTCGTCGCCGGCAGATCGACCGCGGTCACACCGTTGGGCTTGAGATTGACGGTGATGCCCAGCTGCGGCACCGAGAGCTGCGACGAGCAGGCGTTGTCTTCCTTGCGGTTGACGATGAGCCTGACGGGCTTATCGGCGGGAATCTGAAGGGTCGAAGGACCGAACTGCGTGTTCTCGATAGTGAGAGGGACTTCGGCGACACCATCAGCAGCGGTCTTGTAGCTGGCGGCCGTCGCCACGGGAGCCGCGGGAGTGCCCAGGACGGCTTCCTTGACGGTGTTGAAAGTGACGGGCGAGCCGAGGCGCATCGCGGCGCGGTTGACGTACACTGCGCCGAACAGGATCACCACGATCGCGAGCGCGGACATGAGCCGCTGCTTGAGGTTCGCCGGCAGCATACTCGACGCGGTGCCGAAGACCAGCATCAGCGGCGCGGTGCCAAGCCCGAAGGCCAGCATCGCCAAACCGCCGCCGAGAACGCTTCCGGTCCCGGCCGCCGCCAACTGCGCCGCCATGAGCGGAGCGCAGGGCATCAGGCCGGTGAGAAGACCGAAGCTGATCGGCGTCGCGATCGAGCTCTCGCCCGCCGCTGCGTCGGCGTTCGCCTTGCGGCGCGTGCTCGACAGCGCCTTCATGAGGAACTTCGGCGGGCGCGGCGTCAGCCTCGCGGCCCACGGGAACTTGCCGGTCATGCCGAGGCCCATGATGATCATGAAGCCGCCGGCGATCCCCATGATGTACGGGCGTACGCCATCGATGTTGAACGCCGAGCCGATCGCACCGAGAGCCAGGCCCACGATCACATAGCTCGTGATCTTCGCGCCTTGATAGGCGAGGTTCGGGATCAGCTTACGGTGCCAGGGGCCGCCCTCTTCGCCTTTGACGGCGTAGGTGACGACCATCGGGCCGCACATCGAAACACAGTGGATGCTGGTGACGAGCCCCAGCATGAGCATCGATACAAAGAGTGCAAACACAGCGAGTTCTCCTCGTGAAAGGGGGACGGGGCGAGTACCGCAAACGGGTACACGTCTAGCCGCCCAGGCGCGCCGAAACGCAGCCACAGACGGTCACGAGGAGAAACTAGATGATGAGGCGAACTCCGCGAGGATCTTCGGGCGGAGGCGGCGGGTCTTGCCCCGAGGCGCGCACCAGCTGAAGCTGACGCGGCGGAGACACGATCATGATGGCCACGCCGATGAGGGCGGCCAGCGAGAAGATCAGCGACTCGGACCCGGTGGGAACGACGCCCACGCTTCCGGGAGCGGCCATCGAACCGAGATTGCAGATCCTGTGAGCGGCCGTTCCGGTGGACTGGCCCATCGCGCTCGCAAGCATGTCGCATCCGACCATCTGGCACAACGGAAGGGCGACGGCAATCATCGCCACGACGATTGCCATGGTCAGTGAGACCTTGCGAGTGTCGATACGAGTGGGCACGTCTTCCTTCCTGAAACCGCCTGCTTGGACGCCCTATACGCAACTATCGTGCCTAGTGCCTCCGCCGACAAGAGTGCAAAGAACACCAGTCTGGTGCGCTAATCGCGCCGGTCAGACGCCATTTTGTGCGTCGAGCCATGTATCGTGCAAAACGGCCGGGAGCTTTAACGAAAAGGGTGAACGGCCACCCACTAGGGGCGCGAGGCCCCTACGTAATCACTCCGGTCGATCGAACCGATGCGGACGTTGGCTCCGGAGTGCGGGGCTTCGATCATCCGTCCCCCGCCGATGTAGATGCCCACGTGGTGGATCGGCGATCCGAAGAACACGAGGTCGCCAGGGGCCAGGTCCTTGCGGGAAACGCGCTGACCCACGTTGATCTGCGCCCGCGAAGAATGCGGTAGCGAAATGCCGACCCTCGCGTACGCCCACATCGTCAAGCCCGAGCAGTCGAAAGTGCTCGGTCCCGACGCCGCCCACACGTACGGCAGACCAAGGCGCGAGCGCGCGTAATCCACGACGTTGCCGTGAGCTGGGATCGACGGCGCCGGATAGTTCCCGCCTCCCGATCCGGCATAGCGAGACGAAGCCGCAGCGGCGCGGGCGGCCTCTTCTTGGGCTTGCAACCGCGCGACTTCGCTTTCGATGCCCGCGAGCTTCCGTTGGCGCTGGGCAAGCTGACCTTGGATGAACCGCTTGTTCGAGCTCATGACGGCCAGTTGGCGCGCCGCCGCCCGTTCTCGGGTGCTCAACGCCGCGTGCGCCGCGCTCGCCTCGGCACGAGCATCCTTCGTCTGAGAGATGTACTTCGCATCAGACGCGTTGAGCCGCTTGAGGATGTCCCACGTCGACGCGAGCTGATCGAAAGTCCGAGCGCCGAGCAACACATCGAGGAATCCGAGAGGACCGGTGCGGTACATCGAGTCGGCACGAGTGCCCAGATGCAGCTCAAGCTTCCTGAGATGCTTCTCGGCCTTCGCCACGCGAGCAGCGGCGTGGCGCGCCTGCCCGACCAGCGTCGCGTGCTTGTCGGCGGCCTGGAGGTACTCCTCGTCGGCGATCGATACGCGCGTGTCGAGGGCGTCCACCTGTGACTTGACCAGCCGCGCCTGCGCGATCTTCTGCGCAGACGTGACCGCCTCGGCGGGCATCGCAGCGGTCACGAGCGACATCGTGAGCAGCACGGCAAAGCATGTCCGGGCGCGGCGGCCCGTTCTGGGCGAGCGGTTTCTCTCCGTCATCGCTGCGTCAGATAGTCGATCAGCTGCTGCCGCTCTGCAGAGGTGAGCTGGACTCCCTTGGTTACACGCATCCGATCGACGATGCGGGTTGCGCGTGCTGAATCGAATCTGCCGGGCGCGATGGGCGGCTTCTGGTGACAACGCACGCACTTCGAGGAGACGAGCGACGACGTTGTCGATCCGCCCGAAGCCGGAACCATTCGGAATGCAAAGAACAGCCCGACGACCGCTACCGCCGCCGCTGCGAGAAGCAATGGGCGGTTCCCGAGCCAGTTTGGTGACCCCTTTGCAGGGAGCCGGCTGGGTCGCTTGTTGGGTTGCTGCGAGTGTTTCTTGCGGGTCACGGATCAACCTCCGATAGCTGGTCTGCGTTCGGTCTTACTGGGCTACTCGACCACGATCGAACCGCGAACCATGTTCATGCCGCACGTGAAACCGTACGTGCCGGGTTGCAGGCCTTGGAGCTTCACGGTCTTCGGGCCGCCGGAGAGGTCCTCTTGGAACCCGAGGTCTTGTGACTGCACAACCGCCGTGCAGCCTTGTCCTTCGCTGAACGTGATCTCGGTCGGGACCCCGGACTTCAGCCGGATAACGTCCGGACTGTACTTGTAGGTCACGCGCACAGCCACCTTCTGTACTCCATTGATGAGCTGCGCGGTGCCGTCGGACTTCTGCTCGACGACGGGAGCCGCGGCTGATGGTGCTGTGGGACTCGCGGCTGTCGCCGTGCCTCTGGAGCCGGACACGTTCGCCCACGCGATTCCAGCGATGAGAGCGACCGCAAGCAGGCCGATGATGATCAGTGACTTGCTGGGCCCCGCTGGCGGGGCGGGCTTGGGCGCCTGCCGCGAGCTGTTCTTGGGAGTGGTCTTCTTCTTGGACATGTCGTGCCTCCACGGTTCGTTGTGTCGCTGTGACGCTGGGCGTGGTGCCTGACCGATCTCTACTTCAGCGCATTCAGCGCTGCCGTGAAATCGGACTCGGCCAGCTCGCCCACCTTCTTCTGGGCGAGGGTCCCGTCTCGGTTCACGAAGAGGAACGTCGGCACGTACTGCGAGTCGAACAACTGCATGAGCCGGTTGCCTTCGGCGCTTGTGTCAACGTCATACCGCTTGAAATCGACCTTGCCCTGGTACTGCTTTTGTAGCCTGTCGACCACAGGCTTCATCTTTTTGCACGATGGTCACCAACCAGTAAAGAACTCGTACATGGCCGGTCGGGTCGTGGGTTTCAGAACCGGCGCCGCCGGCTGTGATGCCTGAACGGACGTACTCGACGAAACAGTAGCCTTCGGGGTGAATGCCAACGAGCCGATGACGAGCGCAACTGGCAGAAGCGTCAGCCAGATGATGATCTTCTTCACGTCTCACTCCTTGCGACGAAACGGGAGCTCATCCTTGGGATTGCGCGCCACATCTCGCCGAACGTTGTTGGGTGATTTCGCCACGCCCGACGTAAATGCGGGCGATGTGCGGCGCCGCGGTGGCCTTTGAAGGCGGCGGCGCGAGTCAGACCGCGGCTGGCCGAGAGGCCGGACGCGGGAGCTCGTCACCGGCGAAACGCGCCGATGACAGCTCGAGGACTTCTAGATGCGGAAACGCCCGAAACGAGGATCGGGAGGAGGACTGGGCGAGACAACTACCGGCACGCGACGCGCCGGCGCCTCGAACAAGATCGCGAAAGCAAAGAGACCAGCCGCCAGAAGCGCTAGTTGGGGCACGAGCGTCTGACTCGATTCCGATCCCAGCGTGGCGAACCCGATACCGGAGTGCGTCACGATGGCACAGTTGCCGTCGATCGGCGCGGAGAACGGCAGATGGATGCCTTCAGTACAGACAAGTGTGAGCGCGCCGACGAGCAGGCCGACCATGAGGATCGACGCTACCCACCTTCTGCTGCTCATCACGATTCGCATATCGCCTCCGCGTTCTTGGCTCTTCAGACCCACAATACGCAACCAACGTGCCATATCGCGCGCTTGAGACGTCAGATTTGCCAGCGAGACCAGACGCCTTGGCCGGCGTTCCTTCTCCACGCCCCGAGCCGCGACTAGACCTGGAAATGCGGAACGAATCGCGCCAAGAACGACGCAAGCACCGTAAGCCGACCCGAGAAGATCAGCAGCCCTATCACGATGAGGATGGCGCCCGCCACTCGATTCAACACGAGCGAGTGACGCGTGAACCACCGCAGCAGCGGAGTGGCTCGGCCGATCAGCAGCCCGATCGCCACGAACGGAACTCCGAGGCCGAGCGAATACGCAAGCAACAGGAGCACGCCCCGCGACACGCTCGCCCCGGCCGCCGCGATCGCGAGTATCGACCCGAGGATCGGCCCGATGCACGGCGTCCAACCCGCCGCGAACGCCATCCCCATGACTGGTGCGGCCCAACGACCGAACGCCCTCGACTTGGACAGGTCCATCCGTGCCTCGCCGTAGAGCCACGGCACCTTGATGACGCCCAGCAGCAGTACGCCGAAGAGCACCACCACCACGCCAGCGATCCTCTCGACCAGGAAACGGTACTGCGACAGGAACTGGCCGAGAACGGATGCCGAGGCGCCCAGCCCAACGAACACGATGGTGAAGCCGAGAACGAACAGCAGGGTCGGCACGAGGACGGCCGATGTCTTGCGATCCTCGGCGGCGAGCTCGACCGTCGTGAGGCCGGTGATGAACGACAGATAGCCGGGAATCAGCGGCAGAACGCATGGCGACAGGAACGAGATGAGACCCGCTGCAAAGGCCACTGGGAAGGCGGACCAACCAGACATGTATGCTCCTGACGTGTTCGGCGTCGAACTAACGCCTGCGCGAAGCATATGCCAACCCGGGTGGTTCGCGCAGACCCTCGCTGGCCACTTATGAGAGCGGCACCTCGATTGGGCCGCCTCCTTGCGAGAGCTCTCGGCGGTCGGGCCAGATCAAGACGCGTCGCGGAACCGCTCAAGGAATCTCAGCCGGGCCTCGGCCACGCACTCGGTCATGACGATGCCACCCAGGCCGCAAGCGTCCGCGCATCGACCGCAGCCGGTGCAGACGTCCGGGTCGTCCAACCAGGGGATGTGCTCGTCGTCCCCGAGGCGTCGCATCGCAAGACCGCCCAACGGGCACGCGACGGCGCACGATGTGCACCCTTCGCAGTACTCGGGAATCACCCAGGGCATATGCTTCGGACTCATCGGAACCCGCCCTAGCTTGCCGTGGCCCAGTACTGCTCGTCAGGATCGGAGTTGAATCCGGCGCCGATCGAGGTCTGGGTCTTGTAGCAATAGACGCCGTATCGGCAGAAGCCGAAGGTCACAGTGAGAGCCGCGACGCCTATCCGGAGAATGGACATTCCGGTCGCCGAGTCTCCTGTGGTGAACACGAATAGGCCTGCGAGGTACACGCATGCTGTGACGACGGTCAGAACCGCGACCGCCCACCACGTGAAGCGAGTTCGCGACTCCTGCGTGATATCGGCGACTTTGCCGATGGTGAACCAGAAGAAGCCGGCCGCAAACAATCCGGCGAGACCGGTAAAGAGCAGCGAAAGTGAGGTCATTCCCAGGAGCTGCGCCGCAACGCTCGCGACCGCGGAAGCAATGCTCAGCGCCCCAGACACGACCACTCCCTTGAAGTGGAATCCCATGCCCTTCACCCCTTGGTAGCAGGCGACGAGCAGAATCACAGCGCCGACGTACGTCAGCACCGGGGGGAACGGCGCCACGAGCGGCGGAATATGGAGTGCGCTGCCTCGTCCGTAGGCGCCGAGCCAATCGGGAAACCACAGCCCGACGATCGCAGGAATGGCTCCGATCTCGAGCCACTTCACGACCGTCGGCTTGGGCCAGCGAGGATCGATTGATCCGGACACAGCCTTCTTCTTCACGGTTCCGCGGCTAGTCTCTGTCATCGTCTTTCGACCTTTCACCTTGGTGGGCCATCGTCGCGCCAGCGGCTACTCTCAAACGTCAGCACTTCTTCGTATGGCAGGACATCGAGCCGCAGGCCCGCCTCCGGGCCGGGCTTGGTCGAATAGATCTCGTCGATATCAACGACGAGGTCTTCGCCCTCAAGCCGCGCGCTACCCTTGAACTGATAGGCCGCACGTACGCTGCCTATCCCGCCCGGACCGATCGCAACGCGCGAGTTCTCAGCGAGATTCGCCGAGACGTACGCCAGCTGCTTCGCGCTCAGCGGGAACCGCAACGTCTCGTCGGATGCTGCGATTGCGCTGTCCACGACCACGACCGCGGGAACGCCCCGCCTCGATGCGGTCGAGATGTGTCCGCCGAGTCCGGTCAACCAGTTCTTCATTCTCGGTGTGAGCCTGGCCATGGTGATCTCCTCTTCTTGTCGGCGGTGTCAGGCAATGCGCAGTGGCTCGCCAGCGCGGTCGGGATGAAAGTCGGTCGCAGCTGTGACGCGCAGTGCGATGACGCCACGCTGCACGAGTGCTGGCGGTCGAATGTCAGGCGGGACTTCTGACGGAGGTTCCTTGGTGGCCCAGTCGCCCCACTCCGCGAGCGTTTCAGCGACATCCAGGCCCTCCCACTGAGCGTCGGGAGCGTGACCCTCCTGCAGAATCGTTGCAGGTCCCGAGAAGATCCATGTCCGACCCTTGACCGGGTGAGCGACCGTGATCGCGCCCCGCGGGTTCTCGTTCAGGTTCACCCTGGTCTTCTGGGCGAACATCTCGGCAATGAGGATGTACTCATCCTTGTAAAGAGTGACGAAGCGCTCGCCGACGGTGTTGGGGTTGCCGTCGTATGACGACGTGGTGAGGTACACGACCGCGCCGCCGGCTCCCACCGTGCGCAGCGCTTTAGACACTTCCGGTCCGAGTCTCATGCTGAGGCCTCCATTACGCGCTCGGGCTTGAAGACGATCACGCCGCGCTGGGCAAACACGGTGGGCCTCGACGCCATCTCGGGCGCATCGAGCACAGGCTCCACTCCCTCGTCCCAATCGCCCCACTTGTCGAGCACTTCGCCGGCGGCCAGGCCGAACAGCTTGAACGAGCGTGGATGTCCCCACTGGATGATGTCGGCACGCCCTTCGAGCACCCACGCCGACGAGCCCTCATCGGAGGCGAAGGAGAGCGACGCCGCGCGATTCTCGTTGAGGTTCACCTTGGTCTTCTGCGCGAACAAGTCCGGCAGGAGCACGTACTCGTTATCGACCACATCGGTGAACGGAGACGCGAGCACGTTCGTGCGCCCCTCGCGCTGAGATGTGGCGAGGTAGGCGACGAAGGTTCCCGGCGCGCCACCCTTCAGCCTCGCAATCAGATCCTCCGGTAGTTTCATTGATCCTCCAGGGAGTACACGAATTCGCAGCGGGCGTTGCCTTCGAGAATGGTCTTGGACTGTTCGACGCGAACTGCGGGGATCAACGCCTTCGCAAAAGGGGCGTCGCGCCGACAGCTGAATGCGATCCCGATCTCTTCTTGGCCGCGGGACCGATACATATCGGCGTACGCGCAGTGGTCGACGTGGAACCGGAGCCGGCCCTCTGACAGCTCGTCCAAGTGGAGGTCGAGTCGACCCTCCCCGCCGAGGAAGCCCCATATCTTCCAGAGGCCCGCCAAGGTCGACTCCGCGCCCCGCGCGCGCCAAGTCGCTGCCGCTGATTCGGCGAGACCGTCAACGACTTCCGTGAGGATGCAGTTCGCCTCGTCTTCTCCCAAGCGTTCCTTCAGAACTCTGTGGAACCTACTCGCGACGTCGATCTCGACGGCACGTTGGAGCAGTGGCGTGACCGATTCCGTCCGTGCATCTGTTGGGGACTCAGCCAATGTCGACCTCCTTTCCGGGTGCGTGGAAGTCAGCATACGTCCGAAAGGAGCCGGTATTACGCACTAATGTGTGTCGCAATATGCGAATAGTGCGCGCCAGAACAGCCTCGCCCAGCGATCCCTCCGCGTTCGGGGTGATCCCGCGAGGTGCGCGAAACCGCAGGGCAACGACAAGTGACCGGGCGGTTCGTCACCGCCCGGTCACTGGTGTCACCCAAGGACGAAGGCCCTACTTGCCGCTGCCGAGTTCCTGCAGCGCCTTCGTGTGCAGCTCGTCGGCCTTCTGCGAGGCGGATGTGATCGCCGCCTCCATACCTGCAAGCCGTTTCGTCGCCCAGGTCCGGTCCGCGGCGATCGCCGGTGTGCCGACCCTGTCGGCGGCTCGACCTTGCGCGTTCATCTTGTTGACGTCGCGGTTGTACGCGCTGATGCGGTGTCCTTCTGAGGCCATGCGAATGACGATGTCGGCCTGCTTCTTTCGTGCGTCGCAATACCTCGCGGCCTTGTCGAGTCCTGCTGAGGGGTCGAGCTTGTGAGCCTGTCGGAAGAGCACCGCGGCGGCGGTGAAGTCGGTCGAGGCCAACTGGCCCTTGGAACGCATCTTGGAGTAATTGCTCTGGTTCCCGGCGTGTATCGCGGCGTTCAGTGCGTCGTTGCCCGCCTTCGCCTTGGCGCCCGCTTGCGAGCTCATCGAAAGCATTGCGCCGGCGGTCTTGAGGTAGGCGACCATGTTCTGCATCACATCCATCGTCTTTGTGGCGGCGGCGAGACTCCCGAGATAGTCCGTTCTGCCCGGCGACTGGCTCCACCCGCCCACGATCCCTTTCGCCGAGGCGATCTCGTCGCGCGCCGTACGGAGCGCCCCGTCCGCACTCGAGGTCACTGCGGCCACTTTCGCCGGAGATGCGCCGCTCCCGGCGCTCTTGAGCGCGGTGCCCGCCTTGTCGACCGAGGCGAGTGCTGCAGAGTAGTGGGCTTCGGCCTGCCCAACGTCCACGGCCTTAGAACCAACCTTGTATAGCCCGAGTCCCACGACACCGCAGCTCACTATCCCGCACAGCGCGAGGAGCGAGATGACGAGGATGATGAGGCCGGCGCGGCTCTTCTTCGGCTGCGCAGGCGGCTGCAGCGGCGGCTGGCCGTACGCGGGAGCGCCCGGCGGCGCATACGGCTGAGTGCCTGGCGGTGGGTAAGCTGGCGGCGGCGCTGGAACTCCCGGCTGCTGCGGGTCGTAGCCTTGGTCGCTCATGAAGAGTCCTCCCCCTCCAGGACAGCGCCCGACGTCAGAATCGCTGTCGACGATCGGCTCCTGATGGGAGACTACCCAGACCCGCGCTCCCCGGCAACAGGGCGATCTTCTAGAGCCGGCTCACTCTCACGCCGAGCGCGTCGACCGCCTCGGCGATCGAGGGCACGCCTGCCGCGTCGGCGCAGGCGAGCGCGAGGCTCGCACACGCAGCCGCGTCAGACGCCGCATCGTGATGCATCAGCGCGATTCCGCAGTGGTCGCACATCGCGTCGAGCGTGTGGCGCCGCAGCTCGGGGAAGGCGCGGCGGGCGAGGTTCACGGTGCAGACGTACTCGTAGCTGGGGGCGACGAGCTCGTGGCTCGCGATGAGTGCGCGCAGCACGCGGATGTCGAAGGGGGCGTTGTGCGCGAGCAGCGGCCCCTCGGCGAGCAGTGGCGCGACCTCCCACCACACCTCGGCGAAGTCCGGCGCGACCGCGGTGTCCTCGGGCGTGATGCCGTGAACGAGCATGTTGCGGTACTCGTACTCGTTGAACGGCGGCTGGATGAGCCACGACTCGGTCCGCTCGATGCGGCCGTCGCGCACGATCGCGAGCCCCAGCGCGCAGGCGCTGTTCGCCTCGCGCGTTGCGGTCTCGAAATCGATGGCGACCCACGTGTCGGGTCCGGGGGTTCTCGGCATCCTGCGATTCTACTGCGCGGGGGCGACGGCCGGGACCGCCGAACTCATCGCCGGCTTCACTCGTCGAAGCAGACGGCGCAGCCGCAGCGAGTTCCCAACGACGAGCAGGCTGCTGCATGCCATCGCGGCGGCGGCCACCGCTGGCGTGATGACGCCGAAGGCAGCCAGCGGCAGCGCGACGGCGTTGTAGCAGATCGCCCAGCCGAGGTTCTGGCGGATGATGCGGCGCGTCTGCGCCGAAGCGACGAGGAACCATGGAACGAGTTCGAGATCGGCGCGGTTCAAGACGATGTCGGACGTCTGACCCGCGATGTCGGCGCCGCCCGCTACGGTGATGCTGATGTCGGCGCGAGCGAGCGAAGGCGCGTCGTTGACCCCGTCGCCCACCATCACCACGCGAGCGCCGCCAGCCTGAAGCGCGCCCACAGCCTGGGCCTTCATCTCGGGCGTGAGGCGCGCCTCGAAGCGCTCGATCCCCAGCTCCGCGGCGACGGCTCGGGTCGTCTTCTCGCTGTCGCCGGACAGCATCACCGGCCCCAGCCCTCGCGCGACGATCTCTCGCACGGCAGATCGCGCGCTTCCGTCGATCTCGTCGCGCAGCGCGATGAAGCCCGCGACCGCCTCGCCGCGGCTCACCCACACCACCGTCTCGCCGTCCGCCTCGCGCGCGCTCGCTGACTCGAGGAGCGCAGCCGATGGCTGCCCGGGCATGAGCTCCACCCGGCCCACCGCCACGCGTGTGCCGTCAGCGCCAAGCACTGCCGAGACGCCCAAGCCCGCCTGCGAAACGAACTCGCGTGCGGCTACTGGCGGCTCGCTTGCGCTCACGATCGCCCGGGCAAGTGGGTGTTCCGAGAACTGCTCGGCTGCTACGGCGGCGGCAAGCAGCTCCTCTCGGCTGTCGCCCTCGGTGCCGGCCACCTGGAGCCGGCCGAGCGTCACCGTGCCGGTCTTGTCGAGCACGACGAGGTTGGTCTGGCCAGCGGTCTCCAGAGCGGCGCCGTTGCGGACGAGCACGCCTTCTCGGGCGGTGTTGCCCAGGGCGACGCTGATCGCGAGGGGCGTTGCGAGCCCGAGCGCACACGGACAGGCTACGACGAGCACGGCAACGGCCGTGATGAGCGCGCGCGCTGCCGAAGCGCCGGCAAGCACCCAGCCGACCCCGGTAACGAGCGCGAGCAGGATCACGCCGACGGTCAGGTAGAGCGACACGCGATCGGCCAGACGCTCGACGGGAGCGCGGCTTTCGAGCGTGTGCTCCACGAGTGTGCGGATGCTTGAAAGCCGCGAGCCGTCGAGGTCGCGCACGACCGTCGCGGTCAGGGCGCCATCGACCAGCATCGTCCCGGCCCACAGCGTGCAGCCAGCCGTCTTGGACACGGCGACCGGCTCGCCGGTGAGCAGCGACTCATCGGCATGGCCGGAGCCTTCGAGCACCTCGCCGTCGAGCGGCACGCGCTCGCCCGGCTTCACGACGATGACCGCACCCGGCTTGACCTGCCACGACGGCGTCTCGACCAGCGACGCGTCCGAGGCGCGTACCCACGCGCGTTTCGGCTGCAGCTCCATCAGGCCGCGAACATCCTTGCGCGCCCGAGAACCGCCCACCATTTCGATGTACCGGCCGAGAACGACGAACTGCACGATCATCGTCACCGAGTCGAAGTACGTCGCATAGCCGCCCACCGCCGTCGCCCATACGCTATACGAGAACGCCGAAAGCGTGCCCAGCGCCACGAGCGTGTTCATCCCCGGCGTCCGAGTGCGCAGCTCCTGGCTCGCGCCCCGCAGGAACGTGTAGCCGCCGTAGAACAGCGCCGGCGTCGCCAAGATCGCCGCGAGCAGCTGCAACATGCGCACCTGCGACGACCCGAAGTCTCCGGCCCCGTACGCCGAGTACAGGCGCACGATGTAGAGCACCATCTCCTGCATGCCGAATGCGAAAGCGACCAGCATCTGAAGCAGGAGTCGCTCCTCGGCGTCTGAGGTCTTCTGCGACTCCTCATTGCCCTCGAGCGTGGCGCTGTATCCCAGCTTGCCGACGCGATGCATGAGTTCTTCTATGTCGGTCACGCGCGGGTCGTAGTCGATTCGCCCCTTGCCCGCGGCAAAGCTAACTTGAGCGTCGGAGACGCCTTCGCCCTGCTTCAGCACTCGCTCGGAGACCTTCGCGCATGCGGCGCACCACATCCCATCGAGCCTGAAGAACGCGGTCTTGTGGTGAAGGCCCAACCGCTCGATCAAGCCCAGGCGGTGCTCGGGCGGATCGGCCAGCACCTGCTCGAGCATGCCGGCCTCGGCGGCGTTGCCGTATAGCCGCGCGCAGTCATCGGTGTCGAAGCAGTGCGGAGAGCCGCAGACGACCCGGATAACCGGGTCGCCCACAGGCTCCATTCCACAGAGTTCGCAGGTAGCGCACTCAGCCATGGCGCGCCGAGAAAGGACCGCTGCCTACTTCAGCGTACGTCCGGATGGCGACGTCGCCATGCTTTACGTGCGGTTCGAACTCCTCGAAGACGTGGTCTTCCAAGAGCGATGACGACCGGTGGCCGACCAAGTCGGTCCAGTCGCTCCACTCGCTCCGTGTTACCACACGAGTCTTGTCCGGGTCGTCGACGGAGTACCACGCGTCTGCGAAGACGAACCCAGGCTGAACAGGCAGGCGAACTTTCATGAAGCCGACGAGCCGCTCGAGCGATTGGCCGATCTCAAGCTGCGTCATCTGCTCTGGGCTAATCTCGAACGAGACTTCGTAGACATACGGCATCGCCTGTCACCCTACCCAGTTGAAGAAGAGATACGCGACGTAGCAGACCATCGTCACGCCCATGATTACCCATGCGGTGAACGGCACGCCGCCGCCCGCCTCGGAGATAACGCCCGCGAAGCTGTCGATGAATCCGTCCGGGCTCACCTTCTCGGCTTGCTTCTGGTCAGCTGCCGGTCGATGCCCCGATTCACCCGCCCTCGAGGCGCTCACCCTGTACTTGAATGCGAATGCCAGCGCTGCGCCGAGGAAGACGAGAGTGCCCGCTATGACCGAGAAGATCTCAGGACCGAACCGCAGGACGTTGTCTGGCACGACTACACCCCCTTCTCGGCTGTTGCACGGCCAGGCCAGGCTTCGGGCTCACGCTCGTTGAGCGGGATGTAACTGATACTCTCGACGTCATCGAGCTGGCCTGAATAGAGCGCCCAGCCCATCAGTGCGAAGCCGAAAAGGGCAACGAACGCCATCCAACCGGCCAGTACTTGAAGTCCTAATAGCATGGTCCCGTCACCCCCCGAACTTTCCGCCGGTCAATTCGAGCGTGTAGGCGGTCACGTCCCAGATCTCCGTCTCGGTGAGCACGGGCTCGAAGCCGTACATATGCGTCTGGGTTATGCCCTCGCGAACCGTCCCAAAGATGTAGGGAAGGTTCATATTCTTCGCCAGTGGTGCGGGCCCGCCGCCCAGAAGGTGCGTCGAACCAGGGCCGTCACCGTTGCCCGTCGCGCCGTGACAGGTCAAGCAGTACTTCTCGTAGATGGGCTTGCCATCAGCAGGAACGATCTTCGCGATCTCGTCTTGGAAGATGCCCGTGTCGGTGCGCACGTACGGCAGCGAAACCTCTCCCGTGCCGAAGTGCGACACGCTCGAAGATGCTGGAAGCCCGATGGTGTAGGAGTCCTTGAGGTACTTGACGTCGTCCCACCGCATCTTGGTATCGAGGAACTCGCCCCAGGTCGGCATCGCTGAGTCACGCATGCCGTTCGTGACCTTGGAGAACGTGTTGCCGTCGTAATGGTCCATGATGCCTGGCGTGTTCTGGCTCAGCTTGTCCTGCAGGTTGGCTGGCTTCGGATTGAGGTACTGACCTTCCTCACCCTTGCCGTCGCCGGCCAGACCGTGGCAATGCGAGCATTGGACGAGGACCTGCTGCCTGCCCACGTCGTATTTCGTGTTCGGCGGAATGACCGAGTTCTTCATCACCGGAGTGGTGGTGAACGTCTGATTCGCCGAAGGCTGCGGGGGGGCCGGAGTCGTCTGAGTGAACATCGTGCGAATGTAGGAAACGAGTTGCCAGCGCTCGGTATCGTTGAAGACGAGCCTCCACGTAGGCATCGCCGTCCAGGGCACGCCTTCGCTGATGCGCCAGAAGTAGTCCCCATCTGTGAAGTCGGCGTAATCCGCCAATGCCGAGAAGTTCGGCGGCACCGGCTCGACACCCTGCCGGAAGATGCCTTCGCCGGCAGCGGCATCTCCGTGGCAGACGGCGCACTCACGAGTCCACAGCCGTTTGCCTGCGTCGATCGTGTCGATGGTGATGGGCAACGGGTTTGTCTTGTCGTACTCGGCGGGAAGGTCGCCCTCGTCCGGATCACGCTCGAACGCGCGCGCATAGACCTGCTGGACGTAATGGATCACGTTCCAGCGCTGACTCACGGTGAGGCTCTCCTTCCACGGAGGCATCACGGACCCCTGAACACCTTCCGAGACGTGCCAGAACCATTGGTCATCAGGCATCGTACGGAAGGGGTCGACCTTGAAGTTTGCCGGGGTCACGATGAGCGTTCCGCCATAGGTGCCGAGCCCGTTACCGGCGCAGCCGTGACACGTCATGCAGTGCGAAACGTAGATCTGCTTGCCTTCGTAGAGCCCCGATTGCCGAAACGTCGGCCATCCCTGTGCCGTTGCACTGGGATCGGTCGACTGCAAACCTTGGCCGAACAGCGGCCCCGAGGCGGTCTGGTACGGGGCTGGAGACGTGACCATGAACTCGGCCGCATTGCGATCACCCAGGTAGTACAGGTATTCCGATATCGCTCGCAGGTCCTTGTCGGCAAGGAAGCTGAACCTCGGCATGATCGACAGTGGAGAGTACTGGCGCGGATCCTTGAGGTGGTCGACCTCCCACTGCTGACCGCGCTTGCGTCCGATGTAGGACAGGTCCGGGCCTGTGCGCTCGGAACCGAGAATCATCGGGTTGTCATAGCTGTAGTCGCCACCCTGTGAGACGGGTCCCATGCCATTGTCGACTTGGCGCACGTACTGGGTGTGGCAGGTGTTGCAACCATTCGAGTAGAACAACGTGCGCCCGAGCAACTGCTCAGGGGTGTAGGTGTGTGCGACAAGGGTTGTTGGCGGCTTCCAGACAGCCACCGGCGTGAAGACCACCACGGTCACGACCGCGAAAAACACGGCGAGCCCGCCCCACAGGACTACCTTGAACGTCATCTTCATCGCAGCGTCACTCCCCGGCCAGCGTCGGAGACAGCGTCGGGACATTCGCCGTCATGGTCTTCGTGTCCGGTTGCTCGAATGGACGACGGACGACCACTGTGGCAATCAGGTTCCATGCGAACATCACGAAGCTGATCACGATGAGGGCGCCACCCATTATTCGCAGCGCGTTGAAGGGCCGCACAGCGGGAAGGACGGTCCAGATCGGGAGCCCAAGGTGCACCCAGTCCGCTCCCTGGATCGCTCCACCCACCAGGAAGCTGATGAAGAAGACAGCGAACCCGATTGCGTACAGCGCGTATTCCGCCCGCGCCAGACGACGGCTGTACAGCGAGCATCCCAGGATTCTCGGCATGATGTAGTAGGCCGCGGCTATGCAGGTCGAAGCGCCGAAGAACAAGAGCGCTAACATCGCGTGTCCGGGCACGTACTGAGTGAAGTGAGTCAGCTCATTGACTCCCCGAAGTGCCTGGTTCGAGCCCTGGAACGAGACGAGGATGTAGGCGGCCCAGCCGGTGAGCGCATAGAGGAGGGGGACGCTGGATCTCACATGTGACCAGTTCCCTCGCATGGTTAAGAGGATGTTGAACATGAACGCGAGCACCGGAATCACCATCCCGAAGCTCTCGGCCACCGCGATCGTCTTCAGCCAGTACGGGATCGGCGCCCAGAGCAGGTGGTGCGCGCCAACGCCGGTATAGAACAACAGGAGGCCCCAGAAAGCGATCAGCCCCAACCACGTGCTGTAGAGCGGAGTGCCGGTCTCTTTCGGGACGATGTAGTAAATAACCGCCAGCAACCCAGGAGTGAACCACAGTCCAAGCACCTGGTGGCCGTAGAACCAGTTGAAGATCGTGTCGTTGATGCCGGTCAGCGAACCTGTGGGCGGAGCCCACATCACGTTTCCGATGAAGTAGATGATCGGGAAGAGCACCACCGTGGCGATGATGTACCACAGACTCACGTAGAGTTTCGGTTCTACTCGGTGGTGGATCGTCATGAGGATGTTGAAGGCGTTGACGATGAGAACCACCATGACCGCGACGTCGACGACCCATATCAGCTCGGCATACTCACGGCCTTGAGTCTGTCCGTTCATGATCGCCGCGATGCCGAAGAGCAACGAGATGTTCCACGCCACCGAACTGAAGTGGCCGAGCAGCTCGCTGTAGATCTTGCGCCCCGTCAGCCGTGGCACGATGTAGAGCCAGGCTCCCATCATCGCCCCCGACAGCCAGGCGAACAGCACCGTGTTGACATGTGCCTGCCGAAGCCGTCCGAATACGAGCCACGAAATGCCTTTCGCGAAGTCCGGGAACACGAACTCTATAGTGAGAAGCAGCCCGAATACGGTGCCGATCACGAGCCACACAGCTGCCGAAATCAAGAAACTCGTAGCGGCACTGTTGTCCCGCTTTAGAAATTGCATCGGAGCGTCTCCCTCCCTTGTCATGCCTGATTGTCTGACAGTCGCTTCCATGCCGTCTGTTGACGAGTACCCGAGGACCGCGAGGCCAAAACGAACTGACCGCGATCTCGCAGCGGCTACCGACTCCGAGCGGCTGCCAAAAGCGCCCGCACCTCGTCGTCTTCCGTCTGGCCGAAGGTTTGGTAGAACTGGCCGACCGCCTGGAACGAGTGCGGGATGTCGAGCGCAACGAGGCGATCCACCTCGGCCTTCAACGCGCGCGCCGAGTCACTAGCGGCGACCGGCACCGCCAAGATGACCGACGCGCCCTGGCGCTTGAGATAGCGCACCGCTGCCAGCGCGGTCAGCCCGGTCGCGAGGCCGTCGTCGACCACGATCACAGTCCGCCCAGCAACCGGAACCGCAGGCTGCGAGCCACGCAGGTTCTCGAGCTGCCGTCGTATCTTCTCGCGCGCCGGCCCCGCGATGGCGGCGACGTCGCGTGTCGCCATGCCGCCGCGCGGGTTGGCTATGACCTCCCCGTCAGGTGTCACAGCCCCCACCGCGAACTCAGGATTGTCGGGCGCTCCGATCTTGGCCGCGGCCAAGATGTCGAGCGGCAGATCAAGCACGCGAGCGACTTCGGCGGCCACGACGACCCCGCCGCGCGGAATGCCGAGGACCACAGTGTTGGGCGCGCCAGCGTACTCGGACAACGCCTTGGCCAGCCGTTCTCCAGCATCGACACGATCGTTGAACATGCGACCACCTCCGGACTCGGTATACCCGAGCACGGGGAGGTCGCTACCGGCGCACATCCAGTCCGGGGGCAGCGTCAGCCTCGCAGTTCGCAACGGCCGAGCGAGAGCAGCTTGGCCCCGGGAACGGAACCGACGAGCGCTTCGGCGGTCTCGGGGTGACAGGTGAAGAACAGCACTTGGCGAATCGCGGCCAACTCGGCCACCGCAGTGACTGCGCCCGCGCGCCGTTCGGGATCGAAGTTCACCACAACGTCATCCATGAGCACCGGAAGCGATGCACCCGTCGCCCCCAACGAGCCGATGAGGCCGATTCGCAGCGCGAGATAGAGCTGTTCGGCGGTTCCGCGCGATAGCTCGCCCGTGGAGCAAACTTCGCCGTCGGCCCTCACGACCGAGATGCCGCTGTTGTCGAGCGGCACGCTCAAACTCGTGTAACGCCCGTTCGTCATCGCCGAGAAGACCCGGCCGGCCGTGCGCACGACTTCGGGCTGCCGCTCCCGCTCGAACCGCTCGCGAGCGCGGTCGAGGATGCGGACCGATAGCGCAGCGACAAGATAGCGGTCCGCGGCCTCATGCGCCTGCGCCCGCAGCCCCTCGAGCTCCTGACGCTTGCGCGCCATCGCGTCGCCGAGCCCCTCCTCGTTGAGCTTGCCACGCAGCTCTGCGTGCTCGATCTTCACGCTCTCGAAGCGTTCGTCGACCTCTGCGAGGTCTTCGCGCGCGCGATCGAAAGCAGCCCGAAGCGCAGGCACGGCCGATGCCGCCTCTGCCCCGAAACGCCCCGCCACGTCTGCGATGATCTGTTTGGCCGCGGTCTCGCGCTGCGCGAGCCGCTGATGTTCGGTTCTGGCCGTCTCGAGTTCGCGGGTCAGCTGCTGGCGATCGGTGCGAGATGACCGCGCCGCCTCGAGGTCGTGCTTGGCCCGAGCCGCGAGCACGAGCGCCTCCGAGAGCACCGGTATCTGAGCGGCGGTCTCGTCGTAACGGCGGACCGTATCGACCAGCCGGATGACCCACGCTTCGGCAGCATCGCGTTCCCGGGCCGCCTGATCCCGATGGCGAGTCGCTTCGCCGAGAAGACGCTGGCGCTCCGCTAGCTCCTCGAGCACAGCGCGAACGGCGGCGGGCTCTTCTCCATGCGCATCGAGCTCCCGCTCCGTGAGCCACGCGCGCCACTCTCCGAAGGCGCGATCGAGCTCGCCAGACGAGTGTGTCGCAAGCGTTCGCTGGGCGACGGCGTCCGCTCGCAGGGTTGCGGCCGCGGCAGAAAGCGGCGACGGCTCAGCGGCGACCGGCTTGCGAGTGATGGCGACTACCAGGGCGATTGCGCCAGCGGCAACAACGGCACCCCCGAGAACGGTTGCGATCGGCTGGCGCAGGAGGACACCGGTTGCGGCGAAGACGAGTCCGGCCGCGACGATGATGGTCGCGAGTACGACCGCCAGCACGCGCGAGTTGGCCCGGCCGCTAGCGGGTGCGGTCGTCTCGGCGGCTATTTGCTCGGTACCCGCGGCGCGTGCCTCGGCTTGGCGCGCGGTGTACTCCTCGCGCTCCGCGCCTCCACGCAGGCCCGTGAGGCGATCGCGCCACGTCTCGACTGCCGTACGGTTCTCGATGCTGTCGACGGCCCCGTCCGGCAGGGCAAACGTGGCGGCGCGGCGCTCGACTTCGCTGGCCGCGACATCAGCTTCCCGGAGCGACTCCAACCTCTGGCGGAATCCCGAGGCTTCGTCCAGGACGGCCGACAGCTCTGCATCGACCGCGAGGACCCGCTCGTCGACGTCGACCATCGCAAGCGCCTTCTCGATGCGCTCGACGGCGAGTCGCGAGTCCCGAGAGTCTCCCGCGAGCACAACGAGCTCCTCTGAGGCGCCTTCGAGCCGCGCCGTGTCCTGCTCGAAGACGTGAGCTTGAGCTCGCAGCGCGTCTCGGTGCTCCCGCAGCGGCTCGAGCTGCTCGGCGAGTTCCGCGAGGCATACCTGGTCGGCGGCGTAATCGGATGCCACGTTCTCGAGCTCGGCAATGCGCAGTTTCACGTCGCGTATCTGCGCTGCGAGAGCATTGACCTGCGGCTTTGACGCACCTTTCAGGTACAGCGCCTTCGCCTCGTCGTCGAGTCTCTTGCGCGCGTCCATCGGGTTCACGGCGAGCCCCGCACCGGCCGCGTGCAGCCGGGCAAGAACGTCGTCCTTGTCTCCATGTTCGATGAGCGCAAGCTCGTCGAGTCCGAAGCCGAAGACGACCTTGTAGGTCTGCTCGCTCACGCCGCTAACGAGCTCACTGAGGAGCTCCGGGCGCGCCGAGCCGGCGAGCGTCGCGATCGAGACCGGTCCGCGGTTCTTGCCGTCCACGCGCTCGACCGCCCACTCGCCCGCGGCGTCGGCGAAGACCAACCGCGCGGCACGTCCTCCTCCCGTCGCCGGAACGTACCCGCGCTCCTTGGAACGGCCGTCCGGATAGCCGTACAGGACATAGCGTGCGAGCGCGGTGAGCGACGACTTGCCGGACTCGTTCGGGCCGAGGACGACGGTGAGGCCGTCGCCGAGGTCGCTGACGCACGCGCCCTTGAGCCCACCGAACCTTATCGCGTCGATCGCCTTGAGCTTCATCGAAGGTCACCGCCGAGCAGCTCATCGAGCACCGCGTTGCGCGCACGCTCGACAGCGTCCGCCGCCCCTACCCCCGGGACGTAACCGCCGGGCAAGCTCGTCGCGACCGGCGAGGCGATCTCGTCGCAAAGTACCGCTGTCGCCGCCGAGTCTGCGGCGAGTTCGTCGGCGATGCGCATGACCTCGCTGGCGAAATCGGCGCCGGAGCGCAGCGCATCGAGATCGAGCGGCGCCGCCGTGCGGTCGCTGAGCCGGTCGATCCACACCCACGGACCGCGAGAAGCCTGCTGTGATCGAAGCTCTTCGAACAGCGCTTCGATCACACCCGCTCGGACCAGGTCCCCGTGCGCTGGGCTGCGTCCGACGAGCGCAACACGTACGACGACGTGGCGCTGCTCGTCGGCACGGAGACGCTCGCACTCCGTCTCAAGCGCTGACATCAGGTCGTCGATACCGTCGCAACTCGATGCGTCGAGGGCAACCTGCGCCCACGCGATCGGCGCTGTCTCCACATGCGTGAGAGTCACCGAGCCGCCCGCCGCGATCTCGACCACGAAGCAGCCGTGCGGCCCGGTCTCCTTCGGGTTGAGTCCCTGAGGACTTCCCGAGTAGACGACCCACGGATTCTGGCTGAGGATCGCTTGCTTGTGGATATGGCCGAGCGCCCAGTAGTCCATCCCGCTGGTGCGCAGGTCGTCGAGGTTCGCTGGCGCGTACGCGTCGTAGTCGCGGTTGCCTCCAACATTGGCGTGCAGTACGCCGATCGCGATGGCGTCGCCGGGTGCGCGCCGGTAGCCGAGCGCGAGGTTCGAACTTTCGGCCGCTCGCGCGAAGCTGCGTCCGTACACCGCAGCAACCGACTCGCCGTCGCGGACCACCTCGAACCGCTCGACGTGCTCCGCCGAGAAGAAGTGCACGTTGCTTGGGAGCACGAGCCCCGCCGACCACCCGCTCGCCGGATCGTGATTGCCTTGCGCGACGAAGACCTCAATGTCGGCCTCCGCGAGGCGCGCCATCTGATCTCGGAATCGGAGCTGAGCGCGCAAGCTCTTGTCGCGCGCGTTGTACGCGTCGCCAGCGATCACCACGAAGTCGACCGCACGCGCGAGCGCGGTGTCGACCACGCGCGAGAACGCCTCGTACGTCGCCTCAGCGAGCGCGCGTCCGACCTTCTCGGAGGCAGCGCCGATGCCCTCGAACGGCGCGTCGAGATGCACGTCGGCGGTATGGATGAACGTCACGCGGTCGCGCACGGGCAGCCCCTCCTCGGCGGTGATGGACCCATGCTATCAGTCGGCTCTGACACGCGCGGCTCTACCGGCTCAGCGTCCTGCGCGCCGCCATCGCGTCGCCCAGACATCAACGGCGTCGAGCGCCTCGTAGAGCACGACTCCCAGCAGGGCCATGCCGATGATGCCGGCGAACATGCCCGGGTAATCGATGCTGCCCCACGCGTCGCCGATAAACCAGCCGATGCCGCTCGACCCGGCGATGGTCTCGGCGAGGAAGAGCACGGCGATGGCGGTGCCGGTGCCGATGCGCAGCGCAGTGAAGATGTCGGGCATCGCCGCAGGCACGATGACGTGTCGGTAGACGTCGAGCCGAGATGCGCCGAGCGAGCGGACCGAGAGCACGCTCGCATCGGGCACCGACTTGGCGGCGTCGCGCGCCGTCACGAGGATCTGGAAGAACACGATGAGCGCGATCAGTCCGATCTTGGGCCCGTGCCCGAGGCCGAACAGCACGAGCAGCACCGGCAGGAACACGACCTTGGGGATCGGGTAGGCGATGAAGATGACCGGCGCGGCGATCGCATCGGCGCGCGGCGAGCGGCCGAGCCACAGCCCGAGCGGCACCGCCAGCAGCGTCCCGATGACCATCGCCGCGAGCACGCGCCACGAGCTCACGAGGATCTGCGGCCAGATCTCGCCCCAGCGCTCGACGAACGTCTGCATCGCGATGACCGGCCCGGGAAGCGCCGGTGAGTTCACGAGCGCGGATGTGGCCGCCCACGCCAGCGCGAGCGCGACGAGCGCCCCGATGTAGCCGAGCACCTTGCGAACCAGCGGACCCCTCACGACACACCGCCGCCGGCGAGCATCGACCGCAGCTGCACGCATCGCTCGTGGTACTCCTCGGACGCGCGGTAGCCTGCGCTTCCCATGCCGAGGTTGTCGACGATGGCGGCCACGCGCCCGGGCCGAGGCGTCATCACGACGATCCGCCGGCCCAGAAAGACCGCCTCCTCGATCGAGTGCGTCACGAGCACCTGCGTATGGCCGCGCCGCTTCCACAGCTCGAGCAGCACGTCTTGCAGGTCCTCGCGCTTGAGCGCGTCAAGCGCCGAGAGAGGCTCGTCCATCAGCAGCACATCGGCGTCGAGCGCGACCGCGCGGGCGAGCGCGAGCCGCTGGCGCATGCCACCCGAGAGCTCCGCCGGGTAGCTGTGCGCGAACTCAGCGAGCCCCACGCGCTCGAGCGCGGCGTCGGCGCGCGAGCGCACTTCGGCGCGCGGGACGCCGCGCACCTGCAGCCCGAGGCCGGCGTTCGCCTCGACCGTCTTCCAGGGCAGCAGTCCGAAGTCCTGGAGGATGAGCGCGGTCTCGCGCCGGGGGCCGGCGATGGCCGAGCCACCAACGCGCACGCTGCCCACGGTCGGCCGCAGCAGCCCCGTCGCCATCAGCAACAACGTGGACTTCCCGCAGCCGCTCGGTCCGATGATCGCGATCGGCTCGCCGGACGCGACCTCGAGCGAGAGCGCGTCGAGGGCTCGGACCGAGCGGTCCGAGCCCTCGTAGGTTAGCGTCACATCGTCGAACGAGAGTGTGGTCACGGGGACGTTGTTACTTCGCAGCCGGCAGGACCAGGTCCAAGTAGGCGATGTCGGTCTTGAGGTAGCCCTTGCTCTTCATCCACGTCAGCACGGCAGCGACCTCGGCCTCCGTCGGCGGCGCCGCTGTGGGATATGTCTGCACGGTGTACGTTGCCGCGAGCGGCTTCGGCAGTCGAGCCTTCTCGACGAGAAGATCGCGATAGCCCGTGGGGTTCTTGTTGACGTCGTTGACCGAGACATCCCACGCCCTGAGCACGGCCTCCTCGGTCGCCGTGCCACCCTGCTTGGCGAGGAAGTCGTCGGAGAATACGAGCACCGTTTGCGACAGGTTCGTCTTGGACTTCGTGTCGTCGCCGACGATCGTCGCGCCACCTTGCGCTGCGAGGGTGAGGAAGGGCTCCGGCAGTGCAGCCGCCTTCAGCTTGTTCGCCATCAGCAGCTCGAAGCGCACCGGCACCTTCTTGACCTCTACGGTCTTGACCTGGCTGGCGGGAACGCCCGCCTCGGCCATGAGGCCGTCGAGCACGTACTCCTGAATCGTCGCCGACGAGGTCCCGATGGGGACGCCCGCGAGCGCCTTAAGCGCGGTTGCGCCCGTCTTCATCTCGGCGCCCTTCGGAGTCGGTACCACGATCCCGAACCGTCCTTGGCTTGCGTCGGCGCCGAGCATGACCGTCGCAATCTTCACCTTCTTGCCGCTGGCCTGCAGATTCGCCGCGGCGATGATGTCGCCCATGAAGCCGTCGATCGCACCAGACGCGAGCGCGACGTCGCGCTCCTGAGCCGACTGGAACGGCACGATCTCGACCTTCGGAATGCCCTCAGTCGAGAAGTAGCCCATCTTTTCCGCGACCCAGAGCGGCAGCGAGTCCTCGGTGGCCAGCGTGCCGATCTTCACCGGGATGGCTGCCGGTGCCGAGGTGGAGCTGGCCGGTGCCGAGGTCCCGGCGGGCTTTGAGCTGCAGCCGGCGAGCAGCGAAACGGCGAGCAGTGCAGCGAGCACGAGCGACAAACGGGCGCGCGAAGACGAACAGGGCGAGCGGGTCATACGGTGGCTCCCTTCGTATGGGGCGGAGCGGTTAGGTCGCGCACACCGCGCGGCGCAGGCGCATCTCGTCTCGGACGGGAATCCCCGAGAAACCCGGCGTCGCCGAGCCGAAACGGTCCGCGACCTCTCCCACCGCGACGTCGTAGAGGGCGAACCCATGCCGCTGGTAGAAGTAGAGCAGCGGGATGTCGTCGTTGGTGACGGCCACGCGCATGAAGTTCAGCCCGCGCTTGGCGGCGAACTCATCGGCCGCTTCGAGGAGCGAGGATCCCACGCCGGTCCCCTGGAAGTCGGGATAGACGCTCAGCAGCACGACACAAAGCTCGCCGCGGTCGATGGCGAGCGCGAGCAGTCCTACAAGCTTGTCGTCGGCGACCGCGATCAGGTTGATTCCGGCCAGCACGTCGAAGGTGCGGCCGAAGACGTCGACGTCGGTCTCTCCGAGCGCGCGTTCGCACAGCAGCGCAATGCTTTCAGTGTCGCTCTCGACGGCCTTGCGAACCGAGAAAGTCTGCGTGTCGCGCTTCATATGCGAGGCGCACGTCACCGTCATCCGCGCCTCGCCCAGCGGCAGGTCCTTGCCGCACGTGGGGCAGCGGTATTGGGGAAACGGCAGCTCGAACTCGTCGTTCATCATCACAAGCTCCTCTTGGATATGCCGAGGATACGGCTAATACGTTATACCGCTCTACGCCACGACCTGCGAGAGTGTCTCGCCGAACGGTGGCGCCCGCCCCCGCGCGAGGTGTCCGCGGGCACCGCCGATACGCCCGAGATGAGCGCTCGGGTATCATCGCGGTATGGCAGACGTCCCCGCTCTCATCGATTCTCCCGACACGCTCGCCGCACTCTCGCGGGTCGACGTGCTCTACACCGACCTCGACGGGACGCTGCTCGGGCGCGGCGGATCGCTGCTCATCGACGGCGCCGGCCAACCGTCGACCGCAACCGCCGAGGCCATCGTGCGTCTCAACACCGCCGACCTCACCGTCGTGCCCGTGACCGGCCGCAATCGCATCCAGTGCGCGGAGATCGCCCGGCTCGTGGGTTGGAGCGGATTCATCGCCGAACTGGGCTGCGTGATCGTGCCGGAACGTGGCGCCGATCCGATCTATTTCCTCGGCGAGTGGCCCAGCGACGCGCTCGCGCCCGGCGAAACCCCGCACGACGCGATCGTGCGCTCGGGCGCGCCGGCGCTCATGCGCGAGGCGTTCCCGCAGCTCCTGGAGCCGCACACCCCGTACCATCTCAACCGCGAGGCCACCTACCTGGTGCGCGGACTGATCGACCTCGCGATCGCGCGGGAACTTCTCGGCGGGCTGGAGTTGCCGGTCGCCATCGTCGACAACGGGATCATCCACCCACTCGCGACGGGGCTCTCGGCTGGGCTGCCGGAGATCCACGCGTATCACCTCATGCCGCCCGGCGTCACGAAGTCGACGGCTGTGGCAGCGGATATGGCCCGGCGTGGCATCGCGCGCGAACAGACGGCATCGATCGGCGATGCGCCCACGGACGTGGCGGTCGCCGATGTCACCGGGATAGGCGTGCTCGTGGGCAACGGGCTCGAGCACGCGGGCGTCGCCGAGGCGGTCGGGTCGCGCCACAACGTGTTCGCGGTCAGCGGCCATCGCGGCGACGGTTGGGTCGAGTTCGCGGATGCGTGGCGCGGGGCGCGTGTGTAGCGCTTACTGAGCGACCGCCGTAGCAACCGCCGAGACGGTCACATAGCTCTCGGTGATGTCCCACAACCACGCGGACGTCGCGCGCATCACAAGCTGCGAAACGTCGAGACCGAGCCTGCTGGCTTCGCTCTTCAGCGCTTCGAAGCGGCGGTCGTCGAACTCGATTTCGATTCGGTGGGTGTCACTCATCGCCGGATGCCTCCTCGCCCGAACACGTCACTACAGTGCGCCACTGCGCAACAGCGTATCAGTCCACGAACTCTGTCACTACCATTGATCCGTCGCTCTGACACCGGCGTCCGGTTGCGCGCCTTCCTCGGCGAGACTACAATTCTCCCTGCTCGGCGCCTTGAGTTCGTGCGCCCGGCACTTGACATCGAGGAAGTCAGCTCCGTCCGTTACGGTGCGGCTCCTGTTCGAACATAGGCCACTGCCCGGAAATGTCGAGAGACGCCAATGGGTAGAACAGCCCTCGCCGGCTTAAGGCGAAGGCTAAGGTGGCTGGGCCCGCGGTTCGGCGCGAAAGCGACCGGCACCGCAGGCGGGGCACGACCCCGCCGCGTCGACGACACCACGCGTCGCGCGCCCTACGTCGGACAGTGCCTAATCCATTGACGAGGGATGTGAGCGGTAAACTGTCTTCACGTGCGCGCCCTCGCGGGCTTGCGCGCGGAGTCTGCGCGACCGTCGCGCGAGCCGCTGCCCCTTCGTCCACCTCGGACGCAGGGGCTTTTTCGTTGTCCGACATGTAACCGGAAGACAAGGGCCTACGTGAAACCCCACAGTACCTAGGCCCTGAGGTGACCTCCCGATCCGTCGGCGGGCTCCTCGGGGAGTGACCGCCAGACGACCTGCCGGGTTCTTTTCCTCGCATGCCGCGCCAACACGCCGCACGCCGGGCCCGGAGGGAGGGAGCACCCGTGATCTATCTGTCCCGCATGCTGGGCAAGCCGGTGATCGACGCCGCCGGCGAGGAAATCGGCACTATCAACGACATCGCGATCGCCACCGGCGAGGTCTTTCCGCGCGTGACGTCGCTCGCGTTCAAGGGCCCCGACAAGACACCGTTCATGCTTTCGTGGCGCAAGTTCGTCGCCGAGTACGATGGCGAGCGCATCACGCTCAACGTGACCGCGCCGGAGATCCGTTTCAGTTACCTGCAGCCCGACGAGGTCTTGCTCGCGCGCGACCTCATGAGCAAGCAGATCGTCGACACGCAAGGCATGAAGGTCGTCCGCGTCAACGACCTCAAGCTCTCCGAGTCCCGCAACCAGCTGCGTCTTCTCGGCGCTGAAGTGGGGACGCGGGGCATCTTGCGGGGCATCTCGCCTGCGCTCGAGAGCTTCGCCGCGCACATCGCTCACCTCGTCGGAAGCGATTTGCCCGAGAACATCATCGCGTGGAACTACATGGACCTGCTCGACCGCGACCTTTCGCAGGTCAAGCTGTCCGTCACACACAAGCGCCTCCACGAGCTGCACCCGGCCGACGTCGCCGACATCCTCGAGAAGCTCGGGCCCAGCCAGCGCGCGAAGGTCTTCGAGCACCTCGACAACGAGCAGGCCGCCGATACGCTCTCCGAGCTCGAAGACGATCTCCAGGCCGACGTCATCGACGACCTCTCCGAGCCGCGCGCATCCGCCCTCCTCGCCGAGATGGACCCGGACGACGCGGCCGATATCATCGGCGATCTGCCATACGACAAGGCCGAGGCGCTGCTCCGGCTCATGGGCGTCAAGGAGTCGAGCGCGATCCGCTCGCTCCTCGGCTACAAGGAGAAGACCGCGGGCGGGATCATGACGCCGGAGGTCACCGCCGTCACTGATGGCATGACGGTCGAGCAGGTCATCGACCAGCTTCGTGCGGAGGCGGATGAGCAGGAGTCCATCTACTACATCTACGTCGTCGAAGGCAATCGTCGCCTCTCGGGCGTGATCAGCCTGCGCGATCTGCTGCTTGCCACGCCCACCACCACCGTAGCCGAGATCGCCCAGCGCGACCTGTTCGTCGCACACGTCGACGACGACCAGGAAGACGTCGCCGAGCAGATGAGCAAGTACGACCTGCTCGCGGTGCCCGTCGTCGACGAGGCCGGCAAGCTGCTTGGCATCGTGACCGTCGACGACGCGCTCGACGTGCTCGAAGAGGAGTCCGCCGAGGACCTTGCGCTCGCAACCGGGTCGACCCACGAGCTGGGACCGATCGCCGGCCTCTGGGCGTGGACCTTGCGTCGCGGGATCTGGGTGCTCATCTGGGCGGTCTCGCTCGTGGGCGTGACGACCGCGTACGTCGAGGTCAAGAAGCTCACAGCGACCACCGGCGGCCTTGGCCCCGGCAGGATCCTCGCCGCGATGACGTTCCTGCTCCCCGCCGCAATCCTGCTGCCACTCGTGCTTCGCACCGCGGATGACTCGTCGTCGCGTGCGGTCTCGGAGCTCATCGCCGGCGACAACGACAGCCACCCCGGACTGGGCCTGCGCCTCCTACGCGAACTCGCGGTGGGCGTCGTCATAGCGATAGGCGCCGCGGTGTTCGGCTTCGCACTCATGCAGGTGCCGACGTTCGGCTTCCCCTACGCGCCTGCCCCGGAAGTGTTCGCGGGCGTGTGTGCGGTCGGCATCCTCGTGACAGTGATCGTGGGCGGGTTGCTCGGCGAGGTTGCGCGCCGACGCGCCGACGCCGAGATGGCCGTCTCGATCACAGTACTGTCGACCGCCTCGATGATCGTCTCGGCGGTTCTGTTCCTCGGGCTCGCTTACGGCGCGGCGGTCGTGATGTTCGCGATGCTGGCGGCCAGGTAGCAGCGTGACGACGACGATCACCAAGCGCGCCAAGTGGCGCATGTTGCCGCTGCTCGCAGCCCTCGGGCCGGGCATTATCGCCGCGTCGGCGGGCAACGACGCCGGCGGTATCGCGACGTACTCGGCCGACGGCGCGAACTACGGCTACGCGACGCTGTGGATGATCTTCGTGATGACGTTCTCGCTCGTCATCGTCCAGGAGATGGCCGCGCGCATGGGCGCCGTGACCGGCAAGGGGTTCGCGGCGCTCATCCGCGAGCGGTTCGGCATCCGGCCTACGCTCTTCGCGATGATCTGTCTGCTCGCGAGCAACGCCGCCACGAGCGTCGCCGAGTTCGCTGGCATCGCCGCCGCTCTGCAGCTCTTCGGCGTCTCGAAGTACATCTCGGTGCCGATCGCAGCGGTCGTCGTGTGGGCGCTCGTTGTGCGCGGCAGCTACCGCAACGTGGAGAAGATCCTGCTCGCGCTGTCGGCGATCTTCCTCGCCTACGTGGTCGCGGCGTTCATGGCCAAGCCCGACTGGGCCGTGGTCCTGCGCGCGACCGTGGTGCCGCAGTTCATCCCGAGGCCCGCCTTCGTCCTCATTGTGATCGCGACGATCGGCACGACGATCGCACCGTGGATGCAGTTTTTCGTGCAGAGCAACATGGTCGACAAAGGCGCGACCGTCAAAGACCTGCTCTACCAGCGCATCGATGTGATCGGCGGAGCGGTCGCAGCCAACATCGTCGCGTGGTTCATCATCGTCACGACCGGCACCGTGCTCTTCCCGCGCGGCATCCACGCCGACTCCGCCGAGAGGGCCGCGCAAGCGCTCGCACCCGTCGCGGGTCACTACGCGAGCGCGCTGTTCGCGATCGGGCTGTTCGGCGCGTCGCTGCTTGCCGCGTTCGTCCTGCCACTCACCGCCGCCTACGCGATCACCGAGGCGTTCGGCCTCGAACGAGGTATCGATCGCACGTGGGCCGAGGCGCCCGTCTTCAACTTCATCTACACGTTCGTCATCTTCTTTGGCGCGCTGCTCGTGCTATTCCCCAGCGCACCCCTCGTGACGATCATGGTGCTCTCGCAGGCCGTCAACGGCGTGCTCCTGCCGTTCCTGCTCATCTTCATGATGATCATCGTCAACGACCGCCGAATCATGGGCCACCACGTCAACGGCCGCGTCTACAACCTGCTGGGCTGGACGACCGTCGTCGTCGTCATCGCGCTGACCCTCCTGCTGCTGGGCATGCAGGCGCTCGGGGTGAAGTGACGTGCCTGCCGAGAAGCGCGACCCGATCGCTGCTGCCAAGCGCGCCGCGCGCATGCGTGCTCGCGAAGCACGCGCCTGCCTGGACGCAGCCGTCTGCCGCGAGCACGCATCCTCGATCGCCGCACAACTCCTCGCGCTCCCGGAGCTCGGCGGCGTGAAGGTTGTGCTCACCTACGCGGCGTTGCCCGCCGAGCTCGATCCATCGGCGGCGATCGAGGCGCTTCGCGCGCGCGGCGTGCGCATCGCCTACCCGCGCATCGAGGCGCCCGGGGTTCTCGGCATGCACGAAGTGGCCGCTGAGAGTGAGCTCGTGCCCGGCCCGCTCTCGATCCGGCAGCCGGCGGCAGACACGCCGCGCATCGGGGCCGCCGAGATCGACGCGGTCATCGTGCCGGGAGTCGCGTTCGATGAGCACGGCGCGCGGCTGGGGTACGGCGGCGGCTACTACGACCAGCTGCTGCCACGCCTGCGATCCGATTGCACGCGCATCGGGATCGTCTTCGACGAGCAGCTGCTCGGCGAGATCCCGTGCGAGGAACACGATCAGCACGTCGACGTCGTGGTGACCCCGACGCGGGTCATCCGCCCTGCTCGCAACCGGCGCTCGTAGCTACAGCCCGAGGTCGCGCAGGCGCTGATACACCTGCGGGCGTGCGGTCTGGTGCCCCACGACGAAGCGCTCCGCCGCGACAAGCGAGTTGTATCGGTCGATCACCGCGGTCAGCTGCGCTACGCGGTGGTTGTACTGCCCCACCTGCGAGTTGTACTCCTGCACGGCGGCGGTCAACGCAGCCAGGTTGCCGCTCGAATTCTGCTCGGTCTGCTTCGCCGCTTCCAACGCCGTTTTGCGCCGGGTCAGCTCCGCTTTGGACGCGTCGATCTGTCCGCTCAGCCGCATCTCGTCGGCCCGGATCTCACGTAGGCTCCGCTGGATATACTCGATCTGGTCGACCGCGGCGAACGCTCCGGCGCCCTTGCCTATCCGAATGACGTCGGGCTGGGACTTCAGCCGAACGTTTCCCGCGAGCTTCTCGGCGGGGACACCTACGAGCGATGGCTCGGTCATCTCCACGTAGGCGTAACCGGTGTGCTTGTAGTCAAGGCCGGGCGCTCGGATGCCGAGCGCGACGTGCTCCTCCGGAGAGAACAACAGAATCGCCACGTCGTAGCCGTCACGCGAAAGGAGCGCGGCCGCGAGCAGCGTCTTGTCGTCACAGTCGCCGTATCCGTCGCCGAACGTCTCGATCGGGAACTTCGGCGCCAGGCTGCCCGGGTCGATCCGGTACTCCATCTCCTGCACCATCGACGTCACGAGTTCGACGTATCGGGATGAGTCGAGGTGCTCTTTCTGGCGTGCGGAATGGAGAGCTTCCAGCAGCGAGGTGTAGAAGACTTCCTGGTGCTTTTCGCTGATGAAGGCGCGGTAGTAGTCCCCCACCCAGTTGGCAGGATTCGCGCCACCGATGAAGATCGCGCTCTTCTGGGCGCTGCTGGAGCCCGAGTACACGGCTCGATTGACCGGGACCGTGAGCTTCACGCGAACGTCTTCGAAGTTGAAGTCGCGATCGACCACCTGCGAACCGCGCTGACTCGGGGACGGGGTGATGCTCGGTTCGATGACGCCCGAGAGCGGATTGTGCAGAGTGAACCGCGAACAGCCCGTCGACGCGATCGCGGCAACGAGTAGCGCGCCGACGGCAACGAGCGGGATTGCAATCTTGGAATGCGGCCGCATCGCTTAGTGGGCGTCCGCGAGTTCCTGCAGCGTGACGAAGACGAAGCCGCGCTTCTTCAGGTCGCGAATGACCGTCGGCAGCGCCGCGATGGTCTGCGTACGGTCACTGCCCCCTCCGTCGTGCATCAGGATGATCGCGCCCTTGCTCGCGTGCTTCTCGGCGACCGTGACGATGTGTTTGACGCCGGGACGGCTCCAGTCGCGGGTGTCGATGTCCCACATCGCGACGCGCAGATGAAGTTGTCGCGTCTCCTTCCATACGCCACCGTTGATGGAGCCGTACGGGGGACGGAACCAGATGGGGCGTACGCCGGTCGCCCGGAAGATGGCATCGGCGCCGCCCATGATCTGATGCTTGACCTCTTTGGCGGAGTTCTTCGTCAGTTCCCGGTGGCTGAGCGTGTGGTTGCCCACAAGGTTGCCGTCGGCAACGACCAGTCGCGCCAGTCCGGGCGAGAGCTTGACGCGTATGCCGACCATGAAGAACGTGGCGTGGACTTTCTCGGCCTTGAGGATCTGCAGGATCTTCTCGGTGTGTCCCGGCCACGGGCCGTCGTCGAACGTGAGCGCGATGAGCTTGTCGGTCGGCGAGGGACGAACGCGCAGGACCACCATGGGCTGCTCCGGCGTGACCGTCCGGCTAGAGACGACGTCCCTCGAGACGGCCCCGAGCACGGCTTCGCGGACGCCGACCGACCCTGGGCTGGCAAGCTGCATGACCGGACCCGTCCCTTGGATGCGGGTCTGCATCGGAATCGGTTCGCGCACCGCCACTGTGGCCTCGGTACTGTCGGCACCGCTCGAACTCATGAGCACGTCGCCATCGAAGACGATCTCGTTGCTCGCCGCTGATCGCCCGTTGCGCTCGATGAGCACTGGCTCGCCCTCGGCGTCGCCGAGAATCGCGCCCTTGATCGAGAGAACCCGGCCGGCGTGAGACGAGATCGCCCCGCTGCTCTGCAGTTCGGCGACGGTAGTGCCGGCGCGCACCTTCATCTTCACCCCGTCAACGGTCAGCGAGATCGGTTGCTTCAGATTGAAGGCGAGCGCGAGAAAGAGCGCGAGCAGACACAGGCTCACGATAGAGAGTACAAACGTCGTCGTGCGACGGTGGGGATGAGGCGGGACGGTTTGATACACCTGGTGCGGGTCCTTTTCTTCTACCGTCGGAACGAGCCGAAAATCAGAGCGATATGCGTGCCACGCGCGCGCCGCTCATGCCGAGAAGCCCGTCTCGGTCCATGCGCACCATCGACGACGGCGTTCCTGCCGCAGGGTAGACGACCTCGAAGCGCATGAGCGAGTCGTCGAAGAGCACCGGCAGGCTGTCTGGAAGTGCGAAGGGTGACACTCCCCCGATCGCATAGCCAGTGGCGGCGCGAACGGTGTCGGCGTCGGCCATCTTCGCCTTCGCGCCGCCCAGCTCGACCGCGATGGCGTGCAGATCGCCCTTGCGGTCTCCGGCAACGAGCGCCACGACGGACGATTGCCCGTCGACGACCACGACGAGCGACTTCACGATCTGCCCGAGTTCGCATCCCATGGCATCGGCTGCCTCGGCTGCGGTCTTGGTGGACTGCTCGAACTCGACGATCTCGTCTGCGAGACCGTGAGCCTCGAGGAAGGTTCGCACGCGTTCTCGGGAGCCCCCTTTGCGGGGCGGGTCGGTCACGGGTCTACCTCTCGTTGGAAAGCGACGCGGGCGCTCGGGACGGCACGCGCATCGGAAAACGGAGTGATTCGAGCACGGATTCAAGGTCCTCGCGCAACACGGCGAGCGTACGCAGATCCAACCGCATGAGCGGATAACGCGGGTCGGACCGCGAGACCACGAAGCCGTTTCGCAGCAGGAACGGCATGCCCAGCATGGGGACGTCGTCGATGTTGACCGCGGCATCCGTCTGCGCGAAGGCCTCGACGCGGCGCTCGCCACGCTGAACGAGGTCGCGCAGACACGCGCGCAAGAGGAGCGTGCCCAGCCCGCGATGGCGCGCATCAGTGGCGATGTGAAGGCAGCTGATCATCGGTACGGAGGGATCTTCGGGCGCCGCGGCGAAGGTCGCAGCTTGGGGGAAGTAGCCGCTCGGTGCGTACTTGATGAAGCCGAGCACCTCGTCGTCTTCGTAGGCGACGCGTCCGCAGACCCCCCACTCATCACTCACTCTACGGAACCAGGCGCGTTGGTGCTCCGAGTCGCACGTCGAGCCGCAGCGTCGCTCGCGCTCTCCCGCGCTCTCCCAAAACGCGCAGCCCGCACAACCCGACGGGAGACGGTCGAGATCATCGAACTGGAGTGGGCGAAGCTTGCGCGTCATGGCCTGCAATCAGATGGAATCGTGCGCTAGTGTCTGTCCAGTATAGAGCGGGCGCCTTGCTCGAGGCACGCTGTTGCCCACCCGTCGCCGAGAAGCGCGGCTGGTACGACGCAGTGTGACGGGCGGCATCAGTCGTCGTCGGGGCCGATCGCGTCCTTGACCTCGTCCCTGAGCGCCTTGAGCCACCCGACAGCCTTCTTGCCGGTCACGGTGTTGGCGGCAGCCTTCGCCGCGCTCTTCGCGGCGAACACCGCCTTTCCCGCAGCCTCGCCCGCCACGACGGCAGCTTCGTCGAACTTCTCGGTCGCTGAGTCAGCGGCAAGCTCCGTCTTCATCTTCACGACGGCGGCTGCTTTGCCGGCCGTGGCGGCCGCACCACCGTCGACCTCGACGTCAGCGGCTTCGTCGGCGACGACGACCGCCTCGCCATCGAAGCTGCGCACCATCCGAGCCGGCAGATTGCGGACGCCGATGGCGACGTCCCTGCTCGTGCCCTCAGACAAGCCGAGCGCGTTGAGCTCGCCTGTCTTCTCGTCAAAGACCGCGTCGCGCACGGTGCCCAGCTTCTGGCCGGACTCGCTACGCACCGGCATCCCCGCCCACGCGACCGTCGCGTCCCATTCGATGCCGAGCCGATTGGCCGCCGCTTTGTCCCACCCGGCTTTGCCGTGGGTCTGAAGCTCGCGGTCGACAAGCACGACCCGATCGAGCGCGATGTAGCGGTCCTTGCGCTCGACCATGAGCGCGAGATCGCTGCGCTCGACGGCGAAGCCCACTACCCGCAGCTCGGTGGGATGGAACAGCACGTAACCGACGGTGCCGACCTTTCGGCGCACGCCGGTCTTCTTGTTCGGTTCGCCGAGGACTTTGACGCGGTCCACTTCGCGAATCGAGAGCATCGGTTCGTCCTTCCATGCGACGGGCCGACCCCCACTACCGGGAGCCGGCCCGAGCGTAGCAGCTACCAAGCCGAGACTAGAGCGGCGGCAGCGGGTTCTCGCCGAACTTCTGGGCGGTCGCGGCAGCTGCTTCGTCCACACCAGCCTTGACCTCGGCAACAGCCGCAGCCGCATCGGAGGAAGCCGCGTCTGCTGCGGCCTTCTTCGCGACGAAGTCGAGACCGCCGGTGGCCTTCTCTGCGGCAACGTCGATGCCGCTCTTCGTGCTCTCAGCGGCCTTGTCTACTGCGCCCTTGGCCACGGGAGTGACCTCTTCGATCTTGGCCTTCGTGACCTCGGCGGACTTGGCGACCTGCTCCTGCAGGCGGCCGCGCGCCTCGTCGATCTTGGCGCGCAGCTCCTCGCCCTTCTCAGAAGCGGTGACCTTCGTCGTCGAAGCCATGTCCGTTACCTTGTCCATGCCGGTGGAGACCATCTCGCCGGCGCCGCCCCAGTACTCCTCGGCCTTATCTGTGAGCATCTCACGTGTGTCGTTACCGGACCGCGGTGCGAACAGCAGGCCGAGCACTGCACCTACGATTCCCCCGAGAAGAAATGCACCGAAGACCGAACCTCCACGCCGACCGTATCCGTCATGCATTCGAAAGCACCTCCGTGATTGATGCGAAACTCCACGATGTTTCAGGCCCGGCAGCATGCCGAGCCCTCAAAGCCTATGTACCCGATTCCGTTCGCGCAAGCGCGGCCTCGATGATACGCGTGACGACGTCCTGGAACGTCATGTCCGCAGCTTCTGCCGCCATGGGGAGCAGCGACGTCTCGGTCATGCCGGGCGAGGTATTGCACTCGAGCACGTACGGCCGGCCCTCGATGTCGAGCATGAGGTCGACACGGCTGACGTCGCGGCAGCCGAGCGCCTCATGGACCTCACGAGCGACGTCACAGGCCTCGTCGGCGAGCTCGGTGCTGATACGCGCCGGGACGAAGAAGTCCACCTCGTCGGCGGCCATCCTCGCCGAGAAGTCGTACAGGCCGTCAGCCGGCGCGATCTCGACCGGGGGCAGCACGGTGAGCGTACCGCCGTCGCCGAGGACGGAGACCGCGAGTTCGGTGCCCTCGATCCACTTCTCGACGATGACGCTCGTGTCGTAGGACAGCGCCATCAGCAGCGCGTCTGCGAGCTTCTCGGCGGAGTCGATGCGCGCCAGGCCCAGCGCCGAGCCCTGCCGCGCCGGCTTGACCGCAACCGGGAAGCCGCCAACGGCGTCGGGGACGAGATCGAGCGCGGTCGCCGCGCCCATCTCCTTGAATGCGTCAGCCGTGAGTGTGATCCACGCTGGCGTGGGGATACCCTTCTCCCGCAGGAGGTGCTTGGTCACCGACTTGTCCCAGGACAGCGCGCACGACACAACGCCGGGCCCCGTGTACGCCACGCCGAGAAACTCGAGCAGCTCCTGGATAGTGCCGTCTTCGCCGTACTTGCCGTGCAGCGCGATGTAGGCTGCGTCGGGTCGCTCGGCGCGCAGCGTTGCGACGAGGTCGGCGGTCACGTCGAGCGGCAGCACGCGATAGCCGGCGGCGGTGAGCGCGTCGGCAACGCGGCGCCCGGACGCGAGCGAGACCTCGCGCTCAAGCGAGCGGCCACCCATGAGCACTGCGATCTTCTCTTTCACGCCGCACCTTCCTCGGCATCGATAGCCCCCGCAGCGATGAACGCGCGGTAGAGTTCGAGCCGGTCTTCGACGACCTCGGCGAGTCGCCGAACGGCCTCGTTGATGGCCGCCGGTTCAGCGTAGCAGAAGGCCAGTCGCATGCAGTTCCGACCGCGCCCGTCGGGGTAGAAGCCGTCGCCAGGCGCGTAGGTGACGCCGCGCTCGACTGCCTCGGCGAGCATCGCGTTGCAGTCGACGAACTTCGGCAGCTCGACCCAGACGAAGAAGCCGCCGTCAGGCTTGGTCCAGCGCGCCTCGGCGGGAAAGTGCTCCTCGAGCGCGGCGATCATTGCGTCCCGGCGCTCAGCGTAGGTGCTCGTGAGTCCCTGCAGGACGCGGCGCCAGCGCGTGCCTTTGAAGTAGCGCTCCGCTGTGACCTGCGCGAAGTTCGAGCCGCACAGGTCTGCTGCCTGCTTCACGAGCAGCACTTTCGCGAGGATAGGCCTGGGCGCGGTGACCCACCCCAGGCGCAGCCCCGGCGCGAAGATCTTGCTGAAGGTGCCGAGGTAGATGACCTCGTCGTCGAGCGAACGCAGCGGCTTCATGTGACCGCCTTCGAAACGCAGCCGGCCGTATGGGTCGTCCTCGACGACGGGGATGTCGTACTCACGCGCGAGTTCGAGCAGCCGACGCCGGCGATCCGGCGACATGGTGACGCCGGCGGGGTTCTGGAAGTTCGGGATCGTGTAGATGAACTTCGCGCCGCGCGGCCCTACGCGCTTGAGCTCGGCCTCGAGCAGGTCCATCCGCATCCCGTCGTCGTCCATCGGTACGCAGCGGATCTCGGGCTGATACGCCGAGAACGCCTGCAGCGCGCCGACGTACGTAGGTCCCTCGGTGATCACGATGTCGCCGGGGTTCACGAACGTCTTCGCGAGCAGGTCGAGTGCCTGCTGCGCGCCGGCGGTCACGATGACGTCGTCGGGCGACAGCCGCACGCCGATCTCAGCCATCAATTCGCCGATAAGCCCGCGGATCTGCGGCCGGCCGTTGCTCGACCCGTACTGCAGCGCCGCAGCGCCTTCATGGTGCACGGCATCGCGCGCGGCCGCGGCGACGAGGTCGTGGGGCACGTGGTCGACGGCCGGCATGCCGCCGGACAGCGAGATCATGTCGGGGCGCGATGCCGCGGCGAACAGGTCGCGCACGGCGCTGGAGCGCACGCCCGCAAGCCTCTCGGCGTATCGGTCGTGCCATCGGTCGAACACAACTCGAGCAGTACCCATGTCGTCCACCTAACCCCGGAAAACTAGAAAACCCCCTCCGCCTGATTGGGCGAGGGGGCATTCGCGGTACCACCAATCTTCGTCTCGCGTATGCCGGATGGCACGAGCAAGACCTCATTCCCGGTATACCGGTCCGGGGCCGATCCGCTTCCGGCGCTCGCGCCCTGGCGGAGGACTTCGGAGGGGTGGCTGGGCGATTACGCCCTCTTCCCTCACGTCCATGGTGAGCTGTTCAGTCCTGCGAGGCATCGCCCCGAAAGGTGTGACGCGCACGATAGCACCGCGCGGAAGCGCAGGTCAACGCCGCGAGCGCCACCACGCCCACGCCCACCAGACGATGATCACGCCCTGCACGACGATCCACCCCACGCCGACGTACCACAGGAGTCCGGCCGTCAACGCCGTGCTGCCACCGCGCGCAGCGTTGATCGCGGCGGCTCCGAGCGCAAATACGAACGACTCCACCACGCCGATAATGGCTGCGATCTGGGCGATCACGCGCCTGCTCGCCCGATGCCGCGCGGCAACAAGCGCCGCGGCCGCGACAAGGCCGAATAGCGCCTGCCCAGCGACAAGCACGGCCACGACGGCCATCCCTCGGGACGTCATGCGCGCCTACGCCGGTAGCTGCCGCAGCGCAGCAAGTTCGGTGACGATGCGGTCGACGTCGGGCTTCTCGGCGGTTGGGTCGAAGAGCCACTCGACGACGCCGACGCTGCTGCGCAACGCCCCGAGGCAGACGAGGTCGTCGTCGTACTCCAGCCGGACGTGATACACCCCAACCCCATCTGCCGAGAAGTCCCAGACGGTTTCCCCGTGCAGCGTGCGGGGCGAACCAGCAAGCGCCATCAGCTCGCAGGCGACGTGCTCGAGCAGGTGCGGCGTCTCGGTGTCGGCGAACTCGGCGATCGCGCCGTGCGACGACCCGTTCTCGCATGTGTGACGCGCGAGGCCCGGAAGGAGTTCGATCGCGCGAGCGGGGAGTCGCGGCGTACAGGACGTTCGCGCGAGCGCACGGTCGGACACGCGCACGATCGCGTCGATCCTGTCGGCGCCCACTTCGACTCGCTCGATACGCAGGGCGGCCACGCTCGCCGACCCGCTAGTAGCCGCGCGGCGCGGGAGGCGGGGACGCGGCGCGGCGTCCGGCGCGCGATCCCATGAAGTACGCGAGTGAGGCGGCCACTACGATCACGCCAACGGCAACGAGGACGGCCTTGCTCACGTTCTGCTCGTAGACGTCGTTGGCGATACGCTTGGACTCGTTGATCGCAAGGTTGCCGATCTCCTCGGCGCGATGCTTGATCTGCTCGAGGGTGACCCGCTCTTCGGGCACAACGGGAGGAGTCCGCCTGGGTTTCGCGCTCATTTCTGGATGCTCCTGATCTTGAGGTACGTGAAGACCGCTGCGCCGACAAGGATGAGGCCGCCCACGAGCCGGAGCGCGCCCGGCCAGGTGATCCACTGGGCAAGCAGCATGAGAATCGCGATGAATACGAAGATCATGCCGATGACGAAGAGACAGCCCGCCGCACTCGCCGAGGCGAGCGTGAGGCCCAGCTGCTGGATGGGCAGCACGACCTTGGTCCGCACGATGTCGGCAGCCTCGGCGCGCAGCCAGTTCACGAGCATCTGGAGCAAGTCCGCGACGGCGTCGATCAGCGACTCGCGTGGAGGTTCGGGCTCAGGTACGGGTCCGGGCGCGGGCCCAGGTGCGGGTGCGGGAGCGGGAGCGGGAGCGGGAGCGGGTGCGGGTGCGGGTGCGGAGGCAGCTTCATCGGCCATGGTCATGAATCGGAGCCTCCTCGTCGGGCGAAGTGATGACGAATGCGTTCACATCAAGATACCCAAAGAACAACGACGGCGCCGGATAGCTCCGGTGCCGTCGTTCGTTTGCATTTCAGTTAGGGCAGCAAGACCCCGGGGTCAAGAGAGCTTCCTAGTACCAGCCGTGCCGATAGTGGAAACGCAACGCCTTTCGAACACTTCCATAACGGTGCTTGATGTACCTGATGGCCTTTGCCGTGTTCCACGCAGCGTTCGTCCATTTGCTTCTTCCGAAGTGGGTCTTGAGCTGGAACAGGCCCTTACAGGAGTGGTTCCGCGCTGTGGTTCGATAGCCGCTCTCCATCTTCGCGATCTTCAGGAGCGCCTTGGTCTCGGCTGCGCTGAGATGCTTCTGCTTCGCGACGGACTTGATGATCTTGATGACCGCCCTCTTCTTGGCGGACAGGGCCATCGCCGGTGATGCGGCGGCGATGACGAAGGTCAGAGCGAGCGAGAGCGCGAGGATGGTGCGGACGATGCGTGAGGATGTTGTGAGTCGGTTGTACAAAGTCTTCCCTTCCAAAGGCTACAGGTCGTGGTGCGTGTGGTCGTCGTTGGGTAGTGCCGTGCGTTTCGAACGCTTGTGGACAGCTTGGCCCGGCGTGGTTGCGGGGCGGACGACGGCACGGAGGCGCAAGGGGGCACAAGGTCCCTAGACAGCAGATGGAGGTGGAGGGGTGAAGCTAGCTGCCTCGCATCCGGCCACGAGGGGCGATTACTCGCCGTCGTCTCGTACCAGAGAAGCGCTATGCTCTTTGGTTTTGGACCTGTTCATCTGTCTCGGTTGCTCTGCGCTCGCCAAACATCTAACGAGCGGGTCTGGCCGATCCGATCAGTCTTGTTTGTCGGCATCCACCGTGCGGTCCCTCGGCCGTCCTGATCGTAATCCGGCCGAACACGGCAGTGCCACGTACCCTTCAAGGACTTGCGTAGTATATCGGAACGTTGCCGAATCGACAAAAGCCAAGACTGTCCCGCGCTTTCTCGGCGGGTGTATGCTGCTTCGCTTTGCGCGCGTTCCGGCCGCTGGTTCGGCTACTTCGCTGGCGTTGCTTCCGCCGATACGAGCCTGTCGAGCACCTTGCCCAGTTCGCCGATCTTCGCGCCATACGTGGCCCAGTCACCGTTGCGCTGGGCGGCGGTCGCCTCGATGAAGAGCTTCTGCGCAGTGGCCAGGTCGAGCGGTCCGACGTTGCCTGGCGTCACCGTTCCGGTCGCGGTCGACGCAGACGTCTGGCCGAATACCTTCAGGAGCGCCGCCTCGAGGGTCTTCTCCATCTCGACCTTGTCGGCGTAGACGACGAGAACACGCGTGAGTTCGGGGATTGCGGTCGACTCGGCCTGCAGATAGAGCGGCTGAATGTAGACGATCGAGTCCTTGATGGGGACAACGAGCATGTTGCCGAAGATCGCCCGGCTGCCGCGCTGGTTCCACAGCGAGAGTTGAGGCGAGATGACTGAGTCCTGGTTGATCTGCGCACTCACCTGGTCGGGCCCAAGTACCACCCGCTCCTTCGGGAACAGGTAGACGGTCCGTTGGCCGTACTGCCCGGGATCCGAGTTCGCGGCGACCCAGCCGATCATGTTGTCGCGGTTGCGCGGCGTGTACGGCTGCATGATATAGAAATGTTCGTCAGACTGGCCCGGGAGCCGCATGAGAACGAAGAACGGCTCCATCGGGGTACCCTTGCGCTCCCCTGGGATCTCCCACTGGTCTTCTTTGTTGTAGAAGACGCGTGGATCGGTCATGTGGTATGTGCGATATACCTCGGCCTGAGCTTCGAAAAGCCCCTGCGGGTACCGGAAATGGTCGCTGATGGCCTTGGGGATGTTGGACGCCGGTTCGACGAGGGTCGGGAAGACGGAGCGCCATGCCTTCAGGACCGGGTCGGCCGAGTCGAACGCATAGAAGTGTGTCGTTCCGTCGAACGCGTCTACGGTGACCTTCACCGAGTTGCGCATGTAGTTGGTCGCGCTGTTTGGAAGGCCTTCGGAATACGGGAAGTTCTCCGAGGTCGTGTAGGCATCGATGACCCACGTGATGCGACCGTCGACGAGTACCGGGTACGGGTCCTGCTCGAACTGCAGCCACGGCGCGAGCGCCTGTACGCGTGTCATCAAGGTTCGGCGGATGAGCACCCGGCTTTCCGGCTTCACGTACTCCGAGAACAGCACTTGGCTCGATCCCAGCCTCAGCGCGAACGCAAGCCGCGTCAGCAGGCCGCCCACAGGGATGCCGCCACTGCCTTGGTACTCGTAGTAGGCGTTCTTCTCGCCGAGCGGATAGTCGAACTCCTTGATGCCGGTGTCGACGATGGCGTAGTCGTCGGTTGCCTCTCCGTAATAGATACGCGGCTGCTTCGTCACGAGATCAGTTGTGGTCACGGGTGGCACGTCGCCGATGATGAACTGCGGCAGGCCGCGTGTGTCGGCCGCGTTCACGGGGCTCATCACGAGCCCGAAGCCATGCGTGTACACGAGGTGGCGGTTGACCCACGTCTGCGATGTGCTGGGCAGCTGGCCGCTGTTCATCTCGCGTGCCGAGACCAGCACCTGCTGCTTCTTCCCGTCGATGACATAGCGGTCGACGTCGACGTCGGGGAACTCGTAGTACGTGCGGATCGACTGCAGCTGGCTGTAGCACTGCCCGACAATCTTGGGGTCCCACAGCCGTATGTTGGAGAGCGTCTGCCGATCCGCGACGACGTCGGTCGCCGTGAGGTTCTCGGAGGCGGGGAAGCTCTTCCCCACCACGTCGTTGAGCGCGAATGCTTTTCGCGTCATCGCGATGTTGCGCTCGATGTAGGGGGTCTCGGCGGCAGCTTCGTTCGGCGCGACGATGAACGCCTGGGTGAGTGCCGGCCACACGAGGCCGAGCAGGATCGACGCGGCCAGCCATACTCCGAGCGCGACTCCCGGCAGTCGCCAGCCCTGGAAGCGGATGTTTGCAAGCAGCAGCGCCGCCGTTGCGAGCGAGATCACGATGAGGATGCGATACGCCGGCGCTTGAGCGTGCACATCGGTGTAACCCGCGCCGATGATCTGGCCGGTCTGCGAGAAATCGAGCCGGTAGATATCGATCCAGTAGCGGAAGCCCCACGCCAGCACGATGAACGCCATGAGCACCGAGAGATGGCCCTTCACGTGCGGCGCGAAGCCGCGCAGGCGGGCCCACGGCTGGATCGCACCGTCGATCAGATGCACCCCCGCCGACACGACCGTCGTAAGCAGCAGGATGCCAATCAACCAGTCACAGATGATGCCGTACGCCGGCAACTTGAAGACGAAGAAGCCGACGTCGCGCCCGAACTGAGGATCGGTGTAGCCGAACGGCACCGAGGCGAGCGCGAGCCGGAACGCCTGCCAGTTGTGCGACATGTCGAGCCCACTGAAGAACGCAATGGTAAGCGAGCCGTAGAGGATCACCTTGTCGACGAAGGGGCCGATGCCCGCGCGCACACGATCGATGACCTCGCCCACCTGCTCGGGAGTGCCCTGCGGCATGCCAACGGGGACGGCGCGCGGCGCCATGAGTCGAGCCACGCGCATGCTCACGTACAGCACGAGGAACGTCAGGAGCGAGAAGATCGCACCGGTGGCCAGCTGCGAGACGATTCTCGTGATGAAGACCGCGCGCTGCCCCAAGTCGCTGAACCACGCGAGGTCGACCCACACACCCGAGAGCCACGTGAGCAGGGGCAGGACGACGAAGAGCGCGAGGAAGAATCCCCCGAGAACTACGACGGTGAGGCGAGGGCGATTGTATCGGGTAGCCATGTCTTCTCCCGTGACGTCTACAGGTAGTTGTCGAGATCGATGTTGAGGCGCTTCGGATCGATCAGGCCTTCGATGCGCAGATCCTTGCGTTCGGCGAGGTCGACATCGATCGCCGTGACGAACGCGCCGCGCGAGTCGGTCAACATGCGCACCTGCGGCCGGAACGGATCGTTCGCAGACGGCGATAGCACTATTCCCACGGAGCCGTTCGACAGCAACACTACCGACCGCGGCGGGTACGCGCCCATCATCAGGACGAAGAGTCGCACGAGCGCCGGGTCGAGCGAGGTGCCCGCGGAGCTTACCAGTAGTTGCATCGCCTGGTCCTGGACCCGCGCCGACGAGTAGCTGCGCCGTGACGTCATCGCGTCGTAGCTGTCGGCCAGCGCCACGATGCGGCTGGTGAGATGCTGCTTGCGGCGCGGTGAGCGGGACGGGTAGCCGCTGCCGTCCCACCGCATGTGATGCTCGAGGATGGGGACGAGCACCGAGCTGTCCACGCCCGGCATCTTCGCCGCCTCTTGCGCGCCGAGCAGCGGATGCTGCCGCATCTTCTCCCACTCCTCGTCGTCGAGCCGTCCCGGCTTGTCGATGATCTCCGCGCCGACCTCGAGCTTACCGATGTCGTGGAGCAACGCTCCGGAGCCGAGCGACGAGAGGAAGTGAGGATCGCGAGTAAGCGTCGAAGCGAGCGACACCGAGAGGATCGCCACGTTCGCGGAGTGGTAGAACGTGTATTCGTTGTGGCTCTTGAGGCTCGTCATCTGAAGCATCGCCTGGCGGTCCGAGAGCACGTTGTCCACCAGCGATTTTGTCACGCCCGTCACATGCCGCATGTGCATCGGCCGCCGCATGGCGATGGCTCCCTGGATCTCGCGGATAATGCCCACCGCGCTGCTGAAGGCGGAGCGCACGTCCTCGGAAAGCTCGAACTCCTCCTTGACACCTGCCTCGATCACGCCGACAAGACCGATGTCGACCTGCTGCAGACGCGCGTCGGCATTCATCTTCTCGAGTCCGCCGGCCGCCGCGATCTCGTCGGCATCTGCAGACAGCACGCGCATGGCGCGCGCTAGCTCGGCGCGGGTCGTGCCCTGGTGGAACACGATCGACCCGATACCTGCGGAGACGAGCTCGCGAACAAGCTGGTCGAAGAGCACGCTCTCCTCGGTAAGGAGCTGTTCGCCGAGAAGGACTTCGCCGTCGAGGAGTATGAGCTGCACGTCCACGTGTTCGGCCTGGTAGCTGCGAAGCACGCCATCGAGCGCACCGACCGCCGCCTCGACCGCAGGGTGCTCGAACGGGTAGAGGCGCGCGGCACGGCGGACGGCATGGATGCGCGTGAGAAGCTCGCGCGCGCGGCGCACCTGCTCGATGCTGTAGCTCGTTACGGGGCCGACGTCGCTGCGCGGCGACTCGACGATGCCCGGCGTCTGGTGGTCGGAGCCGCTCATCGCGTCCCTCCCCGCGCTTCGAGTCGCTGAATTGCGGCAAGCGCGGCACTGCGCAGCTCGCGAGCGCGAGCTCCCCGCAGGAGCGTTCGGCGCGCCGCAAGTCCCTGCAGCGTCCCGAGAGCGCCGGTCGCTCCGAGCTTGCCGAGCGTTTCGATCGCCTCGATGCGAGGCCCGTTGTCGCGATTGCCCCGGCCTTCGCCGCGAGCGACCTGCTCGAGGGTGGGAACCGCCGACATCGCCGCGCGCTGCCCAAGGTAGCGCGCGGCGAGTTGCACGTTCTGCCCGTCCTCGTCGGAGAGCGAGTGCACGAGGATGTCGGATGCTCGGCGGTCGTTGATCTGCGAGAGCGCGCGGATGGTTTCTCGGCGAACCCTCACGTCGGGGTGTCGAACGGTGCGCTCGAGATAAGGCACGACGTCGGCGGCCTTGGTCGAGCCCAGGATGTTTACGACGTTGCGCACGAAGTACCAGCGCGAATCCGAGACGTGCTCGCCCAGCTCGCCAATGTTCGAACTTGCCATGCCACTGATCATATCGACGAGGCTCTTTCGCCCGGCCATGTCCGGTTCGCCGGCCAGCTGCTCGAGTAGCGGCTTGATGGCGAGCGGGCCGAGCATGTTGATGAGTCGCAGCGCCGACTGGTGCTCGGCGGATTCCGCAGGGTAGAGCCGCAGGGCCTCCGTGATTGCCTTGATGTCCTCGGGACGGGCGAAGCGGGCGATCGCTCGAAGCAGACGCGTGCGCTGCTCTTCCCCCAGCCCGGGCTCCTGCGAGGCTCTTCCCAATGTGGCCATGACCTCGGCTGCCGCTTCGAGCTCGCCGCGCTCGATGAGCAGACCCACCGCGTCATCGAGCCGCGACATCGTGATGCCGAACTGCTCGGAGTTCGTGTCGAGCGTCACCATCGTCACGAGCGCGCCGATGACATCGATGTCGGTGATGCCACGACGCGCCTCTTCCTTGAGCGCGAGAATCTCCGGGTCATGGCTCGCGACCTCCGCCGAGACGGGCGCGGAATCGATGAGCTGAATGACGGTGTCCGCGGGTCGTGTGAACGGCGCGCCCGACGTATCGCTGACCGTGAGCTGTTTGGGGGCGGCCTCATCGATGATGCTCTCGGCCTCGTCCGTCGAAAGTCCCTGCTCGGTAAGCGCGCCGCCCGCGGCTCTCGCGACCATGTCGTGATCGACGCCGGAGACCGCGTTGAGGTTGCGGACCGCGCGGACCATCGCCGATCGCAACGCGTCGCCTTGAGTGCTCGTCGCGAACATCCGCATGAGCTGGTCGATGTCCATCTGACGCACCACGGCGGCCAGTGGTTCGGAGCTGCGTGCTTCCGGCAGGAGGCGCTCCCCCACGAGTTCGCGTCGCACGTCTTCGGCAAGCGACGTGATCGCCTCGGCCAGCGACCTCATGCGCTCGTCGCGCTCCTCGGCACTCAGGGTCGATGCGAGATGGGCGAGTCGCACAAAGGAGCTGGTCATACGATCGAAGCCGTTTGCGCCACCGGCGATGAGAGAGTCCATCAGGTACTGGCGGATAGCTGCCGGGTTCGCCATGAACCGCGCGATGGTGATCTGGTCGCCTGCCGAGCCACGCCGAGCCCGCGCCACTATCTCATCGATCGCGTCGGGCGAGAGAGCCTCGGTCTCATCGACGAACGCAGGCGCTTCGGCATCGACGAGCGTGATCTTGGCCTCGCTGACCGAGATCGTGCTGACGTTCTGTTCCCACAGGCGCGACTCGAAACCTCCCGCGTCCGCAAGCTCGTCGGGCGCCCAGTTCAGCACGGTGAGAAACGCGATGAGGTCCTTTGAAGTCGTTCCGGTGTGAAAGCGCACCTCGGCGAGCATGCGGTTGTAGAACTCGCGAGCGAACGCGATGAACGTGTGATGACCGGGGAAGACCGGCATCTCCTGGAAGAAGAGCCCGTCGCGCGTGACGGCGAACCGGACCTCGGGGACTTCCCGCAGGGCCAGGTTGAGGATGTCAATCGTGTCACGTGCGGTGTCGCGCGGTATCGCGCTCGATGGCGGATAGAGCGCGACGGCCTTCGCCGCCACGATGAGCTGGCGCACGAAACGCTCGATCACCTGCGGTACCTGGGCCTCGCTTGTCGCGGGCTCGACCACGCGCATCCCTTCGCGTTGATGGCGCTGCAAGCCGGCGCCTTACCACATTATAGGCCCTCGCCGTACTCGGACGCCCAGCTCAAACGCGCCGTCGCGCCGCTGTTGCGCGCGCTATCATCTGCGCATGATCTCTTCATCCCCCGACTCTCATCGCATGCACGCGTCCCGCCCTTCGGGTGCGCTTGTCCTCGCGTCGCAGTCGCCGCGACGCCGGCGGCTGCTCGAGTGGCTCTCGCTGCCGTTCACCTCGACCGCGGTCGACACGCCCGAGGAGCTCGACACGCCGCTCGCCAGCGATCCAGCCGCACTCGCCGCCCACCTCGCCGCCGAGAAGGCCGTGGCCGCGCGCGCCGCGGGACACGGCGCCGGGGCGCTGGTGCTGTGCTTCGACACGATCGTCGTGCTCGACGGCGCGGTTCTCGGCAAGCCGGTCGACACCGCCGATGCGTGGCGGATGCTGCGGGCGCTCTCGGGCCGGACGCATCAGGTCGTCACCGGCGTCGCGGCGCTCACGCCAGGCCTCGCGCAGCCGCGCGCCTTCGCGGTCACGACCGACGTCGCGATGCGCACGCTTGGCGACGCCACCATCGAGGAGTGGATGGCGCACGGCACCTTCCTCGGCTGCGCAGGGGCGTACAACATCGAAGCGCAAGTCGCCGAGGTGGGCCTGTGCGACTGCTTCCAGAACGTCGCCGGACTCCCGATGTGCCACGTCTACGCCGCGCTCGCCTCAGACGAGGAGCTCGCCGCGTGGCTGCCCGCGCATCCCAGCGTGCCGATCGCCGCGTGCGACGCCGCCCTCGGCAGGCGTTGCGAGCTGGGACCCCAGGTCGTCGCTGGCGACGCACGCTAGCCGATCAGCTGCGCCGCGCCACCACGATCACGCTCTCGTCGTCTTCGGTGAGGGCATGCCCGTCATGCCCGCCGAGAAGCTCAACCCGATCGAAACCGGCCGCCTCGAGCTCTGCTCGCAGCAGCTCCGGAGGCAGCGCCGTATGCTCCGAACGGCGCGACTCGAGACCCCAGTGGTCGCTCGCGTCGCGCGTCAGCGTCAGGAAGTCGAACCCGATCGCGTGCACGTCTTCAGGGTAATCGAGAACGCGCAGGAACACGCGCAACCCGTCGGGCGTATCGCGCACGACCGGCGGGATCGAACGCGGCCGCTTCGCGAGCAGCCGGGCGTGGTTGAGCAGGTGCACGATGATTGCGCCGCCGGGTCGCACCACCGCGGCGAAGTCGGCGAAGGCCGCGCGCAGCGCTCCGATGCTGCCGACGTGCGGCAGCGCGTTGCCGGTGCACACGAGCGCGTCGGCCGGCCCGAGCCCCAGGCCCGCGAGCTCGCCGAAGCCGCCACGCGACAGTCTCAGCTCGCCGCCGGCCTCTGCGATCGCTTGCGCCGCGTCGGCGACGTTCGTCTCGGCTTGAGCGAGCATCGAGTCGTCGGGGTCGACGGCGTCCACCGACAGCCCCCACGTCGCGAACATGATGGCGTGCCGTGCGCTGCCGGCGCCCACGTCGATGACGCTCGCCGCGCTCACCTCGGCGAAGACCTGCCGGAACAGTGGCGCCTCGCGCGTGAGCCGCGCGTCCCAGTTCACGAAGGTGTCGTAGTCCACCTGCGGAGCAGTCTTCGGGTGGACATCGTTCTCGGCCATGGCGCTACTCGTTTCCTGGGACAGCCGGCTCGTCGAGGCGGAAGATCCGTGCCGCGTTACCGCGAAGGATGAGGTCGCGGTCGTGTGCGGAGAGGCCCATCTCCTCGACGGTGCGTTGCTGCATGTAGCGGATCCACCTGCGGTACGGCGCCGTCGTGCCCGAGTCGGTCCCGAAGAGGATGCGCTCCGGGCCCATCGCCATCAGGCAGCGCTCGAACACGTCGGAAAGCTCCATCTTCGGCGCGTAATAATCCATCCAGTTGTTGGTCCCGCTCGAATCGACGCACACGTTCTTGCACTGGTACGCGAGGCGCAGGACCGAGTCGAGCCAGCCGGCGCCGAAGTGCGCGATCACGAACTTCAGGTCTGGGAAGTCCCGGGCCACGGGCGAGAGGTCGAGCGGGTCGGCGTAGCGCAGATCTCCCGAGGGATCGACCGTCACGCCGTAGTGGATGATCATGTTCGCGCCGAGCTCGTTCGCGGCCTCAAAGAACGGCCTGCATGCCGGGTCGGAAAGCCGGTAGCAGCGGTTGACCGGGTAGAGCTTCACGCCGCGGAAACCGGCGGCCATCTCGCGCTCGAGCAGCTCGGGCGCGCCCGGATCGCGCGGGTCGACATTGCACAGCGCGTGAACGTGCCCGTTGGCCGCGCGGATGAAGTCGCGGGTGTACTGCGAGTCAGGCAGTACCGAGACGATGAGCGCCTTGGCGACGTCGGCCTCGTTGATGCGCTGCACGTACCAGCTCGCAGCCTCCTCGGCGGACAGGTCAGGCAGCGTCTGTTCGCCTCGGCGACCCCACTTGCCCTCTTTGGCCGCCTGCTTGAAGCGCGCCGGCGTCTCCGGGCGATCGATGATCTCCATCATGAGGGGACGCGTGAAGAGGTGCACATGCGCGTCGATCACGTCACCTGGTTGGGTCGTCCTGGCGGCCGGGACTGTCGACATGAGGCGCTCCTAAGGCGAGCTACGCGGGCGTATCGGCGTGGTCTGGAAGGTGTGGGGTGCGCGCGTGGTCCGGCGCGGTCACGCGAATGCGCGCGATACGTCGGCGCCGCATCGTCTGTACTCGGAACTCGTACCCCTTGTGCTCGTAGCGCTCGCCGGGCACCGGGATGTGGCCCAGCTTGGCGAGCATCCACCCGGCGACCGTCTCGTATTCGTCGCTCTCCTCGACCGGCAGCCCGCGATCGAGCGCCTCCTCGATTGCAAACCGGCCATCGAGGACGGAGACCGTGTCCGAGACGCGCGTGACGTAGCGGTGCTCGCGATCGAACTCGTCGGCGATCTCGCCCACGATCTCCTCGACGATGTCTTCGAGGGTCGCCAGTCCGGCGGTGCCGCCGTACTCGTCAACCACGATCGCCATCTGGTTGCGCGTAACGCGCATCTCCGAGAGGAGCGGCAGGATGCCCTTGGTCTCAGGCACGAAGATCGGCTCGCGCATGTGAGCGCTGACGAGCTCGGTAGTGCCGTTTCCTGTCGCGAGCGGAGTGACGAGGTCTTTGAGCATCACAACGCCGACGATCTTGTCGTGGTCGCCGTGGAAGACCGGCAGCCGCGAGTAGCCGGTGCCCTGCATGATCTCGGCCACGCGGGCGAGGGTGTCGGTGTCCTCGACGACCGCCATATCGACGCGCGGCACCATGATTTCGCGCGCGACGGTGTCGCCGAGTTCGAAGATCTCGTGGATCATGCGCTTTTCCTCGTCGAGCAGGCTGCCCTGTTCGGTGACGAGGAGCTTGATCTCCTCCTCCGAGACGCCAGAACGGCCTCCCTCGAACTTCATGCCGAGCAGCTGAGCGACTCCCTTGGCCGATATCGTGAGCAGCCAGACGAGCGGTGCCAGCGCGCGCTCCATGAACACGACCGGCGCAGCGACGGACAGCGAGACCTTCTCGGCGCCGTGGAGCCCGAAGCGCTTCGGCACGAGCTCACCGAAGACGAGCGTGACGTAGCTGATGACGAGCGTGACCCCGAAAACCGACAGGCCTGGAGCGAGCCGGGCGACGAGCGGGAATCCGAGGGCCCTCAGCCACGCCTCGACCGGCTTGGCAAGGCTCACCGCGCCGGCGGCCGCCGCCAGGAAACCCACGAACGTGATGCCGATCTGGATCGTCGCGAGCAGGCGCGTCGGATCGTCGAGCAGCGCAAGCGCGGTCCTGGCCGCCTTCGAGCCGTCGTCGGCGCGCGTCTGCAGTGCAGCGCGCCTCGCAGATATCAGCGCGATCTCAGCTGCGGCGAAGTAGCCCTCGAGTGCGATGAGGGCGGCGATCAGCAGAACTTGAACCCAGAGATTATCCATGCGGAGTAGGTTACCAGTATCGCGTGCACGAAACCGCAGCTGTCATGCGCGAGCGTGCGTAGATATGAATGCTTAACCAATTCCGCTCGAACACCGATAAGATATAGACCTGTCGCTTAATATAGCGCCGGCGTCCTGCTGCACCGCAAACGAGGGGAAGGGGGGTTCGTGGCACTCGATTCAACGCGCGTTCGAATTCTCGATAGCGTCTTGCGCGCGGTGTCGACATCGACTCGTTCGCTACGGCTCTATCCTCCCACGAGCCCGATACCCCGCCAGACGGTCGACGCAGCGGTCGTCGCGCTCGGCGAGTACTTCGCTCAAGACCCCGAGGCGACGCGTCTGCCGCTGTCTGTTGCGCGCGAGGGTTTTGCGGTGGACGAAGAGCCGGTCGCCCAAAACATCGCGGTCAGCCTCGAACTCGCGAACACGCTGCGCGACCACGGCATCGCCCAGCTCTCACTTCTGCCCGGCGTCAGCGCCGACGACCTGCTCAGCTTCCTCTCAGTGGTGTCGCGCTCTCCCGAAGACGTGCGCGCAGAGGGCGGGATCGGCGCGGTCGTGGCCGCACTCAACGTGAGCACCGTGCAGCTCACCGACATCCAGCTCGTGACCCTCGACCAGTCCGTAGCGGACGCGGTCGACTCTGAGACGCGCCTGCTGGAGATCGCGAACAGCTCAGACAAGCTGGGCGACTGGTTCACGTCGGTCTCCTCGGGCGACAAGGACTCCTTGCGCTCGAGCCTCGGCGAGTTCGTGCGGATCACCGGCGACGAAGGCACGGGGAACCTGGCCACCACGCTTTCCGAAACGCTGACCGAGCAGCCGGCCGAAAACCGCGACGCGCTGCTCTCCCTCGCGCTCGAACCGGGCCCCGCACGCGAACTCGCTTCTCGGATGTTCGCACTGATGTCGGCGATCGACATCGCCGGCTCGATCCTCGGCGGCGTGTTCGGCCGAAACATGCTCTCGCTTTCGAGCGCGCTGGCGAATCTGCCCCTTGACGGTGTCGCCCAGCCGCTCCGCGAGGAAGTGCTCTCGATGCTCCCGATGTCCGGACACGGCCCCGCCGAGGTCGCGTTCCTCGGCCACATGATCGACGTTCGCACGAGCGGCCAGCCGGAACCCGCACTCGTCGACTCCGACCGCACCTTCCGCACGCTCGTACATGCCGGTTCGGTCAACGAGGAGGACGTGAGCTGCGCCCGCGAGGCCACGACCGCAGCGACGCTGGTGCTCGATATGGTGGGCGTCCGCACGATGTTCACGCTGCTGGACTCGCAGACCGAATACGACCGTTTCCAGGCTGGCGCCGCCGGCCTGACCGCTATGATCCCGCGCCTGCTTGGCCGCGAGGAGCTCTACCTCGTCGCCGAGATACTCGACGAGCTCGCCGCCCGAGAAGCCCGTCATCCTGAGTGGACAGAGCTGCCGGCGTACCTGCATCAACTGTTCGTAGGCGCCGTCAATCCCGAAGCTGCCGGAGTACTGCTTCGCGCCGTCGTCGCCGACCACTCGCTCGCTCCTGTCGCCAAGCAGATCCTTCGCTTCTCGGATGACGCCGTGAACAGCGCCATCGCAAGCGAGGCAATCGTGCTCAAAGGCGAAGGGCTCGACGCCGCCGAGGAGCTCATCGGCAGGCGGCTCTGGGACCTGGTCAACGCGCTTGCGCCGAACGCTCAATGGTTCCAGCTGGCGCCAATCGTAGAGCGGCTCGCGGCTATCGGCGACGGTCGCTCGTGGCAGACGATCGAGTCGCTGCTGTCGCGCCCCGAGGAGCAGGCCCGCCGAGACATCCTCACGGCGATCGCTACCAGCGGCGCCACGGCCGGGTTGTCGCTGCTCGGTTCCGGTCTTCGCGACCCCTCCGAGGAGGTCGCCGCGATCGCCGCCCGTGCGATCGCCAAGAGCGGCACCCCGGGTGCGGCGACACTTCTTGCCGCCCGCCTTGCGGAGCTCGACATCGACAACTCCGACTTCACGCGCGGGCGCGAGCTTATCGGCGCGCTTGCTCGCACCGCCGAGCCCGCCGCCGATGAGGCGCTCGGCCGGCTCGCGTCGCGCAGGAGCCTCATCAAGCGCGGACATTTCCACGAAGTCCAGCAGCTCGTCGCGCAAGCACTGGCGATCAGACCGCAGGCGGGTGCCTGATGGACGCAGGTGCAGCAGCGGTCACCGCGCTCGCTGGATCGCGCAAAGCGGTCCAGCTCTACCCTTCGACCCACCCCGCCTATGCCGAAGCCGTCGCCGAACTCGAGCGCGCGGTCCGCGAGGTGGCCTCAGCCGAACCGTTCGTGCTCAACATCCACCAAGGCCGCCTCTACCACGATAGCCTCCCCATACCAGATGACGTGCCGGGCCTCCCGCAGGTCGCAGAAGCGTTCGAGTCGCTCCTGATCGAGTCGCTCGTCTTCCACGCGGACTTCTCGGCAAGTGACGCGGTGGCTCTCACCGAGATCCTGTCGCTGCGCCCCACGCCCGAGCTCGACCTCTCTCAAGAGCTGTCGGCACGAGGGGTGACGTCAGTCGTTGCCTCACTACTCGCCCGTGCGGGGCAAGAAAGCGACGGCAACGGACGCGACGCCGCGCGCGAGAAGGACCGCGCGCTCTTCCGTCGCTCGGTCACCGCGATCCGCAAGATGCTCGAGCAGGTCACGGCCGGCGATCTCACAGCCGTCTCCTCGGCACGCTCGCTCTCAGAAGACGTCATCCCGAGGCTTTCGGAGGACGTGACGGCGGTGCTTTCGATGGCGGCCGCGCGCCGTCCGGAGGAGCGCGCGCTGTTCCACTCACTCAACGTGATGAACTACGCGCTCGTACTCGGCCATCGCATGGGCCTACCCGCCGAGGGGCTCGCGTCGCTTGGATCGGCGGCGGTCCTGCACGACATCGGCAAAGCTGCGTTCAACGCGGACGATCCCGAACAGGCCGAACGCATGCGGGTCGAACACCCCAAGGTCGGCGCCGAGATGCTCCAACAACTGGCGCTCGATGACGCCGCGCCCATGCTGGTCGCCTACGAGCACCACATGTACGCGGACGGCTCCGGATTCCCGGAGCGCGAGCCGGGCTACGTCGGCCACCCTTACAGCCGGATCGTCTCGATCGTCGATCGGTACGAGAACCTCACGAGCCCTGCGCCGGGCACGCCCGCGCTCACGCCAGACCGGGCCCTCGTGCAGGTGCTCCGAGAGGCGAACCGGTACTTCGACCCGTTCCTCGCGCGGCTCTTCGCCAACGCGCTTGGGCCCTTTCCCGTCGGGTGCGTGGTACGCCTATCAGATCAAAGTGCGGGCGTCGTGTCCCGCTCGGGCGACGACCCGCTCCTGCCCATCGTCCGACGTGCGTGGGATGCAAACGGGCTCGAGGTAAGCGAAGACAAAGACGTGGACCTGGGACTCGAGGAAGTGAGCATCGTCGAGATCATCGCACCCGAGGCGCTCGACGTGGACGTCTCCGAGTTGCTCTGACGCCGAATCTCGACGCGCACGTGCGCAAGCCTCACAGAGTGCCGGCGGAGTTCTTCCCGATACTTCGCAGTACGAGTGCGATGAGCGCCAAGCGGCGGCTGCGGTCCTGACAGGCATCGACGAACGCCCCGACCTCTTCGTGAAGTCCCTCGGACGGCTTGTAGCGGATCAAACCGCCCGCGCGCTGAAGGATGCGACCGTCGCATAACATCTGGATTTCGGGTTCGATCTCGTCGAGCCGACGGCCGAGCCGTGTGGCCAAACCGGGAGCGTCGAGAACGGCCTCAGGGTTGCGATGGAAGAACACGACGATATCCCACGCCAGCAGAGATCTGACGTGTCGCTGAACGAACTGTGTGACCGTGGGACCAAGGATCCCTTCGAGGTCATACACGTCGTACCCGTTCTCGTCGCGTTGCAGAGCGCGGCCGTTCTGATGCAAGCACCTCCTACAGAAGTAGGAGGTCCGCCCTAGTGAAGTGTAGCGAGATTAGTGAATCATTGCTCGAGCTACGGACGAGAGGACTGTTCCCGGAGTCGAACGGCGTCGGTAACCGCCGAGCTTCGACTGGCGGCTATCCAGCATAAAGAACTCTGCGACCACGAATCGTCCGCTCGTCGCCGCTCAGTGCCCGACCATCCCGAAGCGCTCGAACAGCCGACGATCGTCCTTCACCAGTAATTCATCAAGCACGCGCTCCATCGCATCGACCATCGCGGGCGGGCCGGCGACAAGAAAGACGCGGCCGTCCGCGGGGTCCATGTGGCGCCGGATGGTCTCGGCGGTGATGAGTCCGCGCTCGCCCTTCCAGGCGTCCGACGGCTCCTCGAGGCACACCACCGTGCGCAAGCCGACATCGCCCATGCCGAGGAGCTCGTCTGCAAAGGGCACGCACGTCTCGTCGCGGTTGCCGTAGAGGAGGAGGGCGTCTGCGAACACGCGGCCGTGCGCTCGAGCGTCGCGCAGGATCGATCGCACCGGCGTGATTCCCACGCCGCCCGCGAGGAACGCGACCCGATCGGTGCTCGGCGGCAGCGCGAGATGCCCGCCGGGACCCATGATCGATGCGCGGTCGCCCGGCACGAGCGCGGCGAGTGCACGCTTGAAGGGGGCTCCGGTCAGTCTGGTCGCCATCATCAGCTCCGGATCGCTCGGCGCCGAGCACACTGAGAACGTCTCGGCGAGGTCGCCTTCGTCGGTTGCCAGCGCCAGCCGGAACCACTGACCCGACGCGAACTCAAACCGGGTCGGCCGTGAGAACCGGAGGATCACCGTGTCCTTGCCGCAGCTCTCCTTACCGAGCAGAACCACTTCTTGCCGAGATGCCACGTTGCTTGTCCTCCATGTCGCTGAGTCGAGCCGAGGGGAAGATACCCTACGCCGGCAGACGCCGCGCGCAAACGAGAGGAGCAACCGATGTTGTGGAATCGTTCCGGGGTGACCTCGGCCCATAATCGAGACGCGCGACGGGTTGCCTTGCTTGCGCTCGCCGTTGCCGTGACTGCGGCCGCCGTCTTGGCGATGTTCGCGATGTCGGGATGCGGCCGCTCGCCGAAGGGCGGCATCAACCTGGGTGGTGGTCGTCTCGCCATCGGCTCGAACACCGACTACGGCAAGGTCGAGATTCGCGACTACAAGGGCAAGAAGCTCTCGCCGGTCGCATCGGAGCCGGACAACTCGATCAAGGGACCGCAGCACGTCGACATCGCAACCTACCGGCTCAAGATCGATGGTCTCGTGAAGTCACCTATAGCCCTGAGTTACGCCGACGTGACCTCGATGCACTCGGCGACCAAGCAGGTCGACTTGCACTGCGTCGAGGGCTGGTCGGTCGCGTATCTCTGGCAGGGTGTCCTGCTCACGGACCTGCTTGCCAAAGCCGGCGGAGCCGACCCCTCGGCGAAGGTGCTCATCTTCCATTGCGTGGACGGGTACACATCGTCCCTGCCGCTCGACTACGTGATGAGTCGCAACATCATCCTGGGCTACAAGATGAACGGGGTGACGATGCCCCCGGAGCGAGGCTACCCCTTCCAGGTTGTCGCAGAGGACCGCTACGGATACAAGTGGGCGAAATGGGTCAAGGAGATCGAGGTGTCGAGCAACGCGGCCTATCTCGGCTACTGGGAGAAGCTCGGCTACGACAACAAGGCCGTTCTGCCGGGCAAGAAGTAGCGGGCGCTACCGGCCGCTCGGGATGATGATGTAGAGCAGCACTGCGAGGAAGTGAAGGATGCTGCCCGCGAGAACCCAGACGTGCCAGATCGCATGCATGTAGCGGACCCGCTTGAGCACGTAGAACACGGTGCCCACCGTGTAGCACAAGCCGCCCGCTACGAGCAGCCACAGCCCCGCGGGTGCGATCGATGCGACGAGTGGCTTGATCGCGAAGACGACGAGCCAACCCATTGCGAGGTAGACGGTCGCCGAAACCCAGCGCGGGCGGTACGCCCAGAACGCCTCAGTCGAGATGCCCGCGACCGCGATCGACCACACTACGGCGAACAGCCAGATCCCGCCCTTATCGCGTAGCGTTATGAGGCAAAACGGCGTGTACGACCCGGCGATCAGCACGTAGATCCCGCAGTGGTCGAGGATCTTGAAGACGTGCTTCAGCCTCGCCTGCGGAAAACTGTGGTACAGCGTCGAGGCGGTGTATTCGAGCACGAGCGAGACGCCGTAGACGATGCCGCTCGCGATCGCCCAGCCGTTGTGAGCCCAGCCCGCGAAGACGAGCAGCATCGTGAGCGCCGAGATGGAGAGCACCACACCAAGGCCGTGGATGACGCTGTTGGCGATCTCCTCGCCGAGCGTGTACGGGCGGGCCTTCGTGGTCCCCATCGGCTCCGGCGCGAGCTGAGTCGGGGCCATGGCCCCCGCCACCTCAGACCTCGTTGCCATCGTCTGCCACCGGCTGATCGGCGAGCGTGCACTGCATGACTCCTCCGAGAGCGAAACACTCGACTGACGGATCGTTGACGAGCACCATGATGTCCTTCGCGTGAATGCCAGGCGCTGCCGCCAGGTTGTTCACAATCGCCTCGTACAGCTTCGACTTGAGGTCGGGCCCGCGTCCGGGGAGCATCGAGATCTCGATGATCGCGAGCGAATCGGAGCGGTCCGGCGTGACGTCGATGTCCTCGGCGGGTGTCTCGGCGAGGCGGAGCATGACGCGCTCGTCGGGCGCGCCGAGCGCGAGCGTGATCGCCGAGCGGACGCCGTGCAGAACCGCGCGCTTGTACTCGGTGGACTTGCCGGACTGGATGTCGATGCGCACGATAGGCACGAACGTCTCCTCCATCTGGGGATACGAATGTTATACCCGCTAGTCGGTTTTGGGGAGAGGTACGATGAACGTCCGGTCGCGAGTGGTCGTCGAGGGCAGGGTTCAGGGCGTGTGGTTCCGCGACTCCACGCGGCAGACGGCTGAGGCGCTCGGCCTCACGGGCTGGGTGCGCAACCTGCCCCACGGCGGCGTCGAGGCTGTCTTCGAGGGGCCGGAGGAACTCGTCGCGCGCGCGGTCGCGTGGGCGCGGCGCGGCCCGGAGCACGCGGTCGTCACGTCACTTGCCGAAACCGCCGAGAAGCCAGAGGGCCTGGCCGGTTTCGAGGTCCGGGGATGAGCCGCGCCGGTTTGAGCTACCCGCACCACTCCGAAAGCCCGTAGCGCAGGTAGCGGATCTCCGCTTCAGCTCGCGTGACCTCTTCGAAACACTCGGTGGGTTTGAAGCCCAGCCGCTCGTACATACGGTTCGCCTCGTCCATGTACGCCGGAATCGTCGACACGAGCGCGTCGCGGTAGCCGAGGTCGCATGCGGCATCGAGCGCCGCCGAGAAGAGCGCGTAGCCGATCCCCGTCCCTCGGCAGTCGGGCCTCACGAACAGCCGCTTGATCTCGCAGCTCCCGTCGGTGTAGCGCTTCACTCCCACGCATCCACAGATGATTCCGTCGGAATCGCGAGCCACGAGCAAGCGTCCGCCGGGCGCTTCGAAGGGCGCCGGAAGCGACTCGAGCTCATCGGCGATCGTAGATGAGGTGAGGAAAGGCGAGAGCCACTCGGCGTACTCGGCGAAGAGATCGCGGACCTGGGCGATTCCCGGTCCGTCTTCTCGAGCGATGCGTTCGACGCGCGGGCTAGCCATCAGATGCCTCAATCGGGTTGGCTGCGAGTTCGCCGGCGCTCGAGCGGGGCTGGCCTTTCATCTGGACAATAACAACGCCACCAACGGCGATCAGGCCCCCGACAAGTGTCAAAACGGCCGGAACTTCGCCGATCCACAGCCACGCGATGAACATCGCGAGCACCGGCGAGAGGTACAGGAACGCCGAGAGGATCGAGGCCGGCATGCGCGCGAGCGCGTAGCTCCACAGCACGTAGGCGATGGCGGCCGGGAAGACGCCGAGGTAGACGATTGCGAGCGTGGCCGAAGGAGCCGCCTGCGGGAGCTGGCGTGCGAGGCCCGGTGCGAAGAAGAGCAGCGGGATCGTGCCGGCCCAGATGATGTAGGTCGTGAACTCGAGCGGCGAGTAGATTCGCAGCCCCTGCTTCGAGACGATGAAGTAGCCCGCGGTCGACACCGCCGCGAGCAGCACGAGCAGCGAGGCCGGCTCGAAGCGCAGCCCGCCGCTTTCGCCGAATGAGATCAGCGCGACTCCCGCGAACGCGACGCCGATGCCGCCCCACCCCACTGCTGTGAGCCGCTCGCGCAGGAACGCGGCCGACATCATCGCGGTAAAGACCGGGCCGGCGGCAATGAGCAGCGCGGCCGCGCCGGCGCTCACGCGCACCTCCCCGAAGTTGAGGCCGAGATGGTAGATCGTGATGCCGAGAAGCCCGGCGACCGCGATTCTCGGCAGGTCGCGGCGCTCGGGGAGGCGCATCCTGGTCGCGAGCGCGTAGCCCGCGAGCACGAGCGATGCGGTCGCGAAGCGCAGCAGCGCGAGCTCGCCCGGCCCGTAGCCGTCGGGACCAGGGATGCCGGAGGCCAGGCGCATGCCCGCTCGTATGCCAGCGAACGCCGACGCCCAGAGCACGAGCGTCGTGGCGATTGCGGCCCACGTCTTCGGTTCGCGTTTCCACTCCATGCAGGTGCGATCCTTACCCGAGGTCGGCCATGTCGTCGAGCAGGCCGAACAGCAGCTCGCGGCAGACGGGGAGACGCTCGGCCATCTCGGCAGAGAACTCCTCCTCCGACATCGTGGTGGGTCCGCCTTCGTCGAGATCGTCCGCACACGCCTCGAAGAGCGCCTGCAGTGTCTCCTCGTCCCATTCGAGATGGAATTGGAGCCCCACGACGCGCTCCTCGAAGACGAACGCCTGGTTCGGCGTGACTTCGCTCGAGAGTGCCGGTTCGAGCCCCAAGGGCAGATCGAACGTGTCGCTGTGCCAGTGGCCGACGACGGCTTCATCAGGCCAGCGGTCGAAGAGCGGCTCGCGGGCGCCGTCCTCGGTGAGCCTGACCGGGTACCAGCCGATCTCGCTCTGCTCGCCGCGCTTGACGCGCCCGCCGAGCACCTCGGCGATGATCTGCGAGCCGAGACAGACGCCCAGGACGAGCCGTCCCGCAGCGATGGCTGCCGCGATGAAGTGTTTCTCGGGCACGAGCCACGGCGAGGCGTCCTCGCCGTCGGCATCCATGGGACCGCCCATCACGACGAGCAGGTCTAGATCGTCCGGCGACGGGAACTCCTCGGTGATCGCCATGGTGATGTCGAGATCGTGGCCTTGCTCGGCGGCCCATTCGGCGATGAGGCCGGGGCCTTCGAACGGTGCGTGCTGAATGACATGGATGCGCATGACGTGGCTCCTGCGAGTGTGTGCTGATGGCACTCCGATAGTACCTGAGCACGACGGGGCGCGCGGGCGTAACATGCCGGACACGCATGAGATGCGATTCTAGTGGTGACGTCTTTCGCATCGGGTACTAGGATTGTGCGATGTCACGCGGCTGGCCAAGGGCCACACCGGGTGCCGGATAAGGAGCGGACGCATGCACGTCGTCATCGGGGGGTACGGCCGAGTAGGTCGCTACCTCGCGCACGAGCTCGAGCGTCAGGGGCACACGGTCGCCGTTATCGACCGCGATCCTGACGTCTTCGAGGAGTTCCAGAGCATCAATGGCCGCCGATTGAGCGGTGAGGTCTTCGATCGCGACACCCTCATCAAGGCCGGCATCGAGCGCGCAGACGCGTTCGCAGCGTGCACGAGCGGCGACAACAGCAACATCATCGCCGCGCGCGTGGCCCGCGAGCGCTTCAACGTCCCGCTCGTCGTCGCGCGCATCTTCGACCCGAAGCGCGCGGTCATCTATGAGCAGTTCGGCATCCCGACCGTCTCGGCGGTTCAGTGGTCCAGCTCAAGGCTGCTTGCGATGCTCACCGATCCCGACGCGCCAAGCGAGTTCGCGTTCGGCCAGGGCGAGGTCGTCATCCTCGACACCGAAGTCACCCCCGCGCTTGCCGGCAAGCGCGTGCTCGATATCGAGCTGCCGCGAGTGCTTTCCATCGTCGCCGTCGAGCGTGGAGAGAAGGCGATGCTGCTCGCCGACATCGACGAAGTGAGGATCGGCGATCGGCTCTACCTTGCTGTCGACCGCGCCTACGCCCCGGAGCTGCCCAAGCTCCTGGCCGGGAAGTAGGAGGCCACCGTGCGTGTTGTAATCGTTGGAGCGGGCAAATCAGGACTGTTCCTCGCCCAGGAACTTCGTCAGGAGCACGACGTCACGCTGATCGAGTCGCGGTTCGAGCGCGCCGAGATGGTTGAATCGATGCTGCCCGACATCACCGTGGTGCACGGCGACGCGTGCGAGCCGGAGGTGCTCGAGCACGCGCGCATCGCCGAAGCGGATCTCACGATCGCGGTGACAGGCGACGACGAGGACAACCTCGTGGTCGCGATGCTCGCGAAGCATTTCGGCAACTGCAAGGTGTTCGCGCGCATCAACCACCCCGGTAACGAATGGCTGTTCACCAAGGACTTCGGCGTGGACGTGCCGGTCTCTTCGACATCGATGATGCTCTCCCTCGTCGAGAAGGAGGTCGGCTTCGGCGACCTCGTGACGCTGCTGAGGCTCCAGGCCGACAACGTCTCGATCGAGGAGATCACGCTGCCCGAGTACGCGGAGGCGGTGGGCAAGACGCTCGCAGAGATCCATCTGCCCGGGAATTCGCACGTCATGGCGATCATCGGCGCCGAGAGCGGCCTGTCGGTCGCCAAGGGCGACACCGTGCTTGCCGCTGGTGACGAGCTGCTCATGTTCTCCGACGGCGGTAACGAGAACGAGATCCGCGAGGCCCTCGGTATCGCTGTCCCGGCGACGCGGCCGGAGCCGTCCGCTGGCGCCCCGCACTACGAGTAGCTGCCTTTCGCACGACACTGAGGATGAAACGGGCGCCCCGCGGGGCGCCCGTTTGTGTCTACTCCACCGGCGCTACCGGCGGCACCGCTCCCCCGCGACCGCGTTTCTCGCGGATTTCGTCGAAACTGGGGTGGTACGGCACGTCTGCGATGATCACGCCCTCCTCGCCGAAGAGCTGCTGTTTGATCCAGAACGACGTCTGGTCGTGCAGCATGGCGTCCGCCGTGTTCATCGGCGCGTATTCGGGGACGATGACCGTCACCACGTCGTCCTTCGTCGGCCGAGGGAAGTCGCGCACGTATTCGAGCACCGGCTGGATTAGTTCGCGGTAGGGCGAGCCGATAACGGTGAGCTTGATACCGAGGCCTGCGTCCTCCCACTGCTTTCGGAACGCGGCGCCTTCTTCACTGCTCACGTCGACGAAGATCGCCTCCACCGAATCGGCCCGCAGTGTCTTGGCGTACTGAAGCGCTCGGACGAGCCTGCGATCGATGCTCTTCACGAGCACGATGACATGGTTGTGAAGCCGGTTGTACGACTGCCAGTTGAGATCGACGAGTTCGTCGGCGGGGAGCGCCAACTCCCTGTGCACGGACTCGTAGCGCCCCTTCACCCAAGAGAAGTACGTGATCATGATCGGCACGAGCACCAGGACGATCCACGCACCCTCGCTGAACTTCGCGATAGCGATGATGAGGAACACGAGCCCAGTCGCGACGGCCCCTACGCTGTTGACCGCCGCAGCGACCCGCCAGCCAGGATCGTCTTTGAAACGGAACCAGTGCCGCACCATCCCCGCCTGCGACAACGTGAAGGACATGAATACCCCGAGCGCGTACAGCGGGATGAGCGCGCTCGTCTGGCCTCGGAACGCAACGATGAGGACCGATGCCGCCGCTGTCAGAATGAGGATTCCGTTGCTGTGCACGAGCCGGTAGCCCTTGTCCTTCAGCTGGTGCGGCAGAAAGTCGTCGCTCGCCATGAACGAGGACAGCTGCGGGAAACCCGCATAGCTCGTGTTGGCCGCAACGACGAGGATAGCCATCGTCGCGAACGAGATCGCAAAGTAGAGGAAGCCGGTGCCGAAGAAGTGCCGAGAAATCTGGCTGATCACGGTCTCCGTATCAACATTGCGCACGCCGGCACGAACGGCAAGGAAGCTGATTCCCAAGAAGAGGAAGAGCAGGATGCCGGCCATCCGGGTGAGCGTCCTGGCGGCGTTCTTGGCAGCCGGCTCACGGAAGGATTGCACACCATTGGCGATCGCTTCGACACCGGTCATTGCCGTGCACCCGGATGCGAACGCGCGCATGAGCAGCACGACCGACAGCGTTCCCAACCCGCCGATCTTTGCCGTGGACGAAGCTACGGCGATGCCCGCGGCGCCTTTCGTGATGTAGAGGAACAGTCCGTAGAGAACCATGGACACAGCCAGGACGATGAACGCATACGTTGGAATCGAGAAGTAGGAGCCCGACTCCTTGATTCCACGAAGGTTGCCCAGGGCGAGTATCGCAACGAACACAAGGCACATCGGCACGGTCCACCGGAGCATGTTCGGGAAGGCCGAGGTGATTGCTGCCGTGCCTGAGGCGATCGATACCGACACGGTCAGCACATAGTCCACCAGCAGCGACGCTCCCGCTACGAGTCCGGCGAAGTTGCCGAGGTTCTCGCGCGCGACGATGTAGGAGCCGCCGCCGTTCGGATACGCTCTGATTGTCTGGCGGTACGACGCCGCGACGATGACGAGCAGCGCGCCGATGGCGAGCGCGATCGGCCACGCGAGATGCAGGTACGCTGCGCCCGCCAACGAAAGGACGAGGATGATCTCGCCTGTGGCGTAGGCGACGGACGAGATCGCGTCGCTCGAGAACACCGCCAGTGCGATGACGTTGCTGAGTCGCTGGTGCCTGGACTCTTCGTTGTGAAGCGGATCACCGAGGAAGATGTTCTTTACCCGACTGGGCATTCAGCGCACGACCCCTCACGAACACTCGCGCCCTCAGGCGCGCGCAGGAATGCATCCCTCACTCCTGACCAACTGCATCTGCACAGGATAGTGTCATGACCGACCCGCGGGAAGCCCCCCGGCCGAGAAGCCCGCGAACCCCGACCCTGTGCGCATAGACATCCCGCCCGTATGCAGCATCTGCCGTTCGCTGGCCGTGCGGTACCACCTACCGACGATTCAGCCCACTTGCGACGGGTTCGGAGAGTATTCGGCTTTGTCGCGCCATGCTTTTCCCAAGTTGAATCGCCCGGCCGTCCGGCATTGTTCGGGCCGGGGTCACCGGGGGACCGGGAAGGAGTGGTTGGAATGGCAGAAAAGACGGCATCGCCGTCGCAGGGGTGGATCGTCACCTTTGCAGGTGTGTGCATCAACCTCGCACTTGGAGTGCTCTACACCTGGAGCATCTTCACCGCGAAGTTCACGACCGTTGTCACGTTCGGAGCGGGTGGCGTGGTGCAGAAAGCCGGCGAGAAGCTCGCGGGCGCTGCGGCGATCCATGCCGCGGATGCCGCGGCTTTCGGCATCAAGGTGCCGGCAGTCGCCGCTGGCAAGCCGCCGTACGGCGCGGCTGACTACGTCGGCCAGCTCGACAAGCTGACCGGCGTCTACAAGGTCTCCAAAGTCGGCGGCAAGGCATTCGCCGAGGGTGCGTACAACTGGGCGGGGACCGACGCGCTCCTGCCCTACGCTCTCGCGCTCCTGTTCTTCGGCTTCACGATGGTCTTTGCGGGCCGCCTCCAGGACAAGTACGGTCCCAGGCTCGTCGCCTCGATCGGCGGCGTCTTCGTGGGCGTCGGCATGATCATCGCGAGCTTCTCGGAGTTCAGCGCCAAGGGTAACCATCTGCCACTCACCCTCGGCTTCGGCGTTCTCACCGGCATGGGCATCGGGCTGGCCTATGCGTGCGCCACGCCAGCCGCGGTCAAGTGGTTCCACCCGAGCAAGCGCGGCCTCATCGCCGGCATCGTGGTCGCAGGCTTCGGCCTCGCGTCGGTCTACACGGCTCCGACCACCACGGCGCTCATCGCTGGTTCCGGCCTGAGCGGCACGTTCCGCACGCTGGGCATCGCGTTCTTCATCTCGATCATTCTCTTTGCGCAGCTCCTCAAGAACCCGCCCGCGGGCTACGAAGCGCCCGTGCCGGCCGGCTTCAAGCCGCCGAAAGCTGCTGCCGCCGCCGTCGCCCTCAAGCGCGTGGACTACACGTGGCAGGAGATGGTCAGGACTCCGCAGTTCTACTTCCTGTGGACCATGTACGCCTTCGCAGCCTTCGCCGGCCTCATGATGATCGGCGTTATCGCGAAGGTCGCCCCGCTGCAGCTGTCACCCGAGGACTTCTCGAAGATGGCTCTCACTGGCTTCCTCGCGGGCGCTTCCCTGCTCGTCGTCGCGTTGGCCATCGGCAACGGTCTCGGCCGTCCGGTCTTCGGTATCGTCTCCGACAAGATCGGCCGCGTTCCCTCGATGATCATCGCGTTCCTCGCACAGGCCGCGCTCGTTGGCTTCCTGCTCCCCAACGCGCACTCGCTCAACCTGCTGCTCCTCTGGGCGGTCGGTATCGGCGCGATGTACGGCGCGAACCTGACGCTGTTCCCGGCAGCGACCTACGATTTCTTCGGGACGAAGAACGGCGGCGTGAACTACGGCCTCGTCTTCTCAGCCTGGGGCGTCGGTGGCGCGCTTGGCAACTACGCGATCGGCTGGATCTACGACCTCTCTGGCAAGACGAGCTTCAACAACGCGTACTACCTGGCCGCTGGCCTTCTGGTCGTCGCGGCGATCATGGCGGTCACCGTCAAGGAGCCGCACCACGCTGTGGAGGACCGGGTCGCGGAGCACCTCGCTCACGAAGCCGCCTAGACGCCCCGTTCACCTGCTCCACCCACAGCACTACCCAGGAGGCCCCGCGCACCCCCCGCGCGGGGCCTCTCTTTTCCTTGAAGTCCCCCGTGATCGCAAACACGCCGCTCATACCGAGCGGTAATGCCGTCGATACGATGGGCATACAGAAATCTCACCCGATCTACGTTAGCGTGCGATGAAACAGTCAGGGAGCGCATGCAGGACAACGGTCATCCCATAAGCAACCGCACTCCACATTGGCGAGTCTTCGCCGCAGCGGTGCTGCTTCTGATGCTCTTCGCGACGTTGGGCGCCCCTGCGGCTGCGTCCGCGATTCCGCCCAGTCCACACCTTCTCGGCCTCATGGCGACCAACGCCGCGTTGCGCCGCTCTGTGAATGCGCAGCAGGCGAGGGCGTACTCCCACGGAATCGACATCCCGCCAATCAGAACCTTCGGCCCGAGGGGTCGCGTCGTACCGAATTCTGCAGGCCTACCAATCTTGGGCTTGGCGGCGATGGCTCCGGCATTGCGCGCAGCGGCAGCGGCGCAGCGGCCGTTCCACATGCTCGTGCTGCTCGTGGACTTCAACGACGCACAGCATCAGGTCGCAGCGTCCAGTTTCGACAGACTTATGTACAACGACGTCACAGGTCCGGCATCCGTGCGCGGCTATTACAAGGAAGTCAGTGCGGGCGGAATCGACATACAGCCGGTGGCAACCGAGGAGCCCAGCGCAATAGGGTGGCTGCGGATGCCGCAGCCGTATAGCTCTTACGTAGGCACCGACTCTGCCATGGGCGGCTACCCGAACAACTCACAGAAGCTACTCGAGGATGCATGTGCGGCGGCCTTCGTCAGAGGCGTCGACTTCTCGAACTATGATAGCGACGGCGACGGCGTACTCGACGGTGTGGTGGTCATCCATGCTGGCCAAGGCGCTGAATTCACTGGCAGCTCGTCGCATATCTGGTCACACGAGTGGTACGCACACTCGCCGGCGCCCACCTACAACGGTGTCACCCTCGGGTCGTACTCGACGGAGCCCGAGTACTGGCAGACGCCCGGCGATATGACAACCGGGGTCTACTGCCACGAGATCGGGCACATGCTCGGCACGGTCGACATGTACGACACCACCTACAACTCCGAGGGACTCGGCAACTGGAGCATTATGGCTTCCGGTAGCTGGAACGGACCGCATGGTCTCGGTGACAGCCCGGCGCGCTTCGACGCGTGGTCGCTAATGAAGCTCGGGTTCGACTCGGCCAAGTCAGTCACTCAGCCAGCCTCCGCCGAGAAGATCGCCTCGGCGAGTGCGACGCGCGAGGGAACGATCCTGCGCGTCGAGAAGAACGCCGGGACAAGCGGTCCGGAGTACGTCCTTGTCGAAAATCGCCAGCTGACCGGCACCGACTCCTACCTTCCCGGCGCGGGGCTGCTCATTTACCACGTCGACGAGGGTCAGGCCAACAACGACACCGCAAGCCACTATATGGTGGGACTCGAAGAGGCGCACGGCGGCGTCCAGAATCTGCACCTCGGCAACTCCAACCTCGGCGACGACGGCGATCCCTTCCCGGGCACGAGCAACAACGCCAGCTTCAACGACTCGACTGACCCAAGCGCGACGTATTTCACGGGACCGAGCAATCTCGCTATTCGCTCAATTGGGTCGAGCGGGGTGACGATGACTGCGACGGTGATCACCAACACGGGCCTCCTCACGGCCGATCTCACCCCGCCGGTTACCACCAGCAACCGGATTGCCACCTACGAAGGCACGGCGACGATCTCGCTGACCGCCACCGACACCGGCATCGGAGTCGAGAGCACGCACTGGCTCCTCGACGGGGCACCGGGAAATGGCACCGCTGTGGTCGAACCCGCCTACGGCTACCACACGCTCGCCTACTGGTCCACCGACTTCTCAGGCAACGCCGAGGCGACCGTTGTGGTGAGCTTCCTCGTCCACGACATCGACGCGCCGAGCGCCACCTGCGATGCGCACCCGTCCTACGTGCAGAGCGCCACCCTCACGCTGACGGCGACCGACACGGCAACCGGCTCCGGTGTGGCGTCGATCTCCTACCAGCTCGATGGCGCGGCCACTCAAACAGTCCCATCTGCCGAGACGACCGTGGGCGTCCCCATGAGCGGCTCGCCACGCCATCTCGTGTACTGGGCCACAGACGCCGTCGGCAACTCCGGTGCGCATCGCGCGGCGACCTTCACGGTGTATGCGAACACGAAGATGGCTGCTGCTGCGACGCCGGTGATCTTCGCCGGGTCCACCGCGCACGTCACCGGCTCGATCAACCTGGCCAGCGCGCTCGTGCTGCCGGTGACCGGCCAGCACCTTCGGCTGCAGCGCCTGTCGGGCGCGTCGTGGGTCTGGGCGGGCGTCACCGACGCCCTAGCAACGAGCGGTGGCGCGTTCACGTTCCCCGTGAAGCCGACTCTGAACACCACGTACCGGGCGATCGTCGCGCCAGGCAGCGGGCTGTTGCCCGGCACCAGCAACGCCGCGACCGTTCGCGTCCGAGCAGTGCTGGCAACCCCGAAGGTGCCGTCGTACGTGTACGCGTCGCGATACTTCTCGGCGATGGGCAGCACTTCGGCGCACGTCACATTCGTGATGGTGAGCTGGTACCACGTGAGCAGCTCCGGAAAGCTCTCGGCGTATGGCCCGGCGAAGCGGGTAAGCGTCTCGGTGGGTCGCTGGTCGCTGCGTAAGAAGCTTGCGCGCGGGAGATGGGCGGTGCGCGCGGTGCACTCGGACGCGGACCACGCGTGGAGCGCGAGCGCGTTCAGGACGTTCCGGGCGCACTAACGCCAGCGCAGGCGGCGCGATCCGGCGCGGTGTGCGCGGCTCACCCGGCCGTCGCCGCGGCCCTTACGCGCGATAACAGGGCCGGTCAACGCCAGGCTCACCCAGAAGCTAGTGCAAAAGTCAGCTACTGAGTGGCCCGCGTGCCGGCCCTGCTGGTGCCTGTGAATCCGCCGACGCTAGCCGCCGAGATGGCGCATGATCTCCGCGTACTCGTCGGGCTTTATCTCGCCACTTGCCAGGCGCTTCTTCGCGATGGCTACGGCCTCGTCGTGTCCTACCGCCCCCGTGGGCGGAGTCGCCCCGGGTGTCATGGGATGCATCACCGCGCCTGAGTGCCCGTGTCCAGACGACGCCCGCACCGCCCATACGACGAGCAGCACGACCACAAGTATCACGAGCACGCCGAAGAGCGTCAGCAACAGCCCGACGAACCATCCACCGTTGCTCATCATGCCGCCACCGTAGCCGTCATAACCGTATCCGCGTCCGTATCCCATCACTGCAGCTCAACTCCTCAGTCGTGCGAAGGCTCAAACGCCCGCATATGAGGTGTATATCCCTCTGAGGCTGCTCGGAGTCCGTTCCGGCCGGCCTGAGAGGCTTACGGCTTGCGTTCTTTTTGTGAAGACGAGAGGCTCGCATCACTTGATCCTCGACATCCGAGCTGCCCAAGGTCCGTTCCTGAACGGACCTTGATTGAGCGAGCCAAGCGCCCCTGAACTGCGGAAACATCGTTAGACGGTGACCGAGCCGCCTCGAGGGGGTGCCCGCCGAGTCGCCCCCTCTCGTTAAGTCCGAGACGAACGCGCCACTCTCCGACCGGCTCAAAACCACGCGGGCTTGTCCTATACTCAGCGAAGCGGCTGACACCGTGCTTCATAGAAGACTTCGGCCACGAGCCCTCGGGGCGCTCGGGCCGCACTCAGTCGGGGAGGTTCATCGTTGAAGAAACTGATCGTTCCTGCAATCGTCGTGTGCTTGGTGGCGCTCTCTCTCGTCGGCTGTTCGCCCGCCAACAACGGCCCGGTCGGAAGCATCCCCGCGGCAGCGCCCGTGGCCACAAGTACTACGACTTCGTCGGCTAACCCAACCGCAACCGCAGCTCCCAAGGACGCCGGCCCGCTTGCGCTGTACAACCGGGTCAGGACCGGCATGAGCTACCAGCAGGTAAGCGCGATGGCCGGAGGACCCGGCACCGTTGTCGTGCGCAAGGGCAGCAAGAAGTTCGCGTTCGTCACCTACGCGTGGAGCAGCGGTCTGACCGTCTCGTTCTTCAACGGCAAGATGGTCGCCAAGTCGCAGAAGTAACTGCCGTGGCCGCGTAGCGGCTGCAGCACAGACAAGGGACCGCGAGCGGAGAAACCTGCTCGCGGTCCCTTTTTCGATTCCAGGCACGCAGGGTGCAGCATTACACCGGTCAATCGCGGGTCGGGCCGTACGTTCCGGACTTCCGTTTCGCGGCCAAACGCTTGGGCATGAATGACAGTGTACGAAGGTTCATTCGTCGGCCAATCGGAGGTAGTCACCATGTTGTGGACGATATTCGTGATTCTTCTTGTTCTCTGGCTTCTCGGCTTCAGCTTTCACCTTGGCGGCAGTCTTATCCACCTGCTGATCGTGATCGCGATCATCGTACTCATCTACAACCTGGTCGTCGGTCGACGCGCCTAGACGCACCACTGTCGACGGCGCTTGGTAGAAGAAACAAACAGGTCGAGAGCCTATAAGCTCCCGACCTGCGTTTTCGCTTGGTGGAGACGAAGGGGCTCGAACCCTCGACCCTCGGCTTGCAAAGCCGATGCTCTCCCAGCTGAGCTACGTCCCCGTGCGCGGGAGAGTATATCATCGCGCGCTCAGGATGTACTTCTCTACGTAGGACTTGACTTGTCACTTGTCGCTTCACTTATCTCGGGCCGAGTTTCGGCCGACTACTCGTCGCCGAAAGCTAGCACGCCCGTCTCGGCAAGGCCCTCGCCGTGAGCATCCACCGGCTGCGCCAACGCCCACGGGAACAACACGGCCAGCAGTGGAGGTGCCACGACCGTCGACGCGACCACCACGAGGATGATCATCGCGTAGCTCGCCGAGCCGATCACACCCATCGCGAGCCCGGTCGAAGCCACGATGAGCCCGACCTCGCCGCGCGGCACCATGCCCACGCCGATGGCGATCATGCGCCGCCAGCCCATGCCCGCGGCCCCGAGCCCGCACCCAACGACCTTCGTCGCCACGGCGATCGCAACCAGCACCAGGCCCGGTACAAGCACCTTGCTGTGAGCGAAGAGCGACGGCTGCACCTGCATGCCGGTAACGACGAAGAAATACGGCACGAGCCACTCGTAGAGCGGCCGCGCCTGCTTGGTGAGTTCCCAGCGGTCCTCGGTCTCGGCGAACATCATGCCCGCGAAGAAGGCGCCCACGATTCCCGCGAGCCCAATCGCCTCGGAGAGCGCTGCCATGCCCAGCATCACGATGAGCGCGACCACGAACCCGGCGTTCGGGATGCGAAGCTTGTCGAGCCAGTGCGCGTGTCGGGCCACCAGTTTCGGTGCGAGCCACATCTCGAACCCGATGAACGCGATTACCTGCGCCAGCAACACGCCCATGTGCGCGACGTCAATGCTGCCGTGCGTCGAACCCACCACCAACGACAGCACGAGCATCCCCAGCACGTCGTCGATGGCCGCCGCCGCCAAAATGATGCGAGCCTCCGTCGCCGAGAGAAACCCGCGGTCCGCCAGCACGCGCGCCGTGATTCCCACCGACGTCGCCACCAGCGCCGTCCCGATGAACAACGCCTCCGGCCGGCCGTCGCCCAGCGCCGTCCCGAACCAGAAGCCGCACAGCAGCGGCAGCACGATTCCGACGCTGCCCACGACGAAGGCGCGGCCGCCTACCTTGAAGAGATCGCTCGGACGTGTCTCGAGCCCGACGACGAACATGAGCACGATCACGCCCATCGTCGCCACGGTCGACAGCACCGCCCCAGGCCTCACCCAGCCGAGAAGCCCCGGACCGATCAGGATGCCGGCGAGAAGCTCACCGATGACAGCTGGTTGGCGCATCCGCTCGAACAACTCGCCCATGAGTTTGCCGACCGCGAACACGATGAGCAGGTCTATGAGTACTCGCGAGGTTTCAGTGTGCATTCGCAGGCCTCCGTACGTAGTGCGTACGCGAAGCTTAGTCCCGCGGTGTTTCGCATCTGTTGCGGTCGTCGCACCAGCGTCTTTCGTTTCGGGCAGGCACCGAAACCCAAGTTTCACCGCGCCGCATTCGCCAAGAAACAGCTTTGAAATGTCGCACCCCTACGGTTGCTGTACGGCCGCCATCGGTCGCCTCGGAGCTGCGCATCTCCGAGTACCGCCGTCCAACGGAGTACGGCGCTTGTGCCCCCAGCCGCGACCTGCATAGGGCGGGTCGCCACTGCCAAAAGGAGGTGTGGGCGTTGAAGTCGCTTCTTATGCGGTTCTTCGACCCTTCAGCCGTACGCGACCGAATGCCGGACATTCTGAAGCGTGCTGCAGTTCGTACGTCATTGTTCACCATAGTTGCCTTCGTGCTTCTGACCGGCCTCGCCCTTGCAGGTGACCCCAACGGCGCCGCCACGGGTGACATCAATGCGGTTACCGCCGCGACCGCGGGCCAGCCCACTGTCGCTGAGATCGGCGCTCAGCTGGGACATCTGACCATCGGCGTCAACATGTTCTTCGTGATCGTCGGTGTGGCGCTCATCTTCTTCATGCAGGCGGGCTTCATGCTCGTCGAGACCGGCTTCTGTCGCTCGAAGAACGCGGCACACGTCGCCATGACAAACTTCATCGTCTTTGGGATCGGCGCTCTCTCCTACTGGGCCGCAGGGTTCGCGATCCAGTTTGGCGGCTTCGGAAGCATCAGTCTGCTCGGTGGAGTCGAGCCGCTGAACCACCTGTTCGCCGCAGCTCCCGGTTGGGGCCTTTTCAGCTACAAGGGCTTCCTGCTTGGCTCGCTGCACGACGGCACATATGACGTCGGCATCTTCGCGTTCTTCCTTTTCCAGCTCGTATTCATGGACACCGCCGCCACGATCGTGACCGGCGCCATGGCTGAGCGTTGGAAGTTCTCGGCGTTCGTCCCGATGGGCATCTTCATGGGCATCATCGTCTACCCGGTCTACGGCATGTGGGTCTGGGGTGGCGGCTGGCTCTCGCAGCTGGGCACCACGCTGCACCTCGGCCACGGCGTGCTCGACTTCGCCGGCTCATCGGTCGTGCATGCGGTCGGTGGATTCTCGGCGCTTGCGGGCGCAGTCGTGATCGGCCCGCGCATCGGTAAGTTCAAGAAAGACGGCACCCCGATCGCCATCCCTGGCCACCACATCCCGATGGCCATCGCCGGCACCATCATCCTGTTCTTCGGCTGGTTCGGCTTCAACGGCATGTCGACCCTGGCCGCCGGGGACTTGCGCTTCTCCGTCATCATCGCCAACACGCTCCTCGCTGGCTCCGCAGGTATGGTTTCGGCGATGTTCTTCGTGTGGAAGCTCTGGGGCAAGCCCGATCCGTCGATGGCGGTCAACGGCTCGCTCGCCGGCCTCGTGGCCATCACCGCTCCCTGCGCGTTTGTCAGCCCCTGGGCAGCGGTTCTCATCGGCGCGGTCGCCGGTATCCTGGTCGTCCTTTCGGTCATCTTTATCGAGCGCAAGCTCAAGGTCGATGACCCGGTGGGCGCCTCCTCGGTCCACGGCGTGTGCGGTCTCTGGGGCATGATCTCTCTCGGTCTGTTCGCGGATGGCACCTACGGCGCCGGATTCAATGGCATCGCCAATCCGGTCAAGGGCCTGTTCTATGGCGACCCCGGCCAGCTTGTCGCGCAGCTGATCGCCTGCGTCGTCGTCGCCTCATGGGCATTCGGCATGTTCTACCTGTTCTTCACGGCGCAGAAGAAGATCATGGGCCTGCGTTCCTCGGCCAACGACGAGATCGCAGGCTTGGACGCCACCGAGATGGGTGTGCTCGCCTACCCCGACTTCGTGAACACGAGCCCCGCAACTGACGGAGCCGACTATTCAACCGCCGGAGGTGAGGCATAGATGAAGCGCGTAGAAGCTGTCGTTCGCCCGGAACGGCTCGACTCTGTAAAGGAAGCGGTCGTCGGTCTCGGACACAAGGGCCTGACGATCACCGAGGTCAAGGGTCACGGCACCCAGGGCGGCATCTCACAGCACTGGCGTGGCGCCGAGTACGTCATCGATCTGCTTCCCAAGGTCTCAATCGTCGCCGTTGTGAACGACCACGAAGTGGCCGACCTCGTCGACGCGGTCGTGAAGGCTGCTCGGACCGATCGCATCGGTGACGGTAAGATCTTCGTCTCCACCGTCGAGCAGGTCATCCGCGTCCGGACCGGCGAGACCGGGCCCGAGGCACTCTGACCTTCACTGCCCACAGCATCCAATAAGAAGGAGCGGGTCCCGATTCGGGATCCGCTCCTCTGCTGACCGGCGCGCATTCCGCCGGGTTGTCCTCCTGTGACCGAGGTGGCCTTCGCACCGCCTAAGGGGCCCTTCTAAAGGGCTAGTAGCGAGGAATCTCGACCGGCTGTGTCCCTGCGGTCTCATCCTCGGCGTTCCAAGGGCTTATGCCCGGCTCTCCGGCATCGTGCTAGTCGTTCGGCACTCGGTACCTGAGACCTTCATCTGCCACTTCGGCCCGGTCTTCCTGCTCTGTTGCTGTTTCCACCTGCAGTTGAGACCTCCTGACCGACGGGTGTGGACGCCGAGCAAAGCGCCCTACATCGAATATACGCTCATGGCCGCGCAGCGCCACCGGTTTTGCCGTGGAGAACGACGAACGGCCTCTCATAGAGGCCGTTCGGGCGATATTCGGCGATGAGCGCGAATGGCGCTGATTGCTACTTGAGCGAACTCACTCCCGACGAAAGCGCATCCTGGGTCATCTCGCCAACCACGTTCTTTGCCACGACACCGTTGGAGTTCACGAACACGAACGTCGGAACGTATTGCACTCCCATCGTGTCGGCGAGTTTGACCGCCGCCTGATCGCTCTCAATGTTCAACCGCCTGAACTCAACCTTGCCGGCGTACGACTTCTCGAGCCCCTCGACCAGAGGCTTCATCTTCTGGCACGAGGGTCAAGAATCGGTGTAGAACTCGATCAGCACGGGCTTGCCCGACGTCTGGACGGTGCTCGAGCCAGACGAGCCATCAGAGGACTCAAGCGGGGCAGTCCAGCCCTCGTTTACGCCCTTCGCGAAGTGGTCGATGTTCTTGAACCCCATCGAGGTCATAATCTGCACAGCCTGGGATGAGCGGACGCCTGAGGCGCAGTAGACGACATAGGTCGCGTTGCGATCCCAGTTCGCAGCCGCCACCTGGAGAGTATCGAGCGGCACGTTGACCGCTCCGGCGATATGCCCGAGGTCGTACTCGCCCTTCGAGCGCACGTCGATGAGTTGTGCACCCTTCGATTGGGCCGCGATGAGTCCCGCGGCGTCGACGGTCTTCACGCCGCCGGCGGCGGGCCTGAACGCCAGAAGCGCCATGGTAACGACCGCTACGGCCACGACGATCCAGATTGTTGCCTTCTTCACGCGCGACTCCTCACGACGTTTTGCTCCCCGAACTATACCCCTCGGGGTATGACCACCGCAACTGGCCGGCTGGTAACGTCGCACTCGGGGATAATCTACATCTGCACCACCTCTTGCACAGCAAACCACCGGCCGAACCGCGCCTTCGCCCCTTGGGGGATCGTCCATGCCCGACCCGACCCGCTCAACCCTGCCGAGAGTCCCTCCGGGCGACGTGCCCCTGCGCGCTGAGATCCTCTCGGCGGAGCGGCTGGCCGTAGAGGCTCGGACGCTGTCCGCGGCGCAGAAGTCCACAACCGGCGGCCACCTACGCGTCTCCCCACTCACCGCGCTCGCCGACAAGGCCGCCACGTCGCTCGCCGCCGATAGCAGCGAGCTTTCGGCCGGCACGCGCGAGCGGGGCGCAGCGGCGCCTGCCGGCGAGTGGCTCCTCGACAACTACTACCTGATCGAGGAGCAGGTGCAGCTCGTGCGCACCGATCTCCCTTCGCACTACGGCCTCGAGCTTCCGCGCCTGACCGACGGCGCCTTCCGAGACTTCCCGCGAGTGTACGAGGCGCTCCTCGCTCTGATCGCGCACACGGACTCACGGTTGGACGAGGAGTACCTCGCCTCCTTCATCGAGGGTTACCAGCGCGTCGAGCCGCTCACGATCGGCGAGGTCTGGGCCGTCCCGATCATGCTGCGTATCGGGCTCGTGGAGAACCTGCGGCGCCTGTCGCGCGCGGTGGTCGTTTCGCAACGCGCGGAGTTCTCGGCTGATTCGTGGGCTCAGCGGCTCGTGCTCGCGTCACAAGGCGAGCCCGGCGAACTGCCCGCCCTTCTGAGCGAGCTGGACGCAGGCTCGCGTGGTGTCTCACCGACGTTCTTCGTGAGGCTTTCGCAGCGGCTCGGCCAGCTCGAACAGGGCGGCGAAACGATCAACGCTTGGCTCGAGCACCGGCTGTCCGCCGACGGCATCGTCCTGGAGACGGCGGCCGCAGCGGCCCAGCAGGAGCAGGCCGCCAACCAAGTTTCCATCGCGAACTCGATCACTAGTATCCGGCTACTCGACGCACTCGACTGGCACGAGTTCTTCGAGTCCGTCTCCTACGTCGAGGCCGCATTGCGCGAAGATCCCGCCCGCACGTACGGCGCCATGGACTTCGACAGCCGCGACCGGTACCGCCACGCGCTCGAGGAGATCGCCCGGCGCTCGCACCACTCGGAAGCCCAGGTCGCGCAGAAGGTCGTTGCGCTTGCGGGCGAGGCCCTCGCCGCCGATGCGACCGATGACCTGCGCGGACACGTGGGCTGGTGGCTCGTCGAGCCAGGCCGTTACCAGCTGGAGAAGATCATCGGTTATCGCCCGCGGCCACGCGAGCGCTTCTACCGCAACCGGATCGTCCGCCACCACGGCGTGTTCTATTGGGGCACCCTCACTGGAATGACAGCGCTGCTCCTGGCGGGACTGTCTCTGTACGCCCACAACGAAGGTGCGGGTCCGTACCGGATAGCTGTACTTGCCTTGGCCGCAGTGGTGCCGCTCAGCGAGCTCGCGCTGGTGGTCGTCAACCGGTTGGGCTCGGTCGCCTTCCCGCCCAGGCGACTTCCCAAGCTCGACTTCCGCCTCCCCATCGACGAGTCGAATCGCACGCTCGCCGTTGTCCCTGCCCTCTTCTCGTCGGTGGCTTCAACACGCGAGATCATCGAGCACCTCGAGATCACCTACCTGGGGAACCGCGACCCGAACCTGGCCTTCGCACTACTGGGCGACTTGAAGTCGTCGCCCGATCCCACGCGCTCTGATGACGGCGTGATGCTCGAGGCGGCGGTGCGCGGCATCTCCGAGCTCAACGAGCGCTACGAGGCCGAGCATGGCGTGCGACCGTTCCACCTTCTCGTGCGTTCGCGACGGCTTAACGAGTCCGAGGGCCTCTGGATGGGCTGGGAGCGCAAGCGCGGCGCGCTGCTCGAACTCGCGCGCGAGATGCGAGGCCGCCCCGACACGACGTTCTCCACCAAGCTGGGCGACTCCGCTTTTCGTCGCTCATGCACGTTCGTTCTTACGCTCGACGCCGACACGGTCCTCCCCCGAGACGGTGGCCGCAAGCTCGTCTCGACGATCGCTCATCCGCTCAACCGAGCGCGCTGGCAGCCGGGGACGCCACGCGTCGTCGAGGGTTACGGTCTCGTGCAGCCACGTGTGGGGATGACGCTCGCCGGGGCCGGGCGCAGCCGCTTCGCGAGACTGTACTCGGGATCGACCGGCATCGATCCGTATGCCGGCGCGGTGTCCGACACGTATCAGGACGTCTTCGGCGAAGGCTCGTTCACCGGCAAGGGCATCTTCGAGCTCGACGTGTTCGAAGGCGTACTCGAGGGGCGCTTCAAAGAGGACTCGATGCTCAGCCACGACCTCATCGAGGGATCGTTTCTGCGGACTGCGCTGGCAAGCGACGTCGAGGTGCTCGACGACTATCCCGCAAACTACCTCGCGGCGTCATCTCGGCTTCACCGCTGGGTGCGCGGTGACTGGCAGACGTTGCCGTGGCTCGGCTTGCGCGTCAGCAACGCGCATGGGGTGCCGGCACCAAACCCGCTCTCGCGCCTACATCGCTGGAAGATCGTCGACAACCTGCGCCGTTCGCTCGTAGCCCCGACCACGCTCGTGCTGTTCCTTCTCGGCTGGTGGCTCGTGCCCGAGGCGACCGTTTCGTGGCCGCTCCTCATGATCGCGGTGGTGCTCTTCCCGGCGTACTTCTCGCTCGCCGACTCGATGCTGTTCCGCCCGCGCTCGGTGAGCTTCGCGGCGACCGCGCCCTCGGTGCTCCGCGACTTCGCGACCGACACGGTGCGCGGTGCGCTTTCGCTATCGACACTGCCGTACCAGGCGTGGCTCATGATCGACGCGATCGCCCGAGCCCTGTATCGCATGACCGTCTCGCACAGGCATCTGCTCGAGTGGGAGACGGCCGCCGATGCCGAGGCGCGCGCGGGCCGCACGCCGATGGCGTTCTGGCGAGCGATGGGCCTTCACGCCTCAGTCGCGGTGGCGGTGCTCGTCGCGAGCACCTTCGGCACCTTCCTCGACGGCCTGACCACCGAGAAGGCCTGGCTGCTCATGCTCGTCCGTCTCGCGGTCGCGGTTCCGCTGGCGGCATCATGGCTCGCCGGGCCGGTGTTCGCGTGGTGGCTCTCGCAACCGGCGACCGTGCTCGCGCAAGAGCCCCTCGACGCCGCCGACAGAGACTCCCTGCGCCGCGTTGCGCGCAAGACGTGGCGGTTCTTCGAGACCTTCGTGACCGCCTACGGCCACCACCTTGCGCCCGACAACTACCAGGAGGATCCCGGCGGAGTCGTCGCGTGGCGCACATCGCCAACGAACATCGGCCTCCAGCTCCTCTCCTACGTCAACGCGTTCGATCTCGGCTACATCAATGTCCGCGGACTGACCACGCGCGTCTCGGCGACGCTGAACGCGATGGCGGGACTCGAGCGCTTCCGCGGTCACTTCTACAACTGGTACAACATCGAGACCCTCGCGCCTCTGCGGCCCGCTTACGTCTCGACCGTCGACTCAGGCAACCTCGCCGGCCACCTGCTCGTCGTGCGGATCGCGCTGCTCGAGGCGTCCGAGTCCTCACTCGTGGGTCCGCAGCTTATCCTCGGCGCGCGCGACGCCGTTCGCCTCGCGCTCGAAGACCTCGTCGCCGAGCAGAGCGCGCTGCCCGCCGCGCACGAAACACGCGACCTGCGCGAGGCGCTCGACTCGCTTCTTCGCGCACTCGACGTCGCCGAGCAGCCCTGCGATCTCGGCGCCTGGGTCGTCTTGCTGGGCAGGCTTTCCGCGCTCGCCGACCAGGTCGAGACCGCGCTCGCCGACACACCGGCCGTCACCTGCCCGATACCTGCGGCTGAAGGCGTGCCGTGCATACCCGCGAGCGCAACGGAGCGCCTCGCGTGCTCAGTCGCCGACTCGCTCTCTGCGATTCGTGAGTCCGAGATACTGCTTGCCGATTTAACGCCGTGGGCACATCTCATCGCCGACGCCCCCGCCGAGGTGCGCTCGCAAGACGCGCTGTTGCCGCTGCTCGACCGAGTGCCGAGTCTCGTCGGAATCGCCGGGGGTCTGGGCGAGGCGCTCGCCATGCTCGACAAGCTGGCGACAGAACCATCGACGGTCGGCACATGGGCGGCTGAGCTCGCCGCGGGCATCCGCAGCGTGCGACCTGCCGCTATCGAGCAACTCGCTCGGCTGCGACTCGACGCATTGATTGCTCGCGAGATGTGGGAGCACACCGACTTCTCGATGCTGTTCGACCCGCACCGTCAGCTCTTCTCCATCGGCTACAACCTCAACGAGGGTCGCCTCGACCCCAGCTACTACGACCTGCTCGCCAGCGAGTGCCGCCTCGCGAGCTTCCTTGCGATCGCCAAGGGAGACATCGGGCAGGAGCATTGGTTCCGGCTGGGCCGGGCACTGACGCGCATGCACGACGGCCGTGCGCTCGTCAGCTGGAGCGCGTCGATGTTCGAGTACCTGATGCCGCTACTCGTGATGAACGACTGGCCCGAGACGATCCTCTCGGAGACGTACCGCACCGTGGTGCGCGCGCAGATCAGTTACGGTGCGGCGCGCGGCGTGCCGTGGGGCGTGAGCGAATCGGCGTTCAACGCGAAAGACGCGGACCTCACGTACCAGTACCAGGCGTTCGGCGTGCCCGGACTCGGCCTCAAGCGCGGGCTGTCCGACGACGTCGTGGTCGCCCCGTACGCGGCGATCATCGCGCTGCCGGTCGATGCGCACGCAGTCATCGCGGACCTCACGGTCTTCTCGGCGGAAGGCGCGGAGGGCCGCTTCGGCTACTACGAGGCGCTCGACTACACGGCCGGGCGCGTGCCGGCAGGGCAGAGGCGCGCTGTCGTCGCGAGCTACTTCGCGCATCACCAGGGGATGTCGTTCGTCGCGCTGGGCAACGCGCTCACCGACGGCCGCATGCGCGACCGCTTCCACGAGGACCCGATCGTGTGCTCGGCCGAGCTGTTGCTGCAGGAGCGCGTCCCGCGCCACATACAGCTCGTCACCCCACATGCCGAGGAGGTCAAGCACTTGCGCTCGGTGAGCGAGCTTCCGCCTCCGGTCACGCGCTCGTACAACACCGCCGACACGCCGGTGCCCGCCACCCACTTCCTGTCCAACGGCCGCTACTCGGTGATGATCACCAACGGTGGTGGCGGGTACTCGCGCTGGAACGGGCTCGCGGTCAACCGCTACCGCGAGGACGTCACGCGCGACTGCTGGGGCACGTTCATCTACGTGCGCGACACCGAAACCGACGAGGTCTTCTCGGCGCCGTTCAACCCGTACCCAAAGCGGCCCGACCGCTACAGCGTCATCTTCGCGCCCGACAAGGCCGAGTTCCACCGCCGCGACGGAGGCCTCGAGACCCACGTCGAGGTCTCGGTTTCGCCCGAAGACGACGTCGAGATCAGGCGCGTCACGTTCTCGAACCACGGCCTCAAGCCACGTCGGCTCGAGGTCACGTCGTACTTCGAGATCGCGTTGACGAAACAATCCTCCGATCAGGCGCACAAGTCGTTCTCAAATCTCTTCGTCGAGACCGAGTGGCTGGCCGAGACCAACACCGTGCTGTTCACGCGTCGCCCCCGCAGTTCCGACGAGCCGCGCTACTGGGGACTCCACCTGCTCTCGTGCGAGCAGGAGCCGGTCTGCGGCGTCAGCTACGAGACCGACCGCGCCGCGTTCCTCGGCCGACTGCGCGGTGTCGACGATCCAGCCGCCGTCGAGCACGGCGGCGAGCTGTCGTGCACGCGCGGACCGGTGCTCGACCCGTGCTGCTCGCTGCGCCGCATCATCGAGCTGCCTGCGGGCGAAAGCGTGCGGCTCGTGCTGGCCACAGGCGTCACCGCCGAGCGCGACACCGCCGTGCGCCTCTCCGAGAAGTACCACGACACCCGTAGCGCGCAACGCGCGATCGACCTCGCCTGGACCGCTTCCCAGCTCGAACTCCGCGACCTCGGCATCAGTCCGCAGGAAGCGGTCATCCTCGAGCGGCTCGCGTCGCGGCTGCTGCTGACCGACCCGCACTCGCCGCTCAAGACCAAGACGACCGTTGAAAACGGCCTGCAGATGTCGGGGCTGTGGTCGATCGGCATCTCTGGCGATCTCCCGATCCTGCTCGTTCGCGTCGAGGAGCTCGAGCACGCACCGCTCGTCCGGCAAGCTCTGCTCGCACACCAGTACTGGCGTCACAAGGGGCTCATCGCCGACCTCGTCATCCTGAATGCGCGGCCCACCGGCTACTCCGACGAGCTCGACGACCGTCTGCGGCTGCTCGTGCGTACGGGGCACGCGCTCCAGCTCCTCGACAAACCTGGCGGCGTCTTCCTGCGGCGCATCGACCAGATGCATCCCGACGTGCTCAACCTGCTGAGCTCGGTGGCACGGGCCACGCTCGATGGCGACTTCGGCTCGATCGAGTTGCAGCTCAACCGCCGAGGGAGATCGTTCTCGCTGCCTGAGGCCTTCGTCCCGAGCGCCTTGCCTTCTTCGCAAGCTCCTGCGACGCGGCCGTTCACGCGTCCCGCGCTCGCGTTCGATAACGGCTACGGCGGCTTCGACCTCGATACCGGCGACTACGTCATCGTGCTCGATCACGAGATGACCACGCCCGCGCCGTGGATCGACGTGCTGGCCTCGTCGACGTTCGGCTGCATGGTGAGCGAAGCTGGCGTGGGCTGCACGTGGGCGCTCAACAGCCACGAGAACCGCATCACCACCTGGAACAACGACCCCGTCAGCGACGGCAGCGGCGAGGCCTTCTTCATCCGAGACGAGGCGACCGGCGAGTTCTGGAGCCCGACTCCACTTCCCGTCCGAACCGCGGAACCGTACGTTATTCGCCACGGCCGGGGCCGCGTGCGCTTCGAGCACGACACGCACGGGATCGGCCATACGCTCGACTGGTTCGTCGCCGAGGACGAGCCCGTTCGCGTCTGCCGCCTCGTGCTCACCAACCTCGGTGACGAGCCGCGCACGCTTTCGGTCACGCAGTTCGTCGAGTGGGTGCTCGGCGACTCTCGCTCTCGAGCTCAGCAGCTTGCGGTGACCTGGTTCGACGCCGAGAGCGACATCCTCACCGCCCACAACCACTTCAACCTCGACTTCCCCGGACGCTGCGGTTTCCTCGCGACCGACCGCCCGCTCGCGAGCTGGACCGCGAGCCGCAGCGAGTTCGTCGGCCGCAACGGGCGGCCGTGCGACCCGGCCGCAATGCGCCGAAAGAACCTCGGCGAAGTGTCCGGTCGCTACCACGACACGTGCGGCGCGATGCAGTGCGTGCTCGAGATCGCGCCCGGGGCCACCGAGGAGATCAGCTTCTTCCTCGGCCAGACGGCCACGCTCGAGCAGGCGCGCGAGCTCGTGGCTCGCTACCGCGAACCGGAAGCAGCCGAAGCCGCGCTCGCGAGCGTCACCGGATTCTGGCGCGATCTTCTCGGCAAGGTTCAGGTGACCACGCCCGACCCGAAGCTCGACCTCATGGTCAACGGCCAGCTGCTCTACCAGGCCACCGCGTGCCGGTTGTGGGGGCGCTCCGCGACGTATCAGAGCAGCGGCGCGTTCGGCTTCCGCGACCAGCTGCAAGACGTCATGGCGCTGCTCATCGCGCGGCCAGACCTCGTGCGCGCGCAGATCGTCGAGGCGAGCCATCACCAGTTCGCCGAGGGCGACGTGCTGCACTGGTGGCAGCCGTACTCCGGCCGAGGCGTGCGCACGCACATCACCGACGATCGCCACTGGCTGCCGCTCGTCGTCGCCGAGTACCTCGCCGCGACCGGCGATGCGAGCGTGCTTGACGAGCACGTCGCCTACATCGAAGGCCCGCCGCTACCCCTCGAGGCCGAAGACGCCTACGTGCAGCCAGCCGTCTCGGAGCGCGCCGCGACCATCTACGAGCACTGCCTCGCTGCCATCGAGACCGGCCGGCCGACGGGCGCACACGGGCTGCCGCTTATCGGTGGCGGTGACTGGAACGACGGCATGAACCGTGTCGGTCACGAAGGTCGCGGCGAGAGCGTGTGGCTCGCATGGTTCCTCGGCTACGTGCTCGATCGGTTCACGCCCATCGTCGAAGGCCGCGGCGACACGGGTCTCGCCTCGGACTACCGCGTGTGGGCCAAGCGCCTCGCCGCCGCTGCCGAGGAGTCGTGGGACGGCTCCTGGTACCGCCGCGCATACTTCGACGACGGCACGCCACTTGGCACCCATGACGCCGATGAGTGCCGTATCGACGCGATCGCACAGGCATGGGCGACGATCAGCGGCCTCGGCGACCCGGACCGCGCCGCCATCGCTCTGGACAGCGTCGACGAGAAGCTCGTCCGCCGAGAAGACGGCCTGATCGCGCTGCTCACGCCGCCGTTCGACAAGACCACGCGCGACCCCGGCTACATCAAGGGCTACGTTCCCGGCGTCCGCGAGAACGGCGGCCAGTACACGCACGGAGCGCTCTGGGTCATCCTCGCCTACCTCACGCGTGGCGACGGCGACGAGGCGCACTCGCTCCTCGATCTCATCAACCCTATCAGCCACTCGATGACGCGCGAGGCCGCCGATCGCTACGTCGTCGAACCCTATGTCGTCGCCGCCGACGTCTACGCCGCGCCACCCCACACCGGACGCGGTGGGTGGACGTGGTACACCGGCGCTGCGAGCTGGTTCTACCGCGTGGCGCTGGGCTCTCTTCTCGGCATTCGCCTCCTCGCCGAGAAGGAGCGCACGCTGCTGGTGATCGATCCGTGCATCCCCAAGCGCTGGGCCGGCTTCGACGCGGTGTACCGGCACGGGGATGAGACGACCTATAGCATCCGGGTGGAGAACCCACGAGGCGTGAACCGCGGCGTGGCGCGCATCGAACTCGACGGCTTGCTCGTCGAAGGAATCGGCGTGGCGCTCGACGACGACGGCCGGCAACACACGGTGCGCATCACGATGCTCGGCGGCTGATCGGGCCTGCGCGGAAGCGGCGCGCACCGTCCGCTGCGGCGCCCCCGATTTCCCTTTTACGCTCAGGGCGCGTACACTTCGTCGGCAAGCCACGCGCTGCACTACTGTAGCGCGCCATCCCGGACTCGGTTGTCCCACGCTTCTTCTGTTGCCGTCGGATCAGCTGCGTCTACACGCAGTGCTGCCGCATCGGCGCACAGAACAGGAGCTAACTTCTTGAGTTTTGACAACCTGGGTCTCGACCCACGCCTTCTTCAGGCCGTGGGCGCCATGGGCTACGACGCCCCCACCCCCATTCAGGAACAGGCCATCCCGGCCATCATCGCAGGTAAAGACGTCGTCGGCTGCGCACAGACCGGCACCGGCAAGACGGCGGCATTCACGCTGCCGCTGCTTCAGCGCATCCCTTCCGGCTCGAAGTCACCGAGAGCACTCGTCATCACCCCGACGCGCGAGTTGGCGCTGCAGATCGATGGCGTCGCCCGTCAGGCCTCCAAGTTCACCCACCACCGCGTCGTCGCTCTCTACGGCGGCGTCGGCTACCAGCCGCAGGCCAAGGCGATGCGCCGCGGCACCGATATCGTTGTAGCAACGCCCGGCCGACTTCTCGACCTGTGCAACAACCGCGACTGCGATCTCTCCCACGTCGAGGTTCTCGTTCTCGACGAGGCCGACCGCATGCTTGACATGGGCTTCCTGCCCGACGTGAAGCGCATCCTGGCGTTGCTGCCGAAGTCGCGCCAGAACCTGCTCTTCTCGGCGACGATCACACCTGAGGTCATGCGCGTCGCCGGCGACACCTTGCACGACCCCATCCGGATCGAAGTCTCCCCTCCCAGCACGCCCATCGAGCGCATCGCACAGACCGTCTACCCGGTTGGCCAGCAGCAGAAGATGGACCTGCTGCTCCGCCTCATCAGCGATCACCAGCTCGAGCGCGTGCTCGTCTTCACCCGCACCAAGCACCGCGCCGACAAGGTCGCAAAGGTGCTCGCGCAAAGCGGCATCCGCGGCGCCGCGATTCACGGCAACCGCTCGCAGTCGCAGCGTCAAGAAGCGCTCGAAGGCTTCAAGCGCGGGCGGCACCGTGTGCTCGTGGCGACCGACATCGTCGCGCGCGGCATCGACGTTGATGAGATCAGCCACGTCATCAACTTCGACCTGCCGAACGTGCCTGAGGACTACGTCCACCGCATCGGCCGCACGGCTCGCGCCGGCAAGAGCGGGAGCGCGTATTCTCTCCTCGCTCCCGAAGAGCACGATCAGCTTCGCGACATCGAGAAGACGATTGACATCGTGCTCAACTGCGCCGACCACGACGGCTTCGTCTACAAGGACGGGCGCATCACGCCCGACCCCGAGCGCACCGCACAGCCTCAGCGCAATCAGCAGCGCGTCACCCCCGGTAGCGGCCGCAAGGGTCGCCCGGGCAGCAACGCACGCCGCGGCCGACAGCAGCAAGGCGCGAGCGCAGGTGCCAGTGGCGGGAACCAGTCGCGCCAGGGCGGCAGCGGCGCGAGCCAGGGACAGAAGACCGGCGGAGCGGCCAAGCAGAGCTCCGGTACCGGCGGCAAGACGTTCCGTCGCACGACGGACGCCCCGCGCGAGAGCGGGACTGCGCACACAAGCGCGGCTCCCAAGCCCCGCGTCGCAGCAGCCGCTCCCAACATCGGGCACGGCACGCCGCTCTCGTAGCGGCCGACAGCACAACACGTAACCGGACGGCCTCAGCACTCCCCGGCGTGATGGTAGACTTCCAACGAAGTCAGTCGCGCACCGGGGAGGAGGCCGCGCCGAGCCTATGAGTGCACCGTCGAACGCTCTGTCTCGCAGACACCAGGTGGCGCTCGTCATCGCCGCCGCATCCGCGTTCGTTCCGGCTGCGGCCGCACTGCTCCTCCCCGGCTTCGGCCTGCTCCAGCCCACGCTCGGCTTCGCGGGCATCCTCGCGTCAGCGTGCGCGCTGCTGCTCGCGTTCGCCACGCCCGACGAGTTGTGGTCGGCTGACGCTGGCCCCGCGTGGCGGGCGCTCGCGACCTCGGCGGCCGCTCTCGCGGCGGTCGTGCTCGTCGCGTCGGCGCTATCGCCCACGCCTGCTCAGACGTTCACGTTCGGTGCCGAGGGCGAAGCGATGGGCGCGCCCACGTGGCTCGCCGCCCTGCTGGTGATCGTGATCGCGTCTCGGCAGCGGTTTGCTCCGGTGCTGCACCGTACCGTCTCCGTTGCCGTCGGGCTGGGATCGGCGAGTGCGGTCGTGGGGCTCGTCGAAGCCGTCGGCGGGCACCAGGCGACCGGCGGGTTCGGCAACGGCGACTATCTCGGCATGATCATGCTGCTGCTCGTCCCGCTGGCGCTCGTGTCGTCGCGACTGGCAGTCGGCGCCCGGCGGTCGCTCTTCTTAGCGGCCGCCGTTCTCATGTCGCTCGCTGCGGTCGCCGGAACGTCGAGCGCCGTGATCGTCGCGCTCGTCGCCGAGTGGATCGCGCTGGCGCTCTTCGCCCCACAACTGTTCGGCCAAGCCGCGCTCGCTCGTCGCGCCGGCTTCGTGGGCCTCGGCATCAGCCTCGGCTTGGGCGTCGCGCTGACGGTCACCACGTTCACCGCACCGTATCTCGGGATCTCCGCACTCGTTCGCGATACGTTCACAGGCCCGACCGTCCAGACGCGGCTCGAGATGTGGCGCACCGCCTACGACGCGTGGCTCACGCGCCCGGTGCTGGGATTCGGGCCGGACGGGATGCAGTTCGCGTCGCAACACGCCGCTACGCTTACCCTCGTGCGCCTCGAGTCGGCGCCTTACACGGGCATCTCCGGCTTGCTGCGCGACCCGCATTCGCTGCCGCTGATGGTGCTCGTGAGTGTGGGCGCCATCGGCGCACTCGCGGTCATCGCGTTCGCGGTCGCATGGGGGCGCGCGGCTCTGGCCGGCGGAGTCTCCTCGGCGAGGACCGCGTACGTGATCTCGGCGGTCGCCTTCGGCGCCTGCATGTTCGTGATGCCGTGGAACGATCGCTTCTCGGCGCTGCCCGCGCTCGTCGCCGGCCTCGCCCTCGCGCCGCTCGCCCGGCCCGCCACTGCCGAGAAGACCGACTCCGCCCAGCAGGCTGCGGCCCCCTCCCGGCAGCGCCTGCGCCTCGCGGCGAGGCTGCTCGCAGGGGTGGCCGCGCTCCTCATCGTCACGGCAGTCGCTGGCGATATGCTCGCAACGCTGGGGGCCGCTGCGCGCACTCCCGCCTCCGGGCTCCCTATGCTGCGCGCGGCCCAGGCCATCCAGCCAACGCGAGCGTACGTGCGCTACGCCGTTCTCTACAAGGAAGGCCAGGGGCTCGCAGCCGGCGCTGTGTCGTTCGAAGCGTACCGGCGTGACGTCGATGCCGCGCGCTCCCTCGAGGGCAACGGCGTCTATCTCGCTCTGCTCGCGCAGCCGGCGCTGGACCTTTACGGCCTCAAGCCGGATCCCGCGGTCCTCGCCTGGGCGCGCGATCGCGTCGATCGTGCGCTCGTGCTCGCGCCCCAGAACCCCGATGCCCTGCTCGAGCGCGCCCATCTCGCAGCCGTGACCGCCGACCCGCAGACCGCCGAGGAGCTGCTGGCAGAACTCGCGGACTCCAACGTGCAGCGGCCCCGCATGCTGCTCTACGAGTACTACAGCGCCGTGGCCGCGGGAAGAACAGCTGATGCCCAGAAGGTGCGTGCCACACTGACGGCGGCCGCGCCGGAGCTGACTCCCCTGCTCCGCTAGTCGTCCGCTACTGCGGCGCCGCCGGCTCGATCGGGCTAGTTCTGCACGACCGTGAAGGTGAGGTGCGACGTGTAGACGCCCGGGGAGTACTGGTAGCCGACGTTGATGTCGTAGTCGAAGATGTAGCTCTGCAGCCACGTGTACTTGGTTCCCGTTGAGCTGGCGATCAACTGCGGGGCGATAGAGAGTGCCGCTGGGCCGCCAACCACCCATCCGCGCGTTGCATACGACATCACCGATGCGGGCATGGTGGGAGGCACAGACGGCGCCTGGTTGTCGAAGTCTTGCGCGTCAACGCTCAAGTCGTACTGATAGGCCCCTACTCCACCCACCGCGACCGTGGTGCCACTGGTCGTCGCCGAGGCCGTGCCGGGGCTGAGGTTCCCAAGATCGACTCCCAGGTCCGCGCCGGGCGTGGTGATCGTCATCCAGATCGCGCCGGCCGGCGGTGTGACCGCAACCGCCGCGCTCTGCGCCGATTCATTGCCCGCCGCATCAACGGCACTCACTGAGAACGAGTAGTTCTGCCCGGCCGTGAGACCGGTCGCGGTGTATGTCGTCGAGGTGCTCGTGGCTATGAACGAGCCGTCGCGGTAGATGTCGTAGAAGGCCACACCGGAGATGGCGTCGGCCGACGGAGTCCACGTCACCTCAACGCTTCCCGTCGCAACGGCATTGGCGGCCACTGTCGCCGGCACACTCGGCGGCACGATGTCGATCTGGACCGTCTTGCCCGAGTTGGCCGACGTGATCGTCGCGAACGCAGGAACCGTGGCGGTGGTGACCGCAACGTCTCCGTTCTTGAGACGGCTCCCCACCTCGTGTCCGTTCCCCGGCGTGGAGCCGCTCTTGTACACGATCCAGAACGACGCGGGCGAACCCGGCACGACGACCGAACCGATCGAAGCGAAGGTCAATGCCGTTCCCGACGCATCTGCCGAAAACGTGCTCGCCGTGCTCACACGCGTATCTCCGGGTCCGAAGACCTTATCGCCGTTGTCGCGGAAAAGAGAGATCTTCGCGACATCGGCTCGCAGCGTAGCAAAGGTGTCGAGGCCTCGAACGGTCACCGTCGCCGCGGTAGCGGGTCCACCTGATGCAGAGAGCACGATCTCGTCGACGACCGCTGTCGCGTCATGCGACATGAACACCTCGGCCAAAGGACGCCCCGGGTCCGTCCCCTGCGTCACGACCACGGTCGGCACTGCTCCGCTAAGGAAAAGCGCCGTGTTCGGCGCCTCGTTCAGGATGCCGAGGGCGTTGCTCAGCGATTCAATAGCGACTGTCAGCGTGTAGTTGACGCCGATCACCTGAGCGCCGGTGGTCAGGTGCACGGTGATCCCGTTGGCATCGAGCGTGGCCGCGGTCGCCGACAAGCCGTTGTCGAAGCTCATGGCGGCGAGCAATACGGCCGAGCTCGTCGGCGCCAGGGGCTCCGAGAAGGTGGCGTCGACATGCGTTGCGTCGAGCGCAACCGCCGAGACAAGCGTCGGGATCCGGTTGTCGACCATGATGCCGGAGCGCACCGCCGTTGGGCCCACGTTCCCGAGAGTGTCGATGCCGGTGGCGTATAGCGTGTACGTGTCGGTGCCGTCCTGGTTCGTTGGGAGCAGATCCCAGCCGAAGGTCCAGTTCAAAGTCGCCGCGGCGGTCATGGATGTGGGGCTTGCAGCCCACGCAGCACCGTTCCACCACAGTCCGTCGCTGCCTCGCTGGATCTTCACGACGACCGAGCCGACGCCGGAACCGGTGTCAGCAGACGTGCCGCCGATCACCGTGCTTGGGACGTCTGTGATGGTGGTCGCATCGACCGACGGGTCTGCCCATGCTGTCGTCGGCCCGATGGCGTCGATGGTGAACGTCGCACTCTTTCCCGCTGGTATCGACGAGAGCGAGGCTGTCGCGGTGAACGTCGTAACCTGGGACGACGCAGTGTCCCCGTTCACACTCCCCGCACCGAAGCTGTAGACCACCCAGTACTGATGCGGCAGGCTGTCGGAGATGGTTTGCAACTTCCCGGCATCGAAAGACACGGCCGCTGCCGTTCCCACGAACGTCGCTGGAGTTGAGTTCAGAAGCACGTCGCCGGCGCCAAACACCCCGTCGCCGTTGTCCTGGTAGGCGCGCACACCTGACACCGTCGTCGCGGGCGCCGTACCAGCATCCGTGACTGAAACCGCCGATACGGTAGCCGGGGTCGACCCGAGGGTGCGCTGCAGGGAGAACCCGTCGACCACGACGGTCTGTCCGGGAAGAGCGAACCCGGCTGCCGGCTGGTTCGAGGACGCAAGGTTGACGTTCGTCGGAACGGCCAGCGCGATGGTGTAGGGCGCACTCATCCCAACGCCCGTCTCCGCACTCGTAGAGATGCCCACTTGATACGCATTTCCAATCGTGGCGGGATTGACCAGCCCGAATGCCCTCTTGAGGACCACGGTGACCGCTTGGCCACCGACAATGGTCGTGCCGGCGGGCATCGTCAGCGTGACCGCCTGCCCACTCACGCTGACGGCTGACGGCGCCACCCCGTTGATGGTGACATTGCTCGGCATGGGGCCGGCCGGGACAGTGGTTCCGGCGGGAAACGTGATGGTGATCGTGTTCCCGCCTGCCGTTGTCGTTCCAGCGATCCGTCCCTGCGCTCCCAGCGTGAAGCCGACTGTGTAGGTCGAAGGCGCCGAAATGGCCGACGTGTCGAGCACTGAAGTGACTGCCGTCACCGCCGTTGCGTTGCCGATGAATGCTGCGGCCGGTCGCCACAAGACTTTCGTAGCGCTCGTGTTGGAAGTGATGGTTCCGTCGATGGAATACGTCGCGGCCGACCCCGGCTGCGACGTATTTTGCAGACCGCTGATGACGACCGTGAAGGTCCTGTTGCGGTTGACGTTGCTTGCCCACTTGATCGAGATCGTCTGACCCGAGACGCTGAACTGCCCCGTCGCGCTAAGGCCGGGGATCGACACCCCGGTGATGCCCGTGAGCACGAAGTTGGAAGGGAACGTGATAACGGTCGAAGTTGTTTGGTTACTGATCGTCTCCTTGGGATTGTTCGTGGTCTTCATCCCGGAGAAGGTGTAGTTGGCCGCAGCATTCACGAGATAGCTCGACGCGGCGGCAGACGGGGCGGTGACGGTGATGGCATGTGCGACCCCCAGGGCGACAGCGAGCGACGCCGCGGTCGCGAGAATCGCGACCATCAGCATGTCGCGCGTCGGTCGCCGGAGACGACCGTATGCCACGCTCGACGCCTTCACTTGCACCCAGCTTCCGTTGACTCTGGCTCGTTCTGATGCCAAAGCAGACGAACCCACTGCCCGCCTATCGGATGCCTCCGCAGTTTCGACCCCGCCCTGATTGAATTGTGCACGCGTGACCAACAAGATCGTTCATGGCTTCAGGCTCGATATCCAGGTCGGGTGTGAGGTGTCTTAAACACGCGTCCGGACGCTTCAGACAAGGAGCGCCCTGGGGTCGGGTCCATCCACAGGCCCGCGCGAACCGAATTAGGGGGCCGGTCCTCGCGTACTAACTATTTCGGCACTCTTGACCCACGTCATGAATAGGCCGTGTCGAACGGTCGATGCTTCAGTGCGAACGGCGCACGTCCGCTCGCTTTGCCCCGTCCGAGCCAGACAAGTGGCCAGTTCGCGTCGGTGCGGGTAGCGCCACAAGCCGAAGGCTTCCCGCAGCGCAAGAGAGACCCGCCGACGCTGTCAGCAGGTCTCTCGTACTTGCGTGTGGTGGGCCCGGTTGGATTCGAACCAACGACCTCACGGTTATCAGCCGTGCGCTCTAACCAACTGAGCTACGGGCCCGTCGCCGAGCGAAACGCTTCGATACCTTACCGAAGAAACGCACGCCACGCAAGGAAGCACCGCAGCCGGCTCCTCGCATTCACGAGGCGCCGGGAAGCGCTGTCACGATCACGCGTCGTTGGCGCGGCCCGTCGAACTCGGCGAGGTAGATGCCCTGCCACGTCCCCAGCGCAAGACGGCCGCCCGTCACGGGCACGGTCGCGCTCGATCCCAGCAGCGACGCCTTCAGGTGACCGTCGCTGTTGCCTTCCCGATGGCGCCAGCCTGCATCTCGGGGCGCCAGCCGCTCAAGGCCGGCGATCAGATCGCGCACGACGTCCGGATCGGCATTCTCGTTGATGGTGATCGCCGCAGTCGTGTGGGGGCAGTACACCACGACGGCGCCGTCGCGCAGGCCTGTCTCGGCGAGCGCCTGTTCGACGGAGCCAGTGATGTCGACGAACTGCTCGCGCCTGGCTGTCGTAACGCCGAAATCCATGGCGCTCCTCCGTAACACTCGGCGCTCAGGGGTATCATGTGACTCTCATGTAGCTCGTACCCGTCTCGCGAAGAACGCCGGAGGTGGAAACCGTGGTCGAGGTCCGCATCGCGAGTCTCGCACTCGATCCTCGGTCGAGCCAGCCCGTCATCGTGCTCAAACCACTCCTCGAGGAGCCGGGCCACGGCCGCGTGCTGCCCATCTGGATCGGGCACCCGGAAGCCACAGCGATCCTCCTCGCACTCGAAGGCGCCGAGCCACCCAGGCCGCTCACGCACGACCTCATGCGAAGCGTCCTCGAGACCCTCAACTCCTTCGTCGAACGCGTCGAGATCACTCGAGTCGAGGACAGCACGTTCTTCGCCGCTATCGTGCTGCGCGCCGAGGACCGCTCCTTCGTCGTCGACGCTCGGCCTTCGGACTCCATCGCGCTCGCGATCCGCATGGGTGCCCCCATCTTCGTCGCCGAGGAGGTCCTCGACTCTTCCGCCATCGACGAGGAGACCGGCGTTCTGCAAGACGAGGAGACCGAGCTCGCAGCGTTCCGGGAGTTCCTCGACTCAGTCACTCCGGAGGACTTCCAGTCGTAAGCGTCAAGGGGCGCATTACTCGTACCTGAGTGCCTCGATCGGGTCGAGCCGCGACGCGCGATATGCCGGGTACACCCCGAAGAACACTCCCACTCCCGCCGAGAAGAAGAACGCCAGTGTGACCGCCCACCACGTCACCTGCGTCGACACGACGCTACGAAGCGCAAGCGCCCCACCGGCGCCGACCAGTATCCCTAAGACGCCTCCGAGGACCGACAGCACCATCGCCTCGATGACGAACTGGCTCAAGATGTCGTACGTCCGAGCGCCGACTGCCTTGCGAATGCCGATCTCGCGCGTCCGCTCGGACACGCTGACAAGCATGATGTTCATGATTCCGATTCCCCCGACCAGCAGCGATATGCTCGCCAACCCAGCGAGCATCGCCGTGAGCGTTCCGAGGATCGTCGACAGGAAGCTCAGCGTCTGCGCCTGGGTGAACACGGTGAACTGGTCCGAGAAGCGCGGCCGGAGCGCGATCTGCGCTTGCGCTTTGACCGCATCGACCTGTTTCGCGTCGGCGACCCGCACGAGTATCACCGAGACATCGGATGTCCCGAACAGCTGCTGCGCCGTCGAGAGCGGGATACTGACGATGTTGTCCTGATTCCCGCCAAACCCGCCGCCCTTCTTCTCGAGCACTCCGATGATGCGGAACGGCTGGCCGTTCACATCGATGGAAGCGCCCACCGGGTTCTGTCCAGGGAACAACGTGTCGCGTACGCCGCTTCCGAGGACCGCCACGTGCGATGCCCCGACGGCCTCGCCTCTGCCGTACCAGCGCCCGATCTGCACTGTGCCGATCGCCGCCTGATTCACATTCTCGTCGGAGGCAGTGACTTGCCCGTTCATCGTCTGGTTGTGGTACCGGAAGTCCCCCGCGCCCGCGAGCTCGGGGATGACGAGATTCGACGAGCCGAGACGGGCCTGCAGGTACTTCACGTCGTCGAGCGTCAGCTTCTTGCCGACGCCGCCACCGCCCGGCCCTCCTCGGCCTTCGAGCTTGCCCGGGAACACGTAGAGCAGGTTCGAGCCGAGACCGGCGATCTGGCCGGTGATCTGACTTTGGACGCCGGTGCCGATCGAGACGAGCAGGATGACGGCCGCGACTCCGATGATCACGCCCAGCATCGTCAGAGCGCTCCGGACTTTATTCGCGTTGAGCGCTCGAAGCGCGATGCGGAAGCTCTCTACTATGTTCACGGCCGCGGCCTCGCGTTGACCGACAGGCTGTCCAGGTCGTGGCCGATTGCGTCAACGGAGTCGAGCTGTTGGACCTCCCACGCCGCTTTGATGCTGTCCTCCACTAGTTCGTTCAAGACGATCTGCCCGTCTCGAAGGTGCACGACGCGCTGCGCATGCCGAGCAACTCGCGCGTCATGGGTGACGAGCACGACGGTAATTCCCTGCTCGTTGAGGTCCTGAAGTATCTGCATCACCTCGACGCCGCTTCGCGAATCAAGGTTGCCCGTGGGCTCGTCGGCGAGCACGATGCTCGGCTCGGTCACGAGCGCGCGCGCAATCGCGACGCGCTGCTGCTGACCGCCGGAAAGCTGGTTGGGCATATGGCCGAGGCGGTCGCCCAGCCCCACGCGCTCGAGCGCCTCCCTTGCGCGGCGCGACCGCTCGCTGCCACTGACGCCGGCATACACGAGCGGTAGCTCCACGTTCGCCTGGGCGGTGGTTCGAGCCAGCAGGTTGAATGACTGGAAGACGAAGCCGATGCGCTTGTTTCGCACGGCCGCGAGCTGGTTGGGTTCCATGCCCGATACGTCTTCGTCATCGATGGAGACGGTGCCCGTCGTAGGATGATCGAGCAGGCCCACGATGTGCATGAGCGTCGACTTTCCAGAACCTGATGGGCCCATGATCGCGAGCATCTCCCCTCGGCGAACCTCGAGGTTCACGCCACGCAACGCGTTGACCACGACCTCATCGAGGACATAGCTCTTCACGACGTCAACAGCGCGAAGCACCGCCTCGGATTCGTACGAGACCGCCTGATCCACGCCGTCCGTGACCGGCGTCTGTGCGGCGTGGTGCCCGGTCATCCGGGCGCTAATTCTTCACGCGAACAGCCATGCCGTCCGTGTAGGTGGTCGGGCTTGCGAGCGCCACCACATCACCCTTGGACAGACCCTGAACGACCTCGACGGCTGTGTCAGTCGTGGCGCCGATCGTGATGATGGTCTTCGCGAGCTTACTTCCACCAACGACCTTGTACACGAAGTTCGTGCCGTTCTCGCTGAAGAGCGCCTCGAGAGGAATCGTGAGCGCGTTCGGAATCGATGACACCTTGACGGTCGTGTCGCCCTTCATGCCGATGAGGACGTTCTTGCCCGTGTCCCTCATCGCCATCTCGACCAGGAAGATCGTCCCGCCTGTGGCGGTTGGCTGCGCTGCGGAGCCTATGTGCGTGACCTTCGTTTTGAACGTCTGACCGGCGAACGAATCCAACGTCACGTCGGCACTCATGCCCACACGCACGCGGTCGATGTCGGCCTCGTCGACCTCGCCGGCGAACGTCGAGCCGCCCAGATCGACCACCGAAAAGGGAGCGGCCTGCGGTGCCACGGCGCTGCCAGCGGCCGGTAGTGGCGTTCTTCCGTCAGCGCCGGCGACGCCCGCGGTGTTGAAGAAGACCGTGCCGTCGATGGGCGCAACAAACGTCGCATTATCGAGGCTGTCCTCGGCTAGTTCGAGCGCCTGTTCGGCCTGGATGACCGCCGCGCGGGCTGCGGACCTCTGGCTCGCCGGATCGGCCGCCACCGCCTTATGGAGCGATGCGAGCGCCGCCTTGTAGGCAGCGTTGGCCTGCGCGATCCCAGCACTGGCCTGCGCCTGTGCCGGGCTCAGGTCTGTCGCTACCAGCTTGTCGTAGGTAGCCTTCGCGCTCAGGTAGCTCGCGAACGCCTGCTGCTTGGCGGTTGCGGCCGCCGTAGTCGTCGGAGAGGTCGATCCGTAGATCCCCAGCGCGGCGGTGTATGCGCCCGACGCGTTCACGTACGCCGAGTGTGCCGCGTCGCGCGCGGCCTTCGCAGCGTCGAGCTGGCCGGAGGTGGGCGCCTGACCCGGCACGGCCTCCGCGTTCTCCTTGGCGGCATGCAGCGACTTCTTGGTCGCCTTCACGTTCGCACGAGCCGCGACCACGTCTGCCGACGAGACCGTCTGTGCGCCGATGTTGTCCAGCGTCGCGCGGGCCTGCGCGACGCCCGCCTTGGCCTGCTTGACCGCGAGCTCCAGAGGGCCCGTGTCCATCTTCGCGAGCTTCTGGCCCGCAGTCACCGATGCTCCGTCGGCCACGTACACCTTGGCGAGCGTGCCCGCCGCGGGAGGATAGACGTCTGCGCGTGAGCCTGCTTTGATCTGGCCTGAGGCAGAAACCGTGACGCCGAGGTTGCTCTGAGTGACCGTCGCGGTGGTTATCGGCACACCAGAGCCGCGTGATTTGAGCGCGAAGCTCGCAACGATTCCCCCCACAACGACCAGCGCAACGACGGCGATGATGATCTTGGTCCTCTTTGACACGCGTCCTCCTCAAGGCCGACCCGACGCCCCCATGCCGTGCGTGCATGAGGGCACTTTCTGCATTGTTTCACAACGCAGTCCTGCCAACCTGAAACCTCACACCCGGCTCTCGCCCCTGCCCGGCAACAACTCCGCGAGCTCCCCGAGCGACCCGATCGCGGCCGCCGGTCCCGGCTCCAGGACACGCGATGGGAACGGCCCCCACAGCGCCGCGACCGGAACGGCTCCGGCTGCAATCGCAGCATTCATGTCGTGCGGGCTGTCTCCGACGTACGCGCACTTTTCGGCGGCAACGCCGAGCCGTTCGGCCGCCAGCAGTAGCGGCTCCGGTTGTGGCTTATGGATCTGGGTGTCCTCGTAAGCGACGATGGTGTCGAAGTACCGCTCCAGATTGAAGCGCGCGAGTCCCCGTAGGGCGACGGGCAGGCTCTTCGACGTGACGATCCCAAGCGAGTAGCCCTTCTGCTGCAACTCCTTGAGGCCGTCCTCGATGCCGGGATACTCCGCGACCAGGTCATCGTGGACGATCTCGTTGTGGGCGCGGTAAGCCGTCAGCAGCTCTTCGGTATGCTCCGGATCGAATTCGCTCATCTGCACGCGCAGCGGCACGCCCACGTTGTGCATGAGGATGTGGTCGGCGAGCGCCTCGCCCAGGACCGACTCTGTCGCGTGACGCATCGACGCCAGAATGAGGTCGATAGTATCGATAAGCGTGCCGTCGAGGTCGAACAATACGACCTCGACGGCGCTCAACCGTTGCTTCTCGGCGGAAGACCCGGCCCCTGGCGTCATTCGGACTTCATCCTATTCGGTGTCCTCGGCCGCTTCTGCGTCCTCGGCGTCCTCGAACTCCTCGGCCATGAGGTCTTCGGTCTCGTCCTCGATGGCGTCGACGACGTCTGCCTCTACCGCCGGCTCCGCGCCTTGCTCGAGCAGCGAACCCTGGCCCTCAGCGATGCCGCGCGGCTTGATCTTCTTCTTGCCGCCACTGACGCGAGCGATGGCGCACACCCGGTCTGTCTCAGCGACGTTCATGACCTTGACGCCCTGCGTTGAACGCCCGAGCTTGCTGATGTCGTCGGCCTTGACGCGGATGACCACGCCTTCTTCGGAGATGAGCATCAGTTCGTGCTGCGGCAGGACGATCTTCATGCCCGTGAGCGGACCTTTCTTCGGCGTGACTTGGATCGTCTTGACGCCCTGCCCGCCGCGATGGTGTTCCGGATACTCCCCGACTGTCGTGCGCTTCCCGTAACCGCGCTCGGTCACCACGAACAGCTCGGCGTTGTCGGGCGCTATCTCCATGCCGAGGATGGCGTCACCCTTCTTCACGGCCATGCCCTTGACTCCCATCGTGTCACGGCCCATCGGACGCGCCTCGGCCTCATCCCACTTGATCGCCTTGCCCGAGGTCGACACCATCATGACCTTCTGGCCGGTCATCACCCTGCGGACGCTGATGAGCTCGTCGTCGTCGCGCAGGTTGATCGCGATGATCCCGTCTCGTCGGCTGCGGTCGTACGCCTGGATCGCCGTCTTCTTCACCATGCCGTGCTTCGTGGCAAACATGAGGAACTCGTCAGGCGAGAAGACTTTCGTGTTGATGACGGCGGCGATCTTCTCGGTAGTCTCGAACGGCAGGATGTTGACGACGGCAGCACCGCGGGCGTGGCGCGAGCCCACCGGCAGCTCGTGGACCTTCAAGCGGTAGACCTTGCCCTTCGTCGAGAAGATCAGCACGTAGTCGTGCGTACTCGCGATGAAGAGGTGCTCGACGAAGTCGTTGTCGCGCAGGTTCACGCCCTGCAGCCCCTTGCCGCCGCGCTTCTGCTGGCGGTACGTCGCCACAGGCAGGCGCTTGACGTAGCCGGCCTTCGTGATGGTGACGACCATGTCCTCCTCGGCGATGAGGTCTTCGACGTCGAGGTCCTTTGCGGCGGCCGAGATGTCGGTCCGGCGCTTGTCGGCGAACTTCTGTCGCACCTCACCGAGCTCGTCCTTGATGATCTGCAGCACGAGGTTCATGTCGCCGAGAACCTGCGTGTACCACGCGATCTTCTTGCGCAGCTCCTCGAGCTCGTCCTCGATCTTGTGACGCTCGAGGCCGGTGAGGCGGCGCAGGCGCATCTCGAGGATTGCGTCCGTCTGGATCTCCGAGAGCCCGAAGCGCTCGATGAGGCGCGCCTTGGCCTCGGCGTCGTCGTTACTCGCGCGGATGATGCGGATGACCTCGTCGATATTGTCGAGCGCGATGATGAGGCCTTCGAGGATGTGAGCGCGCTCCTGGGCCTTGCGCAGCTCGTACTGGGTCCTGCGGGTGATGACGTCCTTCTGGTGCTCGATGTAGTAGCCCAGCATCTCCTTGAGGTTCAACGTGCGAGGCACGCCGTCGACGAGGGACAGCATGATCACGCCGAAGCCCTGCTGGAGCTGCGTGTGCTTGAACAGCTTGTTGAGTACGACCTGCGGAATGCAGTTCGTCTTGAGCTCGACGACGACCCGCATTCCCTTGCGGTCGGACTCGTCGCGCAGATCCGAGATCTCCGTGAGCTTCTTCTCGCGAACGAGGTCAGCGATCTTGGTCACGAGCTTGGACTTGTTCACCTGATATGGAATCTCAGAGATGATGATTCGCGTGCGCCCGGTCGAGGTTTGCTCGATATGCGCCTTGCCGCGGATGGTGATCGAGCCGCGGCCCGTCTCATACGCCGAGAGAATCCCCTCTCGGCCCATGATCGTGCCGCCTGTGGGGAAGTCCGGCCCCGGCACCTTGGTCATGAGCTCTTCGGTGGTCGCGTCGGGGTTGTCGATCAGCATCGTTGTGGCGTCGATGACCTCGCCGAGGTTGTGCGGGGGGATGTTGGTGGCCATACCGACAGCAATACCCGCCGAGCCGTTCACGAGAAGGTTGGGATAGCGGCTTGGGAGGACGAGTGGCTCGGTCAGCGACTCGTCATAGTTCGGGCCGAAGTCGACGGTCTCCTTGTCCAGATCGCGCAGCAGCTCCATGGCGAGCCGATGCAAACGCGACTCGGTGTATCGCATGGCGGCCGCGCGGTCGCCGTCGACCGAGCCGAAGTTTCCATGCCCGTCGACTAGCGGTGCGCGCATCGCGAACGGTTGCGCCATCCGCACCATCGTGTCGTACACCGCCACGTCACCGTGTGGGTGGTACTTGCCGATGACTTCGCCGACGGTCCACGCGGACTTCTTGTAGGCGCGGGTGGGGGTCAGCCCCGACTCGTGCATCGCGTAGAGGATGCGTCGGTGTACTGGCTTCAGGCCGTCGCGGACGTCTGGAAGCGCCCGCGAGACGATGACGCTCATCGAGTACTCGAGGAACGACTTCCTCATCTCGGTCTGGATCTCGATCGGGATCGTGATCGTCCCGCTTGTGTCGATCATCCCGTTCTCGTCTGCCACTTAGAGCACTCCTTGCTGTCGCAATGACTTATAAACGACCCACGCGCCGATTCCCATGAATCCCAGACCAAAAAGAAGGAGGCTGGAAGCCAAGAACACCGCGCCGGGCGCCGAGCCCGCAGGCGTCACCAGGACGATGACCCCCCATGTCGCGATTGCCAGACCGACCAGAGCCGCCACGACACCTACAATCACTGTGATCTTCTGGAACGTCACCTCCGGCCGCGGCTCTTCGGCCCGAAGTCCCATCAACAGCACCTCTACCTGCTTCGCGTCCACCACGGGCCTCTCGCTTTCCCCCGCCGCCTCAGCGTCCGTTTCGGCGTCCGTCTCAGTTCGCTCCGATCCCTGATGCTCCCCGGCTGTTTCCGCGGCCGTGGATTCTTGTTCGCCGGCCACTGGCTCGACCGGTTGTTCCACTTCGAACTCGGCCTGTTCTTCCGCCTTTCGCTTCGAGAGCTCATCGAACTGATCGCGCTCCCAAGGTGGTGGCTCGAAACTTGGCTTGTCGCGCCGTTGCCCAGGCGGGAAATGGATATCCGCGTCATTCACGATGTGCGCCCCTGCACGTCCCTCCCCGCCTCGGTCAGATGTCCAGGAAACGGACGTCTTTCGCATGCCGCTGAATGAAGTCTTTGCGGGGTTCGACCTGGTCGCCCATGAGGTCGGTGAAGACCTTCTCGGCAAGAAGCGCGTCATCGATCGTGACCTGAAGGAGCGTGCGGGTGGACGGATCCATCGTCGTTTCCCACAGCTGCTGCGGGTTCATCTCACCGAGACCCTTGTAGCGCTGGATGGTGTACTTGGTGTTAGCAGGGAGCTTCGCGAGCTCCTGCTGAAGTTGGGCATCGTTGTACGCGTACGAATGCTTCTTGCCGACCGAGATCTTGTAGAGCGGCGGCTGCGCGATGTAGATGTAACCGCTTTCGATCATCTGCGGCATGAAGCGGTAGAAGAACGTCAGGATCAGGCAGCGGATGTGCGCTCCGTCGACGTCGGCGTCGGTCATGATGATCGCCTTGTGGTAGCGCGCCGCCTCGATATCGAACTCCTCGCCGATATTGGTGCCTATCGCCGTGATCATCGCCTGGATCTCTTCCGAGGAAAGCGCGCGTGTGAGTCCGGCGCGCTCGACGTTCAGGATCTTGCCCCTGAGCGGCAGAATCGCCTGGAAGCTCCGGTCGCGCGCCTGCTTGGCCGAACCACCGGCCGAGTCACCCTCGACTAGATAGACCTCGGTGAGTTCGGCCTCGCGGATCGAGCAATCCGCGAGCTTCCCGGGGAGGGTCGAGGACTCGAGCAGCCCCTTGCGGCGCGTGAGCTCGCGGGCCTTGCGGGCCGCTGCGCGAGCCTTTGCGGCCTGCGCTGACTTCGTGATGATCGCGCGTGCTGGCTTGGGATGCTCTTCGAGGTACTCGGCGAGTCCTTGGGCCACGACCGACTGCACGAGGCCGCGCATCTCCATGTTTCCGAGATTGTTCTTTGTCTGGCCTTCGAACTGGGGGTCGTGAAGCTTGACAGAGATGACGGCCGCGAGGCCTTCTCGGATGTCCTCGCCTGTGAGGTTGTCTTCCTTCTCCTTGAGAATCCCCTGGCGCCGTGCGTACTCATTGATAGTCCGGGTCAGCGCATTCTTGAAGCCGTCGAGGTGGGTGCCGCCCTCATGGGTGTTGATGTTGTTCGCAAACGCTAGGACGGAGTCCGAGTAGCTCATATTCCACTGCAGTGCAACCTCGACAGCGCCCTCCGGGCCTTCGGCCTCGAAGTAGACGGGCTTCGGGTGGACGGTGTCCTTGCCCTCGTTGAGGTATTTCACGAAGTCGATGATGCCGCCCGCGTAACGGAACTCCTCGACCCGCGGCTCGAGTTCCCGCTCGTCGGTGAGGTTGATCTTGAGGTTCTTGTTGAGGAAGGCCGTCTCGCGGAAGTGCGAGGCCAGCGTGTCGTAGTCGTAGTTGACCGTCTCAAAGATGGTCGGGTCGGCCCAGAAGGTGATCTTGGTTCCGGTGCCTTTGGCCTTCCCCGACTGGGCGAGCGGCGCGAGCGGCTTGCCGTGGTCGTATGACTGACACCACAGGGCGTCGTTTCGCTTGACCTCGACGTCGAGGCGTGTGGATAGCGCGTTGACGACCGAGGCGCCAACTCCGTGCAAGCCACCGGAGACCTTGTAGCCTTCTCCACCGAACTTGCCACCGGCGTGGAGCACCGTCAGGACGACCTCGACCGTCGACTTGTTGAGCTTCTTGTTCTTGTCGACCGGGATGCCGCGGCCATCGTCGGTGACGCTGATCGAGTTGTCGGGATGGATCACGACATCTACGTTCGTGCAGTAGCCCGCAAGCGCCTCGTCGACGGAGTTGTCCACGATCTCATAGACGAGGTGATGGAGGCCTCGCGGACCCGTGGACCCGATATACATGCCCGGCCGCTTGCGAACGGCCTCCAGACCCTCTAGTACTTGGATATCTTTCCCTGAGTACGAGGCGTCTTTGGACACACTGGCTCCTTTGCTTGCTGGAGGGAAATGGGCCTGTCCGTCTCACGACGGCAGCCACGACATCTTGTGGTTACCGTCCGTATGGTACCACAACAACTAGGGTAGAGGCCCCCAAATGGGTCCTTAGAAGCCCTCTCGCGGCCGCTCGCCGGCGTTACGCCGTTCGATACCCTTTTTCCATTCAAGGTCCTTGACCGTTGCTCGTATGACCGCGGCCCGCAGTCGCTCATCTCGGATGGTCGACGCCGAGGACTCCACCTGAGCTCTCTCGGTGTCAGTCAGCGCGACGGACTCCACGTCATCCTCCCGATAGAACTCCTCCGTCTCGAGTTCTGCCACGGCAAGCTTTCGTTCATCGCTCACCTTCCGCGACACAGTGAACGACACGCTACTGACCAATTCCTTGCCGAGACCTGAATTCATCGCCACTCGATACCGCTCCGAGAGCGCGGCGAGGTCGTTCGCTCGTGCATGTGAATCGACATGGATGACAAGCGTCCCGTCGCGGAGATGTACCCCCGTTGTGTGCGCATTGACTATCGGGCCCGCAACGTCAGCCCACAACACGGTCACCCTGGCTGCCGTCCATGCGCCCGAACTCTTCCGATCAAGCCTACCGAGCAGCCCCTGGAGTGCTGAATCGAGACCCATCGATCTTCCACGTCGCTGCGTCACAGCACTCTGACCACCTTGGCGCGGGCCACGAGATCCTCCTCGAAGTAGCCGAGGTTGGTGGTCGTCACGAACGTCTGAGCCGCCTCGCCAACGAAAGCGGCCAGAGCGTGCCTGCGAGCTTGATCGAGCTCCGACATCACGTCATCGAGCAGGAGCACTGGCGCCTGTCCCGATATCTCTGTGATGACAGCCACTTCCGCCAGTTTCCACGCCAGGGCGATCGTCCGTGTCTGGCCCTGCGATGCGTAGGTGCGCGCATCATGTCCGTCCACCGTGAAGACGACCTCGTCGCGGTGGGGCCCGACGAGTGTGAGGCCTCGCGCCTGCTCTTCCGATGCCCTTGCTGCCAACTGCTCCTCCATCAACTCGCGCGCCGAACCTTCTTCCGGCTTCTGCGAGGAGCGCGCCCACGACGGGACGTACATCGCCGAGAGCTTTTCGCCCTCCGAGAGAGTCTCATAGATCTCTGACATCTTCTCGGCGATGCGGTCGAAGAGCCGTCGGCGATGACCCATGAACGCCACCCCCTCCGAGACGAGGCGACCTGTCAGCGCCGCCAGGACGTCCTCATCGGCGTGCGTCTCCTTGAGTAGAGCGTTCCGCTGCCTCACGATGCGCTCGTAGTCGAGCCGTACGCCCATATAAGCCGGCGAAAGCTGATCTCCGACGCCATCGATCGCCGCCCGCCTCCGATCAGCGGAATCCTTCACAAGCCTCAGATCATCTGGCGTGAATACGACGCACGGGATGATTCCGGCGATCTCAGCCATTCGCCGACGGACCTTCCCGTTGACTCGATACACTCGCCGGCCGGCAGAGCTTACCGTCATTGCGGTCTCGAGTACTCTGCCGTCTCCTTCGGCGCGCAGAAGAACGGCACCTTCCTCGGCTCCCCACCTCACGAGGTCTGACCATTGTGGCCGACGGAACGAGTCCCCAGCCGTGACCAGCTGAATCGCTTCGATGATGTTCGTCTTGCCGGCCGCGTTCGGACCGACAAGGATCGTGAGATGCTCGTCTGGCTCTAACACAAGCGACTCGTAGCTCCGAAAACCCTGCAGGGCCAATCGTGTGACTCTAAGTCCCACTGCCTCTATCCGAGACGAACTGGCATCAGCAGGTAGAGGAAACCCTCATCCCCGACGGTCTTCAACAGACCCGGCTTGAGCGGATTCTGAATCTCGAGGCGTATGTTCTCCGAGCCCGCCGACGACAGCCCATCCATGAGAAATCCGTGGTTGAAGGCGATCTCGACGTCTTTGCCTTCCGCTTTGACCATCAGGTCCTCCGAAGCGTCGCCCACATCCTGCGTGGTCGCCGCAAGAGAGAGTGTCTGATCCGCAATGTTGACGCTGATCTTAAGCGGCGAGTTATGAAGGGCCATCAGTGAAACCCTCTTAACCGCCGAGGAGAGCTCCTCCCCTGACAGGGTGGCTTCGGTCTCACACTCTTTCGGGATCAGTTGTTTGTAATTCGGGAAGTTGCCTTCGATACGGCGTGTGACAAAGACCGTCCTCCCAAACTCAAATACGACCTGATTCTCACTGACGCCGATGTTAATCTCCTCTGAGTCGCCAGCCAGGCGTGTTACTTCTTCGAGCGCCTTGCCCGGAATCACGACTTCCACGTTCTCCCCGGCAACCTTCTCCAAGACGATTTCCCTCACAGCAAGCCGATACGAGTCTGTCGCCACCATACGCACCGTGGGTCCCTCGATAACGAGCAGGATTCCGGTCAGGATCGCGCGAGTCTCGTCACGGCTTACGGCCCGAGAGACATTTCGAACCATCGAGACCATCGTTGATGCTGGCAAGGTAATCGCCTTACCCACCACCACCTGAGGGAATTTCGGAAAGTCCGCAGGGTTCAGTGTGCGGATTGTGAAAGAAGACTGCTGACAACGAATGTGCGCGGTCTCGCCTTCTGTCTCAATGGTGACCGCGGCTTCCGGCAGGTTTCTGACGATGTCAGAGAGCAACTTGCCCGGAAGAACGATGTCTCCTTCGTTCTCGATAAGAGCCGGAACTGTGCTGCGAACGGAGATCTCCAAGTCTGTTGACTGTAGTTGGATCTCTCCATTGGACGCTTTGAACAAGATTCCTGAAAGGATCGGAAGCGTCGATCGCGCTGACATCCCCTTGCCTACGACAGAGAGTGCATCAAGGAGTTCGCTTCTGGCGATACTGACCTTCATGTATTGATCCTTTCTCTTTCAGAATTAGCACTAAGAGTAATAAGGGCTGTGCGTATGTGGACAGTCAACATTCTCGCAGGTAGAGCTCGGCGTCTCTCTTCTTTTTGCTCTGTGGACGAACTGTGTTAGCCGTCCACACCTTCCCCAGTCGTTCCGCTTCGCGCGACGCGGAACCGAGTTGTGCCCATCTTATCCAGAGGTTGTCCTCATTGTTATCAACAAGCTTCATAGCAGAGTCATGATCAGTTCTTTTGCTTGACCGCGTTCGTCAGCTGCTGCACCTGGTTGTAGACGTCTCTTTGCTCGCTCATGAGCTTCTGTATCTTAGCCGTCGCGTGCATGACAGTGGTGTGGTCGCGTCCTCCAAACTCGTCCCCGATCTTAGGAAGCGACAGGTCGGTCAACTCACGGGATAGATACATCGCTATCTGCCGAGGATAAACGATTGACTGCGACCGCTTGCTGCCAACCAGCTCGGCATGGCTGATGCCGAAGAAGCGACACGCCTCTCGCTGGATCGAAGAGATTGATATAGGACGTGTGGAATGCTCAGGAAAGACGGTGAGTAGAACTTCCTTCGCCATCTCGAGATCGACGACTGAGCGTTTAGAGAGGTGTAGCCATGCCCCGATCCTGGTCATCGCACCTTCCATTTCTCGGATGTTAGGAGTGGTAATGTCTGCCACATAGGAGAGTACGTCGGGTTCGATGGGGAGATGCTCACTTTCCACAAACTGACGCAGGATCGCGAGTCGGGTTTCGTAGTTAGGCGGCTGGATGTCTGCCTGCAAGCCGGCAGCGAAACGAGAACGGTAGCGCTCTTCCATGTTGATGTCTTTAGGAGGGCGATCCGAGGCGAGAACAACCGCCTTGCCGTGCCTCTGCAGTTCGTTGAATGTGTGGAAGAACTGCTCCTGGATGCCCTCCTTCTTCTCTAGGAACTGGATGTCGTCGATGAGAAGAACGTCGACCGAGCGATACTTTTGGCGAAAGCGATCGGTAGTCTTAGGACCGAGAGAGTCGATATAGTCGTTCGTGAACTGTTCAGAAGTGACATAGATCACCCTCTTATGAGGGAAGTTGTGCGTCACGTAGAGGCCGATAGCCTGCAGAAGGTGCGTCTTTCCAAGACCCGGGCCGCCCCAGATGAACAGAGGGTTGTATTTCAGACCTGGTTGCTCAGCGACAGACAAGGCGGCCGTTCGGGCAAAGGCGTTGGAATCGCCTACCACGAATGAATCGAAGGTGTACTTAGGGTCGAACTCGCCCCGCTCGTCCGCCGTGGTGGCGCGCTCTTGTGGAGCCGCGACCTTCTCAGGAGCTTCAGGCGCGATTTCCAGGGTTTCCGTTTGCACGAGCTCCCCATCCACGACGATCTGGACGGTCAGATCCTCGCCCACCACCTGAGTCAGGGCGGCGCTGAGCCGCTGTGTGTAGCGGTCCTCCAGCCACGCCCTCGCAAAATCGTTCTGCACCCCGACGACAAAGACCCCGGTGTCCGTCAGCTTGACCGCCTTGGTGTGCTCGAACCATGTCTTGAAGCTCGGTTCGTTGAGTTCTTCCCGGACGATCTCAAGAACGTCCGTCCAGATAGCTTCGATGTCGATCGGCATATATAAGTCCTCGCGAGAGCTGGGGATGATTGTCTTTCAAGCAGTCGGGCTATCGGGCGATCAGGCTGTCCATGCAGCAAAGGCCCTGTTCCGTGAGCGTCCTCTTCCCGCCGTCGGAAGTAATGAGTCCTTGATCCTCAAGTGAGGCTAGATCCCGGTAGGCCGTCGACACGCCGACTCCGAGCTCCTTAGCAACCAGGCTCGGGCCCGCAGAACCGGACTCCATGACGAGTGCAAGAACCTGCTTCTGCCGCGTAGACAGGCGCTGGCGGCCGGTGCCGGCGTCGGGCTTGGGAGTGTGGCCGACAGCGTCACCTCGGTCGGGTAACGGTAATGTGGCGGAGGCCGGCCCGTCAGAGTACAGAGAATCGTCGAGAGAGACGACCTGGCCGGGCGCGTTGGCGAAGAGCGTGACGACAGATCCCCCACCTAGGTTGTCCTCGATTAGGAGAGACCCACCAGAGTAAGACAGGTAGTCCCTGACGATGGGGAGGCCCGAACCGACTCCCCGGATGTAATTCTTCATAGCGCCATTGGCGGTGGTGAATCCAGGCAGTACCGCGCGGTCCTTGTCGGCGATCCCAGGCCCCTGATCGGCGAAGCGAATCGTCATTCCGCCGTCAAGAATGGAAACGACCGGTTCGGCGAAGTCCGAGTGGATGAAGTTCTCACTCACCTCGCGTATCGCCGTATAAGGCATGGAACCGCCCAGCTCGCGCGCGAGTTCATACACACGCGCCGTGAGCGATTCGATGTACTCAGGTATCGCCGCCCCTCCGAGGTCCTCGACGCGGGGCGCAGCCCCCGGTGCCTCGTACACAGCGACCCTCGCGCGCGTATATACATGGGTGCATTCTCCAGAAGAGATCCCATGGGGCGGGCAGATAAGGGCAGCGCCGGGAACGGACCCCGCTTGAGATGAGTAGAACGACTTCATGGTCCCCCGCTACTTTCCATGGCCTATACGGCAGGCGTGTCCCGAGCGGGACGGCACCTGAGAAAACAAGAATTGCCAGCGTGTGGCCGTATCTACCGCCGACTTTTCCACTGAAGGATGGCCGGTCACGCGCTCCTGACGTGGCCTTTTCATTCTTGTCCACAGCTCTTTCCACACGTGTGGAAAGTCTCATGTCAGAATGATCAGCCGCATCGGGGATTCCCCAGCTCCGAGCAGGCGTTCGCCGGGGAACTGTCTCTCGATCGGTGTGGAAAGTGGTCCAACCGTCCGGGGCAGTCTGTGGAAAGTGCCTCGCCACAACTGTGTTGACGATCTCGTTGTCGAGTGGCCGAAATGTGAGCGACGAGAGAACGTGTGCGACAAAGTGACAAACGGTAGATATGGGCCTCTAGACGGGCTATTTCAAGGCGTTACTACCGGTTATGCACAGGCCTGACTTGACGGGGCGATGATAGCAAAGCGGCCTTATGCCAACAATGAGCCGGACGGAGTTATCCACAGGTTCCACAAGCGTGAGTCCTGCGTTTTCCACACTATCCACAGATTACCGGCCAGTTTTGGCTCAAGACTCGGCGACCCTCTCACCAGCGGAAACCATGATTCGAACAGACGTTCCCCCAGGTAGTGATGTGGACTGCCGTGCGTGTCGCAGGCTGGACGCCGGGTCCTCTTGATCCGGGAGTGCTCGTTGACACTGCCTGAGCAGCACGCATATAATCGTCGGGCTTTGCCCCAGAACCGCCGGGGCGTGTCTAGGAGGAAACGTGAAAAGAACTTACCAGCCGAATACCCGGAAGCGCGCGAAGACGCATGGCTTCCGTGCTCGCATGGCAACGCGCGGTGGCCGTGCGGTGCTCGCCGCTCGCCGTCGCAAGGGCCGTAAGGTTCTGAGCGCCTAACCCTCTCCGCGAGGAGTGGCGTTCCTGACGGGACGTGGTCGCATGAGTACGATCAAGTCGACAAGAGAGATCGACACGATCTTTCGAACTGCGAACCGGATCGCACACCCATTGCTTATAGCGCTCGTGATGAGCACACCAGAAGGACGCGGCCGAGAAGGCCGCGTCGCTTTTGTCGCGGGCAAGAAACTTGGTGGCGCGGTCTGGCGGAATCGATCGAAACGGGTCATGCGCGAAGCCGTACGCCGGGCGCGCGGGCCCTGGCCGGGTTACGATGTCGCTCTCATGGCGAGAAGTGGCACTTCGACCGCAAGTCCGAGGGCTCTCGATGCTGCGCTGGCTAATATTGTGAGTCGCGCAGGAATCGGCACGTGATGAGGGCTTTCACCGAGTTCCTGGTGTTTCTGCCGCGTCGCGCCGCCGCGCTCGTTATCCGAGGTTACCAGCGCTTCATCTCCCCCGCGCTCCCTAGCGCATGTAGGTTTACGCCGACCTGTTCTGCGTATGCGCTAACATCAGTCGAACGCTACGGACTAATCCTGGGTGGCTGGCTTGCCGTGAAACGTATCGGCAGGTGCCATCCGTGGAATCCAGGTGGATACGATCCCGTCCCGTAGGGACAGCTCTGACAATGAATCCGGGAGGCTTCATGGCCGCGTGGAATGCCCTATGGCTCCAGTTCCAGCATCTCATATTCTCTGCCCTCCTCTATCTTGAGGGCATCACCCACGACTGGGGCATGGCGATCATTCTCCTCACAGTGGCGATTCGGATCATTCTTCTCCCGCTCACGTGGAAGCAGACGAAATCCATGGTTGAGATGCAGCGCATCCAGCCGCACATCAAGGCACTCAACGTGAAGTACAAGGACGACAAAGAGAAGCTCCAAGAGGAGACGCTCAAGTTCTACCAGGAGAACAAGGTCAACCCGCTGGGCGGTTGTCTCCCGTTACTGCTGCAGTTCCCGGTGCTTATCGCTCTGTACAGCGTTCTTGGTGGCAAGGCGCCCAAACTAGGCCTGATGTTGGCCTACCTTGCCAGGCCGGAGAACCATGGGCCCGGGACTTTCTACCATATAATTCCAGATATCTCCCATGCTGCGAGTGATTTATGGCGCACGGCGGTCCAATCGACACCTCACCATTATGCCGCGGTGATCCCCTACGTGTTGCTTGTGCTGGTCTTCGCAGTCAGCGTCTGGCTGCCTCAGGCGCTTATGCCCGGCGACAAGCAGCAGAAGATGATCGGTGGGTACATGGCGATCGCCATGCTGTTCTTCGGCTGGAGCGCTCCGGCCGGAGTGCTGCTGTACTGGGACGTCTCCTCGCTCTGGGGCATCGCGCAGCAGCAGATCACTATGTCAATCACGAAGCGCGAGCTCGCTGCGTCTGAAGAAGTGGCGGCTGTGGCGAAGCCCAAGAAGCGCATATCCGAGACGTCCGATCAGGTCGCCTCGAAGAAGCCCTCGAACAAGGGCTCCAAGAAGAGCAAGTAGCCTGCGCCCCCAAGGCGCTGTGTAAGAAGGAGAGTGTCCGAAATGGAGCGAGAGTGCATCATGGAGGCGCCGACAGTGGCCGAGGCCGTCGACGCCGCGCTCGAGGAGCTGGGAGTGCAGCAAGACGCCGTCGGTTATGAGGTTCTCGAGGAGCCGGGCCGGAAGATGTTCGGCATCGGCGGGGACCGAGGGGCCAAGGTCCGAGTCTGGCTCAAGACCGAGTATCTCGCAGAGCTGGAAGATGCGAAGCGCGTAGCTCGAGAGGTTCTCGACGCCGAAGCGCCCGCTGGGAGTCCTGTGCTCGTTGACGACCAAGTTCCGAGAGACCTGCAGGTTCAGCCCGCAAAGGAGCTGACCGACGAGGAGCTGGACAAGGTCGCAGACGCCGCGGTGGAGACGCTCCAGACCATCCTCACGACATTTGGGATTGACGGGAGCAGCATCGAAGAATACGAAGGCGACGAGGGTGAGATCATCCTCGACGTTGTCGGAGGCGACCTCGCTGTTCTGATCGGAAGGCACGGCCGGACGCTGGACGCATTGCAGGCGTTAGTTTCGGCAATCACGAGTCGTCGGCTGGATTTCAGGTATCCGATCATCGTCGATGTCGAAGGTTATCGCCACCGACGTCGACAGAAGCTTGAGGACATCGCTCGCCGGTCGGCAGACCGCGCGGCGCGGCAGCACACTGCGGTCCGCCTGCGTCCGATGAGCGCCTACGAGCGGCGCGTGGTGCATGTTGTGCTTCGCGAGGACGCACGAATCGTCACGGCGAGCGAAGGCGAGGACCCGTTCCGCATGGTGGTAATCTCCCCGAAGTAGTTCTGCTAACGCGCGATATGTTTCGGGGGCGCCACAAGCGCCCCCTTCCTTTTGTCCAGGCGCGGCGTGAGAACTCGCCTCGGAGGGAGACTGGCCTAACGAAACCCGTTCGCAGGCACCGTGCCTCGTTCCAGTCATTGCGGCGTGATGATTCGCCTGCGCGGTGCCTTCTATCCGCAGAGAAACAGTGTCTGCTCGCGTGTACAGTCGGTCGCGTCGATACGAGCCCCGAACAGGACGTAGGAACCTCGTCGACGAAGAAGCTCGTCGGCCTGAATCGGTTATCCTCGCGCTCGCCGTGATCGAAGCGCCCCCGACAAGCCCCGTTCCGATTGAGTATGTGCGTTGGCCTGACGCGCGCCGATGACTCAAAGCTCTGAGTCGAGAATCTGAGTCGTGGAAACCGCATTCGCAATCCTCATGAAGGAACAACGCGTGTAACTACTGGTTTCACGTGAAACATCATCCACGCCGAGTGATAGACTCACGACGTCGAGACGGCGAAAGGTTTCACGTGAAACATATGACTGATGCAGACATGATGGACTTAGAGAGATTCGCCGCCGAGGCGGCGATCACGGTCAGTCAATCGGCGCTCAGAGTTATGGGTGAATATCTCGATGGCATCATCGAGAAGAATCAATCTGTAAACCTCACGCGAATCTCAGATGCGGGAAACGGCGTGAGGCTGCATCTCATTGATTCGCTGCTGGCGCTGCCCGAAGTCAATGCCGCCTCAGAGGGAGTTCTGCTCGACTTGGGCTCGGGAGGCGGGTTCCCGGGAGTCCCCCTCTGCATCGCTTCGAGGAGACGGGGCGTTCTGCTTGACTCCGTCGGCAAGAAGTCAGCCGCTGTCAACGCCGTTTTGCAAGAAGTGGGGCTGTCAGGTGAAGTCGAGGTGGTTACCGCTCGGGCGGAGACGTTGGCACAGTCGAAGGACCAGACGTTCTCTGTGATCACGGCGCGTGCGGTGTCGGGCCTGCCCTCGCTACTTGAACTGGCCTCCCCTCTTCTTCCGATCGGTGGGCGCTTCGTCGCGCTGAAAGGTGCTCCTGATACCGAAGAGCTTAATCACGCGGGAAGAGTGGCCGCGCTTGTGGGAATGGAGCAGGTGAGCCTCCGCGAATGCATCGTGCCGGGCGGGACCGAGAGACGAACGATAATCGCGTACGTGAAGTCCGGCGCCGCGAAGGTCAAGCTTCCTAGGCGCGTGGGGCTGGCGCAGAAGTCGCCCCTGATCGAGGGTGTGCGAAGGTCCTAAAGTCCTCTATACTCCTGTGCGGATACACACGGATGGGATTGGGGGGTGTATGGAGGCGAACGCAGACGGTGCGGGCGGTCCCTGGGACGCCAAGATCCTTGCTGTGGTGAATCAGAAGGGCGGCGTCGGGAAGAGCACTACCGCCGTCAACCTGTCGGCCGCGCTCGGCCAGGAGGGCAAGAAGGTTCTCCTGTTGGACCTTGATCCCCAAGGGAACGCTACCTCTGGTTTCGGGCTCAACAAGAATCAGCGTGAGCTGTGCATCTACAATGCGCTTCTCGGCGATACGCCGCTTGCCGCGATTATCGAGCCTGTCGAGATCGAGCACGTCTTCGTAGCGCCTGCCACAATCCAACTTGCGGGCGCAGAGATAGAGCTCGTGTCTGCCATGAGCCGCGAAGGCCGGCTCAAGGCGATCATTGAGCCAGTGAAGCGCGACTTCGAGTTCATCATCATCGATTGCCCGCCGTCTCTCGGTCTGCTGACGATCAACGCGCTAACTGCGGCCGAGGGGCTTCTCATCCCGATTCAGTGCGAGTACTACGCACTCGAAGGGCTCTCGAAGCTTTTGGATAGCGTGCGACTCGTGAAGACCCATTTGAACCCAGAACTCGAGGTCTTCGGCGTGGTCATGACCATGTACGATTCCAGAACACGATTAGCTCAGCAGGTGGTCGAGGAGGTCAAGGACTTCTTCGAAGACAAGGTCTTCAGGACTCTGATCCCTCGGACGGTACGGCTCTCTGAAGCCCCGAGCTTCGGGCAGCCCGTAATGCTCTATGATCCGTCGGGCAAAGGCGCCGACGCCTACAGGAACCTTTCGAAGGAAGTGATTGACCGTGTCTAAGAGAGGGCTCGGCCGCGGACTTTCCGCCCTCATCCCGAGCGCGTCGCAGGCTTCGCAGGCATCAGATGTGATCACGGAACTCGCGATTGAGATGATTTCACCAAACCCTGAACAACCTCGCACTGATATCGGAGAAGAAGGCATCGCCGAGCTCTCGGATTCGATCAAGAAGGTTGGCGTTCTCCAGCCCATCATCGTGCGTGCGCAAGGGGAGGGTTACCAGATTATTGCAGGAGAACGCCGTTGGCGAGCCTCTCGACTGGCTGGATTGCAGCGCGTCCCGGTACGCGTGATGTCTACGACCGCGACGGAGTCCTTGGAACTAGCGCTTATCGAGAACTTGCAGCGCCAGGACCTGAACGCAATCGAAGAGTCCCGGGGATATCGTCGGCTGTTGACCGAATATCGCATGACCCAAGCCGAGCTCGCAGACAAAGTCTCGAAGTCGCGATCCACTATCACCAACGCCCTCCGCTTGTTGGACTTGCCCGACGAGGTGCAAGAGCTCGTTTACACGGGCAAGATGACTGCGGGGCACGCTCGCGCCGTACTGTCGGTTCCCGACGAGGCGATTCGGCTCAAACTCGCCCAGAAGATAGTCGACGAGGGACTGTCGGTGCGGGAAGCGGAGAACCTGGCGCGACTCTACGCCGCAGGCCAGGTAGACCGGGCTCCTCGGCCAGCCACTCCCAAGGCGTTCAAGCTTGTGGCTCGGCGGCTTCGCCGGCTGCTTACGACCAACGTGAAGGTCAGGCTCGTAAAAGACAAAGGCAAGATCGAGATCGAATTTCACGGGGAAGACGAGCTCGAACGAATCTTCACGCTGCTGACTGAAGCGGTGCCTGTGATGGGAGGCGAAGAGTGAGACGAAATCTGGAATATTTGCCCATTGGACTCGTCGTCGGGGCGCTTGCGGGGTTCGTGGCGGGCATGTTGTTTGCGCCAAGCAGCGGTTCCAAGACGCGGCAGCGGCTCGCCAACGAGGCTTTGAGGGCCGCCGATGTTGCACGGGGACTAGCCGAAAGAGCGGAACACGCCGCAGAGTTGATAGGTGGACGCGTCGATCACTATCTCGGGCGGGACGAGGAAGCGGCGTGGCGCAAAGTTCGCGAGATCCAGGAAGGCGTGCAGCGCTACACGCAAGCGCAAGGATAGTGTCAGACCCCTCTGGCATGGTGCTCCTGCCGATGAGAGGGGAGTGACATGTCGCTGCATCTGATAACCGGGCGAGCCAACTCGGGCAAGACGGGCGTTATCAACGAGCGGCTGCTTGAGTCGCTTGCCTGCGGGCACACGCCCATGCTGCTGCTACCGAGCGTTGCCGATGTTCGTCGCGCCGAGCATGAGTACGCCGAGAAGGCACCGGTCGGGTTGGTCGTTTCGACGCTGACGCAGTGGGCTGACAGCCTGTGGCGGCTGCACGGAGACGGCCGGCGCATCGTCGCCGGCGCGTCGCGAGAGGCGTTCGTCCGGAGGGCGATTGTCGAGGTCCCCTCCGCGGCACTCGCCTCAGTATCGGGCACGGCCGGTTTCTCGGCGATCATAGTGCGGATCGTGCAGATAATGGCCGAGAACGCCCCCGATCCGCGCGCCCTCGAATCCGAGACAATGAGCGGAATCGACGCAATCTGTCGTCGGTACAGAGGACTTCTTCGTGGAGCCGGGCTCGTGGAGCGCTCCGAGGCATGGCGTGCGCTAGGTGCGGAACCGGTCAGCCTCGAAGGACTTGTTGCGGCCAATCGATTCGCGGATCTTGATGAGCCGGAACTCGCGCTGCTCGAGGGACTCTCGCAGAGAAACGACGTCGTCATCGCCTTAACGTGGGAAGACGGCTTCGCTCCCACGCGCGCGCTGGATGCGACTGCCGAGCGGCTTCAGGCGCGGGCCAGGAGCGTCACACAGGTTCCCGAGGCGGAGGCAGAAGGCGAATTGGTCGATCTCATCGACCGGCTTTACGCAGGCGTGGTGGGCGTGCGCAGTGACGGGGCCGTTCGCGTGGGACTGGCCGCCGGTTCGGAGGCCGAGGCGGCGCTGGTCGCGAGGCGTGTGGCTGAATCCGTGGAATCGGGCATCGCTCCAGAACGCATCGTCGTGGCATTCCCCGATCTTGGAGTTGCGGCTCACCGGCTGGAGACTGCGTTGACCGCTGAAGGCGTTCCGTGCGAGATCGACCTTGCCCGACCAGTGGCCGTGACGCCGCTGGGCCGCTCGATCGGTGCTCTAGTGACGTTGGCCCTCGGATCGGGAGATCGGGCGACGGCACTGGGGGTGCTGCTCGGTCCGCACAGCGACGTGTCAGCCGAAACGGCCGCAGCAATCGATAGGGAGTGGAGGCGGCTCCGCGTCACGGACCCGAGTCGGCTGCTGGCTGATATGGCAGCGCGAATCGGGACGCATCTCGGACAGGCTGCCGAGACGGTGCGCGACCTCGCGCACGAGGGCGTGACCGGCGCCAATGGAAAGAAATGGCAAAACCTCGTGCATTCGCTCGTGTCGGCCGCGGCCTCGAAGTCCCTTGAGCGCGGTTGCGGTAACGATGGCGAACTGGCTGTCGAGCTCGAGCGAGATGTGGCTGTGGCACGCGCGGTCGTTCGGGCGATCGGCGAAATGGCGTCCGCCGAGGGGACCCCCTTCTCAGCAAGCGACGTGCTCGTCGCGCTGAGCACCGTCGTCTCGGGAGGTACCGCTGGGGAACGAGTGGGCGTAGTGCAGGTAACAGAGATTGCCCGTCTGAGGTCGCGGCGGTTCGACACGGTGGTTCTCGGCGGGCTCACGGAGGCTGAACTGCCGGCCGCCGATCCGGATTCGCTTTCCGAGGAACTGCGTGCTGTGTTTGCACCAGGCTCGGCTACGCGGGGCGAGGAGCACGCACGGCTTTCGTTCTACCTGGCGGTTTCGAGGGCGCGTAGTGGATTGTTTCTTGTGCGCAAGGAGGCTGACGACCGGGGAGCTCCAATGCGACCATCGGTTCTGTTCGAGGAGGTTGTCGACGCGTATCGAAGGCCCGAAGAGAGTGACGCCGAATGGCCGTCCGAGGGGCCTCTGCGCGAGCGTCTGAGTGCCGCAGATGTCGCCACAGCGGCTCCGGTGTTCACGCGTGGACGCCGTGAGCTGCGGAAACAGGCTTCCGAAGGCGATTGCGCGTTGAGAAGCCCAATACGGGGCGAGCTGCACGATGCCGGCGTCCTCAATCAGCTCGCGGCCGCGGACGTGTTCTCGGCGACAGAGATCGAGGCGTATCTGCAGTGTCCTTATCGCTGGTTCTACGAACGCGTGGTGCGGCCTGAGGAGATCGACGTCGAGGTGGATGCGCGAGCTGTTGGTACGATCGCCCACGCGCTTCTGACGGCGTTCTACGATGCCCTGCCAGCGGCGCTTGGCGCGCAGCGCGTGACCCTTGAGAACTTGCCCGACGCCCAGAGACTGCTCCAACGTATCGTTGTAGAGCGGCATGTCGACGCAATGGCTAACGGTTTGGCGGAGGAGCTAGCCATCGAACGCGCCGTACGGTGGGTTCGCACGGCTGTCTCCGACGACGTGACCGTATTGCCGGGGTTCACGCCCGCTAATCACGAGTTCGCTTTCGGCGAATCGGGCGGCGGTGACATCGTTGTGGGCGGCGCGAAGTTCAAAGGGCGCATCGACCGAATCGACAGGTCCGAGGACGCCGTGTTCGTGACCGACTACAAGTCTTCGCGAGTGGTTCCTGGACACGAACGCTTCGCCAAGGAGGGCAAGGTGCAGGCGGTCGTGTACGCGCTCGCGGCAGGCGAGGCGTTCGGTCTCCCTGTGGCCGGCTCGGTCTACCGCTCGCTGCGGTCGCGTCAGATGCGCGGGTTCTGGCGAGCCGATCTGGTCGGCGGAGCGCTTGCTTTCGGTGACGAATGCGACTCGATCGGCCGAGAATCCTTCGATGCGCTGGTGGGGGAAGCCGAAGCGCGGGTCGAGGTGGCGGTTGCAGGCATTCGGGCAGGTCGTGTGCCGAGGGAACCGTCCGATGGGAGCACGTGCCGGTTCTGCGCGCTGAGGGCGCTGTGTGGGGGGGCGTCACGGTGACCTTCGCTCTCAATCCCGACCAGCAAAAGGCCGCGTCCTCACTGGACCGCGACGTCTTCGTGACCGCCGGCGCAGGCTCGGGCAAGACTCGCATGCTCACAGAACGCTTCATCAACGCCGTGCTTCCGAATCGGGTGGCCGCGTGGATTCCCGCCTCGGTAGACGACATCGTCGCAATCACGTTCACCGAGAAGGCCGCCGGAGAACTCGCGGATCGCGTGCGCGTGACGCTGCGCAGTCAGGGCTTCGTCGACGAGGCGCGCCGTGTCGACGGCGCGTGGGTCTCAACGATTCACGGGCTTTGCAGCAGATTGTTGCGTCGCCACGCTTTCGAGGCGGGTGTGGATCCGCTCTTCGCGATTGCGGATACCGTTGCGGCGGGCAGAATCCGTGGCGAGGCTCTTGAGCGCGCGGCCGTCGCGCTGCTCGCATCAGACGAGAACGTCGGGGCCTTGCTCGATGCCTACAACTACAGCCGAGTGTTCGAGACCGTCGTAGCGGTCACGCGAGAACTCGCCGTGCGCGGCTTGACGCCCGGCGACATCGTGATCGAGGGCGCGGCTCCCGTGGACCAGCTTCTGCGAAGTGCGACCGATCTGTTCTCAGACGGCACCGTCTCGTGTCGGGAGTACAGCGGGACGGCGAAATCGCCGGTCGAGTTCTCGGACCGGTGCGCGCATCTCCTCGGCAGGGCTCTCGAGCTGGGGGAATCGGTCGCCGATGAGGGCGAAACGATTGCCGCGCTGGCGGCGCTCGTTGGCGCCTACAAGCCGCTACGCAGGGTGAAAGGTCTTGAGTGCGAGAGCGAAAACAGCAACGCGCGATGCTCCGCGCTCAGGGGCGAAGTCGGCGCAGCCGTCGTGGCGCCGCTCGCGAAGGGGCTGCACTCACTCATTTGCGCGTTCTCGGCCGAGTTCGCGACGCGCAAGAAGGCCGCCGGCGTTCTTGACTTTGACGACCTCCAGGTAGGCGCGGTCGAGCTCTTGACCCGCGAAACGGCGCTTGCCGAGCGGTATCGGAAGCGCTTCCGGCTCGTGATGATCGACGAGTTCCAAGATACCGACGCGCTGCAGCTCCGGCTCGTCTCGGCGCTATCCCGCGATAACCTGTGCACAGTGGGTGATGAGAAGCAGTCCATATACCGGTTCCGCGGGGCTGACATCGATGTGTATCGAAACCATCGGAATCGGATGCGAGAGCACGGCGCGCTCGAGATCCCCCTCGGAGTGAACTACCGATCGCACCCGGAAGTGCTCTCGTTCGTGAACGCGGTCTTCGCTTCCGAGGAGTACTTCGACGGCGACTTGCTGCGACTGACGCCGCCGGAGGGGCGGCCCGCTCAGCCGCTCGATCCCGTTCTCGGCGAGCGACCGCGTGTGGAGGCCGTGTTCGTCGACTCGAGCGCGGCAGACAGCGCGATCGGGCGACGCGCGGAAGCCTGGGAGATCGCACGAAGACTTGCAGCACTGCGTGACGGGGGCGTCGATCCGGGAGATATGGCGATCCTCATACGTGCGTACTCGAACGCGCACGTGTACGCGGAGGCACTCGCCGCTGCGGAAGTCCCCGCGGTCATCGTGGGGGGCAGCCGGTTCTTCGGACTCGAGGAGATCGCAATCATGCGTGCGCTCACGCGTGCGATTGCGAATCCGGCTGACGGGTCGGCCGTTGGCGAACTGCTTGCATCGGAGTTCTGCCCCCTGTCGGATGACGGGCTCGCACGGCTAAGGCTCGCGCCTGACGGCCAGGACAAACGGCCGTTGTGGAACGTCGTCCGGGACAAGGGATGTGCGCTCGGAGGCGACGATGGACTAGCGGCTCAGCGACTGGTCGAAATGATCGACGTTGCGCGGGGCGATGTCGGTTCACGGCCATTGGCGGATGTCTTACTCCAGGCCGTGGAACACGCCGGCTACGACATACGTCTGCTGTCGCGAGGCAACGTAGGACGGGATGCGTTCGCGAACGTGCTGAAGTTCTCGCGACAGGCATCGGCGTTCGAGGCGAGCGAGGGGACTGGCCCTGCCGCGTTCGCAGCGTACCTCGACACAAAGGAGCGCCTCGGCGACAGTGAGGCGCCTGCGTCGATTGCCGACGATGGCTCGCGTGCGGTGCGCATAATGAGCGTCCATGCATCCAAGGGACTCGAGTTTCCGGTGGTCGTGGTTCCAGATCTCGCGGCTTCGGGCCGGGGCGGCTCGGCGATCGCAAGAATGCGTCCCGACGGGGGAGTGCTGCGCGTCGCACTTTCGCCGCCGACTGGCGACGACGGGTCGAAGCCGCCGGAAAGCAACTGGACGACCGAGTTTGCTGACGCGGAGCGTACGGCAAGCGAGCAAGAGGCGGAACGCGTGCTCTACGTCGCGTTCACGCGCGCTCGCGAGCTGCTCATCGCGAGCGGCTCGATGAATCTGCGGCCAAAGAACGGATCGTCGGCCAAGCACGACCTCATGAAGCTCGCGCGTCTCCTCGGCGTGAGCGTGCCCATCGCTGGGACGAGTGACATGCTCGCGGCGCTGGCAGACGGTGAGACCGGCCAGGTCGCGACGTGCCGAGTCAGCGTTCTTGACGCTGAGGAGATTATGGCCGAGGCTCCCGGCGAGCTCGGCGGGAGCTCGAGCGCGGTGCGCTGCGTTCTTGCTCCGGAGGCCGGCGAGTGCTTCGGGAGCCCGAGCGCCGGGGCGACCACGCCCGCCAGGCTCTCATACTCGTCACTACACCTGTTCGAGCAGTGCCAACGGAAGTTCTTCGTTCAAGACGTGCTCGGATTGTCCGCGATTGAAATCACCGCGCCTGGGGCTCCGAATCCGACTCGATTCGGTAGCGCGCTGCACGCTGTTCTCCAGCTGGTGACCCGGGACGGCCTTATGCCGCATGACAGTCGCGTCCTGGCACTAGCCAGACAATACGAGCTGGATGGGCCGCAGCGTGAGAGGTTGCGCGTGGCAGCGGAGCGGTTCGTGCAATCGGACACCGCCAAGCGTGCCCTCTCGCACGAGCGCGTGGCGCGTGAGATGCCGTTCGCGCTGCCGATCACGGGCGGGGAGTGCCTTCTCACCGGGACGATCGACCTCTATGCGAGAAGTGGCGACTCCGCGCTCATCATCGACTACAAGTCAGGGACGTCAGGGACGCCCGACGAGCTGCCCGCCCGCTACAAGCTCCAGGCCCAGTGCTACGCGCTTGCGGCTCTCGTCGACGGCTGCGACTCGGCGGAAGTGGTGTTCGTGCGGCCCGAGGTCATCGACTCCGACGGTGCCCCGCAGGAGGTCCGCTTCGTTTTCGGCGCGGCCGACGCGGAACCGCTCCGCGCGGAAATCGATGCACGTTACGGCCAGATCGCCGGGAGCGACTTCGGCGCCCCGCGCGCGGCAGATGAGTCGACGTGCCGCGATTGCCCGGCGCCGATAGGCCTGTGCTCTAACGCGAGCCCGTAACCCGTTGCCGCAGCTGGCCGCAGGCGGCGTCGATGTCGGCCCCGCGCTCCGCGCGCACGGAAGCTTCGACCCCGACCATGTGGAGTTCCTTCTGGAATGTCGCGACGCGCTCGTCGGTGGAGCGGGCGAAAGCACTTTCGCGGACGGGGTTCACGGGGATCAGGTTCACATGGATCAGCAGGCCGCGGGCGAAGCGAATGAGCGCTGAGAGCTCGGCTGGTGTGTCGTTGACGCCGGCGATCAAAGCGTACTCGAGTGAGGGACGGCGACCGGTCTTCTCGGCGTAGTCGATGAGAGCGTCTCGTAGCGCCGGCAGCTTCATGCCGCGAACGCCCGGCATCAGGCGGTCGCGGGTCGCCTGGACGGCCGAGTGCAGCGAGACGGCAAGCGTGAACTGCTCGGGCTCCTCGGCGAAGCGGCGGATGCCGGCGACAAGGCCGCAGGTAGAGACGGTGATGTGGCGCGCACCGATACCAACGTCCTCGGCGGCGTTGAGGAACCGCAGCGCGCCGAGTGTGGCGTCGTAGTTCGCGAACGGTTCGCCCTGGCCCATCGATACGGCGTTTGTGACGCGGCGCCCGAAGTCGTCGGCGACGAGGCGGACCTGGTCGACCATCTCGCCAGGGCCGAGATCGCGCGTCAGTCCGGCGGTGCCGGTCGCACAGAACGTGCAACCCATCGCGCAGCCGGCCTGCGTCGAGAAGCAGACGGTGAGGCGGTCGCCCGCGGGCAGGCCCACGGTCTCAACAGTGGCACCATCGGCGAGTTCGAGCAGGTACTTGCGGGTTCCGTCAGCGGAGTCCTGGCGCTGGAGGACGGTGGGCGAGGGGAGTGCCAGCCGGCCCGCGAGGCTTTCTCGCAGGCCGGCTGGCAGATCGGTCATCTCGGCGAACGAACGCGCCCCTCGGCCGTAGAGCCAGCGCTCGAGCTGCTTGGCTCGGAATTGCGGCTGGCCGAAGTCGGCGATCAGACGCTCGAGTCCGGCCCGGTCGAGGGACTTGATGCCGACGGCGTCACGTTCGTGTGCCACTAGGCCTGCTCGAGCTCGGCGAGCGCTGCGAGATACGCCGCGCGGTGCTGCTTCTCGAAGCCGCCCACGTTGCGGAGGTAAGTCGCGATGTCGCCGAAGCCTTCCGCTTCCGCGGTGGCCGCGAACTCGGGGTACATCTCGGTACACTCGTAGCCTTCGCCCTCGGCTGCGGCCTTGAGGTTCTCGGCGGTGGTGGCGAAGCCGCGCATGAAGGCGAGGTGACCGAGCGCGTGCGCGGTTTCCTCGGCAGCGGCGCGATCGAAAGCGTCGAGCGCGGACTGCGGCGCGCCTTCGAGCTCAGCGATGCGGCGCCACAGCGTATAGCGGCGGTTCGCCTGGGACTCGCCGGCAAAGGCGGCCTTGAGGTTCTCGAGCGTCTTGGTGCCTTCGAGGTTTGGCAGGGACTCGAACTTCCTGAACGCCGAGGAGGGTGCGCCGCATACCGGGCACCTATCGGGGGCGGGGCCGACATGCAGGTAGCCGCAAGTGATGCAGCGGTTCAGTTCGATCATCGGAACTCCTTTCAGAGCAGGGATTCATCCGCACGTTCGTAGGAATGGTACCCGCAACCAGGCCGTCAATTGCTCCTGCCATGGTAGCATATGCTCCGCGCCACCAGCAGCACGACACGGCTCTTGGCGCGGCTTCCTGCGGGCAGCAAGGAAGGCCCCGAAATACGCCCGGAGCCTTCCGATACGAGTTCTCGCAGCTCGATGCGTTAAGGAGTGGTGATCGTGCTCGATGTGGACAGCGAAGGCAAGTTCGCCGGCTTGTCGCCGACCTTGACGTCGAGCGTCAGCGTCTGAGTGCCTCGGCGAAGCGTGAGCTTGATGATGTCGCCTATCGCGTGCCTCCGAACCTGCAGGATCAGGTCGTCCATGGTGCGGACGTCGGCACTACCGACGGCGGTCACGATGTCGCCGACCTTCACCCCAGCGGTGATGGCGCCCGCGCCGACGGCGAGGCTGTTTACGATGGCACCCTGCTGCAAGGGCAGCTTCTTCTGCGCGGCGATCTCGGCGGTGACGGTCGAGCCGATCAGGCCGATGTAGGCGTGACCGACCTTGCCGCCGGAGATGAGCTGATCGGCGACTTTGATGGCGGTGTTCACGGGAATCGCGAAGCCGATGCCGCCGCTCTGGCCGGTGCCGCTGTAGATCGCGGTGTTGATCCCCACGAGCCTACCGGCGCGGTCGACGAGCGCCCCGCCGGAGTTGCCCGGGTTGATGGCCGCGTCCGTCTGGATGACGTCGGCCAACGGGTAGTTCGCACCCGAAGTGCCGTCGATGTTGTCGAGCGAGCGGCCCAACGCCGAGACGACGCCCGACGTGACCGAGTGCGCGAAACCGAATGGCGAGCCGATCGCAACGACGGTCTGGCCGACGGTCAGCTTCGAAGAATCTCCGAGGTTGATGATTGGGAGGTCTTCGGCGATCTGTACCACGGCGATGTCGCTGTCGGTGTCACGTCCGATCAGCTTGCCGGCGATGGTCTTGCCGCTGGCATCGGCGACCGTGATTCTCGTCGCATCTGCGACGACGTGGTTGTTCGTGAGGATGTAGGTGCCACCGCCGTCGGCCTTCTTGAAGGCGACTCCCGAGCCGTTTCCCTGCGTTGGCACGGTCGGGTGGGAGTTCGGCAGGCCGTTCTGGCCGCCCGCCGAGGCGTTCTTGGCGGTGAAGTCGATATTCACGATGCTGGGCACTGCTGCGGCAGCCGCTGCAACGACCGGCTCATCGGTGGTCAACGGCACGACGGTGATCTTCTGCGATTGCAGGCCGCCCCCGGACGAAAGCCTCCCGCCGAGAAAACCTCCTGCGACGCCAGCGATGGTGCCCATGATGAGCGCCGCGACAAGCGCGACCACGAGTGCGGAACCGCCGGGCGCCGGCGTAGGCGCCGCTACAGGTGCGGAGTGGTAGGGTGCGGGTTCGTCCGCGCGTGTGGAGTAGTCGGGCGTGGGTTCGGCAGTGGGCTCGGGGCTGGGCCTCGGCTCCGGTGTGGGCTCCGGGGGTAGGGTAGCGGGCGATTCGTCGGACATGAGCACTCCTTCGCTCGCTGCGACGCCTATCACTTGCGTGGCGGCGCGTGCGATTATGCGTGAGACAATTACCTCTCGATTAAGAGGATACGCGTGGCCCGTGCCAACCTAACGCCCCAAACCCGTGATTCCATCACAACTACACAGCCGAATCCGAACGCGATTCTGGCGGTTCTGTTCGTCGGGACATTCCTCGCACCGCTCGATTCCAGCATCGTCAACATCGCCCTTCCGTCCATATCGGCCGAGCTTCGCGTGGCGGTGACCAGCGTCAGTTGGGTAGCGACCGCGTACCTGCTCACGAACGCCTCGCTCCTGCTGTCGATGGGCAGGCTGGGCGACGTGTGGGGGCTGCGCAACCTCTATGTGGGGGGACTTCTCGTCTTCGGCGTTGGCTCGGCGGCGTGCGCTACGACCCACACCTTGCCGCTGCTCATCGCCGCGCGAGTGCTCCAGGCGGTGGGAGCGTCGATGCTGTTCGCGGCGGGTCCGGCGATGATCATGCGCACGTTCCCGCCGGGCAAGCGAGGCGGGGCGCTCGGTGTGATATCGCTGGCTGTCTCGGCGGGTCTCACCGTTGGGCCGGCACTGGGCGGGCTGCTCGTGGGGACGTTCGGGTGGCCGAGCATCTTCTTGATCAACATTCCGCTGGCCGTCGTGGCGGCGACCCTCGCGTGGCGGGTGCTTCCCGAGGAGGAATCGATCGGGGAGTCCTTTGATGCGCTCGGAGCGGTGCTTGCAGCCGGCACGCTCTTCTCGTTGCTTCTGGCGCTTACGGAGGTCCAGCGCCTCGGGCTGTTCTCCGTCGAGATTATCGGGCTGTTTGTTGCCACCGTGGTGCTGGGCGTTTCGTTTATCCGCTGGGAACGCCGCGCGATGCATCCCATGGTCGATCTGCGACTCTTCCGGCATCCGGTGTTCTCGGCGGGGCTTGGAGCCGCCACGCTCGCGTACATGGCGCTGTACGGGATCATCTTCACGCTGCCGTTCTTCCTGCTGCGCGTGCTGGGACTCGACACGCGTCTGGCTGGGCTCGTCATGACGACCACACCGCTCGCGATGGCCGTGTTCGCGCCCGTATCGGGCAGGCTCGCGGACCGGTACGGGAGCCGCTGGTTCTCGACGCTTGGGCTGGTCGTGCTGGCCGCTGGGCTCGGTGGCGCGTCACTCCTGACCGCGAGCTCTTCCCCGGTTGCGGTCGTCGCTGCGCTTGCCGTGATCGGCAGCGGCGTGTCGATCTTCCAGACGCCGAACTCCTCGGCGGTTCTGACGGCGACGCCGAGATCGAGCGCGGGAGTGGGCTCTGCCTTTCTGGCCGAGGCGCGCAATCTGGGAATGGCGCTCGGTATCGCCATGACAGCCATGATTGTCGCGCTGCACGTAGGCTCGGCGGGCATCCCGGAGGGCAGCGCAACGCTCGCGCCCAACGAGGCCGCGCGTCTTGTCGCCGGTATGGCGGCGTCGTTGCGGGTCTCGGCCGCGCTTTCGCTCGTCGCCGCGGCGCTGTCGTGGCTGTTTCATGCGGAATCGCGCAGGCAGGTTGAGCCGAGCGGGACTGGTGCGTAGACTCACCGGAGGCGACGAAGGGAAGTGGCGTGGGGGATTACGAACCAGTGACATCCGAACCGGCCGATCAGGCGCCGGCCGTGAGCGACGTGCCGGCTGAGGTGGCCGTGGGGCCGGGCCTCGCGGAGACACCCGTTGCGCCCACGGAGCCTCCGGGCGCGGCCGAGGAACCCGTCGCACTCGCAGAGCCTCTGGCCGAGGAACCATTCGCCGCCGTACCGCCTTCGGAAGGCGAACCCGTCGCCGAGGAACTCGCGGTCGAAGTGGACGCCATCGCGGCTATTCAGGAGCAGCTCTCGCTCGAGCCAGAGCCGCAGCCGGAAGCCGCAGCCGAGATCGAGACGGCCGTGGAAGTCGCGCAGGCCGAGACCAGCGACGACGATCTCGCGGCCGCTGTCGCCGCCTCGGAAGAGCAGGTCGGCGTCGAATCGACGCTCGACGACATCGTGCCCGAAACCGCCCACGCCGAGATCGCCGAGGTCGTCCCTGAGCTGAGCGCGCGCTACGGCGCTCCGTGGTGGCCGTTCCTCGTCTACCTCGGGCTGTGGTTCGTCTTCGCAGGCGTTGGCGTCTGGCAGATGCAGAAGCTGCCCACGGGTCAGGTCATCTTCGAGGCCCAGCTCTACACGTGGCTCCTGTACGCCGCATTGGGCCTGCTCGCTGCCGGTCCGCTGCTCATCCTCGTGGTCTGGGTCGCGGCGCGCTTCGGGTCGTCTCGGCACAAGTCGGGCTTGCTGTCCTCGGCGATGATCAAGGGCGCCACGATGACCCTGCTGGGCGCGATCGTCTGGTGGGGAACGCTGATCGCGGTCGACTACCTGCGACTCGGCCGCTGGTTCTGACGCGAAAGGACGCCGTATGACCATCAACCCTGCCGAGATTCGCGTCGCTGTGCTTAAAGGCGGGCGTTCGGCCGAGCGCGAGGTGTCGCTCAACAGCGGCGCACAAGTGACGGCCGCGCTCACCTCGATCGGCTTCGACGTCGTCGAGATCGACACCGGCGAGACCGAGTTCGTCTCCGAGCTGTCGAGCGCGGACGCCGATGTGGTCTTCATTGCGCTGCACGGCCGCTTCGGCGAGGACGGCACGGTTCAAGGACTGTGCGAGCTGCTCGAACTGCCGTATGTCGGTTCCGGCGTTCTGTCGAGCGCGCTTGCGATCGACAAGGTCATGAGCAAGCTCTTCTACACGCAAGCCGGTCTGGCCACGCCCGATTACGTCGTGCTTCGCCGAGGAGAGCTCTTCGACATCGACGTGATCGTCAACGAGTTGGGCGGCAAGCTGGTCGTGAAGCCCGCGAACGAGGGTTCCTCCGTTGGCATGACGATCGTGCACGACCCGAGCGAGCTGCCGGCCGCGATCGAGAAGGCGTTCGCGTGCGACCGTGACGTTCTCGTTGAGAAGTTCATCGCCGGTGTCGAGGTGACCGTGGCGGTGATCGGCAACGATGACGTCGTCGCGCTGCCCACGCTCGAGATCGTCCCGGTGCACGAGTTCTACGACTACGAGTCGAAGTACGTCCCCGGCATGAGCCGCCACATCATCCCCGCCCGCGTCTCCGAGGCGGCGCGCGACGAGTGCCAGCGGCTCTCGATGGCGGCGCACAAGACGCTCGGCTGTCGCGGAATCTCGCGCTCGGACACGATCGTGGCCGAGGATGGCGCGGTGTGGCTGCTCGAGACGAACACGATTCCCGGCATGACCGCGACGTCGCTCGTGCCGGATGCGGCGCGCGAGGCTGGCATCGAGTTCCCGCAGCTGTGCGCGATGCTCGTGGAGTTCGCGCTGGAGCCGCGCCGCTAGGGTCGCTGCAATGTTGTGCGCCTCGCAGGGCGACGCTGACGGCGTTGCTACGCGATCGGGAACACCACGTGGATCGTCGTCCCGCCGCCGGTCCGATCGCGGATTTCGACGCTCCCACCGTGCGCGACGATGACGTCTCGCACGATCGCGAGACCGAGCCCGTTGCCCGGCGACGCGTCGTCGCGTTCGAGCCGCACGAACGGCTCGAAGATGCGCTCGCGAGCCTCAGCAGGGATCCCCGAGCCGCGGTCGCTGACTTCCAGGGTCGCAATCGCGCTGCTCGTCGCGCAGCTGTCGCGCGCCACGCGGATATCGATTGTCGTCTCGCGAGGCGAGTACTTCGAGGCGTTGGTGATGAGGTTCGTCAGCACGCGCTCGAGGGCAGATTCGTCGCCGAGAACGGCCAGGCTTTCGGCCGCGTCGACCACGATGGCGCGGCCTGTCGCGGCGCGCTGCTCAGATGCGACCTGCTCGGCCAGCGCCCAGAGGTCGACCGGCTCGCGCACAGGCTGGCCTGACGAACCGGCTGGCCTGCCGGCGAGGACGTCGGAGCACAGCGTGTCGGCTCGGCTGACGGCGCGCCGGATGCCTTCGAGCGCGGCGAACCGGTCCGTGTCGGGGAGTGGACGGCGCAGCATCTCGTTGTAGCCGGAGATGACGGTGAGGGCTCCGCGCAGTTCATGCGCGAAGACGGCGAGGTCGGAGCGGGGGACGCACTCGGGAGGCGAACATGTCGCGGCGTCGTCGCGATCGGCCGAGCCGGCGACGCGTGCGGGTTCATTGGGCATGCTTCGGACCTCCTCGGCGACGGGCGTTTCGGGCCGCGCCAGCCAGCTTGCTCGCATCCATGATGGCGACTGCGAGGACTGACGCGCCCACAACTCCTACCCAGTGTAGCGGCGAGAGCGGCGCAGTCTTGAAGACGGCCTCGGCGGCCGGCAGGTAGATCACGACCGAGTGAAGCGCCATCGAGCCGATAAGCCCGAGAACGAGCCAGCGGTTCTCGAGGGAGCGTGGGTGCCAGACGCTGCGGTGTGGCGAGCGGAAATCGAAGGCGTGCAGCAGCTGTGTGAGGACGAGCGCGGTGAACAGCATCGTGCGGTCGACGTCAGGCGTCGTGCCGGGGATGAGCGGCCCCACGAAGTAGTAGAGCGCAAGCGCGGTGCCGGTCATGACAACGCCCTGCCACACCAGGCCGAGCTGTCTGCGCGCGGTCAGAATCGACTCGTCGGGGTCGCGCGGCGCGCGCTCCATGACGTCCGGGTCGCCGGGGTCGACGCCGAGCGCGAGTGCGGGCAGGCCATCGGTGACGAGGTTGATCCACAGCAGCTGGAGCGGCAGCAGCGCCGCAGCGGGGGAGAGCAGCGCGGTGACGAAGACGACGAGCACCTCGCTCATGTTGCATGAGAGCAGGAAGAGGATGACCTTGCGCAGGTTGTCGAAGACGACGCGTCCCTGCTCGACCGCGTGGACGATCGTCGCGAAGTTGTCGTCCGAGAGAACCATGTCGGCCGCTTCGCGAGCGACGTCGGTGCCGATGAGTCCCATCGCGATGCCGATGTCGGCGCGCTTGAGCGCCGGGGCGTCGTTCACGCCGTCGCCGGTCATTGCCACGATGTGGCCGCGGCTTTTGAGCGCGTCGACGATCCGCAGTTTGTGCTCGGGATTGACCCGGGCGAACACGCGGATGTGGTCGACCTGCTCGGCGAGGTCGGTGTCGGACATGCGCTCGAGCTCGGGACCGTCGACGACGCGCGCGTCGGAGCCGTCGACGAGCCCGATCTCGGCGGCGATCGCGAGGGCCGTCAGCGCGTGGTCGCCGGTGACCATCGCGACGTGGATTCCGGCGCGGTGGCACTCGGCGATGGCGGCCGAGACTTCCTCGCGCGGCGGGTCGACGAGGCCGAGGATGCCTACGTAGGTGAGGTCGCGCTCGATGTCGGCAGTGGGCGCGAGCGCTGCGCCGGCGTCAGCGCCGGCGGCCGGCGTCACGCCCAGGTCGCGGGTCGCGAACGCGAGCGTGCGGTGGCCGCTTGCAGCGAAGTCGGCGTTCGCGGCGTGGACCGCTGCGCGCAGCGCATCGTCGAGCGCGACGACCTCGCCGCGGATCCGCGCGTGCGTGCACAGCGCGAGCACGACGTCGGCACCGCCCTTCACGTACGCGACGCGGCTGCCGTCGACGTCGTGGACGGTCGTCATCCGCTTGCGCTCCGAGTCGAACGGCACCTCCCCAACGCGGTGCGGCCTGAGGTGGCCGGGCGCGAGGTTCTCGGCGGCTACGAGCAGCGCGGTCTCGGTGGGATCGCCCACGAGCGCGGCGTGGGCGGTGATGCGTGCGTCGTTGTTGGAGGCCGCGATCTCGAGCAGCAGCGCGAGGTCGGCCGGGTGGGGCGCAGCCCCGGTGAGCGGCTCGATCCCGGCGTCGCCTGTGACGCCCGCGGCGTCGGTGCCGACGAGCATGCGGCGCACCGCCATCTCGTTCATGGTGAGCGTGCCGGTCTTGTCCGAACAGATGAACGACGTCGACCCGAGCGTCTCGACGGCGTGAAGGCGCCGCACGATCGCGTGGCGCTCGGCCATGCGGCGCACCCCGAGCGAGAGCGACACGGTGACGATCGCCGGCAGCCCCTCGGGAATCGCGGCGACCGCGAGCGAGATTGCGACGAGCAGCCCGGCGGTCAGGCCGGTGCGAAAGGCGGGATCACCGAGGTCGGCGAGGATTGGCCCGCCGATGTGGCTCCACTCCACCCACGCTTCCTCGAAGAAGACGATCGCCGCGATCGCGAGCACGAGGACGGCAATGCGCTTGCCCACGACCGCGAGCTCCTTTTGCAGCGGCGTGAGTTCTTCTTCGGTCCGCGCGAGCAGGTCGGCGATGTGGCCCATTTCGGTCGCTTGCCCCGTCGCGGTCACCACGAACGTGCCGCGCCCCACGGCCACGGCGGTGCCAGCGAACACCATGTCGTGCCGGTCGCCGAGCGGCGCATCGTGCTCGCCCACAAGAGCCGTCTGCTTGCGCGTGGAGTTGCTCTCGCCGGTCAGCGCCGCTTCGACCACCCGCAGCGCCGCAGCGTCGACGAGGCGGCCGTCTGCGGGCACTCGGTCGCCCGCCTCGAGCAGCACGATGTCGCCGACGACGAGTTCCTCGGCGGGTATGTCGCGCTCGACGCCGTCGCGGATGATGGTGGCGACTGGCGCCGAGAGCTGCTTGAGCGCTTCGAGCGCCTCCTCGGCGCGGTACTCCTGCACGAAGCCGAGAACGCCGTTGAGCAGAAGGATCGCGAGGATCGCGATCGACTCGGGAACCTGCCCTTCGATCGCGCTGATCGCGACGGCGGCGATCAGGACGTAGATCATGAAGTCCTTGTACTGGCCGAGGAAGAGCTTCCACGCGGGCGTGCGCGTGGCCTCTTCGAGGCGGTTGGGCCCGGCGGTCGCGAGACGCCAGATGGCGTCAGATGCGCTGAGCCCGGCCGTTGCGTCGGTGCCGAGCGCGTCGAGCACGGCGCGGGCGGCCAGAGTGTGGGCCGGCGCGGGAAGCGTGCTTGGGTCGCGCGCGGGGTTCTCGGCGGAGGCGGGGGTCACCGCTGGCTACTCCTCGCGCGCTCGGCGCGCCATGTCGCGAGCGCCCGGCGTTGCCGCGAGGCCGCCGAGTGCCGTCTCGCGCAGGCTCGGCGGAAGCGACCGACCGACCGACGCCATCGCATCGACGACCTCGTCGAACGCGAGAGGGAATTCGACGCCGGCAAGCGCCATCTCGATGGCCGAGAGCGCCACGGCGGCGCCGGTCGCGTTGCGGAAGACGCACGGAACCTCGACGAGGCCGCCCACGGGATCGCACACCAAGCCCAGCAGCCCTTGCAGCGCGAGCGAGGCAGCGTGCCCCGCCTGCGCCGGAGTGCCGCCGCACAGCTCGACGCCGGCTGCGGCCGCCATCGCCGCTCCCGAGCCGATCTCGGCCTGGCAGCCGCCGGCTGCGCCCGAGAGCGTCGCGCGCGTCGCGATCACGCCGCCGATGCCAGCCGCCGCGAAGAGCGCCTCCGTGAGCGCTTCCTCGCTCGCCGAGTACTGCGCACCCAGGCCGAGCAGCACGGCGGGCAGCACGCCGGACGCGCCGCCGGTGGGCGCTGCGACGATGCGGCCCATCGACGCGTTCACCTCGCCGGTCGCCAGTGCCGCCGCGATCGTATCGGCGAAGGTGCCGCCGAGCGGACCGGCTTGCGAGGACGCGACCTTCGAGGCGTCGCCTCCCACGAAGCCCGAGCGCGAGCGTGCGTTGCCCGACAGCCCGTGACCGATCGCTTCGCGCATCACGCCGAGCGTCTCGCCCATGCGTGCGCGCACGGCGGCGGCGGGCAGGCCGGTCTCGGCGATCTCGAGCGCGAGTGCGGCCTTGCCGAGCGAGCTGTGCTCGGCTGCTGCGGCGAGCAGGTCTTCGAACGACGCGTGCGCCATGACGTGAGTCCTTTCGGAAGCGGAGGCGCGACGTCGCGCCCGTCGCGATTGTAGCGCGGGGCGCCCAGCCGTCACGGTCCGGGGCGCCAATCATCACCAATCTCCTCACCATTCTTGACGGGGCTTCCGGCGGGGCGTAGTATTCGCGTTGCGAGGCACTTAGCACATACTAAGCAAACTACTCGACTACCCAAGCCTCGCACGAGAACCACCAAGGAGCCGCGAGATGGCCGATCCCGATAAGAGCTGCCCGACCGAGTCCGCTGTCAGCGTGCAGCCCGTCGTGTGCGAGACGTGCTCGCTGGACTGCATCCGCAAGGGCGATCGTATCGAGATCATCTCCGTCAACGACCAGCACGCCCGCGTTCAGGCGCTGCGTTTCGGCATGGCCGAAGGCGCACGCGTCGAATGCGTGACCAAGATCCCGGCCGGCCCGCTCGTCATCAGGAGTGGCCGTCAGGAGATCGCCGTCGGACGCGCGCTTGCCAAGCGCATCAACGTCCGCAGGCTGAGCAGCTAACTCCAGTGCGCGCGGTCTGACCCGCGCCCACAGGCCTGCTCGGCCAGCTTGGAGCAAAGGAGTCGCACCCATGAGTGACGCGTCCTGTCACGGCCCCGCCAGCACTGAAGTGCGCGAAGGTGCCGAGACGATCGTTCTTGTCGGCAATCCCAACGTGGGAAAATCTGTCGTCTTCAACGCGCTGACCGGCACCTACGTCGACGTCAGCAACTTCCCGGGAACCACGGTCACTCTCACGCGCGGCCGGCTGGGCGAGAACGACCTCGTCGACACGCCGGGCGTCTACGGCGTCAGCTCCTTCAATGACGAAGAGACCGTCGCGCGCGACATCATCTTGTCGGGCGACATCATCGTCAACGTGGTCGACGCCGTGCACCTCGAGCGCGATCTCTTCCTCACGCTGCAGCTCGTGGACATGGGCAAGCGCATGGTGGTCGCGCTCAACATGGCCGACGAAGCGCGCCGCGAGGGAGTCGGCATCGACCGCGACCTGCTCGAGGACCTGCTCGGCGTGCCGGTGATCGAGACCGTCGCGGTCGAAGGCCTCGGCTTCGACGAGCTGCGTGCGGCGATTCCCCGCGCTCGGGGCGGACACGCCGGCGTCGAGCTCGCCGCCGATCTCGACGAGATGGCGTGCTGCGTGGGAACCCGAGCCGAAGCGCTCCTCGTTCTCGAGGGCGACGCGGCCGTGAGCGAGCGCCTCGGCCGCGAGCCCGGCACCCGCCGAGACGAGATCTACATCGCGCGCCGCCACCGCGTCGACGACGTCTGCGGGCACATCATCACTGAGACGCTGACCGGTGCGAGCTTCTCGGCGAGGCTTTCGCACGCGATGATGCACCCACTCACCGGCATCCCGATGCTCATCGCGCTGCTGGCTGCGATCTACGTTGTGTTCGGGCAGTGGGTCGCCGGCAACGTCGTCGACTTCCTGCGTGGCACCGTCTTCGAGCACCACTTCACGCCGTGGTTGCAGGGGCTGACGGCTCACGTGTTCGCGCGCGGCTCGTGGCCGTTCGAGCTGCTGGTCGGCCAGTTCGGCGTCCTCACGATGACCCCGGCCACGCTGTTCGGCGTGATCCTGCCGCTCGTCATCGGCTTCTATCTGCTGCTGTCGATCCTCGAAGATACCGGCTACCTCCCGAGGATCGCCGCGCTCGCGGATCGCTCGCTCACCTCGATGGGCCTCAACGGCCGGGCGGTCATTCCGCTGATCCTGGGTCTCGGGTGCGTCACCATGGCGACGCTGACGACGCGCATCCTCGGCAGCAAGCGGGAGCGATTCATCGCGACCGCGCTCATGGCGGTCGCGGTGCCGTGCTCGGCGCAGCTCGGCATCATCGCGGCGCTCATGGCCACCGCCAAGCCCATCTACACCGCCGCCTACTTCACGATCCTGCTCGCGGTGTTCGTGGCTCTGGGAACCGCGCTCAACAAGCTCGTCCCGGGCAAGTCGACCGACCTCCTGATCGATCTTCCGTCGCTGCGACTGCCGCGCATCGACAATCTCGTGCGCAAGACGAGCGCGAAGGTCTGGGGCTTCATGCGGGAAGTGACGACGTTCTTCGTGGGCGGAACGCTCGTTCTCGGCCTGCTGAAGGTGCTTGGCGGCCTCACGCTGATCGAGCGCGCGGCGCGGCCCCTCGTGACTGGTTGGTTGGGACTGCCGCAGGAAACCGCGACCGCCTTCGTGATGGCGATTATCCGCCGCGACTTCGGTGCCGCGGGCTTCTTCACGATGAAGCTCAGCGATCCCCAGCTCCTCGTGGCGATGGTGACGATCACACTGTTCGTCCCCTGCCTCGCGAGCACGCTCGTCGTCCTCAAGGAGCGCGGCTGGGCGTACATGGTCGGCCTGTTCCTGGGCTCGATCAGCCTTGCGTTCCTGCTCGGCGGCATCGTCGCCCACGTCCTGCGAATCGTGTAAGGGAGGCTGGTTCTCATGGCAATCCTGCCGAAGTGCCCGGCATGCGGCTTCGAATCGGGCGAGATCCGCTGCCCTCGCTGCAACGCGCTCAAAGCCGTGGGTTGTAGCGGCGCGTGCTCGTCATGCGGCAGCTCGTGTGAGACGGGCAGCGGGTCGTGCGCACCCGACGCCTCGCTCCCGAGCGACGCTGCCAGCGACGACACCGAGCATCCCGGCACGCCTCTCGAGCGGTAGAATCCTCCTGCGGCCCGCGGCCGCGCCCCCTGCCCGCCCTCGCCGAGGAGTTCGCCCATGCCCGACACCTCTCTCGCCGCCTCCGGCATCCTCATCCGACCCGCCACGCTCGACGACGTCGACACGATGGTCGGCCTTCGCGTGCGCATGTTCCGTGAGATGGGCTGGAGCGACGAGTCGAGCTTCGATGCGTTCATCCCGGTAGCCATTGCACATATGCGCGAGGGCTTCTCGGCGGGGAGCTGCAACGGATTCGTCGCCGAGGAGAGCGGCACCGACGGCACGCGACGCATCATCGGCACCGTTGCGCTCATGTGGCAGCAGGTCGCGCCCACCGTGCGCAACATCGAAGGGCGCGTCGCCTACGTGCTCGGCATGTACGTGATGCCCGAGAATCGTCGGCGCGGCATCGCTCGGGAGCTCATGAGCGCGACGATCGCGTGCGCCACCGAGAAGGGCGCGCCGGTCATCTCGTTGCACGCGAGCGACGAGGGGCGGGCCGTCTACGAGCAGCTGGGCTTCGTCGCGGCGCCGGAGATGCGGCTCTTCACCGATCACGCGCGGCCGTCGGCGTGGACGCCCGCCTATGACGCGGACTGAGCTGGCGCGATCGCGCACGCCGCTGACCCCGCTGACGCACTGCCGCTCCGCGCCTCAGACCGCAGCGACCCGCCGCACGCTCGTGACGCCGGGCTCGGCGGCGATCCGCTCGGCGACCTCGGGGCTCACCTCGGCGTCGGTGGCGATCAGCATGAGCGCGTCGGCTCCGCGCCGCGAGCGCGACACGTGCATCGACGCGATGTTGACGTGCGTCTCGGCCAGCACGCCGGTGACCGCGGCGATCTCTCCCGGACGGTCGACGTGGCCCACGACGAGCAAGGGCAGGTCGCCGGTGAGCTCGACGTCGTAACCGTCGATGCCGGTCACGACCACATCGCCGCCGCCGAGCGAAGAGCCCTGTACGCGCATCCGCCTGCCCTCGGTGTCCTCGAGCTCGAAGACGGCCGTGTTGGGATGCACGTCTCCGAGGTCCTCCTCGGCGAAGTCGAAGACGAGGCCCGACTCGCGGGCGACGTCGAACGCGGCGGGGATCCGCGGGTCGTCGGGATGCATGCCGAGAAGCCCGGCGACCAGCGCGAGATCGGTGCCGTGACCCGGCCCGGTCGATGCGAAGGAGCCGTGCAAAAGGATGTGAGCGCGCGTGGGTGCTGCGCCGAAAACGGCGCGCGCGAGTTCGCCGAGGCGGCATGCTCCCGCGGTGTGGCTGGAAGAAGGCCCAATCATCACAGGACCTACAATGTCGAAAACACTACGCTGGCGTGGCATTCGCTCATCCTAACATCGCAATCTTACGGATGCTGTACGTGCACTCGTTCACGAGGTTATAGTGTTTGCCACGCTTGCTCGGACCCCGGCAAGCCCCAGATTCTGTTCGAAAGGAAGGGCACATGTCCGATCAGACTCCACAAGCCAGCAGCCAGCAGACGCTCGTCATCGCGCTCGTCGCGGTGGCCGTGCTACTGGCCTCCATCGTAGGCCTCCTGGTCTTCCAGCAGAGCAAGAGCGCGTCCACGAGCTTGCCCGTCGCCGCCGACACGGCAGCGCAGGGCACGGCACCGATTAATCCGAACGCCACGCAAAACCCGCCGGCAGGAACGACCGGTGGCGGCGCCATTAACGCTAAGACCGCGACGAAGGTTCCTTCTGGCGTCACGCCTGAGCAGTTCGTGAAGGCCTACAACGAGGCCGTCATCGCCGGCAAGTACGACCAGGCCTACGCGATGCTGCCGGTCGACAAGCAGCAGAGCTACGGCAGCGCCGCTTCGTACGCCTCGCAGGTCAAGCAGTACGGCATCTCGGGCTACAAGATGGGCAAGCCGGTAGCGAGCGGCGACACCGTCTCCATCGTCGCCGAGCAGGACACCGCGGCCATGAACATCACGTACACCTGGAACTTCAAGAAGGTCGGCAAGACCTGGTATGTCGAGTCCCGCACCATGGGCGGCACGGTCCAGTAGCAATTCGCACGATCGCGCAATGACCGCAGGGCGTCCCGAAAGGGGCGCCCTGTTTGCGTGCCGATACTCCCCGCCGATGTCACACCCGCGTGCTACTCTCGGCGGGTGACTCAGGACCCTCTCGACAGGTATCTCGTGCCCGGCACCGACCCGGACGTGTGCGCCGCGTATGCGACGCTTGCGCAGCGTGCGCGCACGGCGACCTTCGGGTTCGAGGCCGAGATAGCGGTCGTCGATCTCGAGACCACCGGCTACGATCCCAATCGCGACCGAATCATCGAGATCGGCGCGGCCATCATGCGCGGGCCGGAGGTCGTCGACACGTTCACGACCTACGTCGATCCGGTCATCCCGCTGTCAGCGGAGATCACGAAGCTCACGGGCATCGACAACGCGATGCTCGCGGGCGCCCCGGCGCCTGAGTCCGCTGTCCGCGACCTCGTGGCGTTCGTGGGAGACCGCGACATCGTCGCGCACAACGCGAGCTTCGACCGCGCGTTCGTCGAGCGTGTCGCGGGTCGCAACGCGCTTCACGGCACCTGGCTCGACTCGCTCGAGGTCACGCGCATCGGCCTGCCGCGGCTGCGCTCGCACCGCCTTGCCGACCTCGCCGACGCGTTCGGCGTCGCGCCCAGCGGCCCGGCGCATCGCGCGCTGCCAGACGTCGAGGCGCTCTGCGCGATCTGGCGCATCGCGCTCACCGGCCTGTCGGACCTGCCGCCGGGCCTGCTGCACCGCCTCACCGATTTCGCGCGCGACACTGAGTGGCCCACGCGCGCCATCCTTGCGCAGATCGCCGCCGCCGCGCCCGGCGCCGTCTTCGACCTCCGTGACGCGCGCCGCAAGCGTGTGGCGGCGGACAAAGCCGAAGCACTCCACGACGCCGATGAGGTCGCGTGCACCTGCCCGGCGACAAGTGAGGTGCTCGCGGAGTTCTCGGCAAAGGGCATCGCCGGGCGCATGTACGAGGGCTTCGAGTCGCGCGCCGAACAGCTCGAGATGGCTGGCGCGGTCCTCGAGGCGTTCGATACGCGGACGCACGCGGCCATCGAAGCCGGGACGGGCGTGGGCAAGTCGATCGCCTACCTCGTGCCGGCGGCGCTGTACTCGCTCGAGAACCGCGTGGGAGTGGGCGTCGCCACCAAGACCAACGCGCTCATGGACCAGCTCGTTTACCACGAGTTGCCGCGGCTCAACGAAGCGCTCGGCGGCGAGCTGCGCTATGTCGCGCTCAAGGGTTACGACCACTACCCGTGTCTGCGCAAGCTCGAGCGATTCGCGGGCGAGCTCGACGCCGCCAACGCCACGCCCGACACGCTCGCGACCGTCGGCGCGCTGCACGCGTGGGCGACGCAGTCGAGCTGGGGCGACCTCGACGCGATCAACCTGCACTGGGGTCAGCGCGAACTACGCACGGCTATCCAGGCGTCGCAGGCCGACTGCACCAAGAAGCGCTGCCGGTTCTTCCCGCAGCTGTGCTACCTGCATGGCGTGCGGCGCCGCGCTGCAAGCGCCAACATCGTCGTCACCAACCACGCGCTCCTCTTCCGAGACGTTGTTGCGCAGGGCGGCATCCTGCCGCCACTGCGCCACTGGATCGTCGACGAGGCGCACTCGGCGGAAAGCGAAGCGCGCAAGCAGCTCACGGTGGGCGCTAGCCACGTCGAGCTGTCGGTCGTGCTCGGCGCGCTCGCAGCGCGCGGCCGCGGCGGGCTGCTCGACAACATCCGGCGGCAGCTGCGCGGAGCGGCCGCGGCTGGAGGGCTTCTCGGCGTCATCGCTCGGATGGAGGAGCAGGTCGGGCGGTGCGCGACGCTGACAGACTCGCTCTTCGACTTCGTGAAGGACCTGTCTGCGCTTGCCGGCGACAGCGAATACGACGCCGCGAACGTCTGGGTGACCGAGCAGGTGCGCGACACCGGGCCATGGGGCACGGTCGCCTCGACCGGCCGCTCGCTCGCCAAGCGGCTCGAACAGCTGCTCGCTGACGGCCGCGAGCTCGTGACGCTGCTTGAGGAGTGGGGCCCCGACGTCACCGACGGCCGCGCGGACCTCGTCGGCCTCATCTCGCGCCTCGCGGAGCAGCACGCCGGACTCGTCGCGGTGCTCGAAGGCGAGGACGAGTCGTTCGTCTACTCGGTATCGCTCGATCGCCGCCCCAACCGCCCCGCCGAGAAGCTCCTCGCCGAGCGGCTCGACATCGGCTCGGTGCTCGCCGAAGACCTCTATCCGCGCGTGCACAGCGTGGTGTTCACGTCGGCGACGATCGCCACCGGCGAGAGCTTCGAGCACTTCGCGCGCAGCGTCGGGCTCGACCTCCTCGGGGCCGCGACGTGGCGCCCCCTTCGGCTGGCCAGCAGCTACGACTTCGAGCGGCAGATGGCGGTCTATGTGCCCACCGACATCGCGCTGCCCGCCGAGCGCGGCTATCTCGCGGACCTCGAGGCGTTGCTCGAAGGCGTGCACCTCGCGATGGGCGGCAGCGTGCTGACGCTGTTCACGAACCGCCGCGACATGGAGCACCTCCACGCAATCCTCGAACCGCGGCTGGAGAGAGCCGGCATCGCGCTGCTGTGCCAGAAACGCGGCACGAGCGCCAAGCGGCTGCGCGACGAGTTCCTCGCCGACGAGCGGCTGTCGCTCTTCGCGCTCAAGAGCTTCTGGGAGGGTTTCGACGCGAAGGGCGACACCCTGCGCTGCGTCGTCGTGCCCAAGCTCCCATTCGGCCGCCCCACAGACCCGCTCGCCCAAGAGCGCGAACTCCGAGAAGGCCGCGTCGCCTGGAGCCGCTACACCCTCCCCGAAGCGGTCATCGAGCTCAAGCAGGCAGCCGGGCGGCTGATCCGCAGCAAGACCGACACCGGTTGCCTTGTCATTGCCGATGCGCGTGTCGTGCAGAAGGGCTACGGCCGTCAGTTCGTCGCGGCGCTGCCTGTGGCCGACATCGAGCGCATGCCCGCGGCGAATGTCGTGGGCGCGATCGGGGAGCGCTTCGGGCGGTAGTGGCGTGACGGCGGTCACCGGACACCGATATTTTCGCCGAGCAGTCCTTGTGTGCACAGTGCGTGCGCCCGATACACGGGCACACAAGGCTTCTCGTGCCCGCACGCAACAAGGAGTGACGCCGTGAACATCACGCATCGTGGGATGCTCGTCGCATCGGTGGCGCTTTTCGCGCTGCTGCTCTGCGCTTCGCCGGCCTTGGCCGCCGATAAGAACCACAACAAGATCCCTGACTCGTGGGAAAAGGCTCACCACCTGAGCCTGACGCGAAATCAGGCGAAGTCCGATTTCGACCACGACGGGCTCAACAACTACAACGAATGGCGCGCCCACACCAACCCCCGGGTCAAAGACACCAACCATAACGGCGTCTCCGACGCTAAAGAGGACTACGACCACGACCACCTGACCAACCTCGGTGAGGTCAAGTCGCATACCAACATCCGCGTCGCCGACACGAACCACAACGGCGTCTCAGACGCCCGGGAGGATCCCGATCACGACCGCTTGCGTAATGCTCAGGAGATGGCGGTTGGCACCAATCCCTTGAAGGCAGACTCGGACGGCGACGGTGTCACCGACGGTCGCGAGGACCGAGACGAGGACGGGCTCGACAACGAGGCGGAATTCGCTGAAGGCACGAACCCCAACAAGTCGGACTCCGATAGCGACGGTGTCGAGGACGGGCAGGAGATCGCGGGCATCATCGTAAGCTTCGACGAGACCAGCGGCATCCTCTCGCTCAAGTCGTTCAACGAGTCCGGCACGGTGTTCGACGTGACCGTCAACGGAGACACCAAGCTCGAGTGGGCGCGCGACTCCGATTCCGACGAACCCACGATGGGCGCGCTCGTTCCGGGTGCTGTGATCAAAGAGGTCGAGACCGAGGATGGCTCCACGGTCGCGACCAAGATCGAGATCCGCCGGCCCGGGCGCGACGGCTCGCTCGTGGCGCGAATCGCCGAGTTCGACTCTGAGGACTCGGTACTTACCCTTGAGGCTTCGCACGATCAGGACTGTGAGTTCAAGGTGCTCGTCACAGACGCCACCGTCTTCGCGTGGGCAGACGGCGTGACGCCCGACCACGTCGCGGGTGTCGGGGACCTCGTTGAAGGCATGGGAATCGCCGCTTACGAGACGGTTGTCGACGGCGACGGGCACCAGGTCGCAGCAAAACTCGTGCTCGTGCCGAAGACATCCAGCGACTTTGTGCACGAAGACGACTAGATTCACCCGGCGGTGATGAAGTTGACGAAGGCCCGACGGAAACGCCGGGCCTTCGCTCTGTGACTACGCGGTTCTACCGGATACCTTACTTGACCGTGAGCGTCTTCCAGGCCACGTTGCGCTGCTTGTGCCCGGCCATGTCGGTGGCATACACCTTCCAGACGTACGAGCCTCTCGCGAGCTTGCATGTCCACGATTTCGTGTGCCAGACGCCCTGGCTCACCGTGCCGCAGCCGATCGTCGCCTTGAGGACGCCGCCCCTGTACACCCTGATGGTCGGCTTCACGGTATTGCTGATGTCCTCGTTGACCTTGTACTTGAACCAAGTGGTCTTGCCCTTCTTCACGCTGAGATTGGCGTAGGCCGCGGTCGTGGGGCCGAGGTCGAGCAGCTTGAACTGCTGCACTGTGGCGCCATCTCGGTCGCTGACGAACACGCGACCGTTGGGCGCGACGGCGATGCTGAACGCTGTCTGGAACTTGCCATGGTCCGATATGGCATTTGTGCCGCCCCAGTGCGCAAGGGCGTGCCCGGACGAGTCCAGTTTCGTAATCGTGCTCCAGCCGTCGTCCAACACGAAGACGTTGCCTGTTCTGTCGACCGCTACAGCGGTCGGCGAGTCCCATCCACTGCTCATCCACGCCGCAGCCGCTGTATAGATTGTGCGGGCAGCGTTCGGCATGAACACTCGAACGGTTCCGCTGCCCCAATCGGCGACGTACACCTGGAAATGAGGACCGATCGCTATCGAACGCGTGTCCCAGACCCGATGGTACGAATCGCCGGTGTCGCCGAACGTGGTGACATACGCGCCATCAGGGCCGAACTTGCTGATACGAGTGGGGCCCGCGTTGTCGCTGCCATGGTCGGATACATACACGCACCCCGATGCGTCGATGGCGACCGCTGCTGGCTCGGCGAAGGCGGCACTGGAGCCGACCGGTATCCCGCCTTTCGAGATTCCGCTGTACGCGCCGAACGTGTCGAACTTCGCGAGTCCGTCGTTGTAGTCGACCACCCACATGTCATCCCCGTGGACGGCGACGTTCTTCGTAGTGCCGAGGCCGTTGGTCCCCCACACGTTCGTGGCGCTTTGCCCGAGCAGCCCGGAGACCAGGACTCCGGCGGATGTGTACTCGGAGACGTAATCGTTGTTGCCGGCGACGAACAGGTTGCCGGTGGAGTCGATCGAGATGCCCAGTGGTTGGAATCCGGGCGACGGCAAGGGCGTCGGATAGCCCCACGTATGCACGAACTGGTAGGTCTGCCGGTAGGAAGCGAGAGCCGACGCCGGCGCGATCATCGTCGCGCAGGCAATCACAACAGCCGCGAGCCAGACCAACCGGTGTTGCCGGTTCCCACGTGCGGACACACGAGCTGAAGTTCGCTCAGACACGGTATGCTCCCCCCCTACGACGTTGCCGGAAGCCCTCTCCGGCCACAGGCCACTAGCCTTTCTTGTATCAGCAAGACGGGACGTCACGTCAAGGCCACTGGGCGAACTCGTCACGCCTGATTTGAAACCCGAGGCGAGATCGGGCGGGTGCGAGGCGGCGCGTTCAGCTCGAAGATCGACACCTGCCGACCACCGGACACGTGCAAGAAGGGGAGTCTGCGGAATGGGGACGATGCCACGCTCGATGGCGATCGCGATGACCGCGGCGCTCGCGTTCGTGTTGCTTGCGGGGACAGCGGGTTGCTCGGGGGCGAAGCAGAAGCTCGTCGGGAGCTGGGTGGCCGCCACCAACGCCGGCAAGCCCGGGAGTCTCTCGGACCTGACCATCGCCGGCGACAACACCTTCTTGTACGCGGGCAAGAACGCGTTCGGCAGCTCGGTGCGCTTCGGCGGGAAGTACACCCTGGGGAGCTCGAAGGCCGGGCCATGGATCCGGATGGTCTACGACGATTTCCCGGACCGGCCCATCGTGTGGTTCTACAAGGTGAACGGAAGGTGGCTCGAGGTCTCAACGGTAGCCGCGGACTTGAAGAACGGCACGGCGATGGCGTTGAGCAGGCAGTAGCCGCGTTTCATCGCCGGCTACATCTTCTCAAGCTCGGCGTGGGCGAGCGTCGCCACTGCCGCACGCAGCTCTGCGGGAGCGACCGCTTCCACGCGCCCGAGCCGCGCGGCCACACGTCGCGCGAGCCAGTTCGTGCCCGCGAACGGCACCTCGGCGATGACGGCGCCGTCGGGCTCCTCGGCGACGATGCGTCCACCCGGCCACTCGCGCGCCAAGAATGCTTCGCCCGCCGAGAAACGCACCGTCGCGACCGGCAGTCCCTCGGGCGCGAACGCCCTCAGCGCGCCGCCGCCCGCTTCGTCCTCGCGGCCGCCCGCCGAGAACCGCTCGCCGTTCCCGCTTGCGGCGCGGATGCGATCGACCCGGAAGGTCCGCATCGCGCCAGCGGTGCGGCACCACGCAGAGAGGTACCACGCGCCGCGCTCGGCGAAGAGCGCCGCAGGCTCGACGACGCGCTCGGTGGGCTCGGCCGCGCCTTCACTCTGGTAGCCGAGTGCGACCACTTCGCGCGAACCCGCCGCCGAGGCCAGCGTCTGGAAGATGCCGCTGTCGTGTGTTGCAATCGCGCCACGCAGCGTGTGCTCGAGCCGCTCGGCGTCGAAACCTGCCGAGGAGGCCGCGAGCAGCCGCGAGACAAGCGGGTCATCGGCGGTGAAGCCGGCTGCCGCAAGCGCGGCAGCGAGTCCGCGGGCTTCGCCGGGCGAGAGGCGCACGGGCGCGGTGACCGCTGGCAGCGGCGCGTAGACCTCGACGAAGCCGTCGTCGACGAAGACCTCGACGAGCTGGTCGGGCGTATACGGCGCGACACCGCACATCGAAAGCGTCTCGAGGTCGTTTGCGAGCTGCGCCGGCTTGACGCCGAGCGACTTCGCGAGCTCGTCGAGCGGGATGCGCGCACCGGGCGTGAGCTGGCCGAGGAGCGCGATCAGGCGGCGGGCGGACTCGCCCGAGCTCGGCCTAGCCATGCAGCGCCACCACGCTCTCGAGCCCCGCGCGGAGCAGGTCGCGAGCGCGCGTGTCGCCGCCGGCCGTGGGCACGATCGATATTCCGGGTCCGTTCTCGACTACGAAGCGCGCGAGCCGTGCGGCTGAGCGAGCCGGCACGTCCCACTCCAGCGCGCCGGCGGGACCGCCGACAGCGGGACCGAGCGCGCCGTTACCAGCGCTCAGCGCTTCGGCGCGCCAAGCCGCCGACGGATCGAACATCAGCCTTACGGTGAACTCGCGCTCGTCGCCGTACTGGAAGGGGAGCCGCACGTAGGTGCGCACGTCGAAGTCGTCGGGCCGCTCGAAGTCGCGCGTCGCAGGCCGCGCCCTCTCGACCGCAAGCGCCACCATGCGAGCGACCGCGTACGTGCGCTCCTGGTCGCGAGCGATGTCTCGGCCGACGAGATACCAGCGGCCATCGTGCAGGAAGAGGCCATACGGTTCCACTTCATGGCGAGCCGAGGCGCCGTACGAGTTTGTGTACTCGAACGTCGCGAGCTTCCCACGCGAAGCCGCCGAGGAAAGCGCCGCGACCGTCTTGCCCTGGCGCGCGGGGTCCTCATCGGCGAGGCGCGCGGCGGTTCGGACTGTGGCGGTGTCGATGCCGGTGGCGATCTTCGCAAGCGCGAAGCGCAGGTCGTCGGCGTACGGGAACGACGGGTCGGAGAGCATCGCCGAGCCGGCTGCGGAAACGGCGGCGGTCTCCTCGGCGGTGAGGTCGATGGGGGAGGCGAAGGTGCCGGCGCGGTCGATGGCGTAGAGGCCGCTCTCGGTGGCGTCGATGAGGAAGCCGGCGTCGCGGAGCTGGTCCTTGTCGCGCTCGAACATGCGGAGGAAGGCGCTCTCGTCCTGCTGCCCGGAGTAGCCGGTCACGTCGGCGCGGACGCGCTCGGCGGTCACGGGCTCTCGGGCGTCGGCAAGGTAGAGCGCGAGGTTGAGCAGCCGTTCGACGGCGTCGGACACGATGGCTCCCTCCTCGGCGCTGATGGTCGTGTGGTACTGCCGCCCGGGAATCTCGGGCGTCGGGATTCAGTGTAGCGCGAGGTGGCTCCGAGGCTGGCGCGGATGGCTGACTCTGTCCCGGAAAGTGAAACGACCCGCGTGGGGGACGCGGGCCGTATCAATATTGAGCGGGCGTTCCCCGCCTCAAGGGGGGGAGGAGAAGCGGGTCGCCTCCACTCGAGCGTGATTGTAGCAATGCGCGTGCCAATCGCACCGCCACCGTTGCGCGGACTTCCAGACTTCTTTCGGGCATCATCGTAGGAGCCCCCGCCGCTTTGCGGAGAGGTCGCGGGTACGGTACAAGGAGTACGTGGATCGCCCACGCCGAGAGGACAGCATGAGCACCGACGCACCGCCCATCGCCAACAAGGATTCGCGCCGTGAGCGTCGGATTTGGACGACGATCGTCGTCGTCGGCGTCCTGGTGGCCATCGCCGTAGTCGCGCTGGGCTGGAACGTCGTCCAGGGTCGGCTCGACGCCGCGAAGAAGCTTGACCGCGCGATCTCGCTCCTGAAGCAGGCGATCCCGACGGTCGGCGTCACGGACGCTGTGGTTCGCGCCGATGTCACTACGGCGACCGCCGATCGCGCTTCGGAGTTGGAGCCCACCCTCGGCGACACTCGAGCGAACCTGCTGGAGGCGTCCGCGCTCATCGACCAGGGCTACTCGAAGCTGACCGACGACGAGCGCAAGCAGGCCACGCGCGTGCAAGCCGCCGCGTTGGCCCGCGTACAGATGCTCGACGCAGCGCCCGCGATCTTCTCGGCGATGAAGGACGCCGTCAACGCGAAGTGGTTCGCCGACAACGGCTGGAGCCGGACGCTTGCCGCCGATCAGCTCGCGCGGCAATCGGTTGCGGACTACAACCAGCACGGGATTGCGAACGTGAAGAACGCATCGGCGCTCAGCACGAGTGCCACCGCCGGGTTCACGGCGGCGCGCGCTCTCTTCAGCCAAGCGGCGTCCGCGTTCCCGGATGCCAAGCTCGAGGTCTATGTCGCCTACGTCGACCGGCGGCTTGCTCTGGCGACGATCGCGAAGCAGGCCGACATAGTGTGGCTCGCGGGCGACGCCGCGCAGGCGAACAAGCTACTCGCGGCGTATAACAGCGGAGATGCGGCAGCGGCGGCGGCAGCGGCGAAGCTGCCAGTCTCGCCGATCGTCGCTATCGCCGACGCGTACAAGGTCCAAACCGCGGCGCCGATGGACGCGTACTTGAAGGCTCGGCAGCGAGCCGCCGAGGCGGACGCAGCGCTCAAGTCTCTGTAAGAACGGGCGGTCGCCGTGGCGGCCGAAGAGGAGGGGTAGCTGTGAGCGCTGAGCAGTTCTGGTCCGGATGGTGGTGGCCTGTTGCCACGGCCGTGCTCGGCTTCGTCTTCACGGGGCTTGTCTTCTCGCAGTGGCTCGCGCGGCGCAAGCCGCACCAGCTGTGGTGGGCGGTGGGTCTGCTCATGTACGCGGTCGCAGCCGTGATGGAAGCCGTCTCCGAGTTTACCGGTGTGTGGGACCCAACGGTGTACCGCTTCTATATCGTGATAGCAGCGTCGCTTGTCGGCTTCCTCGGCCTAGGCTCGCTGTACCTGCTGGTCAAAGACACGTTCTGGCCCAGGGTCTACCTCGGCTTCCTGCTGGTCTGCGAGGTCGCGTTCGTGTGGGGCGTGTTCACGAAGACATTGCTCGTGGACAAGCTCGTCCCCGGCATCAGCGTCGGCGGCCAGGCGCTGGGCGCGGCGGGGTCGTTTCCTCGCATCATGTCCCTGCCGTTCAACATCACCGGGTCGCTCTTTCTTCTCGGCGGCGCGCTCATCTCGGTGTGGCGCTTCGCTCGGAAACGCGAGTTCGCGTACCGGATGTGGGCCAACGTGCTCATTGCGGTCGGCACGATCTGCATCGCGGGCGCGGGCGGACTGGCGAGGGCCGGCGCGACAGCGGCACTCTACCCCTCCGAGATGGTCGCATCGGCGATCCTGCTCGCGGGCTTCCTGATGGCGGGCACGCTCGAAAAGGGCGCGAAGACCGCCGTCGAGCGTGGGCGCCGGCGACGGGCGAAACCGCAAGCGCCGCCCACTGCGGACGCGTAGTGACTCGCAGACTCGCAACAGCTCTCGCCGCAGTTTGTGTGCTCGTCGCGACGCTCGCGCCGGTACTTTCGGCTGACGCGGCGGTCGTGTGGGACGTGAAGCGGATCGGCGACAGCGGCCAGGGCTGGTTATCGGTCGATCACGGCGTGGCCGCCTGGGACTCGTTCGACGGCGTCCGGGTGTGGCGTGCTGCAACCGGGAAGCTGGTTATCGCCCCCGGGACTTCCAAGGCGATCGTCTCGGACGTGGTGGTGTTGGGCGGGCAGGTCTACTGGCTCGAAACGGTTGGCGACTACTGGACCGGTCGAGGAGTTGTTCGCGCGTGGCGAGTGGGCGCGCGACGCGCTCGTGCGGTGGCATCGCGGCCGCACATCCAGCGCGGCAGTCTGCGTGTCGCGGGGCGTCGTCTGTGCTGGAGCGAGGCCGGTCAGCGAGTCGTGACCGCCAGATGGCGCACGCGAACGCTGGACGGTGGCCCCATCAGCGCGATTCCCGGGCTCAAGGACAGGTCAGCCGATGTCAGCCTCGCCGAGAACGTGCTGGCCTTCGGGACGCTGGACTGGACGCGTTCGGTTGGCGTGGTGCCGGTCGCTCTGGGAGCGAGCGACCGGGTGACCTCGCTCCCGTCGCCGAAGGTGATCGCCCGCGCGCCCTCCGCCATGTACCTGCAAGGAACACTTGCAGCGAACGGCGATCGCGTCGCGTGGGCTGCACGAACGCCCGACAACACCGACACCGTGATGGCGTGGTCTCCCGATAAGAGCGCTCCCCGAGTGCTGGGCACGGCCCCCGCCGCTGGTCAGACGATCGCTGTCTCGCAGAACCGGCTCGCGTGGGTGAGCTCCTCGGCTGCCGGGACCCAGACGATCGTGTCCTGGACGCCGGGAGACAGCGTGGCCACGTCGATCAGCATCTACCCCACGCCTGTCGAGTGTTACGGAGTGAGAGCTTCCGACAGGCGCCTGATCTGGTTCACATCGTCGTCGAACGCCACCTCCACGCTCAGCTCGTGGGAAGCGGACGGTGGTGACGTGTCGACGATTCCAGTGACGCTGAGTCGCGGAACGGCGGGTCTGAGCGAGGACGTCGTGGTCGTCGTGGGCGAGACCGGCGGAGACACCAGGGTGTCGGTCGCTCGTCCGATGCACGTGGCCGGCCCGCTCGTGGCGCCCGCGCCGGCGGTGCCATGGTGGATCGCGCTGCTGGGAGCGGCCGCGAACCCGATGGTGGGCGTCGCGGTGGTTGCCGCGCTCGCGTTGGGAGGCTTGGTCGTGGTGATCGCGAAGCTGGTCGACGAGCGAAGGTGAGCGTGGCGCCGCGCGCATCGGCGACGAGTTTCGTGGTGACGCCTAGAGCCGTGTTCGACACGAACGCGTTCGTCTCGGCGTACGCGTTCGGGGGGAAGCCTGCGGGACTCATGCGTGCGGCGATCACGGGTGATATCGTGCTGGTGACGTCGCCAGCGCTCCTCGCCGAACTCGCGCGCGTGCTCGCCGACAAGCTCGCGTTCGACGCCGCCCACGGCGAGCAGGTTGTCGCGCAGATCGCTCGGGTCGCCGAGATCGTGCGGCCGAAGGTGCGCATCGGGCTCATCGGCGACGAGGCGGACAACCGGGTGCTCGAGTGTGCTCGCGAGGGCGGCGCCGAGTGGATCGTATCCGGGGACTCGCACCTGCTCGAGCTTGGGGAGTTCGAGGGGATCGCGGTGCTGAGCGTGGCTGACGCAGCGGCGCGGATGGTGTCCTAAGCCGCGTGTAACTGTGCGAGCCGACGTAATGGCCGACGATCCCCTGCACCTGAACGGCCAGTAAGTTCCAGTTCGGATCGCCTCAAGATTTCGGGGCCATTGCGGTTGGTGATATTCCGCACATTCATCTGTGTGAATGCGTGATTTGCATTGACTCGCGGCGACCCCCCCTCATGATGCGACCCGGGGGTTCTTCAGCATCATTCAGGATGCCACTCCGCTGTTCGCCTTCTTCGCCGCTCTCCGAGCGCGACTAGCAAATGGGGTTTCTGACGATTTGGGGGCAAGCGATGAGGCGTTTGTGCACGGGCATCGTTTCTAGGTTCTTTGGGATCGTCCTGTCGATTGCGATCGGGTTCGGTCCGGCGCTCTCCTACGTGCGACCGGCTTATGCGTCGAGCGCGACGGAGCCGGCTGCACAGACGCCCCAGTCCACAGCGACTCCGGACGCGTCGAACACGGCCGCGGCCGAGACCTCGCCCACGATCGTCCGTGAAGTCACGGGCAAGCGTACCGAGACATCGAACAGCTACCTCCTCTCCAACGGAAGCTATGAGAAGCAGATCTTCTCCGAGCCGGTGAACTATCCGGCAGCTGATGGCAGCATGCAGCCGATCGACACGAGCCTCATGCCCGACCCGAACGACCCGGGCGCCCTGAAGAGCACCGCCACGCCGGTGACTTCTAAGTTCTCCGATGGGTTCGACGGCGCGCCGGTCACGCTCTCGACGCCGAGCTGGAGCGCGTCGATCGACTTCCTGGGCGCCGCTGAGCCCACGCCGATAGGACTCGGCTCAGACGTCGTCTACGGCGAGGTCGCCCAAGGAACCGACCTCTCCTATGAGGCGCTGTCCTCCGGCGCGAAGGAAACGCTCGTTTTGCACGGCGCGAGTTCGCCTTCGACCTACCGGTTCAAGGTGGGCCTGACAGGTCTCGAGCTTCGCCTCGGCGCTGACGGCACACCCGCCGCCTACCTCCCGGGTTCGAGTCACGAGGTGCTCTCTCTCGGCACCCTGACCGTCTGGGACTCTTCGAAGTCCGGCGCGGCCGACGAGCCAGCGTATTGCCAGAACGCGTCGACGACGGTCGAGGCGGTGCCGGGCGGTGCGATCGTGACGTACCACATCGATCCAGCGTGGCTTGCCGATCCCGCCCGTGTCTTCCCGGTCAAGGTCGATCCGACGCTGACCACTACAGCGGGCCGGGACACGTTCGTAGGCACCGCAAACCCCGACACATCATACGATTCCGTTGGTTGGATCAGGTCCGGACAGGTGGATCCCACCAGCACGGGCTACAGCCGTTCCTACGTCGGCTTCGATGTCTCCTCACTTGCGAGCTCGACGGTCACTTCGGCCACCCTGAATCTGCAGTGTTCGTATCACTTCGACCCATTCAACTGCGCGAACAAGCGGGTCTATCTCCGCACGGCCGCCAAGAGCTGGTCCAGCGGCAGCACATGGAACAATCAGCCGGGCTGGGGCCCGACCGTGTTGGGCTATACCGACGTCACGGGCACGGGTTCTTACAACTTCAATGTCGGGGCGTCGACAGTCCAGGGCTGGGTCGACTCGCCGCCGAGCAACAACGGTCTGTGCGTCTACCAGTACGAGAACGGCACCCAGGACAAGTTCATGAGTGACTTCTACTCTCGTGAGTACGCCGCGTACCTCAGTCCCCACCTCACCGTCATCTACACGCAATCGGTGCCGGCGGTCGTGACGTCTGCGACAGCCCAGGTCTCAGGCGCTGAGTGGTTCCGCCGAGCCGACAGCAACGGCGACGGTGCGCCCGACACCAGCGACGATGTGGCGTCCAAGGGGCGCGGCACGGTCACGCTCACGTGGCCGAAGGCTTCTGGCGCGGCCGGCTACGGCATCTACGCGAGCGACGGCGGCAAACTTCGCCGTGTCGGTCTTGTCCAGGGCTCAACCTCGACGACCTGGTCGAGTGCGGGCGCCGGGATCTTCCCGACTGACTCGCGGATCACGCAGATGGGCGCAGGCGCAAACGGTCTTGCCCAGGCGAGCACGCCTTCGACTGCGACGCGTGAGACGACGTTTGTCGCCAAGTCGGGCGCCAATGCCGACCTCGGTGGTGCGGGGCTTGTCGTCTCGGACGGGACGCATCTCTACGTGCATCGGTGGAGCTCCTATGGCGGTCCCAGCAGTTGGGTCGAGGTGGCAAGCGGCCTGAAGGACACGTCGGTTGCCGCCGGATCTTTCATCGCCACGGTGGGGCCGGTGACCCCCATGGGCAAGAGCGCCTTCTACCTGGATGGCTACATCTACCTCGGATGCACGCCGTCAGACTCGGCAACTTCGGTTCTGGGCGTGTGGAAGGACGCAAGTGACGGGTCCGCCCAGACGCACCGGCTGTCCTTCTCCAAGAATCTGCTGTCGAACTGGAACGGCGCCGATCTCACGGCGACCTCGACTCAGGACGTCCAGCTCGCTTCGGACGGCAAGCAGGTCTATTCGGCTTCGATGACCACCACGGCGACAACCGGTTACGACGGCTGGAAGATCAGGATCTTTGACCATCTGGGCACATGGCAGCGCGACCTCACGGTACCCGGCCCGAGTTACTACACCGATGGATTCCTTGTAGACGGGAAGAGCGCCTATTTCATCGAATGGACCCAGACTGATGGAGCCCGCATAACTCGGGCGTCGCTCGATGACGGGCGTATCACGGGCCAGTGGACGATCGATCAGGAAGCCTCGGGTGTCGTCAGTGGTGCGTTTGATCCCTCCAACAACGCGATCTGGCTCGGCGAGCTCGGCCTGAGCGGCGGTCATGCCACCATCCACCGCTTCACCGGGCCCGGCCTCGACCTTCGCGACAACCCGAACGCGCTCTACAAGCAGGTGGCGCCGACGGGGCCGCTCTCGAGCTCGGCGAGCTACTCGTTCAAGGTCGTCCCCTACAACCAAGCGGGTGAAGCGCCGACATCGACCTGCACGACGGTGACGGCCCAGCTTCCGAACCGAACGTACTCGGCCCTCGAGGACCCGCGCCACACTACGTGTGACTTCCGAAGTGCCCTCGACAACTCGCTCGGGGCCAACCTCGAGACCGGCGCGCTGACCGTCGACGTCACCGACCTCGACATCAAGTCGTGGGGACCGGAAGCGAGCCTGACCCGCCACTACTCGTCGCGCGACACCTCGACAGGGTCGTTCGGCACCGGCTGGCGCGCCTCCTTCGAGCAGGTCGTAACACAGACCGCACCCGCTGTCGTCGCCTACGTCGACGGCGCGGGTGAGCGCCACAGCTTCGTCTCGACCGCAGGCGTCTACGTCGCGCCTGCAGGCTGTTACTCGACACTGACGAGCAGTGCCGGCGTCTGGGCCCTCACCGATAATGACCGCACGGTGAGCCGCTTCGACGGGGCGAGCGGCCGCATCCAGTCTGTGACCGACGTCAGCAACAACACGACGAAGTACACGTGGACCCCACCAGACGCCTCGGCCGCTTCCACGCTTGCGATCAAGGCCGCAAACGGCCAGAGCATCAGCGTCACCTTCAACGCCGGTCAACTGATGAAGGCGACCTACGCCACCGCCGACGGGACGCGCAGCGTCGACTACAACTGGTCCGCGGGAACGGTCACCTACGACTTCGGAGTCGCCGGTCAGCAGCGCACCACGACGTATGTGCCGGGCACTGGCAGCAGGCTCGCGAGCATCAACGTCACCTCGGCTGCGGCGCCGGGGCTTGGCACCTGGACGTTCGGCTACGACGCGGCAACCAGCAAGCTCACGACCGTCACCTACCCCGGCTACGACTCCACCTCGCATTCCGACCTGTCCGCCCAGATCGCCTATCCCGCGTCTACTCAAGCCAAGGTCACGACCCACGGGGACGTCGACGGCGCCACCTCCGCGATCTACCAGGTGTTTGACTACAACCCCACCGGCACCGAGTCCGACCACTCAAACACCTACGTGAGCGCCGAGACGCCAGCCTACTGGCGCTACGCCTACGCCCCCGGCAACGAGTCGATCATCGAGACCTCACCGGCAGGCGCGCTCGTCCGTCGCACCGTGGATGCTTCAGGCAACACGCTCTTCGAGTGGGACGAGAACGGCCACATGACCACGAGCCTCTACGACGACTACTCGAACTGCGTGCGTGAGGTCGACCCGAGGGGGGACACGACGTGGCGCTCATATGATGCGAGCGGCAACCTGCTCTCCGAGAACAAGCAACTCAACGACACCGACGTAGCACACACAGGGCACTCGTACAACACGAGCGGCACAGTAACACAGGACAGCGTGGCGACAACCGGCACACAGAGCGCCGTGACCGACTACTCCGGCTTCTCGCTCTCAGGCGAGCCGGCAACGATTATCCAGCGCGCGGTGGTGATCTCCGTCGGCAGTCCAGCCACAGACCTTACCGTCCACAGAGGATTCGATGCGTTCGGAAACCTCACTAGTGAGATCGACGCGGCCGGCGTGAGGACGGTGAGCAACGCCTACTCGCCGACCACCAAGGAACACGTCGTCATGGCCACCGACGCGACAAACACAGTGACCCATCAGGCCTACGACGCCTACGGCCGCGAGACCGACACCAGTCGCACCGCCACTGACGGCTCTTACACCGGCTGGTCGACGAAGTCCTACGATGCGTTCGGACAGTCCGTCTCCGAGTCCGTCCTGGCCGCCGCGGCCTCGACCGACAGCGTCACGACCCACACCTTCGACGCGCTCGGCCATGAGACGGCGGGTGACACCGACAAGGTCGCGGGAGCCTCCAAGACCGTCTACGACGCTCGCGGCGAGGTGAAGCAGAGCTGGGCTGAGGGCTCAGACACCGCGAACCAGACGGCGTCGACGCGCTCGACCTTCGATGCGTATGGTCAGCAGCTCACGAACATCGAGCCGGGCTCGGTCGCGAGTCAGACGGTGACCACGTACTACCCGAACGGACAGGTCAAGAAGGTCGTCAACTCGGACGGCACGTGGGAGATCGACCACTACGACGAGGCCGACAACAAGATCCTTGCCCAGACGAGTTCCGATGACGGCACCCAAACGGCGACATCCGTCTTCGATGTCGGCGGACGCAACGTCTCCGAGACCGACGCCGATCTCAACGTGACGACCCACTCATACGACCTTGCGGATCACGAGACCGGCGCCGCGAGCCAGGACCAGACGGCGTCAACCACCACCATCAACACGCTCGGCTGGCAGCTTTCGCAAAGAGATGCGGACGGCATCACCACGGCACAGTCCTACGACCTTGACGGACGGGTGACGAGTCAGACCGTCGGCGGGCTGACGACGAAGACGACCTTCGACGCGCTTGGCAACGCCGTCAAGGTCATCAGCCCCGACTTGAGTGTGCGCACGGTGACCTACGACAAGCTCGGGCGCCAGTCAGGGGAGAGCCAGGTCACGAGCCTCGGCGTCTCGATCAAGGACACAGCGAGCGTCTTCGACTCGCTCTCGCGCACCGTCGACTCGACCGAGAAGCTCTCGGGCGGTTTGCATCAGACACAGACGCACAACGAATTCGCGGCGAACGCGAGCAAGCCGTCGACGGTCACGGTCACCCGCGACGGCGGGGTAAGCATCGTGAGCAACTACGACTCGCTCGGTGAGCAGACGATAGCCACGGCCCAGGTTGCGACGTCTACGCCGGTGATCCGTTCGCTCATTGCCACCGACGCGACGGGACGTGAGACTGCGTGGACGACCGGCGGCAAGAGCGTGGGGCAGGTCTTCGACTCTGCGTCACATCTCACGGCGCAGACGGGACTCGGCTTCAGCAGTCCTGGTGCGGCCTACGTCTACAGCCAGACCTGCGGCAAGAAGACCTCCGAGTCCCTGCCGTTCAGCTTCCCGGCCGCCAGCGAGAACGCGACCTATGCCTACGACTCGGTCTCGCGGTTGGCGACGTGGACGGCCTCAGGCGTCTGTGGGCTTGGCGGATCGACGACGGCGACCTACTCCTACAACCCTCAAAGCGCGATCACGACGGTCGGTCTTTCCGCCGCTGCGGGACCGTGGGCCAAGGGCGCGACCGTCTTCGGCTACTCAGGCACGGGCACGCTTGCGAGCAAGAGCGTAGCAGGCGTCTTGAACCGCACATACGGTTACGACTCCGCCACTGGGGCACGCATCTGGGAGAAGCCGTCTGGCAGCGCGACGACGACGGCGTACACGTGGGTTGGCGGGCGGCTTGCCCGGTACACGGATTCGTCGAAAGGGACGACCGCCACGTACTCATACGACGCGAACGGTCAGCGCACGCGCTCGATCGTGGCAAGCGCCGGGGGAACCACCTCGACAGACTACGTCTATCAGGGGCTGACACTGCTGTCGCTTTCCGCCACGTCAAGCGGGAATGCGAGCTACACGATCGACTACCTCTACGACGGGAGCGGGCGGCCGTATGCGGGGTTCTACCGCGATGAGTCGACGGCGGCGGTCACCGCGTTTGACATCGTGACGACCGATCGCGGAGATGTCGCGGAGCTCACCGACGTGAGCGGCACGCCTTTCGCGCTGTACCGCTACGACCCGTGGGGCAACTCGCTTTCGACGACGAGTTCGGCCGGATCGATGGTCGCCACCCTGGCCGCCGTCATCTCGGCCCGCCAGCCGCTGCGTTATGCCGGGTACGCGTTTGACGCCGAGAGCGGGCTGTACTACTGCTCGGCGCGCTACTACGACTCGGCGACGTGTCAGTTCGTGAGCAAGGACGCAGCCAGGGCAGATGGGGAGGCGAGTGCGTATCAGTACTGCGGTGGGGATCCGGTTGGGCAGGTGGATCCGAGCGGACAGAGGTGGATCGGCAAGCAGGTCATGGGGGCCACGCAGAAGAACACAAATTGGTGCTGGGCGGCGTGCAGCGTTGCGGTCGTGAAATTCATCCGGCCGAAGTCGAAGATTTCACAGCACAAGTGCGTGGACTGGCTGCTCGGTCAGAAAGGATACCAAGGACCCGAGCTATGGAGAGGCGATTTTGGCAATATCGGCGCAACGGCATGGGAAATCGCCAGCCTGTGGATTCATTACAAACTGACGAAAGCGCATGTCAAGGGGCCTCTGGTCTTGGGGAGCATCCAACGGCAGCTCAAGAGCGGACATCCGTTCGTTGTCGGTATCAGGACTTCAATCAATGGGTTCGATTTTGGGCACGCGATTGTCGTGGACCAAGTGACCAGTGGCAATAGTGCAAAGAAGGCTAAAGTGGACTACATGGATCCAAGAGACGGCAAGCACCATAGAACGACATTGGCGGCGTTTCCGGGGCCCCCGTCCTATGGCCTCTGGCATTGGGCTGAATCTGTTGTTGTTAGGTAGGGGGGTGTCCGTGATGCGTGGCTGGTTGGCGGTTCTCGTGTCGGCGATGGCGGTGTTTGTTTTGTGCGCATGCTCGTCAAAGGCGGAGGTAGCTGCGCTTCGACCTTCATCAGAAGTCAACCGACCTATCTCTCGACCTCCGGCGAGCCTCCTGCCGCCGGAGACACGAGGGCCCACTCCAAGTGCGCTGAGGACTGTCGCCCTGAAAGCAATCGATGAAGTCTCCTCGAGTCGCGGAAGACGCCTTCCCGCGTCCACGCGTTGGGGGAAACCACTACGCGTCTATGATCAACTGCGACAAATAGAGGGCACGTCGGGCGCCATGGCCGCGAGGTTCGATCCTTCGACGTCTGGGTGGCTCGTTCCACTGGACAGCAGATCCGGGCCTGAGGGCGATTTCTATACGTCCCCGCCTCCCCCGTACCGGCTGTTCGAGACGGGCGATGGAGGGCACTTGGCATACGACCGCTTTCAGAAGGCGATCCGTATGGTGTTCAAGGTTGTTGGCCCGGCTGGCAGGGTTGTGGCGTTCTCTGGCGGGTACGATGGGGCCTATGGCGAGGACGCACAAGGAAAGAGCACGGTGGTCTTTTCCACGGTGAGGGGGTTACTTGTGGGTGAAGATCGAACCACCGGCAACGCAGCCCCGGATGCGTCCGAGTTCCGTGTGTACTCGGGCGCCGAGGCGCGTCAACTTCTAATCGAAGTTGTGCAAGTCAGAGGCGCAGCGGCCAAGTGATGTTGATGTTGTCTGGTTCTGTTGACGGTTCTCGGCAGGTCACCTGGGTCTCGACCGATGCGAGCGTTGAGGCTTGCCCGGTACACGGATTCGTCGAAAGGGACGACCGCCACCTACTCCTACGATGCGAACGGTCAGCGCACGCGCTCGATCGTGGCAAGCGCCGGGGGAACCACCTCGACAGACTACGTCTATCAGGGGCTGACACTGCTGTCGCTTTCCGCCACGTCAAGCGGGAACGCGAGCTACACGATCGACTACCTCTACGACGGGAGCGGACGGCCCTATGCGGGCTTCTACCGCGATGAGTCGACGGCGGCGGTCACCGCGTTTGACATCGTGACGACCGATCGCGGAGATGTCGCGGAGCTCACCGACGTCAGCGGCACCGCTTTCG
>JBBRSD010000005.1:0-203985 GCA_038245725.1 Coriobacteriia bacterium | reverse complement strand
TATGGGGTGGGTAACGGGGCTCGAACCCGCGACCTTCGGAGCCACAGTCCGACGCTCTAACCAACTGAGCTACACCCACCATAAGTGACTTGGCACGCCCGGAGGGATTCGAACCCCCGGCCTAGAGATTAGAAGTCTCCCGCTCTATCCAGCTGAGCTACGGGCGCGTTAGACGTCGTCCTCAAGGCATGTGCCGCGAAGCGGTACGCTACCTTCGGCGACGTAGGTTGTCAATGGAGCGGCCGACGGGACTCGAACCCGCAACAGTCAGCTTGGAAGGCTGATGCTCTACCAATTGAACTACGACCGCAGTTTGGTCGGGCCGACAGGATTCGAACCTGCGACCCTCTGCTCCCAAAGCAGATGCGCTACCAAGCTGCGCTACGGCCCGACACGGCCGCCCGCACGCCGACTGAGGCGTAACGAGCGACCAACAGTGTAGCGAGGCGCTGGTCCGTGGGCAAACGCGCCGCTATCTCATCGACAGGGCAAGGCGGGAGGAGGTCTGGCGAACCGTCTACGGATGTCCGTGGACGCTGCAGGTCACCACGTCGGTGTCCGGGTCGAAGCTGTAGGTCCCGCCAGACGGACACGCCACATGCAGCTTCTCGGCGACCGTCTCTACGGGCGGGTAGGTCTGCGAGTCGGCGTAGAACAGATCCATCATCTGCCTGATACGCGACTGGTTCTCGAAGCACTGGGCCTTCGTCTGGGCGGCGGTGAGCGCGACTGGCTTAGATACGCACCCGCCGAGCATCATTCCCGCGGCCAATGCTGCGAGCACCGCCACGACAACGAAGCCGCCGAGGAACCGTCGCGCGCTCATCGGCCCACAAGGCCCTCGCGCAGGTTTCGCAGCGCTTCGCCGCGGTGACTGATGGCGTTCTTCTCGGCGAGGGTGAGCTGGGCCATGGTGCGACCGGGTGTGGCATCTGGCTCGAAGAGCGGGTCGTAGCCGAAGCCCTGATCGCCACGTGCCTCGAAGCCGATACGGCCTTCGCAGGTGCCGGTTGCGACCGTCTCGGCGCCGTCGGGTCCGATGAAGACGACCGTGCATCGGAAGCGCGCGGTGCGCTCGGCCTCAGGGACGTCCTGAAGCGCCAGGAGGAGACGCGAGTTGTTCTCCGCGTCAGTGGCGCACGGACCGGCGAAACGGCTGCTGTAGACGCCTGGTGCGCCCTCAAGCGCATCCACCTCGAGGCCGGAGTCGTCCGCAAGGGACGCGAGTGCGAACCGCTCGAACGATGCGCGGGCCTTGATGCGCGCGTTGTCCTCGAACGTCTCCGCGGTCTCTTCCGGGCTCGGCCACTCTTTGTCGAGCTCACCCGCGGCGACGAACCGCCAGCCCGGGAAGTCGAGCGCCGAGCGGATCTCGGCGAGCTTGCCGTGGTTGGCGCTTGCGACGACGACGTCGATACCGGCGTCAGCCCTCGAAGACATCGAGATCCTCCTCGATCACTTTGCGCTGGATCTCAATGAGCCGGCCGATCCCGGCCGCGGCGATATCGAGCATGGAATCGAGCCGAGCGCGATCGAACGGCGTCTGCTCGCCGGTGCCCTGGACTTCGATGAACCGGCCGCGGTCATCCATGACAACGTTCATGTCGACCTCGGCAATCGAGTCCTCTGAGTACTCGAGATCGAGCAGCAGCTCGCCGTCGACCATCCCGACGCTCGTCGCCGCCAGCTGTGCGGTAAGCGGGCTCGCGCCGATCTTGCCGGCCGCCTGCCAGACAGCGAGCGCGTCTGACAGCGCGATCCACGCACCCGTGATAGCGGCCGTGCGCGTGCCGCCGTCGGCCTGGATCACGTCGCAGTCGATCGTGACGCTCACCTCCCCGCCGAGGCCGCCCATGTCCACGACACTTCGCAGCGAGCGGCCGATGAGCCGCTGGATCTCGTGCGTGCGGCCCTTGGGCCCCCCGCTGTTGCTTTCGCGGCGCGAGCGGGTGTGGGTGGCTGCGGGCAGCATGGCGTACTCGGCGGTCACCCAGCCCAAGCCGCTGCCGCGCCTCCACGCCGAGACACCGGTCTCGATGTTGGCCGCGCATAACACCCGTGTGTCACCGAGTTCAAAGATGCAGCTGCCCATCGCGTGTTTGAGGTAGCGGCGCGTGATCCGCACCGGGCGCAAGGCGTCCGCGGCGCGGCCTCCGGATCGTGCTGTCATTCAGTCGTCCTTCCGTTGACGGGAGAAAGATCGAACTCGTCGAACTCTTGTACAGCGACCACCGGTCCGCCGAACTCCTCCGAGGCAAGCGAAACCGCAAGGTCGCGGTCGTTGGTGGGCCAGATGTGCGTCAGTGCGAGCGCACGTGCGCCGGCCTCGCTGGCGAGGCGTCCGGCCTCGGCGGCGGTCATGTGAGGCGCGGCCCCGGCGTACTCCTCGAGAAGCGTGGCCTCGGCGAGGAGCAGGTCGACGCCGCGCGCCGCGCGCACGACATGATCGCCGGGGGCCGTGTCGGAGGTGTAGCACAGGCACGTGTCGTCGGTTTGTGCGCGCAGGGCGAACGTGGGCAGCGTGTGCACGACCGCAAACGGCGTGACGCGCAGCTCGCCGATCTCGATCATCTCGCCATCGACGAGTTCAAACGGCACGAACGCCTCGGCGAACTCGCGGGCGCCCCGTTCGGAAAGCAGGCATTGCATCCGCTCGAAGAGGTCGCCGGCAGCGTAGAGCGGAATAGGTGCGCGAGGTCCCTGCGGAGCGTAGCGGAGCATCGACTGCAGGCAGTAGATGTCGGCGTAGTGGTCCGGATGGTTGTGGGTCAGGAAGACGGCGTCGAGCGCGGTAGGGTCCTCGAGCCTCCCGAGGTTGGAGAGCACGCCGTTGCCGCAGTCGAAGAGGACTCGCGCGCCGGCGGCCTCGAGGAAGTGTCCCGCACAGGCCTGACCGGGCCCGGAGCAGCTCGCCGACGATCCGAGAATCGTCAGACGCACGACGCCTCCTTGTCGGCGGGTTCGTCGGCGAGCGCACGCATGTCCGCTGAGAGCGCAGCAAGCTCCTCGAGCGGCAGCGTCTCGACGTCGCCGAGCGGTGCGCCGAAGACCCGCGCGCCGAGGCGAGCGAACTCATCGGCATCGCTTGTCGTGACGAAGGTGCGCCGCGGGTCGGCGCCAACGGGTGCGAGCTGGTCGCGCCGCTGGAGCGTCTCGGCGACCTCGCGGGCGGTCTCCTCGGCCGAGGAGATGAGCTGGACACGCGCGCCCACCACCTGCTGGATCGAGGCGGAAAGCAGCGGGTAGTGCGTGCAGCCGAGCACGAGCGTGTCGATGCCGCTGCGTTTGAGCGGGTCGAGGTAGTCGCGCGCGATCTCGTAGAAGGTGGGTCGGATGAAGACGTCGGCGGAGTCCGCGAGCATGTCTTCGAACGCGCCGGTGTCGCGCCTCAGTCCGTCCTCGACGATCTCGACGAAGCGAGGTGTCGTCGCCGAGAAGACTGTCACGCCGGCATCGAGCGCACGCACCGCACGCGAGTACGCGCCGGACTCGATGGTGCCCGCGGTGCCAATCACGCCGACCCGGCGATTGCGGGTCGCGTGCACCGCCGCGCGCGCGCCAGGCTCGACCACTCCGATGACCGGCACCGAGAACGCGCGCTGAGCGAGAGCGAGGCCCGCGGCCGTGGCGGTGTTGCAGGCGACGACGATGAGCTTGACCTCGCGACCCTCAAGCCAGCTACCGATCTCGAGCACGAACCGGCGCACCTCAGAGAGGTCTCGCGGCCCATAGGGACAGCGGGCGGTGTCGCCCAGGTAGAGGAGAGATTCGTCGGGCAACAGGCGCGCGATCTCGCGTGCAACCGTCAGCCCGCCGAGGCCCGAATCGAAGACGCCTATGGGCATGCGTTCCATGAGGCCAGTATAGCCTTTCGGCATGCGGCTTCTGCGGGGCGGCGGTGGGTTGCGGGGTGCAGGCTATCCGACGGCTTCGACGATTGCCTCGGCGATGTCGTTGACGGTGAGGATGTGGTCGACGGCGCCGAGATCGATGGCGGCCTTCGGCATACCGAACACGGTGCTGCTCGCCTCGTCTTGCGCGATCGTTATCGCGCCCAGATCGTGAAGCTGCCGCATTCCCTGTGCGCCGTCGGCGCCCATCCCGGTCAGGAGGACCCCGATGGAGCGCTTGCCAAAGGAGCGTGCGACCGACTCGAACAGCGTGTCGGCGCTGGGGATGTAGAGCTGGCCTCTCAGCGGCTCCCGAAAGGCGATTGCTCCGCCATCGAGCACCATGTTCGACCCCGTGGTCGCGAAGTAGGCCTTGCCAGCCTTGGGCGTGACGCCATCCTCGGCGACGACCACTTCAAGCGCGCATCCGGCGTTGAGCCAGTTGACGAGACCGGGGACGAAACCGTCCGCGATGTGCTGCGCGATCAAGACCGGCACCTTCAGGTCCTTGGGCAGCCTGCCGAGGACCGCCAGCAATGCCGTGGGACCTCCGGTGGAGGAGCCGATCGCGACGATACTGCGCCCTCCGGCGACGCCGCCGGCGTGCAGGACCGGCCCATCGTGCCTCTCGTGCCGACCGCGGATGTGGGTGATGACATGAATGTTGGAGAGGACTTTGACCTTGCGGATGACCTCGCGACCGATGCGCTCGAGGTCGGCCCAGTCCCTGGGTTCCGGCTTCTTGATGACTTCGAGTGCACCAAGCGCCAGCGCGTCGAAGGCGCTGCCCACGCCCTGGCCGCGCACCGACGACGACACCACCAGGATAGGTGTGGGCGTGTACGCCATGATCCTCTCGGTGGCACGAAGGCCGTCGAGCTTCGGCATGTGGATGTCCATGGTGATGAGGTCGGGCCGCAACCGGGCGACCATCGCGACTGCCTCTTCGCCATCTGCTGCCTGTCCCACGACCTCGATATCGGGGTCAGAGGTCAGAATCGTCGCCAGCATCTCTCTGGCGACGAGCGAATCGTCCGCGATGATCACGCGGATGTGCTTCTTGCTGGGACTCATCTCGCTCGATTCGTGTTAGCGGATCAGACGCTCGACGGTATCGAGCAGCGTGTCCTGGTTAAAGACCGACTTCGTGATGTAGGCATCGGCGCCCGCCTCGATACCTTCGGCCTTCTCTTCTTCTCGCTCGAGCGAGGTGACGATGATGACCGGGATCTCCTTGAGCGTGGCATCAGCCTTGATGGCACGGGTGAGCTCGAATCCGGTCATGTTCGGCATCTGGACGTCGGTGACTACGGCATCGACCGCGAGCCCGTCTTTGAGCTTTGCGAGGCCTGCCGCACCATCCATCGCCGTCTCGACCTCGTAGCCTGCGGCCTCGAAGATCGACCGCTCGAGTTCGCGAGTGGTGAAGGAGTCTTCGCAGATCAGGATCTTGCGCGGGCCCTGCCGCTCAACGCGCACTTGCTGCAGACCGACGCGCTGCCCCGACCTCGTGCGGGCGTTGGCCATCAGGTCTGGCACGTTGAGGATCGGAACGACCTCTCCGGCACCCAGGATGGTGACGCCGGCGACGTTGTCGACCTTGCGCAGGTGCCTGCCCAGCGGCTTGATTACGATCTGCTGCTCGCCCACGAAAGCGTCGACGATGAAGCCCATCCGGTGCCCGGAGTATCCGATCGTCGCGATGGGCACCTTCTTCGACTGGCCGGGATCAGGCAGCACGCCGAGGATCTCGGAAAGCCGTACGAGCGGGATCGTCCTGCGCTGGCGGCGGATGACCTCTCGGCCCTCGACCTTGATGATCTCGCTGGGATCGACGCGCAACGTCTCCTCAATCGACGCAGTGGGCAGCGCATAGACCTGGCCGCCCACCTTGAGCATCAGCGCGCGAATGATGGCGAGAGTGAGTGGAATGGTGAGCTTGAACGTGGTGCCGTGACCCGGCTTTGAGTCGAGATCGAGGGAGCCCTTCAGTTTCTCGACGACGAACTCGCGCACGACGTCCATTCCGACGCCGCGTCCCGAGATCTCAGTGATGATGGCCGCTGTCGAGAAGCCGGCCTCGAAGATCATGTACTGCGCCTCGCGGTCGGACATCGACTTCGCCTCGGCGGCGGATATGTAGCCCTTGCGAACAGCGCTCTGGCGTACCTTCTCAGGGTCGATACCGGCGCCGTCGTCGCTGATCTCGATGACGATGCGGTCGCCTTCCTGCCGGGCGCCCAGGTGAACCGTCCCCTGTGCGGGCTTACCGAGCGCCATGCGGGCGTCGGGATCCTCGATTCCGTGATCGACCGCGTTTCGCATGATGTGCACGAGCGGGTCGTTGATCTCCTCGAGGACCTTCTTGTCGAGTTCCGTGTCCCCGCCTTCGATGATCAGGTCGATGTCCTTGCGGAACTGCTTGGCGAGATCGCGGACCGCGCGAGGGAACGCCTGGAAGATAGTGTTGGCCGGAAGCATGCGCAGCCGCATGCCCTGCTCCTGCAGGTCGTTGATGACGACCGACGTACGAGACACATCCTCGGAGTAGTCCTTCAGGTATTCGAGAAGCGCACGCCGGCTATCTGAAAGCAGCGAGTCGACGATGTTGATATCGTCGCTGATCGCGTCGAGCAGGTCCTCGCGCGCAAGCGCCTGGAACGTCGACTTGATTCTCGACCACGCCTGCCACGATTCGTTGACCTCGCCCTGGATCGCGCGGACGTCCGTGACCCGCTGCTCGGACTTGATCTGCGAGATGACGACCTCGCTGATGAGGTTGAGCAGATTGTCGACCTGGCTCGTGCGGATTCGAATCGTCGCTTGGACCTTGGCCTTGAGCTTGTCATCGCGCTGGGCGCGCTTCGGCTGACCAGACTCCGCGTCCGAGTCCTCGTCACGCTCGTCTTCGCGCTCGTCCTCATCGTGGTCGTCGCCGTCTTCCTCGGCGCTCATGACCGGCTTGTGATGATGCGCGGGGGCGGCCTCGACCGGAGCCGGTTCGCCCGCCTTCTTGCCGCCCTTCGTGGGCTTCGCCTTCTCAGCAGGCGCGGCAGCGGGTGGGGCGGCGACGGTCGCGGGAGCGGGCTCGGCCTCAAGGCCGGTCGCAGCGATGTCGGCAAGGCGCTTCTTCAGGCTGTCGAGGTCGAGGAAGTCATCCACGTTGACGCCGCTGTTGTCGGTGAGGTACACGATCGCGTCGAGCGCCTCGAAGAACGAGTCGCTCATCTCGGGCGTGTAGGCCATCTCCTTGTCGCGGACGCGCACCATGATGTTCTCGAGCCAGTGCGCGACGTCGGATATCTCGATCAGCCCGACCATGCGCGAACTGCCCTTGATGGTGTGGGCGTCGCGCATCATCTGGTCGATGAGTTCCCGATTGCCGGGGTCGGCCTCGAGGGTGATGACGCCTTCGTTGAGGCGCTGCAGTAGATCCTGCGCCTCTTCCTGGAACTTGCCTATGAATGCACTGCGGTCGAACTCGACCATGGTTCAGGACTCCTCGCGCTTCGGCCGAGCGGTCAGCGATCGACGATCTGGAACGCCGAGCCTACCTGGCTCGACTCTTGCGCCATCCCTGACAGCAGCTCCGCAGACGAGGCGACCTGCCGAGAACCGGCGGCCGTTTGCTGCGCCACCGCGGCGACTTCTCGCATCGCTTTGACGACCTGGTCGGTCGCGCTCTTCTGCTGCTGCGTCGCCGCGGAGATCTCCTTTGCGGCGACCGTCGTCTGCTCGATGAGGTCGAGGATGCGGTCGAGGCTCTCGCCGGTGGTGTGCGCGAGGTCGACGCCGGACTGGACCTGCTTGAGCTCTTGCTCTGTCGAGATGACGAGGTCGTTAGCGGAGCTCTGAATCTCGGTCATGATGCTTCCGATCTCGCTCGTGGACTCCACGACCGACTCGGCGAGCTTGCGGATCTCGATGGCCACGACCGAGAAGCCCTTGCCGGCCTCGCCCGCGCGGGCCGCCTCGATGGCGGCGTTGAGCGCGAGGATCTTCGTCTGATCGGCGATGCTGTTGATGATCGTGAGCACCTGGCCGATCTGCTGGCTGCGCTCGCCGAGGGCAAGGATCTTGTTCGCGCTCGCCTGCGTGCGAACCTTGATCTGCTCCATCGCCGACAGCGTGTTGCTGACCGCCTGCTGGCCGGACTCCGCCGAGCCGAGCGACGCCTCGGCCATCGTGACGACCTGATCGGCGTTCTCGGCGATCTGCCGATACGTGCTCGCGAGTTCCTCCATCGTGGCCGTGGTCTGGCTGATGGATGCCGCCTGCTCAGCCGAGCCGGAAGCCTGCTGCTCGGTCGCTGAGAGAATGTCGTTCGAAGCGCCCGCGAGCCGATCGGAGGACTCCTGCGTCTGACGGATGAGGTAGACGATGAGGTCGACCATCTGGTTGTAGGAGTTCGCGAGCTCGCCGATGTCGTCTGAGGTGCCGACCTCGACCTTGTGGCCGATCTCGCCCTGACAGGCCGCGCGCACCGAGTCGATGACCAGCGTGAGCGGGGCCAGCGAGCGACGGGCAATGGCGTAGTAAGCAATCGCCCAGAGCGCCGCGAGCGCGACCGACACACCGAAGACGATCTCGAGACCGAATCGCACGCGCTCGGTGGCCAGATCAGCCGAGAACAGCAGGAGTACGACCGCGATCTGGGCCAGCAGGAAGACCGCCAGCATCACGATCGCCAAGAACGTGAAACGGGTCAACAGCTTGCCGTTGATCTTCTTCCACAGGTCCATGCTCAGTGCTCCCCGTCTTCCTAGTGCCGGCCGGCGACGACCGGCTCCAACACGCGTTCGATGCTGATAAGACCTACCATCGCGCCGCCGATATAGACCGAACCGGCGATGAACTCTGCTTGCGCGCGATCGATGATGCTGATGGGCGGTTCGATGGAACCGTTCGGCAGAACTGAGATGTCGCCGATCTCGTCGACGATGAGCGCGGACACGACTTCCTCGTTCTCGATCACGATAGCCGAGGGAGCTACTCCGTCAGTCGTCTCGACCGAGCCGATGCCCATGATGCGTGCCGAGTCGGTGATCGAGATGATCTCGCCTCGAACGTTGACCACGCCGAGGATGAAGTTGGGCACGCACGGGATCGGCGTGACCGCGTACTCCTGCAGGATCTCGCGCACGTCAGCGACGCGCACGCAGTACCACTCATCGCCGATCCTGAAGAGCAGCAGCGAGACCTGATCGGTCACTTGTTCGGTCTCGGTCTCACGCGCAAGGGAGTCTGCGCGGCGCTCCAAGACGTCTTGGTCGGTCTCGGCGAGAGGCCGATGCGATGAATCCGACGTCATGCTCACTCGCCCCCACGCAACATGTCGCCGGAGAGCAGCGAGTCGATATCGAGCAGGTTCATCAGCCCGTCGGGCATACGGCACACACCGATCATCTTCGACGCGAGCGCGTGCAACGGAGGCGTCTCTTGCAGACAGCCTCCCGGCAGCTCGAGGACGTCTTGCACTTCGTCCACGATGAGCGCCACGGTCTGCCCCCGCGTCTGGGTGATGATCATCGGAGTCTCGAGCGTGTACTCCACACGTTCGAGCCCGACCAGTCTGCGCATATCGACCGCGGGGATGACCCGGCCCCGCATGTTGATCATGCCAACGACCGCCGATGAGTCCTCGGGGACTTCCGAGAACGCGACGATCTGCTGGATCTCATCCACACGATCGAGCGGTAATGCGTAGCGCTGGCCGCCGAGAAAGAAGGCGACAGCTCGCTCAACGAGGGAACATGACGCGGTGCCCACCACCTCGTCGCACGGAAGTTCGACGCCTTTGGGGGCAGTGCTGGTTGCTTCTTGCTCGCTCATCTGTCGCCTCGCACGCTGAATCTCAGGACGCGGTCCAGTTCCTCGGCACTGACGATCCCGTCTCTGACCTTCGAGAGGCCGGAGACCGCCATCGGACGCATGCCCGCGGTACTCGCCGCCGCTTCGATCTGCTCGGCGGTTCCGCCGTGCGCGACTTCGGCCCGGACCGGCTCGGTGAACGGCAGGACTTCGAAGATGCCGGTGGCTCCCGAGAATCCGCTCTTGCCGCAGTTCGGACAGCCGGTTCCTTTTCGGGTCGTCATACCTTTCTCGGCACTCGGAATCAGATCCGTGAGGGTTGACTTCTCATCCGCCGAGCAGTTCGGGCAGTTCGTGCGTACGACGCGTTGGCCGACCGCGAGGGTGAGCGCGCTGCCGAGCGAAACCGGCTCGGCACCGAGGTCGAGCATGCGGCGCACCGCACTGGCGATGTCGGCGCCGGCAAACGTGGCGATGACGAGCTTTCCGAGGCCGGCCGCCTCGATGGCGAGGTGCACGTCTTCGACGGTCTGCATCGAATCGATCGCAAGCACGTCGGTGTCCTGCTTGATGCCTGCCGCGAAGTACGACGCCGCGCCCACCGGCGAGCCCGGGCTCACCAGCACCTGCGCGACCGCGGGGATCTCGTAGTCGACGGAACGCTCGACCGAATAGACGGTCCTGCCCGATGCCGCGGCGTGGTGAAGGAGCGCGTAGTAGGTGCTCGAGCGGCCACCGGCCACGGGCGCTGCGACAAGCAGCATTCCACGGCCGCGCTCGACCATCGCCTGAAGCGCGCGCGACTCCGCCTCGGTCATGCCCAGTTCGAGCAGGGTCCGCGGCTCGGGGCGGGATGGCGACAGCGATGCCACGAGCCTCTGGCCGGAAACCGTGGGCACCGCCGAGACGGTCACAACGAGTGAGTGACCGCCGATGTCGGCGTGGACGCGACCGAGCGCCGGGACGTCGGAAGGAACGTGGCCGAGCTTCGCCCAGTTCTTGAAGCCCTCGACGAGCGCGCCTTGCATGGACAGTGGAGCGCTCGCGATCTTCTCGAGCCGGCCTTTGATGCGAAAGACGAGGAAGAAGTCGTTCTTGTACGGCAACAGATGGATGCGATTGGCGCCGCGGGCGACCGCCTGGTCGAGAACGTCGGCGACCAGTACCGCGACCTTTCGCTCGTCTGCGACTGCGAGCACGTCGAGGTCGATCGTGACCGGCCCTTCGGGCGCTGCTTCGATGATCTCTTGCACGCCTTGAGCAGGGACCTCGAACACCTCGTCGGTCCCGACCTCCTCGGCGGTTGGCGCAACAGAAGGGGCTACTGAGGCCTCATCGGCGACCTCGAAGAAGTCCCCGGCTGAGATCTCGATCTCGTCTTGCGCGGTGGGTACCGCGATGAAATCCGCCGAGCCGGTCACCTCGACGACGGTTCCTTCGCCGTAGTACTGGCGAATCGCGGAGTGGACGTCCACGCCGTCAGCCAGGACCGGCTCCACTTCGAGGCTCAGGTCAAATGACAGCTCGTCGAGCGTGAAGATGTCGATGGGGTCGCTTATCGCGACGGTGAGGATTCCCTCGATCTCGAAGAGTGGGAGCACGCCTCGGAAGCGAGCGACCGCAGCCGGGACGAGGGCAAGCGCTTCGTCGTCGGGTGCGTAGCTCGTCAGGTCGACGCGCGGGATCCCCATCCCGTCCTCGAGCACGCGCTCCAGCTGCGTGGCGGTGACGAGGCCACGCTCAACGAGCCCGCGTCCGGCGGCGCCCTCAGAGGGCGACGACGCGCGAGCGCTCGCGACCTGCTCGGCGGTCACGTGCCCCGACGAGAGGAGCGCGTCGAGAACGCGTCCCGCGATGGTTACAGCTTCTCCCATGGTCTACGGCTCTCTAGCCCTGGACCTTGGAGAGTTCCTCGGCGACCGCTTCGAGCAGTCTCTCGGGCTCGATCGGCTTGGTGAGGTACTGGTTCGCACCGGTCCGGATGCCCGTGGCCATCGCCTGCTCCTCCGTCTTTGCGGTGAGCATGATGATCGGGATGTTCTTGTACTTCTGGTCGAACTTGAGCAGTCGACAGACGCGGTAACCATCGAGCTTCGGGAGCATCACGTCGAGAAGGATGAGGTCGGGCATCTCTGCCCGCGCGGTCTCGAGCGCTTCGGCTCCGTCGGTAGCCGTGATTACCTCGTAGCCGCCGGACAGCAGAATCGCCTTGATCATCTCAAGGATCGTCGGGCTGTCATCAACTGCGAGGATGCGCGCGTTCGCCATGCAAGTGACTCCCCTCATCCTAGGTGCTCTTCCGAGCTTGTATCGCCGTATCCAGCACACCGCTTTAGCGGCGAGTCGACCCTTTTCGACACTCTATCAGAGAACGCTCGCATGTCTTGGCGAGCAGATCGGGCTCGAACCCTCCGAGAAACTCGGTCCATTCACCCGTCGGAGCCACGTACATCGCGCGCAACGTGTTCTCGTACTCACGGCAGGCATCGTCCATGGCGCCTTGCGCGCGATAGATGTTGGCCATGTTGAAGTGTGCGAGCACGAAGTTCTGATCGATGTAGATCGTGCGTTTGAACTCGTTCATCGCTTGTGTCTGGGCGTCCTGGCGCAGGTAGATGATGCCGAGGATATAGCGTGCCGACGCGAGAAGCGGGTTGACCCGCAGCGCCTCCTCGGCGTCTTTGATCGCCGCTCCAAGGTCACCAAGGTCGGCGTTCGCATGAGCACGGGCGAGCAGCGCGCCGATATGCCGCGCATCCCTGGCGAGTGCGAGTTCCGCGACGGAGCGCGCGCGGGTGGGATCCCCGGACTCGAGCAGCGCCCGGGCCTCAGCCGCGAGCTCATCGACGCCGCCCGCAGCACCAGCCGTAGCGATGGCAGTCACGCGTTCTGGCGCGGTCGTCTCTGCGGGGGCACGGCGGGCTGGTGCGGGCCGCGTCTCAGCGACCTCGGCTCCGGACCTGCGCCTGCCAGCGGTCCACAGCGCGGGCTTGGCGGCGTCCGCGGCGCGCGAAAGGTCGATGGTGCGGACACGCTCGGCTCGGACCGGCTTGACCAGGGAGGGCGTGGAAAACACGGTCGACGATGGCATCGGCTTGCGGTACAGGAAGACGCCGCCCACCTCGACCGGTTCGAAGCGGTCCGAGATCGACGTCAGCGTCTCCGAGTGGCCGATGAAGAGGTAGCCGCCCGGATTGAGGGACTCGTAGAAGTTGTTCACCACGCGTCGCGTTGAATCGGGGCGGAAGTAGATCGTCACGTTGCGACAGAAGACTATGTCCCAGTTCGACGAGAAGATGAGGGGATACGGCTCCTTGATGAGGTTGTGGTACGAGAAGCCCACGATCTCGCGAGCGCGCTGTCGCGGGCGATGGCCGGCCTTGACCGGCTCGAACCATCGCTGCACCGTGTTCTGAGGCAGGCTCGCAAGCGCCTTCGCGGGATACACCGCCGCCTTCGCACGATCGAGCGCCTGCGTGGACACATCGGTCCCGAGCACCTCGGGTCGCAGGCCTCGGCCTTCAATCGCCGAGTCGAGCAGCGTCATGGCGATCGTGTACGGCTCCTCGCCCGTCGAGCAGCCGGCCGACCACACGCGGAAGGTCCGACTAGATGTGGCCTTGTGCTCGAGAATCTCCGGGATCACCTTGTCGCGCAATGCATCGAACTGCGCGGGGAACCGGAAGAACGACGTCTCGTTGATCGTGACGAGGTTCATCAGTTCCTTGAACTCGTCCTCGTTGCTGGAGAGCACATCGAAGTACTCGTCGTACTCGAGGAAACCGAGCCGGGTGGCTCTCGTGACCAGCGAGATCCTCAGCGAGTCGACCTTCGATTCCTCGAGGTAGATGCCTGAGTGGTGGTGGATCCAGTCGCGAAAACGCTCGAACTCCTCGGGAGAAAGGTCCTTCCTGAGGCTGTCGGCTTGATTGAACATCACTATCCGGCCAGCGGCTCTCCGGCGGAGCCCACCTTTTCGATGAGCCCACCTGCGTACATGCCATACAAGACCTTGGCGGTCTCGAAATCGTTGTAGCCGGTCAGATCTACGAGCTCTCGCACGCTGCGGCTGCCGTGGAGAAAGCACAGCAGCATCCATTCGCGAGGCTTGAGATGAATCTCCGCGGCCTTCTGACCGGGATTACCCGACATCGCAAATCGCGTGTCCATCGACGGGATCTTGTCCTTGATCTTGTTCCACATCTCGAGACGCCGGTTGGAGTCCTCGAGAACCGCTTCGATCGTCACCGCAAGGCCCATGTCGACCTCGGTGCGGTTCTCATCGGAATCGAAGCGAAGGTTGCCCTCTTCCCAGCGCATGAGGTCGAACAACGCACCGGAGATCTGCTCGCGAATGAACTCCTCAAGCACCGAAGCTTCGACGTAGCCCTCGTCCACAAGGATCTGCCCGAGCTTGCGCGTCGCCTTGTCCTTCTTCTGGATCTTCATCAGACCCTGCGCCTGGCGAAGCTGCTTGTCCGAGATGATCCCCGCACGCACCACGCGCTTTCCCGCGGCCTCGCCGGCGCCCTTCGAGGACGCGTGGAAGACCTGGCCGTCGCGGAAGCAGACGATGCCCTCTCCCTCCGTGCCCACGACATGCAGCGTGCCGGTCTTGGAGCCCGATGCGAGCAGCCGGAACATGTCGGCGAGAGAGAAGTCTTTGAGGTTACCCTCGAGCGCCACGAAATGCCTCCCGGAGATGTCGTGCCGACAAGACAAACGACCCTGCAGCGGTCCGGCTGGGTCGCGCTTCATCCTAGCACCCGTTGTATCGGCTGGTAAGCACGGCGACCGTAGGCCGGACACGCGCGAAGATCGCGACCATCGCGTCGGCTGAAAGCTCGCCGAGAACCGCGCTAATGGAGAACCTGCTCGAAGCCGAGCTTTTCGGCTACGAGAAAGGCGCGTTCACCGGCGCGGTCGCGAGCAAGCAGGGCCGCTTCGAACTTGCACGCGGCGGGACGATCTTCCTCGACGAGATCGGCGACCACACGCGGCCCTGAGGCCAAGCTGCTGCGCGTGGTGTAGGAGCGGCCTCGCGACGTGCAAGGCACCCGGCTGCGGCGTGTGCCCGGAGTATCTGGAGTGCTTCGGGCAGCGAACGCTGAGCGCGGGCTAGGCCTCGTGCTTCTCGCCGCCGAGCGCCGCCGCGGCGGCAGCGGCCCGCTCCTCGAGCGCGTCGACGCGGGCCGCAAGCCCGCCGAGGGCCGCGTCGTCGTAGGCAAACTGGCCTGCGCCGCCTTCGGCCGGCATCGTCTTCGCAGCACGCTCGCGGACGAACTTGAGGTACCCGAGTCCGATCGAGACGAACAGTGCGAAAGCGACCACGACGAAGCGCGCCGTCGAGTTGCCGCTGAAGATCACCCAGCCAGTGCCGTAGAGCATCGTGAACAGCCCGCCGAGCAGCAGGCCGTTGGAGAGCACCCGCAGCTGTTCGCTTCTCACGAGCGACACACCCATCACAATCGTCGCGAAGAGGATCAGCACGATGCTCGTGGTGCGGGCCCAGCCCTTCATCTCAGCGTCGGTCGTGCGCTGGAGTGCGTTCTGCTTCGCGGTGAGCCGGTCCATCTGGGCCTGTTGCGTCGCGTCGAGAGATCGGCCGTTCGTCTTGAGGTTGAGCGCCTCGATCTGGCGCGAGATCTCCTGCTGCTGCGGCTGGTTGCGGTCACCTGGCGACTGGTAGAACGTGTTGACGCCAACGCCGATGAACGCGAGGACCATGAGCCCGAGGAAGAAACTGAAGATGGTCTGAAGCGCGTAACGCTGGCGTTCGGCGGTGGCTGGCGCGGGCATGAGGTCCTCCGGTCGTCGGCAGCTCCTGGCCAGATGATACCCGCCCGCGGACGTCGTCGGCGCCAGCGCATGGCGCCGACGGCCGACGCCTACTCCCGACCGGCCTTTGGTGAGCGGTTGCGACACAACGGTTGCAACGCTTCGTCCCGAGTTTCGGCTACTCGCCTTCCTTGGCGCAGGTCTCCTCGATCGCGAACTCGAGCATCCGGAATCGGGCGAGAGTCGCGTCGTCGTCGAGGTTGGTGCGCAGGTAGGTGGCGTCGGTCTCCTCGGCGGGTTCGAGCTGGCCGATGAGGACGCGCATCGCCGCGCGCGTCTCGGCAGGGTCGGTGATGAGGCGCATCCGGCCGGTCATGACCACGGAGCGGTACGGGTGCGCGCACTCGCCGTTCTTGTAGCCGAGGTCTTCGACGAGCGTGACGCATGCACGCGGGTTGTGCGCGATGATGTCGAGCTTGCGGCCGGCTGGCGCGACGTGGAAGAGCAGCCGCCGCGCGCTTGAGTCGAAGCCGCAGGAAAGCGTGACGACGTAGGGCTCGCCGCCGTCTGCGAGCGCGACCGTCGCATAGCGTGCTTCGGCGAGGATTCGGTCGATCTCGTCGGGATCGGTGACCTCGCGGTCGATGCGGCGCAGCGGATGCGTCATGCAGGGCTCCTCGAATCGGGGTCCCACCGAGCGTACCACGGCCGCACGGCGCGACGCGTCCGGGGAACCGCTAGCCGCGTGCCCGAGCGTATTCGTCGCGCGCTGCATCGAGCGCGGCACCGAGCGCTGTGAGCTGCGGAAACGTCAGCAGCCCGCCGTCGTCGCACACGATCACGCCGCCGAGCAGCGCCGCGACCTTCGCCGCCCGCTCGCCCGCGTCGCGCGCGCCCTCGGGAAGCGCGCCGGTCCGGACGCCGCCGAGAGCGACCAGCCCCGCTCGGCGCGCAGTTGCAGCCGCTGCACCGAAGCCGTCGGCGTTAAGCCCGGCGATGTGCGTCGCCGAAAAGCCTGCGCGCGCCAATGCAGGCATGAGCGCGCGGATCTCGCCGTCCGAGTGGAAGATCGCCGGCAGGCCGCCCGACGCGCTCTCGAGCGCGAGCCGGTGGTAGCACGGGATGAGCGCGTCGAGCGCGAAGTCCGGCGAGAGCAGCGGCCCAACGGGACCGGCCAGATCGTCGGCCACAAGCACCGCGTCAGCACCCGCGTCGAATGCACCGCGCACCGCCACGAGCGCCTCGTGCAGCGCCCCGTCGAGGCGCGCCGCGAGCGCTCCGGGCTCGGCCGCGGTCATGCGCAGAGCCTCGCTCCACCCCACATCGGTCGCGACGCGGCCGAAGACGCCGTCGACCGACCAGATAGCCGCGATGTCAGCGTCGTGCAGGGTCACGACGGCTTCGCGAGCGAACTTGCGACCGGCATCCACGAACGCGAGGTCGACGCGAAGCGAGGCTGCAGCCGCCGCGAGCGCCTCCGCGTCGTCGGCAGATCCGAAGCGCACGCCCAACTCGCCGAGAAGTTCGGGCGGCGCCCAGCTCAGTCCCGAGACGAACCCGGCGTCCTCGCCGCCGAGCGCGCGGATGGCGTCGGCGCGGCTCACAGCGAGGCTCCCTGAGCGTCGGGCGCGTACGAGCTCCACACACGCTCGACCTCGCCACGCCAGAACGCTTGCGGATCGTCGATCGGCCGGCCGAGATCTTCGGCAGCGAAGTGGAAGAAGCCCTCGCCCGGGATTCCGGAGTCCGCGCGCACGACGAGCGACGCAATGATGATGCCGCGCTCGGCCTCGGCCGCGATATCCACTTCGCCGAGAAGGTCCATGAGCGCGCCGGAGCGAGCGCTCACCCGGCCGCCGAAGACGCGCCGCGCGATCTCGCCGTAGGTGATCGTCGAGCGCTGCGCGGCAACGCCCGCGAGCAGCTGCTCGAGACTCGCGCGCATCTCGTCCCACTCGTGGGGCGCAAATCCCCACGTCCTTTTCGGCATGTCACGCGTCCTTTCGCGGGCTGCTGCGGGTGCGTCAGGATTGTACGGCACCCGTGAGGTCGATACCCGGCGCGGGGCCAGGCCTTGCGCGAGAACGCAAACGACCCGCCGGCGAGTGCCGACGGGTCGTGAACAGCACTGTCCGAAGACGGCGCTGGCTAGATTGCTGGTGGAGGCGCGGAGACCCGTAACCCGGCCTTTCGGCCGGACGTGGACTATTCCATCCGCTCGATGTCAGACCCACTCGCTACGATGCGAGTGTCACTGACCTTCGAGACGGGAGGGCGTTTGTGGAAGTCATTCAGCATTCATTCTTCCACCCTAGTACGCCATAGCTTCTCGCCTTAGGCGCCTATGAGTCTCTAGCCCGCTTACGCCTTTCGGCTTCACAGGACGGCGTTGCCATGGCGGTTTCCCGCTGTAGGTTTCACCGTTTGAGCCCTCTTTTCACTCGGCTGTCACCAGCCGAGGCGACCCTAGTTGATCGAACTCCGGTCCACGATAGCACCCTGGGAGGCATCTCCAGGCTCAGTCACAGCTTGGGTCTCGGTCGGGGCGACACACCGTGACCAGCGTGCCCCTTCCCAGTCAGTTCAGTCTTTCGCTTCGGCATACTGACTACGTCCTAGGCGGCAGTCCCCTGAGTTTCGTCTAGCCGGTAGCGGGGACTCCCACCGGGTCGACGTCGCTGGCTATTTAGGCAGCGAGAGCGTAGTTATTGGTGCCAGTTAATTGGCGTTTACCCCTGTTTAACGCGGCGAGGAGACCGCGACCTGCTTCCTCCCTCAGAACTATCGTGTCGAATCCAGTCGCCCCCACTTGGGGTGGTATCGACCTGTCAAGGTGCTCGCGGCCCACCCGGACCGCTGGGAGAGTATACCCGCGCCAGGAGCGCCGGGCGAATAGATGTGAGCGAAGGCCGTGCCGTTCGCACGAATGTGCGCGTGCGATTCAGCCGCGCCGGCGCCCCCGCAACCGAGCGCCCGCCCAAGCGCCAAACGCGCCCGATGCCGCGTCGCCAATTGCGAAGCCGGCGGCAAGCACCATCATCGGCACCTGCCCGACGATGTCACGCCCGAAGAACAGCACCACCGGCAGCGCCGAGACCGCGAGCGTGACCGCGATCGGCTTCCACGCACGCGGCGTCAACGCGCCCAGCCCGACACCAAGTGCCGCGAAGATGGCGACCGAGACGAGCGCGACCGGGGGTCGCTCGGCGAACGGGCCGTCGGCGAAGAGCGCGACTCCGGCCGTGAACAGCGAGACGAACAAGCCCAACGCGAACGCGACGACGCATACGAGAACGGTTCGCCAGCGAGGGCGCGCCACGTTACGCGCCCTTCTGGCGCTCGCGCAGGGCGCGGTCGAGATCGCGCTTCTGGTCCTTGCTGGCGATATCGGCACGCTTGTCGTAGAGCTTCTTGCCGCGCACGAGGCCCAGCTCGACCTTCACGAGGTTGTTCGGCGAGAAGTACATCCGCGTCGGCACGAGGGTGAAGCCCTTCTCCCTCGTCTTACCGATGAGGTGGCGGATCTCCTTCTTGTGCATGAGGAGCTTGCGCGGCCTGACCGGATCGAGGTTGGAGCGGTTCCCGTGACTATAGGGCGCGATGTGGACTCCGTGCAGCCACACCTCGCCCTTCTTGATACTCGCGTACGTGTCACGAAGCGAAGCCTTGTTGTCTCGGAGGGACTTGACCTCGGTGCCCGCGAGCTCGATGCCGCATTCGAACGTCTCCTCAACGAAGAAGTCGTGGTAGGCCTTCTTGTTATTCGCGATGAGTCGCTCTTGGTGCTCCATGAGTGGTCCCTGTTCCGTGCGGTTGCGGTCTCACATTCTAGCCCACGCTCCCTCCCCGCGAGTGGTCATCGCGTGTGCGACACTAGCTCGCGACACTGACATGAATGGGGGAATCGATGGCGGGCGCCTCGAAAAGCACGGGCACACGGGCGATGTGGGTCGCGCTAGCCGGCTACGCCGTGCTCTTCGCCGGCAAGCTGACCGCCTACTTCATCACCCACCTCGGCGTGATGTTCGCCGAGGCGATGCACTCGATGGCCGACATGCTCATCGCCACGTTCCTGCTGGTCGCGGCGTACCTCTCGGCGAGGCCGGCCGACGAGGAGTACCGCTTCGGCTATGGCCGGGCTCAGAATATCGCCGCGCTCGTCGCAGCGACGATCTTCATCTCATTCACGTCCTTCGAGACACTGCGCGAGTCAGTGCCCAAGCTGTTCCATCCCGCGCACGACAGTGCGAGCGGCTTCGGGCTCGCCATCGGTGTCATCTTGGCGTCGACGGTCATCAGCTCGCTGCCCATCATCACCATCCTGCGGCAGAAAGAACGCGGGGCAGCCGTGAAGGCGCAGCTCATCGAAGGCGTCAACGACGAGATCGCGCTCGTGGCAGCACTCATCGGCATCGCCCTGGTGTCGAAGGGTTTCGGTCTGGCGGACCCCATCGCCTCAATCATCGTCGCGCTCATCATCGCGTTCAACGCAGTCATTCTCTGGCGCGAGAACGCCACGCTGCTTATGGGCGCCTCTCCCGACCGCGCGTTCTACGACAAGGTCAGCGAGATCGTGTTCTCGGTTCCCGGTGCCATTCGCACTCACGACGTCATCGCCGAGCAGGTCGGCGAGCAGATTCATCTCGGCCTGCACGTCGAGGTGAAACGCGGGATCACCATCGAACAGGCTGATGACATCGCCGACGCGGTACACGACAAACTGTGCGACGCCTTCGACGACATCTACGTGGTGGTGCACCCAGACCCCGAGCGCTGAGACGTACGGCGGGCCGCCCCGGCTCGGAGCGGCCCGCGTGATCGCCTGTGTTCAGCCCGCTGCTACGGCGTGAAATCAACGCCTGGCTTGAGATCGAGGACGAAGCGCGTCAGCATCTTCACGGCCGCGTCGAGATCCTTGAGCGACAGCACCTCGGTGGGAGTGTGCATATAGCGCAGAGGAATCGAGACGAGCCCGGCGACCTTACCGCCGCGCGAGAGCTGGATCGCGTTGGCGTCGGTGCCGGTCCCGCGGGGCTCGGCGCCGATCTGATAGGGCACCTTGGCCTTCTCGGCGGCTTTCACGAGCAGCTCGAAGAGGGCCGGGTTGATGTTGGGACCGCGGGCGATGATGGGGCCGTCGCCGCAGTTCGCTTCGCCGTGCTTGCGCTTGTCGATGTCGGGATAGTCGGTCGCGTGGCCCACCTCGACGGCGATGCCGACGACAGGGTTTACGCCGTAGGCACTCGTGATGCCGCCGCGAAGGCCGACCTCCTCCTGCACCGTCGCCGCCGCGATCAGATCGCCAGCCGCACCGCCGGCCTTCTTGACCTCCTCGAGCACGCGCGCCGCGATCCATGCGCCCATCTTGTCGTCGAAGGCTCGCGAGACGGCGAGGTCGTCGCCGAACGTCTCGAGCCCAACGTCGAACGTGATCGGGTCGCCGATGCGCACCTGCTTCTTGACCTTCTCGCACGCCAGTCCTACGTCGATGAAGAGCTTCTCGAGTTTGGTGACGGTCTTGCGCTCGTCGTCTTCGATGAGGTGGATCGGCTTGCGCCCCATCACGCCGAGAAGCTCGCCCTTGCTCGTGTGCACCCGAACGCGCATGCCCGGCAGGATTGCCGCGTCCACGCCGCCGATCGCGGCGAACGCGATGAACCCCTCGGGCGTGATGTAGTTGACCATCAGGCCGATCTCGTCGATGTGACCGGCGAGCATGACCGACACGCCGCCCGGCTTGCTGCCCTTGAGCAGCGCGTGGACCGAACCCATCACGTTGGTCTCGACCTCATCGGCGGATTTGGTGACTCTGTCGCGGAACACCTTCGCTGCCGGCTGCTCGAAACCTGAGGGAGAGGGCGCTTCGACGAGCGCCGAGAGAAACTCCAGGTCCTTCTTGTGCATGAAACCGCCTCCGAATCGGATGGGATGAACGCAGCAAGTCTACCGCTCACAAACGAGTGGCGCACGCGGACGAAGCGCAGCGGGAGCACCTTCGCCCCGCTCACTCCAGGTACGTTCCCAATCGAGGCTGCTGCGGCGGTCAGCGCAACACCGGCGCCGGCGACGTCCCCACGCCCGGCTGGTGCGCTATCGCGCCCAAGCCGCTGCGCATCCCGAGCCGGCGCGCGGCCGGCCCGTAGATCGCCGAGGACTTCACCATCTTCGCGCACACGCTCGCTGCCAGCGGTAGCGCAGCTGTGCGGTAACGGGCGGCGACTTCTGCAAGACCTGGCCACAGTGCCCGCTCCACCGCGGCGGCGCTGCGAAGCGCGTAGCTGATGCCCTCCGCCGAACTCGGGCTCACGAAGCCGGCGGCTTCGCCGACAAGCAGGACGTTGCCGGCACCAGGGCACAGGCACAGCGGGTTCGTCGGCCGCGCGATCGTGGCCGCGCTCCGAGACAGCTCCGCACCGAACCGCGCGCCGTTCGCACGCAGTCTGCGCACGAACTCGTCGTACGCCGCGCCCGCTCCCGCGCCACGCTCGAAGGCGGCCCCCACGAGCAGCTCGCCGCCCTTCGGGATCGTCCAGCCGTAAAAGTCCGTGAGCGAGTTGTCGAACACGGCCTCGTAGTACGGCTCGGCGAATCCGCTTTCGAAAGCCGCCTGAACGGCGACGTAGCGCTCGGGCGCCGGTGTGTCCGGGAAAGCGATCCGGCGCACGAGCGAGCCGGCCCCGTCGGCGCCGATCACGAGGCGCGCCCGCACGCCCGCCGAGCCGCCATCGGCGGTCCGAAATCGCAGGAACGGTGCGGAGTCGTGGACCTCGAGCGATGTGAGGCTCCAGCCGCACGCGATGTCCACGCCAGACGGCACGAGTGAGACCAGCCAGCGGTCGAACGCTTCGCGGTCGACGTTGACGTAGAAGCGCTGGTAGAGCCGCTCGAGTCCCGCGGGCAGGTCGAGCGTGCGCACCGCAAACAGCTGCGGGCCGGCGATGACGCTCGCGGGCACGCCCAGCCCCTGGCGCGCGAGTTCGGCTTGAGCCGCCGGCGCGAGCAGCCCTCCGCACGGCTTCGAGAGCGAGCCCGCCGAGAAGTCGGAATCGAGCGCCCTGCGGTCGACGAGGAGCGTGCGGTAGTGACCGCCGATCAGCCGCGCAAGCGTCGCCCCTGCCGGACCAGCGCCGATGATTGCAACGTCATACATCTCGGTCTCCTGCCTCGCGCGCGGCCTGCCTGGGCCACCAGCATCAACCAGGGCGGCGGCAGACAGCGCGAAGCGTTGCAGGAGTGGCGCAACGGGGTTGTCTGCATGTTGCCGAACGCAGCTACTCGCGACCGGTCGCCGCGAGCGCGGCTTCCTGCCCTACGCCAGCTCGAAGTCGATTCGCGCGTCGCCGGTCGAGACGTTCGTGATGCGCACCTTCACGCTCTGGCCGAGACGGTAGCTGTCGCCCCGCTTCTCGCCCACGAGCATGTGCTTTGCCGCCTCGTAGCGGTAGCGCTCGCCGGGCATCGAGTCAGAGTTCACGAGTCCCTCGGCGGTGTTCGTCAGCTGCACGAACAGTCCGTAGTTCGCGACGCCGGTGACGATGCCGTCGAAGACCTCGCCGATGTGCTCGGCCATGAGCTCGCACAGCTTGAAGCGCACAGAGTCCATCTCGGCCATCGCGGCTTCGCGTTCCATCTGCGACGAATGCTCGGCGAGCCAGGCGAGCTCCGGGACCATGTGGGCGGCACTGGGGTCGGTCCCGAGCGCGCCTCGGAGCTGCGCTTTCAGCAGCCGGTGGACGATGAGGTCGGGATAGCGGCGGATGGGCGAGGTGAAGTGGCAGTACGCATCGCTTGCAAGCCCGAAGTGCGGCGAAAGGAAGTCGACGTAGCGCGCCCGCTCGAGGGAGCGGACGAGCAGCGAGTTGACGAGGTACTTCTCCTTGCGCCCGTGCGCGAAGGCGATGATCCGCTGAAACGTCGCCGGAGAGGCGCCGTGGATGTCTTTGATCGGATAGTCGAATTCCTTCAGGACGATTGCGATCTGGTCGAGCGCGTCGGGATCGGGATCCTCGTGGATGCGGTAGACCATCGGCGCCCTGGCGTCGCGCATATGCCGTGCGACCGCCTCGTTAGCCGCGACCATCGCCTCCTCGATCATGTTTGTGGCGACGGTCCGCTCGCGCAAGATGACCTCGATCGGCTTGCCGTCGGCGGCAAGCCTGACCTTCGCTTCGACCGTCTCGAAGTCGAGCCCGCCTCGCGTCACGCGCCGCTCTCCGATGTGCTTCGCCACGCGCGCGAACTCGCGCAGCGCGAGCTCGCTCTCGCGGTCCGGGAACGGCTCGGCGCCCGATAGCCACCGGTCGACTTCGTCGTAGTTACACCGGCGGTCGCTCTTGATGACGCTCGGGTAGAAGGTCGCCGCCTCCACCGCGCCGTCCTTGGACAGCACCATGTCGACCGAGAACGCGACGCGCGCCTCGCCGGGGTTCAGCGAGCAGATGCCGTTGGAGAGCTCCTCCGGGAGCATCGGCAAGACGCGATCGACAAGGTAGACGCTCGTTGCGCGCAGCCGCGCCTCGTTGTCGATCGCCGAATCCCACGGCACGTAGTGGCTCACGTCCGCGATGTGCACGCCGAGAAGAACGCGGCCGTCCTCGGTATGCTCGATGCTGATGGCGTCGTCGAAGTCACGCGCGTCGACCGGGTCGATCGTGAACGTGTAGCGGCCGCGGATGTCTCGGCGATCTGGTTCGCGCGCAAGCGCCTCGTCGACATCGATCCGCAGGTGGGAGGCCTCCTCGGCGACCTCCTCCGGGAACTCGGTGCGTAGGCCGTGCTCCCGGATGGTGATCTCGATCTCGATGCCGGGGTCGCCTTCTCGGCCGACGATCTCCTCGATGTGGCCCTGCGCAGACGTGTTGCGCGAGGGATAGCCGATCAGCCGCGCCACGACGATGTCGCCGCTGGTCGCGTCGCCCACAGCGTTGGGCGCGATGAAGACGTCGTGGCGCATGCGGCGATCGGCAGGCGTGACAATGCCGATGGCGCCGTGCTTGTCGAAGCGGCCAACGACCATGGTATTCGCACGCTCGATGATCTTGGTGACGACCCCGGCCCGGCCCGGCCGTCCGCGATGCGTTTCGGGCCGGATCGCGACAGTGTCACCGTGCATCGCACCTGCGGTGTCGCGCGCTGCGATGAAGTAGTCGCCCTCGGGGGAGGAGACGAAGCCGTACCCGCGCCGCGTCATCGTGATCCGGCCGATGACGCCACCTGCGCGCCGGCCTCCGGCAGTGCGCTTCGGTTTCGCCACGCGTGCCTCCTTGAGAGCTCTATCGACTGTCGACTAGATACTACCGCAGGGCAACGCGCGCCCACCGTCTCGGCACGTGCGGTGCTAGAATGCGACATTATCACTCAGCACGCGCACCAACGGAGCCGCACCTATGGACACCCAGCGACCACTCGCACCCTGCCTCATCTCGCGAGGCACGGTCACCAACCACAGTGACATGCTTCGAGCTCTCGAGACGCTCGAGAACCTCGACTACCGCTTCCTCGTGGGCAACGAGCTCATCGAGGAAGGCCGCGCTGCCCTCGTCAAGCTCATGGCCGACCCCGATTCCGCCACGCTCGTCGTCAACGGCTGCCTGTTCCTAAACGTCGCATCTTTTCGCTTCCTCGATTTCGAGCAGATCGCCGAGGACCGCTGGCGCTTCGTCTTGAACGGAGACGGATCGCGCCTCGAACTCATCTCGGTTCCCGAACCCGATGACGCCGACGAGAACGTCAAGCGCCCACACCTCCTCTCCGAGGAGACCGTGGGCGACTTCGAGTCGCTTATCGCACTCGATGACGAAGACGACGACGAGTAGCACCCGCGTCGGTCGGACTCGATCTCAGCTAACAAGAACGCGCCCCCGGATCACCGAGGGGCGCGTTGCGTTTCGTGGGTACGCGCGCGGACTACTTGAACGTGCCGGCGGCCTTCTGGTTGGCAATCTGGAGTGCGCGCTGAAGCTGCGTGTCGGTCTTGTGGTTCAGCTGCAGCATCCGATCCATCTTCACGACCACGTCGGGGATGAGCCCCTTGCCGTCGATCACGCGCTTCTGCGGGGTCAGATAGTGCGCAATCGTGAACTTGATCCCAGCGCCCCACGACATCGTCTCGACCGTCTGCACGCTGCCCTTGCCGTACGATTTCACGCCAACGATCGTCGCCCGGCCGTAGTCTTGCAGGGCGCCGCCGGTGATCTCGCTCGCCGACGCAGAATCAGCGTCGACAAGCACCACGAGCGGGAGATCGGTGAGCTTGCGCCCGGTGGCGAGAACGACCTGCTCGGGCTTGTTGCGCTCATCGACGCGGACGATGGGGCCGTTGCTGATGAACAGCGACGACACATCGACCGCTTGCTCGAGAAGGCCACCGGGGTTACTGCGCAGGTCGAACACGAGCGACTTCGCGCCCTTCGCGGTGAGACTTTCGACCGCGTGCCGAACGTCGGTCTCGGAGTTCGCGTTGAACTGGCCGAGGCGCATGTAGCCGACCGTGCCGATCATCTCGGACTTCAGGTTCGGATACGTGATCGTGGCCCGCGTGAGGGTGTACGTCTTCTCCGTACCAGCTCCCGCCGGCCCATTCTTCGCGGGTCGGAGCATCGTCACGGTCACCGTGGTCCCCACGTCTCCGCGTACCTTCTTGACGACGTCGGTCATCTGCCAGCTCGGGCGCCGATCGCCGTTCACTGCTCGGAAGATGTCCCCCGGCAGCAGTCCGGCCTTAAACGCCGGCGTGCCCTTGTAGACCTCGGTGATGTATGCCGCGTTACCCTTTTCGCCGAGCACCACGCCGATGCCGCCGAACGAACCCTGGCTGTCTTCGGTGAACGCCTTGAAATGGGTTTTGTCGAAGTACAGGGCGTACTTGTCGCCCATGGAGCCGAGAACGCCCTGCACCGCGCCGGCGGTCGCAGACGTCTCGGTGGGCGGTACGAGTGCGCGATCCTTCATGAGGCGGTAGACCTCGTCGACCTTGTTCGCCACCACGCTGCTGATGGGTGCCAGCGGAGCGATGCGGGCGAAGGTGTCGGCGGGCATCATCCGAGACGTGGCAAATCCGCCGATGAAGCCGAACGAGGCGACGATGATCGCGACCGATACAGCCAAGATTGTCTTGGTGACCTTGTTCATTAAGGGATACCGCTTTCTGCGAAAGAGCTCGAGTGCAAGGGCGCTACACCTTCAGGTAGCGGCTCATCGCGACGGTCGAGCCGAGAATGCCGATCGAAACGCCTGCCAGAATAAGCGTCAGCGCAATCTGAGCCGTGGTGCCGGCGCCCGTGGCCATGGGGAGGAACGACACGACGTCACCGAGGCGAGGCATGATCAACGCCTGAAGACCCGTGACCGACAGGATCGCGAGCGTCGCGCCGATGAGCGACTGGAAGATGCCCTCGAGCAGGAACGGGGTGCGAATGAACCAGTTGCTCGCGCCGACGAGCCTCATGATGCCGATCTCCTTGCGGCGGGCGTAGATCGCGAGGCGAATCGTGTTGTTGATGAAGATCAGCGAGACGATCGCGAGCATCGCGATGATCGCACCGCCCATCATCCGAATCACCCGAGTGAACGCGAAGAGCTTCCGCACGATCTGCTGCCCGTACTTGAGCGACTCCTCGGGCTTGTCGGGGCGCTCGGCGACTTTGACGAAGAGCGGGTCCGCCTTGATCTTGGCGGCAAGCGCCTCCACGTTATGTGAGTCCGAGAGCTTGATGTCGAGCGAGGCCGGCAGCGGGTTGCCATTGAGCTGCGCGATGATCTCGGGGCTCGACGCCATCTCCTTCTTGAACTTGTCCAGCGCCTGCTCTTTCGAGGTGTAGCTCACTGTGCCGCGCGTTGCTGCGTTGGGGTTCGTGACGCCGACAAGCGGATCGCCAAGCAGCTCCTGCTGGAGCGCGTTGACGTCAGCCGAGGCGGCACCGTCCTTGAGGAATATCTGGACGGTCACCTTGTCTTCGACCGACTTGACGATGTTGTTGACGACCGCTCCGGTGGCCAGGAACACGCCTACCATCAACAGCGACAGATAGATCGTGATGACCGCGCCAAGGGTCATGACCCAGTTGCGACGGAAGTTCAGAACCGACTCGCGGAAGAAATACCCGGCGTTAATCGACATAGCCATACACCCCTCGGTCCTGGTCGCGAATGATGCGGCCGCCCTCCAGGGCGATGACCCGGCGGCGCATGTTGTCGACCATTTCGCGGTCGTGCGTCGCCACGAGCACGGTGGTGCCGGTGTTGTTGATACGTTCGAGCAACTTCATGATGCCGAGCGAGGTCTGCGGGTCGAGGTTACCGGTGGGCTCGTCGCACAGCAGCAGCGGCGGCCTGTTGACGAACGCGCGCGCGATCGAGACACGCTGCTGCTCGCCACCGGACAGCTCGTCAGGGTAGTTGTTGATCTTGTCCTCGAGACCGACGAGACGCAGCACCTCCGGCACTTGCGTGCGGATGACGTGCTTGGACTTGCCGATGACCTCGAGCGCGAACGCGACGTTCTCGAACGCCGTCTTGTTAGGGAGCAGCTTGAAGTCCTGGAATACACAACCGATGTTGCGGCGCAGGTACGGCACCTTCCAGTTCTTCATCTTGCCCAGGTCCTGGCCGGCCACGATGATCTGACCGCGGGTCGGGCTCAGTTCGCGAAGCAGGAGCCGGATGAACGTCGACTTGCCCGAACCGGAGTGCCCAACGATGAAGACGAACTCTCCCGAACCGATCTCGACGTTGACGTCGTAAAGGGCGGGCTTATCGGCGACGTAGGACTTCGATATTCCGCGCATCGCGATCATGACGGGCCCGGTTCTCGGGAGGACCGGTGGAACCTCGGCCGCGCGCGGCGGCTGGAGATCGGGCACGTTGATCAAATCACTCAAAGGGATGCTCCGTTTCTGTGCGACAAAACCCCTCGCGACAGTGTAGCAAAGGACATGTCAGATGCTCGCACGACCGTATGGAGAATGGATGGACACGGTCGGCGCCGAAAACGGCCGGGAGATCGCCGAGTATGCACCAAACCGTGCCGTCGGCGGGTGACAGTCCAGAACTGCCTGCGGTTGCGTCGTCAGCCAGAATCGCTCAGGTTCACCTGCCGAGAAGCACCCTTGCCGCCGCCGCGATGTCCGTCGCCTTGAGTCCGAAGTGCACCGTGAGCTCGTCCGGATCGCCCGACGTGCCGAACACGTCGTTTACGCCGATCCGCTTGAGCGGAACCGGCGCGTTCTCGCCAAGCACCTCGGCAACCGCCGAGCCAAGCCCGCCGATGATGCTGTGCTCCTCGCACGTCACCACGGCGCCGGTCTTCTTGGCACTCGCGACGATCGTCTCGGCGTCTATGGGCTTGATCGTGGCGACGTCGATGACCTCGGCTGAGATTCCGTCGGCGACGAGAAGGTCCGCGGCAGCGAGCGCCTCGGCGACCATGACTCCGCAGGCGGCAAGCGTCACGTCGCTGCCCTTGCGCAGCACGTTCGCGCGGCCGAGCTCCCACTCTGCGCCCTCAGCGTAGACCTCCGGCAACGTGGCCCTGCCGAGGCGAACGTAGAACGGCCCGGGAGTCATCGCGGCGCAGCGGATGGCGGCTTTGGCGGCGTTGAAGTCCGCGGGCACGAGCACGCGCATGCCCGGCAGCACCCGCATGAGCGCGAGGTCCTCGATCATCTGGTGGCTTCCGCCGTCAGGTCCAACGGTGATGCCGGCGTGTGTAGGGGTCAACTTAACGTTGAGGTTCGAGTAGCAGACGGTGTTGCGGATCTGGTCGTAGGCGCGGCCGGTCGCGAACACCGCGAAGGACCCAGTGAACGCCACCTTACCCGCAACGGCGAGTCCGGCCGCGACGTCGACCATGTTCGCCTCGGCGATTCCTACGTTGAAGAAGCGGTCGGGGTAGGCGTCGGCGAGCTTGCTGGTCGTCGTCGACTTGGAGAGGTCGGCCTCGACGGCGACTACATCGACGCCTTCGGACGCGAGTTCGACGAGCGTGGCGCCCAGCGCCTCGCGGGTTGCTTTCTTGCTCACGCCGGGCTCCCTTCACTCAAGCCGAGTTCGACAAGTGCTGCGGCGACCTGCTCGGGACTCGGCGATTTGCCGTGCCAGCCAGCGTCGCCTTCCATGAACGAGACGCCCTTGCCCTTGATGGTGTGGGCGACGATGACCGCGGGACCGCTCTTGTACGCCTTCGCGGCAAGCAGCGCCTCGCGCACCGCGTCGAGGTCGTGGCCGTCGATCTCGGTGACGTGCCAGTCAAACGCCGCGAACTTGCTCGCCACGCTCCCGAGGCACATGACCTCGTTGCACGAGCCGTCGATCTGCAGCCCGTTGTGGTCGACGATCGCCACGAGGTTGCCGAGGTTCTCATGCGCTGCGAACATCGCAGCCTCCCAGACCTGCCCCTCCTGGATCTCGCCATCGCCGAGCAGACAGAAGACAGTGCGGTCGTCGATGACGTTCTCGGGGTGATCGCCTCCGCGCAGGCCCAGCGCCAGTCCGCACGAGATCGACAGCCCCTGGCCGAGGGAGCCTGTCGAGACCTCGACGCCGGGCGTCTTCTTGCTATCGGGATGCCCCTGCAACATGGAACCCAGTTTGCGCAGCGTCGCGAGCTCGTCCCGGCCGAAGTAGCCAGCCTCCGCGAGCGCTGAGTAGAGGACCGGCGCGGCGTGGCCCTTCGAGAGGATGAAACGGTCGCGCTCGGGCCAGTCGGTCCGAGCGGGGTCATGACGCATGACGTCGCCGAAGTAGAGCGTGGCGACGATATCTGCCGCCGACAGGGACCCTCCGGGGTGCCCGCTTCCGGCCTGCGCGATCATCTCGACGATGTCACCCCGCATCCGCGTGGCATGTCTCTCGACGGTGTCACGATCCCACATGGCAGCGCTCCAATCAGAGTGGTCGCGTGTGGCTTTCCGCGCGGCCGGGGTTCACCGGCGCACGGCCACCGTAGAATAGCATTGCATCCTCAAGACGGAATCGCGCCCGTCGCATACCGATCGGCCATCTCGTCGAGCGGAACCGCCTTCATCCTGCTCGCCCACCCAGCCGAGCCGAACTCGACGTAGCGCGTCGCACACAGTTCCTTCGTCGCCGAGCGCGCGGCCTTCAGGAACGCCCGCGGGTCGAAGACGCTCGGGTTCTCGGCCATGGTGCGCCGCATGGCTCCGGTCATCGCGAGGCGGATGTCGGTGTCGATGTTGACCTTGCGCACGCCGTTTCGGATGCCTTCCTTGATCTCCTGAAACGGCACGCCGTACGTCTCCTTCATGTCGCCGCCGTAGCGGCGGATGACCTCGAGCCACTCCTGCGGCACACTCGAAGAGCCGTGCATGACGAGATGCGTGTTCGGGAGCCTCCGGTGGATCTCGACGACGCGGTCGATCGCGAGCACGTCGCCGGTGGGCGCCTTCGTGAACTTGTAGGCGCCGTGGCTCGTGCCGATGGCGATGGCGAGCGCGTCGCATCCAGTCTGGGCGACGAAATCGGCGGCCTGATCCGGGTCGGTGAGCATCTGATCGCGCGTGAGCTTGCCTTCCGCGCCCACGCCGTCCTCCTCGCCCGCCTCCCCCGTCTCCAGACTGCCGAGAACCCCGAGCTCGCCTTCGACCGTGACACCGATGGCGTGCGACATGTCGCTGACAAGCCTCGTCACGCGGACGTTGTACTCGTAGGGCGCCGGCGTCTTAGCGTCTTCGAGAAGCGAGCCGTCCATCATCACGCTCGTGAAGCCGCTCCTGATCGAGCGCTGGCACACTGCCGGGCTCGAACCGTGGTCCTGGTGCATCGCGATGGGGATGTCGGGCCAGGTCTCGACCGCGGCCTCCACGAGGTGGCGCAGGAACGCCTCGCCCGCGTAGGTTCGCGCACCTGCCGAGCCCTGCAGGATGACCGGGCTGTCGACCTCGGCGGCGGCCTCCATGATCGCCTGGATCTGCTCCATGTTGTTGACGTTGAAGGCCGGCAGGCCGTAGCCGTTCTCGGCTGCGTGGTCGAGGAGCTGTCGCATCGATATGAGTGCCATGGGTCCTCCCTGGGAGCGGATGTACGGCTGCGGTCGGGCGGTCGTGATCGGCGTTCGCGCCCGCTAACGGGCGAGCGTCTTCTTGCGGCGCTCGGCCATGCGCCAGATGAACGGAGTGAAGATGAGCTGCATGGCGAGGTCCATCTTTCCGCCGGGAACGACGATCGTATTCGAGCGCGACATGAACGAGTCGTGGAGCATCGAAAGCAGGTACGGGAAGTCGATACCCTTCGGATCGGCGAAGCGGATAACGACCATCGACTCGTCCGGGCTGGGGATGTCGCGCGAGATGAAGGGGTTTGAGGTATCGACGATGGGCACGCGCTGGAAGTTCACGTGCGTGCGCGAGAATTGCGGACTGATGAAGTGCATGTAGTCGTGCATGCGTCGCAGGATCACGTCGGTGACCGCCTCGACCGAGTAGCCCCGGTAGCGGCAGTCGCGATTGATCTTCTGGATCCACTCGAGATTGACCACCGGAACGACGCCGATGAGCAGGTCGGGGTAGGTCGCGATGTCGACCTCCGGAGTGACGACACCGGCGTGCAGCCCCTCGTAGAAGAGCAGGTCCGTGTCGGCGAGAACGTCCGCCCACGGCGTGAACGTGCCCGGCTCCTGCTCGAACTCGGCGGCCTCATCGGCGTTGTGCAGGTAACGGCGCACCTTGCACGTGCCAGTCTCGGAGTACGTGCGGAACGTCTCGGCGAGGTCCTCAAAGAGATTCGCCTCGGGGCCGAAGTGACTGAGGTGGCCGCCAAGCTTCGCCTGGTCCTTGGCCATGAGCTCCTGCATCGCGTAGCGGTCATGGCGGTGGTAGCTGTCGCCCTCGACCACGGCGGCGTTGAGGTCTTCTCGGCGGAAGATCGCCTCGAAGGTGTTTTGGACCGTGGTGGTTCCCGCGCCGGACGAGCCGGTAATGGCGATGATCGGGTGCTTCGCAGACATCTTCTGCCTCCTTCGGTGAGCTAGTCGGCCGTGCGGAACAGTCCGCGAATGCCGAAGAGCGGGACGTCGAGATCGCCTTCGTCTTCCGGCGCGTCGTGGTGGTAGCGCTCGATGCGCTCGACCTCATCGGCCGAGCCGAAGACGAAGCCAATGCGCTGGTGCAGCTCGGTGGGTTGCACGCTGAGAATCGGCACCTCGCCGGTGCTCGCGCGCCCGCCCGCCTGCTCGATGAGCATGCCGATCGGGTTGGCCTCGTAGAGCAACCGGAGCCGGCCAGCGCGGCTCGGATCCTTGTTGTCGCGCGGGTAGAGGAAGACGCCGCCGCGCATGAGCACCCGGTGGCACTCGGCGACGAGCGAAGCGATCCAGCGCATGTTGAAGTCCTTGCCGCGTGGGCCTGTCGCGCCGGCGAGGCACTCCTCGACGTAGCGCTTGACCGGCTGCTCCCAGAAGCGGCTGTTGGACGAGTTGATCGCGAACTCGCTCGTGGACTCGGGCACACGCATGTCCGGATGCGTGAGCAGGAACTCGCCGAGGCTGGGATCGAGGGTGAAGCCCACCACGCCGCGACCGACCGTGAGCACGAGCATCGTCGCCGGGCCGTAGATCGCGTAGCCCGCCGCGACTTGACTCGTGCCGGGCTGCAGGAAGTCTGCGACCCCCGCGTCCTCGCACCCCTCCGGGGCGCGCACCACCGAGAAGATCGAGCCCACGGCGACGTTGACGGCGATGTTGCTCGATCCGTCGAGCGGATCGAAGACGAGCAGGTACTTGCCTCGCGGGAACTCGGCCGGGATCTGGCGCGGCTCCTCCATCTCCTCGGAGGCCATGCCGCACAGCACGCCGGGCCACTCGGTCGTGCGGACGAAGATGTCATTCGCGATGACGTCGAGCGCCTTTTGCTCTTCACCCTGGACGTTCACGTTGCCCAGCTCGTCGGCGATACCCGCGAGCGCACCGTGCGCGACGCTCTTCGAGATCTGCTTGCACGCTTGCGCCACGGCGAGGATGAGTTCGTTGAACTCTCCGGTCGCCTCGGGATGGCTGCGACGCTGCTCGATGAGGTACTGCGTCAGAGTCGCGCGATAGCGGACGAGCGTCATGGTGTGCCTCCCTCATCGGTCGTGTCGGTGGTGTCGTCGCACTCGGGGTCGAACAGGCGGCTCGCCCGGACCTCGGGCTCGTGGATCGTCTGCAGGTCGTCAGCGGTCAGCTCTCGACCGCGCTCCTCGAAAAGTCGCAGCGCTTGGCGAAGGCGGATGCGGTCGAGCGCGTTGCGCACGCTGCGCGCGTTGGCGAAGTGCGGCCGGTTGCGGCGAATCTCGAGGTACTGGCGAAACGCCGCGGCGGCTTCGGGGGCGAAGCGGTAGTTCCACTCGGCCAGCATCTTCTCGGCGATCTCGAAGAGCTCTTCGCCGGAGTAATCTGGGAACGAGACGTGGTGCGCGATGCGGCTGGCCATGCCGGGGTTGGACTCGAAGAAGCTGTTCATGCGGTCCTCGTAGCCGGCCAGTATCACCACGAGGTCGTCGCGCTGGTTCTCCATCACTTGGAGCAGGATCTCGATCGCTTCCTGCCCGTAGTCCTTCTCGTTCTCCGGCCGGTGAAGGTAGTACGCCTCGTCGATGAAGAGCACGCCGCCCATCGCGCGCTTCAGGACTTCCTTAGTCTTCGGCGCGGTGTGCCCGATGTACTGCCCCACGAGGTCGTCGCGTGTAACCGCCACGACGTGCCCCTTCCGGCAGTAGCCGAGCCGGTGCAGTATCTCGGCCATCCGCATCGCGACCGTAGTCTTGCCGGTACCCGGATTGCCGGTGAAGCACATGTGCAGGCTTGGCGCCCCCGCCGAGAGGCCCATGCGCTCCCGCACGCGCTCTACGAGCAGCAGCGCGGCAATCTGGCGCACGTTGCGCTTCACCGGCTCGAGGCCGACGAGGTCTGAGTCGAGCGAGTCGAGGATCTCGGCGATGCCCGCGTCGGCGTACTCGCGCTCGAGGTCGATCGTGACCGGCTCGCTGGCGCTCCCGACCGGGTCGACGCGCGCATCAGGTGCGGGTGTCGCGCTCGTATCCGTGTGCTCGCTCATGACTGCCGCCTCCGCTCACTGGTCGATGCGGTCAGGTCGGGTAGCGCTCGCCCGCGGGATTGCGGTCGACCGCGTAGGAAACCATCGAGTAGCGCTGCGTGCGGCCGGGACCCTCTTCACGGTCCAAGCGGAAGCCGGGCTCCTCGGCGGGTCGGTTGACGATGAATGAGAGCGCGACGGATTCGACACCATGGGTGGAATCGAAGGCGGTGACGCGAATGTACTCGTTGCCGTGGGCCTCTCGGCATTCCGCGAGCTCGCCCATGATGCCGGCCGCGTCGTGCAGGTCGAACATCGGCTGGCCCCACATCTCCCAGTACGTGTTGCGAGGGTGCGGGTCGTCGGTGTGCTCGACCGAGACCGCCCACTTGTTGTCGAGGCAGTACTCGAGCTGCGCGCGGATCTCGTCGTCGGTCAGGTCGGGCAGGAAAGAGAACGCTCCCTGAGTGATGCGCATAGTCTGCCTCCTCTAGATGGACGTCGCGGTGGGGACGGTGTCGAGCGTGTCGGTGCTGGCGTAGTCGAAGGTGACTTCGCCCCAGGTGTCGAGCGCAGCGCGCAGCGGCTTGCAGCCTTCGGCGGCCTTCTTCAGGATGCCAGGGCCGTCGGCGAGGATGTTCTTGCCTTCGTTGCGCGCCTTCACCATCGCCTCAAGCGCCACGCGGTTCGCAGTCGCACCGGCCGCCACGCCTTCTGGGTGGCCGATCGTGCCGCCGCCGAACTGCAGCACCACGTCATCGCCGAACAGATCGAGTAGCTGGTGCATCTGGCCGGCGTGAATGCCGCCGGACGCGACCGGCATGACCTTGCGCAGCCCGACCCAGTCCTGCTCGAAGAACAGGCCGTGCTCCATGTTCACGGCGTTCTTGCTCTCGCGAAGCACGTCGTAGAAGCCCAGCACCGAGTTCTTGTCGCCCTCGAGCTTGCCCACAACCGTCCCGGCGTGCAGGTGGTCGACACCCGCGAGGCGCAGCCACTTGCAGATCACGCGAAAGCTGACGCCGTGGTCCTTCTGGCGCGTGTACGTCGAGTGCCCGGCCCGGTGCATGTGCACGAGCATGTCGTTGCGCTTCGCCCACTTGCTCATCGACTGGATCGCGGTCCAGCCGATGACGAGGTCGAGCATGATGATGTTTGAGCCCAGCTCCTTGGCGAACTCGGCGCGTTCGTACATGTCCTCCATCGTGGCGGCGGTGATGTTGAGGTAGTGACCCTTGACCTCGCCGCTTGCCGCCTGCGCGCGGTTCACGCCTTCCATGCCGTAAAGGAAGCGGTCGCGCCAGTGCATGAAGAACTGGCTGTTGATGTTCTCGTCGTCCTTGGTGAAGTCCAGGCCTCCGCGAAGCGCCTCATAGACGACGCGGCCGTAGTTCTTGCCGGACAGCCCCAGCTTCGGCTTGATCGTCGCGCCCAGCAGCGGGCGGCCGAACTTGTCGAGGCGCTCGCGCTCGACGACGATGCCGTTCGGCGGGCCGGGAAACGTCGTCACGAGCGCCGCCGGGAAGTGCATGTCCTCAAGGCGCAGCGCCCTGACCGGCTTGAACCCGAACACGTTGCCGATGATCGATGCCGTGATGTTGGCGATCGAGCCGGGCTCGAACAGCTCGATGTCGTAGGCGATGTAGGCGAAGAACTGGTCTTCTCGGCCGGGAACCGGGTCGATCCGGTACGCCTTGGCGCGGTAATGTTCGGCGGCGGTGAGGCGGTCGGTCCACACGACCGTCCAAGTGGCGGTCGACGACTCGCCGGCCACAGCGGCTGCCGCCTCGATCCAGTCGACGCCTTCCTGCGGCGTCACACGGAAGCACGCGAGCACGTCGGTCGGCTTGATCTCGTAGTCAGGGTCCCAGTAGCCCATCTGCACGTACTTGAGCACGCCGGCACGGTAGCGTTCGGTGGGATCGCTGATGGATGTAGCGTCAGGCATCGCTCTTCCTCCTCAGTCGTTAATCCGAGAATGTGAGCGTCAGTCTGCGCGTCGAGGGTGTGGCGGCGGAACGTTGCTGCCGCGGGAGGCACCAAGCACGGGGTCAGTGGCATTGTGGGCGCGGTGGGCGGTGCTGAGTGGGACGCTAGCCAGCCATTTCCTTGAAGCCCTCACCGATGGCTTCGTGGACGTTGCTGATGATCACGAGCGCGGTCGGATCGATCGCGGCGACGATAGCCTTGAGGTCGTCGAGTTCGTTGCGCGCCAGCACGACCATCAGCGTTCCGCGCTTCTCGCCGGTGTAGACGCCGCGTGCTTCGATCCGCGTCGCGCCACGACCCAGCTCTGCGTTGATCGATGCGCCGATGCGGTCGGCCTCGTCGCTGATGATCCAGATCGCTTTCTCGACGCTCACACCTTCGAGCACGAGGTCGATGGCGGCGGTCGCGACGAAGATGGCGACGACGCCGTACATCGCAAGCCGCGGCCCGAACTCGACTACTGCGAGCATGGTCACGGCCGCATCCACGACGAGCATGATCTGTCCCACGCCGAACGGAAATCGCCGAGAGAGGAGCTGCGCCACGATGTCGGTGCCGCCCGTGTTGCCGCCCGCCTTGAACACGAAGCCCATGCCAATGCCCGTGATCGCACCGCCGTAAAGCGCCGCGAGCAGCAGGTCGTCGCCGGCCAGACGTGGAACGAACGGCGCGAACGCGTCGACGAGCAGAGATAGCGCCACGGCCCCGAAGACGGTCTTCGCGAGATAACCGACTCCGCGCAATCGCCACGCGATGATTAGCAGGATGCCGTTGAACACGAGCATCTGGACGCCGACTGGAAGATCGACGCGGAAATGGGAGAGCGCCCAGTAGTGGATGACGGTCGAAAGACCGGACACGCCGCCGGCTGCGATCCGGTTAGGGATGAGGAAGACGTCGAGCGACCACGCGGTCATCACGAGCCCGAGGCTCATGAGCGCGTAGTCGCGCACGCGGCGGCTCTTGAGCACGCGCTCGACTACCACCAGCGACCCTCGCCTGCAACGTCGGCTTCGGAACCGGGTACCGGCTCCAGCGGCGCCACACCGTGCAGCGGTGCGGGCCACTGCCAGACGCCGCCCACATCGAGTCGAGGCCGCTCGCGCTTTCCGAGAAGATGCGCGAGCACAGACTCGGCGCTGCGGTTCACCACGCGCTCCTCGGTCAGTCCGATCTCCTCGGCGATCGCGAGGGCGGCTTCGAAGCGGCCCACGTAGAGTGCGTAGTGGGCGTCCGAGCCGATCGAGAGCGGCGCACCGGCGGCCAGCGCGGCCTCCGCGAACTCGCGCTCACGCTTGCCCGAGCCCGCGCGCGAGCTGGTGGGGTCGAAGCTGTGGGCGTTGAGCTCGAGGATGACGTTGTGGCGCACCGCTGCTTCGACGATGGCGTCGAGGTCGAGCGGGAACTCGGCTTCGTTACCGGGATGCGTGATCTGGTCGACGAGCGGATGGGCCATCACGCGCACGAGCGCCTCGGTGTTGCGGACGCGGTCGGGCGTGTCGAAGCCGGTGGTCGGGTGGAAGCCGACAGCCACGAAGTCGAGCCAGCCCAGGATCTGGTCGGGCAGGTCGAGACCGTTCTCCGAATCGAGCGCGATGTTCGCCTCGCAGCCTTTCAGCAGTCGAACGCCGTCGAGCACGCTCGGGATGATCTTGATGTTCCAGAAGTACCACTCGTGCGCGCCTTGGGGTACCGTCGGCCCATGGTCGGTAATCGCGATGAGCTCGAGGCCGCGAGCACGTGCGACCTGCGCGTTCTCGGTGAGCGTCGAGAACGCATGCCCCGAGGCGATGGTGTGGGTATGGAGGTCTGCGAGCAGTCGCATCGCGCTACTCCCCTGCCTTGATGGTGGCCGCAACACTGTCGTCGACCACGCCTTCGCCCTTTACCCGCCAGCGATGGTATCCGAGCACGAACGCATCGAGATCCCCGCCGAGAACAGCGGTCACGTTGCCGGTCTCAACGCCGCTGCGCAGATCCTTCACCATCTGGTACGGGTAAAGCACGTAGCTGCGGATCTGACTACCGAACGAGATGTCGCGCTTCGGTCCGCGCAGCTCATCGATTTCGGCGTTGCGCTTGGCCTTCTCGATCTCGTAGAGCCGGGCACGCAGGATCTTCATCGCAGCCTCTTTGTTCTTGTGCTGCGATTTCTCGTTCTGGCAGGTGACAACGAGCCCGCTGGGAAGGTGCGTGATGCGCACCGCCGAGTCGGTCGTGTTCACGCTCTGGCCGCCAGGGCCGCTCGACCGGTAGACGTCGATGCGCAGGTCCTCGTCACGGATGTCGAGTTCGACGTCGTCGGGGAGCACCGGCAGGACCTCAACGCCTGCGAACGTGGTCTGCCGGCGCTTCTTCTCGTCGGTGGGGCTGATGCGGACGAGGCGGTGCACGCCCATCTCGGAAAGGAGCATGCCGTAGGCGTTCCGGCCGTGGACGGTGAATGTCGCGCGATCGATGCCGAGCTCGACGCCTGGGGTCAGCTCGTTGACCTCTACCTTCCACTTCTTGCTCTCGCAGTACTTCGTGATCATCTTGAGGAGCATCTCGGCCCAGTCCTGAGCTTCAAGCCCGCCCTGGCCGGGAGTGATGGTGACGATCGCGTCGCCATGGTCGAACTCGCCGTTGAACCACGAGCTCACCTCAAGCACGTCTACCAGCTTGCCGGCATGCACCAGCGCCGAGGAGACCTCGCCGGCGAGTTCCGCGTCGTCTTCGGAGACGGCGAGCTCGTTTGCGGCCTCGGCGTCGTCGATCGCTTCGACGATCTCCTCGTAGGCCGCAATCTCGTCTCGGATGCCTGAGAGCTGGGTCATCGTCGCCTGCGCACCCGAGGAGTCATCCCAGAAGTCGGGTTGGGCGGCGTTTTGCTCGAGCTTGGCGAGCTCCACGCGGCGCGCATCGACGTGCAGGTACTCGGCCATGTGCGCAACGCGTCCGCGCAGCGCGGTTATCTCTTGCATGCGGTTCTCGGCCATCGCGCTTAAGCCTGCGCCCCGTGGCACTTCTTGTACTTCTTGCCGCTGCCGCACGGGCACGGGTCGTTGCGCCCGACGTTGGCCCACGGGTCTTCCTTGTCGCGGACGACCTGCGCTGCCTTCCCACCACCAGCTGCGGCTGCGGCGGCCGAGATCTGATCCGGCGACGGTCCACCGATGCCGAACGCGTCGGCAGCAGCGGTCGCCCCGCCGAAGATCGAGGACTCCGTGGGCGCCGAGTAGTTCGCGCCGGCCAGCGTCACGGCCTCGGGCTTCTGCGGCTCGAACACGACCTCGATGTGCATGAGCGTTCGCAGGAAGTCCTCGTTGATGCTGCCGACAAGTGCGGTGAACATCTCGTAGGCGTCGGTCTTGTACTCGACGAGGGGATCGCGCTGCCCCACCGAGCGTAGGCCGATGCCGTCCTTGAGGTAGTCCATCTCCTGCAGATGATCCATCCAGCGTGTGTCGATGACGCGCAGCATCACCATGCGCTCGAGCTCCTCGAGCGACTCGACGCCGACCTCCTCGCCCTTGGCGGTGTACGCCTCGAGCGCACGGGTCGTGAGTTTGTCCGCGAGCTCATGCGGGCTCTCCACCTCGCCGCGCAGCGTCGCGGCGTAGCCGTCGATACCTGTCAGCTCGCGGTAGAACGCGGTCACGCTCTCCCAGCCCCACTCCTCGGCGTAGGTGCGTTCGGGGCAGAACTCTAGAGCTGCGGCGAGGATCGTCTCCGACATCATCTCTTCGATGCGGTCGTGGATCGACTTGCCGTCAAGAATCCGGTTGCGCTCCTGGTAGATCACCTCGCGCTGCTTGTTCATGACGTCGTCGTACTCGAGGACATGCTTTCGAGCAGCGAAGTTCATCGACTCGACCTGACGCTGCGCTCCCTCGATCGCCTTGCTCACGAGGCCTGCCTGGATAGGCATATCGTCGGGCACCTGCGTGCGCTGCATCATGTCGCTGATGCGGTCCATCCGGTCGCCGCCGAACAGTCGCATGAGGTCGTCTTCGAGCGAGAGGTAGAACTGCGAGACGCCGGGATCGCCCTGGCGGCCCGCGCGACCGCGGAGCTGGTTGTCGATTCGCCGCGACTCGTGACGCTCGGTGCCGAGGATGACGAGGCCGCCGGCCTCGACCACGTCGACGTGCTCGGCGGCGCAGATGCGTTTGGCTTCGGCGAGCGCGTCGGCCTGCTGCTCCTCGGTGGCCTCCTCGGGATCGATCCCGCGCTGTCGCAGGATGTCTTCCCACAAGAAATCGGGGTTACCGCCGAGGATGATGTCGGTACCGCGGCCGGCCATGTTGGTCGCGATCGTCACCGCGCGGGCGCGGCCCGCCTGCGCGACGATGTGCGCTTCCTTCTCGTGGAACTTCGCGTTGAGCACATTGTGCTTGATGCCGCGCTTGCTCAAAAGGCGCGCGAGCTTCTCGGAGTTCTCGATCGAGATCGTGCCGACAAGACACGGCTGCCCGTTCTTGTTGCGCGCGGAGATTTCGTCAGCGACGGCGCTGAACTTCGCGTCGACCGTGCGGTAGATGAGGTCGTTGCGGTCGTCTCGGACCATGGAGCGGTTCGTGGGGACCATCGTCACCGGCAGCTTGTAGATGTCGCGGAACTCGGCGTCTTCGGTGATGGCCGTACCGGTCATGCCCGAGAGCTTCTCGTAGAGACGGAAGTAGTTCTGCAGCGTGATCGTCGCAAGCGTCTGGTTCTCCTCGCGCACATGCACGCGCTCCTTGGCCTCGAGCGCCTGGTGTAGACCCTCCGAGTAGCGCCTGCCGTACATGAGACGGCCGGTGAACTCGTCGACGATGAGGACTTCGCCGTCCTTAACGACGTAGTCGACGTCGCGCTTGAAGAGGAACTGCGCGCGCAACGCCTGCTGGAGGTGGTTGACGAGCTGGCCAGACGGGTCGCCGTAGATGTTGTCGATGCCGAGGCTCTCCTCGACCCTGCGAAGGCCGTCTTCGGTAGTAGCGATCGTGCGCTTCGCCTCGTCGAGTTCGTAGTCCGTGTCGATGCGCAGACGCGGGATGACCTTCGCGAACTGTTTGTACGCGTCCGTGGACTTGGTGCCTGCACCGGAGATGATGAGCGGCGTTCTGGCCTCGTCGATGAGGATTGAGTCGACCTCGTCGACGATCGCAAAGTGGTGGCCTCGCTGCACGCGGTCTTCGGAACTGGTCACCATGTTGTCCCGGAGGTAGTCGAAGCCGAACTCAGCGTTCGTTCCGTAGGTGATGTCTGCCTGGTAGGACGGGATGCGCTGCGCCGGATCCATCGCCGACTGGATCCAGCCCACATCCATGCCGAGGAACCGGTAGATACGACCCATCCACTCGCTGTCGCGCTTGGCGAGATAGTCGTTGACGGTGACGACATGCACGCCTCCGCCGGGCAACGCATTCAGGTAGCCCGCAAGCGTGGAGACGAGCGTCTTGCCTTCGCCGGTCTTCATCTCGGCGATCTGGCCGTCGTTCAAGACCATGCCGCCGATGAGCTGCACGTCGAAATGACGCATGCCCAGCGCGCGAACGCCAGCCTCACGCGCGACGGCGAACGCCTCCATCTGGAGGTCGGGCAGGGGCTCGCCTTGCTCGAGACGCTCGCGGAATTCGACGGTCTTGCGAGCGAGCTCAGAGTCAGACAACGCTTTGATTCCGGGCTCGAGTTCGTTGATGCGGGTAACTCGGCCCTCGTAGACGCGGACCTGTTTGCCCTCACCGATAGTGAGGAGCTTCTGAAGGAAGTTCGCCATGGCGTGCTACACCTTCGACGGTGGGATTCTCGTGGTGAAAACAGCCCCGATTCTAGCACAGGGAGCCGTCAGGAACGGCAGGCGGCCCGCCGTTGAGAGGCCCGCCCGGCCGCGCCTGCTTGTAACTTACTTCCCCACGCTCCGCTCGTCGCGCACGAGGCCCGTCGGGCCCGGCCGATGACGATTCGACTCGCTTCCGATGCCCCCCAGGAGTATCCGCTCCTCACCAGATGATGAGCCGCGCCACCGCTCGCAACGCCCTGTTGACCAGGGAGCCCAACGGCCTCGTGCAGATTCGCATTCGCCTTACGGCATGCGATCTGTGTCGATCGTACCGGGCGCACCTTACCAGTTCCTAACCGGTTCCTTACCGCCCGAACGGATGTGAGTTCGGAGCGGTGGCTGACGAAGGTCGCTCAGTCCGACAGCGGATCGAAGTCGACGTGTCGAGGTCGCTCCTCCATTGCGAGGATCTCGTCGTAGAGCGCCCGCATCTCGGCGGACGGATCGAGCCCGAGCTCATCGCACAGCTTGTCTCGGCATTGCATATATGTGTCGATTGCCGAGGAGCGCTGACCGGCTGCGATCTGGCACCGCAGGGCCGCTTGGTAGAGATCTTCTCGGAACTGGTCGAATTGGATCGCCCTGCGGACGAAGATCAGAGCGGTGTGTGGATCGTTGGCATCGAGAAGTATCTCGGTCGCGCGCAGCATCGCGTGGATGAACTCGGAGCGGTAGTGCTCGCGCAAGTTGATGAACCAGTCGTCGTAGCAATCACCCGGCAGCAGGTCCCCGCGGTAGATGTCCGAGATCAGCCGATACGCCTTGAGCGCCTCGACCGTCGCGCCGGTTGATTCGGCCTCGCGCGCCCGCGCGCAGGCTGCCTCCAACGCGTCCACGTCGGTGCGAACGTTCTCGCGAACCGATCGGCACACGCCTCCAACGCTCTCCACATACGGGCACTTGGCGCCTTTCTCGGCCTTCTCGCCGACAAGGACGGACTTCATCGCGCTCCAGATCACATAGAGGTTGCTCTTCGCCCTCGGCTCGTCCATCTCCGGCCAAAGGTGCTCGAATATCTGCTCGCGCGCGACGTCTTGACCTCGCCTCATCATGAGCATCGCGAAGAGCAGCCGAGCCTTGCGCTTCTTCCAGTCACGCTCGCGCACCGAGCGAGTCCCGATGTTGACCTCCAAGCCGCCGAACATCCGAACGTGACACAGAGGCAGACCGTCGCGTGCGATGAAGTGGGCGAGTTCATCGGCGCCGAGCAGAACGGCTCCGAGCCTGCGCCACGTCTTGTCGTCAACGAAACTCTTGGTTCGCACGAGCGCGACCTCAGCTTGCTCCGGCATAATCATCCGCAGCATATGGGCAGGTAGAGAGGCCGGGCCGACCGCAAGTGCCAACAACCCAAGCATCTCGGGAAACGCGCGGCAGTACATCGCGATCTGCCAATTCGGATTCTCCGAGCGGATGTACTCCTTGTGGGCTGCGAGTCGCTTTACGGCAGCGTTGAGCCGGCCGTCTCGGCGGTCCGCTTCCGCGAGAATCATGTCTGCACGAACACGATCGTAGTTGTTTGGTGGTCGACCTTCTGAAGCGATCGATTCTGTCCAAGTCCTGGCGGCCGCAACATCCCCGAGTGCGAGGAGCGAAGCCGCTACCTCCAGCGCGGCAAGACGTCGGAAGCCCATGTTGTCGGCGACGGAAAGCCGCTCGAACGCGCATTCCGCCTGAGCGAGGGACTCGTCCGGACGACCGGATGCAAGAAGAGCCGTGGCGAGGAACACTCGATCTGGTTGCGCTTCAGCTTCTTCGCCCAAGCGTTCCGAAAGTGTGATGCCCCGCTCCATCATCTCAATGCCTTCTTGAACCGCACCCGAAGCAACATTGAGGGTCCCGAGCATGGGTAGGTACGCTGCGGTGTAGACGTCTAGGCCGTACGACTCAGCATCCTGAAGGGCCCTTTGGAGCATTTGTCTTGCCCGCCCGAGCCGACCAATCTGGACAAGCATAAGACCCAGGTTTCCTCTAGCCATCACAGCAGAACTGATTAGCTGCGCCGGTGCGGAGATACCAGCGGAGAGTCGCTGGGCGGCCGACATCCAGTCACCCTCCCCCATTACTCTTGCAAAAGCGGACAAGAACGTCAGCGTATGTCGTGTGTGCGACTCCGCAGGAATCGCCTCCGCAACCCGGCTCGCCTCATCTAGAATCTCTATCGCACCAGCCGGGCTGTCGCCGCGGACGAGTTGAGCCCGGGCCAGACACACGAGAGCTTCAGCATGTAAGCCCGGCTGAGAATTGACGAGCGGACTTGAGAGCAGCTCCTTCGACAGGGCCTCCACTTCATCCAGTCGATGACATCGGCATAGCGATCGAAGAGCTAGCGAGGCTGCGCTGGATGCCAAGTCAATGTCGCCCTCATGCTCAGCAATAGTTCGGGCAGCGTTGCACTTTGCCAACGCCTCTTCGAACTCACCCGTCTCGTTGCAGAGTCCCGCCCAAAGAAGCAAGATGCTCGGGCTGCCGACGAGCCGGTGAACGGGAACCGTATCAAGTAACATGCGCAGCTGCACGTAGATACCAGCAGAGAGAGCCTCGTTGCCGTGGGACTCAATCCATCCTGCGGAGTCTAGCTCGTGTGGGTACCTCAGGACCAGAGTTGACGCCCTAACGTACTCACGTCTCGAGGAGAGGATCTGCACCGCAACAGCGAGGGCCTCATCCGACGCTCTGACCCCAAGAACTTCCCGTTTGTCGAGAATGAAGCTGTCGACCAGGTCATGGGTGCGAAAAGCGCTAAACCCGCTCGGTGTAGTCGAACACCTCACCAACGGCAGAACACGGCCGATTTCATCCAAGACCAGCTTCACATCCTGGACCCCCAGGGCTGCGAGATCTCGTTCATCGCCCGCCTTGATCAGACTGGCTAGAATGAGAGCGGCTCGGCTCGGAGGTGACATCTGGTCGACAATCAGACGCTCGAGCCAAGCGTCCAAGGATGCGGTTCTTGCGACTGTCGCATCTACGCCGAAACTGACCGCCTGGCTCGCGAGGACCGCGAAGAGCGCCGGGTGCCCACCGCAGGATTCCCGGAGCGCATCTGCCTGACCTGTGAGACCTGCATATCCCGCTTCTTCAAGGAGACTCTCCGCTTCGGCAGAGTCGAGCGCGAGTTCGCGCTCGCCCAATTGCTCCCAGCGACAAATCACCTCGGCGGGCCATCCTGAGACGCTCCTCGTAGTTACCAAGAGCTGTGACGAGCACGCCCTCATGAGCTGTGCCAGCCTCCCGAGAGAACGCGCCGTCGACCCGTCTGGCGACGGACCCTGGTCATCAACCACGACGCAGATTCCCGCGCCGCCAGAGCATCGTCTTGCAACGACAAGGAGCTGATCGACAAGATCCTCGAACGCCGCGTCGCTTTCGCAGGCTCTCGGTGCGCATGGATTGCCCGTCTCGAGCGCCCGAGTCGCAGCCACAGCGACACGCTCGGCACTTAGGAACTCACCGCAGGCATCAACCCACACGATTACCTTGCTCTTGTGGCAAGCGTAGTGGGCGGCGGCAATCGATTTGCCGCATCCCGCTGCTCCATGGAGAACCACCGGGCTCGTGCCCCGCTGAGCGAGCAACTCGATGATTCGAGGTCTGATGAGAACTGCGCCGAAATCGGGCACACCCCAAGCGCCAAGCAAAGAGCTCATGCTTGCCTCCGAGATCCATGGCGGGGGGTGCCGTTTTGAGACTTGGATTATGTAGCTATCTATATATCACGGAAGACGTTGATGCAATACTCCGCATTCGGTTCAGCAGCTCGCGTCTGCACCTGAATGCTCCATAGCGGACGACCTCTCGCCTTCTGGCAGATCGCCCACTTCCAAACATGCTCCTACAATGATGGTTACGACCCCAATTACCAACAGCAGGTCGCCCGCACTGAGCGCAAGTGCGGCGCCTCCGAATCGAGCGACCAAAATGTCTCCCCAAGCGGCCCCCAGAGTGAACCGATCCACCGCTTGGTAGAACCCGAGCGAACGCAGAATGGAGGCGGATGCTGCAATCGATCCAACATTCGGAGGAACGACCACCGGCATGCCGTTGTTCACAAGGACCGCAATGAGGTTCAGCCCGACACCTGTCCACGCGAGCGAGGCGCCGGATCTTTGCCACTCAGGCAACAACACGCTCATCAGGAGCACCGAGGCGACGACCCACACTATGATTCCAACAGAAGTAGCCTGAAAGCCTGCCACTCTGCCGCGGGCGAGGCCCTGCGCGACGAACATCGCGAGGATGATCCACTCGTGCTTGAGCCGAAGCCGGCCGAGATTCCTCATCGAACCTCCGGCCAACTTCCCCAGGCCGCAGCCAAGAACTATTGCGAGAAGCGCCGGCATTAGCTCACCGCAGGAATCGAGTACCCGAGTTCGATTGCCGCCCCGGCCGCTCGTGCCTTTAAGGAAGCCGGCACCCACGGAGCCACTCGCTCCATCGTGCTCCCGTGATGGGAAGCACGCACCATCGCAGACGATTCGCAGTCAATGTCGCTTGCAAGTGCAACAATCATTGCCGCAAGCGCCACCTGACCCCCAACGGTCGCTCCATCGGCGTCGCCATCACACACCCGCAAGATTGGCTCGACACTTCTGAAGAATTCGACACCGCCAACAATGTCGGCCGATCGCACGGGGCGAGAAGGGGCCATACCCTCAGTTGCAGCGACCTCAGACAGCTCAGCTAAGTCGTGCAGCAGCGCCGCATAACTGATTCGTTCAACGGCGGGAGCAGCCAAACCGATATGCATGGCTATTGAGCGTGCGGTGATCGCAGTTCGCTCTGCGTGGCCAGCGCGTCTGACATCTTGGCTTTCCGCCGCCTCGACAAGAACCTCGACAGTAGCGCGATACGTCTCCCGAATGTCGAGAAAGAGGGCGTACGACTGCCGCATCAGAAGAAGCAGCGCGACGACGGGGATGAGACTCCACGAGCGCATTTCGGCGTAAGTGATGAGAAGCAATACGGCCGCGGACCACTGTGCGGCAATCGCCGGGCCTTGAGCCCTCAGGTTCCCAGGAATCAACCTCGCAAATGGCCGCTGCTTGAGCCCCGCAACAATCAGTTGGGCCGACATCAGCTCCGCGACAAGGAAGACCCCTGGCACAACCGTGAAGGACAGCAATCGAGGCGAACTCGACGGTAGAGCTATCAACACACCCGCTGCGCATGCGAGAGCGACGCCGCGAGAGACGAGTACCGTGACCAAGCGCGCCGGTGACTCCACACCGCGACGCATGGCGTGCGCCGCACCTGCGGACACGAGCGCGATGGCAATTGCTCGGGTGGGACCTACAACAACGATGGCGGCACCAGCGAGCGCACCAGCCACGCCGACACTGTCTCCGCGAGGCAATGTAATGTCAAAGAGATCGAGAAGCATGGCGGCCATGAGCAGCCAAAATGACCCCAGCAGGGTGAAGTCGAGGGGAGAAGGTAGGCTCATCGATGTGAGGAACGTCTGTGCCGACATCCGACTCTAGCCCCCCAAACTCGCCGGTTGTGATTCTGCCATTGAACCGCGTGGTGCGACTGCGCACACGGCTTCTTCTGCATTCGGTAGACCAACCCTGACGTCGATGAATACCCGAACAACTTCCGGATCGAATTGCGTTCCGGCGCCCCTTATGAGCTCAGCGATGGCATCTGGTCGCGACAAAGCGGGACGGTAGGCGCGCGTCGTCGTCATAGCGTCAAAGCTGTCGGCCACGCCAAGGATTCGGGCGGCGATGCTAGTCTCCGAACCCGGGATCCCACTCGGGTAGCCAGAGCCGTCATACCATTCATGGTGCTGAGCGACCGCGTCAACCAAGTCTCGGAGAGGGGGTACGCGCCCAATCATCTCTCCGCCACGACCGGGATGTTGTTTGATCAAAGCCATCTCATCGCTTGAAAGGCGACCGGGTTTCATCAGAATCGAGTTCGATACCGAAAGCTTGCCCATGTCATGCAACAAAGCTGCGTATTGGAGTCTCTCAATCTCCCTTTGGCTCAAGCCAAGTGCTCCCCCCAGAATGGCCGCATACTCGGAGACTCGCTCTGAGTGGCCGCGGGTGTATGGGTCTTTCGCTTCCAGCGCCCCGACGAGTGATCGGACAGTGTCCACAAATGCCGTCTTGAGCCCCGCATAACGCATATAGAGCTGGCGTGCCACAACGAGAGGAGCCACAAACAAGGGAAGTGCGAGGGCACTGATTGCCAACGTTTCCGCGATAAGGTACCCGACGAAGGCTAATGCAAGCTGAGTGGGCAGAAGAGCAACCATGGTGCCCGATGTGGATCTAATCGAGCTGCGAGTGAGTAATGCCACCCCCCCGGCCGTCAAAAGCATGTTTGCGGCTACACAAATTACCGCAGCGCCGGCCATCGGAAGCAGAGTCCGTGGGAAGTCAGCAGACACCCAGCTATGAAATGCGCCGTCGGCCGTCTGAAGGAAGCGGCCTCCGAGGCTTGCGTATGTCAATGCAGCGACGGCGGTGCTAAGCACAAGTTGGGCAAGGTTGAATCCAATCGAAGTGATCGGCTTCTTCTCCCTGATCTCACGGAGGTTGGTTGCGGAGAGAGTTGCGATGACGCACCCGGCTGCCGGCCCAGCGAGAACCGTCCCCGCCATAGAGAGCGGAAACGAGAATGAGACACTATACGGCTCAATAGAGAAAGCGTAGTTCTCGGAAAGAATCACAGCAATCGCGAGCAGAACAAACTGCGGCGAAAGCCGCAATGGCTGAACTCCCCACGCATACGCGCCGACCACAAACGCGGCTCCTCCAACGACAAACAGGTACAAGAGGAAGGGGCGGGAGGCGCGAGCGCTCTCATCCATCTCGCGTCACCCGCCCTCCACCTGTCTTGGCCCGGCTCCGTTCAGAATCTAAAGACGGAAGTAGGCGCCACCGGAAAGAACAACGGCGGCGAGGGCTGCGAGAACCAGCATCATACGCTTCATGGTGAGAAGACCCCCTTAGTGAAACTGGTGTGGTCTCCTCCCATCCCGCTAGCGATGGAAGAACGCTGTCCGCTCCGCTCATGTTAGTGCTGACAGTGTTCGTGCTGTGGTTCACGGCGCCGGTCCAAACTTGTGGGTTATGCGGTTGTCAGGAAGCCCATGCGACGGTTGATCGCATCGAGCGTTGCTCGGACTATCGAGTCGTGATCGTTCTGGCGTACGAGGGCCGAACCGGAGAAGCACTGCTCGCCGAAGCCGCTTACGAGCGCGATGCACGACACGGCGACGCGCTCGCGGCCCAGCTGCACGATGCTGATGTCTTCGAGAGCGAAGGAGACTGCGGCCGCGTTGTGCTGGCTGACCGCATCGAGCGTCGCCAAGGCGACGAGCCGCGTCCTGCCCGTCTGACTCGCCGGGCCGCTAGAGCTGCCCACGTACTCCTCACCGCCGATCTCCAGTGCCACAGCTGCGGACGCGAGGACGCCGCTGACGGTCGCGTTAATCGAAACGATGCGCGGCCGCATGTTGGTCGATCGCTCCTGCGCCGGCTCCTGGTTCTTGATTGAATCGCCGCCAAGCAGCGCGATAGAGATCTTCTTGTGATCAACGGGAATCCCGAAGCGCGCCATAAGCGTCGACTCGATGTCTCGGACGAGTTGCTTCGGCGCTTTCGTGGGAAGGGCGAGTACATGAATCTCGGCGATGCTGCCGTCAGGGGCAGCGACAATACGCGCCGCTTGAATCTCTCCCACTTCGGAGAGGGCGGCCTCGATATCCTCGACTTTGACGCGGGATACGCTCTGATCCACCTGGGAGCTCCCTGCTACGACTACGACTTCTGCTACGAATCGACTCGACCAAGTGCGCCCGCACGCACAATACGCTCCCAACTGTCGTACGGCGAAGAGGTAATGTCAACCAAACTGAACGAGGCGCCCGAGGGCGCCCCGCTGATTTGGTACTTGAGTAGGATGCTTCGGCGCTATGCGCGAGGCTGAATGAGACCGTAGTCTCCGTCGTGGCGCCGATACAGCACGTTGAGCGAGTCCGAATCTGCGTGCCGAAACACGAAGAAGTCATGCCCGAGCAGTTCAAGCTGCAGGATCGCTTCCTCGTCCGTCATCGGCTTGGCGTCTACGGTCTTGACGCGCACTACCTCCGCCGGTGGCTCGACCTCGTGGAGTTCGAGATCGCCGGGTGCCGTTTTCGTAGCGGAGACGCCGTGATTTCGGCGGTCGATGACGCGTGTCTTGTACTTGCGCATCTGACGCTCGGCCTTCTCGGCGGCCAGATCGATTGCGGCGTGCATGTCGCTGGAGGTCTCCTCGGCCCGTACGATGTGGCCCTTCATGTTGACGGTGACTTCGGCGATGAATCGATCCGGGGTCGAGCGATTCTTTCTGACGTCGAGCACAACTTCCGCGATAACGGGCTCTCCGTCGTAAACCTTGGCGAGCTTGCCGAACTTCTCCTCTGCATACGTGCGAGTGGGATCCGTGATGGTCATGTGCCTTGCGGCAACTTTGACTTGCATGTGTAGGCCTCCCTTGCGTTCCGTTCCGTATAGAGAAGATACCCCTCGCCGCGTCCAGCAGACGCGAGAAGGGGTATCGGGCGTGCTGGCGAAGTGGGGCCTTACGAGATGTGGCCCAGGAAGTCTTTCGTGCGCTCGCTCTTTGGGTGGTCGAAGACCTCTTCAGGCGTGCCTTGTTCATGAACGATGCCTTCGTCCATAAAGACCACTCGGTCGGCGACGTCTCGGGCGAAGCCCATCTCGTGCGTCACGACGATCATCGTCATGCCGCCCTTTGCGAGCTGCTTCATGACGTCGAGCACGCCTCGGACGAGCTCCGGGTCGAGTGCGGACGTCGCCTCGTCAAACAGCATCACGTGCGGGTCCATCGCGAGCGCGCGCGCAATCGCGACGCGTTGCTGCTGGCCGCCGGAGAGCTGCGCCGGATAGTAATCGACCTTGTCGCCAAGCCCGACCTTGTTCAGCGTCTCCAGGGCGTTCTTCTCGGCGTCGGCCTTAGACCGCCTGAGAACGCGCTGCTGGGCGAGCATGACGTTGCCCATGGCCGTGAGATGCGGGAACAGGTTGAAGCTTTGGAACACCATCCCTATGCGCTCACGAATCTCGTTGATATTCGTCTCACCGTGAGTGATCTCGACGTCCTCAAAGAAGATCTTGCCGCCGCTGGGTTCCTCCAGCCGGTTGATGCAACGAAGCATCGTCGACTTGCCCGAGCCGGACGGCCCCAGGATGACGACTACTTCGCCCTTCTGGACTGCGAGGTCGACACCTTTGAGCACCTCGAGCGAACCGAAGGACTTCTGGAGTTTCTCTATGCGAACGATCGCTTGGGCCATCGGTTACCTCGACTCGTGTTCGGTGCTTGACGCGATCAGGCCCGACTCGAGACCGGCCACAGCCGGCTCCCGCTTCACGTCGTCTTTCTTCTTCTTGTTCTCCGACGCAGCTGCACCGCCTTCGGCGACTGCTAGCCGTTCCTCGAGCGTGCGCACGTACTGGATGAGCGGCGTGGTGACGACCAGGTAGTAAACGGCTGCCACGATGTATGGAGTGATGTTGCCGGAGATCGCTGTCAGGTTCTTCGAGAAGAGCATAAGCTCGAAGACGCCGACTGCAGACAGCATTGCTGTGTCCTTGTAGAGCAGGATGAACTCCGACGTCATCGTGGGCAGGATGCGCTTCACGGTCTGCGGGATGATCACGTATTGCATGGACTGCCAGTAGTTCATGCCGAGCGACGAGGCCGCCTCGAACTGCCCCTTTGAGATCGACTGGATACCCGCGCGGAAGATCTCAGCCAAGTACGCCGAGGAGTTCAGCGCCAAGACGACCACGCCCAGCAGGTAGCGGTTCGGACTGATGCCCATGAGTGGCAGTCCGAAGAACGCAATGTACATCTGCAGGAAGAGCGGCGTGCCACGAATGACGTTCACGTAGAAGGACGCGATCCAGCGAATCAGCGACATCCTCGCCATCTTGGCGAACGCGAGCCCAAGTCCGACCGGAATGGCGAGCGGGAAACCGATCGCGACCAGCAGGATCGAGAGTAACCAGCCTCGGAACTCAAGGAAGAAGCTCGCTACGATGAGCTGCGGGTTGAAGAACATATTGAGAAACCGCACGGTGTTCCATTTGGTGACCCAGCTCTGCTGATCGAGTCCGTAGATCAACGACTCGGACAGCGTGAGCGGCTTGATGACAAGCGGCGTGTCCGCCGGCGGTATCGGGATCGGTCCGCCGGAGGTCGAGACGCTGCCAGTAACCTGGTATGTCCCCGCCTGAGCCGCAAAGATGAGGGGCTCGACGGTCACTCGCAGGGTGCGGCCAGGCTCGACGGGCTTGGCAAAGGTCACGTCGATCGTCGTGCCGCTGATCGTCGTGGTTGACTCGACGCCCGCGCGAGTCAGGCCCTCCAGTGTGATGACCGCAACCTGCGCCTGCGTCAAATCTGTGCCGGACGGCAGTTTCAACTGGACGCCCGTAATAGCGGGAGCGGTGCTCTCGAGTCCAGCCTCCCACGTCAGCCGGGTCGGCTTCTTCGCGTACGTGTCCTGGCCAGCAAAACCGTTCGGCCGGGTGCTGGACTGGTTGACCGTAATCGCGGACGCTGCGCAGGGCAGCAGCATCGTGAGCGCCAGCACGACTCCCAGCAGCACGGACACGCGCGCGAGTCGTTTGCGGTCCCTCATGGTCGTTCGCATGCATCACACCTGACTGACGGTTGAGGCCCCCGGCTCCTCGCCGAGGGCCTCTCTTCGCCGTTGCTCAGCCCCGGGGCGTAAACGACCGCGCCGGGGGTCTCTTCAGCAGAGTTACTTGGGAGCCGCTACACCGAACCACTTCATGTAGATAGTGTTGTACTCACCGGAGGCCTTGATCTTAGCAAACGCGTCGTCGATCGCGGTCTTGAGATCGGTGTTGTCTTGGGCGATACCGATGCCGTACTGCTCGCCCGTGGGAATCTCGGCGACGAGCGAGTCGGTCTTGTATGAAGTCTTCACGAGGTATGCGGAGACCGGCAGGTCGTTGACGACCCCGTCGACCTTGCCCGCGTTGAGCGCCGAGAAGGCTGAGAGGGTGTCGTCGAACGGTGTGATCGACTTGGCGCCCTTGATGTTCTCCTTGGCCCACAGCTCGCCGGTCGTACCGGACTGAACACCGATGATCTTGCCGGTGAACTCCTTGTTGACGGCGGACGCATTGTTGCCGTCTACCTTGGCAAACTTGCCGGTCACAACCGCGATCGACTGGTTCGAGTCGATGTAGGGGCTCGAGAACAGGATCTGCTTCTGGCGATCAGCGGTGATCGTCATCCCTGACATGATGGCGTCGAACGTGCCGCCTGCCTGAAGCTGCGGGATGAGGGTGTCGAACTTCTGAGAGGTGAAGTCGACGGTCAAGCCCAGCTGCTTGGCGACGGCGTTTGCGATATCAACGTCGAAGCCCTCGGCGACTGAGCCGTTCATCGCCTCGAACGGCGGGAACGCCGTGTCGGAACCGATGGTGAGGACACCATCCTTCACGAGCTTGAGTTTGGCAGGTGCCGGCGTGCTCGACGCCGTCGTGTTCGTGGTGGTGGACGTCGTCGTGCTCGTGCTGCAACCCGCGAGCGCCACAACCATGGCGACCAATGCGAGCATCAGTACGAGTGCGCTGATCTTACGAGCCTTCTGCATCGTTCCTCCTCGTCGTTTCCGACTAGCAACACATTGCCACGCTAGGCAGTTGCGTCGTCCCCTGACCTACGCTGCATAATCCTACAGCGTTTCTGCAAGTGCAATAGCCGAGCCGTGCGTATTCATCTAGTGCGTTATCGTATGCAAATGGGCACGCAATGCACGGCTATGACATGCGCCGCACGATGCAGAAACTGCCGGGCTACGGAGCTGCAGATGGAGTCGTGTCTGTGGTCGTCGAGCTACCCTTGGCAGCCTCGAGCCTGGCGAGATTCCCCGCCCACTTCACTCTGATGGTGTCGAACACGCCGTCGGCCGCCAGTCCGTCCAACGCACTTCGGACCGCGTCCCCGAGTACGGCGTTGTCCGGTGTCACCGCCACGCCGAGAAGGACGGCTGGCTCCATCTGACCCGCGAACCGGATGTTCGGATAGTCGCGTGCGATGTACGCCCCGACCAAAGCGTCGCCGGCCGCGACGGAGGCGCCGCCTCTGCTGACGGCATCAAGCGCGGCGCGTAGCGTCGGGTAAGGCTTGACCGCCCGAGCGCCGAGAGCCTCCGTGAGCCTCCAAAAGGCCTGCGAGCCCATCTGCACCCCGACCTGCGCCGGCGGCGGAGGCAATGTCACGATCGTGAGTGTTGGCGCTGCGGACGCGGTTCCGTCCGATGCCACAAAGAAGCCTGGCGCATCCGAGATGTATGAACCGGCGAGCGAGACATTGGAGACCGCCTCGTCAGAGAACGGGACCGAGAGCACGACGTCGGCCGAACCGTCGGCAAGCGCCGTGGCGGCGTCGGACGCCTTGACGGGCACGATGGTGAGCTTGAGGCCGAGACGTTCGGCGAGGGCCCCGGCAACATCGACGTCGATGCCGGCTTGTTGCCCGCTGTCCGTGCCGCCGAACGGCGGGTAGGCGATGTCGACGCCTGCCTTGAGCGTCCCGGCTTCACGGATCGCCGGCGGCGACACCTTCGGCTGCAGCTGGGCCTTCTTCGGTTGGGCGCCGCATCCGGCCGCTGACAGCGCGACCGCCGCCGCCGCGAACAGCGCGATCAGCGTGCTCGCACGTCTCATGCGCCTCATGACGTCCCTCCGCGCTGTTGGTTGTCGGTGTTCCCGCCCGGCTGACCTGGTCTTTGGCCCCACACTCGCATACTGGAGCTTCCGCTTGATGCTATCTCACTACCGGCTCTCTCGCCCGAAGCCGCTGGATGCGGCTTTCATCGGGCGGTACGACTTACCCCTAAGACGCGCCATGCTCGCGCGACGGCGAACCGCCGGCTTACGTGGGTCCTTTCGGCCGCGTCTACCATGGACTAAGACGCATGATCGCGTCCGCAACCACAGACCCGGGCGGGAACGTGCACGATTCTAACACGCACCCCCCACACGAACGCGCACTACACAGCCGTTGCACGCGCCACTCACCACGTGCGCGCAACGGCTGCGACTCGGACCTCGTCGGCGCCGCATTCGAGCAAGACCGCAGCGGCCGCATCCAGCGTCGCGCCGGTCGTGAAGACGTCGTCGGTGAGCAGGACGCGACCGCGCACCTCCCCCGCCGCCGTGAAGGTCCCGGCCGCGTTCGCGGCGCGCGCTACTCGTCCAAGCGACCGCTGGTCGCGCGCGTCACGCCGACCAAGCGTCGCCGAGAGCCCGACGCCGAGTTCGGCAGCGAGCGCCTCGGCGATTGCGCGCCCGTGGTCGAAGCCACGCCGCTTCACCGCGGCCCGCGTCGCCGGGACGAACGCGACCGTCTCGGCCCAGCCGGGCCACTCGGCGGCGACCGTCTCGGCCAGGAGCATCCCGAGCACGAGCGCCAGCCGGCGCTCCCCCGCATCCTTGTGGAGCACGACCACGCGCGAGAGCGGCCGCTCGAACTCGCCAAGCGCGAGTGCCGCCGAGAAGGCCCACTCGCGGTTCCAGCACTCCGTGCACGTCAGCACCCCGAATGGTGCCCCACACCGCGGGCACGCCCCACCTCGATCGATGCGCGGAAGCGCTGCCCGGCATGCGTCGCACAGCACCGCGCCGGGCAGCTCGCAGCCGGAGCAGCGCGTCGGGAAGATGAGTTCGGCCAGGTCGTCGAGGAATCGCATACGCGCACCTTTCGCGCGTCGGCGACGTCCGCTATCGGAACGCCAGCAGCTGAACCAGCGGCAGTGCGAGCGCCGAGGCGGCGGTCGTCACGAAGATCGCCGACGCGATGAAGTCCGTGTCGAGCCCGAACCGTTCGCCCACCACGAGCGCGAGCATCATCGACGGCATGCCCGCCTCAAGCACCGCGACGCGCAGCGGCGTTCCGGGACCGAGCAGCGCTGTGCCCACAGCGAGCGCGAGCGCCGGCGCCAAAAGAAGCCGCAGCGCGGAGAGCACCGTCAGCGGTACGGCGTGGCGCCCGATGTTACGCACTCGCAGCGAAAGGCCGACCGACAACATGATGAGCGGCGCAACCATGTTCGCAAGCAGCCCTAACCCGTTGCTTACCAGTTCCGGAATGGGCACGGAGCGCAGAAGCAGGGCCGCCGCAAGGGCGATCACCGCCGGAAACGTCACGAGCTCGCGCAAAGGATTCACACGGCACTCGTCGTTATCGCCGAACCGTTGAGCGATGAGCAGCCCCACGAGCACGAGCGCCCCCACCGTCCCGAACACGTCGAAGAACACCGCCTCCGGCAGGTCTTTTACGCCGAGAACTGCCTGCGTGATCGGGTAACCGATGTAGCCGGTGTTGCCAAACGCAGTCGCGAGGATGAAGCCGCCAGCCAGCGTACGCGGCAGCCGCAGCAGCTTCGCGGCCCCCCAGGCGAGCAGCGCCATCACGCCGAAGACGACCCACGCGATCGCAACCACGCCCCAGAGGTCGGCACGCAGCACCGCGCCATGAACCGCTCGGAAGATGAACGCCGGCAGTCCGGCGTAGATGATGACCGCGTTGATGGGCCGCACGTCTTCTCGGCGAAGAATGCCGCCCACACGCAGAAGCGCCCCCACGCCGACGATGGCAGTGAAGGTCAGGATCGTCGTCGCGAGGGCGGCTGCAGTCATTGTTTCGAGCTAGCGGTCGAGCTCGGGGTTCTCGAGCCGGTGCTCCTCGGCCTTGAGCTCGGCGGCTTCGACGCCCATGCCGAGCTCGTGCACGCCGCCGCTCCCCATGCACGAGAACGCCAGCGCCGTCTCGAAGTCAGGCTCCGGGCGGATCACGCCGTTCTCGGTGATGAATGCGGTGATGTAGGAGGCCGGCGTCACGTCGAACGCCGGGTTGTACACGTCGATGCCCGGCGGCGTCATCCTGAACCACGCGTCGAAACTGTAGCCGCCGCCTTTGCGCTGGATCGTCATCTGGTGTCCGCGCGCAAGCGGGACCTCGTAGTCGCCGTTCTTCGTGAGCAGGTCGAAGGCGGTGGTCGCCTCGGGGCTGTCCGGCTCGAAGGTTCCGCCCACCGTGAAACCGGTGAGTTCGTTTGGGTCGCGCTGCTCGATCGGGATCTGATCGCCTGACGAGAGCGTGAGATCGACGGTCGAACTCGGCGCCGCGACGTAGAACGGGATCTCGTGCTCGGCGGCGAGAACGGCCAGACCGTAGGTGCCGATCTTGTTCGCGGTGTCGCCGTTGGCGCAGATGCGGTCCGCTCCCACAATGACCGCGTCGACCCAGCCGCTCTTCATGACGCTCGCCGCCATGCTGTCGGCGATGAGCGCCGAGGGAATCTCCGCCAGCCGCAGCTCCCAGGCGGTCAGGCGGCCGCCCTGGTTGATCGGGCGGGTCTCATCGACCCACACGTGCTTGATCTTGCCGTCCTCATGCGCGGTGAAGATGACGCCGAGCGCGGTGCCGAAATACACGGTCGCAAGCGAGCCGGCGTTGCAATGCGTGAGCACGCTGCATTCGTCCGGCAGCAGGTCGGCCCCGAAGCGACCGATCTTGCGGTTGCGATCCTCGTCCTCGGCCTGCATATTGAGCGCCTCCTGCACCACGAGCGCCTTGAGCTCGGTGAGTGGCAGGTCTGCGTTCTCGTACGCGAGCATCCGAATGCGCTGCGCCCCCCACATCAAGTTGACCGCCGTAGGCCTCGCCGAAGAGACCTTCTCGGCGACCGCATCGATGGCGGCGAGATACTCGTCGACGGTCTCGATGTCGTCGGACTCGTTCTCGGTCCAGAGCGCCAAGGCGAGCGCTGCGGCAACGCCGAGTGCGGGCGCGCCACGCACGGCGAGGCTCTGGATGGCGAGGCAGACCCCGTCGGCCACGTTGCATGCGAGCACGTCACCTTGAAGCGGCAGGCGCGTCTGATCAATCAGGTAGACGACGGGGCGACCAGTCGTCTCGTCCTCGCCCCACCAGATCGTGCGGGGAATGTTCTCGATGCCCATGAGCTTGTCTTCTTTCCAAATGTCGACTCTGCCCAGCGCCTACCTGGAATGCCCCAGCCACGGCCAGCCATGACAGTCTACCAGTGGTAGCAGCGACGGCTGATGGCCAATCCGGCCACCCCCATCAGGACGTCTGCCGCTCGGTCGTTACAGGAGCGACCAACGCCGCAAACGCAATCTCAGTCGCCGGAGCGTTCAACGGGAAGCTCTGCGCGTTTGGCCTTCGCGCGCATCGGCCTGCCGAGCGCAAACCGAGAAAATGGCGTCCTGTTCAGAAGCTCAAACGCGAGGCCGCCGAGCGCCACCCCGGAGGCCGCCAGCAAGACCACTCGAGCATCCATGCTCGGTATCAAGGCGAGCAGGCCCGTTGCTGACACGATGAGCATGACGCGAAAGTGAACCGCGTAGATTCCGAGTGATCTCTGGCCGAGCCATCCGGGTACGACCAGCCATCGCCCCTTCGCGCGCAGCCCCAGCGCCACAACAAATAGGATGGCCGCGGTGGCGCAGATGTAGGCGAGGGACGCCGACACGAACTGGGAGACAAGGACCTGGCGTTGGCCGGAATCGCTCAGTGCGACCCACCAGACGGCCTTGTACGCGTTCGGCCAGACCACCGGCAGGCAGGCCGCGAATATCACGAGGGAAAGTGCGGCGATCGATGTCCAGCGCAGCCGGACCCATTCCATCACGTCAGGGAAGAACAGCCCCCCAACGACGAAGGGATAGAGCAGACCGACCCGGGTCAGCCCGAGGAGTTCCGGCTGCCACGGAACCGGGAAGAGCTGAAGACATGCAACCAGAATGGCGCTCGCGACCACCATGCGCCGCGTGTTGCTAATCGCGCGAACCCCTATCAAGACCGCGAGACAGATGAACAGCACATACAAGAACCACAGGCCATTGCGCGCAAACGGGTTGATGAGCGCCGTGCCCATCGTCGAGATTCCGACCGACACCGAATGCGCCGCATTCGCGTCGAGGGCGCTCCATGCAGCGAGCCAGAACAGGTACGGGACGAGAAGCCCCAGGGCGCGGTTCTTCACGGCCTTCCAGCCGGTTGCCCTGTCAAATCTCGCGGCCCATCCGCTAAGGAAAGCGAACAGCGGCATGTGGAAGGTGTAGATCAGCGCGTGCACCCAATGACTTTCGAAACTGAAACCGTTCCAGACGATCGGCTTCGCTGCCCAGAAGCCAGAGACGTAAGCAATCTCGATTGCGTGCCCTATTGCGACCAGGACGATTGCCAGACCGCGGAGCGCATCGAGCTGCGAGTCTCTCCAGCCTGCGGGACGAGCAAGTTGTTCGACATACGCGCCCAAATCGAGTCGCTGTCTCAGGGAGACCCCAGGAACGAACTCGGCGCTAGCAGCATAGACAAGACCTGCGAACACCCAGAACAAAGCACTCGTGGGCTTGTAGGTCAATGGAGCCCCTGTGACCATTCCGGGCACGAGCAGAAGCAGGGCGACCCCGGCGAAGACGGTGTTGCCGACAGAGGATCTTCCTCTCCACAAGGCGCGTAGCAGCCCGGCCGACAGCACCAGGGTCGCGACAACTCCGAGCAGGCCCACCTGCCCGAGCAGACTCGCCCACCCCACATCCGAAATGTAACGGGCGCGTATAGGGTCGAGACCGAGTCGTTGGACCGCGACTGCGTCGCCCGATGTCGCGGAGTCCCAGTCCCGACCGAACGAGCCGGGCCCGAAGCCGAGAATGGGCGCCGTCCCGACAACTTCAGGAATGATAGTCCCGATAGCGTAGCCCCGGTTGTCCCCCGCCGCCCTCCAGTAGTCGGCATGGAACAGCGAGGTGTATCGCTGCGACAGAAGCTTTGCTGCCGGCAGCATCACGAGGCCGAGGAGGACAATCACCAAAGCAAGCACGGCTACAGTACGACGCCTGTTCACGGACCTCACTAGACGAGACAGCCGGTCACGCACGCTGTAGAACTGCCACAGGTAAGCCACGAACGGGACGCACACCAGCAGAACCAAGAAGAAGACTTGGCGCGACTGCGTTAAGACGAGGAAAACTCCGGCAAGGAGCACCTCCGCGGTGAGAAGCGCTCTGACCACCGCCACCATGTCGCTCTCCGATGACAAGAGCGCTGCGAGAAGAGCCGCAATCGCGAGGACGATGTACCAGGCAAGGATGTTGTAGTGCCCAGTGGTCCCGGCGACGAACCGCCCTTGAACCCCAGCAAGAGTCGACACCGCCGTCTTCACCGCACCGAGACTAAACGTGCCGGGCCAGAAGACCTCTGCAGCCATTCGCCCGAAGAAGTGTTGAAGGGCCGCCACCTCAAGCTGAAAAGCCAGCGCGACCGCCACAACAGCGGGAAGACCCCGACGTACCTTGTTCGTCCACACAGGAGTCGCGGTCACAAGTGCGAGCGGAAGAAAGCGCAAGTACACCCTGAGCAGGTACACAGTCTCAAGTGCGGGCGTGTGATTGATCATGCCGGAGACGATGGCGGATAACCCGAGCAACATCGCGGGCAGGAATGCCCATGAGATCAGGAATTTGGCCACTGTCTTTCGGCCCCCACGTGCCCACAATGCGGTTATGAGAACGATTCCCGCCGCAAGACTGAGGATGTCTGGCGCAAGCAGCAACACACCCCCGTGCGGGACGAATCGCAACACCCACGTCTCGATGGGAAGCCAGAGCAGCAGCCCAAGGACAACCAAGTGCAGCGGGACGCTCTCAAGGCGAGTTTGGAGGGTTGATCGCAGCTGCCCGGTCGATGCATTGGCGCATGCGTCTACCTGTTGCGGCACTGACGCCTCGTTCTATGCGGCACTGTCTGTTTGCCTTTCCTCATGTCGCATACGCTCCCGACTCATGGGTGCGCCCGGAGACGCGACGAACATTACTCGCAGCGATGGCATCATCCCGAACGTCTCCATCGCCGGACAAGGTGTCGTGGGGCAGACTCCCTCAAGGGCAGCGATCGGCTACTCACGGTCGGGCTGGAGCTGGAAGCACTGACAGCGACTTGCTGACGCTGCCGAAGTAGCCGCCTGCACTACCGTAATACCGCAGACGATAGAAGGTCTTGGAGGTGGGCACCGTCGACCACAAGAGGTAGCCGCTCAATGAGCTCCGTGCTGTGCCGATCGTCTTCCATCCATCCTTACCGTTCGACGAGGACTGCAGGTAGACGGTCTGGCCGGCGGCTCCGGAGCCCGCAGTCGTGGTGCGTTTGAGGACCCCGCTGATGACCACCTTCTGGCCGGGGACCGTCGGGTGCGTTGACGAGACATGCGTGGTCAAGAAGGTGAGCACCCGCTGCGCGGTCAAGCCCGACACTTTGAGAAGCACGATGCCGTCCCTCGGCTGCAACGTGACCTGCGAGACCAGCGCTCCGTTGTTGATCGTGAGAACCTGAGTACCGCGAATCTTGCGGAACTGCGTGCCAAGAGGCACCGTCACGGTCCTATCACTTCCGTTGACGAGCGCCGCCCCACCGGCGAAATCACGCCGCAACACGTAAAGCCGAGATCCAGGCTGTACTTTGACATCGTCGAGCCACACCGTCTTCTTGGAGCCGCTCAGGTCAAAGACCACTCGTGCGTCGGAGTCGCCGCCAGGGGAGTATCCGGAGAACTCGAATGTCTTCCAGCTCGTTCCCAGCTTGACTTCGTAGAAAGCCAGCCAGTCGTGCCAAGGCGCGTTGCGCGTTGCCACCCGTACCCTCACGGTCGTGTTCCGGTCCGCTCGAGCCCTGAATTTCACGGTGTAGACTCCCCCGGTCCCCACACCGAAGTAGCCAGTGTAGAACCCGACACCATCCACTTTGCTGCCCGTCTTCGAAACGCTGATCTTGGCGGTGCCCGAAGTACGCGTCTTCGCGCCCGCATACCCGGGGGCAAGGTTCAGGTGCCACTTGCTGAAATCAGTCGAAGTCCTGAAGGAGCCGTGCCCTCCCAGTTTGTCCGTTGACGCCAGCGAGCTCATCGCCAGCCGCTGGTCGCCGATAGGAAGCCCCAGATAACCCTTTCCTCCTTGACCTGCGTTGTCGTACTCATCGAACCAGAACATGCCGATTCTCGGCCCCCACACCCTTAGCTGATAGGTGAAGAAGCTATCGCCCATGAGAGCCGTTGCGAGGCCGAACCTGAACTTCCGATAATCGGGCGTGCCAGCCAGAGGCAGAGCCACCCCTGCAGGGGGTGCCACTTCGTCGTCATAGGTCATGACGGTGCTGAGGTTCGGTTGGAGCCCCTTAGTGGCCCAGTCAACGCAGAAGCCCAGTCTTGGGTTCCACCATCGCGCATAGGTGTCCCGCGAAGAGATCGTCGGCAACGTGCGCTGATCGAACCTCGGGAAGCTCTCATAGTTCGTGCCGTTCAAAAGGCCGTAGTGCGATGCAGCCGCGTTGTTACCGACGACGAGCTTGTGCGCACCCAGGTCGGTGCGCACGGCGCGAAGGTACCCGGCAACGCCAGCCGCCCACGCGGTGTCGAATGCCGTGTAGTTGTCGGTCACCAGGAGATTCGTGCCCTTCGCGTCGATGCTGGCGACTGTTCCTTCGCGAGCCAGGAAGGATTCGGCGTTCTCCACACGATCGACGACGACCCCGTCCCACGCCGCCGCGTTGCACCGCTCCGCGGTGCGACGAGCGATGAACGCAGCCCAGGTCTCGCCGGGGTGGTCCGGGTCAACAGTGGCGGTAGGGCAGTACGTACTGAGGTTCATGTCGATACTGCTCGATTGCCGTTGAACCAAACCCGCGATGCGAATGCCCTTATCATGTCCTGTGGCTACCGACCGGTCGGGACGAATGCCTCGCTCGACTCCGATGGACGAGCCACACTTCGATACCACCCGAACCAGTTCCTCGCCCACCTCGGCAAGTTGACCAATCTTGAAGACTCTCGTCGTGGCCACCGCAAACGTGGTGGTTTCTGACGTCACCGACGAGGTGAGCCGACTGCCGACCTGACTCAGCAGCCACTTGTTGGGAACCTCGCTCAAGAGTGGGTGAATGACGCCAATCTCAGCTGCGGACGTGTACGTCAAGAGCATGATCTGCGGATTCGCCTGGCGCAGGGCGGGTATCGCGCCGCGCTGGTCCTCGTAAAGCACGAGGTAGTCGTACTGCGCGAGACTAGTGGCCGGCTGGCTTGCCACGTCCGGCGACCAGTTGGCGAGACGCGGAAATCCCGCCTGGAACGGTTGTCCTTGAATCCAGGCGGAAGCCGGCACCGGGATCACAAGCACCGGCACCAGACCGAACGCAATCGCCGCGATCAAAGCGACGAGCCAAGTCCAGCGTGGTCGGGCCTGGGCTGATCCCAGGGGTTGCCCAGTTTGAGTCAGGAATCGTCTGGTGAGTCCACGCATTGTTGGTGACTCCATCCCGTTCCATAGGTCCCGTCGAACACGCTTCTGCTTCGTACTGAACGCGCGAGTCAGCATATACTAGCGTGCCGGATGGAGGACGCGAACCGACTCGAGGTCGAACCCGTTCGCGAATTCACCCCGCGCGGGGCTTCCGACGTCAGTCACCTTGACGAAGCGGGCCAGCGACGGTCCGCCCGACATGTCCATGAGGCTCTCAGTGTTGGGTGTCGAACTGGTCGCGGCAGAGTTGTCAGCGTAGCCGACCGATACGAAGTTGCGCCCGTCTTGGCTCACTTCCACCCGGGCCGTCTCCGGAATCCCAGGTACCCCCCACGTCTTCTCCACCACAGCGATATCAGGTCCGGCACCGTTCGCGAAACCCTCTGGATATTCGATTGTGATGGTGCCCCCTAAACCGAGCGTGCAATAGCCTGGGGCGTGTGCTGGGTCGTCGCGGTCATCGTTTCTTGTGAGCACGGTTTCAGGCCGCGACTGGGCGGGCGAAATCCTCTGCCCCCATGCGCCGCGACCTTGCCTGAAGCTGACGACCTTCCCAACCGGAAGCGAGCGCTCTTGTGCAATCGCCGTTGCGAAGACGGCCCCCGGCAAGACCAAGAACGCCGCCGCCAGCGTCCACCCGATCAAGCGCTGTCTTGTCATCCGCCTCAACTCTCCCGAAATGGTGTGAAGCGCTATGCTCTCGGCCGAAGAACGGTCGTTGCACAGGCCCCTCCCCGTCTCAACTCGGATGCCCGTGGTCCGTTACAGGGAATTGGGCCACGACCGTTCGTATACTGCGCGCGCGCCGACATTGGGACTGAGCTATCCTAGCGACCGACTCGCATCCGAACAAGGTGCGCGCAGCTCGCGGAGCGGTTCGATTGCGCCCCGCAGACAAGCGGCCACTTGGCGAAGGGAATCACCCGACGTGCGTGTTCACGTGATTGGCGCATTCACTCCCGCGAACCTCGGCGATGGCGCCATTATATCGCGCATGATCAACGAAGCGCAGCGCGTGTTCGGTTCTGGGACAGAAGTCACCATCAGCGCAACCGATCCACGCGCTTTCGAAGACCTTATCGGCGTGCCTGCGGGGGATCGGTTGCTCGTGTGGTCGCCACTTGGCTCATGGCGAGCCAGGCTCAAATGGCTCGCTTCGCGCACACCAACAATGATCCGTCTGTGGCTTGCGGCGCGCTCCGGGCGCGACGCCCTGGTTCGCGCATCGGAATCGGATTCTTTGCCCTCGGAAACCAGAGCGGCCCTTTGCGACATTCTGAGAGCGGATGTGGTGCTGGCAGCAGGCGGCGGCTATCTCGCCGATCTCTACCGAAAGCAGTTCCCGTTCTGGTATCTGGAATACGTCTGCACGCGGGCCTCAGGTACGCCGCTCATCTTCTTCAGTCAAAGTTTCGGCCCGGCCGAGAAGCTCACCTCTCGCTTCTTCTTGACCCGATCCTTGGGCCTTTGTTCGGCGTTCATCGCGCGTGACAATCTCTCTGCGGCAAGGGTGCGGAAACTGGTTCCGAAAGTACGATCCGTGATCGTTTGCCCCGACGTCGCATTCACGACGCCCCGGGCAGCGCGAATGAGCCACACCTCACCGACCTTGGGAGTCTCGCTTCTTCGGTGGGCCAACTATGAAGGCGACCACGAGGCATCGCACCTCGCATACCTAGAGGCGCTGCTCACCGCGATCGATTCTCTGCTCCGCCAAGAACCGGATCTGCACGTGCGACTGTATGCCACCAACCATGCTGTCGGACGGAACGTAATGGACGATGTCGCCGTGTGCGAAGGCATGCGCGCGCGACTGGCGGCAGCCGGATGGGCCGAGCGCTGCAGCATCGCCCAATGGACCCCGCACCCCGAGGAATTTGCGGCTGACGTGGCTGGGTGCGAGTTGCTGGTCGCGAGCCGCATGCACGCCGCAGTGCTCGCCCTCACACAAAACGTCCCTGTGGCCGGCATCGCCTACGAAGAGAAGATGACCGGAATGCTCGGCCTTTTCGGGCTTGAGAAGTACTCAAGCTCGATAGAGGATCCTGTCGGGATAGAAGCTCTCGTTCGCTGCGCATGGGACGCGAGGAGTTCGATTCGCGACACCGTGTCGATGCGTCTCCCTACCATACAAGCTGACGCCAGGAGCGCTATGACCGCGTGCAAGGACGTAGTTGACTCCACGTTGCGGGAAGAGGCGTTGTGATCCTCCTTCGGCGAATCGCGACGCTTGCTGCAGGAGACGGCGCGTCTCGGATCATGGGACTCGCTGCCGCGGCGATCATGGCCCGGATCTTGGGTGTGGCCTCGTTCGGAGTCTTCTCCTCAGCAATGAGCCTCGCGCTTGTGATCTCGGTGGCTATCGACTTCGGCCAGAACATCCTGGTCGGACGCATCGTCGCGCGGAATCATGATGAGGGGTATGCATCGGTTCCTCACATCGTGATGAACAAGCTGCTCTTCTCGGCGGTAGCGTGCGTGACCACGCCCTTAGCCGCCATCGCTCTGGGCGCGAGCAAGAGTGAGGGGCTTGTGGTCTTGCTGCTCGTCGTGTGGGGCGGCAGCCTCAGCGTGTTCGACAGCCTCCGAGCCGTGGCGCGATCCGTGGGTATGTTCCCTTTAGACAGCGCTGCCAACGGGCTCGAATCATGCCTTCGAATCGCGGGCATCCTCGCCATATGGTTTTCCCACGGTGGACTCGTCGCATTCGCGCTCTGGTTCGCAATTGAAGCAGCGATCGCCGCAGCGATGCTCTGGTGGACAGTTGACCACCGAGTTGACATTCCGGCATCCCGTCCGAATGCCGGTTTGTCGTTGAGGCTCCTCAGAGAGGCGGTTCCAATCGGACTTGCCTCGCTCGGGTTGGCGGGCTTCTATCGGTTGGATCAAGTGCTCGTACGTGGGCTGGCTGGCCCGACCGCTGCCGGGCTCTACGGAGCCGCCGCCCGCCTAGCGCTATCGGCGAATGTGGTCGGCATGCTCGTGATGATGGCAGCCTTCCCGGACCTTGTTCGTGCCAAGGATCATCCCGATGCGCTCCGGATCCAGGTGAGGCACGCGTTGCGAACGTCGCTCACCCTTGGATTAAGCGTTTCTACGGCGCTCTTCTTCTTTTCGCGACCGCTTGTGCTCGCCTTGTATGGGCAGCAATACGCCGGTTCGATCGGTCTGCTGCAGATACTGTCATGGGTGGTCGTTCTCAATTCGGTCACGGTCGTCGCCCAACAGACGGCCAACGCACTCGGCCGAGAGTCGCGCGTCGCCTCGACGGTACTCATATTGGCGACTATCGTCGTAATAGCCAACATCATTCTCATCCCGATCTACGGTGCGTGGGCGGCGGCGTGGATCAGCGTCGTAGCAGAGGCGGTCATGGCCTCCAGCCTCTTGTTCGCCTCTCGCGATAGGGTGTTCTTCAGGGTTGCAGATGATCGAGACGTCAGGATCATGCGCACCATGTCCAGCAAAGCCAAACGAGAAGAGTGAGACCGCCAGTGATGCACGACGCAGAAGAAGAGGCCCGGATTGCGAAACCGCCTCGGCGACTCGCGGAGCGAACCTTGGTTTCGCTCGCACGCAAGCTCAAGGGCGACAGCACCTTCAGTTTCGACCCATCGCTCACCGTCACCGACATCATGGGCTTTGCTCTCCGGCGAGGGGTTATGGCTGTTCGTGGCGTCCAGTTGGCGCTACAAGCCCGATCCTGGGTCTTTCCGGTCTTTGTTGGGCGCGGCGTGCGAGTCACCGGAAAACGGCACCTGCATCTCTCGGCAGGCGTCACTATTGATGACTACTGCCGACTCGACTGTGTCGGCAAACACGGCATCACGCTGGGCCGTGGCGCAACACTCAGACGCGGCGCGCACATCGAAGTGACGAGCGTGATGCGGCAGATCGGCGAGGGTGCGGTGATTGGAGATCGCGTCGGTATCAGCGAAGGCTGCTTCATCGGCGCGAAGGGATTGGTTCGCATCGGCGACGACACGGTCATCGGGCCGGGGTCGTACATAGTTGCCGAGAACCACGTGTTCACATCACAAGAGACGACCATCCAATCCCAAGGCGTCACCCGCTCTGGCATCGAGATTGGACCGGATTGCTGGCTGGGGGCGGGTGCCATCGTTCTTGACGGGGTGAGCATAGGCGAGGGGGCGGTTGTTGGAGCCGGCTCGGTGGTCAACAGAAACCTCGGCTCTTTCACGGTGGCCGTCGGAGTCCCGGCACGAGCTTTGAGGGGACGATGATCCGATTTTGAGAATCCTCTTCGCCAACAAGTTCGCCTTCGCACGCGGCGGACAGGAACGGGTCGTCTTTGACGAGATCTCTTGGCTGCGGGGGCTGGGGCACGAGACCGAATTGTTCTCGACTGCCCACGCCGAGAACGCAGAGTGGCGATATTCGGCGTCGTTCTCCAAATACCGCGAAATCGGCGCAAGCGGCGCACCGAGACTTGACGCCGTCCTTGCGATGTTTTGGGACAGGCAAGCCGAGCGCGCGCTCGGGTCCGTGATCGAGGACTTCAAGCCCGACGTGGTGCATTTTCATGGAATTCATCGCCACTTGTCGCCCAGCGTTCTCCATGCAGCACACAAAGCCGGCGTGCGCACGGTCATGACGCTGCATGATTATTGGCCCATCTGTCCCGCCAACGTCCTGCTCCGAAGTGGTTCCGAGGTGTGCGACTCGCTTTCGTGCGGCCCGCTCTACACGCACGCCGCAATGCACCGCTGCGTCCAGGGATCGTTTCTACGGAGCGCTTTGGCGGCTGCCGAGCTGGCTTGGCAGCGCAACAGACGAGCCTACGAGAGCTCGCTCGACGCGCTGGTCAGTCCAAGCCAGTTCCTCAAGGACACGGTCGTCTCGCAAGGGTTTTCAGCACCGCGTTTCGACGTCGTGCCCAACGCTGTTACAGTGCCCAGCGAACCGCTGAGCGCGACCGAATCGAGGGCCTTCCTGTACGCGGGCCGGCTTTCGAACGAGAAGGGACTGTCGGATCTCCTGCTCGCAGCAGAAAAGGCCGACGTTCGTCTCGTGGTTGCTGGCGATGGGCCGCTTCGGCATGCCGTTTCCGGCCTCCCATTCGTCGACTACGTGGGCGTTCTTGACTCCGAACACCTTCTCGCTGCCCGTGCGGCAACCATCGCAGCTGTCGCCCCATCGATCTGGTACGAGAATGCATCGATGGCGATCTTGGAGTCCATGGCCTGCGGACGCGCAGTCGTCGCCACGTCCATCGGGGGGACCCCCGAGATCTTGCGCCACGGAGCAGACGGCCTGCTCGTGCCGCCCTCTGACGTCCCAGCACTGGCCGCTGCTCTACGACGCCTGTCTGACGCACCGAAACTGGCCATCTCGATGGGCGTAAGCGCTCGCCAGCGTGCCAGCGAGCGCTTCTCTCCCGAACGACACTGCCAGGACCTTCTTGCGGTCTATCAGAACAGACCGGCCGACCGCCGAGATTCCTGAGGGAGTTGCTCGCATCTGGTAGAATCGCAGGGAAAGTCCGGAGGTGGAAGTCTTGGAAGCTGCACTGGTCGTTACGTATCGTTGCAATGCCAAATGCTACATGTGCAACACATGGCAGTTCCCCTCACCGGCGACAGAAGAGATCACTCCGGGCGACTTGAGCAGCCTTCCCCCACTGAACTTCGTGAACATCACCGGTGGTGAACCGTTCATGCGCGAGGACCTCGCCGACATCGTCGAAGTGATGCGGGGTAAGGCCGAGCGCATCGTGGTGTCCACTAATGGGTATTTCACCGACCGAGTGGTCGCGCTGGCCAAACGCTTCCCAGACATTGGCGTCCGAGTCAGCATCGAAGGATTGCCGTCAGCTAATGATGAGCTTCGAGGTCTGGAAGATGGTTTCGACCACGGAATGCGAACCTTGCTCCAACTTCGGGAGCTTGGCTGCAAAGACATTGGCTTCGGGATCACAGTCTCCGACCGCAACGCCGACGACCTCCTCGAACTCGCCGGGCTGGCAGATGCAATGGGATTCGAACTGGCCACCGCTGTCGTGCACAACAGCTACTACTTCCACAAGAACGACAACCGAATCGGAGACCCTGATCGCGTGGCGTCCCGTTTTGTTGAACTCGCGAGAAGGCAGATCGCCACGTCCTCGCCGAAGAAGTGGTTCCGCGCCTGGTTCAACATGGGCCTCGCCAACAAAGCGTTAGCAGGCTCGCGCGCCCTTCCATGCGCCATGGGGAGTGACATGTTCTTCATCGACCCGTTCGGTGTCATCCGCCCTTGTAACGGAATGCCCGACGAAGATGGCTCTGCAATGGGCTCCCTCAAGGAGGCGATGTTCGATCAGATCTGGAACAGCGAGCAGTCTGTCCGCGTCCGCGAACGCGTTAGCATCTGCACGCAGGAGTGCTGGATGATCGGCTCGGTGGCTCCAGCGATGAAGCGGGACCTGAAGGTGCCAGCAATTTGGGTTGCAAAGGCGAAGTTTACGGGCGTTCTCAGCCCGGTGCGTGGCGTCACGAGAGACCTTGAAGCGAGCAAGTCATGAGAATCGCTATGATCGGCCAGAAGGGCTTGCCCGCTACTCACGGCGGCGTCGAACACCACGTCCAGCAGCTTGGTTCTCGGCTCGCCGAACGAGGCCACGAGGTCGTGGTCTACACCCGTCCGAGCTACTCCGATCCGTCCATGACTGAGCATCTGGGAATGCATCTCAAGAGCGTTCCATCCATTGCGACCAAGCATCTCGACGCGATTACTCACAGCTTCTTGTGTTCGGTCGAATCGCGTCGGCTACCCTTCGACATCGTGCACTATCATGCCATCGGCCCTTGTCTGACGGCACCCTTCGCGCTGAAGCGCAATCGGCGAATTGTTGCCACTATCCACGGTCAGGACTGGCGCAGGGCGAAGTGGAACGCAATTGCGACCTTCGCCCTGCGAACTTCCGAGCAGATGGCCCTTCGCGTTCCTGACGCGACGATCAGTGTGTCTAAGAGCCTCGCCGACTTCTATGCGGAGCGCGGCGCCGATAATGTTCACTACATCCCCAACGGGGTCATCGTGCCCGAGGAAGATGATCCCGCTTTCCTCGCAAGTCTCGGCGTCACGGCCGATGAGTACGTCCTCTACGTTGGCAGGCTCGTGCCCGAGAAGGGGGCGCACTACCTGATCGAAGCGTGGAAGCGCTTGGGTACCGCGCGCAAGCTGGTCGTTGTCGGCGACTCGAGTTTCACGGACGACTACGTGCAATCACTCAACGCAGGAGATGGCAACGTCGTATTCACGGGATATCTGTACGGCGCACAGCTTGCCACAGTCTTCCGACACGCTGGCCTGTTCGTTCTGCCTTCCGATGTTGAAGGTCTGCCCATCGTTCTCCTCGAGTCTCTAGGGCTCGGAACCCCCGTGCTCGCAAGCGACATCGCGCCGAACCGGGAGGTGCTCGGCGAAAACGGAGACTTCTTCCGAGCGGGCGACGTCGACCATCTGACGGCGCGTCTGACGGAGCTTCTACCTCGGATGCAAGAACTCAAGGCAAAAGCGTCTGCCATCAGACATCGGGTGATTTCTGAGTACGACTGGGACCGCACGACCGACACGACCGAACGGCTGTACCAAAGCCTGTGTCGCGCGGTATCACCGTCCTCGCACTCTCTCGCCGCGCAACGCACGCAGAATCTGATGGCGGGCGAAAGCGTGCTGGTTCGAGAAACCGCAGAACGAAAATGGGGCTCGCCGTGACGGATGCCTCTACTCCTGGCATGTTGCCCGACGTTGAGGAAGTAGCTTTTAGCGGGCGGGATAATCGCAGGCGGCTGATCGTACTCCTGCTCGTCGTGACCGACACGGCGCTGGCCGTGTGCGCGACCGTTGGGGCCACACTCCTGCGTCACGGGGGCCGGAGCGACGTCGTGCTGGCTGGCGTCAGCGCACACACGAGTTACCTCGTGCTAGGCATCGGACTCTCGTTTCTCTTCCCTTTCTGCATCGCGGCTGAGCATCTGTACGACATCGACTCCCTCTTCTGGGGTTCTGGTGAGTTCTCGCGCGTGGTTCGTGCCACGACCCTTGGGCTCATCTGCTTAACGATTGCCGCATACCTACTCAAGATCGACAACCTGTCTCGGCTGTGGCTGCTGTACGTATGGTTACTTGCGTCCTTCAGCCTGTCGATGGGCCGCTGGCTGTTCAGAATCGGTCTCAGTAGGGCGCGTCGCCACAATCGCTTACTGCGACCGACGCTGCTGGTCGGCTGCTCTGCCGATGCCGCACGTATCGCCAGGTCTCTCGGTGAAGACCACCTTTCCGGTCTCTCGTTGGTGGGTTGCCTGGCAAGCAACGACGAAGAAGCCGCCGCAATGGAGTTCATCGTGCCCGGCGTGCCGGTGATTGGTCACGCGGGTCAACTCAATGAAAAGATCGCGGCCACAGGGTGCGATGCGGTTCTGATCGTGTCCTCCGCCTTCAAGGACCCCACGGTCTCAGATATTGTCTCGAGCCTGCGCCACCAGCCGGTCGACGTACATGTTTCCTCGGGCCTCTTTGAAGTTCTGACAAATCACGTGGTTGTGCGCGAGGTCGCCGGCACGCCGATTATGCTCGTTCGCGGTACCAACATGTCCACCCCTCGGCGGATCATGAAACGGGCCTTCGACTTGGTGCTCGGCTCAGCCACTCTTCTTTTCGGCCTGCCCCTGTGGATCTTGATTGCTCTGGCAATCAAGATCGACTCCCCGGGCCCAGTGTTCTATCACCAACGGCGCATCGGGCGCCAAGGCTTGATCTTCGGCATGCATAAGTTCCGTTCGATGTACGTGGATGCCGACCGACGCCTCGAGCATCTCAAGGGGTTCAACGAAGTGGACTGGCCGTTGTTCAAGATGCGCAACGATCCTCGCGTGACGCGTGTCGGCAGATTGCTACGGAAGTACTCGTTGGACGAGTTCCCGCAACTGCTCAACGTCTTGCTCGGCCAGATGAGCATGGTGGGTCCCAGGCCGCCGCTGCCGACGGAGTGCGAAACGTACACAAGCCGGCATGCGAGGCGCCTCGAAGTGGCACCGGGCATGACCGGCTTGTGGCAGGTCTCAGGTCGATCCGATCTGGCCTTCGAAGAGATGGTTCGCCTTGATTTGTTCTACATCGAAAACTGGTCGCTGCGCTTTGATCTGACCTTGATGTTGCGAACGATACCCAAGGTGATCTTCGCGCAGGGCGCGTACTAGCGGGACAAGCGCGTTCTTCGGCCTAGATGTACTGCCCGGATACGTTGTTGACCACCGGGCACCCGTGAGATCAGTGGCAGACCGCCGATGCCGCCGTGCAAGACGCCTGTGATTGTAGTTGAACCCCAGCCATGGAGTGCCGAGAGGCGCTCCCCGTTGCTGTCGTAGGGCTTTCGGTAGGCCCAGCCGTTGATCAGGAGCCTGATGATGCGTTCCGCCTTGCCGCTGGCCTGAGGCCTGTAGGGCCTCGTGTGCGACCGTGCCACCGAGTATTCTCCGAGCACGGCGAGCTGGGCGTGCGAGTAGTACGACATCGCGTTGTCGGTCAGCAGGCGCCTGACCGTGATGCCGTGATCGGCGTAGTGTTCGATAGCCCTTCTCGTGAATCCGGCAATCGTATCGGCCTCTCGTCGAGGTGAACCTTGACGAGAGGCCAGGCGTGAGTGGCCGTCGACGGCGACGTGCACGAAATCGAATCCACCGCCGACGTTTCGCTTCTTGGCGACCCGTCCTCCGAACCTCCAACCTCCGCCCTCGCCCAGGCGACCGAGCTTCTTGACGTCGATATGGAGTAGATCTCCGGGTGCCGCATGCTCGTAGCGGACAGCCGCCACCTTGGGCTCGCGATCACCTTCACGAAGGCGTCCCTGGCCGTTTTTGGCCAGAACTCCGTAGATGGTGGAGGGGACTCCGGTGTGCCACGAGATCGTGAGCGGTCCTTCACCTTGGCGCCGCCTGCGCCAGATACTGCGGGATGTCTCTCGAACTCACGGCTCGCGGATACGGGCGGGTCTGCTGGACCGGTCGTGCACAACACCTTGGCCGTCAGCCAGGAACCGGCCGATCCACTTGTACGCGGTCTGGCGCGAGACGCCGGCCGCGAGAGCTGCCGCGGTCACAGTCCAGCCTGTGTCGACCACGCGAGCGACGAGCAGCCTCCTACCGGCGACGGTGAGCAGCGCGTTAGGATGTCACACGAGGGTCCTCCTTGTTCAGTTGTGGCGTCGGTGCCTACAACCGAACAAGGAGGACCCTCGTCTATGTCAACAACCTATGTGGGCTACACCTACACCGTACCCTCTTGCCAGCTGGCGAGGTACTTCTCCTGCTCGGGGGTGAGCGTGTCGATCTTGATGCCCATCGTCTCGAGCTTGAGCTTGGCGATGCCCGCGTCGATCTCGGCGGGAACCGGGTAGACGCCGGCTTTGAGGCTCGCCGCGTGCTGGATCATGTACTCAGCCGCAAGCGCCTGGTTGGCGAAGCTCATGTCCATGACGTTGGCCGGGTGGCCCTCAGCGCACGACAGGTTGACGAGACGGCCGTCGGCGAGCAGGTAGACCTTGCGGCCGTCAGCGAAGGTGAACTCCTCGACGAGCGGGCGCACCTCGCGAGCCGAGACAGCCTTCTCGCGCAGGTACGGGATGTCGATCTCGACGTTGAAGTGGCCGGAGTTCGCGATGATCGCGCCATCTTTCATAGCGTCGATGGCCTCGGTGCCGATCACGTTCACGTCGCCGGTCACGGTGATCCAGATGTCGGCGAGCGCAGCGGCCTCGACCGACGGCATCACGCGGTAGCCGTCCATGACAGCCTCAAGCGCCTTGAGCGGGTCGATCTCAAGCACGATGACGTTGCTGCCCATGCCGCTCGCGCGCATCGCGACCCCGCGTCCGCACCACCCGTAGCCCGAGACGACCAGCGTGCGGCCGGCGAGCAGGCGGTTCGTGGCGCGGATCACGCCGTCGAGCGTGGACTGGCCGGTGCCGTAGCGGTTGTCGAAGAGGTGCTTGGTCATCGCGTCGTTGACCGACATGATCGGAAACTTCAGCGCGCCATCGGCGGCCATCGCGCGAAGACGGATGACGCCGGTCGTGGTCTCCTCGGTGCCGCCGATGATATCTGCGAGCGCCTCGGGCCTCTCGGCGTGGACGCGTCCGACGACATCGGCACCGTCGTCCATCGTGAACTGCGGTTTGTGGTCGATAGCCGCATCGACGTGCGCGTAGTAGGTCTCGGTGTCCTCGCCCTTGATGGCGTAGGTGCGGATGCCGTACTCGGCGACAAGTGCCGCTGCGACGTCGTCCTGGGTCGAGAGCGGATTGCTCGCGCACAGCACTACGTCTGCACCGCCGGCCTTCAGCGTGCGCATGAGGTTGGCGGTCTCGGTGGTGACGTGAAGGCAGGCGCTGATGCGGATGCCCTCGAGCGGCTTCCCGTGCGCGAAGCGCTCGCGGATGCTCGCAAGGACCGGCATGTCAGCGTCGGCCCACTCGATGCGCGCCTTGCCAGCTGCGGCGAGGCTGAGGTCTTTGACGTCATGATCCATCGCGAGACTCCTATCGTATCGTCCAAAGAGGCGCGCTCACGGCGCGCCCGCTGTTACGGCAACCGCGCCAGTATAGCAAGTGCGAGAGACTGCATTCTGAGGGCGGCGACGCGTCCGGTCTCGAGCACGTCGGTGTGCGCGAGACCCACGCCTGCGGCCACGTTGGTCACGAGCGAGATGCCAAGCACCCGCATGCCGAGAGCGCGCGCGGCGATCACCTCGGGCACCGTCGACATCCCCACGACGTCGGCCCCGATCGCCCGCAGATACCGCACCTCGGCTGGCGTCTCGTAGGTCGGGCCGAGAAGCCCGGCGTAGGTGCCGCACGGCACAAGCGGCATGCCCGCCTCGGCGGCTGCGATCAGCGCGATCTCGCGCAGGTCCGGATCGTAGGCGTCGCGCATCGGCACGAACGGGTTCCCGCGCTCGGGTCCATGCCAGCCCACGAGCGGATTGTCGCCGGTGAGGTTGATGTGGTCGCTGATGATGACCAGGTCGCCCACGTTCAAGCCCCGCGAGATGCCTCCCGCGGCGTTCGTCGCGAACAGAGTTCGCGCGCCCATCGCGTGCGCGAGGCGAACCGGGAAAGAAACCTCACGTGCCGAGAAACCCTGGTAGGAGTGCACCCGGCCCTGGAAGACCGCGACGCGCACTCCGGACAAGGTGCCGATCACAAGCTGACCGGCGTGCCCGGCGAGGGGCCTCTCCGCCTGCGGGAAGCCCTCGATCTCCGAGAACGGCACGACCACCGGGTCTTGGACGATCTCAGCCAGACCCGACAGTCCCGACCCGAGTATGAGCGCGACGTCTATAGGCTCAGCGAAGGTGAGCGCTGGGGGAACAGGGAGTATGAAGTCGTCGGGCATAAGCGGCTCCTTCTGGGCGGGACGGGCTGGTCTGCCGGCGATGCGGCGGACAACGTGCTGAGATTCGATTATCCCCCGGGTCTTGCTCGCGCGTCAGTGGGCGTCGCTCATGAGCTGCATGCCAGTCGCGAGCCCGATCGCGTTCGTCCGGCCGACGAGCGAGAGACGGCCAATGCGCGAGTGAATCCCGAGGAGGTATGACCGCGTAGCCGCGACGGGCGTATACGTGTCGGTCAGAACGAATGGATGCTTTGTCGCAGCAGAGAGTGCACTGGCGATCAGCATGTCCGACGTCGATGCCGCGGGTGCGACGTACACCGTCGTCGGCGAGAACCCCAGCGTCGAACTGGCGACCTGTGCAGCGGTGACCGCCGAGTCATATCGCGTCCCCGTCATTCCGACGCGCCGGAACGGCTGCTTCTCCTTCGTGATCGCGAGAACCGATGCGACCGTCGTGCTCGACAGCGTATTTGGCCCGCCCACCACGATCGTCCTGGCGACCTTGTAGCCTCTGAGCACGCCAGAAGCCGACGATGCAAGCTTCGTCGGCGAGGTGAGCACGAGCAGCCACTTCGACCCGCCAGCGAGCGCGGCCGCAATCGCCGAGTCGGTGACCGAGACTCCCGATGCTATGACGGCCCTCGTCGATACAGCGCCCAGCGACCGCGCCTTGCGAGCGACAGCCGCAGACGTCGCGTAGCGATCTACGCCCGCCAGCCGCTCGACCGCTGGTCCGAGGGCATGAAGCTTCGCGACCGTCGCCGAAGTGATTGCCGCCGTGCCGCCGACAACGTAGAGCTTGGCCGGGTGGAGCCGCTTGATCTCCGTGGCGACAGCCGAGGGCACCGAGCCGCTCTTCACGAGCAAGACCGGTCCATGCGCCACGCCAGCCAGCGAGATCGCGCACGCCGAATCGGCGAAGCGCGCGTCATCGCCGTTGGCCACGATGATGGCTTTCGCGGTGGCGGTCGGGTACGCGCGCTTCGACGCGGCTACCGCACGGACGTAGCGGTCGCTGCCGGTGATGCGGTCGCCCGTCGCATTGACGAAGAACTTGTTGCTGGGGAGACCGTACGTGTGGCGCACCGCCGTCGCTGTGATCCCCGACGAGATCGCGCCGTTCGACCACCTCAGGGTCACACTCGTCACCCAGCCGCTCGGCCAGGTGTGGTTGACGGTCATCCCCGTGACCCACCGCGTCGTCCCCGCCCCGGCGGGCGCGCCTGCGACATGCGCAAACGCCTGGGCGACCTGCAGCCCCGTGCGCGTGACCGTCGTGGCCCAGGGATCGTACGGGCCGTTCGTGAACGGATCCGAGACCGCTCGCAGGTACGGTGGTGTCGTGCCACCCCATGCGTAGCTCGACGCCGCCGTATAGCCGCCGGATGACGCGCTGAAGACCGCCGAGATAATCTTCCCGCCGTAGGTGATGTAGGTGTCGCGCGTCCGGTCCACGGCAGCGTTCGATCGCGAGTCCTCGTGCATCTTCGACCCGGTTGTCGTGCGCGTCTGGTGCGAGTAGCCGTTATACATCTGACTGCGCGTGTCGCAGTACAGCTCGTTCGTGCCGGCGCATGCATACGAGCGGGCGGCGAGGGCTTGCGCCCTCAGAGCCTCTTTCGGCCACGATGCAGGACTCTCTCGCGGCACGACGCCGTAGAGGTACCCCTCAACGGGAAGCTGGTTGAGCAGCTTGAGCTTCGAGCCATCCGAGCGGATCACGAGCTTCCCGCGATACCGGACGTCGACAGCTGAACCCGAGGAGCCGTTCTTGAAGGGTCCCGAACGCCCAACCACCTGCAAGAGTGCCGGCTTCGAGCTGCCGGTCATCGTCACGACCACGCTGCCTGCGAAAGGACTTCCTGCGACCGCGCGACCGTCTTTGTCCTTCACGACCACCTTGGTCGAAGAGGGCTCGAAGCTGTAGGGAGCGCGTGTATCAGGCAGAGAGGCGCGGCCGTTGAGGGATACGCCTGCGCCCACCCACCCGCCGCGGATCTTCCAACGCGTCGCCGAGTAGCCATGCGTCGTGCCCGTGCCGTAGTGGGCGGACGGATCGAGGTTCACTTTGACCGACTTGCCAGTGACATGCTTCAGGACGGTTCCCGAATAGTAGTGGGCCACCATCCACTCACCGGTCTTGCCGTTCTCGGCGTAGCCCTTGGCACCGTACTGAGAAAGACCGACGCCATGCCCGAATCCCGCGCCTGAGATCACGAAGGTCGGAGAGGTGAGAGCGAATGACGCCGCGGGCGCGAGCGCCAGCGAAGACGTCGCGAGAATGGCGGCGACCGCGGCTCTCATGAGGCGAGCACCGACGCGGGATAGGGATTGGCTACGAATCATGGCTACGTCTCCCTGCACATGCCGAGACCTCGTAAACGGCTCGGCCGTTTCGTCATTATCTCGCGAAACTGCCACGAGCGCACGCAACGGCTCGGCGTCGACGGGGTTCGCCCTGCTCGGGGGCGTGCCTCATCAGGGTCGCGTGTAGACCATCGTGCCGAGCGGGACCTGAGGAAACAGCTCGAGAACATCTCTGTTGTACATGCGGATGCACCCGTGGCTTGCCTTGGTGCCGATGACCCAGGGCTGGTTCGTGCCATGGATGCCGTAGCGCGTGCGCACGTAGTGGCCGCCGCGTTTTCGGAACAGACGCAACTTGCGCGGACCGTACACGCTTCCAGGGCTCGTATGGTACTTCGCAAGGATCTTCCACGTCGCCGGAGCCGGTGTCTCGAGATGCGCGCGGCCTACGGCGATTGGATACATCTTCACGAGCCGGTTGTTCATGACCCAGTAGAGCTTGAAGTCCGACTTGTCGATCACGATGCACGTTGCAGACGGATACTTGAGGCGAGTGGCACTCTTACTTGTCTTGGCGATCGTGCCGCCGGGGTTACCGGCGACTATCTCGACTTTGAACGACCTTGAGGGCATCGCGACCGACGTGAACACGAACGCACCCCAAGGGCGAACCGCCACCGTTTGAACCTTTCTGCCGGCGACGTAGACGGACACCGTCGTCGCATTGCCTCCCACGTGTCCGGCCACCCTCGCGCGCCTGCCCACGAACCGGCCGGGTTCACCCGGCGCGAACCACGGTACCGCCGGCGCGCCCGACATCTCAGCGATCTGCGCGCTCGAGACCGTGCCGACTCCTCCCACGCCGTACGCGACCGCCAACGTCGATGCGTGCGACGCGAGCAGCGACCACGTCACCTTGTCGAGGCGCACTCCGGTTGAGAAAAGCGTGACGCCGCCGGCTCGGCCGACCATAAGTGAGCCGATTGCGGCGTCATGCGGTGTCGCGGCAATCGCCACGGTCGACACCGAACTCCAGCCCTTCGACATCGCACGACTTGCGACCGCGACTGCGGTGGCGAAATGCGTCGATCCACCCCACCGCTCACTCGCATGCAGCGCTCCGTACAGCGATGGGGGCACGGATCCGGCACCGCCTACGACGATCACTCTTGGGTTTCCTGCTGCGGCTAAGGCCATCGCGGTGGTGGCAGGAACGCCGTTCGCGGATGTGAAGAGGATGGGGATGCCTGTGCGGCGCGACACGGCAGCGACCGCACTCGCATCCCACAGGTTGCTGGCAGAGGAACCATTCGCCAGAAACGCCACCTTCGGGACCGTTCTGCCATCCGCACTCGCCACAAGCCGGACACGCGCGGCGATCATCGCGGCCATCGAATAGCGGCTGGCCGTCTTCCAAGGCTGTTCGATCGTGCTCGTGCCCACCACAGAGCGAATTCGGTCCACGCATACCGAGGACACAGCCGTCGCCGAGCCTACAACATGAACGGTCACCGTCCCGTTCTCCGAGACGATCGCCGCCAGTGCGTTCCGAGTTACCGTGGGCAACGTCGTGACCCCCGTCAGCAGCATCGGGGCATCGTAGGCCCAGCACAGCGAGGATGCAGCGTCGACGTCGGACGCAGCCGCCCTGGCGGCCGAGACGATCACGACGTCGTGCACGCCCTGCCAGCCCGGATAGGCGCGCAGGGCCCCATGCACCGCAGTCGAGTAGACGCTGTTGTTGCCGACGCGCGTGGTTGGCACCGCCACCCGGGCCACGCCGGGAGGCCAACTCGAAGCCAAAGCCGCAAACGGAGAACAGATCGCGAGAAATGCCGATACGACAAGAGCGCTTGCGAGAGTGCAGCGAACGCGGGACCTGATCACACGCGCCTCCTTCTCGGGAGTTCGGATCGGCCATACGGCTGCAGTATACGGTGCCCGATCGCGTTCGTCAGGCAGTCCCGCCGCATCAACGCACACGGCCCGCGCCGGATTGGCACGGGCCGTCGATGATCGCCTAAGGAGTGTCGGTCTACTGCGTCACAACGGAGGCGACGGGAACCTTACTCAGGTCCCAATCCTTCCCGATCATAACGAGAATCTCAGACGAATACGCATACATGCCGCGGCTCTGGACGATCGTCGTGCCAGGCGGCAGGTACTTCGCGACCAGCTCGGCAGCGGCGGTGTCCTTCTTGTAGATGATCAGCGTCTTCTTATAGACGTTCTGGTTCGCGTTGCCGACTTTGCCGATCTTGAAGCCCTTTGCCTGCAGGATCGTCGCCGCTTGATTGGCCACGCCTGAGACACCGGCGCCGTTGCGAATCGTGACCTTCACATCGGACGGCTTCTCCGCAGAGACAGCGGTCGCCGATGCCGCGGCGGACTTCTTCTCGAACGGCACCTCGTCCTTGATGTCCTTGACGAGCTTGTGCAGGTTGGCGGCGTCCGAGTAGATGAACGGAGAGCGCCACGTGCCCTGCACCGTAGCGGTGTACATGTTCTTGCTGCCGGCGCCCTTGAGCGCCTGCGCAAGTCGGATCATGTCGATGAGCGACATGTCGGTGGTGACATAGGGCGCGACCGCCGAGACAACACCAGGCAGCTTGGCGATGTTGTCGATCTTGGCGACCTGGTCTGCGAGCGCCTTGAAGAACAACTGCTGGTCCTTCATGCGCGAGAAGTCCTGATCCACGAACTGATGCCGTGCTCGCACGAACGTAAGCGCGTGAGCGCCGTCGAGTCGCTGGTAGCCGGCGTCGATGTGGCTTGCGACGTTGTGCATGGTTTGATCGGCTTCGGTGTCGTTAATGGTGACGGGCACCTCGACCCAAACCCCGCCGAGCGCGTCGACGGCCCTTCTGAAGCCAAGGAAGTTCATCTCGAGGTAGTGGTTCATCTTGAGACCGGTCAGCTTCTGCACCGCGGCGATCGAGGCCTCAGAGCCTCCGAAGACGTGAGCCTCCGTGATCTTGTGAGGTCCACGGCCCGGAATCTCCACGCGCGTATCGCGCGGGATCGACATCATCCAGAGTCTGCGGGCCTTGGGGTCGACATGCGCCACGATGATGGAGTCGGTGCGAAAGGCCGTGTCGCCTGGACGGTAGTCGGCGCCTAGGATCAGGATGTTGAACGGCTCCATCGGCTTTGCCTGGGTGAGCACCGCGTCGATCTTTTGCTTTTGGATGATCGGTGGCTGCATGATGCCTGCGAGGTGCTGCGCATACGCGTAGACGCCGACCATACCCACGACGACCAGCGCGACGATGCCGATTAGAACACCGAGCACGATCTTCTTCGTCCGACCTCGGCGCCTGTCGCGCTCGACCCGCAAGCGCGCCGGAGCGGACTCGAGCGAGCCGCGGCGTCTCGAAGCGGAATCGGACAGATGGTAGGACTCCGCGTCGCCGTGAACGACATCGGCCGTTGCATGCTCGCCGGGCGTGCGCCGACGCTCCATCGGAACCCGACGGGCGTCAGGCCGAATACGGCGCGGCTTGTCGTCGCCACCGAGGGTTCTTTTCTGGGAATGCTTGCCCATGCGCTATGTGTCCGAGCCTTCCATGCTAGCCGACTACCCTCACAGATATGGCGTCAGCGAGCTCATCTTCGGTGCTCGACAATCTGTCGAGCTTGCGTATCTAGGCGACGATCGGACCATCCCCTAGAGGGAGAACAATACCTGACTGAAGTGCGCCGCGAAACCGGAGCGACGTGCCGTCGGCCGTCGGATCGAACCTCCGGAGGTGCCGCGCGATCCAGATCCTTATTCAGTTTGATGGCCCGGCGGCACGCCCGTGACGGCATGTGGCCGAGCCGTTGCCGCCTCCATGCACGCGAGACGACGTCAATCGTCGGAACCGGCACACACGACGGAGGCTGCGGGAACGTCTCCGTCGACCGCAACTCCCTCGCCGATGAAAGCGCCGCTGCCGATCGTCACGCCCGCCGCAACGGTCACTCCTCGACCCATAGCGACGCTCGCGCCAACGCGGCAGCCTTCACCAAGTGAGCACTGCTCGGCGACGCACGCTCCATCTCCGAGGATGACCGAATCGGAGAGGATTGTGGCTGCGCCGATCACCACGTTGGCTCCCACGATGCACTTCTCTCCGAGAACAGTACCGTGGAGCGCACCCCCGGCGGATGCTCGAACAGGCGTGACCGGGCGGCGTCCGATGACGCAGCCGTCGCCGATGACGCTCCCCGCCCCGACGACCGCTCCATCATGTACCGTCACGTGGTCGCCGACGAGCACCCTATCGCCCACGCTCGCGCCGTAGCGCAGGTGCACGAAGGAGCCGGTGATGACGTGGGCGCCGACGCTCACCTCGGCATCAATGAGAGTGAACGGGGCTGGCTGGAAGTTCTCTCCTACGACGGCGGCCGGATGCACGTATGCTGACATGCTAGAGCAGCACCACCTTTGAGTCGTCGAACGCCTTCATCGCATTGCGGGTGTCGAGGACGAGCTTTGCTGATCGAACCACAAGGTCGTAATCGATGTTGCTGTGGTTCGTCACGACAACGACGGCGTCGGCCGAAGCGACTTCTTCCGCGGTCAGGTCCACAGACGAGCACAAGGTCTCGCGCGTCGTGAATTCTGGGACGAACGGGTCGTGATACACGACCTCCGCGCCCCGCTCGAAGAGGAGTTCGGAGATTTTGAGCGCCGGAGACTCACGCATATCGTCGATGTCAGCCTTGTATGCGACTCCCAGTAGCAGCACCCGCGATCCGGCGAGTGGCTTGCGGTGCTCGTTGAGCGCGGTCATGAGTCTTTGCACGACGTAGTACGGCATCGCTTCGTTCGTCTTGCCCGCAAGCTCGATGAACTCGGCGTGGATGTCGAACTGACGCGCCTTCCACGAGAGGTAGAAGGGGTCGATCGGGATGCAGTGACCGCCAAGGCCCGGACCCGGCAGGAAGGGCATGAAGCCGAATGGCTTGGTCTTGGCGGCCTCGACGACTTCCCAGATGTTGATTCCCATGCGCTCGGACACCTGCAGGAGCTCGTTCATGAGCGCGATGTTCACACAGCGGAAGATGTTCTCAAGCAGCTTCGTCATCTCCGCGGCACGTGTGGAGGAGACGGGCACCACAGTGTCGATGAAGCGCTCGTAGAAGGCTTTGGCGTGAGCGGTGCAGCGCGGCGTGACGCCTCCTACGATCTTGGGCGTGTTGCGCGTCTGGTAGACCGCGTTCCCGGGATCGATACGCTCAGGGGAGAAGGCGAGCGACATGCCGTCTCCCACCTTCAGACCGGATGTCTCCAGGATGGGCTGCACGACCTCCTCGGTGGTTCCCGGATAGGTGGTGGACTCGAGGGTCACGAGTACCCCCTCGCGCAGGTGCGGCGCGATCATATGCGCGGCGCTCTCCATGAAGCTGGTGTCGGGCTCCTTCATGGCGTCAAGCGGCGTCGGAACGCAGATAACAATCGCATCGCATTCGCTCGCGCGGCTGAAGTCGCCGGTCGCCTCAAGCATCCCTGCCCCGACAAGGGCGGCCACGTCCTCGCTCGGAACATCAGGGATGTGGCTTCTACCCGCGTTTATCAATGCGACCTTGTCCGCGGAGATCTCCATGCCGACGACCCGATGCCCGGACTTGGCCATCTCTATGGCAAGAGGCAGACCCACGTAGCCAAGGCCCACTACGCCGAAGACGGCGCTTCCATCCTGCAGACGCTTTTCGAACTGCATGGTCAACACCGTTCTCGTGGCAGAGGGGTTGTGACGTGATGCGAAGAGTCTACTTTAACGCGAACATGAGCTCACCCGAGCACACAAGCACACCGTCGACCGTTGCCCTAGCTTCTCCGAAACCGATCGGCCCGCGCGTCTTGATGATGGTGCACTCGAGCTTCAACGTCTCCCCGGGCACGACCTGGCGCTTGAAGCGCACCTTGTCGATGCCGGCGAAGAACGCGAGCCTTCCGCGATTCTCGGGCAGAGAGAGCAGCGCTACCGCTCCCGCCTGCGCGAGCGCCTCGACGATGAGCACGCCAGGCATCACAGCATACTGGGGGAAGTGGCCGGGCACCCAAAACGCCGTCTCGCGCACGTCGAGCTCACCCACGGCTGAGACGCCAGGTTCGTGCGCAAGCACGCGATCGACCAGCAAGAAGGGATCACGGTGCGGAATGATGGCTTCGATCGCCGCCTTGTCTAACATGATGTCTCCCTCACCTGACGAGTGGACTGTGCAGCCGTCAACTAGCGATGCGCTCGATATCGGCGCCGAGAAGTGCGAGCTTGTCGACGAAGCGTTCGTAACCGCGATCGATGTGGTAGATATCTCCGATCGCAGTCTCACCGTCGGCGATGAGTGCGGCTATCACGAGCGCCGCTCCCCCGCGCAGGTCGGTGCAGCGCACCGGCGCGCCCGAGAGCTGGGGAAGTCCTCGCACGAGCGCGTGGTGGCTCTCGATGCGGATATCGGCGCCCATGCGGCCGATCTCATCGGCGAACATGAAGCGATTCTCGAAAACGTTCTCGGTGATGATGCTGTTTCCGTCCGCGATCGCCATGAGCGCCATGAACTGTGCCTGCATGTCGGTGGGAAAGCCCGGGTACGGCAGCGTCTGGACGTCGACGGCCCGCGCGCGTTCGCGCCGCTGGACGGTGACGCCCTCATCGAAAACGCTCACGAGGCAGCCGGCCTGCTCCAGCTTGGTGAGCACGAGCTCAAGGTGTGTCGGATCGAATCCGGTCACAGTGACGGGACCGCCGGTCAGCGCGCCGGCTACGATGAACGTGCCAGCTTCGATACGATCGCCGACGACACGATGCTCGACGGGGTGCAGAGCCGCGACGCCTTCTACCGTGAGCGTAGGTGACCCGCCGCCGGAGATCCTCGCACCCATCCCGGTGAGGAAGTCGACCAAGTCGACGATCTCAGGCTCGCGAGCCGCGTTCTCGATGACCGTTGTGCCGTTGGCGACGACAGCCGCCATGAGCAGGTTCTCGGTCGCGCCGACGCTGGGGAAGTCGAGCATGACGTGCGCTCCGTGCAGCCCCCCGACAGGGGCGATCGCTTCGATGAAGCCGTGCCCGGTGCGAATCTCGACCCCGAGCTCGGTCAGCCCGGTGATGTGCATGTCGATCTTGCGCGAGCCGATGTTGCAGCCGCCCGGCATCGCGACGCGCGCTTGTCCGTGCCGAGCAACGAGCGGCCCGAGCACGGCGATCGACGCGCGCATCTGCGCGACCATCTCGTAGGGCGCTTCGAAACTCGAAAGCGTCGTCGCGTCGACCTCAAGGGCGTGATCCGACCGCATCACCTTTGCTCCGAGGCCGGCAAGCACCTCAGACATCACCTCGACATCGGCGATGTCGGGGACGTTGGTGATACGCGACACGCCGGGGGCAAGTAGCGCCGCTGCCATGAGTTTGAGCGCTGAGTTCTTCGCGCCTTCAACGCGGACCGTCCCGGAGAGATTCCGGCCGCCGCGGACGATGATGGATTCCATGTTTGACAGGATACTCTACCCTCTGCAGCTCTCGGCCTCTGCGTCACGCTGCCGTGACCTTCGGATAACACATCGGGGGCGGACCCGCCTCATAGCGAGCCCACCCCCGGTCGTGCACGTCGTCCATATACCAGCTAAGACTGGCGCTTTTCGACGGCCTTTAGCTGAATCTGATGCCAGCTCAGGTCGCGAATCATCTCTTCGCGCTCATCTTCGGCCTCGGGCGGAAGACTCGCGAGACGCTCCTCGATCAGGTCGAGGGACTCTTTGGCACGGACCGCGTCGATCTTCGACACTGCCACGGCGTTGTCCGCTAGGACGATGACCTTGTCCTCGTGGACTTCGATGTAACCGCCGGAGATGGAAAAGGACTCCCAGTCCGTCGGTTTCTCGCCAAAACGCAGGCGAATCTCGCCTGGTACCAGCGTCGCGACGATGGGCACGTGCATCGGCAGAACGCCGATCTCGCCAGTCGTCGTCGTAGCCACGACCATCTGCACCTCATTGGTGTAGAGGATGCTTTCCGGCGTCACTATTTCGCACAGGAGCGTTCCTGCCATGGTTGCTCCTTATACCTCGGCTGCCAGTGAGGCGGCCTTTTCGAGGGCTTCCTCGATAGTGCCGACGTAACGGAACGCTTGCTCGGGAACGTCGTCGCACTGACCAGAGGCGATCATGTCGAAGCCCTTGATTGTGTCCTCGAGCTTGACGTACTTGCCCTCCATGCCCGTGAACTGCGACGCGACGAAGAACGGCTGCGAAAGGAACTGCTGCATCCGGCGCGCACGCGCGACGGTGAGCTTGTCCTCCTCGGAGAGCTCGTCCATGCCGAGGATGGCGATGATGTCCTGGAGGTCCTTGTTGCGCTGCAAAACGCGCTGCACCTCGCGAGCGACACGGTAGTGCTCCTCGCCGACGACGCTCGGGTCAAGCGCGCGCGAGGAGGACTCGAGCGGATCGACTGCCGGGTAGATGCCCATCTCGGCGATGCCACGCGAGAGAACCGTCGTCGCGTCGAGGTGGGTGAACGCCGTTGCGGGCGCCGGGTCGGTGATGTCGTCGGCCGGGACGTAGATGGCCTGGACCGACGTGATCGAACCGGTCTTGGTCGACGTGATGCGCTCCTGCAGGTCGCCCATCTCAGTTGCGAGCGTGGGCTGGTATCCAGCTGCCGAAGGCATGCGGCCGAGAAGCGCGGAGACCTCGGAGCCGGCCTGAGTGAAGCGGAAGATGTTGTCGATGAACAGGAGGACGTCTTGGCCCTGGTCACGGAAGTACTCGCAGGCGGTGAGGCCAGCAAGGCCGACGCGCAGGCGCGCTCCGGGAGGCTCGTTCATCTGACCGTAGACGAGCACGGTCTTCTCGATGACGCCCGACTCTTTCATCTCGATCCAGAGGTCGGTGCCTTCACGCGTGCGCTCGCCCACGCCGGTGAACACCGACGTGCCGCCATGCGCCTGTGCGAGGTTGTTGATGAGCTCCATGATGATGACCGTCTTGCCAACGCCGGCGCCGCCGAACAGGCCCGTCTTGCCGCCTTTGATGTAGGGCTCGAGCAGATCGACGACCTTGATGCCGGTCTCGAAGATGACCGTGGTCGGCTCGAGCTCGTCGTAGGACGGGGCCGAACGGTGAATCGGGTAGGTCTGCTTGACCTCGACGGTCTCACCGTCGATGCACTTGCCGGTGACCGACCAGATGTGGCCGAGCGTCTCCGGACCGACCGGCATCTGCATGGGGGCGCCCGTGTCGAGAACCTCCATGCCGCGGGTCACTCCGTCAGTGGAGTCCATAGCGACCGCGCGGACCACACCGCCCTCGAGGTGCTGCTCGACCTCGAGAAGGAGGTGTATCTCGCCCATCTCGGTGCTACCATCGATTGTCAGCGCGTTGTAGATCGAGGGCATGCCGTCCGGCGGGAACTCGACGTCGATGACCGGGCCCACGACGCGGATGATGCGTCCAACGTTCATAGCGGAATCCTTCTCTGTAGCTGCCATCTATCCCTGGTCCTCCTGCGCCGCTGCCCCGCCGACGATCTCGGCGATCTCAGTCGAGATCGCGTCCTGACGTGCACGGTTGTAGCTGCGAGTCAGCGTCGTGATCATGTCGGACGCGTTGTCTGTGGCCGACTTCATCGCGGTGCGTCGCGCGCCCTGTTCGGCGGCTGCGGACTCGAGCATCGAGCGGTAGATGAGCGCCTCGACGTAGGCCGGAAGAAGCTGTGCGAGCACCTCCGAACCCGAAGGCTCGTAGAGATACGAAGCGGCGATGCCGCTGGCCTCGACGTCGGACTGGGCCTGCTCGAGCACGCTGTGCTCGATCGGCAGAAGCTGATGGGTCTCGGGCACCTGATCGGCGACGTTCTTGAAGCGGTTGAAGAGGATGTAGACCGCGTCGATCGACTCGCTCTCGTACTCACGCATCACGTGCGCCGCGATCGAGCGTGCATCCGCGAGCGACGGCTTGTCCGAATTGCCAGACAGCGCGACTGCGGGCTCGACGCCGCGATAACGGAAGTACGCGACGAGCTTCTTGCCTGCCGTGATGAGCTCGGTCTCGATCCCCTGACTCTTGAAATCGCGGAGCAGGCCCTCCGTCATGCGGATGATGTTGCTGTTGAACGCTCCCGCGAAACCCCTGTCGGAAACGATCGACACGACGCAGACGCGACGGCGATCTTCCCGGACCTCGAGCAGCGGGTGGGTGACGTCGCCGACGTTGCGAACGACGTTGCCGAGAACCTCGGCCATCGCAAGCGCGTAGGGCCGCGCATTCTCGATACGCGTCTGTGCCCTCTTCAGCTTGGCAGTCGCGACCATCTCCATGGTTCGCGTGATCTGCCGCGTCGATTGGACGCTGCCGATGCGGTTCTTGATATCGCGCAGAGTCGCCATTGGTTGCCCCTACTCGCCGGATTCCGACGAGGCAGTGGCAACCGGAGCAACGTCTGAACGTTCGGCCATGAAGATGCCCTTGAACGCCGTGATGGCGGTCCGGAGCTTCTCCTCTGTCTCGTCCGAGATCTTGCCCTCCGAGACGATGGCGCCCACGACATCAGCTGCCGAGCTGTGGACGTAGTCGATCAGACCGTCGCGGAACGGCTGCACGTCCGGGACGGCGAGGTCGTCGAGGAAGCCCTTCGTGCCGGCGAAGATCGCCACGACCTGGTTCTCGACCGGCATCGGCGCCAGGCGGCCCTGCTTGAGAAGCTCGACCATGCGAGAGCCTCGGTTGAGCTGGTTCTGGGTCGCCTTGTCGAGGTCCGAGCCGAACTGAGCGAACGCCTCGAGCGAGCGGAACGAAGCCAAGTCGAGCCGAAGGGTACCGGCAACCTGCTTCATCGCCTTGATCTGCGCGTTGCCGCCGACTCGCGACACCGAGATGCCGACGTTGATGGCGGGGCGGACACCCTTGAAGAAGAGGTCGCTCTGCAGGAAGATCTGGCCGTCGGTGATCGAGATGACGTTGGTCGGGATGTAGGCCGACACGTCGCCGGCCTGCGTCTCGATGACCGGCAGTGCGGTCATGGAGCCGGAACCGAGCTCCTCGTTCATCTTGACCGCGCGCTCGAGCAGGCGGCTGTGCAGGTAGAAGATGTCGCCCGGATACGCTTCGCGGCCGGGAGGACGGCGCAGGGTCAGCGACATCTGGCGGTAGGCGACGGCCTGCTTGGAGAGGTCATCGTAGATGCACAGCGTCGCGCGGCCCGGGTTGTCCTTGTTGGCCGGTTTGCCGTCGACGCCTGTGTACATGAAGTACTCGGCGATGGCGGCACCGGACATGGGGGCGATGTACTGCAGCGGCGCTGAATCCGACGCGGTCGCCGAGACGATGACCGTGTACTCGATCGCGCCATGCTGAGCCAGGGTTTCGACGACAGCGGCTACCGTGGAGGCCTTCTGGCCGATAGCCACGTAGACGCAGATGACGCCCTTGCCCTTCTGGTTGATGATCGTGTCGATCGCAATCGACGTCTTGCCGGTCTGACGGTCGCCGATGATCAGCTCGCGCTGACCACGACCGATCGGGATCATCGAGTCGACGGCCATGATGCCCGTCTGCAGCGGTTCGGTGACCGGCTGGCGCTCGACGACGCCGATGGCCTTGTGCTCGACGTTGCGGAAACCGTCGGCCTTGATCGGGCCCTTTCCGTCGAGCGGGTTGCCGAGCGGACCCACGATGCGGCCGAGGAATGCCTCGCCCGCCGGGACCTGCACGATCTTGCCGGTCGTCTTTACCGAGTCGTTCTCCTTGACCTTGATGAAGTCGCCGAGCAGAACCGCTCCGACCTCATGCTCGTCGAGGTTGAGAGCCAGACCCATGACGGACGAGCCGTCAGAGGTTTCGAACTCAAGAAGCTCGCCGGCCATCGCGCCCCGAAGCCCCTCGACACGGGCGATACCGTCGCCGACCTGCGCAACGGTCCCGACCTCGCGAGACTCGACGCTCGTGCTGATCGCGTCCAGTTGCGAACGCAGAACCGCATCGATGTTACTGGCGGTGATGTCCGCCATTTACGCTTCACCTCCTGTGTGTGCGATCGAGAGCACCTGACGGGCGTTCTCGAGCTGAGACGCAATACTGGCATCGATCCGCTGCCCATGCGTGTCAAGGATGATGCCGCCGATGATCGACGGATCGACCTTCTCGCGCAGGACGACGCCTTTGCCGAGATCGGCTGTGAGCTTGGTGATTATGGACGCCCGGAGCGCGTCGGAGAGGGTGACCGCCGTGGTCACGTCGACCGCCGCGATACCGCGCTTCTCCTCGGCCACGCGACCATACTCCTCGACCACTCGCGAAAGCAGGTCGAAGTTGTCGCGCTCGGCCATGAGTGCAAGAACCGAGATTACCGCGGGATTCAGCCCTGCGAAGACGCCGGAGATCGTGGCCGCACGCTGGCTCGCCGTGGCGGCGTCATCGGTCAGCGCGTCGCGCAGCGGCGCCGTGGCACGAACGAGTCGCTGCACCGCCTCCAGCTGCAGGTGCATCTCATCGACGATATCGTCGTGAGCGGCCGCCTCAAAGAGGGCGTTCGCGTATGCCGCGGCAAGCTGCTTTGCGAGCGTCCTGCTAGTTCGCATTGAGGCTGCCCGCCTCGGCGAGGTACTTCTCGACGACCTTCAGGTGCTGCTCGTCGCTCAGCTCCGAGCCGATGAGCTTGCTGGCGATGGCGATCGTGAGATCGGCTGCAGAACTCTGCAGTTGCGCGATTGCAGCGCGCTTCTCGCCCTCGATGGCCTCACGTGCCTTCTCCAGCATGCCGTCGTACTCGACCTGCGCCTTTGCGGACGACTCGAGACGAGTCACCTCAGCCGACTGCTTGGCCTGCTGCATGATGACGCCGGCCTCCTTGCGGGCCTCGGCCATCGTCTGGCGGTACTCCGCGAGCAGGCGCTCTGCCTCGATCCGTGCGGACTCGACACGCTCGAGGCCTTCCCGAATAGTCTCAGCGCGCTTGTCGAGCATGCCGAGGATAGCCGGCCACGCGAACTTGTTGAGCAGCAGGTAGATGAAGCCAAACGCTATAAGCGCGGGGATGAGCTCCGCTATGTTCGGGATGATCGCTTTCACGGCACTACCTCCAGTGCACGAAGGAATAAGTGCCGAGCTACTTCACGATGAGCGCAAGCACGAATCCGAGCAGCGCGAGTGCCTCGGCGAACGCGGCCGCCAGGATGAATAGGGTGAAGACGCGACCGGCCACTTCGGGCTGGCGAGCGGTGGCTTCAGCAGCCTTGCCTCCGGCCATACCGATGGCCAGACTGGCGCCGATGACGGCGAGACCGTAACCGATTACGTTCACAATTCCTCCTTGTTACCGGTCCAGGTCCTTCTTGACCTGAACTCTGTCCAGTTCATTCAGACGCCGACGCACCGTCGACGATCGTGCCGTCCCTAGTGCTCGTGAGCTGCGATTCCTATGTAGACCGCGCTCAAGAGCGTGAACACATACGCTTGAAGTACCGCGACGAGAACCTCCATCGCGTAGAGCGCTGTCATCAACGCGATCCAAAGGATCGACGGAAGTGCACCCAGAGCCGCGCCACCTAGGCCGCTACCCGTCCGAATCGCCGCGATCAGCGGCTCGGTGAACAGCGCGGTGAGAATCGCGAAGATGCCGAGAATGATGTGTCCGGCGTACATGTTGGCAAAGAGACGGACTGAGAGCGTGAGGACCCTGAGGAACGCTGACAGGACCTCAATCGCCCACACCAGCAGGTTGATCGGAAACGGCACGCCCTTGGGTGCGAAACTCTTGAGGTACCCGAAGAAACCTTGCTCCTTGAAGCCCACCGCGTTAAAGACCCCGAACACCAGGGTCGATAGCGCGACGGTCACGCCCATGGTGCCGGTACCCGGCTTGCATCCAGGTATGAGGCCGAGAATGTTATTGAAGAGAATGAAGAAGAAGACCGTCGCCAGGAACGGGAAGTACTTGTCGCTACCATGGCCGATCTGAGACGCGGCAATATCGTTGCGAACGAAATCAGCCATCGCTTCCACGCCGTTGGAGAGCCTGTTGTGGGGAACAAGAGAAAGCTTCTTCACCGCGAAGAAGAAGACGATTCCGAGAAGGACCAAGGCGAGGAGCATGAAGAAGGTGTAGTTCGTGAGGACGAATCGGTTGGCCCCATAGGGCTCACCGTTCACATTGAGCGTCCCGAGAGAGCGGAGAAGTTCATCGACCTGGTCGGGTAGCAGGGCAAATGGGCTGTGCCCGACGGCCTGTGCTGCTGCGGTAGCTGTACCCTCCACGCGCTATCTCCTCGTCTCGTTCGGCAAATCGTTCCCGGGCCCGGCAAACCGCTTGATACTGACCGCGGTGTAGACCCCGACCACGCTTAAATATGCTCCGGCCAGGGCGAGTCCGAAGTACGCCGACGCCGCGGGTGCAATGAAGCGGTAACCCAGCACCAGCGAAAGGGCCACGATCAAGCCGCCTACTGCTGCGCTCGCAACCACAAACAGCCCAATGTCAGCTTTCCATTGCGTGGGGAGTCGCGAGGACCAGGCGAGTGGCACGAACAAACTGACGCCAATTATCAGCCCAGCCAGAACGGCGAACCATGGCATCCCCATAAGTTGTGCAAGCACTTGCCAGCTCCGGTTGACGACCCTTACCCGCACCCTGGTATCCGAGAGACGCCAGCCAATGGCGGCCAGCGGCACGGCTATAGTAAACGAACCCCCGCGCTGCCACAACCCACTATGGCGTTCGCTCGTCCCAAGTCGTGTCTGCAGCATCCTCGGGCGCCGCAGCGGCGCCCTCGTCGACGTGATGCACGGCCTCGAAGAGGCCCAGCCAGTAGGCCATGAGCCCGGTGATCCCGAACAGCGCGATGAATGCGACCCACTTCACGGGACCCTCGGACCAGCGCACGGCATAGCCGCCGACAGCGAGCGCGATACACCAGACGTAGATGATGAGCACCGTCTGCACCTGGTTGAAGCCGCGCCCAAGCAGCTTGTGATGGATGTGGCCGCGATCGGCCTCTTGGATGGGCCGACCTTGTATGACTCGGCGGATGATGGCCGAAGCGGTGTCGAAGATAGGGACGCCGACGATGAATAGCGGGACGGCCAGAGCGATGGCCGCAGTCGACTTCATGACGCCCATCAGCGAGATCACGGACAGGGCGAAGCCGAGGAAGAGCGCGCCCGAATCGCCCATGATGATCGACGCCGGATAGAAGTTGAAACACAGGAACGCCAGGCATGCTCCGATCAGGGCCGCAGCCATCGCGGCAGCGTCGAGCCGGTTTCCTTGCGCTGCGAGCACCAGAAGAGTGGCCGCGGCGATCGCTGAGACACCCGCGGCCAGGCCATCGAGCCCGTCGATGAGATTGATCACGTTCGTGAAGCCGACCACGTAGAGCAGCGTCACCGGAATCGCGAGATACCCAAGCTGGATCAGGCCTCCGCCGAGAGGATTGCCCACGTATTCGATGCGCAGCCCGGACGCGACAACGACGCCGGCCGCGAACAGCTCACCGGCGAACTTCGTGCCCGGTGACAGGGGCCTGAAGTCGTCAAACAGCCCGATCAAGAAGATGATCACGAGCGCGACGAGAACGCCGAGGATCCTGGTGGGCGCGGTTCCGCCTCCCACGAGAGTGCCCTCCCAGTGGAAAAAGTGCTCGCCGACGGCCTGCGTCAGGATCGCAGCCACGACGCCGGCAAAGATGGCGACCCCGCCGATACGAACGACCGGCTTCGTGTGGATGTCTCTGTGGCCCGGATGATGAACGAACCCGCGCGCCGTCGCGAAGCGCCGGACAAGCGGGGTCGTCAGAAGAGTAACGGCCGCACCGACGAGCGCCAGCGCCAGGTAGTGCTGCAAGCTCACGAGCAAGCGCCCCCTGCGGCCGCCACATCGGGAAGAAGACGGCGCGGTACGACGCCCGCCTCGGCGAGAAGCTCTTCGGAGAGCGGATCCGGATATGAGTCTCGGAATACGATGTCGATGACGCCGGCGTTGAGGAGGATCTTCGCGCACAGGACGCACGGCTGATGCGTGCAGTACGCGACGGCGCCATCCATCGCGATGCCGTGCTTCGCCGCCTGGATAACGGCGTTTTGCTCGGCGTGGATTCCGCGACACAGCTCATGGTGCGAGCCCGACGGGATGTTGCGCTGCTCGCGCAGGCAACCGACCTCGTCACAGTGCGCGAGTCCCTTCGGGACACCGTTGTACCCGGTGGCGAGGATGCGCTTGTCCTTGACGAGCACCGCTCCGGTGGCGCGACGAAGACACGTCGAGCGGCCGGAGACCTGCTCGGCGATGGACATGAAGTACTCGTCCCAGGACGGACGCGTCATTGGTTCTCCCAGCTTGGCGGTTCGCTATTTGGTGCCGAAGATGCGGTCACCCGCGTCGCCGAGACCAGGAACGATGTAGCCGTGATCATTGAGGTGACTGTCGATGGCGCACGTGTAGATGTGGATGTCGTCGCAGCAGCGGACCACTTCTTCGATGCCTTCGGGCGCCGCGATCAGCACGAGCAGGTCGATGTGTTTGGCGCCCTTCTCACGCAGCAGTTCGACAGCCGCAGCCGCCGAACCGCCGGTCGCCAGCATGGGGTCGACGATGAGCACGTCACGCTCGGCGATGTCGTCGGGCAGCTTGCAATAGTACTCGACGGGCTTGAGCGTCTTCGGGTCGCGGTAGAGGCCGACGTGACCCACTCGCGCGGCCGGGATGAGTTCGAGGATGCCGTCGACCATTCCCAATCCCGCGCGCAGGATGGGAATGACAGCGACCTTCTTGCCAGCCAGCACGTAGGACACCGTCTCGGTGATGGGCGTCGTGACAGTTGTCTCGGCGAGTTGGAACCTTCGCGTCGCCTCGTAGGCCTCAAGCATGGCCAACTCTTTGACGAGCTCACGGAATTGCTTGGAGCCGGTCGCGCGGTCGCGCAGGATCGTCAGCTTGTGTTGAACGAGCGGGTGGTCGACCACAGTGACGTTGGGATACGGGCCGTTTGCTGCCATACGGTCTCCTCTCGCGCGTCGCCCCTTGGGTGCGTTCGTGCGCTCGATGGTCAGTGGGCCTACAGCTCCGGGTAGAGCGGGTGCTTGTCGAGCAGCGCCTGGACCTCTTCGCGGATGTCTGCGAGGCGAGCTTCATCTTCGCGGCTGAAGACGGTCTGCGCGACGAGACAGCCGACCGTGTGCGCGTCGCCCTCGGTGAAGCCGCGGGTCGTCATGGCGGGCGAGCCGATGCGGATGCCGCTCGTCACGAACGGGCTCTCCGGGTCGTTCGGGATCGCGTTCTTGTTGGTGGTGATTCCGACAGACTCGAGCAGCTTCTCCGCGTCCTTACCGGTGATGCCGGCGGGGCGCAGGTCCACGAGCAGGAGATGGTTGTCGGTGCCGCCGGAGACGAGGTTCAGGCCGCACTCGACCATCGCCGCACCCATCGCCTTCGCGTTGATGACGACCTGGTCGATATAGGTCGTGAACTCTGGCTGCATGGCCTCCTTGAAGGCGACCGCCTTCGCTGCGATAACGTGCTCGAGCGGGCCGCCCTGCAGGCCGGGGAAGACCGCCTTGTCCAGCTTGGCCGCCCATTCCTCCTTGCATAGTACGAAGCCGGAGCGCGGACCGCGCAACGTCTTGTGAGAGGTCGAAGTCACGAAGTCTGCGTACGGCACCGGGCTGGGGTGCGCGCCGGTGGCCACGAGGCCGGCGATGTGCGCCATATCGACCATGAGCACGGCGTTGACGCTCTTGGCGATTGCCGAGAAGCGCTCGAAGTCGATCACACGCGGATACGCGCTTGCACCCGCGATGATCATCTTGGGCTTGGACTCGTTGGCGAGGCGCTCGACCTCGTCGTAGTCGATCGTCTGGGTGTCGGGGTTCAGCCCGTACGCGCATATGTCGAACCACTTGCCCGAGAAGTTCACCGGCGATCCGTGCGTGAGGTGCCCGCCCATCGCCAGACTCATGCCGAGCACGGTGTCCCCCGGTTCGCAGACCGCAAAGTAGACGGCCATGTTCGCCTGCGCTCCGGCGTGCGGCTGGACGTTGGCGTGATCGGCGCCGAAGAGCTCCTTGACGCGGTCACGCGCGAGGTTCTCGACGATGTCGACTTTCTCGCACCCGCCGTAGTAGCGCTTGCCAGGCAGGCCCTCGGCGTACTTGTTCGTGAGCACGGTGCCCGCGGCCTCAAGCACGGCCATTGAGACGAAGTTCTCTGAGGCGATGAGCTCAATCGTGCCGCGCTGACGGTCGAGTTCTGCATCGATGGCGGCCGCGACCTCGGGGTCCTGGGCCGGAATGTACTTAAGTGCCATGCTCGCTGTTCCTTCCGCTCGACACGCCGCGGTGCTCGCGCACGGCGACCGCACTTCTTCGTCAGCGTCCCGGTCGGGACGCGAAGTTCCTGCTAGCCGCGCTCTTCGGCCTCGAGGGCCGAGATCTTGCCGACACGGTCGGCGTGCCGTCCCCCACCGAACTGTGTGGCGAGAAACGCGTCGACGATCTCTTCGTTGACCTGGACCGGCACGAAGCGGGCCGAGACGGTCACGATGTTGGCGTTGTTGTGCTCGCGCGCGAGTTTTGCGAACTCGACGGAGGTGACGTTGGCTGCGCGCGCGCCGCGAACCTTGTTGGCCGCGATGGCCATGCCGATCCCCGTCCCGCATACGAGCACGCCGAGTTCAGCGCCGCCCGAAGCGACCATCCGAGCCGCGGCGATCGCGAAATCCGGGTAGTCGACGGAGTCGTCCGAGTTGCCCGTCCCGACATCGGTGAGCTCGTGACCTTGGCCGGCGAGGTGCGCCTTGATGCGCTCCTTCTGGTCGAAGCCGGCGTGGTCACTTCCGATGACGACGCGCATGCGTGAGGCCTTTCGGTCGACGGGCGATAGAAAAGTGATTGTACCTCAACCACTCGAGCGCTGAAGCGACGTTGGAACGTCGACAGAAGCGCGGACTCGCGGCGTAGGTGCGGCCGCCAGGGGTCCGATTCTTTAGGGGAGCGACGCGCCTCGTCAGACGGTGACAGCGGCCAGGATGTCGCTGGTCGGAATCGCACCTTCACGCAGCACGACCGGTTCCGGCCCCATGCAACTGACCACGGTCGAGGACTGCTGGTGATGCGTTTCGCCGCCGTCGAGCGTCAGATCGGCCGCCTGCACGATGCGTGACTCCACTTCCGCGAAGGAGCCGGGGGCGGGATTGCCGTGCGTGTTGGCGCTCGTGGCGATGATCGGACCGCCTGCAGCCTTCAACAGCTCGATCACGACCTCGTGATCGGGCGAGCGCAGGGCGACGGTTCCGTCGGGGGCGCGAAAGTCCTTGCCCACACGCTCGCTCGCAGGGACGACGAGCGTCAGCGGTCCGGGCCAGTAGGCCTTCGCGAGGTCGTGACAGTACTGAGGAACATCGACGCCGTACGTGTCGAGCGCATCTTCGTTCTCAACCAGCCAGGGCAGAGGCTTGTCGAGCGGGCGAACCTTGACCTCAAAGAGTTCCTGAGCACCGAACTTCGAATCTGCAAGAGCGCCGATGCCGTACACGGTCTCCGTAGGGAAGACGACCAACCCGCCGTCGCGAAGTACCGTGGCGGCTAGGTTTATCACTTCTGCGTTGGGGTTCTCCGAATCGATGTGGTACGTCTTCGACATACGAACCGCCTCCAATTCATCCCTGCCCTGGATGTGCGTCAGAGCCGCTCGGGAGACCTCGCCACCACGATCCGGTCGCGACCGGTCAGATCCGAAATAACTCTGACTTCTTGATACCACTCTTCGGCCTCGGCCGCCGCAATCCTCACCATACTTTCATCCAATTCCACGCCGAGAAGCCCACCGGGACGCAGCCACTCGCGCGCGTCGGCGAGAATGCGGCGGTAGATGGCAAGCCCGTCGGGACCGCCGTCGAGCGCGAGATGGGGCTCGAATCCTGCCACCTCGGCCGGCAGGTCGGGCACGTCAGCCGAGGGGATGTAAGGCGGATTGCTCACAATGACGTCGAGCACGCCACGCAAGTCATCCGACAACCCGCCGAGAAGATCGCCCTCGGTGGTGGCGACACGATCGGAGATGCCAAGGCGCCCCGCGTTCTCCTCGGCGACGGTGATCGCAAGGGGCGAGATGTCGGTGGCGCTCACGCGCGCGTCGGGACGCTCCTGCGCGATCGCGAGCGCGATGCAGCCGGAGCCCGTGCAGATGTCGGCGACGAGCGCCGCGCCGCGCGCCGCAATCGCGGCATCGATGGCGGGCAGGACTGCGTCGACGAGCACCTCGGTCTCGGGCCGCGGGATGAGCACGCCCGGGCGGACCTTCACGACGATATGCCGGAACGCGACCTCACCGGTGACGTACTGGAGCGGCTCGCCGGTCGCTCGGCGGCGGACAGCTTCGCGCAGGCGCGAGCGCTCCTCATCCGCAAGCGGACGGTCGTGGTAGGCGTAGAGCTCGACGCGGGACAGGCCGGTGGCGGCCGACAGCAGCCACTCCGCGCTCAGACGCGGGTGCTCGTCGCCGCGCTCGGCCAGATACCCCTTCGTCCAGTCGAGCGCCGCCTTGACGGTCCAGACCTGGTCGGCGGCCATCTGTGTCTCGGCTCTCTTGCTGCTAGACGGTGGCGGCGAGGCGCTCGGCACGGTCGGCCGCAACGAGGCCTTCGACGAGGGCGTCGATCTCGCCAGCCATGACCGCTGGGACGTTGTGCACCGTCAGCCCGACCCGGTGATCGGTGATGCGATCCTGCGGGTAGTTGTACGTGCGAATCTTCTCGGACCGGTCGCCCGAGCCGATCTGGCTGCGGCGCTGTGCTCCGAGCTCCGCCTGCTGCTTCTCGAGCTCGGCCTCGTAGAGGCGGGCGCGCAGGACCATCATCGCGGCGGCCTTGTTCTGGAGCTGCGACTTCTGGTTCTGCGACTGCACGACAGTGCCCGTGGGAAGGTGCGTGATGCGCACCGCGGAGTCGGTGGTGTTGACGCACTGGCCGCCCGGGCCGGAGCTCCGGAAAACGTCGATGCGCAGGTCGCCGGTGTTGATCTGGATGTCGATATCCTCGACTTCCGGCAGCACGGCGACGGTTGCCGTTGAGGTGTGGATACGGCCCTGGGCCTCCGTGGCCGGAACGCGCTGAACGCGGTGCACGCCGGATTCGAACTTCATCTTCGAGTAGACCTTCTTGCCGCGAACCCGGAACGAGACTTCTTTGAAGCCGCCCGCATCTGACTGGCTCGAGTCGATCTCCTCGACCTTCCACTTCTGGAGCTCGGCGTAGCGCAGGTACATGCGATACAGGTCGCCCGCGAATATCGCGGCCTCGTCGCCGCCTGCGCCGGACCTGATCTCGACGATGATGTTCTTGTCGTCGTTCGGGTCGCCCGGAAGCAGGAGCACGTTCATCTCGTCCTCGAGGACGGGCATGCGCGTCTCGAGCCCCTTGATCTCCTCGGCGGCGAACTCCTTCATCTCCGGGTCCGTCTCCGTGTGAAGGACTTCTTTGGCCTCTTCGAGCTGTTCGAAGGCGGCCAGGTATTCCCGGGCCTTCTCGGCGAGTGGGGCCTGCGCGCTCTGCTCTTTGGCAAGGCGCGTGTACTCCTTCTGGTCGCCGAGAACCGCCGGATCACCGAGTTTTGCGGTGATTTCGTTGAAGGTCGCCAGAATCTTTTGAAGCTTCTCGCGCATGGGGCGCCGAATCCTTAAGTCGGGTGTGTGCAAACAAAAAGTCTAGCACGGTGCGTGGCTGGCGGTGCCCGGGAAGCGTCCGCCCGGAGAGCGGCGCTAGGTGAGTGCGGGATTCCCGGCAGCGGGCGGTTCGGCGACCGGTGTCTCGGGTGCAGGTTCGGCGACGGCTTCGCCGCGCGCGATGGCGGCCTCGCGCTGCTCGCGAGCGATGATCGGCTTCATCGCCGCAACGGCGACCTCGATCATCGAGTCATCCGGCTCGTTCGTCGTCATGCGCTGCATCTGAAGGCCCGGCCACAGCAAGACCTTCACGAAGGGGTTGCTGACGTGATTGCCGGCCCACTTCACCGTGATCTCGTAGGCGACTCCCGCCACGAGCGGCATGAGCACGATCCGAGCAAGGATCGCGATGCCGAGAATCTCGAGCCCGTTCGTGATGCCGAGCGAATGGGCGATCCCGCGCACCGGCGTGAGCGAGAAGACGACGATCGCAACGATCATGACCATGAGGAGGAACGACGTGCCGCAGCGAACGTGCAGCGTCTCGTAGCGCTGGATCAGATCGGTCTCGAGCGGCAGGTCATGCTCGTAGGCGTGAATCGTCTTGTGCTCGGCGCCGTGGTAGGCGAACACCCGCTGGATGTCGCTCATCCGGCCGATCGCCCAGATGTAGCCGAAGAACGCGAGAACCCGCAGGAGCCCGTCGACAATCGACCAGCGGAACGGGTGCGCTGCCGCCGTGGTGTGCGTGATGAGGTTCGTGAGCACGGCCGGCAAGATCACGAAGAACCCCGCGGCGAGCACGACGCCGACGATCATCGTGATGTTGATCTCTTTGCTGCTGAGCTGCTCTTCCTCGGTCTCGCCCATCAGCGCAGCTGAGACCTGGAATGCTTTGAGTGCGAGTGCCAACGTCTCGACCATCGCGACGACTCCGCGAACGATCGGCCAGCGCAGCCAGTTCGCCTTGTTCGCCCCGGACGCCAGATCGTGCTCTTCGGAGTGGACTTCCCCGTCAGGCGTGCGCACGGCCACGGCCCAGTTGTACCGGCCGCGCATCATGATACCTTCGATGACCGCCTGGCCGCCGATATGCGTGTGGTGAACGGGGCCGTCGATCGGCGGCATCTTAGCTACTGCATCAGTCACGTTTCGGGGCCTTCGGGTAGGGGTCGCCGCAGGTCATCTTACCTTCTCGGCAAGGGCCACGTCGGCACGACGCACCGGCATCCATGAAGATGTACGGGGCGGTGGGTTCTGCTAGAGATAGCATTGCGAGTGCCAACTCGCGAATCTCCCACTGAGCACGGTTGCAGCATCGCAGCTCGAAGAAGTGCAGCAGCTCGCGCACGTTCATCGTCACCACGATCTTTGTTTCCATCGCGTTGGGAAGCAAGTAGCGCGCATCTTCGGGCGCCACACCGCTCTCCATAAGCTCGCGATATGCCGAGAACGCCGCGGCGGTGGCCTGCTTGAAGCGCTTGAGCGCAACGGGATCCGCGGCGACCGCCGGCGGGATGATGAAATGCGGCTCCTCGGCGTAGGAGACGTAGCGCTGCGATTGCTGGTTGTAGCTCGCCAGCCGGTGTCGTACGAGCTGGTGTGTGAGCGCGCGCGAGACACCGTCGATGGCGAACGTGTAGCTCGCGTGCTCGAGCGCCGACGTGTGACCGCTCGTGATGATGGTCGTAAGTACCCTGCGCACGGCGTCGTCGCCCATCGTCTCCAGTAACTCGGCGGCGCCGACGGGCGCGTAGCACAGCCGCGCTGCCGCGGCGATGGCGCGCTCGGGATCCGGTGTATGGGAGAGCAGGCTAACGTCCATCTTACGAGGGCTGCCTTCCGGTTTGGACTTGAGGCGACGGGTTGCCGCTCACGTATTCTAGCGCGATTCTTCCGTGTGGCGGGGCGGCGGTCTGCCGATGCAGAGAGGCGGCCCCACTGGGACCGCCTCTCGTGAGAGCAGCGTTTGCAGCGCCGGTTACTCGGCGGCTTCCTCGGCGGCGGGCTCTTCGACCGCAGCCTCAGCAGCGGCTTCAGCGGCGGGCTCTTCGACCGCAGCCTCAGCAGCGGCTTCAGCGGCAGCCTCGGCCTCGAACTTGTCGGCACGCGTCTCGTGGCGGACCGCCTTCTCGGCAACCTTGGCGGCCGTTGCGGCCTTCTCGGCTTCCTTCGACTCGCGAGCAGCCTTCGCGGCGGTGGCAGCCTCTTCGGCGGCCTTCACTCGGGCGGCCTTCTCGGCAGCTTCCTTCTCGCGGACCTGCGCAGCAGCGTTGCCGAACTTGTCCGAGAAACGCTGAACGCGTCCACCGGCGTCGACGAACTTCTGCTTGCCCGTGTAGAACGGGTGGCACTCGGAACACAGTTCGACGTGCAGCTCCGGCTTGGTCGAGCGGGTGATGAACGTGTTACCGCACGAGCAGTGGACCTTGCTCTCCACGTACTCCGGGTGGATTCCCTGCTTCATTACGTGACACCTCCGTTGACGGCCTGGTTTCCGACCAGACCTGAGGACAGCCCGCGTAGTTTATCACCGAGCGGGGTGGCGGGCAACGAGCGATTTCGGGCCAGCTACGAGAAGTCGACCCCGTTGTTCTTCGTCTGGGCCTGCTTGGCCATGCGCACGAGGAACTCCTCGTTGCTCGCGGTCTGCTTGAGGCCCTTGATGAGCATGTCCATCGCGCGCTCCGGGTTGTCGATTCCGTGAAGGATGCGGCGCACCCCCCACACGAAGGGCGCCTCGGCGGGATCGAGCAGCAGTTCTTCCTTGCGGGTGCCCGACGTGATGACGTCGATGGCCGGGAAGATGCGCCGGTCGGCGAGTCCCCGGTCGAGCCGGAGCTCCATGTTACCGGTGCCCTTGAACTCCTCGAAGATGACTTCGTCCATCTTGGACCCGGTGTCGACGAGCGCGGTGGCGAGGATCGTCAGCGACCCGCCGAACTCGATGTTGCGGGCAGCGCCGAAGAACTTCTTCGGCGGGTAGAGCGCGGCTGAGTCGACGCCTCCCGAGAGGATGCGGCCCGACGCCGGCGATGCGAGGTTGTAGGCGCGAGCTAGTCGGGTGATCGAATCGAGCAGGATGACGACGTTCAGGCCGGACTCGACGAGGCGCTTGGCGCGCTCCATCACGAGCTCGGCGACGGCAATATGCTGCTCCGAGGGCATGTCGAACGTCGAGCTCACGACTTCGCCGTGGATCGAGCGCTCCATGTCAGTGACTTCCTCAGGGCGCTCGTCGACGAGCAGGCACATGAGGTGGACTTCCGGGTTGTTCGCGCTGATGGAGGCGGCGATATCCTTCAGCACGGTGGTCTTGCCCGCCTTCGGCGGCGAGACAATCAGGCCGCGCTGACCCTTGCCGATGGGTGCCACCATGTCGATCGTGCGCGCTGTCAGGAACTCCTTGCCGTGCTCCATGCGCAGCCGCTCATCGGGGTAGATCGGCGTCAGATCCGCGAAGCGCTTGCGGCCCTTTGCCAGCGCCGGGTCGAGATCGTTGACCGTATCGAGCCGCTGAAGCGCGGGATACTTCTCGGTTTCCTTCGGTGGGCGCACCTGCCCGCGAATCATGTCGCCGCGTCGCAACTCATTACGGCGAACCGCCGACATCGAGACGTAGACGTCCTTGTCGCCGGGCAGATAGCCTCCCGTGCGCACGAACCCGTAGCCTTCCGGCAGCACGTCGAGAACTCCGGTGATCTCGATGAAGCCTTCGGACTTCACCTTTGCTTCGAGAACGGCATCGATGAACTGGTCCTTCTTCTTCAGGTCTTTGATGTCGATCCCGATCTCAGTCGCCATCGTCTTGAGGTCGGCGACCTTGAGAGCTTCGAGGTCTTCTCGCTTGATCGACGGCTTGGAGGGCTCACCCTGGCCGCCGGGCTGACCGGGCTGGCCGCCGCCTCTGCGACCTCGCTTGCGGGGACGTGCGCTCATGCGTTCTTCACTTTCTCCCAGTCGGCCAGGAACGACTCCAGGCCTCGGTCGGTGAGCGGGTGCTTCACCAGGTTCTTGAGCACCGCGAACGGCACGGTGGCGATGTCAGCGCCAATCAGCGCCGCCTGCACCACGTGGTTCGCGCTGCGGATCGATGCCGCGATGACCTCGACCTTGTGGCCGAAGTCGTAGTTCTCCAAGGCGCGGACGGTGTTCTCGAGGTGCGCGATGCCGTCTTCGGAGATGTCGTCGAAGCGGCCCACGAACGGGCTGATGTAGCTCGCGCCGGCGCGTGCGATGAGCAGCGCCTGCGGCACGCTGAAGCACAGTGTCGCGTTAATGGTGATGCCCTTGTCGTGAAGGATCTTAGTCGCGGCGAGGCCTTCAGGCATGACCGGGATCTTGACGATAAGGTTGGGTGCAAGCGCCGCGAGCTCCTCGCCCTCGCGCACGATCTCGTCGCGCTTCAGGCACACGGTCTCACCGCTTACCGGGCCGTCGACGATCTCGCAGATGCGCTTGAGGTGGTCGTGGAAGCCCGAGAGCTTGCCTCCGACGCGTGAGTAGAGCGTGGGATTGGTAGTGACGCCGGCCAGCACGCCCCAGCTGGCGGCCTCTTCGATCTCGGCGATGTCCGCCGTGTCCAGAAAGAACTTCATGATGCGTCTCTCCTTGTCGTGAGGACAGTTTTCTGCCACAGAAACCCGCGAAATGAGGCTCTAGGCTGAAGTAAAGGAGTGTGGCGGGAACCGCCAGATAGAAAGACTATATCAGACTCGGTGTGCACGTGATACGGGGAAGTCCCTGTGGCGTGCCGCGCGAGCGAACGGACGCCCGCGTGGCGACGAGCGCTACTTCGCCAGCGTTTGTCCCGGCTCCATGACGCCTGTTGGGTCGAGCGCACCCAGCGGTGACATCCGATCGCGCGCGCCCAGCAGGCTGTTGAGCAGGTTCTCGAACTTCGAGCTGGAGTAATCGACCGTCTGGAACGTTCCGTGGATGCCACCCAGCTTCGCAGCCGCGTGCAAGGCGTCCCGATAGGTGCCGATCTGGTCGACAAGGCCGAGGCCCTTGGCTTCGTCGCCGTTCCACGCCCATCCAGTCGCGAGTGATTCCACTTTCGAGCGATCCATCCTGCGGCCCTCAGCAACGATGTCGATGAACTGCCCGTACACGTGGTTGACTGATCCCTGGATGAGCGCGGTTTCGCTTGTGGAAAGCGCTCGAAACGGGCTGCCGGTGTCCTTGAACTTACCGGCGTGGATGACGGTGAACTTCACTCCCAGCTTGGTGAGCAACCCGGCGACGTTCGGGATCTCCGTGATGACGCCGATGCTACCCACAGCCGAACCGGGATTCGCGAAGACTTTGTCGGCCTGCGACGAGACCATGTAGGCGCCCGATGCGCCCACGTCGCCTATCGAGACGACCACCGGCTTCTTCGACTCCCTGACGTACGTCGCGATCTCCTCGCTTGCCGCAACGGTGCCGCCGGGCGAATCGACCCGGAGCACGATCGCCCTCACGTTGTCGTCACGCTCGGCCTTGTCGAGCTGGGCGAGGAAGTTCGTGGGCGTGATGACGCCCGCGCCACCGGTTCCGGCGATGACGCCGTCGATGGAGATGACGGCGATAGAAGGACCTGTCGTGACGCCCGACTTCGACGATCCGCCAACGAGAGCGGCGAACCATCCGCAACTGGCGATGACGCCGCTGAGGAACACGAGAACCACGAGCGCCCAGATCCAGCCGTAGCTCCGGCGCTCCGGCTGAACGACGTAGGGCGCAGCGTAGGGCGCGGGCGATATCGGAGGCGGGGTTGGCCGGGCCTGCTCGTAGTGGGGCACGGCGGTTTGCGGTGGCGCGGGAGGAGACTGGGGGTACGCGTAGACGGGTGGCTGCGTTGGAACCGGTGCGGGTTGCCCGGCGCCGGGCTCAGAAGCGTTTGCGGGCGTGTGCGAATCCGACATGCGTGCCTCCCGGCGATCGTCTCGCCGCATGCGCGTTGCGGCGGCTCACTCCCTGCATCTTCCCTACTCGACCCGCGCTCGAACGCGAGCGCCTCAGAGCAGACGTGCCCCAGCGCGGTCGATGCGCAGCGCCTGCGGCGCCCGCCGTGTGCCAAGCGCGCGCACGCGGTCGGCCGCACGCTGCGCGACCTCCTCGGCGAGTGCGTGTGCGAGTTCGTCTGTGTCGCCGGCGACGAGCCCGATGAGCGTCGGCCCCGCGCCCGAGAGCGCGACTCCTGCCGCGCCAGCGTCACGAAGGATGTCGTGCACCGCCTGCAGATCCGCGACGGCGGATGCGCGGTACGGCTCGTGGAGCCGGTCGGCGAGCGCGGCGCCGAGAAGCTCGGGACGCCCGGTCGCGATCGAAGCGGCAAGCAACCCCGCGTGCGCGACGTTGAACGCGGCATCCGCGTGGGGCACGGCATCGGGCAGCATTGCGCGGGCGGTCTGGGTCGACAGCTCGCCGGTGGCCACGACGACGACCGCCGCCAGTCCCCGGGCCGGCTGGAAGAGCGCGGCGCGCACGCCGGCCCCCGCCTCGGTCCAGCACACGGTGAAGCCGCCTCGCAGGGCCGCAGCGACGTTATCGGGATGGCCTTCGATCTCGGCCGCGAGCTCGAACAGGCGCTGCTCGCCCAGCTCGACGCCGGCCAGCCGCTCTCCGAGAAGGATGCCGCCGACGATCGCCGACGACGACGATCCCAGACCGTTGCCGAGCGGAATGCTGTTCGCGCAGCGTATGCGAGCGCGCAGCTCGGGCTTGCCCGCAGCCTTGAACGCGAGCGCCATCGCGGCCGCAACGCGGTTGTGCTCGTCAGTGCGCAGCGTGCCTGCGCCTTCGCCCTCGATCTCGACGCTCCACGCATCCGCGAGCTCGGCCTCGAAGCGGTTGTGCAGGTCCAGGGCGAGTCCGAAGCTGTCGAAGCCCGGCCCGAGATTCGCGCTCGTGGCCGGGACGAGGACCGCAGCGCCCACGCCTAGAGGTCCTCGACGCGGATGACCGACGCTATCTTGCTGACGACGTCGAGCGCCTCGATCTCGGCGAGCGCCGAGCGGACATCCTTCTCGCGCGCGAGGTGCGTCACGTAGACGATCTGCGCGACTCCGCCTTCGGCACGCTTCTGAATGACTGAGCCAATCGACACGCCGTGGTTGCCGAAGACCGTCGCGACCGCGGCGAGCACGCCGGACTTGTCGGCGACATCGAGACGGATGTAGTACTCGGTCTCGAGTGCTGCGATGTCGCGAACGACGAGGTTCTCGGTGCAGGTGCAGCCCACGATGGGCGCGCAGCCCGAGTCGAGGCGGCGGGCGACTTCGATCAGGTCGCCGACGACCGCGCTGGCGGCGGGCAGCGAACCGGCACCCTCGCCGAAGAACATCGTCTCGCCCACTGCGTCGCCCACAACATAGATCGCGTTGTAGACCCCGTTGACCGAGGCGAGCGGGTGCGACGTGCGAATCATGGTGGGATGGACGCGGACGTCGATGCCGTCGGGCATGCGGCGTGCGATCGCGAGCAGCTTGATGGCGTAGCCCATCTCGCGCGCGTACGCGATGTCTTCAGGCGCAAGCGAGCGGATGCCCTCGGCTGGGACCTGGCTCATGACGACTCGGCTGTTGAACGCGATCGAGGACAGGATCGCAATCTTCGCCGCCGCATCGAGGCCGTCGACGTCGGCGGTCGGGTCCGCCTCGGCGAAGCCCTTGGCCTGCGCTTCGGCAAGCGCAGTCGCGTAGTCGAGGTCGTTCTCGGCCATGCGCGTGAGCATGTAGTTGGTGGTGCCGTTGACGATGCCCATGACGGTCATGATCTCGTTGCTGGTGAGCGAGTGCTTGAGCGGGCCGATGATGGGGATACCGCCACCCACGCTCGCCTCGAACGCGATGTCGACGCCGCTGGCCTCAGCGGCTGCCATGACTTCTTCGCCGTGACTGGCGAGCAGCGCCTTGTTCGCGGTCACGACGCTCTTGCCGGCGGAAAGCGCCGCCAGCACGATCGTGCGAGCGATGCCGGTGCCGCCGATGAGCTCGATGATGACGTCGAGCGTCGGGTCGTCGATGAGGTCCTGCGCCTCGGTCGAGCACTGTTCGGGAGCGAGTCCCAGATCGACGAAGCGGGCCGTGTTCCTGTCGGCGAAGCGGGCCAGGTCGATGTCGACACCGGCGCGCCGCGCGAAGTCCTCGCGGTGGCGTCCCAGAATCTCGATGACGCCCGATCCCACAGTGCCCAAGCCGATGAGGCCGACGCGAATGGTGCGCATGACAATCCCTCCGAGATGAATGGGCTGCACGCCGTCGTGCAGCGCAAACCATTGTAGCCGAGGAACCCGTCCCCACATGAGAGAACCCTCAGACTCCTCTCACCTCCGGCTCACCTCCACAACCGATGTTAGTAGATGGACAGGGAGCGCACGACGATCCGACTTGCACATGAGCTCCCCTGAACGCACTTATGGAGGTGCAGCTTTGAAGAAGAAGATGTTGGCAGCGGTTCTCGCGGTCTCAATGATCGCGCTGATGGCCGCATTCGCGACGAGCGCGCAAGCGTTCCCATCCAAGACCGTGGCATGTACGGGATGCCACTCTAAGAGCACGACTGTGAAGATCAGCGCAGTGCAAACCGCAAACACCGGCGGCAGGGCCACCTACAGGATCACTGTCACGGGCCCGAATTCCCTTCAGGGATGGGCGGTCTTGTCCGGCAGCACGAACCTGGCGCACGCTACCGCCGGCAGCGGCTCGTTCACCGTCGCCGATGGCAAGACCTACACGATCTGGGCCGTGAGCAAGACTTCGTCCTCGATGCCGTATTCGAACTCGCTGTCGATCAGCCCGGTTGCTCCTCCGGCGCCTCCCACCCCGACGCCGACGCCGACTCCGGTCCCCACAGCTACGCCGACTCCTACGAGCACTCCCGCAGCCAAGGGCACCGCGGTCTTCCTCATGCATTTCAATCACCCTCGCGGCGTCGTGGTCAGACTCTCGAACGCGGCCGCCGGTCGAACCTTCGTGGGCAGGATCGGCCTTAACAACCGCATCACGTTCAGGAACGTCCCGAACGGCACCTACGTTCTCACCGTGAAGTACCCGCGTCACAGGGTCCGCGTAATCGGCCGCTACCACGTCGTCGCGGGCAAGGTAACTAGAATGGCGGCGCTCAATACGCAGATCGACGACTAGGTCAAACCCATCCGAAACCGAGCCGGTCAAACGGCGAGAAAGACAACCCGAACAGATGGAGTCATGAATGAATAGGGCACTTGCAACCACCGCACTGATTCTGGCCATGGTCGCTGGCGTTGCCGGCGCGGCCACAACGGCAACCGCATTCCCGAGCAAGACCAAGGCGTGCACCAGCGCCGGCTGTCACCGCTATAGCTCCGTGGTGAAGATCACGGTCACCAGAGTCTCCTCGACCAGGTCGACCGTCAGGTACAAGATCAAGGTCACGGGTGGCAAGGGCGCGACCGGCTACGCCGTGCTTCTCGGCTCGAAGAACCTCACCCACAGGACCGCTTCGACCGGCTACTTCAAGCTCGCCAAAGGCAAGACCTACAAGGTCTGGGCCGTCAAGTTCGGCACCGGTGCGAACAGCAAGAAGCTGATAGTCAAGTAACTCGCCTCGGGGCACGACCCCGTTGCAACTGGATACACACAAGAGAGGCTGTCGGCCCAGGGCCGGCAGCCTCTCTGTATCTGGCTCCGCAGGCGCTCGCCTCGCCAAAGCTTCTCAGTGCGTGAGGAACTCGCCGAGTTCTGCGAGCGCGGACTCGAGCAGGTGCTCGTCGGTCAGGAAGCTGAGTGCAAGCTGCTGGTCCGCCTCCCACGTCTCGAGACTCACGAGCGCTCTCCCGGTCTCATCGGCGAAAGAGACTTGCAGGTTGACGTCCGGGTAGCTGCCGGTCGCGAGATGGGCGCCGCCCGTGGCGCTGAAGCAGGCCTCGACGAGCTGGCTCTGAAAGAGGGCGAGCCACGTGGGCTCGCAGTCCCACAGCTCCATTGACAACTTCACGTTCGCCTCGTCGCCGAGACGTGCCTCCGCATGCAGATGCCACCTCGGCTTCCAGCCTTCGGGCTGGTCGAACGGGGTGGCATCACTGAACTCGAGGAACTCTCCGTTGAGCCCTTCTATCCTGAGGATCCTATCCATCGCCTTAGCCTACCTCGCACCTCATGAGATCCTCGTACGTTTCGCGGCGCACGACCCAGTGCCACGCCCCGTCCTTGACGAATACCACGCCCGGACGCACTTGCTTGTTGTAGTTGCTGCTCATCGACTGGCAATAAGCTCCAGTTGCGCATACGCACAGAGTATCACCGACGTCGGGGCGTTGCAGGGGCGCGTCGTTGACGACGATATCCCCGCTTTCGCAGTGCTTACCCGCGACGGTCGCGACCATGTCGCGCGGACGATCCGCCTTGTTCACGACGAGCGCCTCGTAGTGGGCACCATACAGCGACGTGCGGATATTGTCGGACATGCCGCCATCGACCGCGACGTAGGTGCGGATGCCTGGGATCTCCTTGATGCTCCCGACGCTGTAGAGCGTGACGCCGGCGTTCGCGACGATCGAGCGACCGGGCTCGACCGCCATCGACGGCACCGTGAGGTCGCGCTTCTCGCACTCTTCCTTGATGCCGTCCACAACGACCTTGCCGTAGTCCTTGATGGTGGAGGGCTCGTCGGGAAGACCGTAAGCGATGCCGAGACCACCGCCCGTGTCGAGCATGCGCACTTCGACGCCGGTCTCGGCCTTGATCTCTGAGATGAACTCCACGATGACTTCGATGGCCTTCGAGAAGCTGTGCAGCGCGAAGATCTGGCTGCCGATGTGCATGTGCAGCCCGTCGAAGTCGAGACCCGGCAGGGCGATCGCGCGCTTGACCGCCTGCATGGCGAGGCCCTGGTTACGCCCGAAGCCGAACTTGGAGTCCTCGGCCCCGGTCATGATGAAGTCGTGCGTGTCGGCTTCGACACCCGGCGTCACCCGCACGAGCACACGCTGCGTGAGGCCACGACCGCTCGCCATCGCCGAGAGACGCTCCATCTCCTCGAAGCTGTCGACTACGATTCGGCCCACGCCAGCGTCCAGACACTCCGCGAGCTCAAGCGGCGTCTTGTTGTTGCCGTGAACGTAGATGCGCTCCATCGGGAAACCGGCGCGCCGAGCGAACGCGAGCTCGCCGCCGCTCGAGACATCGAGGCAGCAGCCCTCCTCGGCGACGAGCTTGAGCATCGCAAGTGACATGAACGCCTTGCCGGCGTACACCACGTCAACGTCGGGCCAGTGAAACGTCGTCCATTTCACGTACTCGGTAAGCTGATGGCGGATCGTGGTCTCGTCCATCACGTAGAGTGCGGTCCCCGCCTCCTGCGCGAGTGTCACCATGTCCACGCCGCCGATCCAGAGGTGGCCGCCTTTGAGTTCCGCGGTCATGGGCAGCACGGATGCGAGATCGGCCGCGGTCTTGTTGTCGGGCACGGCAGGTGGTCGCGGCGCTGATGGCCTTCCCATGGACGACTCTCCCTCTGGTTCCTCGTGACTTAGCTTCCGCTAAGTCTTGTGTTTTGTGGATGCTAGACAACCCGCGAACGGGCGTCAAGCGCGGCCCGAGCGAGCACAAAGGCGACCCGCGGGTAATTGTACGCGAGAGGACTGACGACGGGCTCGCCAAGTTCGATGCGGCGCAGCCTGCCAGGCGACACCGCCGGTGTCTCGAGGCCTCGAGTCGCCGCTATCTCCCCGAGAACATCGCGAACGGATCGGCCGGATCGCTGCGGAACTGTCCCGGAGGGGCGGAAAGCTCGATCCTTTGCTCGAGTCCGAACACGTCCCCCATCGCCCCGAATACGTCTGCAGCGGTCTCCATCAGGAAGTCGTCGACCGAGAGGTAGAACTTCGGGTTGAAGACCACGCCCATGCAGGTCACGAGGTCGATCACGTCGTCGAGGAGGTGATCGCTCGTGATCAACAAGTCGACCACGTTCGGATTCACGAAGTCGTCGGTTATCGGAATCGGCGTCCAGAAGTACTTCTCGGCGCCGCTGCGGACGATAAGATCGAGCACCAGATTCCCGAGCGTGGTGATGACCAGCTCGATTCCGTCGGGCAGGGTCTTCTCCATGACGGCGATCCGCTTTGTCAGGCGAGCCGTCCGGCACAACGTCTCCTCGTCGACGTGCATCGAAAACGGCGAGCAGGGAAGCTCCCTGAGCACTTCGCGCAGATTGCACGCGGTCACGAGCGTCTTGGCGGGGACGGTTCCTTCGAGCACGTCGAGGGCGATGTTTGCTTCGGCGGCCGACGTTGAGTTCAGCAGCACGCGGAAGAGCTCGCTGTTTTCGTCCGTATAGCACGACCTCAACAGCTTGAGGCCGCTTGTGGGAGTCAACATGTGTTCTCCGCAATAACCAAGGAACCGGTTCGTCGTACTCCGACTATCGGTTGGGTCGTCCGTATCTGGAGTGGGCCCCGCGAGAATGTTGTGATGCGGAGCACACAAGGGCCGATGGAACCGCCAACCGCGCGGGCCGAGCCTGCGAACACCGCCGCGCGCTGGGGGAGCCTACATGCGCTCCGGTGCGCTTACGCCGAGAAGTCGGAGCACCGTCTCGAGCGCGCTGCGCGTCGCGTCGACCACGTACAGCCTCGCCGAAGTGAGCGCGGGATCGTCGCTCATGACACGGCACACCGTGTAGAACTGGTGAAACGTGGCCGCGAGGTCTTCGGCGTAACGCGTGAGCCGGTGGGGTGTGAGGTCGGATGCTGCAATCTCAACGACGTCGGCGAACTCCGAGAGCTTGCGCATGAGCGAGAGCTCCGCGTCTTCGGCGAGCAAAGAAAGGTCGGCGTCGCCCCGGACGAACTCGGCCGCGAGCGCGGCGATTGAGCCGTGCTGGGCGACCTGGTCCTCCCCTGCCGCCCTGCGCAGGATCGAACAGACCCGCGCGTGCGCATACTGCACGTAGAAGACGGGGTTGTCGGCGGATTGGGTTCGCGCGAGTTCGATGTCAAAGTCCACAGGCTGATCGGTCGAGCGGCGCAGGAACCAGTAGCGAGCGGCGTCGGTGCCCACCTCTTCGAGCAGCTCCTCGAAGGTGACCATCTCGCCGGTGCGCTTGCTCATGCGCACCGCTTCGCCGTTGCGGAACAGGTTCACGAGCTGGCCGATGACCACATCGAGCTGCCCCGCGTGACCGAGAGCGTCGCATGCGGCCTTCATGCGGGCGACATAGCCGTGATGGTCGGCGCCCCAGATGTTGATGACCCGGTCGAAACCGCGGTCGAACTTGTTCTTGTGGTAGGCGATGTCTGCGGCGAAGTATGTGTAGTCGCCGTCGGCCTTCACGAGCACGCGGTCCTTGTCGTCGCCGAAATCGGTCGAGCGGAACCACGTCGCGCCCTCGTGTTCGAAGATGTAGCCGGCCTCGCGTAGCGCCGCGATCGCACGCTCGATCGCCGTCAGGCCGTCAGTCCCCGGCTCGTGAAGCGTGCGCTCGGAGAACCAGACATCGAAGTCGGTCCCCATCTCGTGAAGTACGTGTTTCAGGTGCGCGAGGACCTGCGTGTACGCCTTCTCCTTGAAGTACTCCTCGCGCGCCCGCGCCGCCGTATCGCACCAGACCGTGCCCTCGGCGTCGAAGATCTCGCGCGCGATCTCCGCGATGTAGGTGCCCTGATACCACTCCGCCTCGAAAGTGACCGACTCGCCGCACAGTTCGAGGTACCGGGCGGATACGGACTTCGCGAAGATGTCCATCTGCACGCCGGCGTCGTTGACGTAGAACTCGCGCTCCACGGACCAGCCCGCGTGCTCTAAGACGCGCGCCATGCTGTCGCCGAGCGCAGCCCAGCGGCCGTGTCCGATATGCATCGGCCCCACCGGATTCGCCGAGACGAACTCGACCTGGGCGCGACGGCCCTGGCCGATGTTGACACGGCCGAAATCGAGACCCTGCTCGCGGGCCTCGACGAGCACCCGCTGAAGGGCGTGCGCCGAGAGTCTGATGTTGATGAAGCCCGGCCCCGCGATCTCCAGCCCGGCGACGTCGGGGTGCCCGGCCATGCGGGCGGTCACGATCTCGGCGATCGCCCGCGGGTTCATGCCGGCGGCTTTGGCCGAGCGCAGCGCAATCGTCGTCGCCCAGTCACCGTGGTCGCTGTCCCGCGGGCGCTCGGGCGCCGGATCGGGAACCTCGGCGAGGGGAAGTTCACCGGCGGCGATAGCCGCCCCGACGGCGTCTGCGACGAGCGCGGAGATCGCTTCTCTCACGGATGAAGACCTTTCGCTGATGCGTTTTGATGGAACCAGCACGATACCCGTACGCGCGGACGCGAGCAAAGCGTGCGCAACACGCGAGTCCCGCACACCGGCTCCTCGCCGTGGGTGCGAGCGGCTAGAACTTGAAGTAGAGGAAGGGGCTGAACGAGCCGACCACCATCAACACGGCCGAGATAGCGAGGACGCCCACGAGTCCTGCGTCCAAGACCCACGAAAGTGCCGGTCGCGTATCCAGGCGCAGCCACGGCACCTTGTACCACGGACCCGCCCCGATGATCGCGACGACGATCGCGACGATGTAGACCGGCTGGACGATGCGGATCATGACGAACGTCGTCAGCAGGCCCGAGCCAGAAAGGCCGACCATCGCACCGAGCACCTGCTGCGCCGTCTGTATCGTGGGGCTCATGAAGAAGACCCAACCCACGATCACCACGAGAAGCAGATAGACGTGGCGGAAGAAGCCCGGAATGCGGCCAAGCACGTCAGCGATGAAGAATCGCTCGAGAGCAAGCATGACGCCGTAGTAAACGCCCCAACCCACGAAGGTCCAGCTCGCTCCGTGCCACAGACCCGTGAGCGCCCACACCAGACCCATGTTCAGAAGCCACCGGGCGTTGGACACACGGCTGCCGCCAAGCGGGATGTAGACGTAATCGCGGAAGAACGACGAGAGCGACATGTGCCAGCGGCGCCAGAAGTCTGAGACCGACGAAGCGGTGTAGGGGTAGTTGAAGTTCTCGGGATAGCGGAAGCCCATCATCTTTCCCAGCCCGATCGCCATGTCCGAATAGCCGCTGAAATCGTAGTAGATCTGCAGCGTCCAGCAGATGGCGCCGAGCCATGCACCCGCTGCGCCGTACTGGCTCGGGCCGAACTTGAAGAGCTGCGTGGCGAGGTAGGCGACGTTGTTCGCGATGAGGATCTTCTTGCCCATGCCCACCGCGAATCGCCGAAGCCCGTCCGCGACGTCGGCAAGGGCCACCGGCCGCTCGCCCAGCTGCTCGCGCATCATCTTGTAGCGCAAGATCGGACCGGACGTGATCGTAGGGAACGCGGCGATGGCGAGCGCGAGCTTGAATGGGTTCTTCTGGACCTCGTACTCGCCGCGATACAGGTCGATGAGGTATGCAAGCGCCTGGAACGTGTAGAACGAGATCCCCAGCGGCAGCGGCAGGTCGAGGCGGTGCACTCCGACGTGCGCGATGGAGCCATACGTCCCGAGCGCGAAGTTCGAGTACTTGAAGACGGCGAGCATCCCGAGGTTCGTGGCGATTCCCGCGATGAGCCACGCGCGGCGCGCGTTCTTCTCGGCGAAAGCGGCCATGAGGCGTGCCAGCAGGTAGTTGAGGAGCACCGAACCCAGCATGAGGAGCACGAGCACCGGCTCGCCCCACGAGTAGAACAGGATCGAGCCCACGAAGAGCAGAGTGTTGCGCCAGTGCTTGTTGCTCCAGGCGTAATACAGGGCGAAGAAGCCCGGCATGAACAGGAAGAGGAACTCAAGGCTCGAGAACGTCACAGCACCGGCACCCCGTTGCGCAGAGCGGACGGGACCGTGATGACGCGCGCGGGGCGGCCCATCACGAGGACGTCGGTGATGTTGTACTCCTTGATGAACGCGGCGATATCGAAGGGCTTGCCGGTCTCGGGACCGTAATGGCGCAGATCCACGCTGTAGGTGTGCTGGTAGTGGGAGGCGACGAGGTCCTCCATGCTGTTGGAGAACGAGTCAGCGAAGATGAGCAGGTTACCGGCGCCGGGCGCGTCCTTGCGGTACTCGATGAGCGGGTAGTCTCCCCCGTTGTACAACGCGTACAGCGATGCGAACGGCGCGGTCGGCGGGTGCTTCAGGAACGACTGCGGCATGATGAGCCAGTCGGCCCGCTTGCCGCCGAGATAGGCGTGCACCTTCGGGTCGTGGCCTGTCAGCGCACGAAACGGTTCCCATATCTTGTAGTACGCGGCGGTGCGCGCGATGGAACCGCGGAACTGGACGCCGGGCAGGGTCTTCTCGGCGAAGGGGACGCGCTCGGGGCCGATCTTCGGGTTGTTGCGGGAGAGCAGCCCCATGATGTCGAGGTAACCCTGGTACTGTCCGACCGGGTTCCAGTGGTGGTCGGTGGCGAAGAACATCTTCTGCCAGTCGTCGGCGTTGAACAGACCGGTGCTGTTTGTGGAGGTGACTCCGTCGGCGAACGTATGCCATGCGGTGTTGACCGGATCGCGGTAACCGGCGTCGATGGCGGGCTTGGTCATCGTCCACTCGGAGACGCCGTAGTAGGTGAAACGGACGCCCGGGAACTGCCGTGCCAGATCGTTGGCGTCGTTGACCTCCGCAGGAACCCGGTCGAGCGTTGCCGCGGTGCCCAGCAGCACCTCCACGAGCGAGTTCGTGCCCTTCAGCCTGAAGACGTTGCCCGTGTCCACGCCGAGCGGAACGATGCGCTGCCCCGGCGGGTACAGCGCGTAGAAGCGGCCGTTTGCGGCGGTGACGAGATCCGAGTAGCCGAGAAGCACGCGATCGAAGCCGAGGAACTCGTTGCGCATGAACTCCTTGATCGCCGCCTGCGGGTCGCCGTCAGCCCACGCCCGCAGATTCCGGTTCGCGATCGCGCGATCGATGTAGGCCGGCGCCCCCGCGGGCTGGATGACGCCGAGGCCGAACTGGATCCGGGAAAACGAGCGCCCGGTCATGAGGATGTAGCCGTAACCCGCCAAGACGACACAGATCAGGACGGCGACGATGGCGACGAAGATGCGGTCTCTCACGCAGATCCTGTTCACGAGTGTGGACACGGCGGTATCGCATCATATCCACGCGGCGCCGCGAGACGCAATCGAGCTGCGCGTGAGCGGCACTTGCGGCGGCCGAGTCTCGGTGAGCGGTTACTTGTGGTACGGCTCGTTTCGGCTGATGCGGAAGGCGCGGTAAAGCTGCTCGAGGAGCACCACGCGCGCGAGGTTGTGCGGCAGCGTCATCGACCCGAGTGAGAGCCGCTCGTCGGCGCGCGCGAGCACGTCGGGCGCAAGCCCCACCGATCCCCCGATCACGAACGCGACGCTGCTGCGGCCTTCAAGCCCGAGCGCATCGAGCTTCGCCGAGAAGCCCTCGCTCGAGAGCTGTCTGCCGCCCACGTCGAGCGCGATGACGTGCGCGCCCTCCGGGATCGCGCGCACTACGTCGGCGCCCTCCTCGGCGAGCGCGCGGGAGGCGTCTCGCCCCGAGTCGCGATCGGCGATCTCGACGACGCGCAGTGTGGCGTAGGGGCCGAGCCGCTTGATGTACTCATCGGCGGCGTCGCGCCAGAAGCGCTCCTTCAGGCGACCGACCGCGACGAGCGTGAGCCTCACGGAGCCGCCGTGTCGGAGCCGAGGGTGACCGAGACCGTCCTCGTCACGTCGTTGCGCACGAACCTGACGGAGATGACGTCGCCGATCTTATGCTGCCGGACCGCTGCGAACACGTCCGCGACGCTTCCCACGTCCATGGTGCCTATTCTGACGATGATGTCGCCGCGCTTCAGCCCCGCCACTTCGCCCGGACCCTTCGGCTGCACGAACGCCACGATCGCGCCGGCGCTCACCGGCAGACCGTACTGCGCTGCGATGCTCTGGTCGATCGTCTGCGTCGAGACCCCAAGGTACGGATGAATCGCCTTGCCGGTCGCAATGAGCTGTTCGGCGATGCTTCGCGCGAAGTCGATGGGGAGCGCGAAGCCGATGCCGGCCGACTGCGCAGCGCCCACGCCGCCGGACGGCGACTGAATGAGCGTGTTGATGCCGACAAGCTGCCCATGCTCGTCGACGAGCGCGCCGCCCGAGTTGCCCGGGTTGATCGCGGCGTCGGTCTGGATGAGGTTCGTGTACGTGGTCAGGTCGTTGCTGGTTTGCTGAACCTGCTCGGTGCGCTGGAGCGCCGAGATGATACCGCTCGTGACGGTCTTCTCCAGACCGAAGGGGCTGCCCACCGCCATCACGAACTGCCCCACGCGCAGACCGCTCGAGGTGCCGAACTGGATTGCCGGATAGCCGGTCCCGTCAATCTTGATGACGGCGAGGTCTGTGGACTTATCGACTCCCACGACCTTGGCGAGCTTGTTGTCCACGCCCACGCTCACCATGACGCGTTGGGCGCCTTCGACCACGTGGAAGTTCGTGAGGATGTAGCCGTCGGCCCGTATGATCACGCCCGAACCGTTGCCGAGATCGACCCACGAGGTCTGCCCGGTGAACGGGTCGGTGCGCTGCGCCTGGATCTTGACGTTGACCACCGACGGCACCACCTTCTGGGCCACGGCTTCGGCGACGTCCGGGCTCTGCGACGCCGGACTGATGGTGAGGCTTTGGACCTGCGCCGCGAAGCCGTCGGTACCGCTCGTCAGGCGGGTCACCCGCGTGCCCGGGAGCACGCCGAGCGCCCACACGAGGCCCGCGGCCACGAGCGCGCCGCCGACGATCGAGCCGAGAGCGGCAGCCGTGACCACCGCGGCGCCCGACCAGCGCTTCACGGTCGCGGGCTCTTCGCAGGGCTCGTCGCTCTCGCCGGTGTAATCGCACACGGGCAGGGGCTGCTCGGCGTATTGGCCGGCGGGCTGCTCGACGGGCTGCTCGGCGGGTTCGGGGCGGGTGAAGTCCTCAGGCATGTCAGCACCTCTGGTGAACTCTCGACGGTGGTGCGGTCTGCCGCCGTGCGGCACCGCGGCTCGCATCTCGATTGTACCCCTGAGCTGCGACGGCTTGTGCCCGCCCCCCGACTTCCACGGAAAACGCACACAGCGCGCCGAGCACGACCCGGAGCGTCTAGAGCAGCCCAACTGAGAGCAGCTTGACGAGCGGCTCGGCAACCAGGCCAAGCCCGATCGTCAGCAGCATCAAGACGAAGATGACCGAGCCGGCGAGAACCGGCATCTGCCGGTAGGTGGTCGACTCCTCCAGTGACGGCCGCGCGACGACCTCGGGGGCGCCCTCACCCGGCGTGAACATCGCTCGGATGATGTTGAACGCATACCCCGCTGAGACGACCGAGACGAGAATCGCCACAACGACCGCCCACGTGTTGCCCGCGTGGTACGCCGCGCTGAACACGACGAGCTTGCCGAAGAAGCCGACCATAGGAGGGAAGCCGATGAGCGAGAAGAGGAACGCGACCGTGCTCCACGCCGCGTAGGGCCGACGCTTCACGAGGCCCGCGACGTCCTGGAGCTGCGGACCTTCCTGCGCGAAGACCAGCAACAGGCCCAGCAGGCTCACCGAGTACACGACGACGAAGAACACCGCGCTCGCGAACCCGTTACGCGTCGCCGCAGACACACCAAGCAACATGTATCCGATGTTTGCGATGCCGGAGTACGCGATGATGCGGCGCACGTCGGTCTGGATGATGGCGACGAGGTTGCCGAGCACCATCGATGCGACCGACGCGAGCAGGAGCAGCGTGGGCAAGGAATGCACGGTCGGCAGAACCACGGCGAAAAAGCGGACGAAGGCGTACAGCGGCCCGATCTTCCCGACAGAGGATACGAACGCCACGGCCGGAACAGTGGAGCCGCCGTAGGCGTCGGGCGACCAGAAGTGGAACGGCACCGCGGTCGTCTTGGCGAGGAAGCCCACGATGACGAGCAACCCCGCGAACAGGCCGATCTGCCCCGCCTGGCCGAGCGCAACGGCGTGGTACGCAGTCGATCCCGACAGGCCGAACAGGAACGACAGCCCGTAGGCCATGATCAAGCTCGTGAGAAGCGAGAGCAGGAAGTACTTCAGCGCGCCTTCGAGCCCCCGCCGGTCATCGCGCGAATAGCCGATGAGCACGTAGGCGGGCATGGTCGCCAGCTCGAGCGTCATGAACAGGACGACCATGTCGTTCGCGGAGACGAGCAGCATGCCGCCGGCCGTCGCGAACAGGATCATCGAGACGGCTTCGCGCGCGTTGGCGCCGGACCAGCCTCGCGCCACGACCCACAGCAGCAGCATCGCCGAGAGGGCGGCGATGCTCGAGCGCATCACAGAGGTCGCCGGGCCGGTGCCGAAAAACAGCATGCGGCCGAAAAGCGTGGCCGGAGTTGGAACCGACCAGACGGCGATCGCGGCGGCCGCAGCGGCCACGGTTCCCACGATTGCAGCGGCCCGGTCGCCTCCGAAGAACTCCGAGAAGAGAACGACGAGCGCGGCGATGAGGATGATGGCTTCCGGAACGAGCACGGCGTACTGCTGCATCTACATCGACCTCAGCAGCAGAAGCTCGGCGAGGCGCGTGATCGTCGGGTTGACGAAGCTGAGCAGCACGCCCCAGTTCATGCCGATGATCGCGGTGAGAGCCATGAGCGGCCCCGCGGTGGCGATGTCGATCGCAGTAGCATCGGGAATCCGCGCGACCTTCTCGGCGGGTTCGCCATAGACGACGCGGTAGATGACCCAGAGCATGTACGCAGCGCCCATCAGCATCCCGGCGCCCGCGACGATGGTGTAGACCTTCGGGAGGTTGGACTGCCACGACCCCACGAGCACGAGGAACTCGCCCACGAAGCCGGCGAGCCCCGGCAGGCCGAGCGATGAGATGGCGGCAAACGAGAGCATCCCGCCGAGAACCGGCGCCTGCTTGCCGACGCCGGTGAGGTCGGGCGCCATGCGGGTGTGCGCACGGTCGTAGATCATGCCGACCACGAGGAAGAGCAGACCGGTGATGAGGCCGTGAGCGAACGCGAGCACCATGGCACCGTCAAGCCCCCACACTGTCCCCGACGCGATGCCGAGCATGGCGAAGCCCATGTGCCCCACCGAGGAGTACGCGAGCATCTTCTTCAGATCGGGCTGCCAGAACGACACGACCGACCCGTAGAGGATCGCGGCGCACGCCATGAGCCCGACGAACCACGCCCAGTGTTGCGCGCCCTGAGGGAGCATCGGCAGCGCGACGCGCAGCATGCCGTACGTGCCGGTCTTGAGGAGCACGCCGGCGAGCGTGACCGATCCAGCCGTGGGCGCCTGGATATGCGCGTCGGAGTGCCCCGTGTGGAACGGCCATACCGGCACGCGCACCGCGAACCCGAAGTAGAAGACGAGGAATATCACCATCTGGAAGCCGAGCGGGAACTGGCGCGTGGCCAGCACCATCATGTTGAAGGTGTGACCCGCCGGGTGCAGGTACATCGCGATGATGCCCAGCAGGATCAGCACGGAGCCGAGCAGCATGTAGAGGAAGAACTTGAGCGCCACGTAACTGCGGTTCTCCTTGCCCCACCACGCGATGATGAAGTACATCGGGATGAGGACCCACTCCCAGAACACGTAGAACAGCACGAAATCCAGCGCGACGAACACGCCGTTCATGCCGCTCTCGAGCAGCAGCAGCATGATGAACCACGTCTTCGGCCGATCCTCGGTGTTCCACGAACCGAGGACGACGACGAAGGACAGCAGCGCCGAGAGCGCGACCATCGTCACCGAGATCCCGTCGACTCCGAGCAGGTAGTTCACGTGCAGCGAGGGGATCCACGGAGCAGACTCGATGAGCTGCATGCCGGGACTCGTGCGGCTGAACACGGCCAACAGCACGCCGACAAGACCCAGGTCCGCCACCATGAATGCGGCCGTTGTCCACCGGGCCCAGCTTGCGGGCAGCACCAGCACGACGAGCGCGCCGACGAGCGGGAGGAACGTGATAGCGCTCAGCAGGTGGGGCACGTGCGGCATCGGCACATCACACTCCTCTCAGGTAGACGGCGATAACGATGAACGCAATGACCCCGGCGAGCACGAGGCGCTGGTAGGTCTGCACGCGGCCGGTTTGCATCCGCTTGAGCAGCCCGCCGCCCTGCCTGCACGCGACGCCGACTCCGTTCACGACCCCGTTGATGACGACACGGTCGAACCAGTTCACGCCCTCCGAGAAGCGCGTGTATCCGAGCGCGATGTGCTCGTAGGGGTAGTCGAGGAAATACTTGTTGGAAACGAGCAGGTAGACGAACGAGGAACGAGCCGTGCGCTCCTCGGTGTCACGCCCGCCGCCGAACAGCACCCAGGCGATCACGATGCCCACGAGTGCTACAAGCGTCGACGTCGAGCCCATCACAAGCTGCGGCCACGCGGCTTCGCCCGCGATGAACTTGGCGAACACGATGGCGCTGAACCCGATGCCCAGGGTGATGACGCTCAGCACGACCATGGGGCTGAGGATCTTCCAGTCGGACTCGTGGCCGCCGGCATGCTTCGTGTCGCGTGGTTCGCCCGGGAACACCCGCAGCCACAGGCGCGTCATGTAGAAGGCCGTGAGCATCGCTGTGGAAAGCGCGACAGCGAAGGCGACGTAGTGGTGGCCGGCCCACAGCGAGTCGAGGATCAGGTCCTTCGAGAAGAAGCCGGACAGCGGCGGAATCCCGGCAAGCGCAAGCGCGCCGATGGTGAACGTCACCGTGGTGACCTTCATCTTGCTCGCGACCCCGCCCATCTCCCGCATGTCCTGCGTGTGCAGAGAATGGATGATACTGCCGGCGCCCAGGAAGAGCAGGCTCTTGAAGAAAGCGTGGGTCAACAACAGGAACAGGCCCGCCGCGACGTTGCCGGTGCCCAGCCCGAGGAACATGTAGCCGAGCTGCGAGATCGTCGAATACGCGAGCACCTTCTTGATGTCGTACTGCACCGCGCCCATCGTGGCGCCGAGCAACGCCGTGGTCCCGCCGATAAGCAGCACGGCGTGCATCGCGACGCCGGACACCTCGAAGATCGGCAGCGAGCGAGCCACGAGGAACACGCCCGCGGCGACCATCGTCGCGGCGTGGATGAGCGCGGATGCCGGCGTGGGACCCGCCATCGCGTCGGGCAGCCAGACGTGCAACGGGAACTGCGCGGACTTGCCCATCGCGCCGAAGAGAAGCAGCAGCGCGACGGCGGTCGCGACGCCGGGTCCCCAGGTGGTCGCGGCCGGAAGCACCGCGTGGAAGTCGAACGAACCCACCGTGACCCAGATGATCGCCAGCCCCACAGCGAAACCGACGTCACCGACGCGCGTCACGAGGAACGCCTTGATCGACGCGTTGCGTGCGGCGTTGTCAGTGAACCAGAAGCCGATGAGCAGGTACGAGCACAGGCCCATGACCTCCCACGCCATATAGAACAGCAGGTAGTCGCCCGCGAGAACCAGCAGCAGCATCGCCGAGGTGAACAGCGAAAGCACCGCGTAGTACCAGCCGATCCGCTCTTCGCCACGCATGTAGGACAGCGAGTAGATCTGAACCCCGAGGCCGACGATCGTGACGACCAGCAGCATCATGGCGGCGTAGGGGTCGAGCCGAAGGATCACGTCGAGCGGCCCGGTGCCGATCGTGCCCAAGCGGTAGGCGACGTGCCATGTGCCGGTTCGGACGGCGTCTTCGCCGCCGGGCCACGCCGAGAGGAACGCCGGGATCGACAGCACGAACGACCCTGCCATGGCGGCCAGCGGCAGGTACAGCATGCGGTTTCGAATGCGCCGTGGCAGTACGAAGAAGAGCCCGAAGACGGCTGCCGGGAGAAGAGGTATGGCGATGATGTAGTTCACTGCCTACCCCTTCAACTCGTTGAGGAACTGAACTTCGATGGTCTGTGTCTGCCGGTACAGCGCAAGCACGAGCGCCAGTCCCAGCCCGATCTCGGCGGCGGCGACGACCATCATGAACACGGCGAAGAACTGGCCGGTCATCACCTTGGGTGTGACGAACCGCGAGAACGCGACAAGGTTGATGTTGACGGCGTTCGCCATCAGCTCGAGCGACATGAGGATCATGACCGCCGAGCGCTTCGAAAGAGCGCCGTACAGGCCCAGGCAGAAGAGAATCGCGCTGAGACCGATGAAGAACTCCATGCCCACCCTCATCGGCCCCTCCTCCCGCCCGACCACCAGACCGCACCGACGAGCGCCACGGTCAGCACCAGCGAAGCGATCTCGAACGGCAACATCCACGTGCTGAAGAGCAGAAGTCCGAACTCCTCGATGCCGGGAACGATCGCAGGCATCGGCGCGGCCGGCACGTGCAGGCCCCACAGCACGTACAGCATCACGCCGCCGAAGAGCACCGCGAGCGCGAGCGCGACCGCCGAGAAGTCTCGCGAACGCACCGCGTCTTCTCGGCGGCGGAGGGTGAGCATGATGACGAAGAGGAGCAGCACGGCGACCGCGCCGGCGTACACCATGACCTGCACGAGCGCAACGAACGTCGCCGAGAGGAGCAGGTAGACGCCTGCGGTGCCGAGCATGCTGCCCAGCATCCAGAATGCCGCATGGACGACGTTTCTCGAGGTGAGCATCATCACCGCCGCGCCGACGACGATCGCGCTCATGCCGAGTGCGGCCACGCCGCTGACGGTGCTAAGCATCGTCGCCCTCCTTCTCGGCGCAGATGGGCTTGGAGGGGTGCTCGGCACGCTTCGGGGCCTTCGCGGCCGGGACGTCGGCGAGCAGCTCGTACTCGAGCGGGTCCGGGGCGATGCGCGCGAGCTCGTACACGTGACTCATCTCGAGCGCGTCGAACGGGCACGCTTCGACGCACAGGCCGCACATCATGCACGCGCCCACCTGGTAGCTGAAGGAGACGATCTGCTTGTCCTTGGTCTCCGGGTCGGTGTCGAAGTCGAGCGCGAGGACCGCGTCGGGGCAGGCCTTCACGCACGCCATGCAGGCGCGGCACTTCGGCGCGCCGGCCTCATCGTAGAGCGGGGCCACCGCCCAGCGCGCGCGGTCGGGCAGGACCCAGCGCTCGTGGGGGTACTGCATCGTGATTGGAGGCCTCAGGAAGTTTGTAAACGCAATGATCATGCTCCTGAGGATGCCGGTGCCGTAGATTCGGCTCATCGCGACACCGCCAGCGTAGAACCGATCTTCATGATCAGGCCGGTGATGAGAAGCCACGCGATCGACGTCGGCAGGAGGAACTTCCAGCCGAGCTCGAGCATCTGGTCGACGCGCACGCGCGGGAGCGTGCCGCGAATCGCCATCAGGAAAAAGATGCCGATGTAGGTCTTGAGCATGAAAACGACCGGCGCGATGGGCTGGACTACGTCAGCTGGCACGAACGGCACCTGCCATCCGCCGAAGAAGAGCGTGACCGTGAGCGCCGAGAAGATGAACGTGTTGCTGAACTCCGAGAGGAACAGCAGCCCGAACTTCATCGCCGAGTACTCCGTCGCGAAACCGGCGACGAGCTCGGACTCGGCCTCGGCGAGGTCGAAGGGGGTCTGTCCGCTCTCGATGAGTCCGGCGATACAGAAGAGCACGAACGCTGGCACGTTCACGACGAACCACACGTTGTGCTGCGCCCGGACGATGTCGCCGAGGTTCAAGGACCCCGCCATCATGACGACCGGCAGCGCCGCGATGAGCATCGGCACTTCGTAAGTGACCTGCGCGCCGACGGCTCGCATCGCACCGATGAGCGACCACTTGTTGTTCGACGCCCAGCCGGCCATGAGGATGCCGAGCGGGATCAGCGACATGACCGCGAAGACGAAGAGCAGGCCCAGCGGCAGGTCGGCAACTACCCACGTGCGCGAGAACGGCAGGGCGATGTAAGCCATGAGCGACGGGACGAACACGACGGCCGGCGCGAGGAAGAACAGGCCTCGGTCGACGGCGCTTGGCGTGGGGTCCTCTTTCGTGAGGAGCTTGATGACGTCGTAGACGGTCTGGAGCATGCCCCAGGGGCCGTTGTCCATCGGTCCGAGGCGAAGGTGCAGGCGCCCGAGAACCTTGCGCAGCATGTAGATCATCACGACGCCGTTGACGAGCATCAGCGTGAGCGCCGCGAGGAATCTGAGGACGACGATCAACCACGTATTCATCGGTCGATCTCCCCCAGCACGACGTCCATGCTGCCCATGAGAACGACGGCATCGGCGATGAGCCCGCCGGGCAGGAGCGTCTCGCCGGCCTGGAGCGCGTAGAGCGCCGGCGGCCGATAGCGCATCCGGTACGGAGTGTCCGAGCCGTCCGAGACGATGTGCACACCCAGTTCGCCGCGGGGCGATTCGACAGCCGCGTATGCCTCGCCCACGGGCGGGCGCAGGACCTTGGGCACCTTCGCGGTGAACTCGCCTTCGGGAAGCCCGTCGATGCACTGGCGCACGATCCGGGCGGCCTGGCGCATCTCATCGAGGCGCACCGCGGTCCGGGCGTACACGTCGCCGACCTCGGAGAGCGGGATGTCGAAGTCCATCTCGTTGTAAGCAGCGTAAGGGCGGTCTCGCCGGATGTCCCAGCTCACGCCCGAGGCGCGTAGGTTGGCTCCGGTCAGGCCGAAACCGAGGGCCGCCTCCCGCGAGAACACGCCGAGCCCCTGGGTGCGCGCCTGGAAGATCTCGTTGCCCATGAGGATCTCGTCGTTCTCCTCGATATGGACCGCGAACACATCGAGGAAGTGGCGGATCTTGGCCTCGGCGGTGGTCGTGAAGTCGCGCAGGACACCGCCGGGCCGAACGTAGTTAAACATCATGCGAGCGCCGGTGACGTCCTCGAGGATGTCGAGGAGCAGCTCGCGGTCTCGGAACGTATAGAGGAACGGCCCCATCGCGCCGGCGTCGAGCCCGGCAGGACCGTACCAGGTGATGTGGCTCGCGATGCGGTTCAGCTCGCCGAGCATGACGCGCAGGTAGTTCGCGCGCCTGGGCGATTCGACTTCGAGGAGCTTCTCGGTCGCGAGCGCGAGGGCGAGCTCGCTGTGGATACCGGCTAGATAGTCGCCGCGATCCAGCAGCGTGCCGATGGTGTGGTACCGGCGCGACTCGGCGAGCTTCTCGATGCCGCGGTGCAGGTAGCCGATGATCGCCTCGGCGCCTACGACCTCCTCGCCGTCGATCTCGAGGTTCAGGCGCAAAACGCCGTGCGTCGACGGGTGCTGCGGGCCCATGCTGAGCACGAGGTGCTCGGTCGTGACCTGGTCGACGCCCGCGGGCGCACGGCGCAATCCCGCGGGGAGCAGCGTGGGCTGGAATGTACCGGGAGCGACGATGCCGTCCTGGGTAGCCGATGGAGCGTCGGGCGCCACCATCGGCTCTTCGGCGGCGATCGAGCCTGCAGCGCGAGCCAGACGCTTGGGATTAACGTGTTGCGTCGAGCGGTCGCGCACTTCCTCGTCGCTGCGGATCTCGACGAACTTGCGCAGGTAGGGGGCGCAGCCGTCGGTGGTGAGCAACCGCTTGGGATTCGGATGGCCGAGAAGCGACAGGCCGAAGAGCTCGCACAGCTCCCGCTCGGGCATGAGCGCGGCGGGCAGCAGGTCCCATATGCTCGCGAGCACGCCATCGTAGTCGTGGGCCGCCTTGACGACGATCTCCTCGTCGCGGGAGAACGACCTGAGGTGGTAGACCACGTCGATCGCTTCGCCCGTGTCGATGCCGAACAGATCGATCAGGAAGTCGAAGGCGAGATCCGAGTCGCGAAGCGTGGCGACCGCCGCACGTGCCGAGTCGGCCGATACGCGACAGACCACGCCGAGACACGCGACCTCCTCAATGGAGACCGCGACGCCGGCGCGCTCGAGAGCGCTCCTAACGACTGTCAGATCGGGCTGAGGCAAGCCGCTCCCCCGTCTGCGCCTGGATCTTGCTCATGAGCTGGATGAAGCCGTATTGCACGGACTCCGGGCGCGGAGGGCACCCCGGGATGTAGACGTCGACCGGCACGACCTTGTCGACGCCCATGACGACGTTGGGATACTCGCGGAACGGCCCGCCGGTGCATGCACACGCACCCATCGCGATGACGTATTTCGGCTCGGGCATCTCGTCGTAGAGCCGCTTGACGGTTTCGGCCATCTTCCAGTTCACCGTGCCGGCGACGATCATGACATCGGACTGGCGGGGGCTGGCTCGGAAGAACACTCCGAGACGGTCGAAGTCATACCTCGGTCCCGAGGCGTGCATGAGGCCTTCGATGGCGCAGCAGGCGATCCCGAACGCCATGTACCACAGCGACTTGCGCCGGGCGACGTCGAAAAGCTGCTCGCTGCGGATGAATACCGCGGAATGCTCGCCGGTCAGACGGTCTAGCGCCACTGGAGCGCACCCTCTTTCCACGCGTACGCGAGACCGCCGATAAGGATGGCGATGAAGACGACCATCTCGACGAAGACGTACCAGCCGACACCCTGGCGGCCGAAGGTGATCGCCCACGGGTAGAGGAAGACGGCTTCGACATCAAAGACCACGAAGAGGAGCGCGTAGACGTAGTAGCCGATGCGGAACTGGACCCAGGCTGGTCCGGTGGGCTCGACGCCGCATTCGTAGGTCTCGGACTTCTCTGGCGAGGGATTCTTCGGGCTCAGGAGCCACGAGGCCCCGAGCGTGACCGCGACGAACAGCGCACCGAGCACGACGAAGCTGGCAATGATGACACCGTCGAGGCCCAAAGTCGCCGTCCCTTCCCTACCCGGACGCGAGAACATCGCGCCTTCGTCTGCACCGTCCCCATGTGTCTCCTGCGCCGGCAGGGCGAACGGTTGTCGGAGAGTACCACACGGTCTTGAGCGACGTACCAGTCGAACGAGCGGATTCATCGGTGAACGGTTGTTTGGCGGTGGTGAGTGGCGAAACCGCCCTCACGGCCGCCTAGCGTGCCGCCGTATCATGCTGCAGATTCGCGTAGCCGTAGTCCAGCGACACGTCGTGCACGCCGGCGCCGAGCCGAACACATTGAAACGCTCCGTACGCCGGCTCGATGGGAACGGTCGCACCGTCGACCTTGGCGGTCCAGAACGGACTCCACGTCTGCGAAACCACAAGCCAGCAGTCTCTGGCACACGAGACCGACACTTTCATGCGGTCAGCCGAGTACACAGAAGTTCGAACGGTGCCAGGAGCAGACCCCGCTGACGACGGCGAAGCGCCACCTGGCGCGTGCTTCTGGTTCAGATAGACGGTGCGTGCGAGTTCGCTGAGCTTGGCGTGGCCCAGCGCCGAGAAGAGCGCCGCATCGGTGGGAAACGTCCGCGTGCCGTCGGCAAGGAAGAAGCGCGGGAGCGCCTCGGTGTTCTCGTAGATGCCGAACCGCGCATCGTGGTCGACGAGGCGCAACCGCGAGTCAACGACGGGCGTCGGCGTGATGATGTAGCGAACGTTAGCCAGCGAGAGCAGATCGAGGTCGAAGATCTGATTGGCGCCGCGCGAAGGAGAAGGTGCTCCATTCGCATCGGAGGCCGCGTTCGCCGACGGCCACAGCGTCACCCGGCCCACCCCTGAATGGAAGTACTCCTCAAGAGTGGGATCCGCGGCGAAAGCGGGCGCGCACACCTGCGTCCAGTAGGAGTTGTAGCTGAGGTTGTAGATGTTCGCATAGCCGTCAGCCGTGTCGAAGCCGTAGGCCCACATGAAGCCGGGCACGTTGTCGACGCCCCCGTAGGACGGCGACACCACTCGGAACGGCGGCTTCCCCACGGTATCGGCAGCAAGCTTCTCAAGCACCGGCTTCTCATAGAAGTAGGCGTAGCTGTTGTGACGCGAGCTCCATTGCGTGAACTCGAATCCTTTGACCGTGATCGTGGTGGCCGCGATCACGACAACACCCACGCACGCAAGGATCGCGGTGGCACGCCGAGTCGTGGCGCTCAGCTTCTCGGGGTCCCGCGTAGCGCGGGTGAACGCTTCTGCGGCAAGTGCGAGCGCGACGAGCGGAACCAGCAGGAACACGCGAGCCCACTCGAAACTCGCCAGCGTTCGTGACACTCGCGCCAGGACTCCGTCGACCAGGGGAAACGCGCCGATGAAGGTGATCGCGACCAGAAGCGAGATTGACAGCGTTCGGGCGCGCCCCCGATTTCTGATGGCGGCTGTTACGAGGCCTGCGAGGAGTGCGATCGCGACGGCCCAGTCAACGCCCGTGGCGACATTCAGGCCGAGTAGCCCGGCAAGCCATCGACACAGCGGCACTGCGACGATCGCCGCCGATCCGCCGTACAGGACGGCCCGTCTCAAGCGACCGTCTGCCAAGCTGACAGCGGCAAGCAGGGCGACGGCTGTCACCAACAGCAGGTAGTTGTCGGTAAGCGCGCCAACAGCCGTGTTGAGGCTTCCCGAGAGGACCGCGAAGGAGCCGTTCACGTACTGCGTGTGCTGCGACACGGGCGCCAGGACCATGTCGACGAGCACGACCGGAAGTGCCCCGATCGTCCAACCGACGCTGAACAGTGCAAGTCGTCCGAGTGTGTTCGCCCGGGTGCCGTCAGCCCGCCGGACGACGAACAGGAGCCACCACCATGCAGCGAGCACCACGAAGACACCGAGCTGATAGCTGGAACTGACCGCGAGCCCCAGACCCAGGAGCGCGGTCACGAGATACTCGCTGACGCCCTTCACCGCTTTCGTGCGGTGCAGAAGCCAGAGCACGAGCGGCAGTGCCGGCAACGCGAACGCGTCGTACAACGAGAAGCCGCTCGGGCTGTACGTGCCGGTTGGCTGAATGAACGCCGCGTACGTGATGCCGACGAGCATGGCCATGACCGGACCGGTTTCGAGATCCTCACGGGCGAGCTTGTAGGCGAAGAGGCCCGCGATGAAGCGCTGCGCGAACATCACGAGCCCATACGCGAGCCAGCCCGGCAGGAAGAGGAAGGGGAGCGCCCCGAGGTCCCCGGTGCGGTCGCCCTGCGCCAGACGATCGACGCCGGCGACCCAATGGGACGCCCAGAGCCCCAGCGCGTGGCCGGAGCGCCACAGATTCAGCCCGATCCGAGCGGGAAGGACGGCGTCGCCGTTGTCGAACAGGCGAACGTAGGAGTTGCTTCCGAACACCCAGAACTCGAAGCTGAGCCACACCGCAACGAGCACGAAGGATGTCACGCGGTGACGGTCGACGAAGCCCGCAAGCCGGCCGAAGAACCCGATCACACGGGAGAGTGGGGTCACGTTGGTCGCTCGAGTTCGCTGCTTGGCGGGGCTCATGGAGAGTCCGTCCATTCTCACACGGGCCGCACGAACAGGAGCGGTGGGTTGACGCTGACTCGCGAACCGAGGTGCTTTCGTACATATCAGTGAGCGCGTGTTGCGCGGGTAGATCGTGGAGCCGACGAGGGGATTCGAACCCCTGACCCCCGCATTACGAGTGCTCGCGCCTAGAGGCAGTCAGACGCACAAAGGCGCATCGTAGCACGGCCTGCCGAACGTAGGGAGGCGGTGCCGACACTCAGACGCAACAAGACACACTCAGTTCGATGCACGGAATGATGCACGCCCTACCTTGTGTTGTTTGATCGTTCAACCGCGATCTTGCCGGAGGCAACTAGAACCTATCCGAGGACGGAGATTATCCGAACGCCAGGTTCCCGCAACCAAGGCTAGGCAGTTCTACGATGAAAGGCTCAGGGGCATCCACCTCGATGGATGTAACGTCGGGAGCGAACCGCGATGCGTAGTCGAGTACCGTCACTCCCACGACTTCACCCGTGGATCGCACACGCCTGAGAACGTAGCCCTGGGGTGTCTCGTCGCAGATGACGCGCGGCGCCGAGCGGAACGACACGTACAGCACGTCCGTGTACGAGTCATAGTCACATTTCACACTGTCAGCCGAGTAGCGAATCATTGTTCGCCTCCGTCTGTGGGTTCAAGTACACATTCCCCATGGGGACTAATCCTATCGGTGGCCCAAGCGGTTATGACCTTGTGGGGGTCGCATTGATCCTTGTCCACAATCACCTGGTGTCGTTCAGGTCCATCTGGTGTATCGGTCTCTGCCGAGTAGTAGTTGAGCCGATGCGGGGCCGAATGCTCCGGCGGGTTGCGGTACACGCCGCCGGCGGGGTCGACCAGGACACTCGTGATTATGTCGAGAGTGTCATCGGACGAGAAGCTTGGATGATGCTCCTTGATATGCTGAAGAGAGCCCTCACTGATTGAGATGCGATCTTCGGCGTAGTCAGTAACCGTTCTCACCGGCCATATGTAAGCATCGTTCATGCCTACTCCCCCGCGCCGTCCCCAGAGCTATCCAGCTTGGTGACGTGCTTTACGAGCATTTCGGAGAGCTGTCGAATGCCCTTGTTCGACATGTAGACACGCGCAACAACGTGCCCAATGAGGTTCTCGTCGTTTGAGGCCATGTAGTCCTGGGCGACAAAGGTGAGCTGACAGTCGTCGTCGCTGTTGTTCGCCAGCACCAGTGTGGCGTACCGGCCCTGAGCCATGCTCGGCTCGATTTGCAGACTCATTGCCTTGCCTTCTGGCGCCTTCTCTTCACTGCTAGCCACAGGACTTCTCCCCCATCGAATGAACTCGGCTGAAGAGCAGATTACCACTAAATTGGGTGGGCCAACCTACGCGCTTGCTCGACACTCCGGCCCTACGGCCCAATCCCCACGACGCCCGATCCTAGTGGTGGGCTCACAAGACCACCTCCGAGATGGTCCAAACTGGGCCGATGAGCGAGGGCTACACCCCTTCCCCTTACGTGCGATGTGGTGCGTTGGAATCTGTCTCCGGCACGTCGGTCTCCCCAGCGATGTATTCGCGCGGGCGTATGGGGCAATCAGATGTTCTAAGAGGCGGCCCTGTGCCCCGCGCCCTGGCGTTCCGCGTGGAAATTCATTGGTGAATAGAACGCTGTGACCGTGGGGGGTGCTTTCGCGGTGGCGCGTAGGGGTACCTCCCCCCCGCCGCGCCACCGCCAAGCAGGACAGAAGGGAAAAGCCCACACCCGTGACCGTCGGCAGATCGCACACGCTGCGACCCACCGGGGCCTGGCACCAAGGCGGCAACCACGGGTTTGGACGATGCAATCGGTTTGCGCCGCAGGGACTGAGGCTAACGTATTGCGCATCACCTGCGCGCCGTGCGCTTTCAGCATAACCGAGACCTTGGGCGCGTCAGGTGATGCGCTTGTTCGGAGTGTCCTGCGCACCGTCAGCTGCGGGTCGCACGAATCACATCTGCTTGCCGCAGCCGGGGCAGAAGGCGTCAGACGATGACACGGCCCTACCGCACTTAGGACAGAAGCGTGCCGCGCTTTCTCCAGCTGCCTGGGGTGAGCCATATGCTTGGTTCTCGTGGGCCCGCTGCTTGGTGAGACCGTCGCCGACTCCGCCGAGGAGCGTGAGGAACAACAGAGCGTACATCCACCAACTGAACGAGATACCGAAGGCTTGAAGGAGCGGAATCAGCACGAACTGAGGCAAGGCCCACGTGGCGATTGCAGCAAGCACGAACGCGACCAAGGCGTCCGCCTGCCGGGGGTTCGAGGGCTTCTTGGAGGGCTTCTTGGAGTACCCGCTAGTGTCAGGCACATGGTCCGGAGGGTATTCTCCTGCGGCAAGCCGCCGCTCCACCTCCTGCTTGGCCTCCGCGAGCGAAGGCTTCCTTCCGGTGGCCGATTCAGAAGCAATGTACTCCTTGATTAGCGCTATCTTGTCCATCGACCCCTCCAGTACTCCCCAGGCCTTACACGGACAGTGCGCGTCCGCATAAGACAATAGCACCGCACGTCAGGTAACTGGCGCGAGTATTACGCGGGCCCGCGTAAGTCGCGATCCGTGGTCGCGGGGGCTGCCAAGGGGACGCTGGCGGACGCGCAGCGAGTCACAAAGCCGTTCGTAATGGCCCACCATTGGTAACAAGATCCGCCACCTGCGGCAACGCAGACTACCGCGACATGAAAGCGGCCCTGCGTAGATTCTCCTCCGCGATCTGTTCCGCCTTCTGAGCCGCTGCAATTTCCTCGTTGTGACGGATGCACGCCGCCTCGTAGGCCGGATGGTCGCAACCGGTGATCGTGTGTCCCGCACGCGTCAATCCCCACGCGTCGACAAGAACCGCGCCCTGCATGCTGGTCTCGCCAGGCAGCGCGCGATACTCGGCGTAGGTGATCGCGGGGCAAGCGAGGATCGCTCGGGCCGCGTGAGGCGTGTGCTCGAGGGCTTGGATCAGGATGAGCTGTGCGGCTGTCAGGTTGTCGATGACGACCGAAGCCGTGTAGGCCACGTGCCATGAGTCGGCAGACTTGCCGCCGAGGCGGAGAACGGTTTGCGATTGTTCGTCCAACGTGGCCGCACTGGTGTCCAAGTGCCGCGATGCGCTGCTGAGCCGCTTGCCTGCGGCACCGACAAGGGCGGCCCACTCCGCAACGAGGCGCGGCATCCATTCGCGTAGAATCCGGGCAAGCTCGGCCTCGCGGCGCTCCTTCAGCGCGAGATCCCAAGACATCGCTCGGGCGAGCTGGTAGCGCGTGAGCGCGTCGTCCACGGCTGGGTCATCGGCTGGGTCAGTGCCGGCAACCAAGGCCGCCGTGACAAGGTCCGCGAGGTGCGCGGGGCCCTCGAGCAGCGAGCCTGAGGCTTGGACGCCGTCGAGGTGTCCAATCGTCTCGGTGAATGCGGCGGGGAACGGGACGGCACCCGCCTTGGCGAGAAACGCGGTCACGTTTCGTAGAGAGGCTTCCAGAGTGACGTTCATTGTTGATCTCCTTCGGTCGGTAGCGGTCGCGGTAGCGGGACGCGGCCCGATGGGGTTATCGCTTGGGTGCCAGCCCCGGCCAGCCGGTGTCGTCTGGGCTCGGAGCGAACAGGTCGCGCACGAGCGCGCGCTGTTCGTCATGCGTGCGGGACGCTTCGAGCAGCTCGGCGATCTCGGCGTCTGATAACGTCGCCACGAAATCAAGAATTCCCTTGTCGAACGTCATAATTTCGCCCCTTCAATGTGCTCTGCGACGGCCTGCCGGGAAAGAACCCAGCGCCCGGAAACGAGTTTGCCGCCGAGTTTCGGTGCCAGCCGCCGAACCGTCCGATTTGAACATCCGAGCAGTTCGGCGGCCGCCGACACGCTCAGCAAATCGCCACCACGGCCAGTATGCTCATCGCGGCTCGCGGGGTGTCCGCCTGCGGACAACGCCGCCCAGAGCGCGTCGAGCTGCGGCGCGGCGGGGAGATTGTTGCGCTGACGGGCTCGGCGCGTGACCTGGACTGCATAGCGCGCGGCCTCGATCGAGGGGCCTGTCAATAGCACCGCGCTGTCGACCAGTTGAGCGGTCATCGGCGCACCTCGGCCCCGAATGTGCCCGGCTGTCCCGCCAGGCGGCACACGGGCATGCATACCGACCCGCACGAACGCGGGACGTTGGATCGAGGCTTGGTCTCCATTCTCATCGGGACCAGTCCTCTTCCGGGAGGACTCGCGTTCCTTGTGGGTTTAGAACCTGCTTCTGACAAACACCACGAACATACGAATTCCACGACTTGATGGACTTGCCTTGGACCTGGTTCTCAAGGGTCGTGCCGACGGCTTGCGAAACCGCTTTGTCGCCGAAGTCTCGAATCAGATCGCCCGCATCGACAACAGCGAGCTGGTCTCGGGATTCTCGGTGCAATCGCACCTCGGGCGGCTCGGGCGGTTCGTCTAGGTTCGGAAGTATGGGAGGGGTCGGGTAGGTTGGGTTAGGGGTAGGACACTCCGTTCTACAGACTGTAGAACCATCTGTAGCGTCCTCAGTTGGACGTGCTTGACGATCGACGCGCTGGGCCACCGCGTTCCGCCCCTGTTCAGACTTCGCGGCGATCTCATCGGCGGTGTCCTGCCACCTCGAATAGTTGGGCGGTCGGTAGCCATCGTCGGACTCCTCCCAGAGGCCGGCGCGCACCAGCTCATCGCGCAACGGCTGATAGTCCGGGGATATCCTGCGAAGCACGCGTTCACTGACCAGGCCGTCCGTACGCAGACGGTCGGAGTGGCACAGACCGAGTACGAACAGCCCGACGCACCCGAGATAGAGCCCCTCGTCAATCTCGAGGAACTTGCGGTGTTCCCCGATGCTGGTGTCCACCTTGACGTAGGGGCGCGGGGTGCGCTTAACGGGCCGCGTCCCGCTCATCGCGATCTCGCCTCGCCGTGGTTGCGCCGGCCGCGTTCGTCTGACACCGCGCGAAGCTGCACGCGGCACCGGGTACGGACCGCCGAACAGCCGCCACTGTCGAGCATTCGCCAAACTTCGCCGAGAATCCCGGCGATGATGTCGAGTTCTTTGTCGCTGAATGCGCTCATGGGGCCGACGACCATGAGGCCCGCGCCGGTTTCGGGATCGTATGGGGGCGTCATCGTCTCCCACACCACCGCTCGAGGATGCCGTCGGGCTCGTCGGTATCGATGCGCTCGGCGTACTTGACGACGCGGGTCGCGGTGCGCTCGGCACGAGCGACTAGGATGCCCGCAAACCGTGCGAGCACGCCGGGCTGGTGGATATTCTCGCGGCACCACTGGAGCTGGTCGCACTCGGCATCTGGATGACTACTCATCGTCGTCACTGCCTCCTTTGACCTGGTAGGACCAGCCGAGCGCCCCGGTGCCGTGCGCGACGGCGTCAAGGTACGTGCGAGTGACGATGCGCCATGCGCGTCCCCGGCGGTAGGCGCCAGGCACTCTACCCGCGTCGAGGTCGGTGCGAAGCGTTCGGACATCTACGCGCTCGTAGTCCGCGAGTTCAGGTGCCGTGCAAACGTCCGGAAGGTCTTCAGCTCTGACGGTGGCCGCTCTAGTGACTGGCATAGTTCGGCACCTCTTCGAGCAGATCGCTGGGATCGCCCTCCCAGTCCAGCGCGGAGGCTATGCGGGACAGCTGACCGGCGTAAGGAATCAGCCGCCCCAGCTCAATCTGTGAGAGTGTCGCTGGGCTGACCTCCGCCCGACGACTGAAGGAAAGCCCACTCTCCCCCGTTTTCATTCTTTCGACTCGCAATCGCTTCATCATTGGGCCTCTCTGTCGGTTGACGTTCAGTAACGCGAACGTGTACGATTCATTACACCACGCTCATGAGGTACTAGTCAGGTACAAGTAATGTGCGGAAGCGTGTACCACTAAACGGAGAAAGGAGCGGGCATGGCGGATGATCTCGGACTGTCGGCCCTCGCGAAGATCCAGGCATTGGAGGCAAGCCCGCGCGCGGTTGACTTCAGGCGAGAATGGCTGGGCGGCGAGACCCTCGCCGATTCCGGCGCAGCCACCGGGTGGCTGCGGGATAAGCTCCATTCCGATGCAGATCGCTTCATCGTGTCGCCATATGTAGCCGACCCTGTCAGTTGGAGCTGCTACGCAACAGACATGCGGGCGAACAACGTCACACCGGCCGAGGATTCGTCTGTCTGGGCGCTCGGAGTCGCCGTCCGTAAGCTCGCGCTGGCATTCGGACGCGAATGGCTCGAGCAGGGTCCGGCGTACATGCTTGCGGATGTGGTCCCGACTCTGGAGCCCGTCAGGACCGCATACGAAGGCTGTGGCGACGTGGAAGGCCTTCCGCGAGTGTCTGGACCATCCAGCTACCAAGTCGTTCTTACGATTCGACCGCAGGCGACCATTGCGGACGTCACGAGCGCCTATCAGGCGAGCCTGAACCGCCTACCCATGGCGCCGCGCGAGCGGGCCAAGCCAATGTCCAGCCCACGAATGGCGGAGTTGGCCGTCATCGGAGCCAGGGCGTATCTCCTGGAATTCAATTCATGGCAGGAGGCGCGTGCGGTTTACAACTCAGAAAACACCATGGAGACCGCATACGTCGACGGTGACAAACAGGGGCAATTCCGGCGCGACGTCCGCCTCGCCTACAAGCGTGTCACGGGCCTAGATCTGGACTGGAAGCCAAGGGGGGGCGATGCATCCGCGCACATCTCAACCGACTTGCGGCATCCGTTCTTCTTTGCCGACCACTGGCGAGACGGCACATTCTCCGCTACCCATCGTCCCGGCGAAGATCCAGTCAGAGTGGTGCCGAGCGACTTCAAGAAGACTCTGCAAGCACAGAAGGGAGGTGAAACCAATGACGACTAGACGTCTCTACGGCACCGGCTCACTTCGGCACCTCGGCGGCGATCGCTACCGCTTCCAGATCCGCGCCGATGGCAAGCTACTGAGCCGTGTATTCCGCGCTCGCAATCAGACGGAAGCCAACAAGGCCGCGGGCGATGTGCGGCGCGAGCTCCTCGAGCAGCACGAGCGTTGTGGCAACCTTGCCGGCGCCGAGCGCGAGGAGCGGCGGCAGTGGACCGTGAAGCAGTACAGCGCGTACTACTTCCAGCGTTGGGCGCCCTACCACCTGGCCGATACCAGCCGAGCGCGCTATCTGTCCATCCACACGCATCAGATCATCCCGAACATCGGCGCGATGAAGATGGCCGAAGTCACACCGTCCGACCTGACCACGATGTATCAGACGCTCGCCTCCAAGGGCTCACGTCTGCGGGGCGGCGATGGCGCGCTGTCCGGTCTCACGATCGCGACCACGCACAACATCGTGCGAGCCCTGTTCAGCTTCGCGTGCGACGTGGAAGGCGACTTCCCGACCAACCCCGCACAGAGCAAAGCGGCACGGCCGAACGTGGAGCGCAACGGGCGCAAGCTGAGCGCGCTGGATATGGCGGCTGTCGAGACGTTCATCGCTCGCGTCGACTCCGAGGCTCCGCACATCGCGGTGCCGGTCATGCTCTCGGCATACCTTGGGACGCGCCGAGGCGAGACCGTGGGCCTTCGCTGGTCCGATGTGGACTACGGCGCCGAATCCATCACCGTGCGCCGCTCCGTGTCTTACACGCAGGCTGACGGCCTGAAGGTGAAGGACACGAAGACGCACAAGGAGCGCACGATCCCGCTCGACGCCGATACGCTCGCTTGGCTGAAGTCCGTTCAGCTCGAGCAGCGCCAGGAGCGGCTGAAGTTCGGCCGGGGATGGAACGGTGGCACGACGCCGGCAGACGACTACATAGCTGCCGCACCCGATGGGACGGTCGTGAGGCCGGACGTGTTCGGCGCGTTCTTCCGCACCTACTGCAAACAGCGCGAGATCACCGGCATCACGCTACACGGCCTGCGGCATACGTGGGTCTCGCAGATGATCGCCCTGGGCTTCGACGCCGTGACGATCGCGGCGATGTCGGGACATTCCCCCGATGTGCTGCTGACGGTCTACGCTCACGCCTTCGACGCCCGCAAGCGCGAGGCGATGGAAGCACTCGGCGAGGCTCGACGCGCTGCCCGTGCGGCGAATTGATGCACCGATTGATGCATAACGGCTCGGAAGCACCCTGACAGGACCAAAGAAAAGACCCACCGGAACGAATGTTCCGGCAGGTCGTAGTGTGTGGAGCCGACGAGGGGATTCGAACCCCTGACCCCCGCATTACGAGTGCGGTGCTCTGGCCAGCTGAGCTACGTCGGCATATTCACCTGTCACACCTTAACTCGCGTCCGTACCTCCGCCGCCCGAACCCGGCCGACGCCTTCTGCGCCGGCGACCCGACTTCGGTGCCGCCGCCTCGCCCGAGGCTGCGGCTGCAGCCGGCTTCTCGGCCGTGGACTTCTCGGCGGCCTTCGGCGCTTGTGCGCCTTCGGTCGTCCGCGCGGCCTGCGCCTCGCCTGCTGCGGCGCCCTCGCCGCCTCCGCGCCCACCGCGACGGCGGCGTTTGCGCCCGGCACCTTCGGCCTTGGGAGCCTCGGCCGCGTCTTCGCTCGGCTTGGCCCGCTCGCTCGGCTTCGAGCGCTCCGACGTCCTCGCACTGGGCGGCCGTTCGCCGCCACCAGAGCGACGCTTCGGAGCCGGTGCCGGTGGTGCGGCCGCAGCCTCTTCTTCGCGGTCGAGCGCGGCAAGTGCGAGTGCCGTGCCGGTTCCGCCAGCCATCTCAAGCGACTCCCGGCTGACGGAGCACGGGCATCCGGTTCCCTTGCAACAGCCCATCTCCGCGAGCGGGATGGTAACGCGGTTGCCGTCTTCGAACCGCATGCCGATCGTCTCACGCGGGGTGTTGAGCTCAGACACCTTCGCAAGGCCCAGCGGGGTCTCGACGATCGTGCCCTTCTTGGGTGCCCGAGACTTGAAATCCTTGTACGCTTCGAACTCATAGCGCAAACAGCACATGAGTCTGCCGCAGAGTCCCGAGATTTTCAAGGGGTTGAGCGGCAGATCTTGCTCCTTCGCCATACGGATCGACACGGGCTGGAACTCGCCGCCGAAGCGCACGCAGCACAGCTGCTCGCCACAGTGGCCGAGACCCCCGACCATGCGCGCCTCATCGCGGACTCCCACCTGACGCATGTCAATACGCGCGTGGAAGCGATTCGCGAGTTCCTTGACCATCTCGCGGAAGTCGACTCGTTCCTCGGCGACGAAATAGAAGACGACCTTGTCGCCTCCGAACAGGAACTCGACGTCGACGGCTTTCATGTCGAGCTTGTACTCGGCGACCACCTCGCGAAAGACCGGCATCGCCTCGCGCTCTTTGTCCTCGAGCTCGGCTTCGTAGGCGAGATCTTCGGGGCCGGCAATACGCATGATGGGCTTGAGCGCAGAGACAAGCTCCGCCTCGGTCACTTCATGCGCCGCCGCGGTCACATGGCCGAACTCAACGCCGCGCTCTGTCTCGACGATGACGGAATCGCTCACTTCTGGCGTGGTTCCGGAAGGGTCGAACCAGAGCTGTTTGGGCGTGAATCGTAACTTGACTCCCACTACCGTGGGCATCGCAACACCTCTCGAATATCGAAAAGCATGGCCTCGACGGCCAGCAAGGGGTTCACATTATACGAAATACGGCGCCGGGCCACGTTTGCCGCATCAAGTGCCTTCACGGCGGCGGTCGGAGTGATGACCGCGCCGATCGCGGACATGGCATCTTTTGCGTCGGTATTGACGACGAAATCGTCGAGTCCTTGAGCCAGTACCAAGCAATCCCGAAGCCAGCTCTCGGCGACGTTGAGCACCTCGCCCACACCTTCGCGTTCTCGAGCGGTGAGTTCGCGCTTGTGACGCTCCTCCAACGCCTTGCTCGCGCCCCTGCCGAGGAAGTCGGAGCGCTCCGCGGCTTCGGTGCTCTGGACCGCCTTCACCTCTTCGAGCGGCGCCTTGACCGCAACGAGCAACTCACGAGCTGCCGTGAGCACGTCGAGGTCGTCGGCATACGCGAGGTCTTTCAGGATGCGCAGGATCGCCGCGCGGGCTTCTCGGCGGGCAGGGCTTGCGAGGAAGTCGCGCGCGCGGACCACGACGCCACCGGCGGCGGCGAGCGCTGCGGCGGCCTCGTCCGGGTCGGCCCCGGTCTGGGCGACGAGGATCGCGGTCGACTCCGACGGCGGAATGCGGCGGAAGCGCACGACCTGGCAGCGCGAGGCGATCGTGGGCAGCACGGCGTCGAAAGAGTGCGCCATGAGCACGATGATCACGTCGTCGGGCGGCTCCTCGAGCGTCTTCAGGAACGCGTTGGCCGAAGAGTCGTTGAAGAGATCGGCGCTCTTCACGAGGTAGATCTTGTACGCGCCGTCAACCGGCGAGAGGCTCACGTCGTGGATGATGTCGCGCACCTGCTCTGCGAGGTAGCCTGCGGCGCCTTCCGGCGCGATGAGATGCACGTCGGGGTGGCCACCTCGGCGGATGCGGTAACACTCGCCACACGTGCCGCAGCCGTCGTCGTCGCAGAGCACAGCGCACGCCAGCGACTTGGCCGCCGTCGCCTTCCCCGAGCCCGGCGGCCCCACGAACAGGTACGCGTGGCTGACGTGCCCGCCGGTCACGGCTGTGCGCAGGAAGCTTGCGACGCGCTCCTGGCCCACGAGGTCGTCGAAGACGCAGCGGGTCACTGACGGCCGCCGAGCGCGCCTGCGAGCTGCGGAACGTCGGCGAGCGCGGCCGCGACGAGCGCGGCGACGGCGTCGACGCTGCCGGAGGCGTCCACCACGCGGATGCGCGCGCGCTCATCGGCGGCGATGTCGAGGAAGCCGGCGCGGACGCGGGCGTGGAACGCGAGGTCTTCGGCTTCGAGGCGGTCGGCGCCCTCGGCGGTCGCGCGTTGGATGCCGAGCGCCGGGTCGATGTCGAGCAGCACCGTGCGATCGGGCGTCAGGCCGCCGGTGGCCGCGCGGTTGAGCGCAGCGACCTCTGGAAGCGGGATGCCTCGCGCGTAACCCTGGTAGGCGGTCGTCGAGTCGTAGAAGCGGTCGCAGAGCACGATCTCGCCAGCTTCCAGTGCAGGCTCGATCAGTTCCGTGACGAGCTGCGCGCGGGCAGCTTCATACAGGAGAAGCTCGGCATTGTCGCCTAGGTCTGTGTTCTCAGGATCTAGCAGGATGGACCTTATGGCCTCGCCCACGGCCGTGCCCCCGGGCTCGCGCAGCGCGCGTACGTTCAGGCCCGCGGCCTCGAGCCGGTGCGCGAGCAGCCGCAGCTGCGTCGACTTGCCACAGCCCTCGCCGCCCTCGAAGGTGATGAATACTCCGCGCTCGCTCATCGTTGCCCCGCCGTCTCGGCTCGCCACTCGGCGGGCGCTTCCGCATACAGGTCCGTGCCGGTCGCATCGATTGCGACGAACGCCGGGAAGCCGGCGAGCGTGAGCCGCACCAACGCCTCGGTCCCGAGCTCCGGCCATGCAACCGGCTCCGCCGCGACTACATGCGCGCCGAGAAGTGCCGCCGCGCCACCCACCGCCGCGAAGTAGACGCTGCCGGTCTCGGCGTGTGCCGCGCGCACCTCGTCTGCACGCGAGCCCTTGCCGATCGTCGCGACGATGCCGGCTCGCAGGAGCGCCGGCGTCGCGGCGTCCATCCGCTTTGCGGTCGTCGGGCCGACCGATCCGGCCGGGTAGCCGTCGACCGCTGGCGTGGGGCCGGCGTAGAACAGCGTCTGTCCAGCGAGGCCGAAGGGCAGCTCGCCCGTCTCGGCAAGTGCGGCTAGCAGGCACTCGTGGGCCGCGTCACGCGCCGTGTAGACCGGCCCGGAGAGCAGGACCTCGTCGCCCGCGGAGAGCAGCGCGAGTGTCTCGCGAGAGGCGGGCAGCTCGATGCGGACGGGCTCAGACATGCGCGGTCTCCTCGGCGAGTTCGACGGTGACGGGCTTGGCGGCCTCGGCTTCGCGCCAACGCAGCGTGCGGAACGCGTAGACCGCCGCTGCGATCACGATCGCCGAGGCAACCCACAGCGTGATGCGCGGGCCGGTGAGGTACACCTCATCGTAGGGTACGCCGGAACCGCTCACGAGGGTGCGGATGATCTTCGCGATGATGTCACCGAGCGGCGCCATGACGACCATCGAGAGCAGCAGCGATACTCGGACGACAGACTCTTGTGCGGTGAAGACCCGGCCGCGGATGGCGTCGGTGGTCGTACGGACGATGTAGCTGTTGCCGGCCACGGTCAGCGCGGCGATGCACGCGCCCGCCACCGCAGTGAAGATGCAGGCGATCCAGTACTGACGCACGCTCGCGAAGCCCAGCATGGCGATGCCGAACGTCGCGACGCTGCCCGCGAAGAGCAGCTGCAGCTTGAGCCGCCGCTCGATCCCCGGGACGACGAGCGCTCCGAGCACCATGCCCAGCGCGAGGCAGACGAGCACGAACGTCTGCCGGGAGCCGGCGAGCGCCTGGAACGCGGGGATGCCGGAGAGCAGCGGGATACTGCCCACAAGGTTGCCGCTTTGCTCGGCGATGTAGACGACGCCGACCGGGATGATCGCGCCACCGCCGAGGATCGCGAGGCCCACGACGAGCAGCAGGCTTCTGAGCTCGACGTGCTGGCGCAGGAAGCGGAAAGACTCGATGACGTCCTTGCCCAGGAGCGACAGGTCGAGCGGTCCGGCGTGCTCGGCGGGTCGCGCCTTGACCGCGATGAGCGTGACGATGATCGCGGAGAAGACGAAGGTGAGCGAGTCGAGCACGACGCCCGCGCGCTCGCCGAGGAGCGCCGGCGCGAAGACGCCCACGAGGCGCGTGATGATGGGCAGGTGGGCGGCGAGAACCCAGCGCACGAACGTCTCGAACGCGGCCAGGATCGCCGTGACCGCTGAGAGTCCCACGAGCATCGACGCCTGCTGCGTGGTGTAGGACAGACCGTTGGCGGCGGTGATGTCCTCCTCGGCGACGAGGTACGGGATGAGCGAGTTGCGCGCGGGCCAGAAGAACAGCGACGCGGTCTCCATGAGCAGCACGACGCCATAGATGACCATGAGCGAGTTCGTCCACACGAGAGCGAGCGCGAGCACCATGCGCGTGATGTCGGCGGCGATCATGATCTTGCGGCGGTCGAATCGGTCGACGAGCGCTCCGGTGAAGGAGCTCAGGATCAGCGCAGGGACCATCTTGGCGATGAGGATGCCGGCGACCGCGAACGACGAGCCGCCGGAGAGCTTGAAGACGAGGGGGATCAGAAACCCGATGACGAGCCAGTCGCCCACACCCGAGACGAACTGCGCGTACCACAGCCGCCGGAAGCGGACGTTTGCGAGCAGTCGCCGGTAGCCGCCGGCTCGGTTGCCGACGGTCTCGAGCGCGTCGCTCACCCGGCAACCTCCACGCTCGCCGAGCGAACCGCCGAGCAGCCCAGGTTCACTGCCACCGGCAGAGCGGCGATGTGGCAGGGAGCCGTTGCGACGTGCACCGCAAGCGCGGTCGTGTCGCCTCCGAGGCCACCCGGCCCGATGCCGGTCGCGTTGATCGCGGCCAGCAGCTGGGCCTCGAAGGCGGCGAGTCGCGGGTCAGACGGCACCGAGCCGATCTCGCGCAGCAGTGCCTTCTTCGCAAGGACGCCCACCTTGTCAAACGTCGCGCCCACGCCCACGCCCACGAGCAGCGGCGGACAGGCGCCGGTCGCCTTCATCTCGATGGTCTCGAGCACGATGCGCTTCACGCCTTCGATGCCCGCACTCGGCGGCAGCATCTCGATGCGGCTCGCGTTGTCGCTTCCCCCGCCCTTGAGCATGACATGTACGGTCGCGCCCAAGCCCGGCCGGGCGCCCGGCGCGATGTCGACGAAGGCGGGAGTGTTGTCACCCGTGTTGGAGCGGTCGAGCAGCGCGTCGCGCACGACGCTCATGCGCAGATGCGCGTCGCGGTACGCCTCGGCGACGGCGGCGTCGATCGCCGCTTGCAGATCGCCGCTCACGCACTCGTCGGCACCGAGCTCGATGCGCACCCAGACGGTGCCGGTGTCCTGGCACAGCGGCACCGTGTCGCGCTGCGCGAGGCAGGCGTTGTCGAGCAGCTGCGCGAGCACGGCTTTGCCGCGGGGCGAGCGCTCGTCCTCGGCGGCGGCTCGAAGCGCTGCGAGTGCGTCAGGGCGAAGCGTTGCCGCGGCCTGTGGGATGGCGGCGCGGACGGCGTCGGCGATCTGAAGTGAGGAGAGCACGCTACCGCCGCAGGCCGAGCGAGTCGACCGCCTCGGCGACGGTGGACGCGGACAGCTGGAGCGCGGCGAGCTCGCCCTCGGTAAGCGGCAGCTCGACGACCTCGAGCACGCCCGCGCGACCCAGCCGTGCCGGAACGCTCATGTAGACGTCGCTGATGCCGTACTCGCCTGAGAGGTACGCGCACGTGGGAAGCGTCTCGCCGGTGTCGCCGAGGACCGCGCGCACCATCGAGACGACGCTTGCCGCCGGGGCGTAGAACGCCGAGCCGGTCTTGAGCAGCGCGACGACCTCGGCACCGCCGAAGATCGTGCGCTGGACGAGCGCCTCGACCTCGTCGGCGGCGAGCAGCTCTGTTAGCGGCGTGCCGGCCACCGTTGAGTGGCCGGGCATGGGGACCATCGCGTCGCCGTGAGCGCCCATGGCGAGCGCGTCGACGTCGGTGATGGCCGCGCCGGTCTTCTCGGCGATGGCGAAGGCGAAACGTGCCGAGTCGAGCACACCTCCCATGCCGAAGATGCGGCTCGTGGGCAGGCCGCTCACGTTCTTCGCGAGGTAGGTCATGACGTCGAGCGGGTTGGTGACGCAGATGACGATCGCCTCGGGGGAAGCGGCGACCACCTGCGAGATGACGCTTTCGACGATCGCCTTGTTGGCGGCGAGCAGATCGTCGCGGGTCATGCCCGGCTTGCGAGGCAGGCCGGCCGTGACCACGACAACGTCGGAGGCGGCGGTGTCAGCGTAGTCGTTCGTGCCCGTGACGGTGGGGCCGAAGCGCTCCACCGAGCGCATGTGCATCATGTCGAGCGCCTTGCCCTGCGGCAGGCCCTCTGCGACGTCGATCATGACGACGTTCGCGATGTCTTTCAGGAGCATCAGCTGTGCTGCGGTGGCGCCGACCTGGCCGGCACCGACGACCGTGACCTTGGGATAGCCCACGCGTGAAGTCTCCTTTGATCCGGTGAACAGCGGCGCCAGCGAGCGCTGCGCCGCGTGCGAGTCACCGCAGATTCTAGCATGGCGCAGCGACCAGCTCTGGGCGCGCGCGAGTGCTTAGGAGATGTCCGGGCCGTGCACGATAGCGACGCGCCCGGCATGGTGTTCGAAGCGCTGCACGAGCAGCGGCGGGACCTGCGGGAGCGCCTCGCGCGGGTGCGGCACAGGCAGCGGAAGCGGCACCTCTGCGAAGAGAACGTCATCGTCGGAGAGCGCCTCGGCGACCACATCGCCGAGCAGGATGATCGCGCTGCCGCCGTGGCCGACGTCGAGCGGCTCGGCGCCGGAGCACTCCGCGATGACCACGAGTCCGGCGAGCGAGTCCGAGAGCGCGATCGCGAACTCGAGCATCGCCTCGGCCTGCAGGTCGTTCTCGCTTCTGGGAGAGAGCACCGCCAGCGACGGGTTGTGCGACGCGACCTCGGCGAGCGTGGCGCCGTCCATGCACGCGTCGCCCACGATCACGCTCGCCACCGAGGCGGCTTCGGACGAGGAGAACGGCTCAGGCAGTTGCGCGATGACAGCGACGCCTCTCGACTCCGGGTCGATGCCGGGCACCACGCAAAACGCGGGAACGTCGCGAAGGAGCGCGGAAAGCAGCAGGTGCCCCGCACCGCTGTCGAGCTGGAGAGACGGCACCGACGGGAAGACGATGAGCTCGGCGCCGCCTTCAGCCGCGGCCACGCCCGCTGTCGCGAGCGCCTGGGCGTCGGCCTCGGCACTCTCGCGTAGGCGGTGCTGGATCGCGGCGATTCTCATTGAAGCTCCCCACCGAGGCGAACGCGGGCTGCACGCAGTTCTTGCCCGCGAGCTGGCGCGCTCACGCATCGCCCGCCCGTGCTCGGCGCGAGGCAGCAGGGCTACTCTGCGGCCGGCTTCTTAGCGGCGGGCTTCTTCGCGGCCGTGGTGCGCTTCTTCGGCGCGGCCTTGCGCGCAGCCGGCTTCTTCGCGACGGTCTTTGAGCCGGCGGCCTTCTTCTCGGCGGCTTCGGCCTTCTTCTTCTCGGCTTCGGCTTTCGCGGGGCAGTTGGGGTCCACGCAGATGCGCCACGGGCCCCGCCCGGAGTTCACGACGATCATCGGCGCATCGCACGTATCGCAGCGCTCGCCAGTCGCGGTGATGTCGCCGCGCTGCGGCAGCGGATAGCTCACGCCGCACTCGTCGTAGTTGGTGCAGCGCACGAAGCGCTTGAGCGTGCGGGCTGAGCGGCGCACCGTGAGGTCACCTGCGCGGCCGGCCTCGGCGCACGTCTTGCAGGTACCGATGCTGATCTCCGGCTCGTAGTTGGTCTTGCAGGCGGGATCGAGGCAGATCACCCGCGGCTTGGATCGGAATTGGATGACGCGGACCTGCGGCGTACCACAGACGGGACACGCCTCGTCGACCGGCTCGATCTTTCCCTGCGGCAGCGGGTAGGTCACGTCGCACTCGGGCCATCCCGAGCAGCCGACGAACTGGCCCTTGGTCTTCGGCGAGGACTTGATGAGCAGGTCGTGTCCGGACTTCGGGCACTGGCCCACCTTCGCGTCATCGGCGCCGGCGGCCTTGAGCGCTTCGCCCACGTCGGCGGCTTTCGCGATGAGCTCGGTCATGACGTGCGCCAGGATATCGCGCGAGTGGTCGACCACCGTCGTGCGGTCAGTGCGACCGTTGGCGATGTTGTCCATCTCGGCCTCGAGGTCGCTCGTCATGTCCGGCGTCGTGATGCGCGGCGCGTGCTGCGTGAGCGCTTCGATGACCGCGCGCCCCAGACACGTGGGCTCGAGCGGCTCGTTGGCCGCGTAGCGCACCTCGAGCAGGCGCTCGATGATGGCGTGACGTGTGGCCTTCGTGCCCAGCCCGCGCTTCTCCATCTCCTGGATGAGCTTGCCCTGGCTGTAGCGGGCGGGCGGCTCCGTCTGCTTGGCAGCGAGGTCCGCTCCGAGGAAGTCGAGGATCGCGCCTTCGGAGAGCACGGGCAGCTGCTCGTCCTTCTTCAGGCCATACGGGTAGATCGCGCGGAATCCCGCCGAGGCGAGCACGTCGCCCTTGGCGACGAACGGTTCGCCGGCCACGTCGATCGAGACCTTCGTGCCCTCGATGATCGCCGAGTCCGACAGCGTGGCGAGGAAGCGGCGCGATATGAGGTTGTAAAGCTTCCACTCTTCCGGCCTCAGCTTGTCGGGGTCCGCGGCTGCGGTGGGCGTGATGGGCGGGTGGTCGGTCGTCTCCTTGGCGCCGCGCGTCGGGTGCAGCGGCGAGCGCAGGATCGACTGCACCTGTTCGCGGTAGACCGGCACGTCGGAGAGTTCGGAGAGGATGCCCTTGAGGTCGAGCGAGGGCGGGTAGACGGTGTTGTCGACGCGGGGATAGCTGATGAGGCCGTCCATGTAGAGCGACTCGGCGATGCGCATCGTGCGCGCCGGTGTGATGCCCTCGGACGCGGCCGCGGCCTGGAGCGCCGTGGTGTTGAACGGCGTGGGCGGCGCGACCTTACGCTGCTTCTTCTCGACGGCCGTGACGGTGCCGTTCTTCGCGTCCGCGATCGCGTCCATGACGCGCTTCGCCTCGGCCTCGGCCTTGAAGCGGTCGGTGGCATGGCCCGCCGAGAACTCGGCGCCCGCCGCGGCGAACGCGCCCTTCACCGTCCAGTAGTGCTCGGGCACGAACGCCTCGCGCTCGAGCTCGCGCTAGACGATGAGTGCGAGCGTGGGCGTCTGCACGCGCCCGGCGGACTTCACGTTGCCGAAGCCCGAGTACTTTGCCATCGTCAGGTAGCGAGTGAGCACCGCGCCCCACACGAGGTCGATGTCCTGGCGCGACTCCCCCGCCTGCGCGAGGCACTCGTCGACGTTGACGAGCTCTGCAAACGCACGCTCGACCTCGTCCTTCGTGATCGCCGAGAACCGCGCACGCCGGATGGGAGCTTTCTCGTTGACGCCGCGAACGAGCCCCGCGGCATCGCTGCCGATAAGCTCTCCCTCGCGGTCGAAGTCGGTCGCGATCACGATGAGTTCGGCCTTCTTGGCCACGCTCTTGAGCGAGCGGATGAGCTCCTTCTCGGTGGGGGTCTTGCCGATCGGTGCCCATACAAGGTACGGCAGCGAGGCGAGCTTCCACGTCTTCAGGTCGACGCCGTCGGCGGTAAACGGCTTCTTCTTCTTCCATGGGCCTTCGGCGAAACCGGTCTCGGGCGTTGGAAGGGTAGCGGGGATGGGCGCCGGCGTCTCGCGCTCGTCGTCCCAAACCGCCTTCCATGCCCCCGAACCCTTCGCCGCGGCGCTGTGCACGAGCTGCAGCGGGAAGTCCACGCCGAGGATGTGGCCCTTGAGCCCGATCGATATCCAGTCCTCACCGTCACGGCGGAACTTGTAGACAGGCGTGTTGTAGACCTTGTCAGTCGTAGGCTTGCCCACGGCAAGGATCTCAGCCAGCTTCTTAGCGGCGATGTTCTTCTCGGTGACGATCAGCTTCACGTACGCGTCCTTCCCGACGCCGGAGCGTTTTGCAGCCGAGTATACACAGGTGCGTCAACCATATTGTGTACGCGGGAGCTAACCAGGACCTGAACGGAAGCGAACCGAGGGCCAAACCGAAGCCGGCAGCGCCGTCGCGGACTCGAGCTCTCGCCCCGCGAGCACCGAGCCCGGACTACAGCCCGATCTCGCTCTTGCGCGCCTTCATAGCGGCCAGCGCCAACGCCAGGAAATCGTCGCGTTCGATGCCGAGCAGCGCACACCCGGCCATCTGCTCGCGCGACGCACCTTTCGCGAACGCGCCTTCCTTCCAGCGCTTCTTCAGGCTCTTGACCTCGACGTTGTCCAGATCGCGGTCGGGCCGCACGAGCGCGGCCGCAACGATGAAGCCGGTCGTGGGGTCCGCGCACCACAGCGCATGGTCCATGAGCGACTCGCGCTCGATCTTGTCGGCGTGGCCGAGGATCGCGTGCATCATCTCGTCGTCGACGAGACCGGCGAGCAGCTCCGCCGAGACGAGTCCGTGTCGCGCGGGATCGTCGGCGGTCTCGGCGTAGTCGAGGTCGTGGAGCAGACCGGCGAGAGCCCAGCGTTCGACGTCGGCGTCAGAGCAGCCAAGGCGCTGAGCGAGCGCGGCCATGATGATCTCGGTCGCGACGCAGTGGTTGACGAGGTTGGCTTGCGGGATCCGCTCGCGGACGAGCGCAAGCGCCTCCTCGCGGGCGATCATTCGGCGGCTCCGGCGGCCTTCTTCTCGGCGACGGCCACCTTCGCGGCCTCGATGCGCGCGGCGAGCCACTCGGCCCACTCGGCGACGCCTTCGCCCTTGGTGGCCGCGATGCGGAAGATCGGCGCCTTGGGGTTGAGCGTGTGCACCTCCGCCGTGAACTCTTCTTCGTTGAAGTCGAAGACCGGCATCGTGTCGACCTTGTTGAGAATGATCGCCTCTGAGATCTGGAAGATCCCCGGATACTTGTACGGCTTGTCGTGACCTTCAGGTACCGAGAGGATCATGACCTTCGCGTTCTCGCCGAGGTAGAAGTCTGTGGGGCATACGAGGTTGCCCACGTTCTCGATGATGATGAGGTCGAGCTCGTCGAGCGGCAGAGCGTCGATGGCGCGCTTGATCATGTCGCTCTCGAGGTGGCACGCGCCCCCGGTGTTGATCTGGACCGCGGGGATGCCGTGCGCCTTGACCTTCTCGGCGTCGACCTTACTCGCGATGTCGCCCTCGATGACGGCGATGCGGTAGCGGTCGCGCAGCGCTCCGATCGTCGCGAGGATCGTCGAAGTCTTGCCGGCGCCAGGCGACGCCATGAGGTCGAGCACGAAGACGCCGTGCTCGTCGAGGAGCGCACGGTTCTGCTCGGCGAGGCGCTCGTTCAGGTCGAGAATCGGCTTCGAGAGATCGATCTCCACTAGCTACTCCTTTGTGGCTTCGGAATCGTCGTCGGGCGTCTCGGCGCCGGTCTTGGCCGCCCCGTCTTCCGTATCGTCCTCGCCGTCGTCGGCTTCGATGCTGTCGATCTTCAACTCGCGGCCCTGCAAAAGCTCCACAGCCATACTCCCGCACGTGGGGCACAGCATCTGGTACCGGTCGTGCGCGTACTCGAGGTGGCACTCGAGGCATCGAGACCGCGCGGGGACCTTCGTGATCACGAGCGTCGCGCCCTCGGCCATCGTGTCCGGCGTGAGCGCTTCGAACGCGAACTGCAGCGCGAAGTCGACGGTCTCAGTCATCTCACCAACGCTGATGCGGATCTCCGTGATCCGAGTCGCGCCGGCGTCTTTCGCAGCGTCAAACGACGCCGAGAGGATACTTTGCGTGATGCCCATCTCGTGCACGAGGTGCCCTGCCTTCTGTTTGCGAGTTTACGACGACTCGGCCACCGCGACGCCGACTTCGTCATCGTCCTCGCCGTACAGCTCGATCTCTTTGCGCTTCTGCGCAGCGATGCGCTTGCGCAGCGTGACGCGCGCAAGAAGCATGCTGGCCTCGTAGAGGACCGCGAGCGCCACGAACAGGCCGCCCATCGTCCACGGCGACCAGTCGGGGGTTGCTGCGGAGGCGACGAACATCAGGGCCACGTAGACCACGCGCCACTGCGCCCTGAGCTTGGCGTAGGGGACGATGTTGAAGATGACGAGATAGAAGACCACGATCGGCAGGAGGAACCCCACACCGAAGCCGATGAGGAGAAGGATCACGCCTTCGAAGTAAAGCTGGGCGTTCGGCGTGACCCCGACTGACGCCCCCGCCTGGCTGATGATCCACGCGAAACCGGCGTTCATGATCACGGTGTAGCAAAAGGTCACGCCCAAGGCGAACAACGTAACGGCCGCAACGAACGTCGGGATCACGTAGCGTCGCTCCTTGTCCCTGAGCGCCGGGAGGAAGAACGACATGACCTGCCAGATGATGATGGGGGCGCCCACAACGAGTGAGGTATAAAACGCCACTTGGAATCTCAGACCGAACGTGCCCCACGGGGAGAATATCTGCCACTTCACGCCGTGGAGCAGGGGCGTGATGGGGGCCATGACGAAATCGAAAATCTGCCAGCCCCACGTGTAGAGCACCATGGAAAGCACGAGGATCGTTACCGCGATGACCACGATTCGCCTACGTAGCTCGGCGATGTGGTCGAAGAAGGGCATGCGTTTCGGGGTTATCGGCATACGTCAGCGAGGAACTACTCCTCGTCCTCCTCTTCGTCGTCGACGACTCCGCTCATTCCAGAGACGTCCGGAGTTGACTTGGAGGGCGTCTGGGCAGGGGCGCTCGCGCTCTTCGACGCATCGAACGCCGAGAAGATGGAGTTCTCGGAGGTGGGGTCCATGTTGTACATCTCGGTCTTGATCGTGCGCTCCATGTCCTCTTGAGTGCGCTTGAACATGGCCACCGCCTTGCTGACGGTGCGCGCGATCTCCGGAATCTTGTCGGGCCCGAAGACGATGAAGGCGAAGACCGCGATTATGAGAAGTTCGGTACTGCTGATTCCGAACACAACCCCACCCTTTCAGAACAGAGTCTGCGCGCTCACACGCAATCGCCATGCCGAGGCAGCGGTGCCGGCCGCCGACCGGCGCTAGAACTGGCGCGCCTCGGCGATGTCTGAGAAGAGCGGGAAGACCTTATCCAGACCGGTGATGCGGAAGATCTTGAGTATGTTCTCGCGCTCACACACCACCCGAACAGCGCCATCGCGCTCACGGGCCCTGCGCAGCGCGCTGACGAGCACGCCTAGACCGGAGCTGTCGATGAAGGTCACGCCATGCAGGTCGACCACTATGTTCGCGCAGCCGCCTTCGATCACTGCGACGAGCTCCTCTTTGAGCTTCGGTGCGGTGTAGACGTCGATCTCTCCGCGAAGGGTCACCTCGCACTGCTTGGGATGCCGCTCGGTCTGGATGTCGAGTTCCATGTGGCGACCCGATCCTTTCTGCCCGTGAGACGATGCTCGGATTGTACCCCAGACGGGGGCGCCAGGACCCGCGGCATTGGGTACCTACTGTGTGAGCTGGGCTGGAGGAAGGAAGCGCATGGCTCTCACAATGGATGTTGAAGAGGCCGCGGGGCACTGGACGCTCACCGTGCTAGGGGACCTCGACTATGGCGAATGCGCCGGATTCCGAATGAACATCGACCGTATTCTGAGCGCGGCCCCGCCGGCTACCGTTGTCGACCTCTCCGGTTTGGAGTATCTCGACAGCTCGGGGCTTGGATTGCTGCTCTCGCTCGCCAAAGAGTACGGAGCGGAAGGTGGAAAGCTGGTCCTCGTGACGAACGATACCGTCGACAACATACTGTCGCTCACCCGCCTCAACGGCATCTTTTCAACGGCGGACTCGATGAAGCAGGCGCATCAGATCCTTGGCATCGAATCGGAGTGAACCGACCTCGCAAGGAGTAACCAAAGCGGGCGCCCCAAGGGGCGCCCGTTGGCTTGCATCACGATAACGCGCAGCTACGGTGTGGACGTGGCAGTGCCTGTCGCGATCGTCGCGCCTCCGCCGATTGCCGACGTGCTCTCCAAAGACGAGATGCGCCGCTTCGCGTAGGACGGATCTCCTGACTGACCCTTCGGGTCCAGAGTCACGTAGGTCTGGTACGCAACGATCGCGCTGAGCACGTCGCCCTGAGCGTCGTAGAAGATGCCGAGGTTGAAGTACGCAGGGGCGAACTTCGGGTCCTGCTTGATGACGCCCGATACGATCTTGACAGCCTGTGTGGTGTCCCCGCTGTAGAAGGTAGCGACCGAGTAGTCGACGCCGACCTTCAAATCGGTCTTCTTGATCTTGTAGGCCTTCCCGAACGCATCGCGTGCCGCTGTCCACTGCTGAACGGCTGGCAGCATCGCACTGGTCGTCCCCTTGCTGACCAGCTGCAGGAGCGTCACCGCGTAGTCATAACGTGTGTTGCCCAGATTGACGAGAAGCGTGTAGCTCGCAGGCGAGCTCGCGAGCGCATTCGCGAAGGCTTGAGCACGCGGCTCGAACTGGTTCTTCGCGGCGATGATGGGATCGACGGTGGCGGCCTTCGGCTGCGCCTTGAACAGGTCCACGAAGCCTGCGATGCCACCGGCCAGGAAGAGCGTGATCATGGAGATGATGATCACGATCAATACGACCTTCATGAACGGCGACGTGTGCGACTTGTTGATCGACATGATGCCGCCGCCTTTGGCCGCCGACTGATCGACAGGCCTACGGTTTACCTTCCCTCGTGAAGATGGCTTCTTGGCCATCGGTCCCCTCCTCGTGGATGTGACTCACAGAAAGCGAGCCCGGCCGGCCCTCAGACCGGACCGGGCCCGCAGTACCGTAGTGATTACTTGCCGGCCGTCGCGTTGACGCTGGGATGGCCGGAAGGAAGCGTGCCCGCACTCAGTTGCTGCGGCGTGAGCTGCGGCGCCGAGGTCGTGGTCGCGGTGATGGACGGAACCGCCATGCTCTTGCCCACGAACAGGCCGATGACGACGCCAAGCAGAAGACCGATGATGCCGACGAGGATCGTGACAGTCAGCGCGATATTCGGCTCAGGCGCGGGCGCGGATGCACGAGGCGCAGGAGCGTCGGCCTTCGCCGGAGCGGTACTTTTCTTGGCACCTGATTTCCCACCTGACTTGGCGCCTGACTTAGCTGCGGCCTTGGCGGCCGGCTTCTCGTCCTCGTCGAAGAAGAAGTCCTGATCGCTCACGTTCAATCCTCCTGTGTTCTCGCGAGTGCACCGGCTGCACTCGTGTCCAAGCGTGTGTCGAGCGCGCGTAGTATATCACGCAGGTATGCACGAACAGTGAAGCATCCTTAGCCGTTGACGCCGAGCCCTCAAGCACATCTTCGGCCCGAACGAGCGGCTAGCTTCGAAGCTTCATCCGCATCTCCTCGGCGCGCGCGTAGATCCGGACGTGGTCCGCATGGCGCCACTCTCGGGCCTCGTAGACGATCTCGCCGGCGATCATCGTCGCTAGCACGTTTTCCTGGTTTGCGGTGTGAACGAGCGTGCTGTACGGATGGTGCGTCGGGATCTGGTGCGACTTGGAGAGGTCGACCGCGACGATGTCTGCCTGCTTGCCGGGCTCGAGCGAGCCGATGACGTCGTCCATCTTGATCGCCCGCGCGGCATCGAGCGTCGCCATCTTGACGAACTGCCGGGCGTTCATGAACCGCTCCTCGCCGAGAACCGCGCGCTGCAACAGCAGCCCGATGCGCATCTCCTCGAACACGTCCATCGAGTTGGACGCGGCGGGCGAGTCGGTACCGAGCCCCACGCGCAGGCCGGCCCGCAACAACTTCTCGAGCGGAGCGATGCCCATACCGAGCTTTGCCTCACATCGCGGGCAGTGCGCGACCGCGACGTCGTGATCCGCGAGGACCTCGATGTCGTCATCGTCGACCTGCGTGCAGTGCACGCCGAGAAGGTTGGGCACGTCGAACAGACCCCACTGGAGCACGTAGCGCACGGGGCTCACCCCGGTGGGAAGCCAGCCGGGCGCGTGAGCGTCATAGGTGTCGCGGACGAGGGTGCCGAGCATCGACGAGCCGTACTTGACGAAGTCGTGCTCCTCTCGGCTGCCCGCCAGGTGGATTGCGGCCGGAGTGCCATCCATCGCGTAGTCCGCGACCCGGCGGAAGAGCTCCGGGTGGCACGAGTACGGCGCGTGCGCAGCGATGCCGACTGTGACGCGGTTCGAATCGGTCGTCGCGCGCCATGCCTCGATATCCTCGGCGGCTTGCGACATGACTGGCGCGACCAGCGATTTCTCCATAGTCGCGACTTCTCGGTAGATCAGTGCGCGCAACCCGATCGCCTGTGCGGCGTGGCCCGAAGCGCCGGTGCGCGTGATGTCGGCGATCGTCGTGATGCCGGATTGAAGCGCCTCGAGCCCGCCGAGAAGCGCGGAGTCGTCCCAGTCCTGGCTCGAGAACCGCCGTTCCTTCTGCATGAGCTGAAGCTTCCACTCCGAGTAGGGCAGGTCGTCGACGAGGCCGCGCATCGCCGAGTACTCGAGGTGGGTGTGCAGGTCGATGAAGCCTGGCATGAGCGTCGCGAGGCCGAAGTCCCGAACCGGCTCGTCGGGATGGAGCGCGCGCAGGTGCTCGAAGTCGCCGATCTCGACAATCTTGTCGCCGCGAACGAGGACGGCACCGTTCTCGATGTGTGGCGTTGACACAGGTAGCACGTAGCGCGCGGTGAGCAGCATGGATTCCTCCGGGTCTGATGACTCACGCCGATTCTACCGCAGGCGTCTCGGCGCGGAACCGGCGGGGCCCGCGATGCCGGGTTACTTGACCGCGGTGTGCAGTGCCACGACGCCTCCGGAGAGGTCCTTCCAGCTGATGGTGGTGAAACCAGCACGCCTCAGCTCGGCGGCGAGCTGCGCCTGCGCGGGGAACTGCCGAATCGAGTCGTTGAGGTAGACGAAGCCGTCACGGTCGCCCGTAAGTGCGGCACCGATCGCGGGAATCGCGTGGCGCAGGTACAGGTGGTACACGCCGCGCCACGGTGCGAAGTTCGGGCGGGAGAACTCGAGGATGATGTAGCGTCCGCCGGACCTGAGCACGCGAAGCACTTCTCGGAAGTTGGCCTCGCGGTCAGGGAAGTTGCGGACGCCGAAGGCGACGGTGACGACGTCGAAGCTGTCGTCGTCGAAGGGCAGCGCCTGTGCATCGGCGAGCGAGAACGATACCGGCACCGCTGGCGGATGCTCGGCAGCCTTCTTCTCGGCGACGGCGAGCATCTCGGGCACGAAGTCGGTCGCGACGACCTCGGCGGGACGGCCGAGGTTGGCCACGGCGAACGCGACGTCACCGGTGCCGGAGGCCAGATCGAGCACGCGGGAGCTGGGTGAGAGGTGCGCAGCCCGCACGAGGTCGCGCCGCCAACCGCGGTCGATCCCGAGACTGGCCATCGCGTTGAAGACGTCGTAGCGGTCCGCGATCGTGGAGAAGATCCCGCTCACGCGTTCTGCGGTGGGATGCCCGGGGACGGGATCTGTCTGCGTCATGGCGCTTCTCACGCTTTCGTCGGTTCGCACTCGGGCACCGGGGTGACGAGCGGGTACTGATCGGACACGGCTGGCGCGACGATACCGCGTCCGGCTCCCAGAAGACTAGCGACATTCTCGCGTACGAACAAACCCGCGCCCGCAGCGACGTCCCTGAGGTAGCCGGCGTGCGGCCAGTTCAGCTCGGTCTTGTCGGCGGCGGTCGACTGCGATGTTACTTCGGTGGAACGCCTCCGTTGACGTGGCACAGCGCACAATACGTGGGCGTGTGACACTTCAAGCAGCCGGCCGGACCGACGATCTTGACCGCCGCCGGGTGCTGCTTACGCCACGGGATCGACGGATCGTACTGGTAGCTGACTTCCACGCCGTGGTGGCAGGTGTCGCATGCGGTCGTTCCGGTGCCGTGGCATTTCTGGCACGTCTGGCGATTCTTCGCACCGAACGCACCGTGCTTCTGGCTCCAGTCCTGCGGATGCGGCATGGTCAGTCCGCCATGGCAGTCGATGCAGAACTGCCGCTTGTGGCACGTGGAGCAGGCGTTGATCGACGCGGCCTTCGGAAGCGACTGCCCGAGTGTCTCGTTCTTCTTGCTCGCGCTCGATGCGTTCTCGAGCACCGCGGCGCCCGACGTCTCGGCGCCGTTGAGCCACGAGATCCCGGTCGCTCTGATGGTGCGGCTGTCTTCATCGGCACCAAGCCGTCCGTGACCTTTGGGGAAGAAGCCGGTCTGGAGGTGGCTGGCCGGCTTGAGTTGGAAGAGTGGCGTGTGGCACGTCTCGCAGGTACCGGAGGGCTTGCTGGAGTTCGCGTAGTCCTGCGTGTGACACCGGAAGCAAGCGGTCATCAGCATGAAGTTCTCGTGCTTGAGGTTCGGCTCACGCGTGGCCGGCTGCTTGAGTGCGAGGTCGAAATCTTCCTTGTGCGCGATGCGGTTGTGGCAGATCGTGCAGTCCACGCCGCCCTTCGAGTGAGCCGCGTGGTCCATCTTGAGGCCGGAATCCGGCGTCACGTTTCGCTTGGACTCGTCATGGCATTGGTTGCACTGGACCGACTTCATGGTGAGCGAGACTTCGTCTTCGCCATTGAGCGGCAACGGGAACTTGTTAGTGAGAGTCAGATACAGCTCCCCCAGCGCCTCGACCTTGTGCATCATGAAGACGACCGGATTCGCGTTGACCGGCATATGACACGCCATGCAGCTGATGTTGGCGTGGCTCGAGTGCTGGTAGGCCTTGATCGTGTCGTCTTGCACCTTGTGGCACCCGTTGGTGCAGAACCACCGGGTGGAAGTCACCCCGAGGACCGGAATCATGACCGCGACGGCTGTGAGAACGGCGACAGCGACCCAGATGATGTATCGCGGGCGTCGAATCGGATCCTTGAAACCGCCAAACGAGATGCCCGCCATCCACCCTATCCTTCAGTTCGAGGTCATTGAGCCCACGCCCACACCTTGATGGCATTGGAGGCCGAGGCCATCCTGCGCGGCACCATAGTTATTTAGCATGAACGCACTTTGCGTGCCATAAGGATTATTACATGCGGATGCGCAGGTAAGGGCCTTCTTCGCATGAACGTCACAGTCGGTGAGGCCGGCTCCCGAGAGCCGGCCTCACCGCTGCGCTACTTCTTGGGAGTCGTTGTCGCGCTTGCTTCGAGACGCGCGATGCTCGCAGCGACATTCGTATCGCCGGGTCTCGCCGCGCTGTACGTCTTGAGGACATCAAGCGCCTTGGCCTTGTCCCCGCCGTTCTCGTAGAGCGACGAAAGCAAGAGCCACGCATCGGTATCGCCGGGATCCATCGTGGCCGCCTTCTGAACAGCCGCGATCGCCTTGGTCCGATCGCCGAGACCGTCGTAGGCCCGAGCGACCTCCGTCAGGATTGCCGGGCCGTACTGCTCGACCGCGACACCCCGCAGGCCGACGGCGAGAGCCTCGTTGTAGTAGGAACGGTCGAACACCTGACCGGCGATGTTGTGCACGCTCGTCAGGAAGACGTAGTTATCGTACTCCCACGGCACGAAGTTGATCGTCCTGTTGAGGGCGGCCACCGAGCTCTCGTACGCGGTCTTGGACTGGCTCATGAGCTGCGTCGGGCTTTGGCCTGCTGCCTGCGCCTGTTGCGCCGCCTGGAGGTCAGCGATCATCAGGTCCCGATAGGCCACGCCGACCTCGGCGAGGTACATGTCGTTGTACGGGTTGAGCTTGACCGCATTCAGAGTGGCGTCGACGCGGTCTTGGCCCTGAGTGGCGATCATCGCGAGCAAGTAGGAGTGGTCGGCCTGCACGTACACGACCTGGTAGCCGATTCCCAAGCCCGCCAGCACCATGCCGACGAAGGCTACGAAGATGCCCCACGTCGGTGCCTTGAACTCGACCACTGTGGCACCCGGCGCGAGCACGACACCAAGCGCCGCCCACAGCAGGAAGGTGTTACCGGTGACTGAGAGGCCGAACATCAGCTGCACGAGATAACCTGCGGCTGCGGCCCAAATCGCGCCGAACAGGATGCGCCGGTGGTCGTCTGAGCGCTTGAACACGAGCGGAGCCGATCGGATGGCGGCCCAGGCGCAGATGGAATAAAACATCAACATCCCGACGATGCCGATGCCGGCGGCAAGCTGCAGCGGGTAGTCGTGCACGTTGTCGGCGACCGAGCGGTAGCCGGCGTCGGCGACGTACTTCACCGGCTTGTACTTCGGGAAAACCAGCCGGAATGTGTCGGCGCCGAAGCCGAAGATCGGCCGCGCCTCGACCGCCTTGATAGCCGCACTCCAGATCTCCGTGCGCGTCCCGCCACTGCCCCCGCTGAAGTCGAGGATCGACGCGAAGCGGGTAGCGAAGTTCATGACCTGGTTGGTGCTTCTCAAGCTCACGCCGATGATGCCGGCCACAAGCACGCCGATCGCCCCCACCGGAACCCAGTCGACCTTGAAGAACTGAGCGCGATGCCGCAAGGCGATGAAGATCACAAGCGGAACGCTCACGATGGCGCCGATCCACGCGCCGCGCGTGAAGGCGACGACGAGGCACCACATGTTGATTGCGAAACCGATCCAGTAAACAAGGCGCATCCACAGCTTGTCCTCGGAGAGCACGAGCCCGAGGGTGATGGGCACCGAGAACATCAGGAACCCGCCGAGAAGGTCGGGGTTGCCATACGTGGCAAACGCGCGATTGGCCTCGAAGGGCAGCGTGCCCCAGTGGACGATGTCGGCACCGAGCGACTGCATGACGCCGTAGCCCGCCACAATGAATCCCGACCAGAAGAGCGTCGTCGCAAGCGTTCGGACCCTGGACGGGCGGTCCGCGAACTGGAGGACGAGGAAGTAGATGACCGCGTAGTTGATGAAGGAGAACAGTCCTTCAAAGCGGCGGTACTTGCCGAACAGCGCGGTCCACGGCGAGATCGAGAACGCCGCCGAGACAGCCACCCACGCCAAGAAAGCGAGGATGAGCCAGTCAACCGGCGTGCGCCGGATCTTGCCGCCACGAAGCAGGATGTCCCAGCCCCAGGCCGCGAGCGCGATGAAGCCGAAGACCCTCTGGAAGAACACCTTGACGATGTCGAACTGGTCGTAGGTGATCGGCATGCGGAAGCCGATCCACGTGAAGTTGCCCATTGCGATCGGGACCATGAACACCATCGCGAGCAGCGACCACCAGGCGATCTGCCTGGCTAGTGTCATGCTCTCCTCGGCTTGAACGACGGGTGTTTGACGGCCCCCCGTCTTCGCCTGACTCTTCGTGCGATCCTTCGCCATCCACGTGCTCCTTATCTTGCGCCGCGACCGGTCAATACGACACGGAAGGTCTCGGCGACGATCTGAACGTCCATGGCCAAGTTCTGATGATACATATAGATCAGGTCGTACTTGAGTTTTCTTTGTGGAGTAGTGGCGTAGCCTCCGCTCACCTGAGCGAGTCCCGTCATTCCGGGCTTGACGTTGAAGCGCTCGCGGTAGCCCGGAATCTCCTCGCAGAACTGCTCGACGAAGAAGGGTCTTTCGGGGCGCGGGCCGATGAAGCTCATCTCGCCTCGGATGATGTTGAAGAGCTGCGGCAGTTCGTCGATGCGCGTCTTTCGCAGGAAGCGGCCGACGCGCGTGATGCGCGGATCATCCTCCTCAGCAAGGACCGCACCGGAGAGCTTCTCGGCGTCTTTGACCATCGTGCGCAGCTTGAGGACGTCGAACGGCTTGAGGTACTTGCCGCTGCGCTGCTGCGAGAACATGACGGGGAAGCCGTCGGTGGCCACGATAGCGATGACGGCCAAGAGCAGGACCGGGCTCACGATGATGGCGAGGGCGATCGACGCGACGAGGTCGATGGCGCGCTTCGCGGCGGCGTAGTACCGCGGCACCGTCGAGCGCGTGATCTCCATGAGCGGCACGTCGCCCACGATCGAGTCCACGGTGCCGATGAAGATCTCGTAGAGCTCGGGGACCACGTCGACGCGGACGCGGATGTCGTCGGCGAGCACGAGCGACTCGACGAGCTCGCGCAAGGCGACGGGGCTCACCACGATCACGCGGTTGGCGTTGTGATCGTGCGCGAGCCGCGCGATGTCGGAGGCGCGACCGAGCACGGGGTAGCCGCCTGCGTCGGCACACGTCGGCGGCTCGTCGCCGGTGCCGGGATCGATGAGGCCGGTGACGCGCCACCCCCACTTCGCGCGCCGCTCAAGTTCCTCGGCGAGTTCGATGGAGACGGGGCCGGTGCCCACGATGAGCACGCGCTGTTCGGGCCAGCGCACGTTGCCGAAGCGCAGGAAGAGCAGGCGCCAGCCCACGAGCAGCGCGAGCTCGAGCGCGACAGCGAGCACGAGCGTGGAACGCGCGAAGGACGCTGTGGCGGGCCCCGCGAAGAACGCGATCGCCGCGGTGAGCACCGTGCCGAGAAGGCTCGCCGCGCCCACGCCTCGCACGACCGACCACGCCGTGTCGGCGCTCTCCGGGTCGTAGAGGCCGTAGGCCCATCCGCCCGCGAGGTACACAAGTGTGATGTAGGGCCAGATCGCGAGGTAGGCGTTGAAGTTGAACGCCGGCGGATGGCCGCCGAACCGCACGAGGAAGGCGAAGAGGTAGCCCACGTTGATGAGCAGGGCGTCCACGACGACCGAGATCACGATGAAGCGGTTGCGCGACATCTAGCGCCTCCCCTGCTTCTGAGCGTGAATGGAGCGCGCCTCGTCGTAGACCGCGAGCATCGAGTCGACGAAGCGCGGGATCGTGAACTGCGAGAGCGCGCGCGCCCTGGCCTGCTGGCCGAGACGTTGCCGCAGCGCGTGGTCGGTGAGCAGCCGGTTGAGCGCGGCGGCGAGCGCGGGCACGTCGCCCACGCCCACGATCAGGCCGGTCACGCCGTCGAGGTTGGCGTACGGCACGCTCGTGGGCAGGTTCGTCGAGATCGCGGGGGTGCCGGCCGCGTGCGCCTCGATCTGCACGAGGCCGAACGCCTCGCTATTGGCGACGCTGGGCAGGCAGAATACGTCGGCCGCGCGGTAGTAGGCGTGCAGGTCCTCGTCGGCCATCGGCGGCAGGAAGGTGATGCGACCCGCGACACCGTTGGCGACCGCGATCTCACGCAGCTCGGACTCGAGCGGGCCGGAGCCTATCATCACGAGGTCGGCATCCACACTCGCCATCGCGCGCACGAGCACGTCGGCACCCTTGTAGTACACGAGCCGCCCGACAAAGAGCACGATGGACCGCCCGCGATGCTCGGCGAGGATGTCGGCAGCCTTCTCGAGCACGGAGCTGGGCGGGTTCGCGATCTCTTCGACGTGCAGCCCGTAGTCGACGACGCGGACCTTATCGGCACGTGCGGCGAGGAACTCGGAGTTGTCGCGCAGGTTCGGCGACGAGGTGGTGATGAGATCGACGGAGTCGAGCACGCGCTCGAGGAAGGGGCGGTAGGCGGCGAGCATGCGCTTCTGGCGCACGATGTCGGAGTGGTAGCTCAGCACCGTGGGTACGCCGGGGCGCGACTGCAGCCAGCACAGCTCGCCCCACGGGTACGGCGCGTGCAGGTTCATGACGTCGGGCGGGGTCGCGCTGCGAGCGTCACGCGAGAGCTCGCCCGCCATCGAGAGCGCGATGGGTGCGCTCGAGAGCGCGAACTGCCGAGGCAACCGCGTCACCCGCACTCCCGCGACCTCGTCTTCGACGCGCTCGCGGCCTTCGTTGGCGACGATCGCGTGCACCGAGGCGCCGGCGAGCTGAGTCAGGCCCTCGGAGAGGTAGCGCACGACGGTCTCGACACCGCCGAGATGCGGCGGCCAGTAGTACTTGTTGACCATCGTGACTCGCATGGGGCGCGTGAGCTCCTGCATCTGGTGGCGGTGTCTCCTCTAGCCTTGAACGATCGCGCGACCGGCTTCGAGCAAACCTGCTACCAGCTCAGCCGAGGGCGCCTCGGCATAGATGCGCACGAGCGGCTCGGTGCCCGACGGGCGAAGCAGCAGCCACGCGTCGTCGGCGAAGAGGAACTTCACGCCGTCGACGCGCACGATGTCGAGCACGGTGGCGCCGGCGAGCTCTGCGGCGGCGAGCCCGGGTGCGCGCTCGAGGAAGGAGTCACGTGCGGCGACGGTGAGCTTGAGGTCGACTCGGCCGTATTCCATGGGGCCGGTGATCGCGATCATGTCTGACACGAGCTCGCCGAGCCCCTTGCCGCGCTTGCCCATCATCTCGGCGAGCATGAGCGACATAAGCAGGCCGTCGCGCTCGCGCACGTGCGAGGGAATGCCGATACCGCCGGACTCCTCCCCGCCGATGAGCACGTCGCCCTTGAGCATCTCGTTGTAGATCCACTTGAAGCCGATGGGCGTGGTCGTCACCTCGACGCCGAGGTGGTTCGCGAGCCGGTCGACGAGCACCGACGTCGACAGCGTCTTCACGATGCGGCCGGTCTGGCCCTTGTCCTCGACGAGGTGCTGGGCCACGAGGCCGATGATGCGGTGCGGGCTCACGAAGTTCCCGTCGCGGTCGACCGCGCCGATGCGGTCGGCGTCACCGTCGGTGACGAACGCGGCGTCGAAGGCGCCCTCGCGCACGAGGTCGCGCGTGGTGTCGATCCACGGCGGGATGGGCTCGGGGTGCAGCCCGCCGAAGCCGGGATTGCGCTCGCCGTGCACCTCGGTGACGTCGACGCCCAGGACCCGCAGCGTCTCGGCGAGGTAGGTCTGACCCGCGCCGTAGAGCGGGTCGACGATCACGCGCAGGCCAGCCGCACGGATCGCGGCCTGATCGACGAGCGAGCCGAGGTCGCTCAGATACGGGCCGACGAGGTCGACGTGCTCGAACTCGCCACGAGCGGTGGGCGGCTCCGGCACAAGCGCCGCCTCGACGGCGTCTGTGAACTCGACCGGTGAGGCGCCGCCGTCGGACATGCGCAGCTTGAAGCCGAGATACTCGCTCGGGTTATGGCTTGCGGTGAGCATCACGCCGGCCACCGCAGCGTCGTCGCGGGCAACGGCCCAGCACAGCGCGGGCGTGGGCAGGTAGCGGTCCGAGACCTTCGCGGTAAGGCCGTGAGTCGCGAGCACTTCGGCGGCTGCGTCTGCGAAGCTGCCAGCCTCGAAGCGCGTGTCGTAGCCCACGAGCACGGTGCCGCCGGGGTTCTGCTCGGCGATGACGCGGCCTGCGGCGTCGGCGACGCGGCGCAGGTTCGCGTACGTGAAGTCCTCGCCGATGACGGCTCGCCAGCCGTCGGTGCCGAAGTGGATGTCACTCGTCATGAGAAGCGCGACCCTTCATCTGGAGTAACGGACGGGTCAATAGTGCCGCATGCAGGCCCTGCCGAGAAGAGCGGGCGCACTTAGCCGCCCGAGCTGCGGTCGTCCATGAGCGCCTGGTAGACCTCGAGATGCCGCGCGACGCTACCCGCCGGCGAGCCCTGAGGGTCCTCGTCGGGCGCGTCGAGCACGATTCTGTCTGCAGGGAAACCGGTGGCGCGCACCTCGTCGACGAGCGGCTCGGCGTCGACGAAGACGAACGCGCTCGTGGAGAGGCCGGCCTCGTCGAAGCGGCGCATGAGCGCGTCGATGGGGCGCCTGCGCCGAGTACGCTGCCAAGCGCCAGAGGTCAGCGTAGTCACGACCGCGACGTCGGGCAGGACGCGGGCTGCCCAGCGCGCGAGCAGGTCGGCTTCAAGGCCGGTGGAGTGCACGGCGAGCGGCTGGTAGCGCACGAAGTACTTGCGTAGCCGCGAGCGCGAGCGGATGACGTTCCAGCGGTCGAGGACGTAGGGCGAGACGGCCACGCCCACCGAGCGCGCGGTCTCAGCGAACGGGCTGTGCGCATCGCAGAGCAGCTGCACGCTCGCCCCCAGCTGCACGAGCTCGGACATGACCGGCAGCCAGCGAACCTCTACGCCGTCAGGGGCGTAGACGGTGTTCGTCGTGACGAACACGACGGTTGCTTCGCGCCACGACATCAGTGCGCCGAATCAGCAACGAGGCTCGCGATGAGGCTCACGTATGCGTCGGTCATGCACGCGATCGTGTAGCGCGCGCGAACGTGCGCCTCCCCCGCCTCTCCTAGCGCGCGGGCGAGCTGTGGGCGGGCCACGAGTCGCAAGATCGCCGAGGCGAGCGCTTGTGGATCGCGCGGCTCGACGAGGATGCCGGTCACACCGTCCTCGACGACCTCCGGGATGCCGCCCACGCACGTCGCGACAACCGGCCTGCCCAGCGCCATCGCCTCGAGCGCGACCAGGGGCATGCCCTCCGAGAGCGACGGGAGCACGACGACGTCTGCGGCGGCGAGCAGCGGCGCGATCGGCGACACCCTGCCGAGGAACGCGACCCGGCCAGCCATGCCCAGCGCGACCGCTATCTCGCGCAAGCGGCCCTCGAGCGCACCGTCGCCCGCGATCGCGAGCGTGGCGCCCGGAACCCGCACTGCGGCGCGCACGAGGAACTCGACGCCCTTGACCGGCTCGAGGCGCGCCGCACAGACGATGAGCGGGCGCCCGGCCGGCATCGGTGGCAGCGGCTCGCTCCCGGAGGCGCGGAGCGCGTCGATGTCGACGCCGTTCGGGATCGCGTGCACGCACTCGGGTGGCGCGCCGCCCGCGACGAGCGCGACGGCGACGGCCTCGGCGACCGCGACGTAGGCGTCGACCCGGGATGCGGTCGCGCGGTCGACGAGGCCGCGGGCTGAAAGCCCGAGGCGCGAGCCGCCATCGGCGAGCGACGCGCCCGGCGTCACGCCCACCAGGTTGACGACGCGCACAGCGGTGCGGCGTGCGGCCTGGCGGACCAGCAGGTTCGTCCAGTAGCCGGTGCCCATGAGCACGCACGGCGACCCGTCCGCGATCTGCTCGGCGATCGTGCGGATCGCGGTGCGGACGGCGATGGGCGACATTGCGACCTCGGCGACGGCGCCGCCGGCCTCCGCAACGGCGGTCCCGAAAGCGCTGCCGCGGACGACGACCGCGCGAACCTCGGCACCTGCTGCAAGCAGCGCACGGACGACGGAGAGGTTCTGCACCTCGCCGCCGCCCAGGCCGGGGCCAGGAAAGTTGTTGACGATGACGACGCGCACACTCGCCAGGCTCACGGTCACGAGTGCGCACGGCCTTCGGCGGTGGCGAGCCTGCGGCGCACGACCGACAGGTCGCTCTCGATGTCGACGAACACCTTGAGCGCGTCGATGACCGAGCCGCGCACCGTGAGGTCACGCACCTCGGCGAGGCGGGAGCGACGTCGGCGAGAGAGCGCCGCGTGCACGTCGAGCTTGCCGATGCGAGCCGCCGCCACGCAGTGATCGTCGTAGACGCGCATGAGCGCCTCGTAGTGGCCGAGGAGCTTGCTGCTGGCGCCGCCGGGATGCACGAGGTAGGTGCCGAGGACCTCGGGGATGATGGCGAAGCGGCAGCCGTGCTCGGCGAGTCGCAGCCACAGGTCGTAATCCTCGACGGTGAAGTACTCCGGACGCGTGTCGAACGGACCCGCACCGACGAGGACGTCGGCAAGCGAGCTGGCCCGGACGACCGAGGCTGAGGTGGTGAGGATGTTGCCTCGGTAGAGGAGCTGCTCCCAGACGGGACGCGCGTCGAGCCGGTAGGCGCGCGAACCCTTGCGCTTGCCGGCCGCATTGACGATGTCGACGTCGTGGCAGAGCACGTCGACGCTGGCGTAGGCCGCGAGTACCGTGCGTACCCGCGCGAGCTTGCCGGGCAGCCACGTGTCGTCGGCGTCGAGGAACGCGATCCACTCGCCGGTCGCCGCCGCGACGCCCTTGTTGCGCGAGTCGGCGGGCAGGCCGGAGTCTTCCTGCCAGACGTAGGAGATGCGCGGGTCGCCGATGGCCATGATCGCCTCGGCGGTTCCGTCGGTGGAGCCGTTGTCGATGACGACGATCTCGAAGTCGGGGTCGGTTTGTGCGAGCACGCTGCGGATCGCGGCGACCACGTAGTCGCGCGAGTCGTGCGTGGGGATGACGACGGAGAACATCATGCCCGGGCACTCACGCCGAGAAGTGCGAGCGTGTCGCGGATCTCGCCAACGAGGTCGCCGTGGGGAGCGTAGCCGAGCGCGGCGATGCGCTCGAAACGGTAGTCGACCGGCGGTTCGGCGGGAGCGCCCTTCGCGCCGGCGGGCAGCTCGATGTCGGCGGGCATGCCGGTCACCGTCTCGTACTCGGCGGCGACCAGGCTGGCGGCATTGCGCATCGAGAGCGACGCTCCGCCGCCCACGTTGTAGACGATGTCGGTGTCGCCCGCACGCAGCGCTGGCGCCGCGAGCAGGATCTCGAGCGCACTGCACATGTCCGCGATGGTGAGGAAGTCGCGCTGCTGCATGCCGGCGCTCGTAAGGACGATGCAACCGGTATCGGCCGCCGAGCGGATGAAGCTGGGGAATGCGAGCGTCCAGCACTCGGCCGAGCGCGACAGCGGCGCGCCGAAGCCGTTGGAGAAGCGCGCGACGAACACCTCTGTCTCGCCGAGGCGAGCCGCGCGGAAGCACTGGCCCTCGCCCGCCGCCTTCGAGATGCCGTAGTCGTGCGTGGGTCGCGTGGGCAGCGACTCGTCGATCGTGCCGGTCTCTCGCCCGTAGACGTGGTAGGTGGAGAGGTAGACGACGCGCCGAACGCCGGCAGAAGCGGCCTCGTCAAGCACGTTGCGCGTCCCGAAGCCGTTGACGCGCAGCGCGAGCGCGGGGTTGGCCGCGCACGCCGCCGCGGGAAGCGCCGCCGCATGCACGACCGCCTCGCAGCCGTCGAAGGCGCCCGCGAGCGCCTCCGCGTCGGTGATGTCGGCGATGCGAGTGGGCACGCCGAGAATGCGCGCGGGCAGGTCTGCAGCGGCCGGCTCGAGCGAGATGGCGCTCACGTCGTGTCCGGCATCGAGCAGCCGGGCAACGAGGCGGGCACCAACGTACCCGAACGCGCCTGTGACACCGATGCGCACGCTAGCGGTCCTTCCGAGACCAGTCGTACGGGATGACGTCGTTGTCGTGCGGATCGAGGCGCTCGATGGCGTCGTCGGCGTGCGTCTTGTCGGTAAGGTCGCACACGACCGCCTCGGCTTGGCCTATACCCTTGAAGCCGTTCCAGACTCCCGGCGGGATCTGGACGAGGCAGTAGTGCTCGTCGCCCATGAAGACTTCCTGGACCTCGCCGCGTGTTGGCGAATGCTGGCGGCCGTCGAAGAGCACGAGCTTGATCATGCCGGAGACCACGCAGTAGTTCAGCCACGTGTGCGGGTGCATGTGCCACCCCTTCACGACGCCGGGGTAGACGGCCGAGAAGTACACCTCGCCGAAGCCCTTGAACTCGGCGTCGGAGGACTCCTGCATCTTCATGATCGTGCCGCGCTCGTCCGGGATCTTGCGCAGCGGCTTGATAGTGACCTCGTGGATCATCTGGGGCTCCCTAGAGCTAACGCCCAAGCGGCTTCGGCACGAGCTTCGTACTCCGCGACCTGACCCGCCGAGAAGACCGCCATGTCCGCACCGTCGAAGCGCGCGCGGTACCAGCCGACCGTCCACTCAACGGCTTCCTCAACCGTGAGCACCGGCCGCCAGCCCAGCGCCTTGCGCGCGCGGCTCGAATCGAGCGCGAGCAGCCCGGCCTCGTGGCCGCCGGCGTGCCCGACCTGCTCCCAGCTCGCGCCCGGGCCCCAGGCCCACGCGGCCATGTCGCACAAGCCGCCGACGTCGTAGACGGCGCCGGCGTCGGGCCCGAAGTTATAGGCGTCGGCGTGAGCGCCGGGCTCCGCGAGCATGCGCGCGGCGAGCAGCAGATAGCCGCCGATGGGCTCGAGCGCGTGCTGCCACGGCCTCGTCGACGCCGGGTTGCGCACGCTGAGCGGCGTCCCCGCTTCGAAGGCGCGGATCGCGTCGCAGACGATGCGGTCCTCGCTCCAGTCGCCGCCGCCGATCACGTTGCCGGCGCGCGTCGAGGCAAGCGGCATCGACGCCGGCGCGAAGAAGCTGTCGCGGTACGCGCTCACGACGAGCTCCTCACACGCCTTGCTTGCCGAGTAGGGATCATGGCCGCCGAGCGGGTCGATCTCGCGGTAGCCCCACTCCCACTCGTTGTTGCGGTAGCACTTGTCGCTCGTGATGACGACGGTCGCCTTCGAGCTGCCAGCGGCGCGAACCGCGTCGAGCACGTTTGCGGCGCCGACGACATTTGTGTGGAACGTCTCCGCCGGGTGGTCGTAGGAGTAGCGAACGAGCGGCTGCGCGGCGAGGTGGAAGACGACCTCGGGGCGGTGGCGAGCGACGACATCGGCGATGTGGTCCGCGTCGCGAACGTCGCCGATGACCGACTCGGCCATGAGCGATTCGACGCGGCTGACCACGAAGTTGTCGCGCTCGGTCTTGGGCTCCAGTGCGTAGCCGACGACCTCGGCTCCACCGCGGGCGAGCCACAGGCTCATCCACGAACCCTTGAAGCCGGTGTGGCCGGTGACGAGCACCCGCTTGCCGGCGAAGGCTGCGCCGATCATCACCACACCTTCCACGGGGCGGAACCGCGGTCCCACAGCTTCTCGAGGTTGTCGCGCTCGCGGACGTTGTCCATGGGCTGCCAGAAGCCATCGTGGCGGAAGACCTGCAGTTCGCCATCGGCCGCAAGCTTCTGCAGCGCGCCGAACTCGAGGTCGCAGGACTCGTCGGTGGAGAGGTAGTCGAGAAGGCCTGGCTCGAAGACGAAGAAGCCGCCGTTGATGATGCCGGTCGCGAGCTGCGGCTTCTCCTCGAAGCTGCGGACGACATTGCCGTCGAGCACCATCTCGCCGAAGCGGCTGGGCGGGCGCACACCCGTCACGGTGCCGAGTTTGCCGTGGGACTCGTGGAACGCGAGCAGCGCTTTGAGGTCGATGTCGGCGAGGCCGTCACCGTAGGTGAGCATGAAGCGCTCACCGTCGAGGTGCTGAGCGAGCCGAGCGATGCGGCCGCCCTTGAGCGTGTCCTCGCCGGTATCGACGCATGTGATCGTCCACGGATCGATATCGTTGCTGCCATGAACGACAGGGTCGACGCCGGGGTCGAGGGTGATGGTGAAGTCACTCGCCGTGAGCCGGTAGTTGTAAAACCACGTCTTGATGTAGTCGGCCTTGTAGCCCAGCGCGAGCACGAACTCGTCGAAGCCCTGCGCGGCGTAGTTCTTCATGATGTGCCACAGGATGGGCTTGCCGCCGATCTCGACCATGGGCTTGGGACGCACCGTGGTTTCCTCGGCTAGGCGGGTGCCTTTGCCTCCGCACAGGATGACGACTTTCATGCAACGGCCCTCTCGGCTCGGGGGACTTCGGGGACGCGACTGTCATTCTAGCGCGAGGGTGGGCCGGTGGCGGGGATGAAGGGCGATTGTCTTAGCGGGGAGGGGCTTGCGGGGCCTTGGTTCGCCGAGTCCCGACTACAAAGGCGGTCGAATGCGAATCGCGCGCGGCGACACGACGGTGAACGCCCTCGACATCTGACCCCCATGATCCCGGACAGTTCCCGCGACCAGCTCGGCCTTGTCATCCGACGAGAGACCAGACAAGCGGAGGAGCAGCACGCCTGTTGTGATGCGGCGGAGGCGAAACACCAGCTCACCGAAGTCCTTGTCGACGGTCACGAGGACGCGTTGACCCCGATTGGCCCTGTCGAGCACCTCGTCGTCGGCGATTCCGGGAGCGAGTTCCGCGACGTAATCGACGTCGTGGCCATCGAACCTAAGCCCCTCTACGATTCGAGCCTCTACACCCTCGTCAGCGAGGAACTTCACGCGACAGACTTGGGCGTCGGGTATGCGACGTCGGCGCGTAACACCTCTGCGCCGAATCGCACCGCGGCCAATACCCCCTCGCGGGTGAGTCGCGGGTGAGCCTCAAGCAGCTGCTCGATCGACTCACCGGCACCGAGGTCTTCGAGGATGGCTTCGACGGTGATGCGGGTGCCCTCAACGACAGGCTTGCCCATCATGATTCCGGGCTGGGAAACGATACATTGCGCGGCCATCTTGACCACCTCCTTGGGTGCTACAAAGATACCATCCGACGCGAGACAACGTGAGGGAGCGTCCGCGGTGGCTCGAAGGGCTCAAGACCGCGGTGAGGACTCTGCGGAGATCAATGATGACGAAGGCGAAACTCAAACCCACCCGTCAGGAGTCGGTCCCCCGAGTTTGTCCTTATCGACAACGACTATTTGTGGTGTATATGTCTTTGTGGAGAAAGACAATTATGGTCGGAGGCCGCAGAATGGACATCGTACTTGAAGGACTGCTCGACTCAGAGCGCGAGCGTCCGTTGCCGCCCATCACGCCGCGCGACGTGCGAGTGCCCCATCTCGAGAACATGGCAACCGCGCTCGTGGGCATGCGGCGTGTAGGCAAAAGCTACCTGCTGTTCCAGCAGATGCAAGAACTCCTGGCCGCAGGCGTGCCGCGTTCCTCGATGCTCTCCCTGAACCTCGAGGACGACCGTCTTGGTGTCGCGGGGCTCAATACGCTCGACGACGCGCTCGAGTACCTGTTTCGGACCGGTCCGAAGCGCATGTCGCAGACCGCCTACCTGTTTCTCGACGAGATCCAAGTGGTTCCCAGCTGGGAGCAGTTCGTCCTGCGCGTGCTGAACACCGAGAACGTCCGCATCTATCTCACGGGGTCCTCCGCGAAGCTGCTGAGCAGCGAGGTCGCCACCGGATTGCGCGGCCGAAGTACGGCCGTCGAGGTCCTGCCGTTCAGCTTCCGAGAGTACCTCCGCCATCACGGACTGGAGTCATTCGCCGAGGAGCCCGTCGGGGCCGCTGCTCGCTCCCGGCTTGAAGCCGCGTTCGACACGTACCTCCAAGACGGTGGCTTCCCCGGCGTCCAGGGCATGGAACCCATCGATCGGCGCCGCACCCTCCAGGACTACGTCGACCTCGTCACGTTTCGCGACGTCGTTGAGCGCTGGGATGTGGGCAATCTGGTGGCGTTGAAGCGACTGATCGCCCATCTGCTCAGTTCATTCTCGCGTGAATTCAGCATCAACCGCATCTTCAACGACTTGAAATCGCAAGGCGTCGCAGTGGGCAAGAACACCCTCCATGCCTACCTCGACTACCTACTCGATGCGCGACTGCTCCATACCGTCGCCATCCGCCGAGCCTCCTTGCGGGCAAGACAAGTTAACCCACGCAAGATCTACGCGGTGGATCCAGGTCTAGCGCGGGCGGTGGCTCACCCGTCGGCAGACGATATCGGGCACCTGCTCGAGAATGCCGTGTACCTGGAACTGCGACGGCGATACAGCCGTCTCCATGACGAACCGATCAGCTACTTCTCAGCCGAGGGCGGTAGTGTCGACTTTGTCGTCGATTCTGGCGAGGGCGAACCGGCCGTCATCCAAGTCTGCGCGTCGCTCGCTCAGGTTCCAACTCGCGCACGCGAGCTCGCGGGTGTCGAGGCGGCGATGAGGGAGCTGAAGGTGCGGACCGGAACGATCATCACACTCCACGAGCGTGAGCGGATCGAGACTGCGGCGGGGGTCATCGAGGTTGTGCCAGCGTGGCGCTGGGTGCTCGGACCGATCAGCGGTTGACGGCCCAGAGGCAGGCTTGAGACGAACGCCCGCTCAGAGCCTACCGAGCAACGCGCCCACGCTCTCGCGCATCGCGTCGAGCGAGAACTCACGCGTGTGGCGCGCGCCCGCCGAGCAGGACACGCCTCGGCGGGCGCCTCACCTGAAGAACGGGAGCCTCGCGGACAGGAAGCTGATGCCGTACGTGTAAGGCGGCACGGGGATGTCGCCAGGCCTCACGCGCTTGAGGACGAGTACTCGGTCATTGTTGAGGACGACCTCGTACGCGCGATCTCGCACGACGAGGCCGTTGACTATCTGATCGATCTCGCGCTGGGTCGTCAGATTGTTCACGCCTTCCATGCCCGCTTTGATGGCCTCGTTCAAGTCAGGGCGATTCGTGGCCAGCGCGAAGAACGCATGTCGAGCGTTCTTCTGCACCGCGATGTAGTCCACATCGCGGTAGTAGTCCGGGAAATGCCACAGACCCGAGCGATTTGAGATGAATCCGTCGACCGTGCCGTTTGCAAGGTAGCTGACGGTCTTGTCGATCGGAATGTCCTTCGTGAGCACGTCGATGAAGTAGCGATTGCTCGCGATCTGAGAGAGGTCTTTGTCGATCTCAGCCGCCTGCGCATCTCTCGCAATTGCCCTCAAGACGGACGGCTGAAGGTACATCGGCACGTTGTAGCGCATCACGACCGCGTTGCTCAGAACGAAGAATGCGGCTACCCCTACCGACAGACACGCGACCTTGCTCTTCGCCCACGCAATCTCATCGTCGATTTGCGCGTCAGCGACCAGCACGACGAGAGCAAGGAAGCTGCTGGCGAGAATCGGCATCAGGTGATGCCCCGGTCCCTGGATGAAAGAGATGAACCAGTGCGAAGCGGGGGCGACGACTACCAGCCCGATCGCGTTGCGAAGCGTCGATGTCGTGAAGCGCCCAAAGAGCAGCCAGGCCAGCCCAGCGGCCGGCAGAAACAGGAACACCTCCTTGAGGCGCACGATCCTGTGAATCGCGTCCGCCAGCGTGAGCCCGCCACCGAAGCCATAGGCGAGCATTCCGGTCGCGGTCGCGCCCGTCGTGAGGACCATGTGCGACCGCGCGGCCGGCTGGACGATCTGCAGCACGAAGAGCAGCCACAGGAGCCCAATGCCGACAGCGGCCCCCGCATACGCCCTCGCTTCGCGACCCTCGAAGAGCAGCAGGTAGACGCCGAAGCAGACCAAGAACATCGCGCAGTCTTCGGAGATGAGCGCGATGCACAGCACTGTGGGGACGAACAACCACAGGCGCCGCTTCAGCCACAGGTAGTACGCCGCCAGCAGGAACGGCGCGACATAGAGTGTCGCGTGCGCCTTGTACTGGATCACACCAAGGAAGCTGCTCGACAGAAACATCGCCCAGACGAACAGTGTCCTGGGCCATCGCGCGGTCTCGGCCAGGTGCCTGACGATCTTGTAGGAGAAGAACAAAGCGCCGGCGTAGTTGAGCAGGATCACGACCGCGAGCAGCGTGTTGACGTTGGGGACCAGCGCATAGAACGGCAGGCTAATCGCGAAATTCGTGAGGTTCGTGTGACCCGAGTTGATGTTGATGTAGGCATCCGGGTTCTTCGTGATGCCGATCTCCGGATACACGTCCAGATGGTTGATGGAATGCTGGTACGGCCGCCCGTGCAGGAAGTTGTACTCCGGCTGCAGCCACCACGATATGTCCGCACTTGTGGTGTCGCTGACCGTGGAGTTGACATTGATGAAATAGCCGACCAGGAAGAACAGGCACAGCAGACAGGAAACGACCGCTAGCGCAACGACGAAGTGAGACGTTCGCCATGGGCAGCGCATCCTCGTCATGTCGACGCTACGGCCGATTGCCGTTTCCCTCCTTGGTCGCGAGCATGTTCATCTCGGAGCTCAGGATCTTCTCGCAGGCGTCCACCCGGAAGCCGGACACGCGTAGCGTGTCGGTGAGCTCGGCCTCCGTGTAGTGACTGATGTGCTCGTCAACGTAGGCGTTCGGCAGGATCTTGCCGTAGAACCACTCGATCACGGGCCACGTCCACGTTCCGTAATCCGGCGTGCCGATGATCAGAGCGCCGCCCGGCTTCAAGACCCGACTGATCTCCGAGTAGATCACCGGGTCCTTCTCGACATGCTCGATAACCTCCGAGCAGACCACCTTGTCGAAGCTCGCGTCCCTGAACGGCAGTTGCATCATGCTCGCCTGGACCAGCGGGGGGTTACCGAGGCGCCCTTGGATGAAGCGGAGCTTCTTAAGCTCGATGTCGAGACCCACCGCATTCGGGATCGACTGGATGATGCGGCTCGAGCCGCATCCGATATCGAGCACGAGGCCGGACTGATCGGAGCGCGAGAGGAAGTCAGTGATCGTGCGATGGCGTTCCCTCTGCCAGTACCGCTGCAACGGGATGATGCTATTGAAGGCGCGATCGTCGTAGTCGGCCGAGAACACCGAGTTCCTCAGCCGCCAGAGCCGCACGAGCGTCCCCATGTACGACATCGCCAGCTTGACCGACCGCCTGCTCGAAATCCGCTGCCGGGGCGACGTGTACCCGTAGGGCAGCTCGAGGATGCGCCACCCGAGCATGTGGACCTTGATGAGCAGCTCCGCGAGGAAGTCGTAGCCGGTCGCGTCCACAGGCAGCGTGTCGACGATCTTCGAGTGGTAGAGACGGAAGTCACTTGTCATGTCCTTGTGGGGAAGCGACAGTACTGAGCCGAGCATAGAGTTCATGGCACGACTCATGTGCTTGCGCATGAATGGCGTGTCGGCACTGCCGCCCGGCACGTATCTCGACGCGACGACCAGTTCGGCGACGTCGCGCTTCTCGTACAGGTTCTTGACGAAGCCCGGATCGTGATACAGGTCCGCGGCCATCGTGACGATGTAGCGCCCCCGTGTGAGGCGGAACGCCTCCCTCAACGCATCGCCGTACTCCGGCAGTCCCTCGATCACCGCGTCCAAGCCCAGTTCGTGCGCCCGCGTGACAGTCTCGTCCGACGAGCCTCCGTCAGCGAGAATGATCTCGTAGGTCGGCGCGAGCGCGGCAAGTGTCTCCCGGAGGCCGGCAACAAGCTCATCGAGGTGGGGCGCGTCATCAAGAGCCCAAAGGACCACGGATACGTCGAGAGGCCGAGAGTGTTGCAGAGCCTCGACGGCGAGGTAGTCGTCGGCGTCAATGAAAATCGGGACACCGTTGGCGACGGGAAAGGCGCCGCCACACGAGGAGCAGGTCACTTTAGCGCTTGCACACTCCAACTCGTGCCCGCAGGCGGGACACGCCAGGACCGCGAGGAGTGTGGACGGGATCGTGCACGCATAGGATGCCTCCGCGTCATCCCCGTCTGATTTCTGCTGCGACATGGCTGTCATGGATCCTAGACCCCTCATGTGTTCAGGCTTCCCAGTGATTCTACCGTGTCAGAGCTCTACGCGCCTTGGTCGGTTGAGACGATCTGCGCGTAGAGCGCTCGGTACGCCGCGACCGCATGCGCCGCCGTGAACCGCTCCTCGAATCGCTCTCGGCCGGCCGCTCCCATTCGTGCGCGCAACTCGGGGTCGCTCGCGAGCGTGGCGAGCGCGTCGGCGAGCGCCGATTCATCTGCAGGCGGCACGAGCAGACCGGTCTCGCGGTCGGCGACCTGCTCGGGCGTGCCGGCGATGCAGCTCGCGATGACCGGCTTGGAGAGCGACATCGCCTCGAGCACGACATTCGGAAAGTCCTCGTTGGCGACCGACGGTAGCGCGACGATGTCGGCCGCGTTCATCAGGTCGAAGACGTGCGGTTCCCTGCCGAGGAATGCCACGTCGTCCGAGAGCCTGCGCGTTAAGACTGCTTCGCGCAGCACGCCCTCCTCGGGGCCGACGCCCTCGACAGCGAGCCACGGCAGCGACGATGCCCCGCTCGCCTTGAGCCGCGCGAGCGCCGCGAACAGGTGCGCGTGGCCCTTGCGGCGCTCCAGGTTCGCAACGATCGCTACCAGCGGCCGGTCGACCGGTGCGCCAATCCGCGTGCGGACTGCATCTGGCATCTCGACGATCTTACGCTCGCGGACACCGTTGGGAATCGTGCGCACCCTCTCGGAGGGCAGGTCCAGCACCCCGGCGAGGGCGACTCCCGCAAACCGCGAGCCGGTCACGAACATCTCGACGGCGTCCGCGATTTCCCGATCGACCGAACGGTCGAGAACGCGGCGCCACGTGTACGGCGTCGCTATGTTGTTGGCCACGTAGATGGTGTGCGGCACACCCGCGTTGCGCGCCGCGAGCGCTGCTGCGAGCGTCGAGTACGCGCCCGGATAGCCGCCTGAATTGATGTGGAGAATGTCGGGCCGCTCGTTGCGCAGCATCTTCTCGATGCGCAGCGTGTTCTCGCGTACGTAGCGGTACTTCGCGCCGGTGAGGTACGCGGCTGCCTTCCCTGCTGGGCGCAATGCGCATGGCAGCACGGCCGTGCGCGACGGGACGTCGAGCAGTTCGAGGGGGTGCGGCCGGGCGTTCGTCTGCACCCGCTCGGCGAGCCCAGCGTCGAACTCGGACGAGCTGCGATACGCGAATGCGAGGTCAAGGTCGCGGACGAAGTCCTCATCGGCGAGGAATGTCGCAATCATGTTCTCGGCGCCGGAGAAGAATGGGCTGTCGGTGTAGAGGAGGACGCGCACGCTACTCACCCGCGCGCGCGGCGGCGATCGTGCGCTCCAGCCCCGCTTCGAGCGGCGTGGTCGCTTCCCAGCCGAGAAGATCGCGCGCCAGAGTGGCGTCGACGACGTAACGCATCTGCTCGCCGGCGCGGTAGGGCACCGCCCCCGCGCGCACAAGTCCGCTCACCCCCGCGAGCTCCTCGACGAGCGCTGCCAGATCGCAGATACGCGTCTCAACACCACTGCCGATGTTGATGATGCGACCGGCGGCCTCATCGCGGGCGGCGGCGCGGACCAGTGCATCGACGAGGTCGTCGACGTAGACGAAGTCACGCGTCTGCGCACCCGGCGTCATGGGGAACTCCTGCCCGGCGATGAGCGCCTTCACGAGAGCCGAAACGAACATGTCCGGCGCCTGTCCCGGACCGTAGCAGACCGAGGGGCGCAGCACCGTTACGCCCAGCCCGTCAACGCGCGCGAGTGTCTCGAGCAGCCGCGTCATCGCAAGCTTCGAGAGCGAGTACGCGCTTACGGGCAGCTCACGGTCGTTCTCGGTGTACGGGCCGGGCGCCGCTCCGTACTCCTCGGCGGTCCCGATGGCGACCAGACGCGCGTCAGGTGCGGCCTCTGCGAGTGCTTCGACGAGCGAGAGTGTGCCGAGCAGGTTCGCTTCGAGCGCAGGACGGAACGCGGTCAGGGCGCTGGATCGGGCGCGTGATGCGGCGAGGTGGAAAACGACGCTAGGTGCCGCGTCCGCGATTGCGGCGCGAAGCGCGACGGCATCGGCGAGGTTAGCAACGACGCACGAAGCCGCGCCGGGAAGCGCGAACGGCACGCGATCGAGCGCGGTGACACGCGCGCCGTCAGCCGCGAGCCGTGCGACGAGCGCGCGTCCGATGAAGCCAGCGGCTCCAGTGACGAAGACGGACTTGATCACGATGCCTCCTCGGCGGGCTTGACGGCCAGCACAGCGTTATCTAGGTAGAGCGTCCCGGGCCCTGGTGCGACCGACCCAAGAAGCATGCCGAACAACTGAACAGGAGCGCAGATGACCGCCGTGACCAGCGATGACCACAGCGGGATGTTCCCGCCGATCCATCGATGGAGGTAGACGGAGTTCAGCTGCGCGATCGTCTGCGGTGCCCCTGTTGTCGGCCGAAGATCGCGCACCTCGAGCCCGGCCATCTCCACGCACCGCCTGAGGCCGAACGACGTGAACCGGTGGAAGTCGTAGGGGACTTCGTGCTCCTCCCAGACGAGAGGCGCGGTGAGCACCAACAGGCCGCCTGGTCGGAGGACGCGCGCCAGATCACGCATGAGCAGGTCCGGATCGGCCTCGCCTGCGGCTTTCGCGAGGCGCTCCACCTGCTTCGCGAGAGATCGTCGGGCGATGAAGCCCGGCTCGCGGAACACTTTCCACCACGGAACGATCTGTGCAGCGGTCCTGCGGAGAGTGCGAGCGTCCATTGGGCCGTCTTCCCCTGGGTCTTGGCACACCGAACGCCTCATCGACGCACGTATATCTTAGCGGATGCTCGAAGCGCGTTGGCGACACGGGGGCACCCAAAAGGGGTGCCGCTCGGCTCGCGGTGCCTGCGGCCGCTCGACACCCATGTACGTCCACCCACTCGTTGAACCGCATCGGCTGATATGGCCGTGCAGCCATGGAGGATCACGCCGTCAGAGCGATGGTCGATGTAAGCGCTTCCCAATCCCCCGAGACGATCTGGTCCGACTCGGTTGCAATCACCACTGCATCCGCATCCCCGGCGCATCACCGAACCAGACGGCGGGGATCGGCGAGCGTCGCTTTATGCGTCGGAAAGCACTGCTTCCAGCTCTCTCGCCCAGACCTCGACTCCCCGCGAGTCGGTGCGAGCAAAATGCTCTCGAAATGCGTTGACGGATGCCTGCCGCTCGGGATCGTCCCACCAGTTCTCGACATCAGCGTAGACACGATGCAAGGTCTCGGCAGCGTGCTCGGGCGTGTCACACAGGACGCCCGAGCGTCGAAGCCCATCCAGTATCGGCGCAGCCTCCGGCCGAATCGAGTAGCTCTTCGGATCCCAGAAGAGCACCGTGGGCTTACCCAAGCCGAGCGCCTCACCCCACGTAGTTGATATGTGGTCCACGACGAAGATCCGTGCGTCGCGCAGCGAATCGTAGAACAGACGCTCCCATGATTCGATTGACGCCTCGGGGGCGGCGGCCCGCCACCTGTCGGCCACACCCCACCCGTCGTCTTCGCGGTGCGGGCGCACTCGCAGATGCGTGCGCACCGATGGGTCAAGGGCGACGGCGAAGCGCCGTTGCCACTCAAGATAGTCCTCGAACCATGCGTCCGTGTAGGGCAGGCTAGGGAGGTGTTTGGGCATGACCGTCGCAACGAACAGGACACCTGAGAGCCCATTGTCGGCAGGCATCGCGTCAATCCCGAGCAGCTTCGGAGAGGGCATAGGGACCACGCGTGCCCGCGTGTCTGATCGCGTCCAGCCCCACGAATAGTAGCGGTCCGAGATGGTCATCTCATGTTCGTCGGCGGGTAGCTGACCATTGACGCCCGATCCGCCACCGTGCTGCACGCCGAGCAACCGAGTTCCGTTCGTTGCCGCGCGAACCGCCCAGAGCTTGAAGGCCTCATCGAAGTACCAGGCATTAGCGCTGAGAATCGCGCGCGGCGCCCTCGGATATCTGTCGCGCACGAACCGACCGAGAGCTGCGAATCCTTCAAAATGGCTCATGGGCAGGTCGCACGGCAACAGCAACGACAGCGAGCGCGCCAAAGGGCTGTCGCCAAAATCGATGGCTTCAAGCCGACTTCGAGACTGGGCATCGACTTCAACTCGCGATGCGTCGAAGACGGGCGCGGCGAGCGGAAGAAACGCCCCCTTCGTCGCCTTCATCACCGCAAGTTCCCCTCGACGTGACATATACGAGGCGCGGTACAGGATGACCCGGTCTCCCTTGAGAGCTCGCAGCGCTTCGATACCTGCCGCTACAACCCGCAGACTCTTGAGGCCTCCGGTGGTGAACGGCTCGTACACTTCCGCACGAATCGAACCAATCCTCTCGACGTCTTCGTTCTGGAGGAGGAGACGAGTGGCCTCGGCGAAGCGCAGCGACTTGGTGAGCTGGACGGAGTGCAGTGAGTCGGCTGGAACCGGCCTTCCGGCCGCTCCCGGACGAAAGCGGTCCGCCCGCGGCACTTTGCGAGTCAAACCACCGGACCCTCTTTCCCCGCAACGCGCCGTACAATCCGCCACGAAGGGTACCCAGGCGAGAAGCCACGGCATGACCATGATGCGCCAGAAGCGCTCGTCGCCCTCGCCGTGAATCTCCTGAAGCGCCGTTGTCAGTTCGGACAGCAGTCTCGCCTGCAGGGTCGTAATCTCCGAGAGCGCGGATGTGACCGTCTCCGGATCACGCCAAGGCGAGCCGCCAGGAGGCGGAGCAGCCTTAGTCATCGCGCCAGCTCACCGGGCAGCATCCCCATGACGAAGATGTCCTCGTACTTCCCGTCGCGGACAAGCGCCTCGCGACGACGACCTTCCTCAACGAAACCGAGCTTTCGATACAGCGCCAGCGCGGCCGCATTCTCCGCGTTGACCCCGAGCTCGACCCTGTGGATATTGAGCTTCGCGAAGGCATGCGCAATGAGCAGGCGCGCAGACTCGAACCCCAGGCCCTTCCCCCGGGCTGCTGGGTCGCCGATAAGCACTGCGAAGTGCGCGGTGCTATTGACGGCATCCATGCCACTCAACTCGACGTTACCCACGTGCCGCCCGGAATCCTTGTCGATGATCGCAAGCCACACCGTACTACGGCAGGTTGTCTGGTGCTCGTAGAATGCACGCAAGTCCGCCGCCGAATGCGGGTAGAGCGCATGTTGCGTGTACTCGTCACCAACCTGATCGTTGATCCACTCGGCGTATGGGCCATCTAGATCGGACTCCTCGACCGGCCGTAAAACGACGCGATCACCCTCCAAGAACGCCATGGTCTCCCACCTTCTGTTCAAGCGCGGTTGTCAGGGACGGCCATCTCGTAGTTCGTCCAGATTGGAGTGCACCTTCACGAAGGCCTCGACGACGTCATCGAGATCCTGGCGTGTCATACCTGGCCGCATCAGCTCGGTCGAAAACAGCTCGGAGTAGTGCAGGCGCTCCGTAACCGGGCAGAGACCCGCCGAGTAGTCGAGCGCGCCTGGGTGCCCGGCGAACGGGAATCCCCCGCGTCCAATGGCGATACGCTGCTGATATAGGGGTTGCAGATAGAGTGGCTTCACATAGCCCTCGGCTACCAGCGGCCCCTCGGCTTCCCGAAGGCGACTGGCGGGAAGCTCGGCCCGCACGGCATCGATGTAGGTATGGCGATCCACGCCCACGACTTCCGCGTCGAAGCGGAAGCTCATGGCGTAGTACGCGTGAGTCGACTTCTCTCGGACCTTCGGCGGAGTGATGCCTTCCAGCTTGCCAAGCTGATCTGAGAGGTACGCTGCGTTTGCCTGCCGTTCGGCAATCAGGCCGCCGAGCTTGCCCAACTGTTCGCGCGCCAGCGCCGCCTCGATCTCCGGCATCCGGAAGTTGAAGCCGATCATGTTGTCGAGACGCTCCACGCCCTTGTCCCCGACGACAGCTTCGGCATGGTTGCGGATCAGTTGAACGCGTTCCGCGAGTTCGGGATCGTCGGTCACGACCACTCCGCCCTCTCCGGTATGAATGTGCTTATGGTAGTTGAGGCTGTAGACCCCGATATGACCGAGGGTCCCGGCGTATCGGCCATGGTGAGTTGCACCCGGTGCCTGCGCGCAGTCCTCAATAACGAAGAGCCCATGCTTCTCGGCGACGGCGGCGATCCCTTCGGCGTCGTACGGCAGGCCGAAAATGTCGACGACCATGATCGCCTTGGTCCTCTCGGTGATGCACGCCGCGACGGCTGCCGGGTCGAGGCAGAAGCAGTCCGGCTCGATATCGGCGAAGACCGGCACCGCACCGTAGACCAAGGCGGCCGTGGCCGAAGCAGACATCGTGTACGGCGTAACAACCATCTCGTCGCCAGGGCCGAGGCCGCAGGCTCCGACCGCCGCATACAACCCCGAGGTCGCCGAGTTCACGGCCATCGCATGGGTGACGCCGAAGTAGCGCGCCCATTCCTCTTCCAGCGCGCGGACCTCTCGCCCTCCGTAGAAGTCACCGTCCCAACAGCCGAGATACTTCGACAGCACGCCACTGCGCAGGACGCGGAGCGCGGCTTGTTCCTCTTCAACGCCGATGGTGTTGTAGCCAGGGAACAGCTCGGTCCTCACCGGCGTGCCACCCTTGATCGCAAGTCTGCTCACTGTCGAGCCCTCTCTGCTATCCGCTCCACCGCTCGCATGTCCGCCACTCCTTCGGTGAGCGGGCAGAGCGCCTCGGCTTCGCCTCGAAGCGCGGCAACCGTGTTGTCGACAAAGTAAAGAACGCCATCGGCCAGTTCGGTCGATTGAACCGTCGGCGCCCCCAGCGCGCGGTAACCAGGGAACATCGGATCCTGCTCCGCGAGTGCGAATTCGACGCGATTGCCGAAGTCGAGGATACGCACCGTGGCGCGCTCGCAGAACACGTCTGCCTCGAAGATCGCGAACGCATCTTCGCACAGTCCTTGGACCACACCCGGCACGTTGCCGAAGCTGCCCGCCCAGCTCACGGTCTTGTCCGCGCCGAGTCCCTCGCCGACACCGATTACGGTCGGTTCACCGGCGCTGCCCAATAGCCACCGGAGGAGATCGATCATGTGAGTACCGTTGTTGGCGAGCCCCTTCGTGTAGAGGCCGCGATACGCCACAGGCGCGCCCCACTCTCCCGCAAAGAGCCGGGACTGTATGGTGCGAAGCTCCGGGACGAACCGGCGCAGGTAGTTCATGTTGCATACGGCGCGCGTCGCCGCAAGCACCCGAACCGTCTCATTCGCCGCGGACAGTGTATGTGCGACCGGCTTCTCGAGCAGGATAGCGGCCGGCGCCACCGGCGCACCCGCGATTGCAATTGCCACTTGCAGGTGGACTTCTGTGGGAACGCAGACGCTGACCATCTGTGCAGCCTCGGCCGCCAGCATCTCAGCCGCATCTGTGTACCAACGCTCGCAACCCCATCTGTCCGCAAAGGCAGCCGCACGTTTGGCGTCGGCGTCACAGCACGCGACCAATGTGGTATCCGGATGCAGCTCATACGCCTTCGCATGAGTGAGCGCATGGCGCTCCAGCGGGTCGTTGTTGTAGCCACCGGCTATGTTCCCGCAGCCGATAATGACCGCAGACAAGGAACTCATGTGTCGCGCGCCCCTTTCACAGCCACGTAACGGTTCAGCGCGCGGATTTCTGGGTGCGAGTCGAGGAAATCGACCACCTCAGTAACGCTGAACAGGCGATCACCACCGCCCAATCCGTCCCACACCGCACGAATCACCTGCAGATCGGCGGGTTCGTCGAGGCTCAGGTGCCATTCAGGACGGTGTCGAGCTGCGTCTTCCCAGACGACGGCCCGAGTGACATAGCGGCCTGGCTCCTCGTAGAAGTAAAGGGACACATGCTCCCGTACAGCCGCATCATCGATCTGATCATCAACCCACTTCAGCGCAGCGAGAGGGAAGACCTGTACTTCAAAGCCTTCCGGCCACGTGTATGGAGTGGAGTTGGACACGTAATCAACCGACGGCGCTGCGAAGAAGGCGTCGACGCAGCGGTCGATGACCTCAGGATCCACGAGTACGCAATCTCCAGTAAGTTCGACGATGACATCGGCCTCCACTGATCTCGCGGCGCCGACAACGCGACCGAGCACGTCGTTCTCGCTGCCGCGGAAGCACGCAATGCCCAGCGACTCGCACAGTGCCGCGACCTCGATATCTCCCGGGTTGTCGGTTGTCGCGATGACGATCTCGTCGACCTTCAGGGCCGCTCGCACGCGAGAAACCATAGCCTCGAGCGCCGGCTGACCGCCCACATCCATCAACACCTTGCCCGGTAGCCTCGAAGAACCGGTACGTGCCTCGATAATTGCCGCCACACGTCCACGCGGCTGGCTCGCTCGTTCGCCAGCGAGTTCGGCGAAGACGGCATTAAGCGCGTCGACATCAGCTACCCGACGAAGGCCCGGATGCTCGATGCCGAGACCCGCCGGCAGCCCATTGTGACCAGTCGGGACGTATGAAACTGCTGGCCGCGCGAGCTCTAGAGAGTTCACGAGCGCAACCGTGCAGCAGCCTACAACCACATCGCAGCGGGCTACATCAGCGAGCAGATCTGACGCCTCGGAGATGATGAATCCAAGTTCTTCGGCCAACATGCCGTACTTACTCGGCGCCTCGTTGGGATGCGGTCGTAAGATCAGCCTGGCACCATCTTGCAAGGCGACGGCTGCTGCCACCCCCCGCACCACGTCAAACTCGTCAAACCCGAGCACGTATTCTTCACCAAGCAAGCGCCCGGCAGATTCGCTGAGATCTTCAGCAACCAAGAGAACCGTGAACGAGCCCAATCGTTGACTGCTGCCAAACCGCGAGAGGAACCGCTCGCGCATGATTGCATGACATGGATTCTCGATCAGTCCTATTCTGTCCGCCGGAAAGCCAACCGAGAGCGCGATACCAACCGCCCGCTCGTCCAGGAACAGCACTCGCTCCGGCAAGTTGGATATCCAGTCTTCGTGGGGGTAGCCGAAGCGCTCACGATAGCCAACCCAATGCTCGACAATGGCGGTCGTGGCCACGCCAAGCCGACGCAGGACTCCGAGAGCGTCGGCTTCGTAGCCCGTCGCGCCGGTCGATACCACCGCCTGAGCGACACGTTGCCCGGAGATGAATACATCGAGAGTGGATAGCTCCTCGGAGGGCACGTCCACTGGCTGATGACCGAACCGCTGGAAGACGCGTAGCGCCGGCCCGTGGCCGATCCAAAGCGATTCGACTGGCGGCGTTAGAGTGGCGTGGTAGGCCGCCAGCACCTCGGCGCCACCGGCATCATGGGCAACAAAGACAATGGGACCTTGGTCTCCGGTGACATTTGGCCGGGAAGTCGGTGAGTCAGCCAAGAAGGCTCCAATCTACCGGCGTCCCTTTCGGCGCATCACCCGCAATGTGCTTAGCGAGGAACACTTCGTAGTACTTCGGCGCCAAGCCCAAGCCCGGACGCACGACGCGCAGGTTCTCTGCGGTGAAGACGTCGCCCGCCTTCATGTCCTCGGCGATGTAGAGCGAGCGGCGGAACTGCAGTGAGGCCCTCTCGTCGTCCGTGGGGCCGTACGAGACTGTGCCGAGCGCCTTCCATGCGTGCTCGGTGTCGCGGACGAGCGCGGCGAGTTCGGCGGGTTCGAGCGAGAAGGAGGCGTCAACGCCGCCTTCGGCGCGCGAGAGCGTGAAGTGCTTCTCGATCACGGTCGCCCCTAGCGCGACTGCGGCGCACGCAGCACCCATCCCGAGCGTGTGGTCCGAGAGTCCGACCTCGCAGCAAAAGAGCTCGCGCATGTGCGGGATGGTGCGCAGATTGGAGTTTGCTGGGTCCGCCGGATACGTGCTCGTGCACTTGAGGAGCACGAGGTCGCGGCAGCCCGCCTCGAGAGCGGCGCGGACGGCGTCATCGAGTTCGGCGGCGGTCGCCATGCCGGTGGACATGATGATGGGCTTGCCAGTCGCGGCCGCCTTGCGGATAAGCGGCAGGTGAACGTTTTCGAAGGACGCGATCTTGTAGCATGGCGTACCGAGCTCTTCGAGGAAGTCGACCGCCGTCTCGTCGAAGGGCGTGGAGAACGCGATCAGGCCGCGCTCCTTCGCCCGCGTGAGGATTGCCTCGTGCCACTCCCATGGCGTGAACGCCTTCTCGTAGAGCTGGTGAAGCGTCTCCCCCGCCCACAGGCTGTTCGGGTCGTCGATGCGGAACTCGGCACGGCTCACGTCGAGCGTGATCGTGTCGGCAGTGTAGGTCTGGATCTTGAGCGCATGGGCGCCTGCATCGGCAGCCGCATCGACGATGGCGAGCGCGCGTTCGAGCGACTGGTTGTGGTTGCCAGACATCTCGGCGATGACGAAGGGCGGCTGGTCGGGCCCGATGGCGCGACCGGCGATCTCGAACCCGCTCATCGCTGAACCCCCGCTTCCGCCTCCATTGCCATAGTGCCCCAATCTGTCCAACCTCTGACTCCATCGCGAACCGCAGCCAAGGTGTCCGCTGGCCCGAGGTTCATCAGCGCATCGAGAACAGATAGGTAGGCTATGAAGCCCGTAGTGCCCAGCTGGGGATGCACAACGGGTTCGAAATCCAGAAACACCGTCTCGACACTTTCATCCGGGAACACACCGTCCTCCAACATGTACTCGAAGGACCCGCGCGCAGACAAGTACTTGTTTGCCTCGAGACGTCGAAGCATATTCAGAATGGCATCGGACCTCCGGCCGTCGACGCCAATCTCGGAGCTTTGAACGAACTTGCAGTCCAGGCCCATCAGCTTCGCTGCGGACCGAATGAACTGCATGTCGAATGCAGCCAACGAGTCATGAGACTGCAGCAACCATTCGCGGACCATGGGGCTGATTGTGTCGAAGAAGGGGTGCCTCGAATAGTTCATCTCAAGCTTCCGCCATAGCGCTTCGCGCCACTCCGTGTCGGCAAGTGGCATGAGGTTGAGGGGCTGTCGTGACCCATTGAGCTTGCTCACAGGGACCGTGTACCAGTCAGCCTTGTCTGGCGCGACCAGCAGCCGGTTCCTTTGATGCCAACTCCTGGAGCAAAACTGGAAGTCGTCCAAGAAGACGAAGAGATCCGCCGCTTCCATGAGCGCGAAATAGCCCTGCCAAGGCATGAAGGCCGGCTGCATCATTGCGACATCCATTTGGTCGCCTCCAATTCGAACTCGAATACGCGGTATTCGCGGCCGTCCCACGGCGCGGTGTGACTGACGTCCGAAACGAACACGAATCCCAACCGCGTGTACATATTGATTGCCGCCTCATTGAAGTCGCCGACGTGAAGACTCAGTTTCTCCAGTCGAAGACACCGGATGGCGTCATCTATCAGAGCTGAGCCGGCCGCCATGCCTATACCGCGCCCGCGCGCGTCACGACAGAGGAAGAGCCACATCTCCCCAGTTCGAGATTCAAAATCGATGTCTCTGACCCCCGCGTTACCAACGTGCGTCGAGCCAACTTGTATCGCATAGTCCCTGCGCGACGAATCGGCCAGTGACTCGCCGAAATAGGTGAGATTGCCCTCTCGCGTAACCTCTCCTGACATCAGGAAGTCTCGACGAAGCTGACCGTCCTGCAGCCATGAGTATGTCGCCGAGGAATGCTCCAACCCTAGCCGAACCAGATTCACGCTCGCCGGGCCATCATCTAGCGCGAGTAGAGCATCTGCGCAGCGTTTCGCACCCCGGCCGTCCACGACCCGCTTGCCGCACTCGGACAGCCGGAGCAACTTCTGCCCATCGCCCACCAGGTCGCGGACAATGACGACGAGCTGATCATGGTCGGACTCTCGCCAGTCGCCGCAATCAACCACGGCTCCGACGGTCGCCAGCGCCTCGATGGGGGCTCGCTGGTTCTCGGCCGTTGTTACCACAAGCGAAGGGAGCCCGGCGCACAATCGTTCCCATGTGCTCCCACCCGCACCCCCGACGAACAGGTCCGCAGCCTCGACAAGAGCTGGCATGTCGGCCGTGCGCGTGTGTAGGCGCACATCCGTCATTGACACAATCTCTTCTGCTAACTCCCCAGCCGACGCCGCGTGTCCCAGCACAACATCGACTGAAACGTCAGGGAGTGCCTCTCGCACGATCTGAACCATCGCCAACGTCGATTGACCTACGAAGCCACCACCCATGTAGACGAGAATGCGTTGACATGTTCCCGTTCTCCTACGCGCCCTTGCTCGCAGGAACGACTCCTGCACCAACGCGTACTTGGGACCCAGCATCAACCGACAGGGGTGCCCCAGGAGGCTGGAGTACCGTTCGATTGGGCAATCGAAGTAGTTCTGATCCAACAAAAGATCACAGGCGCATGCTCGGTTCGCTAGGTCATCGATGCGCATGACAACTCGCGCGCCTGCTAGCCGAGCCTGCAACTCCCACTCTTCTCCCAAGTGATAGTCATCCATGACGACACAGTCGCGTTCGGGAGCGGACTCCAGGGTCAACCGGGCATCTTGGCGCGAGTCCAACGGCGCAATCCTGACCACAGAATGGCCTCGACCGCGGATGAGTTCCTCGAGGCTGCGCTCCAAGTCGACCGCTACAAAGTAGGTGCACGCCCCGCGAGCTCGAACCTCGTCCGCCAGAGTGAGACACCGCATCACATGGCCCGAGCCAACTCGCGAAGAGGCGTCAGCGCGAAAGACAACGGTTCTAGACTGCTGCCCCTTCGTGGGTAGGGTCACGTCCACGCTAGCGGACCTTGAACAGCGGCTGCAGCGCTTCGCAGTCGAGGAACGCCGTGACATCTTGGGCCGTCACTGCTTCCAGCAGTATCGGAAAGACCTCGTCGTAGGCCGACAACAGCCCGCGAATCTCGCTTGGACCGTGTGCATAGCTAAGGTTGTGACTGCCCAAAGTGAGGAAGCCTCGAGCCAACATCTCTTGCATGAAGAGGGTCTTGATCTCCCAAGAGGTGCAAGCGCAGTCGGCGAACGTAAGGAAGGTCCACGCTGGGTGTCCGGAAATGCTCAGGAACTCCTCGACCCCATGGCGTCGAATCCTCGAGCCGACCTCGTCAAGGAGCCCCATGCCAGTCGCAGCCACTGCGTCGAGTACCGGCTCGTGTTGGAGCTTGTCGAGAGTGGCCACAGCAGCTGCCAGCGAGAGCGTCTCCCCACCGAACGTGAAGGAGAAGAAGACCTCCTCCATGAGCTTCATGATGTCGGCACGGCCCGCCACGGCGGATACGGGATAGCCGTTTGCGAGCCCCTTGCCGAACGTCGCGAGATCGGGCGTCACGCCGAAGTACTCCTGCGCCCCGCCGTTGGCGAACCGGAAGCCGGTGATGGTCTCGTCGAGCACGAACACCGCACCGTTCGCGCGCGTAAGCTCCGCGACTTCCTCGAGAAAGCCCGGCGCGGGCCATGCGACGTTCATCGGCTCCATGATCACGCAGGCGACTTCGTCATGGTACTGGGCGAAGAGCGCCCGAAGCGACTCTATGTCGTTGTAGACAAAAGTGTGGGTAAGTGCCTGGGTGGCGATCGGGACGCCGGCGTTGCGCGCCGTGGTCCCGATCGACCAGTCCTGCCAGCCGTGGTAACCGCACATGAGCACGTGGTCACGGTGTGTGTATGCGCGTGCGACGCGCACGGCACCCGTAGTTGCATCCGAACCGTTCTTGCCGAAGCGCACCATTTCCGCGCACGGCACCATCTCGACGATCCGCTCGGCCGCCTCGATCTCCACCGGATGCGGAAGCGAGAAGATGACGCCGTCTGCGAGCTGCGCTTCAACCGCCGCCGTGACATCCGGGTCGTTGTAGCCGAGTGTGACCGCACAGAGCGACATGATGCAGTCGACGTACTCGTTGCCGTCCACGTCCCAAACGTGACTGCCCGATCCGCGCGTGACGAAGTAAGGCGACACGCCATAGGGGTATTGCGTCCGGCTCTTCGAGAACGTCTGCGTTCCGAGCGGAATCGTCTTCAGCGCTCGCGCGAGCAGCTCCTCGGACTTTGCATAGCGTTCAGACATTCGGTGCGCCCCCAGCCATACGTCGGTCGTCAGCCTCGGACTTCGCAAGGCCCTCATTGCGGGCAAAGCCGGTATTTATGGTCGAGAGTTCCGGCTTGGCGGCAAGCAGAGAATGCACGTCGCGCCAGGAGAACGCCGGGTTCTTCGGATACAGAGCAGCATAGACCTCGCGCACGAAGTCGAGGTCAGCGCGCTCGTCGACAGTCCATCTCATCGCCGAGTAGTCCTCGGCGGATTCGAGCGTGCCGCGAGTGAAGATCTCCGGGTGCCGCACTAGGTACTGCGTCACATGCTCGCGTTCGGTGCCCGACGCCGCTTCGTAGCCCGCGCGCTGAAGCGCGGAGATCCGTGCCGCTTCCGCGTCGAGGCCGTCAGGGAACGTCGGAGGTATCGCGTTGGTCGAGTAGTCGAAGTCGCCGGCCAGATGCAGCCGGATGAGGTCGTCGATCACTCCGGGATCCGCCAACGGGCAGTCACCGGTGAGACGCACGATGTGGTCGGCTCCCCTGCCTCGCACCGCGCCGAGAAACCGCTCGAGTACGTCATCGAGCGAACCTCGGAAGCAGTCCACTCCGAGGCGGTGGCACAGCTCGGCCAACGGATGGTCGCTCGGGTCGATGCTCGTCGCGACGACCAACCCGTCGAGCATCGTCGCCCGGCGGACGCGCTCGATCTGGCGCGCGATCATCGGCTCGCCCAGCACCGGCAGCAGCACCTTCCCGGGCAACCGCGTCGACGAGACGCGCGCCTGAAGCACCCCGAGAATCATCAGCCGACCACCGGGTAGTATTCGTCAAGCGACTTGCGCAACACTGCGCAAAACGCTCGCGAACCGGAGCCGGCATTCTGGATGGAGCTGGTTCGCGCGTCATGATCGAAGGTCACGCGAGCGAGTTCGCGGTAGGTACCCAGCGCCTCGAACATCCGCACGTAGTCCTGCTTGTAGGTGAAGACCTGCTCGCCCTCGAGGTGGTGGTACGCCCGCCGCTGCGCGAAGTCTGGTAGAAAGTCCCCGAGCACCAGGAGGCCGGAGTCGCCCACAAGCCGGTCGATCTCAGCCATCGAGCGGGCAAGCGTACTGCGGTCCACCCAGTGCAGCACGAAGTTGACGACAACCAGGTCGAATGGCCCCTCCATGGGGATGTCGTTGAGCACCCCTTGCCGCAGCTCGAGCCCGGGGAAGAGCGCCGCGCCGTCAGCAACCGCGTCGGCGCTCGCATCCACCCCCGCAAAGCGCATCGCGTCCGGCAGCCGGCGCCTCAGCTCGTCAAGCCGGTACCCGTTGCAGCATCCCAGCTCCGCTACCGAGCGCACGCCCGAGAGATCCCCCAACAGGCCGATGAGCTCGACCGGCCAGTCGAACTTACCCTCGCGTGACAGCACGCTGCGATTCCGCCGAAACCAGCTGTCACCCTCACTCTCGAAGAAGACGTCGTCTTGGATCTGGTTCATCTCGGCCACCTCGTGGGATCGATCATGTCGATGTCTCCTAGCCCGAACTGCGCGAAATCCGCCGTCGGTAGCGGTGCGGCGGACGCGACCACCTCGGCGAGCTGCTCGGCTGATTCGACGCCCACGACGACGCGGTCGACCTCGGACAGGCCAGTCACGAAGCCGAGAGCTGCCGCAACAGGCGTCAGGTCGCGCTCCGCGCAGAACGCACGCCAGGCGACAAGGTGATCGCGGATGGGGTCAAAGTATGTCGGCGCGGTGCTCGGATCCATGAGTAACAGCCCCTGCAGAAACGCCGAGCGCGCGTGGATCTCGATGCCACGGCTCTTGAGTTCGGCGAGCGCTCCGCTCTTCACGAGCCGCTGATCGAACACATTCACGGGCATTTGCACCAGATCGGCCTCGCCGACCACGTCGAGCGCCGCGAATAGCTCCTCGGCGTCGTACGCCGATACCCCGATGTGCTCCACCGCGCCGTTCGCCTTGAACCGCTTGAGCATCTCGGCCAGTTTCGGGCCGTATTCGCCAAGCAGGTCGCTCGCGCGATGTATGAGCAGCCCGTACAGCGGCATCGCCCCAAGTCGCGCGAGGGACTCGCCCACCTCGGCGGCGACTCCGCGATACCCGTTCTCGTCGGCCGGCGCGGTCTTGGCCACAATCTCGAAGCGCGCGGCCGCGTTCAGCTCACCGAGAACCGCTTCCGCGTCGCCGTACGCCCACGCCGTGTCGAGCACGCGGATTCCCGCGGCAGCGGCAGCGTCGAGAATGCGCGAGACTTCATCGGCCGAAACGCGACCCCCGGCGTTGGAGACGCCGTAGTCGAGGCCGAATTGCGCGGTGCCGAGAGCGAGTTTCACGCAAGAGCCTCCTTGAGTGCAGCGACGACCACGTCTTGATCGGCATCGGTCATCGCCGGGTAGAGCGGCAGCGTGATCGCGGCCTCGTAGTAGGCCTCGGCCCGCGGGAAATCGCCAGGGCGGAAGCCGAGCGCCTGGTAGTAGGGCTGCAGGTGCACCGGGATGTAGTGGACGTTGACGCCTATCCCCGCGGCGCGCAGCGCATCGAAAACCTCGCGGCGCGAGTGGGTCGCCTCGGGAGCGAGAGTGATCACGTACAGGTGCCAGCCGCTCGTGCGGCCGTCATGCTGCACGAGCGGGCGCACGGGCAGCTCCGCGAGAAGTTCGTCATAGCGTGCGGCGAGCTGGGCTCGCCGGGTGACGAACTCGTCGAGGCGCCGCATCTGCGAGATACCCAGCGCGCACTGGAAGTCGGTCATGCGGTAGTTGTAGCCCAGTGCGACCTGCTCGTAGTACCACGGGCCGTCTGGGTTGCGCGTCATGAGCGCGGGATCGCGCGTGATGCCGTGCGTGCGCCCGAGGCGCAGGCGCTGCGCGAGGTCATCGTCGTTGGTGGTGATCATGCCGCCCTCGCCGGTCGTGACGACCTTGACCGGGTGGAACGAGAATGTCGTCAGGTCGGAGAACTCGCACGCGCCCACGGGCATGCCCGCGTACGAGCCGCCGATCGCGTGTGCTGCGTCCTCGATCACGGTCACACCATAGCGGTCAGCCGCGGCGCGGATGCGCGCCATGTCGCAAGGCTGACCAGCGAGATGCACGACCACAATCGCCTTGGGGAGGATGCTCGTCTCGGCAGCTGCTGCGAGCTTTAGTTCGAGCTGCTCGGCGTCGATGAGCGCGGTGTCGGGCTCGATGTCGACGAAGTCGACGCAGCCCCCGGTGTAGAGCGCGCAGTTCGCCGAGGCCACGAAGGTGATCGGCGAGGTCCAGAGTACGTCGCCGGGACCCATGCCTGCGGCGAGCGCGGCCAGGTGAAGCGCGGCGGTGCCGTTCGAGACGGCGACCGCATGCTTCGCGCCGACCTTCTCGGCGACAGTGGCCTCGAATGCCTCGATCGTCGGGCCCTGCGTCAGCCAGTCAGAGCGAAGCACCTCGACGACGGCAGCGATGTCGTCGTCATCGATCCACTGGCGGCCGTAAGGGATCACGTCAGACCTCGAAGTCCGAATCCACGTGCTCGATCACAAGCATGCGAATGTCGTCGATGGAGAGCCACTCGGTATTGGTTCCGGAGTTGTACCGGAAGCCGAGGGGGCACATCTTGCCGCCGAACGCCGCCATGAACTCGTCGACGTCCCACAGCGGCGTCGCCGGAAGGATCACGAAGCTGTCGGCGAGCTCGACGGTGTTGAGCGCGTCGGTCTCGGTGATGAGGTCCTCGTGCAGCTTCTCGCCCGGGCGGATGCCGACGATCTTGAGCTCCGCGTTCGGAGCGAGCGCCTTGGCGACGTCGGTGATGCAGTAGCTGGGAATCTTCGGGACGTAGAGCTCGCCGCCCCACTGGTTGTCGATGGCGTTGAGCACCATCTCGACGCCCTCCTGCAGCGTGATGTTGAAGCGCGTCATGCGCTCGTCGGTGATGGGCAGCACGCCCTCGTGGCGCTTGCCGAGGAAGAACGGGATGACGCTCCCGCGGCTACCCATGACATTGCCGTAGCGCACCACCGAGAAGCGGATATCGCGCTTTCCACGGTAGTTGTTCGCGGCCACGAACAGCTTGTCAGAGCACAGCTTCGTGGCGCCGTAGAGGTTGATGGGCGCGGCGGCCTTGTCGGTCGAAAGCGCCACGACGCGCTTCACGCCTGCGTTGATCGAAGTCTCGATGACGTTCTGAGCGCCCAGGACATTCGTCTTGATCGCCTCGAACGGGTTGTACTCGCAAACGGGCACGTGCTTGAGAGCTGCGGCGTGCACGACAACGTCGACGCCTTCCATCGCACGAGCAAGACGGGCCTCGTCGCGCACGTCGCCGATGAAGTAGCGGATGGCCGGATACTTCGACTCCGGGAACGTATGCGACATCTCGAACTGCTTGAGCTCGTCGCGCGAATAGACGATGAGCCGTGCGACGTCCGGGTAGCGCTCCAGGACTGTCGCGATGAACGCCTTGCCGAAGGAGCCCGTGCCCCCGGTGACCAGGACGCTTGCCCCGTTGAGGCCAGGACCGTTGTAGCTCATTGCGCGTCTACCCTCTCGTTCGGCTTCAGGCGCTGCTGCACCGCTCTGGACATGATACCTGCCATCGCTCGCAAGTCCGAACCGCGCGGCACGAGCGTCTCGGCCAGACTCGAGCCGGAGCGCGAGCGGAACCGCCAGATGATGAGTACCGTCGCGGCCGAGTACGAGATCGACGAGGCAAGCGCCGCGCCGCGCGCACCGAGCCGCGGCGCGAGGATGATGTTGGCGATCAGGTTGACGACCATGTTCACGACGTTGGCGAACGCAGGGTCCTCAGGATGTCCCCGGCCGGAGAGCCACGCGGACAGCGAGCTCGACATCGAGGTCGCGAGAATGCCCGGCAGCAGGAAGACCAGCGGCAGGATCGACGCCTTGAAGGTGGCACCGTACACGAGCGGGATCAGCGGCGCGGCGAACGCGAAGACGACGAGGCTGAACACGAGCGTGAACGGCCACACCGAGCGGTTGAGGCGCTGCGCCAGCTCGAGCGAGTCCTCCTCGGCGGAGAACTTCGCGGTGGACACGCTCTGCAAGGCATTCGGGATGTACCACGAGAGCTCCGCTGCGGCGACGCCGACGGTGTAGATGCCGACTTCGCGGGTGCCCGCGAACGCCGCGAGGAGCAGGACGTCCTGACGAAGCGAGAGCAGGTTGACGGTCGAGCCGAGCCACGCCTTCAGGCCGTAGGTGCGCCCCTCGGCCCAGAGCTGGCGGACGCCGAACTCCTGCTCCGCGCCACCGCCGCGCAGAGCGAGATACGCCTTGAAGGCGGTAGCCGCGACAGTGAACGTCAGCCAGACGGCGACCGCGGTGACGACCGTCAGGTGATGCGTCAGTGCGAGTGTGACGTACACGGCGAGCTGGATGGCTAGCGCGGTCAGATCGGTCAGCTGCGTGTTGCGAATGACGCCGCGCCCGACGAGGTACGCATCCTCGAAGTAGGCGATCATCGAAGGAGCGGTCGCAAAGACCGCCACGGCAAGCAGCGTTACGCTATCCAGACCGATGAGCTTAGCTGCCTGCGCCGGGCCGATCGCGAAGACTGCGGCGGTCGCGAGGGCGATGATGGAGGCGGCGAACAGCGCGCCCATCTTGAGCGACTGGCGCCCGGTCGCACGGCCCTTCGCAGCGAGCCACATGACCGCATTCGGCATGCCGAGGTTGAGCAGCGTGACGGTGACTGCGGCCACCGTCTGCACGACCGAGACAGCGCCCTTGCCGCTCGCGCCCAACGTCCTCGCGAAGATGATACCGACCGGGATCGCCATCGCCGTCTTGCCGATCTGCGCGGCGAACACCCACGCCGAGCTGCGGATTCGGACCGCGGATGGCTTGGTCTGGTCTGTCGGAGCCGCGTCGCCAGCTGGCGAATCAGACATTGTACGTGTCCCACTTGTAGCGGCTGCGGTTGTCTTCGTCGCTGAACCAGTCGACCGTGCGCTGCAGCCCTTCGTCGAGCGTCACCTGCGGCTCCCAGCCGGTGAGCTCGCGGGCGAGCGCGTTGCTCGCGAGCAGCCGCTCGACCTCGGACTTCTCGGGACGCAGGCGCTCCTCGTCGGTGACGATGCGCGCGCTGGCGCCGGTCAGGCCGATGAGCTTCTCGGCGAGGTCGCCTACGGAGATCTCGCGGCCGTTGCCCACGTTCACGTCTCGGCCGACCGCGGCGTCGCACTGCGCGAGCGCGATGAAGCCGGCGACCGTATCGGCGACGTAGTTGAGGTCGCGCGTGGGCGTGACCGAGCCCAGCTTGAGCTCGGCGGCGCCCGCGAGCAGCTGCGTGATGATCGTGGGGATGACCGCGCGCGCGGACTGGCGCGGACCGTACGTGTTGAACGGGCGCACGGTGACGACCGGCAGGTCGAAGCTCCTGTAGAACGCCTCGGCCATCGCGTCGCCGCCGATCTTCGTCGCGCTGTACGGCGACTGGCCCTGGCGCGGATGCTTCTCGTCGATGGGGACGTAGAGCGCCGTGCCGTAGACCTCGCTGGTCGACGTGACGACGACGCGCTCGAGCTCGAGATCGCGCGCGGCCTGGAGGACGTTGAGCGTCCCCTTCACGTTCGTGTCGACGTAGCTGTCGGGCGAGTGATAGCTGAACGGTATCCCGATGAGCGCGGCGAGATGAAAGACCACGTCTGCCCCGCGAAGCGACTCGCGCACGCCGTTTCCGTCGCGCACGTCGCCCATGAAGACGCGCAGCTGCGAGGTCGTCTCGGCGGGGATGGTGTCGAGCCACCCCAGCGAGTTGAACGAGTTGTAGTAGCAAAACGCCGTCACGTCGCACCCGAGCGCCACGAGCGCCTCGGTCAGATGACTGCCGATGAACCCGTCGGCTCCGGTGACGACGACCTTCTTGCCTTGCAGATCCATGCGAACTCCCAAGCTGCGCAGTCAAAGCACGTCAGTCAACCATGCTAACCGTCCGGCGGCGCTCGCGCACCCGCTATCCGAGAAGCTGCTCGAACGTTGCCGGCTCGATCAGCTCGAGGTCGCGGGCCTGCTCGAGGAAGGGCGCGACGTCGCGACGGGTTTCCTCCCAGTCGACGGCGGCGAGCCGCAGTCGAAGCGCGCTGCGCCAGTCTGTCGCGGCATCCTCGGCGAGCGCCGGGGCTGTCTGCAGCAAAGCGTTGCGCAGGAGCCCGAGGTTGGGTTCGAGTCGCGGCTCCTGTGAGAGGTACCACATGAGGTCGTAGAGGTCGCGGCCTTTCGTGTACTCGCGAGCGAGAACCGCGGCGATCTTGCCGGCGAGCAGCGAAGCCACATCGTGGTGCTGCAGTCGCAGCGGCCCGAACCGGTTCACCATCGTGACGGCCAGCACGGCCCCAGTGGGCGGGTTCGTGTCGACCTCGAGCCTCACCCGCAGCGCCTCGTCGGTGTGCGCCGAAAGCCCGGCCTCAGCGAGCAGACCTGGAAAGCCGATCATCGCCTTGACGACCACCGCGGATTCGTTGAGCCGCACGCTGGTGGAGTACCCCTCGCGGCCGAGACCGCGCTCGATGCGCTCAACCAGGCTGCGGAACGCGAAGTCTTCTCGGCCACGCTCCAGGGTGAAGTCGAGGTCCTCGGAAAAGCGCGCGATCCGGTGGAGGAAGCGCAGTGCCGTACCACCCGTGAACGCGAGGGGAATGAACGCGCCCGCCTCCTGCATCTGCCCGAGGATCCTGGACTGCAGGTACTCCCTGAGCACGTTGCGGCCATCTGCGGCGGCGGGGCGCGACGCGACGATCTCAAGCGCGCGGTCCTTCACAGCGCCACCCACTCCCCCGATTGCCGAGAGGCCATCTCCGCGATGGTGCGCGCGGCCCGGCGCAGTTTGGGTTTGCCGGCGCGCTCTGCGTCGCGCGCCAGGACGTCGAGATCGAGCATCTCCAGGCGATCGATCCGCAGCTGACGTAGGAACGTCTCGGCATCTGCTCCGGCGCGCAGGTAGACGAGGTCCAGCAGCGCCTTCTCCGGCCGGGCGACGAGCGCCATCCGGCGGGCTCCGTCTCTGGCGAGGCGTTGCTCGGTGTAGCCCCAGAAGAGTTCCGGCGAGATGTGACGGAAGTCGAACCGGCCAAGCGGCGTATCGAACGTCGACGGCCGAGCTGTCGTCACGCTCGTCGTGACGAACACCGCCTCGGGGATGAGGCCGTGGAAGCTGAGCGCGGACTCCAGGCTCACGTACGAGGGTCGCATGACGACGTTGGCGAGTTCGAACGCGTGCGGCTCTCGGCGACGGTAGGGCGCGGCCACTGCGTAGACGCCCCGCCGCAGGCTGAGCAGCTTGCCGGCTGCGACCCAGCGTGACAGCTGGCTCGCGACATCGACGGAGTCCACGTCGCCTGCTCGAAGGAGTGAGGACGTGAACAGCGGCTCGTCACCGATGATGTCGAGGAGCTCGGTGAATTTCATACGAGTAATATGACATTCATGCCATATTACTGCAACCGTTTGGCGCGCCGCGGCTCACGTGCTGAGGACCCGCTCCCCCGGCGCGATTCTCGGCCGGGAGGGCGGGCCCTCGTGGGGCAGCTTGCTGGTCGAACGCTAGTGCGTGATGTCGAAGGCGTCGACGTCGACGTAGTAACCAGCCGACAGCGGATTCTTCGTTCCACCCTGCTCGACCTTGATGGTGTGCGTGCCGGAAGTCGGGAACGTCTTGGAATAGCGCGCCGCCTGCCAAACGTAGTCGGCAGGGTCGTAGCAGTCGACGGTGGTGTCGAGCACGCCGTCGATGTAGACGTTCGCGATGCCCTGGTTCTTGCCGGCTAGCGTAACCCACGTGATCTGGGTGCCGGTGAACTGGTACGTGCAGTACCCGTTGGTCATCTGCGTCAGCTTCAGCGAGCCGCCGCTGGCTGCAGAATACGTACCGCCCGTGAGCTGGTACCAGACGCCGGTGTAGGCGATGTTCGTGTCGGTGTTCTCGATACGCACGGCCGTGCGGCTAGAGGCTACGACGGAGTAGGCCGACAAGTGGCCGACCTGGTCGTAGGCGCGCGCACGGTACTGGTAGGTCGTGTCATCGGCGAGTCCGGTGTCAGTGGCGGCCGTCGACACGGTGTCGGCGATCTGAGTCCAGGTCGAACCACCATTTGCCGAGCGCTCGAGCTTGTAGCCGGCCACGCCGATGTCGTCGGTCGAGGCGGTCCACGTCACGCGCAGCGAACGGAACTGCGAGAACACAGCGAGGCCCGTCGGCACGGTTGGCGGAGTGATGTCCTTGGACGGATCGAGCGGCGTTGTGGCGCTAGCGGTCGCCGAGTAACCCGACAGGTTGCCCGCGCCGTCGGTTGCGCGAATACGGTACGTGAATGTGGTGCGGTCCATGACCGGCGTGTCCGCGAAGCTGGGCGACGGTGCGATCCCTACTTGGGTCCACGTCGCGCCGCCATCTTGCGAGCGCTCGACCAGGTACCCGGTCACGGCAACGTTGTCGGTGGAAGCGGTCCAGTTCAGCGTCACCTTGCTGAAGGTCGTAGCGATAGCCACGAGGCTTCCGGGCGTCGTGGGTGCATCGGTGTCAGCCTGCGTCGTTGCAGCGGCCGTGGCCGAGTAGTCCGAGAGGTTGCCCCAGGAGTCGTTTGCGCGGACGCGGTACGTGTAGGTCGTAAGAGGCTGGCCCGAGGCGTCGGCGTAGGTCGTCGACGTCGACGTCCCGATCTGGGCCCACGTCGCGCCACCGTCAGGTGAGCGCTCGATGCGATACCCGGTCACACCCATGTCGTCGGTCGCAGGGGTCCACGAGAGCGCCACGTTGCGCGCTCCGGTGCCCGTGGCGGTCAGACCAGAGGGTGTCGTGGGCGCCTGGGTATCGTGGAAGACGACCACGTCGAGGGCATCCATCGCGGTGTTGGAGCCACTCGACGACGGGTTCTGCGTCCCCGTGTTCTCAACCTTGATCGTGTGTGTGCCCGGTGTGGCGAACGTCTTCGTGTACATGTTCGCCTGCCACGCGTCAGCCGATGCGTAGCAGTCGACGGTAGCGTCGAGAACGCCGTCGATGTAAACCTTGGCGATGCCCTGGGTCTTGCCAGCCATAGAGATCCAGCTGATCTGCGTGCCCACGAACGTGTAGGTGCTCGACGCGTTCGCCGATGAGGCGGACTTGAGCGAGCCTCCGCTTGCCGCGTTCGTTGTTACCAGCGAGTACGTGCCGCTGTAGTTGACGCTCGCGTCCGTGTTCTCGATACGGACGGGAGTCTGAGCGGTGACGACGGCCGAGTAGCCTGACAGGTGGCCCGCTACGTCGTAGGCGCGAACGCGGTACGAGTACGTGGAGGCATCGGCAAGCCCGGTGTCCTTGAAGCCCGTCGATCCCGTGTCGGCGATCTGAGTCCAGGTCGAACCCCCGTTTGTGGACCGCTCAAGCCGATAGCCCATCACCGCCGCGTCATCGGTCGACGCTGTCCACGTGACGCTCATCGAGCGGTACTGCGGGAAGGTGATCAGGCCGGTGGGGACGCTCGGCGGGAGGAGGTCCTTCGCCGGGTCGATCGGTGTGGTGACGGTCGCCGCGTTCGAGTACGCCGAGAGGTTGCCCGCAGCGTCGTTCGCGCGAACTCGGTAGTTGTAGGTGGTGGCGTCGTGCGCGGTGGTGTCCGCGTAGCTGGGCGCAGTCGACGTGCCGATCTGCGACCACGACGCGCCATTGTCCGACGAGCGGTCAACGCGATAGCCGGTCACGCCGAGGTTATCGGTCGACGCAGCCCACGTGAGAGCAACTCTGTTAAAGGCCGTGGCGGATGCCACGAAGGACGTAGGAGCCGTTGGGGCCTCGGTGTCGACCATCGTGGTCGCGGCTGCGATCGGGGAGTAGCCCGAGAGGCTACCGGCCTTGTCGAAGGCGCGTACGCGGTAGCGGTAGTAGATGCTGAGAGGCTGGACGGTGTCGGTCGTGCTCGTGGCCGTCGAGGTCCCAACCTGCGACCATGTCGAGCCGCCATCGCTCGAGCGCTCGATGCGGTAGCCGGTGACACCTACGTTGTCGGAAGAGGGAGCCCACGACAGCGCGATGCTTGTCAGGCCCACGCCCGAAGCCGAGAGCGACGCCGGCGCGCTGGGCGCCTCGGTGTCGACGAAGACAGCCACGTCAAAGGCGTCGACGTCCACGTAGTAGCCGGTGGAAAGCGGGTTCTTGAAGCCGGACTCCTCGATCTTGATGGTGTGGGTGCCGCCTGCCAGGAACGTCTTGGTGTATCGAGCCGACTGCCAGACGTAGTCTGCGGAGGCGTCGTAGCAGTCGACCGTCTTGTCCAGAACACCATCGATGTAGACGTTGGCGATGCCCTGGCCCTTGCCAGCCAGCGTGATCCACGTGATCTGACTACCAGTGAACGTGTAAGTGCAGAAGCCGTTGGTCATCTGGGTCAGCTTGACCGAGCCGCCACTTGCGGCCGTGTAGATTCCGCCGGTGAGCTGGAACCACACACCGGTGTACGCGATGCTCGAGTCGGTGTTCTCGATACGCGTTGCGCTGCCGGGGACGAGCCCTGAGCTCGAGACCCCCTGAACGGTGGCGCTGGTACCTGAAACGTTGCCGGCGGTGTCGACAGCTGTGACTCGGTAGAAGTACGACAGCCCGTCGGTGACGGATCCGTCGACGAAGGTGGCGCTGGACGTCTGCGCGATCGAGACGAACGGCCCGGCCGCACTCGTCGAGCGATAGACAACGAAGTGGTCGAGGTCCGTATCGGCGAGGGGCGTCCAGGAAACGGAGATGTGGCCGCCCTGGTCGAAGGGCACGTCCTGCGCAGTGAGCCCGACAGGCGTCGTGGGCGGCAGATCATTGACCGGCGTGGCAGCGGCTGCGGCCGGCGTTGCCTGCGACTCCGTGCCCATGGCATCAAACGCCGAGACGGACGCGGTGTAGGCCAGCCCGTTCGTGAGCCCCGTGATCGAGACGCCGATGCGCGGCCCGACGGTGGCGGTGACCATCTTGGTCGAACCGACCTGTACGCCCTGCTGGAAGAGGCGCACACCGTAACGGACGGCGCCGTCGTTGTTCGCATCCCAGCCGACATCGATCGAACCGCCGTTGTCGCTGGCCGTGTCTACGGCCGTGACGTTCTTCGGAGCTGCCGCAGGAATGAACGGCATGGCATCGACGGCCGCCGAGGGACTCGATTCGTTCGCGGGTGCGGCACCATCGAGGGCGGTGACTGCGTAGGAGTAGTGCTGGCCGTTGGTTAGACCGGCGTCGCGGTAGCTGGGCTGCGTGAGCCCTGCGTGGAGCAGCGCGCCGTCGCGGTAGACGTTGTAGCTGGCTGCGCCGTTGACGGCGGTCCACGAGAGCGTCACAGCTCCGCCGGCCGGGTCAAGACTGACGCCGAGTCCGATTGGCGGAGCCGGCGCGATATTGTCCCTCGAGGACCCCATCGCTTCGACCGAACGCGCGGACTCGTTGTGCGACGCGTCGGACGCGGTGACCACGTAGTAGTAGGACGCGTTGTCGGTGCGGCCGGTGTCGACGAAGGTCGGCACGGTCGTGAGGGCGACTTGAGCGTACGGGCCGCCCGGAGTCGTTGCGCGGTAGACGGCATAGCCGGCCAGGTCGGACTCGGTGTTGGCCGACCAGTCGACGGAGATGGAGCCGCCCTGATCGGGGGTGACGTCTGCGGCGTGGAGATCGGCAGGCGCGTCGGGTGCGACGTTGTCTGCCGAGGAGCCAGAGACGGCGCCGGACTTCGCTGACTCGTTGACGGCGTCAGAGGCGCTCACCGCGTAGAAGTAGGTGGTGCCGAGGGCCGCGTCGGTGTCGGTGAAGGTGGTGCCAGCGACGTCAGCGAGCTTGGTGTAGGGACCGGCCTCGGAGGTGGCGCGGTAGAGGGTGTAGCCGGAGAGGTCGGGCTCGGCGTTGGCAGACCAGGTGACCTTGAGCGCACCGCCCTGATCGGCGGCGACGTCTGCGACGGTGAGGCCCGCGGGCACGGCTGGTGCGAGGTTGTCTGCGGCCTTGAGCGCGACTGCGTTGGAGACGTCGGAGAGGTTGCCGGAGACGTCGTAGGCACGCACGGTGTAGCTGCGGGTCGCGGAGCCGGCGGCGGTGTCGGAGAAGCTCAGCGTGGCGAGGTCCGCGATCTGGGCTCCGTCACGGTAGAGCTTGTAGCCGGCGGTGTCGGCGGCGGTGGCGGCGGTCCAGCTGATGTCGATGGCGCCACCCTGATCGGCGGCGTGGTCGGTGGCCGAGAGCGTGACGGCGTCAGGTGCGATCTCGTCGTTGGCGGTGGCGGACGCGGCTGCGGTTGCGGCCGAGACGTTGCCGTTGACGTCAGAGGCGGTCAGCGTGAAGGAGAACGATCCGTCCACTGCAAGCCCGGAAAGCGTCTTCGAGGTCG